>NZ_JAVDYG010000001.1:1480265-2960530 GCF_031458325.1 Nocardioides marmoribigeumensis
CCCCAACCGGGGACCTCGCACACCCCCCACGAGATCGGCGCTCCGGCGACCCGGCGGTGGACAGGGAGGTGGGACGTGGCGTGGGTGACAGAGGTCATGAAGGGGATTCTCGACACACCCGGCGCGGTACGTCAATAGTTTGTCCTGACATTCTGACCTGGTGATGGACGCGAGCGGCCCCGTGCCCTCGCGGCGGCCTAGATCGATCTAGCCCATTCAGGCGACCGCGGCGGTCGTCGACCGCGGCACCAGGGCGGGCGGCACGACGATCTCGCGGCCCACCCGGCTCGGGTCGTCCACGCGCTCCAGGGCCAGCCCGAGGGCGTCCTGGGCGAGGCGCGAGGCGTCCTGGCGCACGGTGGTCAGGTCGACCGACGACAGCGCGGCCACCCGGCTGTCGTCGTAGCCCACCACCGAGAGGTCCTGCGGCACCCGCGAACCGGCGCCGCGGAGGGCAGCGAGCAGGCCCACGGCACAGTGGTCGTTGAACGCGACCACCGCGGTCGGTCGCCGTCGGCGGGGGATGCGCAGCAGCTGCTCGGCTGACCGCTCCCCCGCGGTCTCGTCCGGACCACCGTCGAGGGCGTGGACCGCGCTCGCCAGCCCCGCCGCCTCCATCGCCTGCTGGTAGCCGCGTCGCCGTTCGGCCGCACCCGGGGCGTCCCTGCCGTCCGCGTGGGCGATGCGCCGGTGACCGAGGGCGACGAGGTGGTCGACCGCGAGCCGGGCACCGGCCACGTCGTCGGTGCGGACCACGTCGTACGCCGGGCCGGCCGCCCGCCGCGCCACGCGCCGGGCCGCCACCACCAGCGGCACCTGGTCCGCCACGGCCTCGAGCTCCTTGCGCGCCAGGGCCGGACCGAGCAGCACGAGCGCCTCGCACCGCTGCTCCAGCAGGCTGTGCACCGCCTCGGCCTCGGAGCGCGAGGGGGCGGTCGCCCCGAGGGCCAGGTCCCAGCCACGCTGTCCGGCCTCGGCGTAGAGGGCCTCGACCAGCCCGCCGTGGAACTCGTCGCGCAGGCCGAACACCACCCCCACGGTGTGGCTGCGTCCACGGCCCAGCAACCGGGCCCGGTGGTCGGGCCGGTAGCCCAGCTCCTCGGCGGCGCGGAGGACGCGGGCACGGCTGTCCGCGCTCGCCCCGGGCGCGCCCCGGAACACGATCGACACCAGCGCCCTGGACACCCCGGCGCGCTGTGCCACGTCGGCCATCGTCGGTGAGGGTCGCTCGTCCATGCGTCGCAGTCTAGATCGATCTAGTCATCGACCTTGACCGTCACGCTCCGCGTCCCTCAGGCTAGATCGATCTAGTCCCCGATCGCACAGGACCGCTCATGCACCAGCTCTCCCCCGCCACCGCCGACCCCGTCCGCGTCGGGATCGTCGGCACGGGCCGGATCGGCACCTCCCACGCCACCCTCCTCCGCACGCAGGTGCCCGGTGCCCGTCTCGTCGCGGTCGCCGACGCCTTCCCCGACTCCGCGCGCGCGCTGGGCGACCGGCTCGGCGTCCGCGCCGCCGGGTCGCCCGAGGCGCTGTTCGGCGACGCCGAGGTCGAGGCAGTGGTGGTCGCCGCCAGCTCCACCGCACACGCCGACCTGGTGACGGCGGCGGCCGCGGCCGGCAAGGCGGTCTTCTGCGAGAAGCCCGCGGGCATGACGCTGGAGGAGGTCGACCGCGGCATCGAGGCCTGTCGCGCGGCCGGCGTGCCGTTCCAGGTCGGCTTCAACCGCCGCTTCGCCCCGGAGTTCGCGCACGCCCGTCGGCTGGTCGACGAGGGGGTCCTCGGCACTCCGCAGCTGCTGCGCTCGCTGACCCGCGACCCCGGCCTCGCCGATCCCGGCGCAGTCCCGCCCTGGACGATCTTCACCCAGACGCTGATCCACGACTTCGACACGTTGCTCTGGCTCAACCCCGGCGCCCGGCCGGTCACCGTCCACGCGACCGCGGACGCCCTGGTCGCACCCGACTTCAAGGACGCCGGCCTGCTCGACACCGCGGTCGTGGTCGTGACCTTCGACAACGGGGCCCTCGCGACGGCGGAGGCGAGCTTCTCCGCGGCGTACGGCTATGACGTGCGGGGCGAGGTCTTCGGCTCACGCGGCATGGTCACGATGGGTGACGGCGCGACCTCGAGCCTGCGTCTGCACGACGCGTCCGGCCGCCACGCGACCACGGCGCGCGGCGACGTCGAGCTGCTGTCGCACGCGTACGCCGGCGAGCTCACCGCCTTCGTCGAGGCGGTCCGCGCCGGCACCCCGGTCGTGGTCGGCGGCGAGGACGCGCGGCGGGCGCTGCGCGTCGCGCTGGCCTGCATCGAGTCGATGCGGACCGGGACGACCGTCCGCCTGGGCGAGGAGGGCTGAGGCATGGCGTTCACGCTGGCGGTCTGCGCCGAGATGGTGCACACCGACCTCCCGTTCCTCGAGCGGGTCGAGCGGATCCACGACCGGGGCTTCGCCGTCGAGCTCTGGGACTGGACCACCAAGGACCTGCCCGCACTGGCACGCACGGGCGCGCGCTTCACGTCGATGACCGGCTACGTCGAGGGCGAGCTCGTCGACCCCGGCGGCGCCGAGGCGCTCCTGCGCACCGCCGAGGACTCGATCGTGGCCTCCCGCGAGCTCGGCACCCCCAACCTCAACCTCCACGGCACGGGCCTGGACGGGCGCGGGCTGCCGGTGAGACCGGTCCACGTGGTGACCGGCGACATGTGGCTGGCCGCCGTGCGGACCCTGACCCGCGTGGCCGAGCTCGGCGAGCGTCACGACGTCGTGTTCTGCCTGGAGAACCTCAACCTGCCCGTCGACCACCCCGGCACGCCGTTCGCCCTCGCCGCGGACACGCACGCGCTGGTCGCGGCCGTCGACAGCCCCCACCTGCGGATGAACCTCGACCTCTACCACGCGCAGATCGGCGAGGGGAACCTGATCGAGCGGGTGCGGGCGAGCGCGCCGTACCTCGGCGAGGTGCAGGTCGCCGACGTGCCCGGCCGGCGGGAGCCGGGGACCGGCGAGATCCGCTGGGCGGCCGTCGCACAGGCGCTGCACGACACGGGCTACCGCGGCGTGGTGGGGCTGGAGGCCTGGGCGTCGGGGGACAGCGACCTGGCCCTGGAGCGCTTCCGCGACGCCTTCTCCGTCGACGAGTGAGCCTCAGTCCGAGGCGCCGGGGACCTGCTGGTCCCAGTCGAGGACCGACCCGGTGACGACGCCGCTGCGGTCGGAGAGCAGGAACACCACGAGGTCGGCGATCTCGTCCACCTGGCCCAGCCGGCCCATCGGCAGCGCACGGCCCGCCTCGTCGCGCCAGTCGTCACCGGCGCCGTGGAAGCGGCGTTGGATGCCGTCCTCGGCCTCCGTGTCGGTCCAGCCGAGGTTGACCGCGTTGACCCGGATGCGGTCCCAGCGGTGGGCGTGCGCGGTGTTGCGGGTCAGGCCGTTGAGCGCCGCCTTGGACGTGGAGTACGCCGCGAGGTGCGGCTGCCCGCCGTGCGCGCTCATGCTCGACACGTTGACCACCGCCCCGGGTGCGCCTCGCTCGACGAGGTGGGCGACGACGCCCTGCATGAGGAAGAACGGACCGCGCACGTTGACCGCCATCTGGTGGTCGAAGAAGTCCGGGGTGGTCTCGAGCAGGGCGCCCCGGGTGGTGACCGCCGCGCTGTTCACGAGGCGGTCCACACGGCCGAACCGCTCGATCGTCGCCGCGACCGCCGCGCGGCACTGCTCGACGTCGGCCACGTCGCAGGGGACGTAGGCCGCACGGTCGCCGAGGGTCTCGACGAACGCCTCGCCCACCTCGCGCCGGCGGCCGGTGACGACCACGGACGCGCCGTTGCGCAGGGCGGCCCGGGCGACGGCACCGCCGACCCCCTGCGTGCCGCCGCTGACCAGCACCACGTCGTCCTGCAGCAGTCCGTCCTCGAGAGCAGTCATGCCCGTCCTTCCACGTGTCGACCAACTCGCTCCGCGAGTAGCGTGCCCAGCCAGGAGGTGCCGTCATGGCGGAACGCCGTGCCCACCGGGTCAGTGACATCGTGACTCAGTCGGGGCTGAGCCGCGCCACCGTCGACCGGGTGCTGCACGGACGTGCGGGCGTGCGGCCCTCGACCGTCGCCCAGGTGCAGCGCGCGATCGAGGAGCTCGACCGGCAGCGTGACCAGGTCCACCTGTCCGCCCGCCCGCTGATCCTCGACCTGGTCATGCAGGCGCCGCAGCGGTTCTCCGCCGCCTCCCGCCAGGCGCTGGAGGACGAGCTGCAGGCGCTGCGGCCCGCCGTGGTGCGGGTGCGCTCCCACCTCGACGAGCGCAGCGACCCCACGGCCGCGGCCCGGCTGGTCGACGGCCTCGCCGCCCGCGGCTGCGACGGGCTCGTGCTCAAGGCCCCGGACCACCCCGCGGTCCGCGAGGCGGTCGACCGGCTCGCGCGGGCCGGCGTGCCGACCGTGACGTTCGTGACCGACGTGACCGGCTGCGCGCGAGCGGCGTACGTCGGGGTGGACAACCGCGCGGCCGGGGCGACGGCGGCCTACCTCGTGCACCACTGGACCGGGTCGACCGGCGACGTGCTGGTCACCGAGAGCAGCGCGGCGTTCCACGGCGAGGAGGAGCGGATCGCCGGGTTCGCCGAGACGCTGGCGGACCTCTCCCCCGGTCGCGCCGTCCGCACGGTCACCGGCACCGACGGGCTCGACCTGACGATGCACGACGCGGTGGCCGCGGTCCTGGCGGAGCGACCGGGCCTCGACGCGGTCTACTCCGTCGGCGGGGGCAACCGCGCGACGCTCGCGGCCTTCGCGGCCGCCGGTCGCCGCCCGGCCGCCTTCGTCGCCCACGACCTGGACCGCGACAACCGGGGCCTGCTGCGGCGTCACGAGCTCACCGCGGTGCTGCACCACGACCTGCGCGCCGACATGCGGCGGGCGGTCCGGATGCTCCTGCAGGCAAGGGGGATCCTGCCCGGCCGGCCGGTCACGCTGCCGTCGCAGGTGCAGGTGGTGACGCCGTTCAACGAGCCGTCCGGGCTCGCGAGCGACGACGCTCCTCCTGGGCGGTGAGCTCCTCGTCGAACCGCTCGGCGGACCAGTCCTCGGCGACGGCCCGGTGGAGCAGGTCGGCCTGGGTCGGGGGCGCCATCGAGCCGATCGGCGCGTCGTGGTCGAGGTTGGTCGGGAAGGCGTAGGCCTCGGCCACCACGGCCACCACGTCGTCGAGCTCGCGGCCCGGGCGTCCGCGCAGCACCGGGAACACCGCACGGCACATCGCCGTGGTGTCGACGGTCTCCATCGCGCGACCGAAGGCCGAGGACACCTGCAGCAGGTTGGCCATCCGGCGTACGTCGGAGGTGCGGTTGGTGCCCGCGCCGTGGAAGAGCGCCGGGTTGAAGAACACCGCGTCGCCCTTGGCGAGCGGGAGCTGGACGTGGTGCTCCTCGAAGTACGCCGTGAACGCCGGGTCGTGGAAGGCGACGTAGCCCGCGGGCAGCTTCTGCGAGTGGGGCAGGAACATCGTCGGCCCTGTCTCCACCGGCATGTCGCAGTGCGCGACGGCACCCTGCAGCGTCATCAGGGGTGACAGCGCGTGCACCTGAGCGGGATAGGCCATCGCCTGGTCCCGGTCCATGAAGCCGAGGTGGTAGTCGCGGTGCGCGACCTGGGCCTGGCCACCGGGGTTGACCACGTTGACCTGGGAGGTGACCTGGTAGCCGCGGCCCAGCCAGGCCTCGCTGACCAGCGCCAGCACGTCGTTGGCGTAGTAGTCGACGAACGTCTCCGGGAACGCGACGGCGAGCTTGTCGAGCGCGCCCCAGACGCGGTCGTTGGCGCCCGGCGCGGCGAAGTGGTCGCCGGTGGTGGCGCCCTCCGCCTTCTGGCGTGCGATCAGCTCCTCGAAGGCGGCGGTGGCGCGGTCGACGACCGCACGGTCGACGGCGTCGCGGACGACGAGGACGCCCGGACCCTCGGCGAGCGCGCGGGCGAGCTCGGCCTGGACCTCGCGGCGGCTGCCGGTCCGCAGGCGCTTCCCGTAGACCAGGACGCCCTGCACGACCTCGTCGGCGTGCGGGTAGTCGGCCACGTCGGTCGCGGTCTCGCACAGTGCGGCGAGGTCGGCGACGTCGCAGTCGGCGGGGGCGTACCAGCCGGTGGGGACGACGGACGGGCGGCGGGTCAGCGTGCTCATGGGTCGACGCTAGGCCCGCCGCGCCGCTCGTCGAGGCACGAAGTGCCTCAGGAGTGCCTCAGCGCCCGTGCCGCCGCAGCGTCTGCAGGGCGTCGACCGTGAGAGCACCGCGCCACTCGAGCTCCTGACCGGGGCACCAGCCCGCCCAGTCGAAGGTCCAGCCGCCGTCGGCCTCCTGCCCGGCGGCGAGGGCGTCGAGGTCGGCGGCGACCTGGCCGTCGGTGAACAGCCTGCGGCTGCACGCGTCGGGCTCGGGCGAGAGCACCAGCGGCCGCAGGCCCTCGTCGTCCTCCCCGCCGGAGACGGGCACGCTGCCGTCGGCGCGGACGTGGTGCCGCAGCGCCTCGATCCGGCCTTCGCACAGCGGGTCGTCGTCGCAGGCGTCGAGCAGCTTCAGCGCGTACTTCAGGTGGTAGCCGCCGAGCCCCTCCGGCGCGTCGAGCCGGTCGTCGCACCACGCCTGCGCGCGGCCGAGCCACGCGGGCGTGAGGCCGTGGCGGGCGGCCTGGGCGACGTACCCGAAGGTCAGGTGGCAACCCTTGTCGTCGGTGGCCATCCACGGCGCGAGCGGCCAGCCCTCGCTCTCGTGCCGCATGAACGGCACGCCGCCGTCCTCGGTGATCACCGACCCGACCCAGGCCAGGGCCCCCTCGGCCTGGGCGGTGCCGTGCAGCCCGAGGTGGTCGAGCAGCTCGAGCGCCGCGAGGGTGGACGTGGTCTCGCTGTGCGGCGAGCGGATGTCGGGCTCGAGCGCGTGGCCGTAGCCGCCATCGGGGTTGCGGTAGGCGTCGAGCGCCGCGGCCACCCGGTCGGCCTCCACCTCCCCCGCCAGGTGCAGCAGCCGCAGCCGGTCGAGGAGACGGCCGTGCGTGAGGACGAACGTGCGGGCCCGGTCGAGGTCGGGAGTGCTCACCTCGGCCACGCTATGACCTCCGAGGTCATCGCGCAGCGACCGACGCGTGGCTAGCGTCGCGCCATGACGACGCACGCCCCGCCACGACCGGTCGGCTCGCTGCTGCGCGAGTGGCGCGAGCGCCGCCGGCTCAGCCAGCTCGACCTGGCGCTGCAGGCGGAGGTGTCGACCCGGCACCTGAGCTATCTCGAGACCGGGCGGTCCCGGCCTACCGCCCAGATGATCCTGAGGCTGAGCGAGCACCTCGATGTCCCGCTGCGCGAGCGCAACCAGCTCCTGCTGGCGGGCGGCTTCGCGCCGGCGTACCCCGAGAACGCGGTCGACTCCCCCGAGGTCGCCCAGGTCATGTCCGCGTTGCGGGCCGTGCTCGACGGTCACGCGCCCTGCCCCGCGGTGGTGGTCGACCGCTGGTGGGACCTGGTCGACGCCAACTCCGCGGTGACGCCGCTGCTGGACCGGTGCGCCCCTCACCTGCTCGAGCCGCCGGTCAACGTGCTGCGGATGACGCTTCACCCCGAGGGCGTGGCGCCGCGCATCCGCAACCTCCCGCAGTGGCGGTCCCACCTGCTCGAGCAGCTGCTCCACCGGGCGCGGGCGCTGCAGGACGACCGGCTGCTCGCGCTGCACGAGGAGCTGTCTGCGCTGCCCGGGGGCTCGGACCCGGCGCCCCCGCGCGGCCAGGTCGTCGTACCCCTCGTGCTGGAGCACGACGGGCAGGTCCTCTCCCTGTTCAGCATCGCCTCGGTCGTGCGGACCGCGACGGACGTGACCGTGAGTGAGCTGGTCGTCGAGACGTTCTACCCGTCCGACGAGGCGACGGGGGCCTGGCTCCGCGCTCAGGCCTGAGCCTGGGCGACGGCCTCCGCGAGCTGCCCGCGCCAGACCGGGCCGTGGCCCGGGACGACCGTGTCGGCGTCCAGGTCCGCCAGCACCGACAGGGACATGCGGGCGTCCTCGGGGGCGTGGCTGAAGAAGTCGGGCAGCCGTTGCGGGCCGTCGATCCCGGTCACCGGGTGCGCCGTGACCAGCGCGTCGCCGGTCGCGACGACGCCGATGCCAGGGAAGAGGTACGCCGTGTGGCCGCTCGTGTGCCCCGGGCACGGCACCGGGACGGGACCACCGGGCAGGTCGAGAGCCGTCGGTCCTGCCCAGGCCTCGGCGTGCGCCACGCGCGGGTGCTGCAGCGCTCCGGCCCGCATGATGCGGGCCGACCAGGCCGCGACCCGCGGCCGCCAGGCCCGGACCAGCACGTCGAGCGGGCCGGCCTGCTCGCGCCGGTCGCCGCGGGCCAGCGGCACCTCGTCGGGGTGCATGAGCACGGGCACGCCGTACGCCTCGTGCAGGTGGCGGAGCGCACCCATGTGGTCGACGTGGGCGTGGGTGAGCAGGACCGCCCGGACGTCGCGGGGGTGGTGGCCGATCGCGGCGAGCTGCTCCTCGAGCCGCGACACGTCGCCCGGCCAGCCGGTGTCGACCAGGGTCAGGTCGCGACCGTCGCGCACGGCCAGCCAGCCCACGTCGGTGCCGGTCCCGTGGAAGGCGTCGTCCCCCACCTGCTGCATGCGCCCATCCTGCCCCAGCTCAGCCGGCGCGGGCCCTCCTGACCAGCCACGCCTGCCATCCGACGAGCGCCGCGACGAGCAGGACCCACCCGCCCGCCCGGAGCACCTCCGGCGGCGCGAGGGGGACGGCGTAGAGCCCGAGCACGCCGAGCACCCAGCACCACCGCCAGCGCACCGCGAGGTCCGGGGCCCCGCTCGACCTCCGCTCGACCCCCAGCGCCGAGAGGTCGTCCGGCGCGAAGCGTCGCTCGAGCTCGTCGGCCTCGAGCAACTCGGCGTGGGGGTACGCCGCCGCCACGACCCGCCGGACCCGCTCGCGCCGCGCGTCGGTGGAGGTGCGCCGGCCCGGCAGCGCGACCGCCACCACCTCGGCCCGCTCCGCCCGCCAGCCGTGCTCACCGAGGAGCACGGTCCCGCTCGCCCTCACCACCGCCGTCACCTCGCCCGGAAGCGCGTGCGCGCGGGCGTCGGCGGCGTCGTACCACGCGTCGAGCCCGCACGAGCAGCCCCGCGTCGGGGCCGCGTGCCCGCGGCTGCAGCGGGCGACCATGACCGGCGAGGCCCACGGATGGTCGCCGACGTGGGCGGGCAGCAGCCCGTCGTCGCCGATCCGGAACTGGCGGAAGCCGGTGACGTGCTCGAGGACGAGGGTGCTCATGTGGGGGTCTCGGCAAGCTCGGCCACCGGGGCCGGCTCGACCGCCACCCGGGGCTCGGCCACCACGAGCGGCTCGACCTGGACCACCTGCACGACCTCTCCGATGTTCGTCATGGGTCCAGCCTGCGCCGGCGGCCGCGCGGTGTCGATGACGTGCGAGGTCATGCTCGTGCGACACCATGCGGTCATGGGGAGACGTTGGTGGAGCGGGCCGACGGTCACGTGGACCGTGGTCGCGCTCACGACGGCGCAGCTGCTGGTCGCGACGCTGTTCCCGGACCTGCCGCAGTTCGACGGGAAGGCCTTCGCCTCGCGACTGGTCGCCTACCCGCTGATGATGTCGGCACCCGTGCTGGCGTGGTGGCGGTTCGGTGAGCGCCCGCTGCCCTGGCTGGGGTTCACCCTGATCGACATTCCCTTTCTTGTCGATGTCACAGGAAACACCCTCGACCTCTACGACTCGGTCGTGTGGTGGGACGACGCCAACCACTTCGTCAACTGGGCGTTCCTCTGCGGGGGCATCGGCCTGCTCCTGCTGAGATCCCCTCGGGTCCGGCGGGACTGGCTGCTCGTGCTGGCCGTGACCGGCATCGGGGCGGTGCTCGCGATCGCGTGGGAGCTGTCGGAGTACGCCACGTTCATCCGCTTCGGCACCGAGCTCGACACGGCCTACACCGACACCCTCGGCGACGAGGCGCTCGGCACGCTCGGCTCGCTCCTCGCCGCGGTCGTCCTGGTCCGGTCGGGACGTCGCGGTGCCTGAGGTCTCGCTCACCGACCTGCGCCGGCTGCGCGTCGGAGCGCACCTGCTGGACGGACGTGGCGCGGACCCGGCCGCCGTCGTACGCCACCTGGGAGCGCTGCAGGCCCAGGACCGGACGGCCACGCTCTGGTCGATGGGGCTGCGAGCCGGGACCGACGTGGCCGCGGTGCACGCCGCGGTCGAGGGCCGCGAGGTCGTGCGCACCTGGCCGATGCGCGGCACGCTGCACTGGGTGCCGGGCGAGGACGCCCGCTGGATGTGCCGGCTCCTGTCGCGGCCCGCGACACGGTCCGCCCGTCGGCTGCGTGAGGAGCGTGGGGTGAGCGCCGAGCTCGTCGAGCAGGCCGGCGCGGTCCTCGAGACCGTCCTCGCCGAGGGGCCGCGCTCGCGCCCCGCGGTCCTCGCCGCGTGGGAGGCCGCTGGGATCTCGACCGACCAGGGCCGGGGCTACCTCCTGCTGGTCAGCCTGTGCGAGCGCGGCGACCTGGTGCAGGCGGGGGTCGACGGCAAGCAGCCGACCTTCGCGCTGCTCGACCGCTGGGTGCCGGCGTCGCGCGACCTCGGCGACGAGGAAGCACTGGCGGTGGTGGTGGAGCGCTACGTCCGCAGCCACGGTCCCGTCCACGAGAAGGACGTCGCCGGCTGGTGGGGTGGCACCCTGCGGGACGTCCGTGCCGCGGTCGCCTCGCTCGGGGACCGCCTGGCGACGGTCGCCCACGACGGCGCCACCCTGCTCGTGCACGCCGACGCCGAGTCGTCCGCGGAGCCGTCGGTCGTGCTGCTGCCGGCTTTCGACGAGTTCCTCCTCGGCCACAAGGACCGCTCCGCCGTGCTCGCCGCCAGGCACGCCACGTCGGTCGTGCCCGGCGGCAACGGCGTGTTCGCTCCTACGGTCCTCGTCGACGGTCAGGTCGTCGGCACGTGGCGCCGTCAGGAGCGGAAGGACCGGGTCGAGGTGTCCGTCACGCCGTTCGAGCCGCTTCCCCGCCGGACGTTCCGGGCCGTGGAGACGGCCGCGGCGGCGTACGGGGACTTCGTCGGTCTGCCGGTCGACTTCTCGTCGACCTGACAACCGCTACGTCGTCGCGACGACGGGGTCGGCAGCCTTGGCGGTCGGCCGGATCGAGACCGACAGCACGGCGGCGACGCCGCAGAGCCCGGCTGCGGCGTAGAAGGCGCCGTCGTACGTCCCGGTCAGGTCGCGCACGTAGCCCGCCCCGACCGCCGCGATCGCCGCGCCGACCTGGTGCGAGGCGAACGTCCACGCGAACACGATCGGCCCGACACCGGCACCGAACTTGTCGCGGCAGATCGCCACCGTCGGCGGCACCGTGGCCACCCAGTCGAGGCCGTAGACGATGATGAACACCCACATGCTCGGGTGCGTGTGCGGCGCGAGCAGCGCCGGCAGCGTGAGCAGCCCGACGCCGCGCAGCGCGTAGTAGGCCAGCAGCAGGAACCGCGGGTCCCACCGGTCGGTCAGCCAGCCCGAGGCGATCGTGCCTGCCACGTCGAAGATCCCGACCACCGCGAGCAGCGACGCGGCGGTCGTCGCCGGCATCCCGTGGTCGTGCGCGGCCGGCACGAAGTGCGTCGCGATCAGGCCGTTGGTGGTCATGCCGCAGATCGCGAACCCGCCGGCCAGCAGCCAGAACGTCCGCGTGCGCGCCGCGTCCACCAGCACCCGCACCGCGCGTCCCGCGCTCGAGCCCTGGCGCACGTGCGGCGGCGGACCGGGGTCGGCGTCCGTCGCGCCGTACGCCCGGAGGCCGAGGTCGACCGGGTGGTCACGCAGCAGCCACAGCACGAGGGGCACGACGGCCAGCGCCGCGGCCGCGGCGACGGCGGCGGCCGAGCGCCAGCCGTGGTGGGTGGCGATCCACGCGATGACCGGCAGGAAGATCAGCTGGCCGGTCGCGTTGCCGGCGGTGAGGATGCCGCTGACCAGGCCGCGCCGGGCGACGAACCAGCGCGTCGACACCGTCGCCACGAACGCCATCGACATCGAGCCGGTCCCGACGCCCACGAGCACGCCCCACAGCGCGACCAGCTGCCAGGCCTCGGTCATGAAGACGGTGAGCCCGCTGCCGGCGGCGACGAGCAGGAGCGCGGTGACCACCACGCGGCGCACGCCGAAGTGGTCCATCAGCGCGGCGGCGAACGGCGAGAACAGCCCGAACAGCACGAGGTTGACCGCGACCGCCGAGCCGATCGTGCCGTGCGACCAGCCGAACTCCCTGTGCAGCGGGTCCATCAGCACACCCGGCACGGACCGGAACGCGGCCGCTCCGACCAGGGTCACGAAGGTGACGCCGGCGACCAACCAGGCGGGGTGGAGCCCACCGTCGGCGGTGGGGTCTCGGCGGTCGGCCTCCGGGCGCAGCTCGGTCACGCGAGGATTCTCCGGGAGCCGGGTCCGGTCGCGCGAGTGGCCCGAAGGCCGATATGTGTCAGGATCTGGCCATGACTCCGCATCGCGTGGCCGTGCTGCTGCTGCCGCCGGTCATCGGCTACGACGCGACCATCCCGCCCCAGGTCCTCGGGTCGGCGACCGACGCGGGCGGGCACGCGCTGTACGACGTCCGCATGGCCGGCCTCGACGGCGCCCCGGTCGAGACGCTGTCGGGCTACACCCTCGGGCCGCAGGGCGACGCCTCGCTGCTGGAGTGGGCCGACACGGTGATCGTCCCGGGGACTCGGTTCCCGTCCGCGCGCAACGACGGCACCCTCACCCCCGAGGCCCACGACGCCCTGGCGCGGGTCCGCCCCGGGACGCGGTTGGTGTCGATCTGCACAGGCGCCTTCGTCCTCGCCGCGGCCGGGCTGCTGGACGGACGCCGTGCCACCACCCACTGGGAGTACGCCGAGCCGTTCCGCGCGCTCTACCCCGACGTCCTGCTCGACGAGGCCGTGCTCTTCGTCGACGACGGCGACGTGCTCACCTCGGCCGGCCTGAGCGCGGGCGTCGACCTGTGCCTGCACCTGATCCGCACCGACCACGGGGCCGAGGTCGCCAACCGGGTCGCGCGCCACACCGTCGTACCTCCCTGGCGCGACGGCGGCCAGGCCCAGTTCATCGACACCGCGGTCGCCCCCGCACCCGAGCAGTCCACGGCCGCGGCCCGCGCCTGGGCCGCGTCGCGGCTCGACCACCCGCTCGAGGTCGCCGACCTGGCGGCGGCCGCGAGCATGCCGCTGCGCACCTTCACCCGGCGGTTCGGTGCCGAGACCGGACTCTCCCCCGGCGCCTGGCTGATCCAGCAGCGCGTGCGCCACGCCCAGCGACTGCTGGAGACCACCGACCTCCCCGTCGACGACGTCGCCTCCCGCAGCGGCCTCGGCTCCGCCGGCTCCCTGCGCGCCCACCTGCGCACGGTCGCGGGCGTCAGCCCGACGGCGTACCGGCGGACCTTCCGCGGCTGACGGTGATCGAGCAGCGAGCGCAGCGAACGATCAGTCGAGATCAGCAGGAACGTGGTCGCTCAGCGTTGCGGGGCTCGTTCCGTTCGACGATGCCTCGAGCTCGGCGGCAGGTTCTGCCCCGTCTTGGGAGGAGAGGGCGGTCGATGCCAGACGGCTCGGTGTGATGACTTCTGGCTCGACATCTCGGAGTCGCGGCGGTGCGGCGGACCATGACTTGAGGTGTTGAACGACATCGCCGTAGAAGGTGTCGACCAGCGACAGCACGGAGTCGATGAAGGCTCCACGGCCGCGTCCGCGCTTGGCGCCCATCGGTGCGCTCAGTGCGACGCGGAAGCTTCGGATCTCCCGCTTCGGATCGGTGATGAGCAGGGAGGGGTCCTGGCGCACCTTGCCCAAGAGCTCGGCTGAACCGGGACCACGCGAGTTGGCGAGGAAAGCCTCGACTCGAACGTTGTCGGGAGCCGCCTTGAGCTGCTTGATCAGCCAGTTGACCCTGGTGGTGGGGCGCCCCTCACGAGGCGCGTCGAGGTCGACCTGGCACGTGACCTGGCCTGCCCGGAGGTCGGCCACGATCTGCACGGAGTTGACTGTGTTGGGGATTCGGATCGCACCGTGGAGCTGCGCGTCCCTCACGAGTGCGTCGAGCTGGGCTTGGGCCCGCAGGGACGGATCCGCCTGCTCCTTGCGGTTGAGGACGTGCACGACGTCGGTGCCGAGCTGTCGGCCGAGCCGAAGGGCGGTGTAGCGCAGCAACGCGTCGAAGCGGGCGACGACCTCGGGGGCCGTCTTGTCCGTGGGACGCAGAGTTCCCGCAGCGACCGACTCACGGACCGAGACCCAGTTCGATCCCATGTCCTCCAGCTCCATGGCACCACTCTTGGGATGCTCGAGGTAGCGGATCAGCTCGCCGAGGATCCAGGCCTGCTCCGGGTCAGAGACCCCTCGGTGCTCCTTCTGGATCACAGCGGCGGAGAGGATGTAGGTCCACGACCAGTGGTAGATCTCCACCTTCCGGAGCTTGCGCCGGTCGACCTTCGTCGGGTGCTGGCCCGCGGAAGGCGGGATCTCGTTGCTGATCGTGATCAGGGCGTCGTAGCCCTGCTCCCTAGCGATGTCGAGGTAGTTGTCCAGCTGTTCGGGCTGAAGCTCGTTGCGACCGGTCTTGACCTCGACGAGAGCCGTCCAGCTCTTCGAGCCGCGTGACACACGGATCAGGCCATCAGGGAACAGCTTCTTGTCCTGCAGCTGGAAGGGCACCTCGATGTAGGTCTCGACCCGACCCGTCGGAGCACCGAGCGGAGCAAGGAGCGACCTGCTGAACTCCTTCACGACACCCATCACCGCAAGAAGCGCAGAGGTCGCGCGTCTCTCTTGCTCCTCCGCCCCTGAGATTCCCGACGTCGGGATCAGTCGCGCTTGGTTCCACGTCTCTTCAGTCATCCGCTGCTCCGAGTCCACCGTGATGCTGGTTGCGGTCCGGACATTACGCCCGACGACCGCTGCGCGACCGCACTTCTGCGCTCATTGTCGGGGTCGACTTGGGCGTCGCCGTCGCCAGTGATCTCGACTGATCACTCGCTTCGCTCGCTGCTCGATCACCGTCAGCGGTAGGCGTCGAGGAGCTTGCGCTTGACCAGCTTGCCGGTCGCCGAGCGCGGCAGCGAGTCCACGAAGTCGACCGACCGGGGGGCCTTGTAGTGCGCGATCCTCGAGCGCACGTGGGCGATCAGCTCCTCGGCCAGCTGGGGGGACGGCGTCACGCCGTCACGCACCTGCACGACGGCCTTGACCTGCTCGCCCATCTCTGGGTCGCGGACGCCGATCACCGCGACGTCGAACACGGCCGGGTGCAGGGTCAGCGCGGACTCGATCTCGGCAGGATAGATGTTGACCCCGCCGCTGATGATCATGAACGACTTGCGGTCGGTGAGGAACAGGAAGCCGTCCTCGTCGACATAGCCCATGTCGCCGAAGAACGTCCAGAACTCGTGGTCGGGATGCGTCGCCGCCGCGGTCTTCTCCGGGTCCTTGTGGTAGGTGAAGACCTGCTTGTCGCGCTCGAAGTAGATCAGCCCGACCTCGCCCGGCGGCAGCTCGCGGCCGTCGTCGTCGCAGACGTGCACGGGCCCGAGCATCGACCGGCCGACGGAGCCGCGCTTCTCCAGCCACTCGGGCGAGGTGATCATCGTCAGGCCGCTGCCCTCGGTGGAGGCGTAGTACTCCACGAGGATCGGCCCCCACCAGTCGATCATCGCCTGCTTCACGTCCGGTGGGCACGGCGCGGCGGCGTGGATCGCCAGCCGCAGGCTCGAGACGTCGTACGACGACCGCGTGGCCTCGTCGAGCTGCAGCAGCCGGACGAACATCGTCGGCACCATCTGGGTCACCGTCACCCGGTGCTTCTCGATCATCGCCAGCGAGGTCTCGGCGTCGAAGCGCTCGAGCATCACGACCGTGCCGCCGTAGACGTGCACCACGCCGCACCACCGCAGCGGCGCCGCGTGGTAGATCGGGGCCGGCGAGAGGTAGACGACGGTGTCGTCGAACCCGAACGCCGCACCGGCGAGGCCGGCGAGCGGCTCCCCGGGCTCGTCCACCTGGATGCCGAGCATCGGCCCCTTGACCCCCTTGGGCCGCCCCGTCGTGCCGGAGGAGTAGAGCATGTCGCCGCCGCGCGGCTGGTCCTCGAGCCGGCGGTCGCCCGCCGACGCGAGCAGCTCGTCGTACGACGA
The DNA here is from genome assembly GCF_031458325.1 of Nocardioides marmoribigeumensis. Lineage (NCBI taxonomy): Bacteria > Bacillati > Actinomycetota > Actinomycetes > Propionibacteriales > Nocardioidaceae > Nocardioides > Nocardioides marmoribigeumensis. The sequence goes on from NZ_JAVDYG010000001.1 coordinate 1,496,498, forward strand.
GAAGCCGGGCACCTGCCCGCCGAACGCGTAGGCGTGCTCGACCGACGGGGTGGCCGCCAGGACCTCGGCGGCCAGCGAGGACAGGGATGCGGAGGCGATGAGGACGGTCGCGTCGCAGTCCCCGGCGATGTAGGCGGCCTCGTCGGCGGTGAGGTGGTGGTTGATCGCGGTGAGGTAGAGCCCGGACCGCAGCGCCGCCCAGTAGATGACCAGGCAGTCGGCCTGGTTGTCGCTGAGCATCGCGACCACGTCGCCCTGCCGGAGGCCCAGGTCGTGCAGGGCGACCGCGAGCTGTCGCGAGGAGTCGTCGAGCTCGCGGTAGGTGATCGTGCGGCCGCTGCCGGCCATCACGACAGCGGCCTTGTCGGGCGTGGTCTGGGCGTAGGTGCCGGGGTACATGCACCGACCCTACGACCGTCGGGCGGAGCCCTCCATGATCACGCCGACCGCCGTCACGAGCTGGTCCGCGAGCTGGTCGTGGGGCAGCAGGCCCATGCCGGACTGCAGGAGCGCGCCGCTGAAGGCGAACGCCAACGTCATCAGGAGGTCGGGTGAGGCGTCCTCCCCGATCGCGACCCGGAACAGCTCGACCCAGTGGGTGCCGATCTCCACGCGGAGCCGCTCGACCTCGGGGTCGGTGCCGAGGAGGCTGCGGGTGACCGCGGCGGCCAGCGCGGGTGAGCCGGTGATCAGGTCGGCCAGGTAGGTGGCGGTCTGCTGCATCCGCTTGGTCGGCGACCGGCCGGTCAGCCGGGGCCCGGGGGCGTCGACGAGCATGCGCCAGAACATCTCGGCGTAGAGGTGGTCCTTGGACGCGACGTAGGTGTACGCCGTCGCCGGCGAGACGCCCGCGTGGGCGGCGACCATGCGGATCGTGAGCTGCTCGTGGCCGACGTCCTCGAGCACCTCCGCGGCGGCGGCGAGGAGCTTCTCGACGGTCTCCTGCTGCCGGGCGTTGAGGCTCCGGCGCGGGTGGTCTGCCCGGTGGTCGAGCTCAGTCGAGACCATCGAGCCGCCCGGCGTAGACGTCCGGCATCCGCGGTCGCACCTGGTCGACGATCGGCAGCGACAGGCCGAGCTCGGCCGCCAGCTCCTGGGCGGCAGCGAGGTCCTTGTCCGCCAGGCCGGACGCCCACGCCTGCTGCTCCTCGCCGATCGTGTAGTCGACCGCCTTGAGCTGCAGGTGCAGCAGCGGGGCGACGGTGTCCTCGGCCTGCTCCAGCACGCGCAACAGGGTCGCGGGGCCCACTCCCCCGGCGGCGGCCAGGCTCGTCGCCTCGCGTACGGCGGCCCAGGTCGCGTAGGTGATCGCGTTGCGGGCCAGCTTGGTCGTCATCCCGGCACCGAGCGGCCCGCAGTGCACGACCGAACGGGAGAACGCCTCGAGCACGGGCACCGCCGCCGCGACCTCGTCGTCGGGGCCGCCGACCATGGTGACCAGGCCGTTCCTGGCCGCCTCCGGGCCGTTGGTGACCCCGGCGTCGAGCAGCGTGACCCCGCTCCCCGCGCACAGGTCGGCCAGCTCGCGCACCGCCGCGAGGCCGACCGTCGACAGCAGCACGACGGTGAGTCCCGGTCGCGACCCGGCGAGCACGCCGTCGTCGCCGGTCAGCACCGCCCGCGCCTGGTCGGCGTCGACGACCGCGACCAGGACGACGTCGCAGGCCTGCGCCACCTCGGCCGGCGAGGCCACGCACGCCGGCACTCCCTCGAGACCGTCCGCGGCCTCGGGGCGTACGTCGAACACCGCGGCGGCCGGGTGCCCGCTGCGGGCCAGGCTGACCGCGACCCCGCCGCCGATCATGCCGAGGCCGATGACCCCCGCCCGCAGGTCAGCCATCGCGGGAGCCCTTGCCTGCCTTGGCGATCTCGGTCTCGACGATCGAGTTGAGTCGCGCAGCCGCGGGCCAGCCGGCGTAGTGGGCGAGGAAGACCACCATCTCGCGCAGGGTCTCGGCGTCGAGGTCGCCGGAGGCGAGAGCCGCCGGGACCTGGATGGTGAGCACGTCGTGGCCGGCAGTCGCGGTGAGCAGGCCGATCAGCATCAGCCGCCGGTCGCGATCGCTGAGCCCCGGCCGCGACCAGACGTCGGCGAAGAGGTGGTCGGCGGTGTAGCGCCAGAACTCGCCCTCCCCGTCGCCGAACGGCATGGAGTAGACCTCCTCCATCCGCGCGAGCGCGCGCTGCCGCTTCTCCTGCGGTGACTCGTTCACCGGAAGACCTGCCCGCCGTCGACGTTGACGACCTGCCCGGTCACCCACGACGCTTCGTCGGACAGCAGGAACAAGCAGGCGCCGACGAGGTCGTCGGGCCGGCCCATCCGCTTGATCGCCAGCTGCCGCTTGACGATGTCGTGCGCCGCGTCGCCCGCCTGCTTGCGGGTCGCTGCCGTGTCGACCGGTCCGGGCGCGATCGCGTTGACCCGGATGCCCATGCCGCCGAGCTCGTGTGCGAGCTGCTGGGTGAGGCTGTTGATCCCCGCTTTGGCGAGGCCGTAGAACCCGGAGTAGAGCCAGGCCGCCGTCGAGCTCTGGTTGACGATCGCGCCGCCACCGCGGGCCTGCATCAGCGGGTGGACCGCTCGGGTGACCACCAGTGCCCCGTCGAGGTTCACCGCCATGAACCGCTTGTAGTAGTCCCAGTCGACGGTGACCAGCAGGTCGAAGGCCATGTCGCCGTAGATCGCGGCGTTGTTGACCAGCAGGTCGACCCCGCCGAGCTCCTCGACCGCGCGGTCGGCCATCGCCTGCGCGGACGCCGGGTCCGAGACGTCGACGCGGACGAAGACCGCGCGACCGCCGTCGGCCTCGATCTGCTCGGCCACCTGCTCGCCGAGCTCCTCGTCGAGGTCGGCGACGACGACCGCGGCCCCCTCCGCCGCGAGGGCGCGGGCATAGGCCTCGCCGATGCCCTGCGCCGCGCCGGTGACGACCGCGACCTTGTCCTGGAAGCGCCCCATGGTCAGGCCCCTTCCGCGACGAGCTTGGTCTCGAGGTACTCCTCGAAGCCGAGCACGCCCATCTCCCGGCCGACGCCGGACTGCTTGTAGCCGCCGAACGGCGCGTCGGCGGCGAACCACACGCCCCCGTTGACCGCGATCGTGCCGGTGCGGATCCGGGCCGCGACGGCCCGGGCGCGCTCGCGGTCGCCCGAGTCGACCGAGCCGGAGAGCCCGAAGTCGGAGTCGTTGGCGATCCGCACCGCGTCGTCGTCGCCGTCGTGCGGGAGCACGACGAGCACGGGCCCGAAGATCTCCTCGCGCGCGACCCTGGACTCGTTCGTCAGGCCCGTCACGACGGTCGGGCGGATCCACCAGCCGCCCTCGCGGTCGGTGTCGATGCCGCCGCCGGTGGCGAACGTGCCACCCTCCTGCCGCGCGAGGTCGAGGTACGCCGAGATCCGGTCGCGCTGGGCCTCGCTGATCACCGGCCCGCAGACCGTGCCGGGGTCGGTGGGGTCCCCGGTGCCGATCGACTCCATGGTCGCGGCCGCGACCTGCACGGCCTCGTCGTACCTCTCGCGCGGGACGAGCAGGCGGGTGGTCAGCGCACAGCCCTGACCAGCATGGACGCAGACCGAGAAGGCCGCCGTGCCGACCGCGGCCGCGAGGTCGGCGTCGTCGAGCACGATCGCCGCGGACTTGCCGCCGAGCTCGAGGAACACCTTCTTCAGCGTCGGTGCGGCTGCTGCCATGACCGACCGACCGGTGCCCGTCGAGCCGGTGAACGACACCAGGTCGACGCGCGGGTCGGTGGCCAGGACCGAGGCGACCTGGTTGGAGCGTGGGGAGACCACGTTGAGCACGCCGGGCGGCAGGTCCGTGTGCTCGGCGGCGATCCGGCCGAGCTCGCACGCCACCCACGGGGTGTCCGGCGCCGGCTTGAGCACGACGGTGTTGCCCGCCGCGAGCGCAGGCCCCACCTTGGCGAGGTTGATCTGGTTGGGGAAGTTCCACGGCGTGATCGCGGCGACCACCCCGACCGCCTCGCGCCGGATCGTCCGCCGCGTCGGGATCCCCATCGGGCTGGCGATGCCGAGGTCGGTCTCCCAGGCGTAGGACTCGGCCAGGTCGGCGAACCAGCGCAGGGACTCCACCGGGACGTCGTACTGCGGGCCGGCGGTCAGGAACGCCGGCGCCCCCGCCTCCGCGGTCGTCAGCGCCCGCATCGACTCGCCGTGGTCGACCAGCGCCTCGTGCAGCTGCCGCAGGCAGTGCACGCGGAAGGCGAGGTCGGTCGACCAGCTGCTCTCGTCGAAGGTCCGCCGCGCGGCCGCGATCGCCGCGTCCACGTCCTCTGCGGTCGCGTCCGGCGCGTGTCCGATCTCCAGACCCGTTGCAGGGTTGAGGATCGGGTACGTCGACCCGTCGCTCGCCGCGACCAGCTTGCCGTCGACCAGCAGCTGCGGAGCGGCCCAGTCGGTCATCGGACCTCCCTCACGTGCTTCCCGGCCTCGACCGGCGGCGGCCAGACCGGCGACGGCAGGTCGTCGTGCCGGTAGTGCCCGGGGACGCCGAGCCCGGTCCCGGAGATCCGCTTCAGCAGCGTCTCGGGCGCCTTGCCGGACTCGATGATCTGCAGGAACGTGTGCGCGGTCGACGGCAGGTCGAACCAGTCGCGCTGCCACGCGAACTTGAGGAGCCCCTCGTCCGGGCCGGACCTCTGGCGCTCGACCCCCATCCACGAGCCGCCGATGCCGAGGATCTCGAACTCCTTGCCGGCGTCGTCGAGGATGCCGGAGCGCTGTTTCCAGAAACCGACGACCATCGCGTTGCGCTCGTCGATCACGGTGGCCTGGTAGTCGTAGTGCCACCCCTCGAGGCCGTCCATCTCGATGCCGATCGCCCAGTCGCGGATCTGGTCGCGGCCGACGGCCATGAAGTGCTCGTCGGGCGAGTACATCCAGCCGTACGTCGCGTCCTCGGCGTACCACTCGGCCAGGACGCGCCAGTCGCCCCGCGACTCCCCCTCCCGGTTGGCGCGCAGCCAGGAGTCCCAGAACTCCTCGAGCTCGTCACGGGTCACGCCTGCGTCGGTCATGTCAGGAGTCCTCCTCGATGCTCAGCGCCATGGCGGGGCAGTAGACGACGGCGTCCTGCACGGCCCGTCGGTGCACGTCGGCGGGACGCTCCTCGAGCAGCACGACCCGGTCGGCGTCCGCGTCGAAGCCGAAGACGTCGGGCGCCTCGCCCTGGCACATCTGGTGGCCCTGGCACAGCTCGGTGTCCGCGACCACTCGCCAGCTCATCGGACCCTCCGGCGGTAGCGCACGCGGCACGGCTGGGCCAGCTGGATGACCATCTTGGAGGTGTCGTCGCGATAGGAGTCCACGGGCTGCGCCGGCTCGAACTCGTAGTCGCGCAGGATCACCGAGAAGATCGCCTTGAGCTGCATCATCGCGAAGGCGTTGCCCACGCAGCGGTGACGGCCGGCGCCGAACGGGATCCAGGTCCACCGGTTGGCCAGGTCCTCCTGGCGGGGGTCGAGGTAGCGACTGGGGTCGAAGGACTCGGGCGACGGGAAGTCCTCGGCGATGCGGTTGGAGACCCGCGGGCTGGCCGCGACCATCGCCCCCGCCGGGACCTCGTGGGCACCGAACCGCACCGGTCCCTTCGCCACGCGCAGCAGGATCACCAGCGGCGGGTGCAGCCGAAGGGTCTCCTTGAGCGACGCCTCGAGCCGCGGGATGGACCGCAGGGCCTGGAAGGAGACCTCCGACCCGTGGGCGTAGAGGTCGTCGAGCTCGGCCACGACGTCCTTCATCACCTCGGGGTGGCGCATCAGCTCGATCAGCTGCCAGGCCGCGGTGCCGGAGCTCGTGTGGTGCCCGGCGAACATCATCGAGATGAACATCCCGGTGACCTCGTCGGGCGAGAAGTGCGGGGTGCCGCCGTCGTCCTTCAGCGACATCAGGACGTCGAGCAGGTCGCGGTCATCACGCGCGACCGGGCCGGCCTCCTCGCGGCGGCGCATGATCCCCTGCACCAGCTCGACCAGCTCCTCGCGCGCGCGGTCGCGGCGGCGGAACGACTCGATGTCCTTGTAGGGGTCGACGTAGGCCCACGCGTCGGTGCCGCGCTCGAGGTCGTGGTAGAGCCGCGCGAAGCGCGAGTCGAGCTCCTCGCGGAAGCGGGTGCCGATCAGGCACGACGAGGTGGTGTAGATCGTGAGCTCGGCGAACCAGTCGAGCAGGTCGATCTCGCCCTCGTCGCCCCAGTCGGCCACCATCCGGTCGATCTCGGCCTCGATCGTCGAGGCGTGCCCGCGCATCATGTCGCCGCGCAGCGCTTGGTTCTTCAGCGCCTCGCGCCGCTTCTCCGGGGTCGTGTCGAAGACGACGCCCTTGCCGAAGATCGGGGTCATGAACGGGTAGGCCTCGGCCTGGTCGAGCACCTCGTCGGGGGCGCGGAAGAAGACCTCGTTGGCCTCGGCGCCGCTGACCAGCACGACGTCGCGACCGGCGAGGTGGAAGCGGCCGACGTCGCCGCACTCGGCCCGCAGCCGCTCGAACAGCCCGATCGGGTCCTCGCGCAGCTCCTGCAGGCAGCCGTGGGGGTCGTCCGGGTAGCGCCGCGACACCTCGGGGATCATGCTCCCTCCAACGGCGCCTCAGGCGTCACCTCGACCACGTTGACGTGCACGCCCCGCGGGGCGGTGACGACGGTGGTGATGGCGTCGGCGATCGCCGAGGCACGAAGCAGCAGGGGGTGCCGTGCCAGGCCGTGCTCGATCCACTTGGTGATCACGGTCTCGGCTGCCGGGCCCTCCCAGTCGCTGCCCATCTCGCTCCTGGTCGGCCCCGGGCGCACGATCGAGACCCGGACGCCGGTGCCCTCGAGCTCCATCTGCATGGCGTGCGCCATGCCCTCCAGGCCCCACTTCGAGGCGGTGTACGCCGACATCCAGGGCCGGGCGCGGTTGGCCACGTCGGAGGAGACCACGACCAGGTCGCCGCGCAGCCGCTCCACCATGCCGGGCACGAACGCCCGCACCAGCCGGTGCACCCCGACGAGGTTGACGTCGAGCTCGCGCTGGAACGTCTCGGTCTCGACCTGGTCCGTGCGGCCCGGCACGAGGACGGCGGCGTTGCTCACCACGACCTCGATGTCGCCGAGCTCGCTGGTCGTGGCCTCGGCGAACTCCTCGACGGAGAGCGGGTCTGCGACGTCGAGCCGGTGCGCGAACGCCTCGCCGCCGGCCTCGCGGATGCTCGCGACGACCTCCTCGCACCGGTCGGTACGACGGGCACCGAGCGCGACCGGGAACCCGGCAGCGGCCAGGGCCACGGCAGTGGCGGCGCCGATCCCGGAGGAGGCGCCCGTGACGACGGCGGGCCGGCGGTCCGGGTGCGGCACCCGGTGGGGAGGCGCGACCATCAGCGCACCACCAGCCGGGCGGGCACGTGCTCGAAGCCGCGCACGTTGGCGGAGTAGAAGCGCACGCAGCGCGCGTGGTCGACCTCCACGGTCGAGACCCGTCGCAGCAGGCTGTCGAGCACGACGCGGGCCTCGAGCCGCGCCAGGTTGGCGCCCAGGCAGAAGTGCCGGCCTCCCCCGAAGCTCACGATCTGCGACAGCTGGTCGTCGGGCCGGTCGAGCCGGAACGTCTCGGGGTCGGTGAAGACGTCCTCGTCGTGGTTGGCCGAGCCCAGGGCGAGGAGCACCTGGGAGCCGGCCGGCGCCGTACGCCCGTGCAGGGTGAGATCCTCGACCAGCAGCCGCGCGAGCAGCTGGGTGGAGGTGTCGTGGCGCAGGGTCTCCTCGATCCACCGCGGGACCAGGGCCGCGTCACCGAAGACACGGTCGCGCTGGGCGGGGTCGGCGGTGAGGTGGAACATCGCGTTGCCGAGCAGCTTGGTCGTGGTCTCGTTGCCGGCCACGACCATGAGGAACAGGAACCCGACCACCTCGGCCTCGCTCATGCGGTCCCCGCCCTCCTGGGCGGCGAGCAGCGCGGTCGTCAGGTCGTCGGTGGGGTGCTGCTTCCGGTGGGCGACGTGCCCGCGGTAGTACTCGAACAGCTGCAGGCTCGCCTCGATGCCGGCGGGAGGCACGTCGCGCAGGCCGTCCTCGCGCATGACCAGCAGGTCGGCGAGGCGGCGCACCTCGTCCCGGTCGGACTCCGGGACCCCGAGCATCTCGGAGATGACGTCCATCGGCACCTTGCCGGCCAGGTCGACGATCCAGTCCAGCTCGACGGTGTCACCGGAGCGGGCGGCGCCGAGGTGGCGGTCGAGGTAGTGGTCGGTGATCCGCTGGATGCGCGGCTCGAGCTCCGCCACGCGACGCGGCGTGAAGCCCTTGGAGACCAGTCGCCGCAGCCGGGTCTGGCGCGGCGGGTCCATCGCGAGGAACGACATGACCGTGTGCGCGTGCTCGTTCCACGCGCTCGCGTCGAGGGAGACCCCCATGCGGTTGCTGTACGCCGCGTCCGAGCGCACGGCCGCGTGCACGTCCGCGTGCCGGGACAGCACCCAGAAGTCGTGCTGCTCGTCGTGGTGGAAGGGATCCTCCCGCCGCAGCCGCGCGTAGACCGGGTAGGGGTCGTCCTGCAGCGCGTGGTCGTACGGGTCGAACACCAGGCGGGGTTCGATGGACGCCTGACTGGACACATGTCCAGGTTAGAGACCACGCAGGCGTGGTGGCAAGACCCTTCGTGCTGGTCGAGGTGGGAGACCGAAGACCGAGCCTCGAGACCACCTCGCACGTTGTCGGCGGCCGCTCCTACGGTGGGCCGATGCCGTCAGTGAGACAGGTCCAGGTCACGTTCGACTGCGCGTCGCCGGAGCGGGTCGCGCGCTTCTGGTGCGAGGTGCTGGGCTATGTCGTCCCACCGCCGCCGCCGGGCGTCACGGACTGGGACGAGTTCAACCGGTCGCTGCCACCGGAGCACCAGGACTCCAGGTTCGCCTGCGTCGACCCCCAGGGCGTGGGGCCGCGGTTGTTCTTCCAGCGGGTGCCCGAGGGCAAGACCGCGAAGAACCGCGTGCACCTCGACGTGCGGGCCGCTCCCGGCCTCACGGGCGACGAACGGCTGGCCGCGCTCGAGGCCGAGTGCGCCCGCCTCGTCGCGCTCGGCGCCACACGCGTCCGGGCGCTGGAGGCCGACGGGTTCAACGACCACTGCATCGTGATGCAGGACGTCGAGGGCAACGAGTTCTGCCTGGACTGAGAGTCTGGGCGATCACGGCGTAGCCGGCGCTGGACGGGTGGAACAGGTCCGCGGAGAACAGGGACGGGTCGGTCGCGAACGCCCGGGACGCCCGCTGGTCGGGGTCGGCTGGGCGGGCACGTGCGGCACCGCGCTGAGGTCGGGCGCGGGAGCGACCACCACCTCGAGGCCCCCGTCGCGCAGCTGCCGCACGGCGTCGCCGAGCGCCGACGGCCGCGTCCACGGGCACGCGGTGCGTGAGGTCGTGGGCCCCGATGACCACGACCGCCGGCGTCGGCGGATGCTCGTGCGCCCAGCAGACCAGAGGGCCCAAGCGCCGTCGGGTTCGACGGTCGGCCGGTGACCGGCTGCTGAGGGTCGTCGAGACCTCCGGCGGCAGACCTGCGTGACGCGGAGCTCGTTGCGCACGATCTCCCCGCCGGGCCTGGTCGCCGTGTAGCGCTCGAAGCCGCAGGTGTAGGCCAGGTCGCCGCGCACGTCCGCAGCGACCAGCTCGTACTCGTAGTCCTGGCAGTCACCGAACGCGCCGGCGACCCAGGTGATCGTGCGGTGGACGTCGTCCCAGCCGACCCGGGCGCGCACGCCCGCTCCGAAGACCGTCACCGGCTCGTCGTGCGACCAGGCGTCGATCCACGACGCCGTGCGGCCGCTGTGCATGTCGATGCCGGTGGCGTGCTGCACCGGGAGCCATTGGTCAAGGAAGGCTTGCAGGGGTGGGGACATCGGAGCCTCCGAAGGGATCGGGCAGAGCGGTGCCGCACGTGGTGCAGGAGGACTCGGTCGACGGCACGATGCCGTCGCACGCGGGGCAGAAGAACAGCCGGCGGTGCGGCGACACCGCCTGCCACAGCCCGGCGAAGTGGGTGTAGTTCCATCGGCGCTCGAACGTGCGGCGCATCGCGGCTCGGTGCTCGGGTCGGTCGAAGAAGGCGTGCGCGTCCTCGACCGTGCGCCACCAGGCGATCAGCGTGTAGTGCGGACCGTCGGCGAAGTTGCACCGGCGGATGAAGCCGGGCGCGCTTGCGAGCAGCGAGAACAGGTCGACGACCGTCCGCCAGAACTCCTCGAAGCGGCCCTCGTCGGCGAAGGTGCCCTGGAGGACGAGGATCGCTCCGGCGCTCTCAGGACCCAGGTGGGCCTCGGGGCCCTGCTGGGTGTTCAGCATCGTCGGGACGATGCGCAGCCCGTCGATGGCTGCCATCGCGGCGAGCGCCTCGGGCGGCGGAGGTCCGGTAAGCAGCGTGATGGCGAGGTTCATCACCGCGCTCCCCTCTTTGATCCGACAATGTGTCGGGTGATCCATCTCACGGTAGGATCAATTCGTGACCGAGGTCAAGAGCTCCCGCCCCTACTCCTCCGCCGTCCGCGACGAGCAGGCCGCCAGGACCCGGGTCCGCATCGTGCAGGCAGCCGACGACCTGTTCCGCGAGCAGGGTTACGCCCGCACGACGATGAAGCAGGTGGCTCAGCGGGCCGGCGTCGCCCGCGACACGGTCCACGCGGTGTTCGGGACCAAGGCCGCGCTCATCCCCGCGATCGTCGACCTGCGCCTCGTGCCGGACGAGTCGGTGCTCAACGTGGCCGACACCCCCGAGGGCCGCGCGGTCGCCGACGAGCCGGACCCGGCCCGCCAGCTCGAGCTGTTCGCGGACTTCATCACCCGGCTCAACGTGGCACTCCGACCCGTCGTCGAGATGATGCGCGGCGCGGCGGCTGCCGAGCCCGCGGTCGCCGAGACGCTGGCGATGCTCGAACGCAACCGTCTGGCCAACATGGAGCGCTACGTCGGCTGGTTCGCCGCGCACGGGACGCTGCGGATGAGCAAGGAGGAGGCGGCGCGCACGATGTTCGCGATCGTGAGCCCCGACGTCGGCCGCATGCTGTGCGACGAGCTCGGATGGAGCCGCGAGCAGCACGCGTCCTGGGTGGCGGACGTGCTCGGGCGAGCTCTCCTTGCCGACTGAGCGAGCCGCGCATCGATGATGGACCGATGACGACCTACTCCGGCACCGACGAGTTCGCGGGTGCGACCTTCATCAGGACGAGCTTCAAGGGCGCCACGCTGCGGTTCTCCGACGTCAGCGGCGTGACGATGCGCGGCGTCGACGTCGGCGGCCTCGACATCGACAGCCATGACCTGTTCTTCGGCAGCCTCTTCGTCAACGGCGTCGACGTGGTGCCGCTCGTGGACGCCGAGCTCGACCGGCAGTTCCCGGGCCGCGAGCTGCAGCGGGCGAAGACTCCTGACGGCCTGCGCGAGGGATGGGTGGCCGTCCAGGCCGCGTGGGAGACGACCGTGGCGGCGACGCCGCCGGCCCTGGTGGACGCCCACGTCGAGGACGAGTGGTCGCTGGCGCAGACCCTGCGACACCTCGTGCTGGCCACCGACACCTGGCTGCGCGGGGCGATCCTCGGGATCGAGCAGCCGTTCCACGAGATCGGCCAGCTCTTCACCGGAGCCGCCGAGATGGGTGTCGACACCTCGGTCTTCCGGGTCGACCCGCCGCCCTTCGAGGAGGTGCTCGAGGTGCGGGCCGAGCGGCAGCAGATGGTGACCGACTTCCTGGCGACCGTGACTGCGGAGGTGCTCACCGAGGAGCGCAGGGACCCGTGGGGGGACGAGGGCTGGCGGCCCACCGTCGGCGACTGCGTCCGGACGATCCTGGAGGAGGAGTGGGCGCACCTGCGCTACGTCCGCCGGGACCTGGCCGTCCTGCGCGGCGCCCGGGCCACCACGGGCTGACCCGGCGCCCGCGCCCTCACGCGGCGAGTGCCGCCAGGACCGCACCAAGGCGCTGCTTGGCGTCGTCGGCGACCAGCCTGAGGGCCTCCGCGTCGGACAGGCCGAGCATGACGTCGGGGTCGAACGCCTCCACGATCGTCGTGTCGTCGTCGACGGCGCGCACCACGACGTTGCACCAGGTGGTGGTCCGCTCCACCGACGGGCCGGTGACGCAGGGCCACGGCCGTGAGGTCCTGACCTCGGTGACGCGGCTCCTCCAGGACGAGCCGCGCATCGCCGACGTGGTCGCCCCGATGCCCGGCGCCACCCTCAGCCAGGACGGTCGCACGGCCGTCGTCCTGGCCGGTGCCGGGGTCGACACCAACGAGATGGTCAAGGTCGCCACCGACCTGAAGGCTCCGCTGCAGGACCTCTCCGGGGACGGGGTGGAGGTCAACCCGACCGGTGCCTCGCTGCTCTGGTCCGACTTCAACGAGGCCAACCTCCAGGCGATGATGAAGTCCGAGATGATGTCGTGGCCGGTCACCATGGCGATCCTCGTGCTCGCCTTCGGCGCCCTCGTCGCCGCCGGCCTGCCGCTGATCCTGACGCTGGCCGGCCTCGTCGCCTCGGCCGGCTCCCTCGTGCTGATCAACCACCTCGTGCCCGTCTCCACCTGGGCGATGAACTTCGCGATGATGTTCGCGCTCGCCCTCGGCATCGACTACGCGCTGTTCCTCGTCGTGCGCTACCGCGCCGCCCGGATGGGGGCCCACGAGTCCAAGCGGCAGGCGATCGCCGAGACCATGGACACCGCGGGCAAGGCCGTGCTCCTGTCCGGCCTGACCGTGCTCGTCTCCCTCTCCGCGGTCATGCTCGTCCCGTCGCCGTCGTTCCGCTCGATGGCCGGCGGGATCATGCTCTCGGTGCTCTTCGTGCCGGCCGCGACCCTGACCCTGCTGCCGCTGGTGCTCTCCTGGCTGGACCTGCGGATCAACAAGCTCTCGCTGCCCTGGGTCCACACCGGCGAGCACCGCTCCGCCCGGTTCGCCGCGTGGGGCGAGCGCCTGTGGCGCCGTCCCGTGCTCTGGGGCCTGGCCTCGCTGGTCGTCCTCCTCGCCCTGGCCGCTCCGGTGCTCGGGCTGCGGACCGCCCTGCCGTCGATCAAGGTCCTCCGTCAGGACAGCGGCATCGCCGGCGCGATGCCCGCGATGCCGGCCAGTGACGGTTCCGACTGGGTCCTGGTCCAGGCGGTGCCTCACACCGACCCGTCCGACCCGGCCCTGTCCGCGACCGTCGACCGGCTCCGCGCCGACCTTCCCGGCTCCGCCCTCGTCGGCGGCGCCGCGGTCGAGAACCTCGACTTCAAGGCACAGCTGGACGAGTCGACGCCGCTGGTGATCGGGGTCGTCCTCGGGCTCGGCTTCCTGTTCCTGCTCATCGCCCTGCAGGCCCCGCTGATCTCCCTGCTCGGAACGCTCGCGAGCCTGCTGTCCACCGCGGCCGCCTTCGGCGTCGCCCGCCTGGTCTTCCAGGAAGGCATGGGCGCGGGCTTCCTCGGCTTCGAGCCGCAGGGCTTCCTCGACGCCTGGGCCCCGGTGTTCTTCTTCGCGATGATGTTCGCGATCGCGATGGACTACACGGTGTTCCTGCTGGCGTCGGCCAAGGAGCACGACGAGCGCTCGGGCGACCCGCACGAGGCGATGGTCGGCGCGCTCGCACACTCCGGCCGGGTGATCTTCACCGCCGGCGCCGTCATGGTCGCGGTGTTCTTCACCTTCGCCGTGTCGGGTCCCCTGCCGCCCAAGGAGATGGGCGTCGTGCTGGGCGTGGCCGTGCTGCTCGACGCGTTCCTCGTGCGTCTGGTCCTGCTGCCGGTGATGCTCCGACTGACCGGACGCGCAGCATGGCACAGCCTCGCGTGGCTGCGCCGCGTCCTGCCGGACATCACGTTCTCCCACGGGTGAGCAGGGGCCGACCTCAGGGCGCCCGTCGCGCGAGCACCTCACCGTGCCGCCGGCGGGCGCCCTCGTCGTGCCGGGTGCCCGCGCGCTCCGGCGTCGTACGCCGCGGCGACGTCGGCGCCGCTCACCAGCCCGGCGGCAGCTGGGTGAAGTCGGGCTCGCGCCGCTCGAGGAACGCGGTGAGCGCCTCGGTGTTGGCGGGTCCGCCCATCAACTCGGCGAAGGCGGCGTCCTCCCGGTCCCGCGCCTCGCGTACGGCGGCCCGCCACGGCTCCGCCATCGTGCGCTTGACCGCCACGAGGGACGAGATCGGCCGGGCCGCCAGCAGCGTGGCGTGACGCAGGGCCTCCTCGAGCAGCGACTCCGGCGGGCACACGCGCCAGACCAGGCCCATCCGCTGAGCCTCCTCGGCGCCGACCCACTCGGCGGAGAGCAGCATCCACGCGGCGTTCTGGCGCCCGACGAGCAGCGGCAGGAGCAGGCTCGAGGCCGCCTCGGGGGCGACGCCGAGGCTGGTGAACGGGCACTTGAGCCGCGCCTCGGAGGACATGAACGCCAGGTCGGCGAACCCGAGGATCGTCGCCCCGATGCCGAGCCCCAGCCCGTTGACCGCACAGACCAGCGGCTTGGGGAAGTCGACCAGGGCGTCGACCAGCCCGGGGAAGCCGGACCCCGCCAGCGACCCGTCCGCGAGCTGGGCCATCTCGACCAGGTCGGTGCCGGCGCAGAAGGCGCGTCCCGCGCCGGTCAGCACGACCACGGCGACCGAGTCGTCAGCCGCAGCCTCACGCACGGCCGCCGTCGTGGCGGCGTAGAGCTCGTTGTCGAAGGCGTTGAGCGCGTCGGGCCGGTTGAGCGTCAACGTGCGCACGCGCGCCTGGTCGTCGGTCAGCAGCACGGTCACGGGGCCTCCTGGGCGATCGGCCTGATGGGCAGGGACCGGCGCGGCCGGAACACGAAGCCGGCGCCCGTGCTGAGCCGCGTCACGGCCACCTCCTCGGGCTCGGGGGCGGGCTCGTGACCGGTGGTCACCCTCACCGTCCAGTCGGCGGGGTCGCCCCCCACCTCCACCGAGCACGTCGGGTCGACGGCCTGCACGACCGCCTCCAGCGCGCGGGTGGCGCCGGGGCCGACGAGCCGCAGCCACCCGTCGTCCTCGCCGGCCGGGCCCCCACCCACGCGCAGGGCGTCGCGCGAGGCGACCGTGCCGACGTACGCCACCGGGTTGAGCAGGGGGTTGAGCCGGAGCACCTCGAGAGCGGCGTCCGGCGTGCGGGGCAGGCCGAGCGCGTCGGCCAGGCGCGACGCGGTGAGCCCGGCGATGCCGATGAGCTGCTTGGACGCGAGCCGGCGGACGGTCGCGTCGTCACCGCGGCGGCGCACCGCCCGGATGAAGGACAGGGCAAGGAGGTGCCACTGCAGGACGACCTCGTCGGCGATCCGCACCAGGGCACTGTGCGAGAACGCCGCGAGGTCGAGGTCGGCGAGCAGCGGCCCGTCGTACGACGAGCGGCCGGGTGAGAGGGGGTCGACCGGGTCGAGCATGACCAGCGCGGCGGCTGACCCGGACAGCGCGAGGCAGTCGTCGGAGGGGTGCACCTCGGGGTGCGACTCGTCGATCACGACCGTCCAGGCGCAGTGCGGGCTGCGGTCCGCCGGGACCCGGGGCGGGCGGTGGACCGGCCGCACCTGGGCGCGCGGGTCGGTCGCGACCGCGGTGGCGTCGAAGGTCGGGTCCTCGATGTCGTGGCACATGGAGCGGACGTAGTCCTCCCCCATCGGCTCGACGTCCATCAGCGCACCGCAGTGGTCGAGCCGGAACTCGCCGTGCCGCGGGTCGTGCACGGTGAAGCGGAAGTCCATGAACTGCGGTGGCGCCCCGATGTCGAGCTGGAGACCCTTGAAGATCGTGACGACGTCGTCGCCGGAGAAGCCGAGGGCCCGCTGCATGCGCCGGGTGTAGACCGGCGAGGCACCGCTCCACTCCTCCACGGCGACCTGCGCCATCTCCTCCCGGCCCCACTCCGCGATGCACCACGCCATGCCCGCCCGGTCGATCAGGTGGCCGCCCAGCAGCAGCTCGGGCACGAGGGTGGCGAGCTGCTCCCGGCTCAGGGACGCGTAGGCGCTAGCCACCGGACCGGGCCCGCTGCTCCCCCGCCGCGATCTCCTTCATCAGGTCGACGACGTAGCGCCCGAAGTCGATCTGGATCGTGTGCCGGGGTGCGGCGTAGTACTGCCCCAGGTGGTCGGCCTCGTCGGCCTGCATGATCCGCACCTGTTCCTCGACCGGCGGCAGCGCGTAGGTCCCCGCCAGCAGCCGGGCGAGCAGCTTGGACTGCTGCTCAGCGAGGTTGACGATCGTCGGCGAGGACTGGGCGAGACCCATGAAGAACAGGTGGTCGACGCCGGGCTTGATCATCCGCTTGAACAGCGGGTAGCGGTGGTCGCTGTCCGGGTGCAGGTCGAGGTCGTCGTCGAAGAACGGGAACCGCATGTCGTAGCCGGTGGCGCAGACGATCACGTCTGCCTCGACGGAGGTGCCGTCGGACAGCCGGACCGTGTGCCCGTCGAGGCGCTCGATCGCCGGCAGCATGTGGATGTCGCCGGACCCGGCCCTGGTCAGGAAGTCTGCGCTGACCGACGGGTGCGCCGACAGGGGCTCGTGATCGGGCTCCGGCAGGCCGTAGCTCGACATCGACCCGACGAGCTCCTTGATCAGCGCCCGTCCGGCGGCGAGCGCCTGCTCACGCGGGATGTCCGGCGGTGCCATCACCTTGTCGGCGGCGACGCCGTTGCGGTACTTCGGCAGCACCCACACCCCGCGACGCGCGGAGACGTAGAGCTTCTCGGCCATCCAGCGGCTCGACAGCTCCGAGGCGATGTCCATCGCGGAGTTGCCCATGCCCACGACGATCACGCGCTTGCCGCGCATCTCCACCGGCTCGAACGGGTTGACGTAGTCGTGGCTGTGGATCAGCTCGCCGGCGAACTCACCCGGGTAGTCGGGCAGCCGCGGCGACCAGTGGTGGCCGTTGGCCACGACCAAGTCGGTGTAGGACCGCGTCTCGCCGGTCGTCAGCGACACCTCCCAGCCGTCCGAGGAGGGACGGGCCCGAGCAACCCCCACGCCGAACGAGATCTTGTCGCGCAGACCAAAATGCTCGACGTACGCCCTGAAGTAGTCGTGGATCTGCGTGTGGTGGGGGAAGTCGGGGAAGGACACGGGCGCCGGGAAGTCCTCGAACTGCAGGCGCGCGGTCGAGGTGTCGATGTGCAGCGACTCGTAGACCGAGGAGTGGCCGTTGGGGTTGCGGAAGTACCAGTTGCCCCCGACGTCGTCGCTCAGCTCGAACTGGTCGTAGGAGATGCCGAACTCCGCCAGCCGCTTCGCGGTCGTGATGCCCGAGCATCCGGCACCGATGATGCAGACGTGCGGCGCGCTCATGACACGCACTCCAGGGCCGTGCGGACGTAGGCGTCGGTGCGCGGCGACGAGACCATGTGGTCGGCCAGCTTGTTGGGCACGTAGGCCACCGTCGTACGTCGGGTGGGGTCGTTGACCACGATCGCGCCGCCGTAGCCGGTCCACCAGGCGGCGCCCTCGGGGATCGCCGGCGCCGACGGGGAGGAGAGGCCGTAGCCGATCCCGAAGCGCAGCGGCAGCATCAGCAGCAGGTCGGGCCCCTCGGCCTGGGGCTCGTGGATCCGCGCGACCGTCTCCTCCGAGAGCAGCCGGGTCCCGCCGACCAGGCCGCCGTGCGACACCGCCGACTGGGCCAGCGCGATCCCCCGCGCCGTCCCGTGGCCACCGGCGCCGCCGACCGCGCCCCGCCGCCACTCGGTCCCGTTGCAGACCTCGGGGGTGAGCAGCGGGTTGGGCACCGTGCGGAGCAGGAAGTGGTCGGGCGGCAGGGCGGCGTAGTCGATGCTCGACGGCGGCGGGTTGATCAGGTCGGCGCACAGCGACAGCTCGTCCTCCGGGACCCCGAGCCGGAAGCCGCCGCCGACCGCGGCCATCACGTCGTCGTGCAGCACGTCGGCCAGCCGGCGACCCGTCGCGCCGAAGGCGATGCCGTCGAGCAGGTGGCCGTGGCAGACGATCTGGTAGGCGGAGGCGGAGCCCGGCTCGTACCACGGCGCCTCCGCGGCGAGCAGGGCCTCGGACCTCTCCAGGTCGAGGATGTCGGTCACCGTCACCGGCGTCGACCAGCCCGGCACCCCGCTCGTGTGGCCGAGCACCTGCCGGACCAGGACGCGGTCCTTGCCCTCGGCGCCGAACTCGGGCCAGGAGGACGCGACGGGGGCGTCGAGGTCGATCTCCCCGCGATCGACGAGGGTGAGGAAGGCCAGCCCGGCCATCGCCTTGGTCACCGACCACACCTGGCAGATCGTGTCGCGCGTCCAGTCGACCCCGGGCCGGGCCGAGCCGCCCCACAGGTCGACCACCAGCTCACCGTCGTGGACGACGGCGACCGCGGCGCCGACGTCCTCGCCGGAGGCGAGGTGGGACTCGAGCAGGGACTGCAGGGGCGCGAAGTCGTCGCGACACGATCCGTCGACCATCCCGGGATCCTAGGCCGAGAACGAGAACCTGTTCCAGTGCCGGCCGGGGACCTCGGCCCCTGGGAGCGGCGCCGGGCCGGTCCTACGGTCGAAGGGCTCGACCACCTGGGAGGTCCCATGCACGTCCGTCTCGCCGCCCTCGCCCTCTGCCTCGGCGCCGCCGCCCTCCCGGCCGGGTGGGCCGCCGCCGGCCCCGACCCGGGTGCGGCCGCGCACGGCGCCCCCGGGGACCGCGACCACGACCACGTCTCGGACGACCTCCAGGGCCGGCTCGCGCGGGCCGCCGCCGGCGACCGGCTCGACCTCATCGTGACCGGCCTGGGCGCGGCCCGGGCCCAGCGGGCCGTCGGCCGGGTGGACCGGGTGCGGCCCCTCCCGATCGTCGGCGGGTTCGCCGCACGGATGACCGCCGGCCAGGCGCGCGCGCTCGCCCGCACCCCCGGCGTACGACGGGTGGAGGCCGACGGCGTGATGCACGCGCTGGACGACGGCACCGACCGCGACTTCGGGGCGTCCCTCGCCCGCAGCGACACCCCGGGCCTCGACGGCAGCGGCGTCCGGCTCTGCGTCGTTGACACCGGCATCGACCCCCAGCACGAGCAGGTCGCGCCGCGCACGGTGACCTTCAAGGACTTCGTCGGCACCCGCACCTCGGCGTACGACGACCACGGGCACGGCACCCACGTCGCCGGCATCGCCGCGGGCGACGGGGTGGGTGGCGCTGGCGCGGCGACGTTCCGCGGGGTGGCGCCGGGCGCGACGCTCTACGCCGCCAAGGTGCTCGACTCCTCCGGGTCGGGCAGCGACAGCCAGGTGATCGCCGGCATCCAGTGGTGCGTCGCGCAGGGCGTCGACGTGATCACGATGTCGCTCGGCGACACCGCCGGCGGGGACGGCACCGACGCGAGCAGCGTCGCGGTCGACAACGCCGTGGCGGCGGGCGTCGTCGTGGTCGTCGCGGCCGGCAACAGCGGCGACGCACCGCGGACGATCAACTACCCCGGCACCGCCCGCGGGGCGATCACCGTCGGCGCGGTGTCCGACTGGTCCTCGCCCCCAGGCACGGCCCGCCACGACGACGGCACGTGGCTCGCCGCCTTCTCCAGCCGCGGCCCGACCACCGACGGGCGCCACAAGCCCGACCTCGCCGGACCCGGGGTGACGGTGACCTCGGCGGCCGCCGGCACCGTGTCGTCGTACTCCACCAAGAGCGGGACCTCCATGGCCACGCCGTACGTCGCCGGCGCGGTCGTGCTGGGGCTGCAGGCCGTCCCGGCAGCGACACCGGCGCAGGTGCGGACGGCGCTGGAGTCCAGCGCCCTCGACGTCGGCGTGCCGGGCAAGGACGACGAGTGGGGTGCCGGGCTGGTCGACGTGCGGGCCTTCGTCGGCACCCTGCGCGGCGACGCCACCGTGCTGCGCACGCCGATGCCGGCCCAGCAGCACGTTGCGACCACCATCCCCACCAACGGCTCGGTCTCGGTGCCGGTCGTCGTGCCCACCGACGGTGTCGGGGTGCCGATCGGGGTGACCATGACCAGCTCCGGCTCGCTGGTGTGCGACCCACTGTTCGGCTGCGCGATCACGTCCTGGTCGCCGGACAACAATCTCGAGCTGCGCTCGCCCGCCGGCACGGTCGTGGCCCGCTCGACGTGCACGTCGAGCGGCCTCTCCTGCGCCACCGGCCGGCAGGAGACGATCGGCTGGACGCCGACCGCCGCGGGGACCTACACGCTGCGCGCCTACGGCAAGGGCGGCGCGGTCACCCTCGACGTCTCCCAGGGCCCGGTGGGCAGCACGGTCTCGCCACCCCCGCCGTCGACCAACCAGCCGCCGGTCGCGGTGGCCGGTCCCGACCGTTCCTACAAGCGGGCCAAGCGGACCAACCAGGCCACCTTCACCCTCGACGGCTCCCTCTCCTCCGACCCCGAGGGCAAGCCGCTCACCTACTCGTGGAAGCTGGGCAGCACGGTGGTCGGGTCCACTGCGCAGGTCACGCTGAGCCGGCCGGTGGGGACCTACACCTATACGCTCACCGTGCAGGACGTCGGCGGGCTGACCAGCAGCGACAGCGTCACGATCACCGTCACCCGCTGACCTCGACCGGCACCTGCCAGCGCACCACCGTGCCGACCCCCGGGCGCAGCTCCTCGACCACGAAGGTGCCGCCCCGGCGCTCGGCGCGCTGACGGAGGTTGTCCAGGCCGCTGCGACGCGTCACCGTGCCGATGCCGCGACCGTCGTCGGCGACGCGCAGCTCCAGCAGCGTGCTGGTGACGGTCAGCCCGACCTCCACCTCGTGGGCGTCGGCGTGGCGGCTGATGTTGGTCAGGGCCTCGCGTACGACGGCCAGCACGTCCCCGGCCAGCGCGGCGTCGACGACCGTGTCGACGGGACCCGAGAAGCGCACGACGGGCTCGGACGGGAGGCCGGCCGCGACGTCGGAGACGACCTCGAGCACGGCCGCACGGATGCCGAGCCCCTGGGGGCCGAGGTGGTCGCGCAGCTGGAAGATCGAGGCGCGGATCTGCTTGATCGCGGTGTCGAGGCTGTCGACGACCTGGTCGACGCGGCGGGCCGCGGGCCGGTCCCCGAGCCCCAGCCCGATGCCCTGCAAGGACATCCCGGCCGCGAAGAGCTGCTGGATGACGTGGTCGTGCAGGTCGCGCGCGATGCGGTCACGCTCCTCGAAGATCGCCATCCGCTGCGCCGCACGGCGGGCGTCGGCGAGCTCGAGCGCGAGGGCGGCGTGGTTGGCGAACGTGGTCGCGGTCTCGAGGTCGGCGGCCCGGAAGCGGGGCCGGTCGGCCAGCCGCGCGACGACGAGCGTCCCGCGGGCGTCGTCGCGACCGGACAGCGGGAGCACCATCACCGGCCCCGCGGGGATGAAGCCGCGCAGGAACACCCGGCCCTTCTCCGCGTCCTCGGCGCCGCTGACCAACTCGGGCTCGCCGGTCCGCAGCACCCGCTCGGTGATCGTGCCCTCGATCTCGTAGCTGGAGCCCATGAGCAGGTCGGCCTCCAGGCCCACCGCGATCGGCACGCTCAGGCGCCGCCCGTCGGCGGTCGGCAGCACGACGGTCACCGCGTCGGCCTCGGCCAGCCGGTGCACGGTCTCCGCGACGACGGCGAGCGCCTCCTCGGCGGGCGAGGACAGGATGAGCACGGTCGTGCTGGTCGAGGCCGCGAGCCACTCCTGGCGCCGCCGGGCGTCGTCGAACAGCCGGGCGTTCTCGATCGCGACCGCGGCGGTCGCGGCCAGGGCACGGGCCAGCTCGACGTCCTCCTCGGTGAACGAGCCGGTGCGCCGCTCGGTGAGGTAGAGGTTGCCGAACACCTCCCCGCGCACCGAGATCGGGACGCCGAGGAAGCTGTGCATCGGCGGGTGGTGCTCCGGGAAGCCGACCGAGCGGGTGTCGTCGCCGAGCTCCTCCAGCCGGATCGGGCGCGGGTCGTGGATCAGCGCACCCAGCACGCCCTTGCCGGCGGGCAGGTCGCCGATCCGGCGGGCCTCGGGCTCGTCGATGCCGACGTGGATGAACTGCTCGAGGGCCAGGCCCTCGGGGTCGAGCACGCCGAGGGCGCCGTACCTCGCCTGGAGGAGCTCGCAGGCCGCCTCGACGATCCTGCGGAGGACCACCTCGAGGGCGAGGTCGCCCACGATCTCCTGCGAGGCGCGCAGCAGGCCGCGCAGCCGTTCCCCGGCCTCTGGCCCCGCGCTGCCCTCCACGGCTGGGAGGCTACTCCGCGGGGGTCAGACGGAAGACGCGTCGGCGCAGCATCGCCGCGACGTCGGCGGTCGCCGTGCGGGCCTGCGTCTCGACCGGGAAGCCCGAGCCCAGCGGGGAGGCGCCGGGCTGGGCGGTCGTCCACGGCAGGTCGACCGCCGCAGCGGCACCGACCACGTGCACGTCGTCGTACGTCGTGCTGCGGAAGGTCTCCCCGACCGGCACGAGACCTCGCGCGTCGGCCAGGCCGGGGGTCTCGGCGACCACGTCCTGCCCGCGGGTGGGGGGTACGACCAGGGACCAGGCGGACGGCACCTCGGTCCCGCTCGCCAGCACCAGCCGGTCCTGCTCGACGGCCTGCAGGCGCGCCAGGGTGAGCACCTCGATCCCCGCCTGGCGCGGGGCGCTGCGATGAGGGCCGGTCGGGCACCACCTGGGGCCGGTCGGCAGGTGATCCGCGGCCCCGCGCGGCGCGACGATCGTGCTGGACCGGTGCAGCGTGGCGCCGGGCGGGCGACCAAGGAGGTGCCGTCATGGCGATGGCCTACGAGCTCGGGTACGACGAGTGCCTGACACTGCTGAGCAGCCGGAGGACGGGCCGCGTCGCGGTCGGGGCTCCCGACGGGCCCCACATCGTGCCGGTGAACTACACCGTGCACGAGGGCACCATCTACATCCGCACCACGCCCTACAGCGTGCTCGGCACCTACGGCCGCAACACGCAGGTCGCCTTCGAGGTCGACCAGGTCGACGACGAGGAACGGGTCGGGTGGAGCGTGGTGGCCCGCGGCCGGTGCAACGCGGTCCTCGACCCCTCCGAGATCCGCCGGATCAACCTCCACGCCGGGCCGCAGCCCTGGGCGGCGGGTCACCGCACCCTGCTGCTCGCCCTGCAGTGGCGCGAGCTCACCGGACGCCGGCTGGCCCACGACCCCGCCGAGCTCGCGGCACGACCGTGACCCCGTCGGCGGAGGCGCCGGAGCGTCCGCTGCGGTCGCTGCTCCAGGCGGTCAACGCTGTGGCGGGGCAGGCCGAGCTGGAGGGGGTGCTGGAGACCGTGGTGCAGCAGGCGACCGAGCTGACCGGGGCCCGCTTCGCCGCGCTCGGGGTCCTCAGCGGGGACGGGGAGGTGCTCCGCTTCGTCACGGCCGGGCCACAGCACCGGGCCTGGGACCGCATCGGCGACCCCCCGCCCGGTCACGACCTGCTCGTGGTGCCGGTCCGGTGCCAGGGCCGCGACTTCGGCCTGCTCTACCTGACCGGCCGGTCCCTGACCGAGGAGGACGGGTCGCTCGTGCACGGGCTGGCCGACGCCGCGGGCCTGATGATCGGCCACCTCCGCGCCTACTCCGTCAGCGAGCGTCGCCGTCGCTGGCTCGAGGCCGCCGACGACGTCTGCCACCTCCTGGCCGACCCGGTGCCGGTGTCACGCGCCCTCGAGCAGGTCGCCCGCCGGGCGCGGTCGGCTGCCGGTGCCCGCGCGGCCGCGGTCGTCGCGCTCCCGGCCGACGGCTCCCCCGTCGTCCGGACGTACGACGGCCCGCCGGGCCTGGTCGCCGACGCGGACCTGGTCAGGGCGGCGCTCGGGCCGGGCGACCGTGAGGTGGTCGGCGTCGGTCTCGAGGCCCGGCTGGACGAGCCGGTCGCCCTGGTGCTGGTCCTGGCACCCGGTGACGACACCGAGCTCGAGCGGGACCTGCTCGCGGCCTTCGCCGACCGGGCCGGGCTGGCGCTCGACCGGGCGCGGGCGGGCCGGGACCGTGAGGAGCTGGCGGTGGTGAGCGAGCGCGAGCGGATCGCGCGCGAGCTGCACGACACCGTCATCCAGTGGCTCTTCGCCGCGGGACTGCAGCTGCAGACGCTGCGCGAGGCGCCGCCCGACCTGGTCCAGGAGGGGGTGGACGTCGCGGTCGAGGCCCTCGACGCGGTGATCCGCGAGATCCGGGGGACGGTGCTCGAGCTCAGCCCGCGTCGAGCAGCTTGGCCGCGATGACGGCCGCCTGCGTGCGGCGCTCGACCCCGAGCTTGGCGAGCACGGTCGAGACGTAGTTCTTGACCGTCTTCTCGGCGAGGAACATGCGCTCGCCGATCTCCTTGTTGGTCAGCCCCTCGGCGATGTACTCCAGCAGCGTGAGCTCCTGCTCGGTCAGCTGCGCGAGCTCGGGCGCGGTGGTCGTGGGGTTGCGCACCCGCTCGAGCACCCGGCGGGTCAGGGCGGGGTCGATCAGCGACTCCCCGGTGGCGACGTGGCGGATCGCGGTGAGCAGGTCGGAGCTCTTGATCTCCTTGAGGACGTAGCCGCTGGCGCCGGCCATGATCGCGGAGAACAGCGCCTCGTCGTCGTCGTAGGAGGTGAGGATCAGCGCGTTGATCGACGGGTCGATCGACCGCACCGAGCGGCACACCTCGATGCCGGACCCGTCGGGCAGGCGAGCGTCGAGGACGGCCACGTGCGGGCGCAGCGCGGGGATGCGGGCAGCCGCCTCCACCGCGGAGCCGGACTCCCCCACGATCTCGATGTCACCGGCGGCCTCGAGGAACGTGCGCACCCCCTGGCGGACGATCTCGTGGTCGTCGAGGAGGTAGACGCGGATGCTCTGCTCAGCAGGTTGACCAGCCATGGCCCCAGCCTGCCACCACCGGCCCTCTCAACCCACCCTCTGGGCGGTCGTCTCGCGGCTCACCTGCCCGACCGGCGCCGACCAGGAGACGCGCACGCCGCCCAAGGGACCCGGCACGACGTCGCACCGGCGTCGCCCGGCCCCGGTCGACCACACCCGGTCGACCTGGGGGGCGCGTGCTGCGCAGCCTGCCGCGCAGGCGTCGTCGGCCACCGTGGCCCGCAGTTCGTCGCCGTCGAGGGCCAGGGCCACCACGACCGCCGCGTCGTCGTGGTGGTGGTCGGCGTGATCGAGCAGCAGCGAGACCACCGTCGCGACTTCGAGCGCCGCGTCCACCGGCACCCGCTCCAGGTCGTCCCCGAGCCGGAGGAGGACCCGGCGTCGCGCGTCGACGGTCGCCTCGCGGACGAGGGCGGCCAGCGCCGGCTCAGCCGGGCGCGGGGTGCGTTGACGGGGGAGGCGAGGGGCCGGCCGGGTCATTCGGACTCCGAGGGGTGGGGCGGTCGCTGCAGCGGGAGGGTCGGGGCCGCGGACCTGCCCGGGCGCGCCTGGTCGCCCAGGTGTTGTAGGGCGAGGAGCGCCCGGGCCATGACGAGGTCCACCGGACCGGCGACGACCGCGGCCCGGGGCGGAGGCGCCGCGCTCACGACGCACCGCCCACGTCGGTCCTGCACGTCACGACCGACGAGCCGCCCTGCCTGGTCCAGCGTCACCGGGACGTTCACCTCAGCGCACGATCGCGACGGGACAGGGCGCGTGGTGCAGCACCTGCTGGCCGACCGAGGCCAGCAGCGGCCGCGAGAACGGGTGTCGGCCCCGGGCACCGAGCACCAGCAGCGCGCAGTCCGCACCGGCGGCGACGAGCGCAGGAGCCGGTCGACCGGCGACGACGCCGACGGTGAGCCGGACGTCGGGGTGGGCTCGCCGCGCGGCGTCCACGACGTCGTGGAGGGCCCGCGGGAGAAGGCGGTCGTCGGCCTCTGCGGCCGGCTCCGCACCGAAGGGATCGGGCGCGTGCACCACGTGCAGCGCGTGCACCGGAGCGCCGGTGAGCTCCGCCCGTCGCTGGGCGAGCTCCAGCGCCGGCACGCCGCTCGGGCAGACGTCGAGCCCCACCACGATCCGGTCGGACTCCGACGAGGTCGGGCGTACGACGACCAGGGGCCCGGTCTGGTGGACGGCGAGGTAGCGGCTCACGGAGCCGACCAGGGCGCCGCCGACGGGCCCGTGCCCCACGGCACCCACCACCACGACGGCGGCGTCCGAGCCTGCCCGGGCGAGCACGGGACGACGTCCTGCATCGCCTTCCAGGACCGGGTGCCGTCAGCTCCCCACCCCTCGGACGCCGGCGGCACCGGCGCCACCACCAGCACCTGGACCGGGTCGTGGCCCAGGGCTGCGGTCTCCGCGGCCCACTCCAGGGCCTTCTCGGCGAGCTGCGACCCGTCGTAGCCCACCACGATCGTGCGGGGGTCGGTGCTCATGACGTTCCCTTCGGCGCGGGTCGTGGACGTCCCCCCAGTCGATGGAAGCGCCGACCCGCGGGGACTCCACGGGGCCGGTCGGGCCCTCGCGGCGCCCCGAAGGTCACCTCGTCGGCAGGCCTTTCCTACGGTGGAGGCATGCAGCTGGAGAACCTCGTCGTCGACGCCCTCGACCCCCGCCTGCTGGGACCGTTCTGGGAGGCAGCGGTCGGCGGCGAGCAGCTGACCGACGAGCCGGGGATCTACGAGACCCGGATGCGCGTCGAGGACGGCCCCTGGCTCGACCTGTGCTTCCAGCAGGTCCCCGAGCCGCCGTCGGTGGCGCCGCGGCTCCACCTCGACCTGCTCGGCGGCGAGCGGCAGTCGGAGGTCGTCGAGCGCCTCCTCGGGCTCGGTGCCCGCCGGCTCGACATCGGCCAAAGCGACGTGCCGTGGGTGGTCCTCGCCGACCCCGAGGGCAACGCGCTGTGCGTGATGGAGGAGCGGGAGGAGTACGCCGGCACCGGCCCGGTCGCCGCGCTGCCGCTGAGCTCCGCGGACCCCGAGCGGGACGGGGACTTCTGGGCTTGGCTGACCGGTTGGGTCGACGGTGACGGGTGTGCCCCGCGCGCCCTGCGGCACCCGTCGGGCCGCGGCCCGTGGCTCGAGCTGCTGCCCGAGTCCGCGCCCAAGGGGACGGCGAAGAACCGGCTGCACCTCGACGTACGCCTCGATGACGGGGAGGACGCCGACGAGACCGAGGCGGGCATCGTCGCGCGCGGCGGGACGCGGCTGCGTCCCGGCTGGGGCGAGCTGCCGTGGCGGTCCTACCTCGACCCGTCCGGCAACGAGCTCTGCGTGCTCCCGCCGGCCGGCAGGTGAGGCTGACCCTCAACGAGCGCCGCCGGCCTCCGGCACGACCGCGACGGTGCCCCTGGCCCGCTCGAGCACGGCGGTGGAGATCGAGGAGCCGAGGAGGCGGGCCACGGACGTGGCCGGGTGGCGACCCACGACCACCAGCTTCCAGGTCCCGCTGCGCGGGGCCAGCACCTCCTCGACGAAGCCGTGCTTGAGGACGACGTCCACCTCGACGTCGGGGTAGCGCTCCGCCAGGCCGGCCACCGAGGTGGCGACCAGCACACGGAGGTTCTCGAGGACGGCGCCGACGGGGTCGTGACCGAGGACCCGCTCGTAGGCGGCGAGCGCCGCGCGACCGCGGGAGCCGACGACGACCATGTGGGCGCTCTCGGAGGCGTCGGTGAGCACCCCGCGCGGGTCCCCGTCCGCCGGCCACGGCTGGGCGTCCAGCAGGGGATGTTGCTCCCGGGCAGCCCGGACGCCGAGGTCGGCCAGGCTCACCGCGTCCTGCCCGACGCACAGCACGGTCAGCGTGCGGTGCTGCCGCCAGGCCTGCTGTGCCGCCCACTCCAGCGCCCGTGCCGCGTGCGCCGAGCCGTCGACGCCGACCACGATCGTGCCCGCCGGGTCCACGCTCCTCATCGGACCACTCCTCCCGGGACCACGCTTTCCCACCTCCAGTGACCCACGTGCGCGTCGTCCTCGCACGGGCCGACCCTCCTCGGCGTGAGGGCCGAGAGGCCTTGGCCGGGGGCTCGCGCGTCACAGCACCAGCACCGCCGCTCCGGTCACGCGGTCGGCGGCGAGGTCCTCCAGCGCGTCGTCGGCGCGGTCGAACGGGTAGGCCGTGACCGTCGGACGGACGGCCAGCCGGTCCGCGAGGTCCAGCAGGTGGCGACCGTCGGCGCGGGTGTTGGCCGTGACGCTCGTGAGCGTCCGCTCCCGGAAGAGGTGGCGCTGGTAGGACATCGGGGGCAGGTCGGTGAGGTGGATGCCGGCGACGGCGAGCGTGCCTCCTTGGTCGAGTGCCTCGAGCGCGACGGGGACCAGCTCGCCCACCGGGGCGAACTGGATCGCGGAGTCCAGCAGGACCGGCGGTGGGTCCGCTGCCCCGGCCGCCGACGCGGCGCCGAGCGAGCGGGCGAGCTCCTGCGCCCGGGGGTCGCGCGTCATCACGTGGACCTCGGCACCCTGCGCGATCGCGATCTGGGCCGTGAGGTGGGCGCTCGCGCCGAAGCCGTAGATCCCGAGCCGGCCGCCCGCGGGCACCCGGGCGCGCGCGAGGGCACGGAAGCCGATGATGCCGGAGCACAGCAGAGGGGCGGCCGAGACGTCGTCGAAGGCGTCGGGGAGGCGGTAGGCGAAGCGCTCGTCGACGACGGCGTGCTCGGCGAACCCGCCGTCGGCGTCCCAGCCGGTGAACCTCGCGGCCGGGCACAGGTTCTCGGCCTCGGCCAGGCACCACCGGCACGCGCCGCAGGTGTGCCGCAGCCAGGCGATGCCGACCCGGTCCCCCAGCGCGAGGAGGCCGGCCCCGTCCCCCAGCGCCACGACCTCCCCCACGACCTCGTGACCGGGCACGCAGCTGGGCCGGTGCGGAGCCAGGTCGTGGTCGGCGAGGTGCAGGTCGGTCCGGCAGACCCCACAGGCCCGGACCCGCACGAGCACCTCGGTGGGGCCGGGCCGCGGGACGGGGCGCTCCCCGAGGACCAGGCGGGGACCGTCTCCCGCGTTCGCGGGGACGCTCCACGCCGGCATCGTCCGTGGCAGGTCACGCGTGCTCGTCCTCATCCTCCGAGGGAAGCGCGGTACGGCAGGGGACGACAGGTCCGAGCGGCCCGGCCCCGAGGGCCGGGCGGCCCTGTCGCTCGGCCGCAGCGCGCACGGATCCTGGAGGCGTCGGGCAACGAGCCCGGCGCGGCTCAGGAGGTGGACCGTGGGGATGCGGCGGTGGTGGCAGGGATGGTCGGTCGCGCTCGCCGTGTCGGCGGTGCTCGTCTCGATCCTGCTGCACCTCGTCCCGGTGCTGCTGTTCGTCACCGCCGTGATGGTCTTCCTCGGCGGGCTCATCGCCTGGACCGTCGCCGACGGGCTGGGGCGCAACGCCCGTCACGCCTGCGAGCAGGGCCTGCTCTGGGGTGGCGTCGGCGGCGCCGCCGCGGCGGGCTGGGTCCCGCTGCTGCACTGGTGGGGTGTCCTGCTGGTGCTGACGGCCGTGCTCACCCAGCCCGACCTCGTGAGCGGCGTCCGAGGGATGGCCCGCCGGCGCCTGGCTCCCCCGGTGCCGCCGGAGCGGATGCCCGACGCCGAGCTGCGTCACCGCTGGCAGGAGACCACGTCCCGGGTGCGGCGGACCACCACGGTCTCCTCGCCCGTCGACGTCGCGCGGATGGTCGAGCTGCTCGAGGAGCGGGCCCGGATCCTCGACGAGGTGGAGTCCCGCGACCCGGCCGGCTTCGACCGCTGGATCAACGACGAGGCGGGCTGGGACCACTCCCGCTGAGCACCGCTCAGCAGCGGATCAGCGGGAGGGTCGGCCGCGTCTCCGGGAGGCGTACGGCGGCCAGGAGCCCGGACAGCGCGGTGAGGGCGCCGACCACCCCGATCGCGACGGGGACGCCGGCGAGGTCGGCGAGGAGGCCGCCGAGCAGCGCGCCCAGCGCGAAGCCGAGGTCGCGCCACAGCCGGTAGACCCCGACGGCCCGGGCCCGCCACGAGGGGGCCGCGACGTCGCCGACGACGGCCAGCAGCGTGGGGTAGACCATCGCGGTGCCGGCCCCGAGCAGGAGGCTGGCGAGCAGCCAGGCGACGAACCCGTCGCCCATCGCGATGCCGGCCAGCGCGACGGCTTGGAGCAGCATCCCGCCGACGACGAAGGGGCGCCGACCCCGCCGGTCGGACAGGGCGCCGGTGACCAGCTGGCCGAGGCCCCACACCGCGGGGTAGGCGGCGACCAGGAGCCCGGTCCGGCCCAGGCTCAGCCCCGCCGAGGTGAACAGCACCGGGAACAGCCCCCAGGCCAGGCCGTCGTTGAGGTTGTTGACCAGGCCCGCCTGGCTGGCCGAGGAGAGGGCGGGGTCGCGCAGGGTCGTGCGCAGCAGGACCTCGCGGCCGTCGAGGTGCGCGGTCGGCGGTGCGGCGGCCTGCTCGGCACGGGCGTGCCCGCGGGTCTCGCGCACGAGCAGCGCGGAGGCACCGAGCCCCAGCGCGGCGTACGCCAGGCCGACGAGGAACGGCACGGGCCGCAGGCCGTGCTCCTGCGCGAGCCAGCCGGTGAGCGAGGCGGTGACGGCGACGGCGGCATAGCCGGCGGCCTCGTTGAGGCCCATCGCCAAGCCACGGCGCGAGGGGCCGACGAGGTCGATCTTCATGATCACCGTGGTCGACCAGGTCAGGCCCTGGCTGATGCCGAGCAGGGCGTTGGCGACCAGCACCCACGTCCAGCTCGGGGCCCACAGCAGCAGCAGCAGCGGCACCGGCACGGCCACCACCCAGCCGGCGAGCAGGACGGGGCGGCGGCCGTGGCGGTCCGCCAGCGCGCCGGCGACGACGTTGGTGGCGGCCTTGGCGACGCCGAAGACGACGATGAACGACAGGGCGGCGCTGAAGCCGGTCAGCCCGAAGGTCTGCTCGGCGAGCAGCGGGACGACGGTCCGCTCCTGGCCGAGCATGCCGCCGACCAGCGCGTTGACCGCGACCAGGAGGGTGAACTGGGCGGCGTTCTCGCGGAGCCCGAGCCGGGGTGCGTTCACGAGACCAGCGCCGGCAGGGCCTCGACGGCGGTGAAGGCCGCGACCGCCAGGAGGAGGCCGAGGAAGGCCGACTGCAGACGGGCGGTGCTCACGCGGCCGGCGACGCGGGCGCCGATCCAGGCGCCGGCGACGGCGGCGACCGTGAGCAGGACGACCGGCCACCAGTCGGGCGCGGGCCCGGAGCCGGCGCGCACCGCGAGGGCGGTCGCGGAGGTGACGGTGATGACGACCAGCGACGTGCCGGCGGCCGGCTCGAGCGGCAGGCCGAGCGCGAGCACCAGCGCGGGGACGACGAGGAAGCCGCCGCCGACGCCGAGGAAGCCGGTGAGCGCACCGACGACCGTGGCGGTGATCAGCACCTTGAGGGCGCGCGGGCAGGCGCAGGCGAAGGTCGGCCGGAAGGTGAGGATGGGGTCGTCGATGCGGCTCGGGCCCGGCGACGGCGACCGGCGGCGACGGACGACCATCGCGGCGGCGACCACCAGCAGCAGCCCGGAGAACGCCGCCATGAGCACGTCGCCGGGGACGTGGGCGGCCGCTCGCGCGCCGAGCACGGCCCCCACGATCGCCGTGGCACCGAAGGCCAGGCCCCGCCCGACCAGCACGTGGCCGCGGCGGCGCGCGGTGACCGCCCCGATCAGCGAGGTGACCCCGACGACGACGAGCGACCCGGTCGTCGCCTGCCCCGGCGTCTGGTCGAGCAGGTAGACGAGCACCGGCACCGCGAGCACCGACCCGCCACCGCCGAGCGCCCCCAGGCTGAGCCCGAGGAGGAGCCCGGCCGCGACGGCGAGCAGGTGCAGCGCCATCAGCCGGCGCGGCGGACCAGGTCGAGCCCGACCGTGGCGGCGTTGTCGAAGGAGTCGTCGACCGCCACGACGCGGCGGCCGGCCGCGGCGACGAGCGACGCGGCGACCGAGGCGCGGTAGCCCCCGGCGCAGTGCACCCAGACCTCGGTCCCGGGGCCCCCCGGCACCTCGTCGAGGCGCTGCGGCAGCTCGTGCAGCGGCAGGTTGGTCGCGCCCTGCACGGCGGCCACGGCGTGCTCGTCGGTGCGACGCACGTCGAGCACGACGACCTTGCGGTGGTGCCGCACCTGGGCGAGGTCGGCGAAGCTCGCGATCGGGAACGACGCGACCTCGTGGCCCGTGCCCTCGACCCACTCCTGCGGAGTGCCGACGGCCGCCGCCTCGAGCCGGTCGACGCCGATGCGCACCAGCTCGCGCTGGGCCTCGGCGACCTGAGCCGCCGATTCGCCGAGCAGGATCAGGGGGGCGCCCCACTCCATCAGCCAGCCGAGGTAGGTCGCGAACGCGCCGTCGAGGCCGAAGTTGAGCGATCCCGGCACGTGGCCCGCGGCGAAGACCGTGCGGTTGCGCAGGTCGACGACCCACTCGCCTGCGTCGATGCGCTTGCGCAGCTCCTGCGGCTCGGCCTGGGCGGGCGGGCTCAGGTCGGGGGCGCTGGGCCCGCCGGCGTTGGCCGGCGCCATGTGGGCGTAGTACGCCGGGTAGGCGGTGAGCCCCTCGAGCAGCTCGCGGACGTAGGTCTCCTCGTCCTGGGTGAGCACCGGGTTGGACTGCTTCTCGCGGCCGATGGTCGAGGACGAGGCGTCGGACTGGGTGGCGGAGCAGAACGAGCCGAAGCCGTGGGTCGGGAAGACCTCGGCCGAGTCGGGCAGCACCTCCGCCAGCCGGTGCGCCGAGGCGTGCTGGTGGCGGACCAGGGCGTCGGTGTGCTCGGGCCCGAGCAGGTCGGGGCGACCGGTGGCGCCGTACAACAGCGACCCGCCGGAGAAGACCGCGACCTGCTCGCCGTCGCCGGCCTCGAGCGCGTAGGACAGGTGGGTGAACGTGTGGCCGGGAGTGGCCAGCGCGGTCACGCGCATCGACCCGACCTCGACGACCTCGCCGTCGCTGATCGGGGTGCGCTCGAAGGAGACCTCGTCGGCCCCGTTGACGACGTACGCCGCGCCCGTCGCCTGCGCCAGGGCGAGGCCGCCGGTGACGTAGTCGTTGTGGAGGTGGGTCTCGAAAACGTGGGTGAGCCGGACGCCCAGCTGCTCGAGGCGGTCCGTGACGCGGTCGATGTCGCGCTGCGGGTCGACCACGAAGGCCAGCTCGCCGTCGTGCACGAGGTAGCTGCGGTCCCCCAGGCTCGGCGTCTCGATCGTCTCGATCTGCACGGCGTGCTCGGTCATCGGGTCTCCTTCGCTCGGTTGGTGGACTGATACCCCCTGGGGTATTATCATCCTACAACACCAAACCCCCGGGGGTATGTCCCCCGGCCCGGACCACGAAGGAGCACCCATGTGCCGTCCCGTCACCTGCAAGACCTGTGGCAAGACCACCTGGGCCGGCTGCGGCCAGCACGTCGCCCAGGTCCGCTCGATCGTCCCCACCTCCGAGTGGTGCGGCGGGCACGCCAAGCAGAGCGACGCCACCAAGCCCACCGGCTTCGCGCGCTTCTTCGGCAGGCGGTGACGGCATGAAGCTCGACCCGTCGACGACGACGCCCGCGCTCAACCGGATCAAGCGGGCCCAGGGCCAGCTGGCCGGCGTCGTGCGCATGCTCGAGGAGGGCCGCGACTGCGAGGACGTCGTCACCCAGCTCGCCGCGGTCTCCAAGGCCCTCGACCGGGCCGGCTTCGCGATCGTGGCCAGCGGCATGCGTGAGTGCCTGGTCGCGGGCGCGGACGGCGAGACCGCCGACCTCGACGTACGCCGGATGGAGCGGCTCTTCCTCTCGCTGGCCTGAGGCGCCAGACTGGGGCCCATGGCCCCAGCGCGCACGTGGTTCCACTCCGCCGTCGTCTACCAGGTCTACCCGCGCAGCTTCCAGGACTCCGACGGCGACGGGGTCGGTGACCTGCGCGGCATCATCGACCGGCTCGACCACCTGGCCACGCTCGGCGTCGACGTGCTGTGGCTCTCGCCGATCTACCCCTCGCCGCAGGACGACAACGGCTACGACATCAGCGACTACCAGGACGTCGACCCGACGTTCGGGACTCTCGCCGACTTCGACGAGCTGGTCGAGCAGGCCCACGCCCGCGACCTCCGGATCGTGATGGACCTCGTGGTCAACCACACCTCCGACGAGCACCCGTGGTTCGTGGAGTCGCGCTCCTCGACCGACAACCCCAAGCGCGACTGGTACTGGTGGCGCCCGCCGCGCGAGGGCCACTCCCCCGGAGAGCCGGGCGCCGAGCCGACCAACTGGCACTCGTTCTTCAGCGGCTCCACCTGGGAGCTCGACGAGGCCTCCGGCGAGTACTACCTGCACCTGTTCTCCCGCAAGCAGCCGGACCTCAACTGGGAGAACCCCGAGGTGCGCGGGGCCGTCCACTCGATGATGCGCTGGTGGCTCGACCGCGGCGTCGACGGCTTCCGCATGGACGTGATCAACATGATCTCCAAGCACCTGCCGCTGCAGGACGGCGAGCAGATCGGGGACGGCCCGTGGGGCGACGGGTCGCCGCACTACATCTGCGGGCCGCGCATCCACGAGTTCCTGCAGGAGATGCACCGCGAGGTCTTCGAGGGCCGCGGCGACCGGCTGCTCACCGTCGGCGAGATGCCGGCGGTGACGGTCGAGGACGCCGTGCTGTTCACGGATCCCGCGCGTCACGAGGTCGACATGGTCTTCCAGTTCGAGCACGTCGGGCTCGACCACGGGGCCCACAAGTGGGACCACCGGCCGCTGCGCCTGGTCGACCTCAAGGAGTCGCTGGGCCGCTGGCAGGAGGGCCTCGCCGAGGCGGGCTGGAACAGCCTCTACTGGAACAACCACGACCAGCCGCGAGCCGTGTCCCGGTTCGGCGACGACGGTGAGTTCCGGGTCGAGTCGGCCAAGCTGCTGGCGACCGTGCTCCACCTGCACCGCGGGACGCCGTACGTCTACCAGGGCGAGGAGCTCGGCATGACCAACGTGCCGTTCGCCGACGCCTCGTCCTTCCGCGACATCGAGTCGGTCAACTACTTCCGCGACGCCACCGGACGTGGCCTGCTCGCCGAGGAGGTGCTCGACGCGCTGCGCATCGGCAGCCGCGACAACGCCCGCTCGCCGATGCAGTGGGACGCCTCCCCGCACGGCGGCTTCACCACCGGCGAGCCCTGGGCGCCCGTCCACCCCAACCACACGGAGGTCAACGCCGAGCAGGCGCTGGGCGACCCCGACTCGGTCTTCCACCACTACCGCCGGCTGGTCGAGCTGCGGCACACCGACCCGGTCGTCGCCGAGGGCGACTTCACGATGCTGCTGCCCGAGGACCCCGTGGTCTACGCGTTCACCCGCTCGCTGGAGGGGACGACGCTGCTCGTCGTCGCGAACTTCGGCGGGTCGGTCCACACCGTCGAGGGCCTGCCGGAGGAGTGGTCCTCGGCCGACCTGGTGCTGGGTTCCTACCCGGCCGGGTCGGAGGCGCCGGCAGCCGACGCGGGCCGGCTCGTGCTCCGGCCGTGGGAGGCACGGGTCCTGCGCGTCACCGGCCGGCGCCCCTGAGCACCAAGAAGCCCCCGACCTCGCGGAGATCGGGGGCTGCCTGTGGCAGGTGAAGGATTCGAACCTTCGAAGCTTTCGCGACGGATTTACAGTCCGCTCCCATTGGCCGCTCGGGCAACCTGCCGGGTGTCGGACCCGGCTTGAGACCGGGATCGACGACAAGGAAGGATAGCGCAGCACGCACTGCCGTCCGAATCCGGGAGGGACCGTCGCCATGGCCGACTCGTCGTTCGACATCGTCAGCAAGATCGACCGCCAGGAGGTCGACAACGCGCTGTCCCAGACCGCCCGGGAGATCTCCCAGCGCTACGACTTCAAGGGCACCGGGGCCGAGATCAAGTGGTCCGGCGAGGCCATCGAGATCGCCGCCAACGCCGACGACCGCGCGTCCGCGGTGCTCGACGTGTTCAAGGAGAAGCTGGTCAAGCGGCAGCAGTCGCTCAAGATCCTCGAGGCCTCCGAGCCGCGCCAGTCCGGGCGTGAGTCCAAGATCTCGGTCACGCTCAAGGAGGGCATCTCCCAGGAGCAGGCCAAGAAGATCGGCAAGCTCATCCGGGACGAGGGCCCCAAGAAGGTCAAGGTCCAGGTGCAGGGCGACGAGCTGCGCGTCTCGGCCCCCAGCCGCGACGCCCTGCAGGAGGTCATCGCCCTGGTCAAGGGGCAGGACTACGACTTCGCGGTGCAGTTCACCAACTACCGCTGAGCCCCGGCGGTCGACCCCGCCGGAAATGTCGGTGGGTCCTGGTGGGATGAGGTCATGACCGCAGCAGCCGCCACCGCCCTGGACCCCGAGTGGGTGCAGGCGTCGCTGGCGGCCGACGAGTCCGCGCGCGAGGGACGGTCCACGCTGCGGCGGGATCTGCTGGACCGGGTCGCCCAGCAGCACGCGACCATCCGTGCCGCCGAGGCCGACGAGCTGGTCACGGTCACCGAGTGGGCCGACCTGCACCGCGCCGACGCAGCTGACCACCTGCTGACCGTCGCCGCGGGGGTCGGCCCCCGACCGCGCCTCGCCGCCTGGGACACCTGCCCGGTCGACCTGTCCGGCATCCCGGTCGACGAGTACGCCCTGGCCGAGCTCGCCACCACCCTCCAGGTCTCCGACACCATGGCGCGGGAGCTGACCGAGGACGCCCTGGAGCTGCGCGAGCGCCTGCCGCGGACCTGGGGCCGGATCGTGGCCCTGCAGGTCCCGGTGTGGAAGGCCCGCATCCTGGCCCGCCGCACCCGGCAGCTGTCCCCTGAGGCAGCCGACTACCTCGACCGGCACCTCGCCGCGCACCTGCACAAGCTGTCGGCCGGCCGGATCAAGGCCGCCGCCGACGCCGCGGTGCTGCGCTTCGACCCCGACCGCGCCGCCGCCGACGCGGCGGAGGCCGGTGAACGACGCGGCGTGTGGTTCGACTTCGAGTCCGGTGAGGCTCTGGAGGGCGCGGCCGGCCCGGACGGCACCGGCCGGTTCAGCGGCGTGGCCGACCTGCCCGACGTGCTGGCCTTCAAGGACGCCCTGGAGGCCAAGGCGTCCGAGCTGGCGATCCTCGGCGACGAGTCGTCGGAGCAGGTCCGGATGTCCAAGGCGCTCGGGGTCCTCGCCGACCCGCAGCACGCCCTCGACCTCACCGCCACCGCCGCAGCCGTCGCGGAAGCCGACCCCGACAGCGATGGGCGTGACCGTCGCCCGGCCCGCCGGCGCACGCCCCTGGGGCTGGACCGCACCATCCACATCCACCTGCACACCGCCACCGAGACCGCCCGGATCCAGGCCTCGGGTCTCCCGGCTGCGGCGTCCCCGGTCAGCCGCGCCGCGGTCGAGCGGTGGATCGCCGAGCTCGCCCCCGGGGTGCGGGTCAAGGTCACCCCGCTGGTCAACCTCAACGACCACGACGCCGTCGACGAGCACGAAGCACCGGAGCACATCAAGGTCCGCGTCGACGAGCGTGACCACGTCTGCGTCTTCCCCTACTGCACCCGCCGCGTCCGAGCCGACCGCGACCACATCGAGCCCTACCTCGACCCCGACGAGGGCGGACCACCGGGCCAGACCTCCGACCTCAACCTCGCCAGGCTGTGCCGCTACCACCACCGCGTCAAGACACACGCGGGTTGGGCCTACCGGCGCCTCCCCTCCGAGCCCGGTGCCTACCAGTGGGTCTCGCCACTGGGCGACCACTTCCTCGTCGACGGCACCGGCACCACCCCCCTCACCTGACCCCGCTCGGTCGGGCGCACGGCCTCGCCCGTCTGGCCCTGCCTGCGTCCGCTTCCTGGACTGGCTGCCGAGCCACGGGGCTCGTGGGCTGCGTCGTCGGGCTCGAGGTCGCGCACTGAGCGCAGACCTCCACTGCCCGGCAAGTCGAAGCGGGCTCACAGCCGGCGTCCACCGCTGGTCAGGTGCTCGACAGGTTGGGCTGCGCACCCTTGCGGCATGACCCTCACCGAGGTCGTCGTGGTCTCCGGCAGCTACGGCGCCGGCCACGACGTCGCCGCCGACGCGATCGAGCACCAGCTCCGCCGCGCCGGCCACGCCGTACGCCGTCTGGACGTGGCCGAGGAGCTGCCCTGGCGGCTCGGCCACCTGCTGCGGTGGCTGTACTTCTCCCAGCTGCGCCTGGCGCCCGGCAGCTGGCGCTCCACCCTCGGCTCCCTCGAGCGCGACGGCCTCGCGCTGCGCGTCGTACGACGGCTGCTCAGTCTGCTCGGCGGCCACCTGGTCCGCGAGGTGGCGGGCGCGGGGCTGGTCGTCTCGACGCACCCCTTCGCCTCGCAGGCGCTGGGCGAGGCGCGGGCCCGTGGAGCGCTGGACGTGCCGGTCGTGACCTACCTGACCGATGCCTCCGTCCACCGGCTGTGGGTGCACCCTGCGGTCGACCTGCACCTGGCGATCCACGAGGTCGCCGCCGGCCAGGCCCGCGCGCTCGGCGGGACCGCGGCCGCGGTGCACCCCGCGGTGCCGGAGCCTTCTGGGGCGGTGCCGGACGAGGCCCTTCCCTGGCCCGCCGGCCGGCCGGCCGCCCTCGTCGTCGGCGGCTCGCTCGGCATCGGCGACCTGCACCGCAGCGCCCTCGACCTGCTCGCGACCGGGCTCGTGACCCCGGTGGTGGCCTGCGGGACCAACGACCGGCTGCGGGAGCAGGTCGCCGCCGAGCCCGGCGTGGTCGCGCTCGGCTGGCGCGACGACCTGCCGGCCCTCATGGCCGCGGCCGCCTGCGTGGTGCAGAACGCCGGCGGGATGAGCTCGCTGGAGTCCCTGACCGCTGGCACCCCCACGCTGACCTACCGGCCGATCGCGGGCCACGGGGAGAGCAACGCCGCGGCGCTCGACCGGGCCGGGCTCGTGCCGTGGGTCGCCGACACCGAGGCGTTGCGCAGTGCGCTCGGCCGCGTGCTCCTGACCCGGCGCTGCGCCGACCTGCCGTCGGCCCCGTCGGTCGTGGAGACCCTGGAGACCGTCGGCCTGCTGACCGGCGTCCCGACCCTGGTGGCCGCATGAGGTCGCTGCTGGGCACCGCCACGCTGGCCGCCCTCGCCGCCCCCGCGCTGCCCTCACCCGCCTCGTGGGGCCCGGTCCGCACCGCGCTGACCCCGGCCGTGTGCACGCCGGCGCTGTCCGGGTTGTCGGACCGGCCCCACGTCGCCCTGACCTTCGACGACGGCCCCGACCGCCGGTCGACCCCGCTGTTCCTCCGCACGCTCGACCGGCTCGGCGTGCGCGCCACGTTCTTCGTCCTCGGCCGGCACCTCGCCGACCACGGCCTCGTCGGCGAGATGGCGGCGGCCGGCCACGAGGTCGGCGTGCACGGCTGGGACCACCGTCCCGCCTCGCTGCACGGCCCGCGCCGCCTGCGTGACGACGTCGCCCGCACCCGCGACCTCGTCGAGGACGCGACCGGCCGGCCCGTGCAGTGGCACCGCCCGCCGTACGGCGTGATCACCGGCGCCTCGACCTGGGCCGCCGGACAGGCCGGGCTGCGCACCGTGCTGTGGTCGGCGTGGGGCCGCGACTGGGAGCGCCGGGCGACTCCGAGCACCGTCGTCGCGCTCGTGGAGCAGCAGCTCGAGCCCGGCGGCACCGTGCTGCTCCACGACTCCGACCGCACCTCGGCCCCCGGCTCGTGGCGCACGACGCTGCGCGCGGTCGAGCAGCTCGTGCCGCAGTGGCTCGACCGCGGCCTCGCCGTCGGGCCGCTCGCCGACCACTGGGGCGGCTACGACACCAGGAGGTCCTCGCTGTCGACGACGTCGGCATAGCTGCCGTCGATCGCGGCGAGGAACGCCGCGTGCACGTCGGCGCCCGGGACGGCGCGGCCACGGTGCTCGAGGCCGACAGCGGCGCAGGCGTCGCCGACGACCGTCACGGTGTGGCCGAGGTCCGAGGCGGCTCGCACGCTCGCGTCGATGCACAGGTTGGTCTGCATGCCGACCACCACGAGGTGGTCGACGTCGAGGTCGTCGAGCAGCTCGTCCAGGCCGGTGCCGAGGAACGCGTTGGGGCTGGCCTTCTGCACGACCGGCTCCCCCTCGATCGGGGCGACCAGCGGGTGGATCTCGACGCCCTCGGTGCCGCGGACGAAGAACGGCGCGTCCGGGGAGGCCATCACGTGCTGCACGTGCACGACCGGGAGGCCGGCCGCGCGGAAGCGACCGAGCACCTCCGCCGCGCGCTGCGCTGCGTCCTCCGGGTCCACAAGCGGGAACGCGCCGCCCGGGAAGTAGTCGTTCTGGATGTCGATGACCATCAGTCCGCTCGCCACTTCCAACGTATAGACGCCAGGGGGGCTTGAAACAAGGGCGGGGGGAGGGTCCAGACTCGCCCGCCATGACGTACGACGCGCAGGTGCTGGTGGTCGGAGCGGGCCCGACGGGGATGACCCTCGCCGCGGAACTGAGGTTCCAGGGGGTCCCGGTCACCGTCCTGGAGCGGGACCTCGAGCCGACCCCGCAGGTGCGGTCCCTCGGCCTGCACGCACGCACCCTGGAGGTGCTGGCGATGCGCGGCATCCTCCCGCGCTTCCTGGACCTCGGGACGACGTACCCCGTCGGCGGGGTGTTCGCCGGGGTCGGCGCCGGGCGCCCGCTCGAGCTCGCCGGCCGCCACGCGCACGTGCTCGGGATCCCGCAGACCACGACCGACCGGCTGCTCGAGGAGTGGGCCGTGGGTCTCGGCGCCGACCTGCGGCGAGGGGCCGAGGTGGTCGCGATCGCCCAGGACGACGCCGGGGTCGACGTCACGCTCGCCGACGGCTCGACCCTGCGGGCGGCGTACGTCGTGGGGTGCGACGGCGGGCGGAGCACCGTCCGTCGGCTGCTCGGCATCGGGTTCCCCGGCGAGCCCGCGCGGTCGGAGTGGCTGCTCACCGAGGCCGAGGTCGGGGTGACCCCCGAGGAGGTGACCGCCGCGATGGCGCAGGCGACCCCCGGGCGCGGCGGTGTGGGGCCCGCTCCGCACGCGCCGGGCACCTACCGCGTCGTCCTGCTGACCGACGAGGTCGCGCCGCGGGACGCGCCCCCGCCGACCCTCGACGACGTCAGGGCCCAGCTGCACAAGGCGATCGGCACCGACCTGGGTCTCCACTCGCCGCGGTTCGTCAGCCGGTTCGGGGACGCGACGCGGCTCGCCGAGCGCTACCGCTCGGGCCGCGTGCTGCTCGCCGGCGACGCCGCGCACATCCACCCCCCGGTCGGGGGGCAGGGCCAGAACCTCGGCATCCAGGACGCGGTCAACCTCGGGTGGAAGCTCGCCGCCGCACTGCGCGGCCACGACGTGCTCGACACCTACCAGGCCGAGCGTCGGCCGGTCGCCGCCGACGTCCTCGACACCACGCGGGTGCTGCGCGTGCTGATGTGGGGCGGGGCCGACGGCGCGGCCGTGCGGTCGCTGCTGACCGAGCTCACGGCGTACGACGGCGTGCACCGGCACCTGGTCGAGAAGGTCACGCGCACGGCCACGCGCTACGACCTCGGCGCCGAGGACCCGCTGGTGGGCCGGGCGCTGCCCGACCTCGAGGTGGGCGCGGGCACGCTGTTCGACCTGACCCACGAGGGCCGGTGGCTGCTGCTCGACCCGGCCGGCCGGCACGCGCCGGACCGCCACGGCGTCGACCACGTCGTCGCCGACTGCCCCGCGCTGCCCGCCCCCGCCGTGCTGCTGCGTCCGGACGGGCACGTCGCGTGGGCCGGCGACGGCGACCTGACCGAGATCCTCGACCGGTGGGTCGGTCGCGGCTAGCGTGTGGCGATGGACCTCTCGGACCTCACCGTCGTGCCACTCTCCCCCGACACGTGGGACGCCTTCGAGGCGCTCGTCGAGCGCCACAACGGCATCTTCAGTGGGTGCTGGTGCACCTGGTTCACCTCGCTCGAGCGGGACCCCGAGCGCACCTACGAGTCCAACCGCGAGCTCAAGCGCACGCTCGTCCACAAGGACCGCAACCACGCGGCGCTGGTGATGGACGGTGACGAGGCGGTCGCGTGGGCGGAGTACGGCCCGCCCTGCGAGCTGCCCAACATCCATCACCGCAAGCAGTACGACGAGACCAAGGACCGCGACCCCGACTGGCGGATCACCTGCATCTTCGTCGACCGCCGCTACCGCCGCTCCGGCGTCGCGAAGCTCGCGCTCCAGGGCGCGCTCGACCTGATCGCGGCCTCCGGGGGCGGGCTGGTCGAGGGCTACCCCCACGAGCGGCCGACCAAGAAGGTCTCCTCGTCGTTCCTCTACAACGGCACGCGGCCGATGTACGAGGCGGCGGGGTTCACCTTCGACCGGTCCAAGGGGCTCAAGAACACGGTCATGCGGCGTGAGGTCGCGCCCGCCGGCTGACGGAGCGGAGCCCCTGGTCACCACGTGGCGACGAGGGGCTCCTGCAGGCCGGACGGCTCGAGCAACGCCGTGTCCATCGAGCCGCTTGGGAGGTTCGTCCCGAGCACCGACGGCGTGTCCCCCCGGGGAGCCGACCATCCCAGCCCGAGAGGCTAGGGCGACCCCCGGGAGTGACGCATCCGTTCCCGATCGCGGGCTGGACCACCGGGGCCACGGGCGGGTGAGTGGCCCCGATCCTCAGTGGCCTCCCACCGCCTCACCGACCGCGAAGAACACCACCATGAGCAACGTCAGGCCACCCAGGCCGAGCACGGCGACCGACCGCTCGTGCCGGCGTACGACGGCCACCGCGGCGGTGAGCAGCGACGCGACGGCGAGGCCGACGATCACCGCGACCACCCCGATGCTCAGGGCCCGCCACGAGTCCGGGATCAGCAGGAAGACCGACCAGTACAGCGGGTAGAGCAGCACCGGCAGCAGGAGCCACACGGCCACCCGGCCCATCCGGGTCTCGGGGAGCACGTTCATCTCGACCTCCCTCCATGGGGTCAGCCGGCCACCACCAGCAGGACGACCAGGGCGACGAGGGCGGCCGCGAAGAGCGCCAGGCCGGCGCGTGCGCGGGCCTCGTGCCGGGCCGCCACGAAGGCGACCGGAGTGCCGAAGAAGCCCAGCGGGACGCCCAGCAGGCCGACGACCCTCACCCAGTCGGGCGGGTTGACGTCGGCGCTGAGGCTCACGAGGTAGGCGAACCCCGTCGCGACCACGAAGAGGGCGCCGAGGACCAGGGTGAGCGTGCCCGCGTCCGGCGCGACCGGGCGGCGGACGTGATGTGCCTGGAGGTTCATGACCTCACCACCACCTTCTCCCTCCATCGTCCCGCCGCCGGCGCCTCCACGGGCGGGCGAGGGCTGTCTGGTGCGTCACGGTTGGGTCGCGGGGGATGATCGGACCCGTGACCGGACTCGCGCGCTACCTGGCTCCCCACGAGCCGACCGGTGAGTCCCACGACCCCGAGGCCGCGGTCGAGCTGCTCCGTTCGCGCCGCTTCGTGGCGCTGACCGGGGCCGGGATGTCGACCGACTCGGGCATCCCCGACTACCGCGGACCCGCCAGCGCCGCCCGCAACGGCCGAGCGCCGATGACCTACCAGGAGCTGGTCTCCGGTCCCGCCGCGCAGCAGCGCTACTGGGCGAGGGCCTACGTCGGGTGGGCGCTCATGCGCGACGCGCTGCCCAACGCCGGGCACCACGCGCTGGCCAGGTTCGAGGCCGGCGGCCGGTGTGCCGGCGTGATCACCCAGAACGTCGACGGGCTGCACGAGCAGGCGGGCACCGCCGACGTGGTCGCCTTGCACGGCCGGATCAGCGACGTGGTCTGCCTGTCCTGCGGCGACCGCACCTCCCGCGCGGTCCTCCAGTGCGAGATGGCCGCGGCCAACCCGGGCTGGCTGGAGTCCCACCGCGAGAGCCTCAGCGAGGTGCACGCCCGGCCCGACGGCGACGCCGACGTCGACGACACGCACCGCTTCGTGGTGCCGACCTGCGACCGGTGCGGCGGGTCGCTCAAGCCCGACGTGGTGTTCTTCGGCGAGAACGTCCCGGTCGACCGCGTCCGGCGCTGCCACGACCTGCTCGACCGGTCCGAGGCGCTGCTCGTGCTCGGGTCCTCGCTGACGGTGATGTCGGGGTTCCGCTTCGTGCGCCACGCCGTCTCCCTCGGCCTGCCGGTCGTCGTGGTCAACCGCGGCGCGACCCGCGGGGACGCCCACGCGACGTACAAGGTGGACGGCGGGACCACCGAGTTCCTCACCCACCCCGCCTGGCTCAAGCCGGCGGCAAGCCGGCCCTAAGCGAGGACTAAGTGGCCTGGGTCACAGTCAGCACATCAGCCAGACCGACCGAGGAGCCCGAGATGTTCACCTCCCAGACCACCACCCAGTCCCACACCACCTGCCCCTGCGCCACCGACTCGCGCTGCTGGACCGCCCACGTCGTGGCCGACCACTCCGAGCAGGGCTGGGTCCGCCTGTGCAACGGCGTCGTCGTCTTCGACGACCACTACTACCTGACCCCCGACGGCCACTCCGAGCCCATCCCGGTCGCCGCCTGACGGTGCATGATCGACCCGTGCGCACCACCTACGTCCTCAACGGCCCGAACCTCAACCTGCTCGGGCACCGCGACCCCGACGTCTACGGCACCGCGACCCTCGCCGACGTCGAGCAGCTGTGCCACGACGAGGGCGACCGCCTGGGCCTGCAGGTGATGTGCCGCCAGAGCAACCACGAGGGCACGCTGATCGACTGGATCCACGAGGCCTTCGAGCAGGAGGCCGCGGTCGTCGGCAACTTCGGCGCCTACACCCACACCTCGATCGCGATCATGGACGCACTGGCTGTCGTCCGGGCCCCGGTGGTCGAGGTGCACATCAGCGACATCTACGCCCGCGAGGAGTTCCGCCACACGTCGTACGTCGGGCTGGTCGCCGACGCCCACGTCGTCGGCCGCGGGATCCGGGGCTACGTCGAGGCGCTGGGCAAGGTGGTCGAGCTGTGGACCTGAGCCCCGCATCGCGACGGCGGTCCTGGGCGCCGCTCGTTTTTTTGCCTTCGGGTCAGTGACCTGACGGTCCGCCACCTCGTTCTCCCGGTACACGCGACCGAGGAGGAGAGACCCATGTC
The DNA here is from genome assembly GCF_031458325.1 of Nocardioides marmoribigeumensis. NCBI lineage: Bacteria > Bacillati > Actinomycetota > Actinomycetes > Propionibacteriales > Nocardioidaceae > Nocardioides > Nocardioides marmoribigeumensis. The sequence continues at coordinate 1,541,348 of NZ_JAVDYG010000001.1, forward strand.
GATGCCCGTGACGATGACCACCGACGAGATCGCCCGCGCGCGCTCGGTGTTCCTCGGCGACCAGGCCCGCGCCGCCCGCCACGCCCGCACCGAGGCCTCCGCGACGGCCACCGCCCGCGTGCTCGTCGCGCTCTACCTCGCCCTCGGCGCCTACGCCGTCCTCGCGGTCCTCGGGATCCTCCCCGCCGCCGCCTGGAGCGCCCTGCGCTGAGGCCGAGCACCGCCGCCGGCCCCCGTCAGAACCCCTGCGGCTGGGTGAAGAACCCGTCGGGGTCCCACCCGTGCCGCACGGTCGCCAACCGTGACGCGTTGGTCCCGAAGTAGGCCCGACGGTAGTGCCGCAGGGCGGCGTCGGCGTAGTTGACGTAGGCGTGATCGCCCCAGGTCGGGGTCATCGCCGCTCGGGCGCCCCGCACGAACGCCAGCGCCGTCGACCGGTCGCCGGGGTGGTGGGTCGCGGTGTACTGCACGGTCGCGAGCGCCCTCCGGTGCACGAACGCGGTGTCGCCGGGGGCCGGGTCCGCGACCGCTCCGCCGAGCGAGTCCAGCGAGATGCCGGCCTCGATGAGCCCGGATCCCTGCGCCGCCTCGAGCCGGTCGACGAGGGTCGTGCGGCCCGAGGACGAGGACCGGGCGTAGGCCACGTGGGACGTCCCCGCGAAGTGCTCGCGCTCCAGCGCCCCGCCGGGCCCGGTGTGGCAGCGGTCGACCGGGATGCCGGAGCACCCGGCGTACGCCCTGGTGACGTCGGCGAAGCTCCGCCGGCGTCGCGAGACGGACGTCGGCCGGGGCACGTCGGCGAGGAGGTGGTCGAGCCGCCGGGTCAGCCCGTCGTCGGGCCCGGCCCAGACCACCGCGACGGCGAGGACCGGGCCGTCCGGGTGGCGCTCCCCCCCGAGCCCCTTGGCCGTGGACCACAGGCGGCGGTCGGCCGAGGGCGCCCATGACTCCCAGGCGCGGAGCACGTCGGGCGCGTCGTCGAGGCGCCACTGGAGGTAGGCGGTGGAGACGGTCGGCGCCGCGAAGGTGTCGAAGGTCAGCGAGGTCACCACCCCGAGGTGGCCCCCGCCTCCGCCGCGCAGGGCCCAGAACAGGCCGGGGTTGCGGCGGGCGCTGGCGACCACGACGTCGCCGGACGCCGTCACCATCCGCACCTGGGTGAGGGCGTCGCAGGTCAGCCCGTGCAGGCGGCTGAGGATGCCCTGCCCGCCGCCGAGGGTCAGCCCGGTGATCCCCACGGTCGGGCAGGAGCCGGCCGGCAGCCCGCGGCGCTGCTGCGCGAGGGCGTCGTACACCTTGATCAGCGGCGCCCCGGCGCCCACCGTGGCGTGCACCGAGCCGCCGACCTGCTCGAGCCGCACGCGGGACAGCGGGCGCACGTCGATGACCAGGCGCCCGTCGCCCGCGGACCAGCCGGGGTAGCTGTGTCCCCCCGACCGCAGGGCCACCGGCACGTCGTGGTCGCGGGCGAACCGGATGCCGGTGGCGACGTCGGCGGCCGAGGCCACCGAGAGGACGGCCAGTGGCCGGGCACCGTCGTAGTCGGCGATCTGGACCTTGCGCACCCGGTCGTACGACGCGTCGCCGGGCCGGGCGAGCGTGCCGGCGACGTGCGCGCGCAGCCACGACCAGTCCCGGGCGCGCACGGTCGTGGAGGCCCGGACGGCCGCGCTGCGACCGACCGGGGCGTCGGTGGTGCACCCCGCCAGCGCTGCGGCGCCGCCCAGCAGCAGCGCCCCGCGGCGGCTCAGCCGCTCGTCCCCCCACGTCCCCGACGTGACCATGGAACAAGTGTGCTCCCCGGATTGTCAGACTGGGGTGATGAGCAGCCGCGTCCGTGTCCGTGCCCCCGAGCTGACCGGCCGCGGGTGGCTGAACACCGGCGGTCGTGACCTGGCTCTGGGCGACCTGCGTGGGCGACACGTCCTGATCGATTTTTGGGCCTTCTGCTGCGTGAACTGCCTGCACGTCCTCGACGAGCTGCGGCCGCTGGAGGAGAAGTGGGCCGACGAGCTGGTCGTCGTCGGCGTCCACTCGCCGAAGTTCGTGCACGAGGCCGACCCGGACGCGCTGGCCGCGGCGGTCGAGCGCTACGCGGTCCACCACCCCGTCCTCGACGACCCCGAGCTCGTCACCTGGCGGGCCTACACCGCGCGGGCCTGGCCGACGCTGGTGCTGGTCGACCCCGAGGGCTACGTCGTCGCGCAGTTCGCCGGCGAGGGCCACGCCCACGCGCTCGACGCGCTGCTGACCGAGCTCGTCCCGCTGCACCGGTCACGCGGGACGCTGCAGCCGGGCGACTCGCCGTACGTCCCTCCCGTCGTCGAGCCGGGTGACCTGCGCTTCCCCGCCAAGGCGGTCCCGCTGCCCGGCGGGACCGTGCTCGTCGCCGACGCCGGGCACCACCGGCTCGTCGAGCTCGAGGACGACCTGACCACGGTGCGGCGCTGCATCGGCACGGGCGAGCGCGGCCTGGTCGACGGGCCCGCGCCGGCGTTCTTCGAGCCCAACGGGCTGTGCCTGCTGCCGCCCGAGGTCGCCGAGGAGGTCGGGTACGACGTCGTGGTCGCCGACACCGTCAACCACGCGCTGCGCGGGGTGCGGCTCGACGACGGCTCGGTCGCCACGCTCGCCGGCACGGGCGAGCAGCTCTTCCCCGACGCCCCCGGCCAGGAGGGCCGGCTGAGCAGCCCGTGGGACGTCGCGTGGTGGCAGGACCGGGTGTGGGTCGCGATGGCCGGGGTCCACCAGCTGTGGACCTTCGACCCGCGCACGGGCACGACCGGGGTCGCGGCCGGCACGACCAACGAGGGGCTCCTCGACGGTCCGCTCACCGCGGCCTGGCTCGCGCAGACCTCCGGTCTCGCGGCGGCCGGCGACCGGCTCTGGCTGGCCGACTCCGAGACCTCGAGCATCCGGTGGGTCGCGGACGGAGCCCTGCACACCGCTGTCGGCACCGGGCTCTTCGACTTCGGCCTGCGCGACGGTCCGGCCGACCAGGCACTGCTCCAGCACCCGCTCGGTGTAACCGTCCTGCCGGACGGGTCGGTGGCGGTCTGCGACACCTACAACGGCGCCGTCCGGCGTCTGGCCGACGGGCGGGTGACCACCCTCGCCACCGGGCTGGCCGAGCCCAGCGGGGCGTTCGTCGACGGCGACACCCTGGTCGTGGTCGAGTCGGCCGCGCACCGGCTGACCCGGGTCTCCCTCGCGGGGGTGGTCGAGGTGGACGGCTTCGCCCACCGCACCCAGCGTCCGGTGACCGAGGTCGCGGCCGGCGCGGTGGAGGTCGTCGTGGACTTCACCCCGCCGCCGGGCCAGAAGGTCGACGACCGGTTCGGGCCCCCCTCCCAGCTGCTCGTCTCCGCGACCCCGCCCGCCCTGATCCGGCAGGGCGAGGGCCGCGGGTCCGACCTGCGCCGCACGGTCGTGCTCGACGCGAGCGTCGGGGACGGCGTGCTCCACGTGGCCGCCCGGGCCGCCTCGTGCGACGTCGAGGGCGGGGAAGGAGCCGCGTGCTACCTCCACCAGCAGGACTGGGGCGTGCCGGTGAAGGTGACCGACAGCGGCACCACACGGTTGGTGCTGCCGCTGTCGGCCTCCTGACTCAGTGCATCGGCACCGCGGCCGAGGCCGTGGAGGTCTCCGGGGTCGCCCCGGGGTCGCTCTTGCGCCGCGGCAGCAAGTACGCCGGGATCAGCGTCAGCGCGACCAGCACGAACGCCACCCAGAACGAGGTCGCGAACGCGTCGCTGCCCCCGGCCGGGGTCCGCACCCCCTTGAGCTGGTTGGTGAGCACGACCGAGAGGACGGCCACGCCGACCGAGCTGGCGATCTGCTGGGTGATGTTGAGCAGCGTCGACCCGCGCGCCACCTGGTGCGGGGTGAGCGTGCGCAGCGCCGCGGTGAACAGCGGCATCATGGTGCCGCCCATGCCGAGGCCCATCACGAACAGCGTGCCCATGAGGAAGACGTAGGACGTGTCGGCGGTGACCTGGGTCAGACCGAACATGCCCAGCAGGATCACCACGATCGCCACCGGGGTGATGCGCCCGATCGGGACCCGGTCGGACAGCGCACCGGCGATGGGCATGGTCAGCATCGCGCCGATGCCCTGGGGAGCGACGAGCAGGCCGGCGTGGAGGGCGTCCTCGCCGCGCACCTGCTGGAAGTAGGTCGGCACGAGCAGCAGGCCACCGAAGAACGCGCCGGCGAACATGAACATCGTGATCGTCGAGACCGTGAGGTTGCGGTCGACGAACAGCCGCAGGTCGAGCAGCGGGTGCTCGGGGCGGAACGAGTGCCAGACGAAGGCGAGGATCAGCACGACGCCGATGACCATCGAGACCCACACGCGGGGGGCGGTGACGGTGCCCTTCTCGGGGATCGAGGAGACGCCGAAGAGGAACAGCGCCAGGCCCGGCGACATGAGCAGCATGCCGAGGAAGTCGAAGGACTCCGAGGGCTCGGGGGCGTCGGAGGGCAGCGCCCACACGGCGTAGGAGATCGCGGCGACGCCCAGCGGGACGTTGATCAGGAAGATCCAGTGCCAGCTCGCCGAGTCGATCAGCCAGCCGCCGATGATCGGGCCGAGGATCGGGCCGAGCAGCATCGGGACGCCGAGGATCGCCATCAGGCGGCCCATGCGGTGCGGGCCGGCCGCCTTGGTCATGATCGTCATGCCGACGGGCATGAGCATGCCGCCGCCCAGGCCCTGCAGGACGCGGAAGGCGATGAGGCTGTTGATGTCCCACGCGACCGAGCACAGCGCGGAGCCCAGCGCGAACAGCGCGATCGCGGAGATGTAGAGGCGCTTGGTGCCGAAGCGGTCGGCGGCCCACCCGGACAGCGGGATCACCGTCGCGAGCGCGAGGGTGTAGCCGGTGACGGTCCACGCGACGTGGGAGTAGGCGATCGGCGCGGGGCCGTCGGAGAAGACCTTCTGGAAGGTCGGGAGCGCGACGTTGACGACGGTGATGTCGAGGATCGACATGATCGCGCCGAGCACGACGACGCCGGCGACCTTGAGCACCTGGGCGTCGATCGCGTCGGGCAGGTCGGGGGACGGTTCGTTCTTGTTGAGCTGGACAGACATCTCTCTCCTCCACGGGGGCGTCTGAGATCCCAGCAGGGGCCACCGACGTTTTTGTTCCCGTCCCGGGTGAATTCCAGGTCACAGGGGTGTCACGGCGCGCGCAGGGCCCGGGGTCGTCCCCCGGGCCCTGCGACGTGCCGTCCTGCCGCCGGTCAGCGGAACCGGAACTCCGCGGTCCTCGACCGGCCGTCGCCGAGCGTCACGACCAGCGTGCGGCAGGTGCCCGCCCAGGTCTTGGGCGTCTTCCACACGTACTGGTAGCGACCGGTCCCGCTGTCGTAGGTCAGGCCGGCGGCGCCCGGCTGGGCGGTCTCCTCCAGCGCGTCCGACGCCTCGGTGGTGTCGCAGCGGTGCGCCCCCGACGCCGGCGAGCCGGCGGCCAGGACGTCGAGGCCGCGGTAGCCGCCGAGCGAGAACTTCACCGGCACCGCCGACCCGGCCTTGACCACGTTGACCACGTCGGGGTTGTCGACCGGGGCGTAGAACCCGTCGAAGGGGTACGCCGGCCCGCCCGCCCGCACGTCCAGGCCGACCTGGCGGGTGGTCACCCCGCCGTCGCCGTCCCGCGCCGTCACCGTCACCTGCGGGGTCCCCGCGGCGGTGAAGGTGTGCGTCGCCGTGCAGCCGGGAGCGGGCTGCTCGCCCGACCCGTCGCCCCACGCCACGGTGCACGTGACCGTGTCGTCGGGGCCGGCGTCGGCCGCCGTGGCGGCGAGGGTCACCGGGGTGCCGGCTGAGACCGTCGCCCCGTCGGCCGGGGAGTCGACCCGCAGTGTGGGCGCCAGGTTGGCCACCAGCACCGTGGTCCCGCCCGTGGCCGGCGGGTTGACCCCGTCGTCCGCGGTGAGCAGCAGCTCGTAGAACCCGTCACGCCGGCAGGTCAGCGTGGTGTCGAGCGCGTGCGCGTCCGCGACGGTGCAGCCCGTGCCGCTCACCGACCAGGTGGCCGGCGCGTCGGCGGCGCCGTGGACCGCGACCGTGCCGCCCTCGTCGAGGCTCACCGGCCCGTCGACGGCGACCGCCGGACCGGCGTCGTCGTCGAGCACCGAGATCGTCGACGCCGACGGCGGGAGGACCCGGCGGCCCGCGCTCTCGGTCACCCCGGCGGCGTCGACCGCCACCGAGAGGACCTCGAGGTCCAGCGGCTCGGCGGCCCGGTCGCCGACGACCTGCACGGTCACCGTCGCGGTCGGGTGGGTGCTGTCGAGCACCACCGTCCCGTGGCCCTCGAGCACGTCGGGGCCCACCTCCGCCGTACCCGCTCGGACGGCCCAGGGCACCGACAGGGTCTCCCCGGCCGGGACCGCCTGGTCGACGCCGATCTCGACCGGGACGGCCGTCGTGCCCGCGTCGCCCTCGGCGACCGGGTCGGCCGGCGCGGTGACGTGCAGCGCCAGCGGGTCGTCGTCGGTCACGGTGACGGTGCCGCCGTGGCCGGGCCGGGCGTTGTCGGTGCCGGTGACCGCGACGTCGACCGAGCGGTCCGCGCCGGGCGCGGTGTCGCCGACGACCGGCACGTGGACCTCGCCCCGGGTCTCGCCGGCGGCGAGCACGACGGTGCCGTGCACGAGCTCACGCCCGTCCGCGGTGGCGGTCCACTCCACGGTGGCCTCCTTGCCGCCGGCCCGGTCCAGGCTCAGCGGGAGGACCACGTCGCGCAGGCTGGTGTCGCCCTCCTGCACGGTGGTGCTCCCGATCGAGGCGACCGGGGCGGCGTCGTCGTCCGTCACGGTGAGCGTCGCGGTCCCGCGGTCGACGACCACGCCGTCCGAGACCGAGAGGACCGTCATCGGCACGGTCTCGTCGTCCTCGTCGAGCGCGTCGTCGACGACACCGACCGGCAGGTCCGCGACCGTGGCGCCGGCCGGGACCGTGGCCTCGCGCACCGGGCCGTCGCCGACCTGGTAGCGCACGTCGAGCTGCCGCGGCGCCGCGACCGTCAGGGTCAGGCGCGCGGTGCCGCCCTCGGCCTCGGTGACGGTGGCGTCGGCGAGGGAGGCGTGGACCCACTGCACGGCCGGTTCGAAGTCCGGGTCGAGCGCGGGCCGGGTCAGCGCCATGCCGTTCCAGTTGGCACCGGTGAGCGCGATCGCCCGACGGCCGCCGAGGTCGAGCACCTCGGGAGCCGGGATCCCGATCCCGCTGGTGCGTCCGGTCCCGGTGTTGGAGTAGGTGTCCCCGCCCCAGGCCAGCACGGACCCGTCGGCGCGCAGCGCGTGGACCGCGGTGCTGTCGTCGGTGTCCACCGCGATCACCGGAGGACCCTCGGGCAGCGTCACCCGCGTGGGGTACGTCGCCTCGCCGCCGGCCGGCAGGCCGAGCACGTCGAGGACGTGGTTGAGGTTGCGGCCCCAGGTCCACACCGAGCCGTCCTCCTTCAGCGCGACGACGCTGGTGCTCCCGACCGAGACGTCGACGACGCCCGAGCCGAGCCCCTCGACCGTCCCCGGGACGTTGACCGTCGAGATGGTGTGGTCACGGCCGAGCATGTAGTCGTTGCCCGAGCAGGACTGCAGGCTGCCGTCGGCGCGACGCACCAGCACCGTGCCGCCGCTCGCCGAGGCGACCTGCACGACGTGGCCGCCGAGGACGGGGTTGACGTCCGCGGTCCCGCGCACGGTCGTGGTGGCGTTGTCCCCGTCGCAGGCCACGACGCCCCACTGGCGCACGCGCCCGTCCCGGGTGACGGCGAGCGAGGTGTTCTCCCCGGTCTCGACCGACACCGCGTCGCTCACCTGCTGGCCCGCGGCGTCGAGCACCTTGATTGGGAAGAGCCGCGTGGCGACGCTGTCGCCGCTGCCGAGCTGCCGGTTGAGGTTGGAGCCCCACGCCACGAGCGCCCCACCGCCGAGGCGGGCCAGCACGTGGTCGCTCTGCGAGGCGACCTGGGCGACGCCGGTGAGCCGGCTGCCCGCCGCCCCGCCGACCCCGAGCACCGGGACCGGGGTCCACCGGTCGGTGTAGGTGCCGTCGCCGACCTGGCCGAAGTTGCGGCCCCAGGCCCACGCCGCACCCTCGTCACCGACGGTGGCGAAGCCGCCCGCGTGGGTGGACTGCACGGAGCGGACGTCGTCGCCGAGTGCCGGGACGTCGACGGGCGTGGTGTAGTCGGCGTCGCCCGACCCGGGCGTGCGCCCGACGCCGATCCGGATGCCCCAGCCCTCGACCGTGCCGCGCAGGCCGCCGACCGGCCCGTCCGGCGTACCGGCGTCGCAGTCGTCGTCGAGGCCGTTGCCGAAGCGCTCCGGTCCCTGCGGGTGCACGTCGGTGCGGGTGTCGTCGCAGTCGGGTCCCCCGGCACCTCCGGCCCAGCCGTCGCCGTCGGCGTCCTCGCCGGTCACCGTGACGGTCCAGGCGGTCATCGCCGAGCGACGTGCGCCGGTCACCTCGACCTGCAGGAACGCGGCGCCGACCTGGCTGGTCTGCAGGGTGTACGACGCGGAGTCGTCCCCGACCGGCTCGCCGCCGTAGGTCCAGGCGTAGTGCAGCGCGTCCCCGTCGGGGTCGTCGGCCTGCACGGTGAAGGTGGTCGCGTCGCCGGCCTGCACGACGGCAGCCGGTGCCGGCGAGGACGCGGTGATCACGGGCGCGCGGTCCGCACCGGCCCGGTGCACGTGGACGGTGTCCACGGCCTGGTTGCCCGCGGCGTCGGTGACCCGCAGGGCGACCGCCCGGGAGGTGGGCAGCTGCACGTCGGCGGTGGAGCCGTGGGCGTCGTCGTACGCCCCGTCCCCGTCGGTGTCCCAGTCGAAGGTCGTCAACCGGGCGCCGTCGCGGCCGGCGCGGCTCGCGGTGGCGTCGAGGTGGACCAGGCCGCTGTCGTCGGTGCGGGTGGCGGGTCCGGCGTCGGCGACCGGCAGGGTCTGGTCGGCGACCTTCTCCAGCGCCTGCACGTGGTCGGCCCAGCCGGCGGCCATGTCCTCGGCGGCGGTGAGCAGCTGCGTGCGCGCAGCGGTCAGGTGGTCCAGCGTGGCGCCCAGCCCGGCGGCGTCCGGTGCGCTGACCGAGCCACCGGCGACGAGCTCGGCCTCCAGGGCGCGGACGTCGGCCTCGCTCATCCCGCGGTTGCGCAGGGTGCGGGTCTCGTCCGCGGTGAGGCCGTTGCGGCGCAGCCGGTCGAGCACGTCCTCGTCGGACTCGGCCTCGTCGACGATGCCGGTGAGGTCCGCGCGCAGGGTGGCGACCAGGTCGCCGGTGGTGTCGTCGTCGCGCAGGTGCGCCGCAAGGGTCTCCGCGGCGTCGCGGACGGCGCGGGCCTGGGCCAGCGCCCACGCGGAGTCTCCAGCCTGCTGGGCGCCCTGGTAGCGCTCGGCGGCGTGGAGCAGCTGCTCGGCCATGGCGCTCTCGGCGGCCAGCGGCGCAGCAGTGGCGTCGAGCGCGTCGGTGAGCGCGTCGCCGGTCGCGGCGGGCTCGGCGACCCCGGGGTCCACGGCGCGGGGCAGGGCGCGGAAGTCGGGGTCGGCCGGGTCCTGCCAGATCCCGAAGTAGTGCTTGGCCTGGTTCATCATCTCGTGCAGCGCGATCGCCTTGACCTTGCTCGGTCCCTTCGCCTTCGCGGCGTCGTAGTCCTTGAGCCACGACTTCGACTTCCACAGGCACATCACGCTCGGCGAGAGCAGGCACGAGGCCAGGGTCTTGGCGTCCTGGATCTTGAGGATCGCCAGGAGCCCCATGCGGGCCTCGATCCAGCTCATGTACTGCTGCCGCGCGGCCTCCTTCATCTGCCGCAGCGACGGGTCCACGGGCGGCACCTCGCCGTCCGGCACGTCGACGTGGACGGCGTCGTGGAACACCGCGTCGGTGGTGTCGAACACCCCGTCCTGGCAGGTGTCGAAGACGATGTCGTAGTCGCCGTCGCCGAGCGCGCCGCTGGGCGTGGTCACCGCGATCGTCTCGCCGATGAAGCTGCCGCCGCCCGTGCCCACGATCGTGTTGGGCGACCCGCTGAGGTCGTCGAGCTCGAGACCGGGTGCGGTGGACCCGGCGCGCACGAGGTAGACGTCGGTCGTCGGGTAGATGTAGTCGTCCACCGTCCCCGAGCGCCCGTAGACGTCGCAGTCGCCCTCGAAGGTGATCGAGCCGTCGATCTGCACGACGCCGTTGCCGCCGTAGGACCGGTGGACGTCGCCGTTGGTCCCCGAGAACCACATCGTGTTGCCCGCCGCGCGGGCCTCGGGCGCGAGGGACCACGTGGCGGCGGCGACGGCCAGGCAGAGCAGGGAGGCCGTCGTACGCCGTCGGCGGTGACGGCGCACCGGCGTCGGCCCGTCGGGCTGGTGGAGGTCGTGCTGGGACATCGGAGTTCTCCCTCGTCGAGACAGGTGGACGCGGCCGCGGTCCGGCCGACGACCGGACTCTGCAGGGAGCCGCTTGCGGCTCGCTTGGCTCCCGCTTGCGGCCGCCCTCGCACGCTAGGAGCCGCGCACCTGCGGCCACATCGACCCGAGGACGGGGCTCCGGGCGGCCCGCGGACCGAGCCGCCCTCAGCCCGTGGGCCGAGCGGGAGGCCCTAACGTGGACGGAATGGACGGAGCGGACGGGACGAACGGGATGGACGACGACCTGGGCACGCCCCTGTGGCTCGAGGGCCCCGCGCGGCGGGTGGTGAGCCTGGTCCCGAGCCTCACCGAGGCGCTCGCCGCCACCCGTCCCGAGGCTCTGGTCGGGGCCACCGACTGGTGCACGCACCCCGCCGACCTCGATGTCGCCCGGGTCCGCGGCACCAAGAACCCCGACCTCGACGCGATCCGCTCGCTGCGGCCCGACGTGGTCGTGGCCAACCGCGAGGAAAACCGCGAGCTCGACGTACGCCGGCTGCGCGAGTCGGGCGTGCAGGTCTGGGTCACCGTCGTCGAGACGGTGCCGCAGGCGCTCGACGCGATGGACCGCCTCTTCGCCGACGCCCTCGGGTGGGGCGTGCCGGACTGGCTGGCCGCCGTACGCCGGGCGTGGGACCGGCCCGAGCCGGGCGTCCGCACGCGCGCCGCGGTCCCGATCTGGCGCGACCCGTGGATGGTGGTCGGGCGCGAGACGTTCACCCGTGACCTGCTGCGCCGCCTGGGCGTGGCCAACGTGTTCGACGACTGGGAGGGGCGCTACCCCTCGGTGACCGTCGAGGAGATCGCGGCCGCCGGACCGGACGTCGTGCTGCTGCCCGACGAGCCCTACGTCTTCACCGCGGACGACGGGCCGGAGGCGTTCCCCGGCCTCGAGACACGGCTGGTCAGCGGGCGCCTGATCACCTGGTACGGACCGTCCCTGCTCGAGGCCGCCGACCTCGACCTGCTCACGTGAGCCGCGGCGCCACCTGGGTGCCCAACCAGCACGGCGCGTGGGCGATGCTCGCCACCCCGCTGCTGGTCGGCGTCCTCGCGGGCGGCGCGTCCTGGACCCAGCTGCCGCTGGCGCTGGTGTGGTTCTGCGGCTACTTCGCGTTCTTCGCCGCCGGGCTGTGGCTCAAGTCCCGGCGCAAGCCCCGCTTCCGTGCTCCGGTCGTCGTCTACTCCGCAGCCTGTGTCCCGCTCGCCGCGGTCGTCCTCGCGCTCCAACCCTCCTTGCTGCGGTGGGCTCCCGCGTTCGCGCCGTTCCTCGTGGTCGGGCTCGTCGAGGCCGTCCGCCGGCGGGACAGGTCGCTGCTCAGCGGCGCCGCGACCACCCTGGCCGCCTCGCTCATGACGGTCGTGGCGTACGACGCCGGGCCGGGCGAGGACTGGACGCGCGCGTGGCTGCTGACCGCGGTGGTGGCCGGCTACCACCTGGGCGTCCTGGTCCACGTCAAGGCGCTGATCCGCGAGCGCCGCAACCCGGCGTACGCCCGGGCGGCCGTGGCGCTGCACGTGCTGCTCACGCTCCTGGCGGCGCTGGTCTCCTGGCCGCTCGTGCTCGTCGGCGTCGTGCTGGTCGCCCGCACCGTGCTCGCGCAGCGGCTCGCCCCGTCGCCCAAGCGGGTCGGCATCGCCGAGCTGGTGGTCAACGTGCTCGTCGTGGTCGTGGCGCTGGGTAGCGTCGGGACATGACCATGACGCTGCGCATCTTCACCGAGCCCCAGCAGGGCGCGACGTACGACGACCTGTTGCGCGTCGCACGGGCCACCGAGGACCTCGGGTTCGAGGCGTTCTTCCGCTCCGACCACTACCTCGGCATGGGCACCGAGGGCCTGCCCGGTCCCTCCGACGCCTGGATCACGCTGGCCGGCCTGGCCCGGGACACGACCACGATCCGGCTCGGGACGCTGATGACCTCGGCGACGTTCCGGCACCCCGGTCCGCTGGCGATCAGCGTTGCCAACGTCGACCAGATGTCCGGCGGCCGCGTGGAGCTCGGCATCGGTGCCGGCTGGTTCGAGGCCGAGCACACGAAGTACGGGATCCCCTTCCCTGCCACGGCTGAGCGCTTCGACCGTCTCGAGGAGCAGCTCGCGGTCATCACCGGGCTGTGGGCCACGGCCGGGGGCTTCTCCTTCGCCGGCGAGCACTACTCCGTCGAGGACTCCCCCGGGCTGCCCAAGCCCGTGCAGCAGCCGCGGCCGCCGGTGATCATCGGCGGCAAGGGCAAGAGGCGCACGCCCGCCCTGACCGCGGCCTACGCCGACGAGTTCAACGTGCCCTTCGAGTCCGCGGCCTTCTCGGGCGAGCAGTTCGCCCGCGTGCGCGCCGCCTGCGAGGAGGCCGGCCGCGAGCCCGTGCGCCTGTCCAACGCGCTGATCCTGGCGTGCGGCCGCGACGACGCCGAGGTCGACCGGCGGCTCGAGGCGATCGGCCAGACGCGGGAGACGATGGACGGTCCGGGCGTCTGCGGCACGCCCGCGCAGGTCGTCGAGCAGCTCGGCAAGTACGCCGAGGCCGGCTCGACCCGGGCCTACCTCCAGGTCCTCGACCTCGCCGACCTCGACCACCTCGAGCTGGTCGCGAGCGAGGTCGCGCCTCAGCTCTGAGGGCGGCCCCGCGCGACCTGCCAGCCGGCCAGGAGCAGCAGCACGAGGACGAACGTCGGCAGGGCCAGCACCGGGGTCGTCAGGTCACACGACACCACCCCGCCGGAGGCGTTGGTGCACTCGGGCGGGTTGACGTCCGACCCGGCGTACGCGCCGAACGTGCGGAAGACGAGCAGCGCGACGACGGTCGCCACGACGACGTCGAGCGCCGCCAGGGCGAGGACCTTCGCAGCGCGCATGTCTCATCATCCGCCCGTGGCGGGACGGGCGCGAGCGTGTGAGGATCCCCCGATGGACGACGCCCGCGAGCTGACGGACCGCGCCCGGCGCATGCTCGCCGCGACCCAGTACCTCACCCTCGCCACCGCCGACCACGACGGGCGGCCGTGGGCCTCGACGCTCTGGTACGCCGCGTGGCAGCCGACGAGCCCCGACGACGGGCTCGACCTCGTGCTGCTCTGGCTCTCACGCCACGAGGCCCAGCACTCGCGCAACGTGCTCGCACGGCCCGAGGCCGCGATCAGCGTGTTCGACAGCAGCCAGCCGGCGGGCACCGGTGAGGGCCTCCAGCTCGACGTGACGGCCGGGCTCGTCCCCTCACCCGAGATCGACGATCCGGTCGCGGTGCTGTCCGAGGCGTCCGTGGCAGCCGGCGGCAACCCGTGGGACCGCGGCAAGGTCGAGGGGCCCGACGCCGTCCTGCACCTGTACGCCGCACGCGTGCGGTCGGCGTACCTCCTCGGCAGGGGCACGCGCGTGCGCCTGCCGCTCGTCTCCGGCTAGCCGGTCATCCAGCCGAGCCCCTCGGCCACCTGCTGCAGCGTCGAGAGGGTGACGAGCAGGCCGGCGACGGAGCACGCGACGGCGGCGAGGAGGATCGCGGCTCCCGCGCCGGCGACCCACCAGCTGTCGGGCGTGCCGGTGGATGGATCCTGTGGGTCGAGGCCTTCATGCTCTCCACCTCCGTCTCCATGCTGGTCCGGCTCCGTGCCGCTGCGCAGGGCCGGACGGGCACGATGCGGGTGAGGGTCAGCCCGCTGACCCGACCCGGACGCAGCAGAGCCCGGGCTGGGGCGCGAGCCGGGCCTGCAGGGTGTCGGCGGACAGCCCGTCGAGCACGCCGTCGACCAGCGCGAGGTTGATGCCGCACACCAGCTCGGTGTGGTCGGCGGCGAGCCGGTCGAAGGGGCAGTTGGTCAGGCAGAGCTCGCCGTCGTCCTCGCGCGGCTCGTAGCCGTGGTCCGCCAGCACGGTGCCGGTGCGGTGCAGCGCCGCGGTCTCCGCGGACTCGTCGGCCGCGGTGCCCAGCTCGCGACCGATGTCGCGGGCCACCTCGAGGACGGCGTCGTCGATCGCCACCCCGCCCCGGACCGACCGGTCGACGGCCTCGGCGAGGACCTCGCCGACCAGGTCGTAGCGGCGGGGCGGCACCGAGAGGGCGACCTCGCGGTCGGAGCGGCGGTAGAGCTTGGCCGGCCGACCGGCGCCGGGCCCGGTGCGCCCGGAGACGCGGCGGTAGTCGACCTCGAGGAGACCGGCCGCGGCGAGCTTGTCGAGGTGGAACTTCACCGAGTGCGCCGGGACCGCGAGCGCGTCGGCGGCCTGCTCGCGGGTCACCGGCTCGGGCTGCCCGGCGACGTACTCGTAGAGCCGACGTCGCGCCGGCTCGGCCAGCACGCCGACGCTCTCCCACTGCTCGGCGTCGCCCATGACGTCCCTCGTTTCTATCGGACAAGTCTATTGACGAAATCATGCCACCGGGTCTAACGTCAAAATCCTACTCCGTTAGAACCGAGGAGGCACCTCATGTCCCAGCTCCGCCACTCCCGGGACGCCGCGCAGCCCGCGGCGGGCACCCCCGCCCCCGTCCCGGCGTACGACGTCCACTCGCCCGCCGGCCAGGCCTACCGCCTGCTCCGCACCGTCTTCACGATCGCCCCGATCGTCTTCGGCCTCGACAAGTTCGCCGGGCTGCTCACCGACTGGACGCAGTACCTCGCGCCCTGGGTGAACGACCTCGTCCCCGGCACCGCCCACCAGGCGATGCTCGCGGTCGGCGTCGTGGAGGTGCTCGCGGGCATCCTCGTCGCCGTGCGCCCCGACCTCGGCGGCTACGTCGTCGCCGCCTGGCTCGCCGGCATCATCCTCAACCTGGTGACGATGGGCGACTACCTCGACGTCGCGCTGCGCGACTTCGGGCTCCTCGTCGCCGCGCTCGCGCTCGCGCGTCTGGCGTACGGCGCACGCACGGCCGCGGCGACCAGCCGATGACCGCCACCGCCGAGGCGCGGCCCTGGCGGCCCCGGGTCGTCCCCGACACCGTCCCGGTCGACCTCGCCGCCGCCGAGGACGCCGCCCGTGACCTGCTCGCCGCGCTCGGCCAGCCGCTCGACGCCCCGCACCTGGCCGAGACCCCGCGCCGGATGGCCCACGCCTACGCCGAGCTGCTGCGACCCGAGGCCTTCGACTTCACGACGTTCCCCAACGACGAGGAGTACGACGAGCTCGTGCTCGTGCAGGACATCCCGCTCACCTCGGTGTGCGAGCACCACATGCTGCCGTTCACCGGGGTCGCCCACGTCGGCTACCTCCCCCGCGACCGGATCCTCGGGCTGTCCAAGCTGGCCCGCCTGGTCGAGGTGACCGCCCGCCGGCCCCAGACCCAGGAGCGGCTGACCAAGCAGGTCGCCGACCACCTCCAGGAGCGGCTCGACCCCCGCGGCGTCGGGGTCGTCGTCGAGGCCGAGCACACGTGCATGTCGCTGCGCGGGGCCCGCGCGGTCGGCTCCCGCACGGTGACCTCCGCCCTGCTCGGCCTGCTGCGCAGCGACCCGTCGTCGCGAGCCGAGTTCCTCGCGCTCACCCGCGGTCACCGGGACGAGCGATGAGCGCCACCGGCACGGTCGTCGTGGTGGGTGGCGGCCTGGCGGGCGCCTCCGCGGTCGGCACGCTGCGGGACGAGGGGTTCACCGGCGACGTCGTGCTCGTCGGCGCCGAGCCGCACCTGCCCTACGAGCGCCCGCCGCTGTCGAAGAGCTACCTCGCCGGCGACTCCACCCTGACCGAGGCGTTCGTGCACGCGGTCGAGTTCTACGACACCCGCGACGTCGACCTCCGGCTCGGCAGCCCGGTCACCGCGCTCGACCTCGACACGCACACCGTCCACGTGGGTCACGAGACGATCGGCTACGACCGGCTCCTGCTCGCGACCGGGTCGGCCGCCCGTCGGCTCCCCCCGGCGGACCGCAGCGGCGCGGCCGTGGCCTACCTCCGCACGGTCGAGGACGCCGACCGCATCCGCGCGGCCCTGCGCCCCGGCCGCCGGGTCGTGGTCGTCGGGGGCGGGTGGATCGGCCTCGAGGTCGCCGCCGCCGCACGCGGCGCCGACTGCGACGTCGTGGTCGTCGAGCCCCTCGCCCAGCCGCTCCTGCGGGTGCTCGGCGAGGAGCTCGGCCACGCCTTCGCAACCCTGCACCGCGGGCACGGGGTCGACCTGCGCACCTCGACCGGTCTCGCGTCGGTCACCTCGCGCGAGCCCGGCGGCCCGGCCGTCGTACGCCTCGACGACGGGACGGCCACCGAGGCCGACCTCCTCGTGGTCGGAATCGGCGCGGTCCCCCAGACCGACCTGGCCGAAGCCGCGGGCCTGGCGGTCGAGGACGGCGTGCTCGCCGACGAGCACCTGGTCACCAGCCACCCCGACGTGCTGGTCGCCGGCGACATCGCCCGGGCCCACCACCCGGCGTACGGCACCCGCATCCGCGTCGAGCACTGGGACAACGCCAAGGCGCAGGGCGCGACCGCCGCCCGCAACCTGCTCGGCGCACGCGAGGCCTACGACCGGCTGCCCTACTTCTTCACCGACCAGTACGACCTCGGCATGGAGTACGTCGGCCACCTCGGTCCCGAGGGGTACGACGAGCTGGTGGTCCGCGGCGACCTCGCGGGCGTGTTCACCGCGTTCTGGCTCCGGGGCGGACGGGTGCGCGCCGCGATGCACGCCAACGACTGGGACGCCATCGACCCCCTGCGGGCGATCGTGACCGCCGGCGAGGTCGACCTCGCCGCGCTCCGCGACCCGCGCGTGCCGCTGGGGGACGTGGCGTCGTGACCACGCGGACCGCGTTCGTGCTCGCCGGCGGCGGCAGCCTCGGCGCGGTCCAGGTCGGCATGCTGCAGGCGCTGGGCGAGGCGGGGATCGAGCCCGACCTGCTGGTCGGCACGTCGGCGGGGGCGGTGAACGCCGCCTGGGTCGCCGGCCACGGCACCTCCGCGGACTCCCTCGCCGAGCTCGCCGACCTGTGGACCCGGGTGCGGCGGCAGGACATCTTCCCCGTGACCGCACGGATGCTGCTCCGGGCGGTCGCCGGGAGGAGCCGTGCGGTCAGCTCGGGCGACGCGCTGGCCGCCCTGGTCCGCACCCACGCCGGCGTGCGGCGGCTCGAGGACGCGACCGTGCCGGTGCAGCTGATGGCCACCGACATCCTCTCGGGGCTGCCGGTCGTCCTCGACCACGGTCCGGTCGACACCGCCGTCCGGGCCAGCGCGGCGGTGCCGGGCGTCTTCCCGCCCGTGCTCACCGGGGGTCGCTGGCTGGTCGACGGAGGAGTCGCGCACGCGGCCGGGATCGGGCAGGCGGTGGCCGCCGGCGCCACGACCGTCCACGTCGTGCCCACCGGCTACCCGTGCGCCCTGCCGCGACCACCGGCCACGCCGCTGGGGATGGCGCTGCACGCGCTCACCCTCCTCGTCGAGCAGCGGCTGGTCACCGAGGTCGCCGCCCTGTCCGGGACCGTGACGATCCGCGTGCTCCCGCCGCTGTGCCCCCTGGCGATCTCGGCTGCCGACTTCGACCACGCCGCCGAGCTCACGCGGCGGGGCCGGGAGGCGACGAGGAGGTGGCTCGACGGCGGCGGCTCGGAGCGGCCGCACCAGGAGCAGCTCCTGTCGTTCCACGGTCACGAGGAGCTGTCCGAAAAATTGTCACCGTGAGGTGAACCGTTCGGCACCTCCCCCACGACAGACCTGGTGAACGGCCCCCGATCACCAGGAGCAGAAGCCATGCGCACTCGCGCCACCCGTCACCTCGCCCTCGCCGCCGGCGTCGCCGGCGTCGCCGTCTTCGCGGCCTCGCCCGCGCTCGCCGGGGCGGACCACGCCCGCGCGGCGGGCCCCTGGACGACGTACTCCGCGGACGTCCCGGCCGGCGCGACCGGCCGCGTGACCGCGGTGTACGACGCCGCCGGCAGGACCGTGATCATGCTGCACGTGAAGGGCCTCAAGCCCCTGACGGAGTACGGCGCCCACGCGCACGTCAACGCGTGCGGCCTGACCGGAGCGGCGGCCGGTCCGCACTGGCAGCACGTGCCGGACCCGATCACGCCGTCGGTCGACCCGACGTACGCCAACCCCCGCAACGAGGTCTGGCTCGACCTCACCACCGACGAGGACGGCAACGGCGTCGCGCAGAGCAAGCAGGACTGGCAGTTCGCGCCGGACTGGCGCCCGCGCTCGGTCGTGCTCCACGCGCAGCACACCTCGACCGCGCCGGGCACCGCCGGCACGGCGGGGGCGCGCCTGGGCTGTCTGAACGTCGACTTCTGAGCCAGGCTGACCCCTGTGAGCGTCGCGGAGACCGACCGCACGGACCGTGAGCTGGTGGCCCTCGTGGCCACCGGCAGCACGGCCGCGCTGGAGGAGCTCTACCGCCGTCACGTCCCGTGGCTGACCGCACGGCTCGCCCGGCGCTGCGCGGACCCGGGCATCGTCGACGAGGCGCTGCAGGACACGTTCGTCGCGGTGTGGCGGGGCGCCGGCCGCTACCAGGGCGACGGCGACCCGGGCGCGTGGATCTGGGGCATCGCGGTGCGACGCCTCGTCGACGCGCTGCGCAAGCGCCCGCCCGCGGCCTACGAGGTGGTCGAGAGCGACCTCGGCCTCGTGGAGTCCGCCGAGGACCGCGTGCTGGTCGGGGTGGAGCACGGCGACCTCGCCGGCGCGCTGGACCGACTCTCCCCCGAGCTTCGGTCGGTCGTGCAGGCCACCGTCCTGGACGGGCTGACCACCAAGGAGGCGGCGCAGCTCCTCGGCCTGCGCCACGGCACCGTCAAGACGCGCATGATGCGCGCCCGGCAGGTCCTGCGGAAGGAGCTGGCATGAGCATCGACGTCCCCGGAGCATGGCACCTCGACGCCGAGCAGGCGGAGCAGTACGCCGCCGGCCGGGTCGGCCCCGCGTTCGCCGCCTCGGCGGAGCAGCACCTCGCCTCGTGCGCGGCGTGCCGCGCCCTCGTCCCGGCCGACCCCGCGCGGGCCGCCCTGGTGTGGGACGCCGTCCTCGAGCGGGTGGAGGCGCCCCGGGTCGGCGTGGTCGAGCGCGCGCTGCGCCACCTCGGCGTCAGCCACGGCACGGCCCGCCTGGTCGCCGCCACCCCGGCGCTGCGCGGGGCCTGGCTGGTCGCGGCGCTCGTCGTCCTCGTCCTCGCCGTGGCCGCCTCCGTGGCCGACCACGGGAGCGCCCGGGCGTTCGTCGCCCTCGCCCCGGTCCTGCCCGTCCTCGGCGTCGCGCTGTGCTTCGGCGACCGGACCGACGCGATGCTCGAGGTGGTGACCGCCTCGCCCTACTCGCTGGTGCGCCTGCTCGCCGCCCGCACCACCTTCGTCGTCGCGACCTCGATGGTGCCCGCGGCGCTGGTCACCCCGCTGCTGCCCGGCGACCGGTTCGTCGCGGTCGCGTGGATGGTGCCGGCGCTGGCGATGTGCGCGGTGGTGCTCGCCGCGGCCCGGCACGTGCAGCCGGTCGTCGTCGCCACCGGCCTGTCGGCGGCCTGGCTGGTCGCCACGTTGTGGGCCTCGTCGCCCGAGGACGCGTTCGTCGCCCAGCACACCGGCCTCGTGCAGCTCGTGGCCCTGGTCGCGCTCGCCGCGGCCGCCGTACCCCTGACCCTCCACCGGCACGCGCCGGTGGCTCCCCCGAGGAGGAACCCGTGACCACCACCATCGAGGCCCACCGCCTGGTGCGCCGCTTCGGCCGCTTCCGCGCGCTCGACGGGCTCGACCTCGTCACGCGTCCCGGCGTGACCGGGCTGCTCGGTCCCAACGGCGCCGGCAAGACGACGCTGCTGCGGGTGCTGGCCACCGTGACGCCGCACGACGAGGGCACGCTACGCGTCCTCGGCCACGACCCGTCGACCGACGTTGGGAGGCTGGCCGTGCGCCGCAGCCTGGGCTACCTCCCCCAGGACGCCGGCTTCCACCCGGGCTTCACCGTCTTCGAGGCGGTCGACTACGTCGCGGTCCTCAAGGAGCACACGCGGTCGCGCGCCCGTCACGACGAGGTACGCCGGGTGCTCGGCCTGGTCGGCCTCTCCGACGTCGCGACCAGCAAGGTGCGCACGCTCTCGGGCGGCATGCGGCGCCGGCTCGGCCTGGCTCAGGCCCTGCTGGGCACCCCCGACCTGCTCGTCCTCGACGAGCCGACCGTGGGCCTCGACCCCGAGCAGCGCATCCGGTTCCGCGACCTCGTCGCGGAGGCCGGTCACGGCCGCACCGTCGTGCTGTCGACGCACCAGACCGAGGACGTCGCCGCCGTCTGCTCGCACGTCGTCGTGGTCAACCGCGGCCAGTCGCTGTTCGACGGCACCGTGGAGGAGCTCACCGCGCTCGCGGAGGGCAGGGTCTGGCTCGACGACCGGCGCGACCCGCGCGCCCAGGCCGCCTGGCGGCTGTCGGGCGGCGTCTTCCACCACGTCGGTGACCCGCCCGCGGGCGCGGAGCTGGTCGCGCCCGCGATCGAGGACGCCTACCTGCTGCTGCTCGGTCCCGACGCCACCCAGGAGAGTGCGGCATGAGCGAGCGCAGCGAGCGAATCGACGACACAGCATGCTTGGCTCCGCCGCCGAGCGGAGCGAAGGCGGTGGAAGCATGAGCGTGCTGACCGTGGCGCCGCCCGTGCGCGTGGTGCCCGCCCTCGCGCGGGCCGAGGCCGTGCGCCTCCTGCTCCACCCCGTGACGTTGGTCGGCTACGGCCTGTGGGTGCTGATGACCAGCACCCTGTGGTGGGGCGACCCGCCGCGGCCGCTCGACGTCTTCGAGTCCGTCGGGTCGGCGCTGAGCTGGATGCCCGGGGTGCTGATGATCCTGGTCGGCTACCTCGTCGCGACCCGCGAGCACCGCGCCGGCACCACCGACGTGCTGGGCTCCCTGCCGTCGCAGGAGCCGGAGCGCGTGCGCGCCCTGTGCCTGGCCTCGCTGGCGCCCGGGGCGGTCGCCCTCGTGCTCAACCTGGCCCTGACCGGCGTGCTGCAGGACCGGTTCGCGCAGTCCCCGACCGTCCCCCAGCTGCTGCAGGCGCCGCTGACCGTCGTCGGCGCCACGCTGCTCGGGGTGATGGTCGCGGCGTGGGCCCCGGTCGCCTTCGCGCCCGCCCTCACCGTGGTCGTGATGATCGGCGCGCACGTCGCGCTGGGCAGCGACCCCGTGGCGTCGCTGTTCGGTCCTGCGGTCTTCTGGGCCGAGTGGGGCGTCACCGGCGGCGAGCTGTGGCACGGGTTCATCGGCGGCTCGCACTGGTGGCACCTGGCCTACGTCGTGGGGCTGTGCGGCCTCGCCGCCGCGGCCGCGATCGTCCGCTCGGTCCGGACCCGGGCGGTCGTGGCCGCAGGGCTCGCGGTCCTGGCCGTCACGGTGCTCGCCGCCGTCCTCCAGCTGCCATGAGACCGCTGCTCCCGTCCGCGCGACTGGCCTTCCGCACCGGCCACGCGGGCCTGCTCCTCGTCGCCGCGGTCGCCCTCGTCGTCGTGTCGGTCCCGTGGCAGGACGGCGGGTTCGCCACGAGCGTGGTCCACCTCGTCGTGCTGCTGGCGGCCCTGGCGGTGGCGCTGTCCTTCGACGACCCGACCGGCGACGTCGCCACCGCGGCCCCCGTCCGCCGCTCCACCTGGACGGCCGCACGGACCGTGGCCACCCTGGAGCGGGTCGTGCCCGTGCTCGTGGTCGGGTTCCTCGTGGCGTGGCTGCGGTTCCGGCCGCTGCCGGGGTGGGGCCTGGCCGCCGAGACCACGGGTCACCTCGTGGCCGCGCTCGCGGTGGTCGCGGGGCTGCGGTCCTGGCGCGGGACGCACCTCCCGTCGTACCCCGCGGTGGGTGGGGTGCTGCTCGTCGCCCTGGTCACCCGCGCGCTCCCCGGCGGCTGGGCGATGGTCGACCCGCAGCCGTGGGGGCCGCCCTACGAGGCGGCGCTGTGGCGCTGGCTCGGCCTCGTCCTCGTCGCGCTCGCCGTGCTGGCGGTCGCGGTGCGCGACCCGCTGGACCGCTGAGACCCTGCGGACCGGCACAACGGCAGCCGGCCGGGGCATCCCAGGCGCGGGACACGTGCGGGTCAGTCCGATGTGCCGGTCGGGGTGGCCGCCTCGCGCCGCAGCTCCTCGAGCACGCGGGCGTCGATGCCCTCCGGCGTCGCGCGGGTCTCGAGGTTGGCCCCGCCCATCCAGATCTCCAGCGCCTGCTCGACCTCGCCGGTGAGCCCGAGGGTGGCCAGGTGACCGGCGACCTCGTCGCGGAGCTCGCCGGTGAGCGGCTGCACGCCCTCGGGCCGGCCGAAGTAGAGCTCCCACAGGTCGCTGATCCGCGCCAGCTCGCGGGGCGCGTCCGGGTGGTCGTCGACCCGCAGGTCCGCGACCGTGCCCGCCTCCGGGTCGTAGCCGCCGCGGGGCCCGACGACCACGAGCGCCGCGCTCTGCCGTCCGCGCAGGTCACCGCCCGCGGCGTCGCCGGCCAGCAGGGCCGCGACCAGCCGCCGCTGCACGGGCTGTCCGGCGGACCCCAGCCAGGCCTCCTCCATCGCCGCGACGACGGGCTCGCCGGTGAGGATGTTGCCCTGGACGGCATAGCAGCTGTCGCCGTCACCGCCGGTGCGGCCGCCGGCCCAGTCGAAGCAGTCGTCGCCGGTGTACGTCGCGGCGCCGGCCAGGCCGACGACGCCCACCTGGCGCTGTGCCCGGCCCTCGTCGCGTGCGGTCGCCTCGTCCAGCGCTGCCTGCGGGTCCTGGCCGGCCTCGAGGGCGTCGAGGAGCTCGTCGAGGTAGCCGACCCGCGCGAACGACTGGGTCGCCACCGCGCCCACGCCCCGGCGTACGCCCGGGACGACGCTGCCGACCGCGAGGAACTTGCTGGCCACGGCGACGCCGAAGAAGTCGCCGTCGCGCACGGCGATCGAGAAGGTCATCAGATCGCCTCGATGTCGGGGTAGCGCGGCTGCCACATGCGCTCGTAGACCTGCTGGATCGGGTCGCTCAACGGAGCGTCCGCGACGCCCTCGGCGGCCGCCTCCTGGGCGACCGCGATCGCCACCGTCGCCGAGACCAGGCGCAGGTCGCCGATGCCCGGCAGGAGCGGGGCGCCCGGGCGCCAGGCGTTGACCAGCCCGGCGAGCGCCTGGCTGGCCGCGGCGATCATGCCCTCGGTGACCACGCGCGCCCGGCACGCGGCCACGCCGAGGCCCAGGCCGGGGAAGATCAGCGCGTTGTTGGACTGCGCGATCGTGTGGCGCACGCCGCCGTGGTCGACCGGGGCGAACGGGCTGCCGGTCGCGATCAGGGCCTGACCGTCGGTCCACTCGAGCAGGTCCGCCGGCGTCGCCTCGGCGCGGCTGGTCGGGTTGGACAGCGGGAAGATGATCGGGCGCGGGCTGTGCCGGTGCATCTCCTCGACGACCTCGCGGGAGAACGCCCCGCCCTTGGTCGAGGTGCCGATGAGGATGGTCGGCTTGACGTGCCTGACCACGTCCATGAGCCCGATGTGCCCCCGCCTCTCCAGCTCCCAGCCCGCCACGTCCTCGCGGGCCCGGGCGTAGGGCTTCTGGAAGTCGAGCAGCGTCGCGTCGTCGTCGACGTACAGCCCCTGGAGGCCGATCGCCCAGAACCTCTCGTAGGCCTCGCGCTCGGTCTCGGCCGCGCCGGTGCGCAGCATGGTGTCGCGGACCAGGTTGGCGATGCCGATGCCCGCGCTGCCCGCCCCGAAGACGACGATGCGGTGCTCGTCGAGGTCGTGGCCGGTCACGTCGACCGCGGCCAGCAGCGCGGCCAGCACGACCGCCGCCGTGCCCTGGATGTCGTCGTTGAAGGTGCAGACCTCGTCGCGGTAGCGGTTGAGGATGCGGTGGGCGTTGCCGGTGCCGACGTCCTCCCAGTGGATCATCGCGTTGGGGAACTGCTGCTCGACGGTGCGCACGAAGAGCTCGACGAACTCGTCGTACCTCTCGCCGCGGACGCGGGAGTGGCGCTCGCCGAGGTACATCTCGTTGCTCAGCAGGCCGAGGTTGTCGGTGCCGACGTCGAGGACGACGGGGATGACCCGCCGCGGGTGGATGCCGGCCGCGGCGGTGTAGACGCTGAGCTTGCCGATCGCGATCTGGATGCCGCCGATGCCCTGGTCACCGATGCCGAGGATGCCCTCGGAGTCGGTCACGCAGACCAGGTCGACGTCGTCGGGACCGAGGCCGTAGTTGAGCAGCGACCGCTCCACCAGCTCGGGCTGGTCGATGGACAGGAAGACCCCGCGCGGGCGGTTGTAGGTGTGGCTGAACCGCTCGATCGCCTCGCCGATCGTGGGGGTGTAGATGACCGGCAGCATCTCCTCGAGGTGGCCGGTGAGCAGGTAGTAGAACAGCACCTCGTTGCGGTCGCGCAGCGCGTTGAGGGTGAGGAACTTGCCGAGCATCGTCCCGGTGTTGCGGAACTGCTCGTAGACGCGGCGGGTCTGGTTCTCCAGCGTGGTGAACCCGGTCGGGACGAGCCCGTCGATGTCGAGCGCCTTGCGCTGCTCGGCGGTGAACGCCGTCCCCCGGTTGGTCATCGGGTTGGACAGCACCGCCCGCCCCCGTGCCCGGATGCGCAGCGTCCCCGCCCCGATGGTGGTGTCCTGCTCGTAGTCGCGCTCCGGCATGTCCCCACCATGCCAAGCGACCGGCGTACGCGCGAGTACGCGCGGACTTGCGTTCCTACTGTTCGCGGGCGTCGCTGGGGTTCAGTTTCACTAGGTACCTAGTGAAACTGTCACTTCCCGAGCGAAGTTTCGCTCGGGGAGTGACAAAGTCACTAGGTACCTAGTGAAACTGGACCCAGCGCTCAGAGGCCGAGGTCGCGGCCGATGAGCTCCTTCATGATCTCGTTCGAGCCCGCCCAGATCTTCGAGACGCGGGCGTCCTTCCAGGCGCGGGCCACGCGGTACTCGTTCATGAACCCGTAGCCGCCGTGGATCTGGACGCAGTGGTCGAGGATCTCGTTCTGGATCTGCGAGGTCCACCACTTGGCCTTGGCGGCGTCGGTGGGGGTGAGCTCCTTCTTGGAGTGGGAGATCACGCACTGGTCGATGTAGGCCTGCGTGACGTCGATCTGCGTGAACATCTCGGCGAACAGGAACTTGATGTGCTGGAAGGACCCGATGCCCTGGCCGAAGGCCTTGCGCTCCTTGGAGTACTCCAGCGTCTCGATCAGGATCTGCTTGGCGTGCGCCAGGTTGGAGATCGCGCAGCCCAGCCGCTCCTGCGGGAGGTTCTGCATCATGTGGATGAACCCGTTGTCGAGCTCGCCGATGATGTCGTCGTCGGTGCAGCGGACGTTCTCGAAGAACAGCTCGGCGGTGTCGGACTCGGGCTGGCCGACCTTGTCGAGCTTGCGACCGCGGCTGTAGCCCTCCTTGGTCGTCTCGACGCCGAACAGCGTGATCCCACGGGCCTTCTTCTCCGGGGAGGTGCGGGCCGCCACCACGACCAGGTCGGCGGAGTAGCCGTTGGTGATGAAGGTCTTCGACCCGTTGATCACCCAGTCGTCGCCGTCGCGGACCGCGGTCGTCTTGAGCGCGGCGAGGTCGGAGCCGCCGGAGGGCTCGGTCATGCCGATCGCGCAGAGGTTCTCACCGCTGGCGACGCCGGGCAGCCAGCGCTTCTTCTGCTCGTCGGTGGTCAGCTCGACGAGGTACGGCGCCACGATGTCGGCGTGGATGCCCACGCAGGACGAGAGGGCGGCGTTGACGTGGCTGAGCTCCTCCATGAGCACCGCGTTGAAGCGGTAGTCGTTGGCCTGGAAGCCGCCGAACTCCTCGGGCACCTCGAGCCCGAGCAGGCCCGCCTCGCCGGCCTTGAGCCAGAAGTCACGACCGAACTGCTTGTTCTCGATGTGCTCCTCGAGGTGGGGCTCGACCTCGCGGGCGAGGAACTCGCGGACGGAGCTGCGGAAGTCCTCGTGGTCGGACTCGTAGATCTCACGCTTCATGGCACACCTCAGGCTGGCTACTGACCGGTAACGAACCTGCCCATTCTCTCAGGTCCCTCGCCCCCGGCGAAGGGGAACCTCAGTGGACTGCGCCACGCCGCACCGCCTCACCGGGACGGGTGCGTGCGCTGGACACACCGGGGCCCAGCCGGTTGCAGGGCCGCACCTTCCACGCCTTCCACACCGAGGGCGCCGGCGGCGGTCACGCTCCCGACATCATCCGCATCGCCTCCGAGCCCTACGTGCTGCCGGCCTCGACCAACCCCACCAGGCCGTTCACGCACAACACGATCGCCGAGCACCTCGACATGGTGATGGTCGCCCACCACCTCAACCCCCAGGTCCCCAACGACCTGGCGTTCGCCGAGAGCCGCGTGCGCGCGGGCACCATCGCCGCGGAGGACGTCCTCCAGGACCTCGGAGCGCTGTCGATCATGTCCTCGGACGCCCAGGCGATGGGCCGGATCGGCGAGGTCGTGATCCGCACCTGGCAGACCGCCCACCGGATGAAGCAGCTGCGGGGCGCGCTGCCGGGCGACGGGCGCAACGACAACAACCGAGCCCGCCGCTACGTCGCGAAGTACACGATCTGTCCCGCGGTCGCGCACGGCCTCGAGGGCGAGATCGGCTCGGTGGAGCCCGGCAAGATGGCCGACCTGGTGCTGTGGCAGCCGGCGCTGTTCGGGGTGCGGCCCACGATGGTGTTCAAGGGCGGGATGGCCGCGGTCGCGGCCCTCGGCGACCCGAACGCGTCGGTCCCGACACCCCAGCCGGTGCTGCCCCGGCTCGGGTACAACGCCCAGAGCCCGTCGGCGTCGTCGACCAGCGTCGCGTTCGTCTCCCAGGCCGCGATCGACGACGGCCTCGCCGACCGCCTGCCGAAGGTCCAGCGGCCCCTCGTGCCGGTCCGCAACGTCCGCGGCCGCGGCAAGACCGACCTGCCGGAGAACTCCGCGATGCCCCGCATCGAGGTCGACCCCGACACCTACGCGGTCCGGGTCGACGGCGAGCTCATCGAGCACGAGCCCGCCACCGAGCTCCCCATGACCCAGCGGTACTTCCTGTTCTGAGGTGTCAGCTGGTGGGCGCGCCGATGGCGCCGCCGTCGTCCTTCCACCGCCCGATCTGCTTGTCCGGCACCGTCCCGTCGTCCTCCACGAGGGCGACCGGCGCGTGCGGCTCGTCGTGGGCGTGGACGTGCGGAGCCATCGGGCCCGGGTCGACCGGCGTGTGGGTGCCGGCGACGTGCTGCTGGTGCATCCGCCGCACCCACGCGCACAGCGCCTCCACCGATGTGGGGTCCGTGCGGGACAGGGCCAGCACCGGGCCACCGTCGCGGGCCGCGGTGGCGTCGGCGACCATCGTGTCGACGTCGACGTGGGGTCCGAGGTCGGTCTTGTTGATCACCAGCAGGTCGGCCCTCGCGATGCCGGGGCCGCCCTTGCGCGCCACGTCCCCACCGCCGGCGACGTCGAGCACGAAGACCTGCGCGTCGACCAGGCCCGGGGAGAACGTCGCGGTGAGGTTGTCCCCGCCGCTCTCGACGAGCACCACATCGACGGGCGCGAAGTCACGCTCGAGGTCCTCGACGGCGAGCAGGTTCATCGTGATGTCGTCCCGGATCGCGGTGTGCGGGCACGCCCCGGTCTCGACCGCACGGATCCGCTCGGCCGGCAGCACGCCGGCGGAGCGCAGGAACCGCGCGTCCTCGTCGGTGTAGATGTCGTTGGTGATCACCGCCAGGCTGAGCTCGTCGGCCAGGTGACGGCACACGAGCGCGATCAACGAGCTCTTCCCGGTCCCCACGGGTCCGGCGACGCCGAGACGGAGCGCTCGCCGGGCGCTGGTCTCGGTCGGAGGGACGTCCGTGGTGGCCGGGGCCGGGGTCTGCGTCATGAGGGTGCTCCTTCGTGGTCACGGCTCGCGTGCCCATCTCGTGTGGTGGTGTCGGTCGCGGGCCGTGGAGCCCACGGCTCGCCGAGCGCCGCGAGACCGGCCGCGAGGTGGCGGCGCAGCGCCAGGTTGTCGTCGGCCAGGGCGGTGAGCAGCACGGCCGGGCCTTCCAAGGGCAGCACCGCCGCGCCCGCGTCCAGGACCCGAGCGGCCGGTGGCCGGGTGGTCCAGCCGGGGTCGACGACCAGCGTCGAGCCGACCGCACGGTGCTCACCGAGCACCGGGGGCGAGGCGGACTCGACGGTGCCGACCTCGAGGTCCTGGCGGTAGAGCGGCCGCCCGGCCAGTCGGACGCTGACCCGCTGCCGCACCTGCCCGCCGCGCTCACCGTGACGTCCCATCAGGATCTCCTCGCGCATGAGGAACCGGGCACCGTCCTCCAGCCGGACGACGACCTCGTTGAGGTGGTCGCAGCCGCGGGCGGCGATCATCGGCTCCGGAAGCCAAATCAAGGTGCCGCCGGCCGCCACGTGGACCCGGACCCGGGTGCGGGACTGCCGGCCGTGCGGTCCGGGGAGCAGCAGCGTCGGCGAGATCTCGGCGAGCACGAGCGAGGTGCCCGCACCGACCTCGACGGTGAGGTCCAGCTCGTCACCGCCGACCCGCCCCGCGGCGCCGGCCGTCAACGCGACCCGGAGGACGTCGGTGACCCCGGCCGCCCACGGCTCCGACGTCTTCGCCCGGGCCATCCGCAGGAGCAACGGCGCTTCGGAGTAGAGCCTGGACGCGCAGGTGCGCACCGAGCCGTCGGCCGCCGACCGCAGCTCGGTGACCAGGTGCGCTCGGGCCCGCATCCGGGCACCCGTCCCCGGGCGCCGGTCGACCTCCACCACCGGTGCGCTCATGAGGCGAACAGCCGCATCGTGACGGTCGTGTGCTGCTCGGCGGCGACGTCGAGCAGCGGAGCGCCCGCGGCCGGAAGGTCGTCGAGGTCACCGCAGCTCGCCGCCACGGCGGTCGCCGCCAGCGTCCCCAGCTCGCCGCCGACCCGGGACAGGCACGCGTGGGTGGCGAACGGGTCCAGGCTCAGCAGCCGCAGGCTGCGGCGGTGGGCCCGGCGACCACCTCGTGCAGGGCCAGCATCGCCGCCTCGATCCGGACGAGGCCGAAGGACGCCGCGGCAGCACCCAGCGCGACCGGTTGGTGCGGGGTCCGACCCAGGTGGG
Organism: Nocardioides marmoribigeumensis; assembly: GCF_031458325.1. Classification (NCBI taxonomy): domain Bacteria; kingdom Bacillati; phylum Actinomycetota; class Actinomycetes; order Propionibacteriales; family Nocardioidaceae; genus Nocardioides; species Nocardioides marmoribigeumensis. The sequence goes on from NZ_JAVDYG010000001.1 coordinate 1,570,765, forward strand.
CGAGCCGCGGGTCGGGGCGGATCGCCTCGAGGACCCGCAACAGCTGCCGTCCCAGCTGCCGTGACGTCGCGCGCTGCGCAGGTGACGGCATGCGGGCGTCGGTCTCGAGGTCCAGCGTCGTCAGCCGGGGGACGTCACCGTCGGTCACCGCCCCGCACGCGGCCGAGGCGACCCCGGCGGCGACCAGCCCCACGGTGGCAGCACGACCGCGCAGGAACGACTCCAAGGACGCGATGTCGTGGACCCGGCCAGCCTCGATGGACGGCTCGAGGCCACCGGAGTGGGCGTAGCCGCCGGCCGGGAACCGGCCGTCGGCGAGCAGCAGCAGCGCGGCCAGGCCGCCCGCACCCTTCCCGCCGACGTCGAACGCACGCCGGTCGTCCTCGGCGTGAGCCATGTCCTCGATCGGCGACGACATCGGACCTCCGACCCGACTACTGGAGATAGCCGTAGTCGTCATCACACCACGCGGGCCAAACCCCGGCGGGCCCGGGTTGCCCGCACGGGACGACGGCAACGATCCAGACCGTCAGGCGCGGCGGCGGGCGATCTCGTAGAGCGCGACCCCGGCGGCGACCCCGGCATTGAGCGACTCCAGCTGGTTGGTCATCGGGATCGAGACCAGCTGGTCGCAGGTCTCCGAGACCAGGCGGCCGAGCCCGTCGCCCTCGGAGCCGACGACGAGCACCAGCGGCCCGTCGGCGAGGTCGAGGTCGGGCAGGGAGACCTCCCCGTCGGCGGCCAGGCCGACGACCATGCAGCCCGCCTCCTGGAGGTCCTTGAGCGCGCGCACCAGGTTGGTCGCCTGCGCGACCGGGATGCGCGCGGCGGCGCCCGCGGAGGTCTTCCACGCCGACGCGGTCATGCCCGCGGCACGTCGCTCCGGGATGACGACGCCGTGCGCGCCGAACCCGGCCGCGGAGCGTACGACGGCCCCGAGGTTGCGCGGGTCCGTCACCGAGTCCAGCGCGACGATCAGCGGGGGCTCACCGGCCTCGGCGGCGCGGTCGAGCAGGTCGGTGTGGTGGGCGTAGGTGTACGGCGGCACCTTGGCCGCCAGCCCCTGGTGCACCGCGCGGTCGGTGAGCCGGTCGAGCTCGTTCTTGGTGACCTCGAGCAGCGCGATGCCCCGCTCGGCCACGATGCGGAACACCTCGCGGAGCCGGCCGTCGCGCTCGGCCCCCTCGGCGACGTACACCGTGGTGACCGGCACCCCGGCCCGCAGCGCCTCGACGACGGAGTTGCGGCCGGCGACCCACTCGGTGTCGGTCTGCTTGGAGCGCCGCGGGCGACCCTTCGAGGACTCGGCCTCGGCGCGCTTCTTGGCCTTGAACGCCTTGTGGTTCTCGCGCTCGGCGGCCTTGGGGGTGGGTCCCCTGCCCTCGAGGCCACGGCGCACGCGTCCGCCGGAGCCCGCCGTGGGGTTGCCGCCGGCCCGCTTGCGGACCGCTCCGCGTCGGGATGAGTTGCCGGGCATGTGGTGTCCTGTTCGTGAGGGGTGGAGGGATCAGCGGAGCGACCAGGAGGAGCCCTGGGGCCCGTCCTCGATCTCGATGCCGGCCGCCTTGACCTGGTCGCGGATCGCGTCGGCGGTGGCGAAGTCCTTGGCGGCTCGGGCTTCTTGTCGTTGTGACAGGAGATGGCCGACGAGGGTGTCGACCGCGGAGCGGAGCAGCTCCTCGTCGCCGCCGCCCGAGCCCCGGTCCCAGGCCGGGTCGAACGGGTCGAGCCCGAGGACCGCCAGCATGCCGCGGACGGAGCCGGCCGCGCCGCGCAGCGCGGTCTCGTCGCCGGAGGTGAGCGCCTTGTTGCCCTCGCGCACGACCTCGAAGATCGCGGCGAAGGCGGCGGGGGTCGACAGGTCGTCGTCGAGGGCGGTCTCGAAGTCGGCGCACGAGACGCCCAGCGGCACCTCACCACCGATGACTTCCTGTGCACGCGACAAGAAGTGCTCGATGCGCTGGAAGCCCTGCGCGGCCTCGTCGAGCGCCTCGAACGAGAACTCCACGTGGGAGCGGTAGTGCGCCGAGACCATGTAGTAGCGCAGCTCGATGGCGCGCACCCGCTGGAGCACCGCGGGCACGACGAGGCTGTTGCCCAGCGACTTGCTCATCTTCTCGCCGGCGGTCGTGATCCACGCGTTGTGCATCCACGTGGAGGCGAAGCCGAACCCGGCCGCGCGCGACTGGGCCTGCTCGTTCTCGTGGTGCGGGAAGCGCAGGTCGAGCCCGCCGCCGTGGATGTCGAAGGCCTCACCGAGGTACTTCGAGGCCATCGCCGAGCACTCGATGTGCCACCCCGGGCGGCCGCGGCCCCACGGGGCGGGCCACGACGCGGTCTCCGGCTCGCTGTCCTTGCGGCCCTTCCACAGCGCGAAGTCGCGGGGGTCCCGCTTGCCGCGGGGGTCGGCGTCCTCGGCGGGGGTCATGTCGTCGACGCGCTGCCCCGACACCTCGCCGTACGACGGCCAGGAGCGCACGTCGAAGTAGACGTCGCCCGAGCCGTCGGCGGCGGTGTAGGCGTGGCCCCGCTCGATCAGCCGCTGGATCAGCTCGACCATCTCGGGGATGTGGCCGGTGGCCAGCGGCTCGTAGGTCGGGGGCAGCAGGTTGAGCGCGTCGTAGGCGGCGGTGAGCTCGCGCTGCATGGCGTAGGCGAGGTTGTACCAGGGCCGCCCCTGCTCGGCCGACTTCACCAGGATCTTGTCGTCGATGTCGGTGATGTTGCGGATGAAGGTGACCTCGAGGCCGCGGTAGGTCAGCCAGCGCCGCAGCACGTCGAAGTTCACCGCCGACCGCACGTGGCCGACGTGGGGCTCGCTCTGCACGGTCAGGCCACAGACGTAGATCCCCACCCGGCCCTCGTGCAGGGGCACGAAGTCGCGGACCTCGCGGGAGACGGAGTCGTAGAGCCTGATCACCGGGCGATTCTACGGGGAGCACGGGCTCGCGCTGCCCGCCGCGGGATCACCCACCCCCGCGGGGCAGATGTGACGAAAACGCACCAACGGGACACGAGCGCACGTACCGTCGTGCGGTGCGCACGCTCCTCGTCCCCCTCGCGGCCCTCGCGGTCGTGGTCTCGACAGGCTCGACCACCGAGGCCCGGCCGACCACCGAGGTCCGGTCGACCACCGTGGCCCGGCCGACCACCGACGCCCGCGCGACGGCCCCCGCCCGGCACGTGTCCTACCGCTCCTGGGACACCGACGACCAGCTCCGCGCCGGCACGCTCCGGGGCACCACCGTGACCAGCGGGACGGTCCGCCTCGCGCCGGGGGCCGACCGCGGCACGTGGACGAGTCCGTGGGTGACCCCGCGCTTCGCCGCGACCGAGCTGATCCCGAGCTGGGACGCGATGACCCCCGGCGCGTCCCGCCTGGTCGTCGAGGTCCGCGGCCGCACGAGCGCCGGACCGACCAGCTGGGACACCGCCGCCACCTGGGCGTACGGCGACCGCTGGCTCCGCCGGGCCAGCGGCAGCTCCCAGCCCGACGACGGTGGCCGGATGTCCTACGACACCTGGCTGACCAACGCCTCGGCCGGCGTGTCCGGCTGGCAGCTCCGGGTCACGCTGCGCCGCCCCGCGGGCAGCACCGCGGCCCCCTCGGTCGACACCGTCGGCGCGGTCGCCAGCCGGCTGCCGCAGGTCAGCGACGTCACCACCTCGACCCCCCGCCCGGCGCCCAACAAGGCCCTGGGCACGGTCCTCCCGGTCCCCCGCTTCAGCCAGATGACCCACGAGGGCGACTACCCGCAGTACGACGGCGGCGGCGAGGCCTGGTGCTCCCCCACCTCGACCACGATGGTGCTGGGCTACTACGACGCCCTGCCCAGCCCGTCGGCGTACTCCTGGGTGGCGGACGGCCACCCCGACCCGCAGGTCGACCACGCCGCGCGCATGGTCTACGACGCGACGCTGCAGGGCACGGGCAACTGGGCGTTCAACACCGCCTACGCCGCCCGACGGGCGGGCCGCGCCCACGTCACCCGGCTGCGCGACCTGCGCGGGGCCGAGGCGTGGATCGCCAAGGGCGTGCCCCTGGTCGTCTCCGTCTCGTTCGGCCGCGGCCAGCTGACCGGCGCGCCGATCTCGAGCACCGCCGGCCACCTGCTCGTGATCGTCGGCTTCACCAGGTCGGGCGACGTCGTGGTCAACGACCCGGCGGCGGCGACCAGGAAGGGCGTGCGCCGCACCTACGACCGGGGCCAGTTCGAGGACGCGTGGCTCAAGCGCTACCCCTCCGGCGGCTCGATGAAGGGCTCCGGCGGCGTGGCGTACGTCATCCGCCGATGACGCCGCGGCGCGTGTAGCCGGCGCCCGGGCGGGACACAGGACCACCATGACCGACACCAAGGACCTTCCCGAGGGCGACGTCGTCGCCATCCTGCTCGAGCAGCACCAGCGCATCGAGGACCTCCTCGACGAGGTGGGCACCAGCGAGGGCGACGAGCGCCAGCAGCTCTTCGAGGAGCTCCGCGCCCTCCTCGCCGTGCACGAGACGGCCGAGGAGATGGTCCTGCGCCCGGTCACGATCGACGTGGCCGGCAAGGACGTCGCCGACGCCCGCAACGACGAGGAGCGCGAGGCCAACAAGGTGCTCAAGACCCTCGAGGCGGTCGACGCGGCCGGCGACGACTTCCTGACCACGTTCGAGGAACTCCGGGCCGCGGTGCTCGCGCACGCCAAGGCGGAGGAGACCGAGGAGTTCCCCGCGATCCTCGCCGGCTGCGACGAGGACCAGCGACGCGGCATGGGCACCCTGCTGCGCGCCGCGGAGAAGGTCGCCCCGACCCGGGCCCACCCGATCGCCGCGGGCTCGCCCGTGCGCCAGGCAGCGCTCGGGCCGATGGCCTCGGTCGTCGACCGGACCCGCGACGCCATCTCGGCCGCCCTGTCCTGAGCCGGGGTTGAACCGCACCGGCCGGGGATACTCCGGACGTCCCGACCCCTCACCAGGAGCAGCCTTGAGCATCTCGACGAGCGCCCTGCGCGCCCTGCACGACGTCGGTCTCGCCGCCTGGTTCGGCGGCGGGCTGATGGGGGCGGTGGGGGTCAACAGCACCGCCCGACGGGCCGACAACCTCTCCGAGCGCCACGAGCTCTCCGCCCACCCGTGGGAGCGCTGGGCGCCGGTCAACGCGGCCGCCGTCGGTGCCCACCTGGTCGGTGCCACCGGCCTGCTGCTCACCGACCGGGACACCCTGGCCCACCGGCCCGGGGCCCGCAGGACCGCCCTGGTCAAGGGCGGGCTGACCGGCGCCGCGCTCGCGCTGACCGTGCTGGCCGAGCGCCGGGCCGCCCTGGTGGAGCGTCAGGCCGCGCAGTCGGGGGCCGGTCCCGACGAGCCGGGCAACCTCTCGCCGGGCGACTTCGCCCACGCCCAGGACGAGCTGCGGGTGCTGCGTTGGTCGGTGACCGGCCTGACCGGCGTCGTCCTGGTCCTCGGCTCGGTTCAGGCGCGCAGGTCGACCCAGTAGCGCCGCTTGCCGTGGCGCACGTCCTCGAGCACCCCGCCGTTGCGCAGGATGGTCGCCGCGGACGCCTCGTTGTCGTCGTCGCAGGTGATCAGCGCGCGGTCGACGCCCAGGGAGCGCAGGTGGTCCAGCCCCCACGCGCAGGCGTACGTCGCGAGGCCGCGCCGGCGCGCGGACGGCCGGACTGAGTAGCCGATGTGGCCGCCCTCCTCGAGCCGGAAGTCGTTGAGCTCGTGCCGCACCGACAGGAACCCGAGCACCTGGTCGCGCTCGGTGATCCAGCGCTTGGTGTCCGGCACCATCGCGAAGCCGCGGGCCACGTCGCCGTCGGCGAGCCGGGGCATCGCCTCGGCGTACGCCGCGAACCGCTCGGGGTCGGCGAGGTCGCCGGCGAACCACGGCTCGCCCCGCACCTCGTCGAGCGGCAGGTGGTCGGGCGTGATGCCGGAGCCGTGCGGGTAGTCGCCGGCGGCGGCGTACTCCGCCAGCGCCTCGAGGAACGGCGAGTGCAACGACGGGCGCGGGACGACGAGCTCGGGCATTAGTCGAGCCTAGGAAACCCAGCCCTGCAAGGCGATCGGTTTACTCCGCGGTGAACTCGACGGAGTCCCAGCCGGAGGCGCCGTCGGGCACCACGTCGGTGCGCACCGACGTCTGGGTCTCGCCCGACCGGTCGGTGGCGCGGACGGTGAGCCGGTGCACGCCGGGGCCGACGTCGACCGTGCCGTGCCACTGCACCCAGGTGTCGACCGAGGGCACCCGGGCCAGCTCGACCTCCTGCCAGCCCTTGCCGTCGAGCTGCACCTCCACCTTGTCGATGCCGAGGTGCTGGGCCCAGGCGACGCCCGCGACGGTCACCGAGCCGGCCGCGACGCGGTGGTTGGCGCGGGGCACGTCGATGCGCGACTGGGTCTTGATCGGGCACTTCTCCGCCCACCCGCGCTCGGTCCAGAACGCGTCGACGTCGGAGAACCGCGTGACCTCGAGGTCGACCAGCCACTTCGTGGCGGAGACGAAGCCGTAGAGGCCGGGCACGACCATCCGCACCGGGAACCCGTGCTCGACCGGCAGCGGCTCGCCGTTCATCGCGATCGCCAGCAGCGCGTCGCGGCCGTCGGTCAGCGCCTGCACCGGGGTCCCGCAGGTCCAGCCGTCCTCGGAGGTCTGCAGGACCGCGTCCGCGCCGTCCTGCACCCCCGCCTCGCGCAGCAGGTCGGCGATGCGGACGCCGCTCCAGTGGGCGTTGCCGACCAGCGACCCGCCCACCTCGTTGGACACGCAGCAGAGCGTCACCCAGGCCTCGGTGAGCTCGCGGGCCAGGAGGTCGTCGTAGGACAGCCGGATCTCCTTGTCGACCATCCCGTGGATGCGCAGCGACCAGTCCTCCTTGCGGATCGCGGGCACGCCGATGGTGGTGTCGATCAGGTAGAAGTCGCGGTTGGGCGTGCGCCAGGGCGCCAGGCCCTCGAGACCGAGGTCGGCGCCGGCGGGGACCGTCCCGCGGGTCACCGGCAGGTCGAGCGAGGCGATGTCGCGCTCGACCTCGCGGCGCTTGCGGCCGAACATCCCACCCACCAGACCGGCGGCCGCGGCCCCCAGGCCGACGAGCACGGCCCGGCGCAGGAAGGTACGCCGCCCGGCGTCCGCCCCGGCCGCCCCGTCCGGCCGGTCCGCCTCGTCCGCCCCGTCCCGGTCGGCCCCGCGCAACGGGTCCAGCAGCACCGGCAGCACGAGCAGCCACGTGACCAGGCCGGTGACGACGGGCAGGAGGGAGGCCGGGTCGGCACCGGGTCGGCCGAGCGCGCAGGCCCCGGCGACCACCGCCATCGCGAGGAAGACGCCCTGGCCGCTCAGGTTGCTCCGCAGCCCCACCCGGCCGGCGACGGCGGCGAGCACGAGGAGGCCGACCAGCGTGCCGGCGCGCAGGAGCGGCTTGTCGTTCTGGCCCACCACGCTGACCAGCAGGTGGGCGATCTTGCCGGGCGTGAGCTCGATGACGGTCTCGGAGACCGCGCTCAACGGGGAGAGCCGCTGGCCCAGCAGCGAGGAGGTCGCCAGGGCCACTCCGAGGCCCGCAGCGCCGGTGAGGAGACCGGCGAGCGCGGCCGACCACCCCGCCACCCGGTCCTGTCGCATGCCCTCCATCGTGGACCATCCATCCAACGGATGCGCCATGATGCGGTCGTGCCCGCCGACGTGTCCCCGCCGCACGACCCGCCCCTGCCGAGGGTCGGGGTCGGCACCGACGTCCACGCCTTCTCCGCCGACCCCGCCCGTCCGATGTGGTTGGCGGGGCTGCACTTCCCGGGTGACGAGCCCGGTCTCGAGGGCCACTCCGACGCCGACGTGGCCGCGCACGCGGCGTGCGACGCGCTCCTGTCCGCGGCCGGGCTCGGCGACCTGGGCAGCAACTTCGGCACCGCCGAGCCCCAGTGGGCCGGGGCGTCCGGCGCCACGCTCCTGGCCGAGACGGCCCGTCGCGTCCGCGAGGCCGGCTTCGTGGTGGGCAACGTCGCGGTCCAGGTGATCGGCAACCGCCCCCGCCTCGGCCCCCGCCGCGCCGAGGCCCAGACCGCGCTGAGCGAGGCGGCCGGCGCCCCGGTCACCGTCTCGGCGACCACCACCGACGGCCTCGGGCTCACCGGACGCGGGGAGGGCGTCGCGGCGATCGCGACGGCGGTGGTGGTGTGAGCGACGACCTCCTCCGCACCCACGACGGCCTCCAGCTGCACGTCCGGGCGGAGGGCCCCGACGACGCCCCGGTGACCGTGGTGCTCGCGCACTGCTGGGTCAGCGACCACGACTCGTGGCGCTACCAGGTGCGCGACCTGCACGCCCGCTACGGCCACGACCTGCGCATCGTGACCTACGACCACCGCGGGCACGGACAGTCCGACCCGACCACCCGTGAAGCGGCGACGATCGCCAACCTGGGCAGGGACCTGGGCGCGGTGATCGACGCCTGCGCACCGCACGGGCCGCTGGTGCTGGCCGGCCACAGCATCGGCGGCATGACGATCATGGAGCTCGCCCTGCAGCGGCCCGAGCTGTTCCGGGAGCGGGTCGGCGGCGTCTGCTTCGTGGCCACCTCGGGCGGCTCGCTGCGGTCGGTCACCCTCGGTCTGCCCGACGCGGGGCCGTGGGTGAAGGACAAGATCCCCTACGTGCTGGCCTTCCGCTCCCGCACCCTGAGCCGCAAGCAGCGGCTGCGCGCCCCGGTCATCGAGTCGCTGGTCGTGCGGCGCTTCCTGTTCGGCGACACCATGCGGCTGCGCGACCACATGCTGCTGGTCGAGGGCCTGGTCAACGTGCCCGGCACGACCATGACCGGCTTCTTCGAGGACCTCATGGAGCACGAGCGCCACGGTCACCTCGACCAGGCGCTCGCCGGCATCCCCACGCTCGTGCTGGTCGGCGAGCGCGACCTGCTCACCCCACCGGCGCACGCCCGGGCGCTGACCAACGCCATCCCGGGCGCCCGGCTGATCACCTCTCCCGGCGCCGGCCACATGCTCCCGCTCGAGCGCGACCGCCACGTCTCGGACATGCTCGAGTCGCTCATCGACCCGCTCCTCGAGCAGGTCGCCGAGCCCGCCCCCGACGAACGATGAGCGTCGCGGCCGTCGTGCTCGCCGGCGGCTCCGGCAGCCGCCTCGGGGCCGACCGCAACAAGGTCCTGCTCACCCTGGGTGGCGAGTCCCTCCTGCGTCGCTCGGTCCGCACCGCCACCCTGGTGAGGGGGGTCGCGGTCGTCGTGGTCGTCGTACGCGCCGGAGACGAGCCCGACCTCGACGGCGACTGGCCGGTGCCGGTCGAGACCGCGCCGGGAGGCGGGACCCGCCACGCCTCCGAGTGGTCCGCGCTGCAGCACCTCCGGCCCCGCATCGGGTCCGGCGAGGTCGACGTGGTCGCGATCCACGACGCCGCCCGGCCGCTGGCCTCGGTCGCGCTGTGGGACACGGTCGTGTCCGCCGCCCGGGAGCACGGCGGTGCGCTGCCCGCCCGGCCGGCCGTGGGCGTCGTACGCCGTGACGGGGGCCCGGTCCCCGACCTGGTCACCGTGCAGACGCCGCAGGCGTTCCGGGCGGTCCCGCTGCTCGAGGCGTACGCCGCGGCGGAGCGCGACGGCTTCACCGGCACCGACACGGCGTCCTGCGTGACGGCCTACTCCGAGGTCCGCCTGCGGGCCGTCGACGGGGAGGTGACCAATCTCAAGGTCACCTGGGCCGAGGACCTGCCGCTGGCCGAGCGGCTGCTCCGGCGCCGCTGATCTCCGACACTGGCGCCACTGTCAGGGCGGACCGCCCGCCGCGGAGGCGACGAGCGCGTCGCCGGCCTGGGTGCGGCGGTAGAGCACCGAGCGGCCCGAGCGCCGGCGCCCGACGAGCCCCGCCTCGCGCAGGACGGTCAGGTGGTTGCCGACCGACCCGACCGGCAGCCCGATGAGCGCGGCCAGCTGGGTGGTCGACGCCGGCTCGGCGAGCAGCCCCAGGATCCGCGCGCGGTTGGACCCGAGCAGCCGGTGCAGCGCCTGCGGAGCGACGGCCTCGGCGACGATCCCCATCCCCGAGGCCTGGTAGACGATCGCATAGCGCTGCGCGGGCAGGTGCCACAGCACCGAGCTGGTCGGGCTGCTGACCGGGTGGAACGACAGGGTCGCGCCGCTGCCCAGGTGCTTGGGTGGCAGCTGGTGGCCGCTGATCCGTACGCGCCCCTCGCCGAGGTAGGCCCGGCCCATGCCCTCCAGCGCCGCGCTCCACCCGCCGGAGGCCAGCGCCGCGGTGCGCGAGACGACGTCGGCCTCGAGCACGTGGCGCCGGCGCGGCCACTCCTCGGCCAGCGTCGTGTCCCAGGTCCACTGCATCAGGTCGGCGACCGCGTCCCCGAGCCCGGTCGTGGTCTCGAGCACCTCCGGCAGCCGGTCGCGGCCGTGCGTCTGCCGCAGGTCCGCCCGCACCTGCTCGTCCGAGAGCGCCCGCACGCCGGCCAGCTCCTCGACGAGGTCGCCGACCCGTTCGGGCGCCGCGGTGAGGCAGTCGGCGACCCAGCGCGGCCCGAACCCCTCGGCGACGATCGCCGCCCACAGGGGCCGGGTTGCCATGGTCATCTGGTACGCCGCCGCGTGCCGGGCGTACCACCCCGCCAGCCACGGCGGCGGCGACCCGCGTCGCAGCAGCCCCAGCGCCGCCAGGGTCTCGGCCGAGGTGGACACCGCGAACCTCGCCCGCGCGAGCACGTCCGGCGCCAGCACCCAGTCGCTCATGTTTCGCCTCCTCACGAAACTCTAGGCCGCGTCGTCGTACGCCGGGAGGCTCGCCCTCGTGACGACGTACACCTCCCTGCTGCGGCTGCGCGAGTTCCGCGCACTCTTCGGCGCCCAGGCCGCGAACGTGCTGGCCGGCTCGCTGGCCGGGCTGGCGCTGGCCACCCTGGTCGACCGGGCGACCGGGTCCCCGCTGCTCACCGCGCTCGCGGTCTTCGCCCCGACCCTGGCCAACGTGCTGGGCGCCGCGACCGCGATGTCGCTGGCCGACGGCCGCTCGCCGCGGGCCGCGGTCGTCGCGCTCCAGGCGGCGATCGCGCTGGGGCTGCTGGCGCAGGCCCTGCCGGGGCTGCCCCTGTGGGCCCGGTTCGCGCTCCTGCTGCTGATGGGCCTGCTGAGCTCGGTCAGCGGCGGCATCCGCACCGCGGTGATGTCGGAGGTCGTCGGCATCGAGGCCTACGCGCGGGCGCGCTCGCTGCTCAACGTCTCCGTGGGCGTGATGCAGGTCGCGGGCTACGCGCTCGGGGCGGGGGTGCTGGCCGCGGTCGGCCCGTCCCGCACGTTCCTGCTCGCCGCCGGGCTCGCCGCGACCTCCACGCTCACCCTCCGCCTGGGCGTACGCCGGCACTCGGTCCGCGCGGCCGTCCGCCCGTCCCTGCGCCAGACGGCCACGACCAACGCGTGGCTCGCGCGGCAGCGCCCCCTGCGCCCCGTGCTGCTCGCCCTGTGGGTGCCCAACGGGCTCGTCGTGGGGTGCGAGGCGCTGTTCGTGCCCTACGCGGGCGAGCGGGGCGGCTGGCTGTTCATGGCAGCCGCGGTGGGGATGCTCGCCGGCGACCTCGTCGTGGGGCGGGTGCTCACCCCCGCCTGGCGTGCCCGCGTCGGGCCGTGGCTGCGGCTGCAGCTCGCGGTGCCGTTCCTGTTCTTCGCGCTCTCGCCGGGGCTGCCGGTGGCGATGGTCCTCGCGGCCGTGGCGTGCGTCGGCTATGCCGCGACCCTGCCCCTCCAGGAGCTCCTGCTCGTCCTCACGCCCGACCGCGTGCGGGGCCAGGTGCAGGGCGTCGAGCAGGCGGGCCGGATGACCTGCCAGGGGCTGGGCGCGGTGCTGGCCGGGACGGTTGCCGAGGTGGTGCCGGTCGGCACCGCGATGGGCGTGATGGCCGTGCTGTCGGTGCTGGTCACGCTCGCGGTGATGCCGGGGGTGGCGCGCTCAGGCCGCTCACTGGTCGAGCAGCGCGACCTCGGCGGCGTCGACGAGCCGGCGGGCCGCGACGGGGACCTCGACGAGCACCACGGGGACCCCGCTGTCGAGGAGCCGCGCGACGAGGCCGGGCAGGTCGTCGTCGGCCGGGACCCGGTCGCGGAGGGACGCGGGCACCACGACCGGTGAGCACACCGCGACGAGACCGTCGCGGTCGACGCCGGGGCCGACGTACCCGTCCTCGAGCGTCGTGACCGTGTCGGTCACCGGCCGGACGCCGACGGCGACCGCGCCGACCGCGGAGGCGACCACCCGGCGTACGTCGTCGGCGGTGAGGCCCGGGCACCGCTCGTCCAGCAGGACCAGGCCGTCATCGGGGCCCGCCTGGCCCTCGCCGATCCCGAGCTCGCCCGGCAGGCGGGACAGGCGACCCTGCCAGGCAGTGCCCACCAGGCCCGCCCACGACACGACCGTGCCCGTCCAGCTGCTCACGGGGCCAGCCTCCCAGGAAACCGAAGGGCCCCCGGACCTGGTGGTCCGGGGGCCCTGCTGACGTGGGTCACGCCTCAGGAGGCGAGCACCTCGTCGAGGATCGTCTCGGCCTTGTCCTCGTTGGTGGACTCGGCCAGCGCGAGCTCGGAGACGAGGATCTGGCGCGCCTTGGCCAGCATCCGCTTCTCACCCGCGGACAGGCCGCGGTCGCGCTCGCGGCGCCAGAGGTCGCGCACGACCTCCGCCACCTTCATGACGTCCCCGGAGTGCAGCTTCTCGAGGTTGGCCTTGTAGCGCCGCGACCAGTTGGTCGGCTCCTCGGTGTGCGGTGCCCTCAGGACGTCGAAGACCCGCTCCAGCCCGGCCTTGTCGACGACGTCACGGACGCCGACCAGATCCAGGTTGCACGCGGGGACTCGAACGACGAGATCCTGTTGGGCGACGATGCGAAGCACGAGGTAGAGCTTGTCCTCGCCCTTGATCGTCCGGGTTTCGATGTTTTCGATCACGGCAGCGCCGTGGTTCGGGTAGACAACCGTTTCGCCGACGGTGAAGGTCATGTGTCAGTTACCCCTTTCCAGGTGACCAGTCTAACACGTCGCGAATCGGACATCGTTTCCGTTTGCGCAGGTCAGAGGCCTGTGAGGGCTTGACAAATGCTCTTTACATGTGCCGTGCCGGGGCAGCGCGCCTCGGTCGTGGCGCCACGGCTCGGCGGCTCCACGGCCCTAGCATGCGCCCATGCAGTTCCGACGAAACCCTGGCTACGTCCCCGCCCTGGCGCTGGCCGCGCACCCCTTCCAGGGGCTCGCGATCGCCGCCGGGACGGCCCTGGCCGCGGTCCTCGCCGGACGTGCCCTCCGCGAGGTCGGGGTGGTGTTCGTGGCGGTGCTGCTGGGCCGCCTGACCTACGGCTGGCTCAACGACGTGGCCGACCGCCACCGCGACATCGCCGTGGAGCGGCCGGACAAGCCCCTGGCCCGGGAGTGGGTCGACCCGGGCAGCCTCACCTTCGCCACCGCGGTCGTCGTCTGCTTCGTCGTGCCCCTGTCGATCACCACCGGCGTGGTCTCCGGCATCGCCCACCTGCTCTCGGTCGTGGCGGCCTGGACCTACAACACCCGGCTCAAGACCACCCCGCTGTCGTTCCTGCCGTGGGCGGTCAGCTTCGGCCTGCTGCCGGCGTACCTCTCCTACGGGGGGTGGGGCGGCGACTTCGAGGGCTCCCCGCCCACCTGGCCGGTCACCCTGCTGGCCGCGCTGCTCGGGGTGTGCGTGCACTTCATCGACGCGCTGCCCGACCTGGTCGTCGACAACCGCAACAAGCTGCGCAGCCTGCCGTTGGTCGTCGCCCTGCGCACCGGCGCCGCACGCCTGCTGGTGATCACCTCGGTGGTGACCGCCGCGACCGTCGCCGGGCTCGCCGTGGCGGGTCTCACGGTCGGTCTGACGCAGTAGCCCGCGCCCTCGGGGGGGCGGTTCCCCTAGACTCCCGGGCGTGACCGCCCGTGACCTGCCCGCCCGCGCCCGCACCGCCGCGCTGGCCACCGCGCTCCTGCTGTCCGTGCCGACCCTCGCCGCGTGCGCCGCGTCGGCGACCGACGAGGTCTACACGCCCACCAGGGGCGTGAACAACCGCGACGGCCAGGTCGACGTCCTGCACGCGCTGGTCGTCAGCGACGGCAAGGACAGCGGCCGCCTGATCGCCGGCCTGGTCAACGATGACCAGACCAAGGAGGACACGCTGACCGGCGTGACCGTCGACGGCGGCAGCGCCCAGGTCAAGCTCGGCGACGGCGAGACCACGATCCCGGCCGGCGGCCTGCTCCAGCTCGCCGACGACGACGCCGCCCAGGTGGAGGTCTCCGGCGTCAAGGCCGGCGGCTACGTCCGGGTCACCTTCCAGTTCGCCGACGCCGACCCCGCCACCCTCGACGTGCCCGTGCTGCAGCCCGGCCCGGACTTCGAGGACGTGCAGGTCCCCGGTCAGGTCACCCCGTCGGTCACCGCCGCGCAGGAGCCCACCCCCACCGACAGCGGGGAGTGACCGCGACCATGTCAGCACCGTCGGGCTCGGACGCGCCGTACACCCTGGTCCTGCTCCGCCACGGCGAGAGCGACTGGAACGCCAAGAATCTCTTCACCGGCTGGGTCGACGTCCCCCTGACCGACAAGGGCCGCGACGAGGCCGCCCGCGGCGGCACGCTGATGAGCGAGGCGGGCGTCCTGCCCGACGTGCTGCACACCTCGCTGCTGCGCCGCGCGATCACCACCGCCCAGCTCGCCCTCGACGCCTGCGAGCGGCACTGGGTCCCGGTCCGCCGGTCGTGGAGGCTCAACGAGCGCCACTACGGCGCCCTGCAGGGCAAGGACAAGAAGGCCACGCTCGCGGAGTACGGCGAGGAGCAGTTCATGCGCTGGCGCCGCTCCTACGACACCCCGCCGCCGCCGCTGGACGACGACTCGGAGTTCTCGCAGGTCGGTGACCCGCGCTACGCCGACCTGCCCGACGAGATCATGCCCCGCACCGAGTGCCTCGCCGACGTGATCGACCGGATGCTCCCCTACTGGTACGACGCGATCGTGCCCGACCTGCGCGCCGGCCGGACCGTCTGCGTCGCCGCCCACGGCAACTCGCTCCGCGCGCTGGTCAAGCACCTCGACGACATGTCCGAGGAGGCCGTCGTGGGGCTCAACATCCCCACCGGCATCCCGCTGGTCTACCGCCTCGACGAGCACCTGCGCCCGACCCACCGGGGCGGGGAGTACCTCGACCCCGACGCGGCGGCCGACGCGATCAAGGCCGTCGCCAACCAGGGCCGCTGAGGCAAGCGGCGGGCCTCAGAGGCGCTGGGGCACCTCGCCGGTGACCAGGTAGACCACCCGGCGACCCAGGGACACGGCGTGGTCGCCGATGCGCTCGTAGTAGCGACCCAGCAGCGCCACGTCGATCGCCGGCTCGACCCCGTGGGTCCAGGAGTCGCCGAGCAGCAGGCGGAACGAGCGGCGCCGCAGCTCGTCCATCTCCTCGTCGTCCTGCTCGAGGCGGCGGGCGGCGTCGAGGTCGCGGTCGGCGATCACCTCGGTGGCCTGGCCGACCATGTGGATCGCGACCTCGGCCATGCGCCGCATGGTGGGCTCGATCTCGGCCGGGACGGCGTACGCCGGCATGCGGAGCTGGGCGACCTTGGCCACGTGGACCGACAGGTCGCCCATCCGCTCGAGGTCGGAGACCATGCGGGTCGCGGCGACGAGGGTGCGCAGGTCGGTGGCGACCGGCTGCTGGCGGGCGAGGATGTCGAAGGCCCGCTCCTCGACGGCGGTGCGCAGCGCGTCGATCCGGGCGTCGTCGTCGACCACCTGGGCGGCGATGTGCGCGTCCGCGGTGAGCAGCGCGTGGGTCGCCCGGCTCACGGCCTGCTGCACCATCGTCGACAGGGTGACGAGGTCCTCGATCACGGAGTCGAGCTGGTCCAGGTAGGCGTCGCGCATGACCCCCACCATCACCGCCCCAAACGGCCCCGAGCCGTCAACCAGGTGAACGACGCGTGAACGGAGCCCGAAAGTGCAGGTCAGGGGGCCGCTGATGGTCCGGAGCACGGGTGGCCGCGCCCTACCATCGAGACGTGGACCCGACCGCGCTCAACCTGATCTTCGCTCTCCTCGGCGTGGTCATCGGCGCGATCCCGGTCCTCGCCTGGCGGGTGAGCGACCGTGAGCTGCGCGCCCCGTCCGAGCCGCCGTCGTACGCCGAGGCGGCCGTCGTGCCCGCCGGGGTCTCCACGGTCCTCAACGTCCTCCGCTCCAGCGCCCTGGTGGTCGACGAGGAGGACCGCGTGCTGCAGGCCTCCGCGCCGGCGTACGCGATGGGCCTGGTGCACGGCGCCGAGCTGCGCGTCCCGGAGCTGCGCGACCTCGTGCGGCAGGTGCGCCGCGACGGCGAGACCCGGGTGATCGACCTCGACATCGAGAGCGCGCGCACGCCGCGGCAGGTCCGCGCCCGCGTCGCCGTGCTGAGCAGCCGGCTGGTCCTCGTGCTCGCCGACGACCGCACCCGCGAGCGGCAGGTCGAGGCGATCCGCCGCGACTTCGTGGCCAACGTCTCCCACGAGCTCAAGACCCCGATCGGCGCGCTCACGCTGCTCGCCGAGGCGGTGCAGGAGGCCTCCGACGACCCCGAGGCCGTGCAGCACTTCAGCAACCGGATGAAGCTCGAGGCGGGCCGGCTCGGTCGCCTGGTCCAGCAGATCATCGAGCTCTCGCGCCTCCAGGACGACCGCGCGCTCGACTCCCCCGCCGTCGTCGACGTCGACGCGCTGGTCACCTCGTGCGTCGACGCGGTCGAGGTCGAGGCGAAGGCCAAGGACATCGAGGTCGTGTACGACGGCCAGCACCACCTGCGCATCCTCGGCAACGCCGAGCAGATCTCGCTGGCGCTGGGCAACCTGGTGGCCAACGCGGTGGCCTACTCCGAGCCGCACAGCCAGGTCACCCTCGCCGCGCACCGCTCGGGCACGATGGTCGACCTCTCGGTCGCCGACGAGGGCATCGGCATCCCGGCCGACGAGCTGGAGCGGATCTTCGAGCGGTTCTACCGTGTCGACCCGGCCCGCCACCGGTCCACCGGCGGCACCGGCCTGGGCCTGTCGATCGTCAAGCACGTCGCCGCCGCCCACGGTGGCGAGGTGAAGGTGTGGTCGCGTCCCGGCCACGGCTCGACGTTCACCCTCCGCCTGCCCCGCGCCGCCGCCGGCGGCGCCCCGACCGACCCCAAGGAGAACCCGTGACCCGAGTGCTCGTCGTGGAGGACGAGGAGAGCTACAGCGACGCCCTGAGCTACATGCTCCGCAAGGAGGGCTTCGAGGTGGCCGTGGCCGCGACCGGCGACGGCGGCCTGGAGGAGTTCGAGCGCAACGGCGCCGACATCGTCCTGCTCGACCTGATGCTGCCCGGCCTGCCCGGCACCGAGGTGTGCCGCCGCATCCGCCAGACCTCCCACGTGCCCGTGATCATGGTCAGCGCCAAGGACGACGAGGTCGACAAGGTCGTGGGCCTCGAGCTGGGTGCCGACGACTACGTCACCAAGCCCTACGCCCCGCGCGAGCTCGTCGCCCGGATCCGGGCGGTCCTGCGCCGCGGTGCCGACGTCGACGTGACCCCCGCTGCCCTGGAGGCCGGCCCGGTGCGCATGGACGTCGAGCGCCACGTCGTCCAGGTCGACGGGACCGACGTCTCGCTGCCGCTCAAGGAGTTCGAGCTGCTCGAGATGCTGCTGCGCAACGCCGGCCGGGTCCTCACCCGCGGCCAGCTGATCGACCGCGTCTGGGGCTCGGACTACGTCGGGGACACCAAGACCCTCGACGTCCACGTCAAACGGCTGCGCGCCAAGCTCGAGCCCGACCCGGGCAACCCGGTCCACCTGGTGACCGTCCGCGGGCTGGGCTACAAGTTCGAGGCCTGAGGGCCCGGTCGAGCGCTACTCCGAGCCGTCGGGGCCCTCGGGGCCCTCGGGGCCGACGCCCGACTCCAGCCAGCCCCGGAACGCCTCGAGGTTCTTGGTCGACTCGCCGCGCGCGATGCGCCAGGCCCACTCCTTGCGGATGGAGGAGCCGAAGCCCATCTCCAGGATCGGGTTGAACGAGTCGTCGGCGTAGGCGAGCACCGAGCCGAGCAGCCGGTCGACCTCGTCCTCGGTGACCGCGGAGAGCGGCAGCCGCCCGTCGAGGTAGATGTCGCCGTGGTGGTCCACCGCGAACGCCATCCCGAACAGCTTGAGGTTGCGCTCGAGCAGCCAGCGGTAGACCTGCTCGTGGTTCTCGTCGGGGTGCCGCGCGACGAACGCGTGGACCGCGAACGAGTGCTTGCCGACGTCGAGGCGGCAGGGCGTCTGGAGCTTGCGCTCGCCGGGCAGCGTGACGGAGAAGCTGCCGTGCCCGAGCTCCTCCCACTCGATGTCGGAGCCGCCCAGGGCGCTGCGGACGGTCGCGATGGCGACCTCGCGGGCGTCCGGGCTCGGGGCGTCCGGGCTCGGGGCGTCCGGGCTCGGGGCGTCCGGGCTCGGGGCGTCGGAGGGGGACTCGGTCGAGGTGCGCTCAGCCACCCACGGCCTCCTGTCGGGTGTGCTCGTGGTCCGCGCGCAGCAGGGTCGCGGCGCGGTGGTACGCCGCGAGCGTGCGGTCCGCGGTCCGCTCCCAGGCGAACTCGCGCGCGTGGTCGAGCGCGGCAGCGGCCAGCATGTCACGCAGGCCGGGCTCGTCGACGAGTCGTCTGATCGCGCGGGCGTAGTCGGCCGGGTCGTGGCCCTCGACGAGCAGCCCGGTCACCCCGTCGCGCACGACGGTGGGCAGCCCGCCGACGGCCGCGGCGACCACCGGGGTCCCGACCGCCTGGGCCTCCATGCCGACCAGCCCGAAGGACTCGTTGTACGACGGCACGCAGACGACCGTGGCGGCGGCGTACCAGTCGACCAGGGTGTCGCGGTCCACCGGCGGCACGAACCGCACGAGGTCGGCGATGCCGAGCGAGCGGGCCAGGGAGGCGAGGGCGCCGGGGTGCTCCAGACCGCTGCCGGACGGACCGCCCACGACCGGGACGACGAGCCGCGGCCGCAGGTCGGGGTCGGCGGCGACCAGGTGGGCGACCGCGCGGAGCAGGACGTCGGGGGCCTTGAGCGGCTGCAGCCGCCCGACGAAGGCCGGCACGACGGCGTCGGCCGGGATGCCGAGCCGGGCCCGGGCCCCGGCCTGCGACCGCGGCTGGAACACGGTCAGGTCCACGCCCGGGGGTACGACGTCCACGCGCGCCGGGTCGGCGTCGTAGAGCCGGACCAGCTGGCGGGCCTCGAGGTCGGTGTTGGCGATGAGCATGTCGGCGGCCTCGACCACCTGGTCCTCGCCGACGAGGCGGGCGTGGGGCTCGGGGGTGTCGCCGTCGGCCAGCTGGGCGTTCTTGACCTTGGCCATCGTGTGCATCGTGTGCACGAGCGGGACCGACCAGCGGTCGCGGAGCAGCGCGCCGACCTGGCCGGACAGCCAGTAGTGGGAGTGGATCAGGTCGAACCAGCCCTGCTCGTGCCCGGCCTCGGCCCGCAGCAGGTGCCGCGCGAAGACGCACAGCTGGCCGGGCAGCTCCTCCTTGGGCAGCCCCTCGAACGGGCCGGCCAGCACGTGGTGCACCCGGACCCCGGGGGCGGCCTCCACCGTGGCGGGCGTGAGGGAGGACGTGGCGCGGGTGTAGATCTCGACCTCGAGACCGCGGTCGGCCAGCCGCTTGGACAGCTCGAGGACGTAGACGTTCATGCCGCCGGCGTCGCCGGTGCCGGGCTGGTCCAGCGGGGAGGTGTGCAGACTCACCATCGCCACGCGGCGCAGCGGGTGGGCCGCGAACGGCAGGGGTCGTGCTTCGGTCACCGGGACACCTCCGGACAGGCTCAACCGCGGTCGATCCTGCCCCATTCCCGGGACCGGCAAGCTCAGTCGGCGAGCCCGTGGAGGTTCTTGGCCGTCGGGGAGGTCGGGACCGTGGCCGGGTCGGGGTCGGTGCCGAAGATCCGGTCGGCGGTGTGGGCGGTGGTGACCGTCATCCAGAAGTGCTCGTTCTTGAAGTGGTGCAGCCGGTGGTGGCGCCACACCGCCTTGTAGAGGCGGCCCTTGGGCTTGTAGTCGGTGTGCACGAGGTAGTGCGTCCACTCGTAGACCAGCCCCACGATGCCCACGGTCAGCATGAAGCTGAGGCCGTTGCCGGGGGTCGGGGCGACCCACAGGGGCACGGCCACGGTGAGCACCATCAGGCCGATCATCGTCTGCCACGGGATGAACACCAGCGGGAGGTTGCGCGGGTCGCGGTGGTGCCGGCGGTGCTCGCGGGCCAGCAGGGTGTCGACCATGACGCCGGCGACGCGGCGCGGTCGCCAGTGGAGGATGAAGACGTGGACGACCCACTCGATCACGGGGAACAGCGCCACGAAGGCCAGCGGGGACAGCAGGTCGGTGGCCCGCCAGTCGCCGACGATCACGCGGGCCACGAGCGCCCCGACGAGCGTGGCGGTGATCATCCACGGCGACGGGTGGCGCCAGAACTCCGCGAACGCCTCGCCCAGCGTCACCTTGGTGACGCGGTTGCCGGTGATGCGGGCCTCACGTTGATCGAGCCCAGTCGAGATCTCGTTGGTCGTCATCAGTCCTCCGGGCGGGTGGTGGGGTCGTCGGGATCGGCGGCCTCGAGCAGGAGCAGCGTCTGGAGCAGGCCCTCGGTGACGGGCCCGAGCAGGGCCTGGGCGGCGGCGGAGGCGGCCTCGGGGTCGCCGGCGGCGACGGCCTCGGCCAGCGCGGAGTAGGTGCCGGCCTGCTCGACCTCGGCGGCCATCACCACCGCGAGCGCCTCCATCGCGGGCTCGTAGGCCGCGCGGAGGCTGTTGAACATCAGGCGGAACGCGATGTTGTCGCCCGCGTCGACCACGAGGTCCCAGAACTCCAGCGCGTCGTGCTGCAGTGCGACCGGGTCTGTCGACCCCGCGAGCCGGCGTACGACGGCCCGCAGGTCCGCGCCCACCGCGGCGGCCCGCGCGGGGTCGGCAGCGAGCTTGCGCGCGGCCAGCCCGGCCACCTGGGGACCGAGGAGCAGCCGCGCCTCGAGGAGGCTGCGGGCCACGGCGAGGTCGAGGTCGCCGGTGAGGACGAGCAACCGGGGCAGCAGCTCGAGCCCGGCGTGCAGGCGGAAGTCGCGCACGGTCGTGGTGCCGCCCTGTCGCACCTCGACCAGGCCGGCCTGCGAGAGCCGCTGGAGCGCCTCGCGGACCGCCGGCCGGGAGACCCCGAGGAGCTCGGCGAGCCGGCGCTCGCTCGGGAGGGCCTCACCGGGGCCGAGCGACCCGCCGACGACCTCGTGCGCGAGCTGCTCGAACACCTCGTCGGGGACGGAGCGGCGACGGATCGGCTGCAGGGGCATGCCGGCCACTGTGACCCGGGACAGGCCAGGTGGTCAAGTGGTCAGACCAGGTTGTCCCAGGACCTGGGAGGCGCACGCCGAACCCCGGGCCGGGACACCTCCGCAGGCGGACGCGGGGCGTGGGAGACTCGGCCGATGCGGACCATCGGACTCATCGGCGGCCTGAGCTGGCAGAGCTCCGCGGTGTACTACCGCCTGCTCAACCAGGAGATCGAGCGCCGTCTGGGCGGCCTCCACTCGGCCACGACCGTCATGACCTCGGTCGACTTCGACCGGCTCACCACGCTGCAGCGCGACGAGGACTGGGACGAGGTCGGCCGCGTCCTGTCCGCCGCGGCGCGCAGCACGGAGGCGGCCGGGGCCGACTTCCTCCTGATGTGCACGACGGCGTTCCACCGCGTCGCCGAGCAGGTCGAGGCGTCCGTGGACATCCCGTTCCTCCACCTCGGTGACGTCGTCGCGCAGGCGTGCCTGGACCACAAGCTGCGGTCGGTGGCCTTCCTCGGCACGTCGTTCGCCATGGGCCGCGACTTCTTCCGCGACCGGATCGCCTCCCACGGACTCGAGGTGCTGGTGCCCGACGTCGAGCACCACGGCACGATCGACCGGATCATCTACGACGAGCTCGTGCACGGCCGCGTCAACGACGCCTCCCGCAAGACCGTCGTCGGCATCATCGACGGGCTGTGGGACGCCGGCGCCGAGGGCGTGATCCTGGGCTGCACCGAGCTCGAGGAGCTCATCCACCAGGCCGACGTCGACCTGCCGGTCTTCCCCTGCACGACGCTGCACGTCGAGGCGGCGATCTCGGCCGCCCTCGCCTGACCCCGGCGCCGCTCACCGGCCCAGCACCGCCTCGACGGCCGGCCCCAGCACCTCGCCGGCCCGGCCCCGCACGACCAGGTCGGCCAGGTCGTCGTACGGCGTGCGCTCGTCGTTGACGATGACCAGCCGCGCCCCGTGCCCCCGCGCCTCGGCCGGCAGGCCGGCGGCGGGGTGGACCTGGAGCGACGACCCGGTGGTGAGCAGCAGGTCGGCCGACCGCACCAGGCGGACGGCCTCGTCGACGACCTCGGGGTCGAGCACCTGCCCGAACGAGACCGTCGCCGACTTGACCAGCTGCCCGCACCCGGGACAGGAGGGGTCGTCCTCCCCCGCGTCGAGCCGCTCGAACGCCCAGGTGTGCGGCGCCCGCCAGCCGCAGCCACCGACCACGGGCCCGCGGGGCGTCCCGATGCACCGCACCTCGCGCGCCGTGCCGTGCAGCTCGACGACGTGCTGCGACCCGGCGTCCTGGTGCAGGCCGTCGATGTTCTGCGTGATCACCCCGGGCGAGCGCCCGGCCGCCTCGAGCGCCGCGAAGGCCCGGTGAGCCGGGTTGGGCCGGGCCTCCGGGGCGAAGAACTCCCGTCGCATCTCCCAGCTCAGCCGGCGCACGCCGGCGTCGGCGACGTAGCGCTCGAGCTCGAAGCTCCTGGGGTCGTAGCGCGTCCACACCCCGCCCGGCGACCGGAAGTCGGGGATGCCGGACTCGGTGCTGACCCCGGCGCCCGTGAACCCCACGACCCGCGAGGAGGTGGCGAGCAGGTCGACGAGCTCGAGATGGGCGTCCATGCGGCCACCGTGCCACGGGCCTCCGACAGCCGCGTGAGGTCGCTCACAGCGGGTAAAGAGATCTGCAGCCACACCACGAAGGGGGGACCCCGATGTCCCAGACCACCCAGACGGCCCCGCGGCGCGACCGCACCCACTTCCTCTACATCGCGGTCATCGTGGCCGTGGTGCTCGGCATCGCCGTCGGCTTCCTCGCCCCTGACCTCGGCGCCAAGCTCAAGCCCCTCGGGGACGCCTTCGTCGGGCTGATCAAGATGATGATCTCGCCGGTCATCTTCTGCACGATCGTCCTCGGCGTCGGCTCGGTGGCCAGTGCCGCCAAGGTCGGCAAGGTCGGTGGCCTCGCCCTCGGCTACTTCCTGGTGATGTCCACCTTCGCCCTGGCGATCGGCCTCGTGGTGGGCAACATCCTCCACCCCGGCGCGGGGCTCAACCTCACCGACGAGCTGGCCAAGTCCGGCAAGGAGCAGGCGGCCGGCGCCGGCAGCACCACCGAGTTCCTGCTCGGGATCATCCCGACGACGCTGCTCTCCTCGCTCACCGAGGGCGACATCCTCCAGACCCTGTTCGTCGCCCTGCTGGTCGGCTTCGCGATCCAGACGATGGGCGCCGCCGGCAAGCCCGTGCTGCGCGGCATCGAACACCTGCAGCGCGTGGTCTTCAAGGTGCTCGCGATGATCATGTGGGCCGCCCCGATCGGCGCCTTCGGCGCGATGGCGGCCGTGGTCGGCGAGACCGGCATCGACGCGCTCAAGTCGCTCGCGGTGATCATGCTCGGCTTCTACGCCACGTGTGCGCTCTTCGTCTTCGGGGTGCTGTTCGTGGTGCTCAAGGTGACGACCGGGGTCAACCTGTTCAAGCTGCTGAAGTACCTCGCCCGCGAGTTCCTGCTCATCCTCTCGACGTCGTCGTCGGAGTCCGCGCTGCCGCGTCTCATCGCCAAGATGGAGCACGCCGGCGTCGAGCAGACGACGGTCGGCGTGGTCGTGCCGACCGGCTACTCGTTCAACCTCGACGGGACCGCGATCTACCTGACCATGGCGACGCTGTTCATCGCCCGCGCGATGGGCGACCCGCTGTCGATCGGGGAGCAGATCTCGCTGCTGGTGTTCATGGTGATCGCCTCCAAGGGCGCGGCCGGGGTCACCGGCGCCGGCCTCGCGACGCTGGCCGGCGGCCTGTCGTCGCACCGGCCCGAGCTGCTCGACGGGGTCGGCCTGATCGTCGGCATCGACCGCTTCATGTCCGAGGCCCGCGCGCTGACCAACTTCGCCGGCAACGCCGTCGCCACGGTCGTGATCGGCGCCTGGACCGGGTCGCTCGACAAGGAGCGCATGGCCGCCGTCCTCGACGGTCACCGGCCCTTCGACGAGGCCACGATGCTCGACGAGGACGACCGTCACGAGGAGCCCGTGCCGGTCTGACTAGCGCCAGCGGTACTCCACCTCGGGGCGCCCGGCGCCGCCGTACCTCGGCCGGCGCTCGAGCACCCCGGACGCCTCGAGGTGCTCGAGGTAGCGCCGCGCGGTCACGCGCGAGAGCCCGCACTCCGCGGCGACCTCCGAGGCCGAGCGCGCCTGCCCGGCGCCGCGCAGGTGCGCGGTGACCAGGGCGAGGGTCTCCGGGCTCATCCCCTTGGGCAGGCCCGCGCCCTCGTCCGCGGTCCGCAGCGACCCCAGCAGCTGGTCGATCTCGCCCTGCACGACGTCGGCGCCGGAGGCCGAGAGCCGGGCGCGGTAGTCGGCGTACTGCTCGAGCTTGGCGCGCAGCCCGGCGAACGTGAACGGCTTGAGCAGGTAGGACACGACGCCCTGCGACACCGCCCGGCGTACGACGTCCAGCTCGCGCACCGAGGTCACCGCGACGGCGTCGCAGCCGTGACCCTCGAGCCGCAGCTGGGCGAGCAGGTCGAGGCCGTGCCCGTCGGGCAGGTGCATGTCGAGCAGCAGCAGGTCGGCGGGCGAGGTGCGCAGGATGCGGCGCGCGTCGGCGCAGGAGCGGGCGACGCCCACGAGCGTGAAGCCCGACAGCCGCTGGACCAGCTCCGCGTGGGCGGCCGCGGCGATCGCCTCGTCCTCGACGACCAGCACCGCGATCGGGCTCACGGCTCCTCCCCCAGCCGCACCGAGAAGCGCGCCCCGCCGAGCGCGGACCGGCCCGCCTCGATCGTGCCCCCGTGCCGTCGGGCGACCTGGGCGACCAGCGCCAGGCCGAGCCCGCGTCCGGTCGGGTCGCCGGGCTTGGTCGACCAGCCGCGCTCGAAGGCCCGTTCGGCCGCGTCGGCGTCGAGGCCCGGCCCGCTGTCGTCGACGTCGAGGGCCAGCCAGCGGTCGTCGGCCTCGAGGCGTACGACGACCCGGCGCTCCGCCGCCGAGGCCACCGCGTCGAAGGCGTTGTCCAGCAGGTTGCCGACCACCGTGACCAGCTCGCTGTCGTCCAGCGGCAGCCCCTCGACCGAGGAGGCGGGGTCGACCTCCAGATCGATGCCGCGCTCGGCGGCGACCCCGGTCTTGCCCAGCAGGATCGCGGCGAGGACAGGCGCCTCGCCGACACCTCGGACCCGGTCGGCGAGCCCCTGGGCGGCGAGGCTCTGCCGGACCGCGAACCCGGCCGCCTCGTCGGGCCGGCCGAGCTCGATCAGCGAGACGACGGTGTGCATCTGGTTGGCGGCCTCGTGGGTCTGGGCGCGCAGGGTGTCCGACAGCTGCTGGACCGCGTCGAGGCGGCCGGTGACCTCGGTCAGCTCGGTGTGGTCGCGCAGGGTGACGACCGACCCGAGCAACCGGCCCTCCCAGGCGGCGGGGGCCTGGGACACCAGGAGCACCCGGTCGTCGAGCAGGTGGATCTCGTCGATCATCGCCCCCGACGGGTCGAGCGGCACGCCGAGCTCGGGCAGGGTCCGCCCCCGGACGTCGGCGGGGAGGCCGAGGAGCCGCACCGCCTCGTCGTTGGCCAGCTGGAGCCGGCCGTCGGGGTCGAGCAGGAGCAGGCCCTCGCGGACGGCGTGGAGCACCGCGTCGTAGAACTCGTACATCCGCGTGATCTCCTGCTCGCCCATCCCGTGGGTCTGGCGGCGCAGGCGGCGGTTGATCACCCACGCGCCCGCGATCCCCAGCCCCAGCAGGCCGATCGCGACGAGGGAGAGCCGCGCCACCCGGGCCCAGACCGCCGCGTCGATCTTGTCGAGCCGGATGCCGACGCTCACCAGCGCGACCACGTCGCCGCCCTCGCGCACGGGCACGACCGCGCGCATCGAGGGGCCGAGCGTGCCGGCGTACTCCTGGGTGAACACCTTGCCCTCCGGCGCGCCCCCGAGGTCGCCGATGAACTTCTTGCCGATCAGTGCCGGGTTGGGGTGGGAGTAGCGGGTGCGGTCCAGGCCCATCACCACGACGAAGTCGGTGGCGGTGTCGCGGCGCACCTCCTCGGCGAAGGGCTGGATCCGGCTCGAGGGGTCGGAGGTCCGCAGCGCGGAGGCGACGGCCGGGGAGTCGGCGACCGAGAGGGCGATGTCGACCGAGCGGCGCCGGGCGTCGTCGAGCTGCGAGGCGCGCGCGTCGACGTACGCCAGGACCGTGGCGACGACGATCAGGACCAGCACGATCAGCAGCTGGAGGGCGAAGACCTGCCGCGCCACGGACGACCCGCGGCGCTCCCGACGCACGGTCCCGGCCACGCCCGGATTCTGTCAGCCGTGTCGAGCGAGCCCGTGAACTCAACGAACACAAGGGTGACCGCCGTCACAGACGCGCCGATGGTTGGACGCACAGCACCAACTGACCAACCCGGAGGTTCCCGTGTCCCACCCCGTCTCCCGGCCCGCGCCGGACGCCTCGGCGCCCACCCGGCGCGACCGGACCCACTTCCTCTACATCGCGGTCGTCGTCGCGGTCGCGCTGGGCGTGGCGGTCGGCTTCCTGGCCCCCGACCTCGGCGTCGCGCTCAAGCCGATCGGCACCGCGTTCGTCGCCCTGATCAAGATGATGATCAGCCCGATCATCTTCTGCACGATCGTCCTCGGCGTCGGCTCGGTCGCCAGCGCCACCAAGGTCGGCAAGGTCGGCGGGCTCGCGCTGGGCTACTTCCTGGTGATGTCGACCTTCGCCCTCGCGACCGGCCTGGTGGTCGGCAACCTGCTGCACCCGGGCTCGGGCCTCCACATCAACGACGAGGTCGCCAAGGCCGGGGCCGAGCAGGCCGCCGGCGCCGGGACCACCACCGACTTCCTCCTCGGGATCATCCCGACCTCGCTGCTGTCCTCGCTCACCGACGGCGAGGTCCTCGAGACCCTGCTCGTCGCGCTGCTCGTCGGCTTCGCCCTGCAGGCCATGGGCGCCACCGCCCAGCCCGTCCTCCGTGGGGTCGAGCACCTGCAGCGCGTGGTCTTCCGCGTCCTGTCGATGATCATGTGGGCCGCCCCCGTCGGCGCGTTCGCCGCGATGGCCGCCGTGGTCGGCGAGACCGGGATGGACGCGCTGAAGTCGCTGGCCGTGATCATGCTCGGCTTCTACGCCACCTGCGCGCTCTTCGTCTTCGGGGTCCTGGCGTTCGTGCTCAAGGTGACCACCGGGGTCAACATCTTCAAGCTGCTGAAGTACCTCGCCCGCGAGTTCCTGCTCATCCTCTCGACGTCCTCGTCGGAGTCGGCGCTGCCCCGCCTGATCGCCAAGATGGAGCACGCCGGGGTCGAGCAGACCACCGTCGGCGTCGTGGTCCCGACCGGCTACTCGTTCAACCTCGACGGCACCGCGATCTACCTGACCATGGCCTCGCTGTTCATCGCCTCCGCGATGGGCGACCCGCTGGCCCTGGGCGAGCAGATCTCGCTGCTGGTGTTCATGGTCATCGCCTCCAAGGGCGCCGCGGGCGTGACCGGCGCCGGCATGGCCACGCTCGCCGGGGGGCTCGCCTCGCACCGTCCGGACCTGGTCGACGGCGTCGGCCTCATCGTGGGCATCGACCGCTTCATGTCCGAGGCCCGCGCGCTGACCAACTTCGCCGGCAACGCCGTCGCGACCGTGGTCATCGGCTCCTGGACCGGGTCGCTGGACAAGGAGCGGATGGCGGCCGTCCTCGACGGGGAGCGGCCGTTCGACGAGACCACGATGCTCGACGACCACGCCTCGAGCCCCGCGGTCCCGGCGCAGACCAAGGAGCCCGCGCTGGTCTGAGGCCTCTCCGACCGGCACGACCGCTGAGCCCCGCCTGGTCCAGGCGGGGCTCAGCCGCGTCCCGGCCCGTTGTGCCGGTCCGGAGGGCCTGTGGAGAAGGCGACCTGCTCGAGGCCAGGATCAGGAAGGGTGCCGGGATGGACCCCGGACAGGCGCTGGCGCAGCTCGGGGGCGTCGCGACCTCCCGCGAGCTGCTGCGGCTGACCACGCGTCGGCGGCTCCGCACGGCTCTCGACCGCGGCGAGGTCGTCAGGCTCACGCGCGACGCCTACGCCCTGCCCACGGCTGACGAGGGCCTCCGAGCGGCGGCCCGCGTCTCGGGGGTGGCGAGCCACCTGTCCGCGGCAGCCCACCACGGCTGGAAGGTCCTGCAGCAGCCCGGCCTTCCGCACGTGGTCGTCCCCCGGGACCGCAAGGTCCGGTCCTCCCGCGGCATGCACCTGCGCTACCGCGACCTCGCCCCCGAGGAGGTCCGCCGGCCCGGCGTCACCGAGCCGCTGCGCACCGTCCTGGACTGTGCCCGCGACCTCTCCTGGGACGACGCGCTCGCGGTGGCCGACTCCGCGCTGCGGAGCGGTGAGGTCGACCCGCAGCGCCTGGTCGAGGCCGCGGCCGGGCTCAGGGGGCCGGGCAGCGTGCAGGCCCGCCGGGTCGCCCGCTGCGCGGACGGTCGGGCCCACAACCCGTTCGAGTCGGCGCTCCGGGCCATCTGCCTCGATGTCGACGGCCTCGAGGTCGAGCCCCAGCGCGAGGTGCAGCTGCTCGGCCTGACCATCCACCCCGACCTGGTCTGTGTCGAGCACCGGCTGATCATCGAGGCCGACTCCTTCGCGTGGCACTCGAGCTCGTCGGCCCTGCTCAGCGACTGCGAGCGCTACACGCTGGCCGCGGTGGGCGACTGGCGGGTGGCGCGGTTCGGCTACACCCACGTCCGCACGCAGCGGGACTGGACGCAGGACCTGCTGACCCGGCTCGTCCGACCCTCCGGACCGGCACGACGGCCCGGTCCGACCGACGCCGCGGCGTGAGCAGCGGTCCCCCGGACAGATGTGCCGGTCGGAGTGGCCGCCGTCACGCCGGGAGCCACGCGTGGTCGGGAGGCCCGCTCACGGCCCGTAGAATCGCGCGGTGACTGAGCCTGACCACACCCCGTCCACCCGCCGCTCCGACCTGCGCAACGTCGCGATCGTGGCCCACGTCGACCACGGCAAGACGACCCTCGTCGACGCGATGCTCCACCAGGCGGGGTCGTTCGGCGCCCACGAGCACGTCGCCGAGCGCGCGATGGACTCCGGTGAGCTCGAGCGCGAGAAGGGCATCACGATCCTCGCCAAGAACACCGCGGTCCGCTACACCGGCCCGTCGTCCGGCGGCGAGCCGATGACGATCAACATCATCGACACCCCGGGCCACGCCGACTTCGGTGGCGAGGTCGAGCGCGGCCTGTCGATGGTCGACGGCATCGTGCTGCTGGTCGACGCCTCCGAGGGCCCGCTGCCCCAGACCCGCTTCGTGCTCCGCAAGGCGCTCAACGCCGACATGCCGGTCGTGCTCGTGGTCAACAAGGTCGACCGCTCCGACGCGCGCATCAGCGAGGTGGTCGACGAGACCTACGAGCTGTTCCTCGATCTGCTCGACGACTCCCACAACCCCGACGCGCTGGACTTCCCGGTCGTCTACGCCAGCGCCAAGGCCGGCCGCGCGAGCCTGGAGCAGCCCGAGGACGGCGGGATGCCCGACAGCCCCGACCTCGAGCCGCTGTTCCGCACGATCGTCGAGACCATCCCCGCCCCGGTGTACGACGAGGGGGCGCCCCTCCAGGCCCACGTCACCAACCTCGACGCCAGCCCGTTCCTCGGCCGGCTCGCGCTGCTCCGCGTCCACCAGGGCACGATCCGCAAGGGCCAGCAGGCCGCGTGGATGAAGCGCGACGGGTCGCAGCAGAACGTCAAGATCACCGAGCTGCTGATGACCCAGGCGCTCGAGCGCGTGCCGGCAGAGTCGGCCGGACCGGGTGACATCGTCGCGATCGCCGGCATCCCCGAGATCATGATCGGTGAGACCCTCGCCGACCCCGAGGAGCCCAAGGCCCTCCCGCTGATCACCGTCGACGAGCCGGCGATCTCGATGACGCTGGGCATCAACGACAGCCCGCTCGCCGGCAAGGTCAAGGGCCACAAGGTGACCGCGCGCCTGGTCAAGGACCGTCTCGACCGCGAGCTGGTCGGCAACGTGTCGATCAAGGTCGTCCCGACCGAGCGCCCCGACACCTGGGAGGTCCAGGGCCGTGGCGAGCTGGCGCTGGCGATCCTGGTCGAGCAGATGCGCCGCGAGGGCTACGAGCTGACCGTCGGCAAGCCGCAGGTGGTCACCCGCGAGGTCGACGGCAAGGTGCACGAGCCGATGGAGCGGCTGACCATCGACGCGCCTGAGGAGTACCTCGGCGCGATCACCCAGCTCCTCGCCGTCCGCCGCGGCCGCATGGAGCAGATGACCAACCACGGCACGGGCTGGGTGCGCATGGAGTTCCTCGTGCCCGCGCGTGGCCTGATCGGCTTCCGCACCGAGTTCCTCACCACGACGCGCGGCACGGGCATCGCCCACCACGTCTTCCAGGGCTACGAGCCGTGGGCCGGCGAGATCCGGGCCCGCTCCACCGGCTCGCTGGTGGCCGACCGGGCCGGCGCCGCGACGGCGTACGCCATGACCAACCTGCAGGAGCGCGGCACGATGTTCGTCGAGCCGACGACCGAGGTCTACGAGGGCATGATCATCGGCGAGAACTCCCGCGCCGACGACATGGACGTCAACATCACCAAGGAGAAGCAGCAGACCAACATCCGGTCCGCGACCTCCGACAACTTCGAGAAGCTGATCCCGCCGCGCAAGCTGAGCCTCGAGCAGTGCCTGGAGTTCTGCCGCGAGGACGAGTGCGTCGAGGTGACGCCGCAGTCGGTGCGCATCCGCAAGGTCGTGCTCGACGCCCACGCGCGCGCCAAGACCGCCTCGCGCGCCCGCCGCGCCTGAGCCCTGCCGACGGCCGACGGGCCGAAAAAGACAGGCGCGTCCGGCGAGGGCTCACCGGACGCGCCAGGTCGGAAGGCCTCAGGCCAGACCTCCCACCACCGGGTGCACGCACGCGGGGGGACGACAGCGTGCACACCGGGGACTGCTGAGTTCCGCCCTCCCACGTCAGCGGAGCTCCTCGCACATGATGGTTTCCTGAAAGTTGTTGGTCAATCGACCGAGATCGGCGCTTCTGTCACTGCCGAGGGTATTGATTCGATTCACGATTAAACGCAGTCAAACGAGGTTCAGCGCAACCGTTCCGGTCCCATCCCGGACTAGACCTGAGTCGGCTCCCGTGGGTGCACCCCACCTCCTGGGGGGTGCCGGATCGCGCCCCCCTACCCTGAGACCCGCCCGAACCACCCCGAAGGAGCCCCCATGCAGATCCAGGACACCGCCGCCCTCGTCACCGGGGGAGCCTCCGGGCTCGGCGCCGCCACCGCCACCGCGCTCGCGGAGGCCGGCGCGACGGTGTTCGCCCTCGACCTGGCCGCGAGCATCGAGAAGGCCGGCGAGGCTCCCGCCGGCATCGAGTACGTCGAGGCCGACGTCACCGACCCCGCGTCGGTGAGCGCCGCGGTCGCCCGGGCGGTCGGGTCGGGCAAGCCGCTGCGCACGGTGGTCAACTGCGCCGGCATCGGCACCGCCGGGCGGATCCTGTCCAAGGGCGGCCACCACGACCTCGACCTCTACGCCAAGATCATCCAGATCAACCTGATCGGGTCGTTCAACGTCCTGGCGCTCGCCGCGGAGGAGATCGCGAAGACCGAGCCCGACGAGCAGGGCCAGCGCGGGCTGGTCGTCAACACCGCGAGCGTGGCGGCGTTCGAGGGGCAGATCGGCCAGGTGGCCTACGCCTCCTCCAAGGGCGGCATCGTCGGGATGAACCTCCCCGCCGCGCGTGACCTGGCGCAGTTCGGCATCCGGGTCAACACGATCGCGCCGGGCATCATCGAGACCCCGATGCTCGCGGGCGTCGAGCAGAAGTTCCGCGACGCGCTCGCCGAGGGCGTCCCGTTCCCCAAGCGCCTGGGCCGTCCGGACGAGTACGCCCGCCTCGTCCTCATGCTCGTCGAGCACGACTACCTCAACGGCGAGGTCATCCGACTCGACGGCGCGCTGCGGATGGCCCCGCGCTGAGCCGTCGGGCCTGCATCATGAACCCATGACCTCGGGACCCGCGACCCGCCTGGTCGGCGTCGAGCTGTTCTCCGACCGCGCCGGCGAGAGCGCCACCTTCTACTCCTGGCTGCTGGGACCGGGCAGCGGCGCCTCCGCGAGCGACTGGAACCCGGTCAGCCTGCTGTTCGAGCACGGCGTCTGCGGGATCCGCGTGCGCGGTGAGGACGACGGCCCGGAGTCCTCGTGGGTGCCGGTGCTCTCCACCGCCGACCTGGAGGCGACCGTGGCCCGGGCGGAGTCGTTCGGCTACGCGCGTCTCGAGCGCGACCGGGCGACCTACCTCGCTGCCGGGCCGCACTGGCTGCGCGTCGTGCCGGCCGACCCCCTCCCGGTCGACGTCGACCCGGCCGCGCTCGGCAGCACGACCGTCGAGTGGCTGACCCAGGACGTCCCCCTGGCGAGCGGGCGCCTGGTCGAGACGTTGGGCCTGGACTCCCTGCAGGTCATCGACGACCCCGGCGACTACCGCCTGCTCGCCTCCGACGGCGTGCTCGTGCTCGGCGTGGTCGACTTCTCGCTGCTCTCCGCCCAGCCGCTGTCGCGCGGGTGGCTGGTCTACTTCGACGTCCCCGACCTCGAGCTCACGATCGCGCGCGCGGCCGAGGCCGGCGTCGAGGTGCTGATCCCGCCGACCGACGAGGGGTACGCCGTCTGGGCGGTCCTGCGCGACCCGTTCGGCGTGGTCTTCGCGCTGGCGAGCTACAGCGAGCTGGAGGAGTCCACCCGGATGGTCCGCGACGCCTCCGGCGAGATCGTCCCGATCGGCATGCGGATCACCCGCCACGACTGACGCGCTGCACCGCCGCCTCCAGCAACCCCGCCGTACGCCGGTCGAAGGCGCAGAGCACGCTGCGGGTCACCCGGGTCGGGGTCTCGGCCAGGGTGCGCACCTGGGCCTCGACGGCGTCGTCCTTGGGCCAGCCGTAGACGCCGGCCGACACCAGCGGGAACGCGATGGTGATCTGCTCGAGACCGTGCTGCTCCATGAGCGCCTCCCCGACGGCCAGGGCGTTGGCGTAGCAGGAGACGAGCTGCCCGCGGTTGCCGCCGCGGCCGTCGTACACCGGGCCCACGACGTGGATGACCCACCGCGCGGGCAGGTCGTGACCGGTCGTCCAGCCGGCGTCGCCGGTGGCGAGCCCGCGCGGGAAGCGCTCCTCGCACTCGCGCAGCAGGCCCCGCCCGGCTGCCCGGTGGATCGCCCCGTCGACCCCACCACCGCCGCGCATGCGGTTGTTGGCGGCGTTGACGATCGCGTCGGCCTCGAGCGTGGTGATGTCGGCGGTGACGACCTCGAAGTCCATGGCGCCCGTCAGCGGCGGCCGGTGATCGCCAGCAGGGAGGGGCGTACGTCGACGAGGTAGACGATCGCGGCGACGATGCCGACGAGGTTGATCAGGCTGATCGGGTTCCAGATGAGCAGGTGGGCGACGAACGCCAGGCCGAGCCCGATGAGCCAGCCCGTCTTGTTGCCACGGTCGACGGCCGGGAAGGCGTCGGGGCGGTGACGGGTCGCGTCGATGAACGCGAAGGCCACGACAGCGAACTGGATGACGCTGAAGGCCAACGTGACCAGGCTCGGAACCGCAAAGATGCTCACGGACGTCATCGTAGTTGGCACGAACGGAGGATGTGACGGATGAGGCGCACGAGGATGCTCGGACGGTGAGCGCGACTCGGCGGCTGGTCGGGATGGAGCTGTTCTCGGAGCGACCGGGTGACAGCGCTGCGTTCTACGCCTGGCTCCTCGGTCCGGGCAGCGGCCACGACCCCCAGGACTGGAACCCCGTCAGCCTGCTGTTCTCCCACGGCGTGTGCGGGGTGTGGCGCTCCTCCGTCGGGGGTCCGCCCCCGGGCTGGGTGCCGGTGCTGAGCGTCGACGACCTCGCGGAGTCGGTGCGCCGGATGGAGGCCGCCGGTGGACGGGTGGCCACGCACGAGGGCCGCACCTACCTGGTCAACGCCGACGGCGTCTGGACCCGGGTCGTCGAGCAGGGCCGCCTGCCGCTCGACGTCGACCCCGAGGCGGTGGGCGAGACCAACGCCGACTACTACGACCTCGACGCGCCCGCCCGCGCACGCGAGTGGGCCGAGATCCTGCTGATGGAGCCGGTCGAGCTGATCGGCGACGTCGACGAGCTGTGCTTCGTCGTGGGCGACCGGCAGCCGGCCTTCGGCACGGTGACCTACGTCGACGAGCCGCTCGTGCCGATCCTCCGCCCGGCCTGGGTCGTGTACTTCGCGGTGCCCGACCTGCCCGACGTCGTCCAGCGGGCGTCGGGAGTGGGGACCGGGGTGGCGATCCCGCCCTCGCACGAGGTCTACAACGACTGGTGCGTGCTGGTGGACCCGTTCGGCGTCACGTTCGGCCTGAGCATCTACTACCACCACCTGCTCAGCGACCTGCGCGTGATCACCCCCCGCGGCGAGGAGGCCTTCGCCGACGCGGTGGACCTGCCGTCGGAGTGACTAGGCTCCCTGCGTGCACTACGTCCTCACGCTCTCCTGCCCCGACCACCCCGGGATCGTCCGGGCGATCGCGCAGGGGGCGGGAGCGGCGGACGGCAACATCACCGAGAGCGCGCAGTTCTCCGACCCGGTGACGGGGCTGTTCAGCATGCGGGTGGAGCTCGAGTCCCCGTGGGAGGACGTCGACGCGGTGCGCTCGGCGATCACCTCGGCCGTCCACGAGCTCGGCATGCACCTCCAGATCCGCCCGCGCGACGAGCCGCGGCGGATGCTCATCCTGGTGAGCAAGATCGACCACTGCCTGGTCGACCTGCTCTACCGCTGGGAGCGCGGCGAGCTGCCCGTCGACATCCCGGTCGTCGTGTCCAACCACGAGGACCTCCGCGAGCTGGTGGAGCGCCACGGCATCGAGTTCGTCCACGTGCCGGTGACGCCCTCGACGAAGCCGGAGGCGGAGGCCCAGGTGCTGGCGCTGGTCGAGCAGCACCGGATCGACTTCGTCGTGCTGGCCCGCTACATGCAGGTGCTCTCCGACGACCTGTGCCGCTCGCTGTCCGGCCGGGTGATCAACATCCACCACTCGTTCCTGCCGGGGTTCAAGGGGGCCAAGCCCTACCACCAGGCCCATGCCCGCGGGGTCAAGCTGATCGGCGCCACCGCCCACTACGTCACCGCCGAGCTCGACGAGGGCCCGATCATCGAGCAGGAGGTCGTGCGCGTGAACCACACCCGCACCCCCGAGCAGATGGTCGCCCTGGGCCGCGACGTCGAGCGGCTCGTCCTCGCCCGCGCCGTCACCGCCCACGCCGAGGACCGGGTCTTCCTCTGCGGCGCCCGGACGGTCGTCTTCCACCCCTGACCCCCGGGCCCGGGTTCGGCGGCACGGGCTGGGTTCGGCGGCAGGGGCTGGGTTCGGCGGACGCCGACACCTGATCAGCCAACCGCCTTGTCCGGATCCGCCGAACACTTGCCCGATCCGCCGTTCCCGACGCGGCGAGCCAGGAGGGCCCGACCGGCCGGGGTGTAGCAGGACCCGGCCAGCAGCTGGTTCCACTCGGCGAGCGCACCGGACCGGGCAGCCCGCCCGGTGACGAGCTCGGCGTCGCGGAGGACCCCTGCCGCCTTGTGCACGAGGTCCTTGCTGACGTAGCCACGCCGGATCCAGCCCTGCGCGACGATCCGGCGCCCCCGAGCCAGGTCCACCTCCTGCTGCTCGCGCGGCAGGTGGTCCTTCCCGTCGTACTCCGCCAGGTGCATGGTGCCGACGAACCACAGGTCGGCTCGTGCGATCTCGTCGCCCGCCCCGTCGCGGATCACCTTCTGCGGCTCGACGTCGTAGCCGGCGATCGTGTGCAGGAGGCGAAGCAGCGTCTCGTACGCCGACTCCGAGCGCTCGTCGGCCAGCGCGAGGGCCTCACGCAGGGCCCGAGCCCCCTTGCGGCGGGTGGCGGCCGCTCGTTCGAGGTCCGACCGGGTGCACGCCCCAGCGTGCAGGGCCGAGTCGACGAGCACGACGAGGTCGAGCAGCGACAGGTCACGGGCGCAGACGAGCAGGGTGTCCACGGCCGAGTCGACCCGCAGCCCGTCGAGCTCCGTGGATGGCCGCCAGGGATCGACCCGGACC
Source organism: Nocardioides marmoribigeumensis (assembly GCF_031458325.1). Classification (NCBI taxonomy): domain Bacteria; kingdom Bacillati; phylum Actinomycetota; class Actinomycetes; order Propionibacteriales; family Nocardioidaceae; genus Nocardioides; species Nocardioides marmoribigeumensis. Next base: position 1,607,273 of record NZ_JAVDYG010000001.1, read on the forward strand.
ACTCGCAGGCCCGGTCGTTGGGGTCGCGTCGCCTTGGCGTCCACCGCGGCGATCACCGGCAGCCGGTCGGGCAGGTGGGGGAGCCACCAGCCCCAGAGCTCTGCGGCGGTCAGGTGGGAGAACCGGCCCGACCTCGGGAGCGCGAGCTGCCAGGCGTCGAGCGGCCGCCCGCGGTCGGAGTGGAAGAGCCCCGTCGAGACGCGGTGCCACTCACGCCCCCGCAGTCGGCCCCGCTGGGCGATCGTCGTCATCGGCCCAGGGTGCGACGGACCGATTCCCGGTGCTGTCGGCCGTCCGGTCACGGTGGAGGGCAGGCCCGTCCCCGCAGCTGTGCAGAGCTCGCGGCCCGGCGATTCGGCGGATGCGCAGACAGTTCGGCGGACGGCGACGCGACTCAGCCCCGCGAGGGTGTCGCGATCCGCCGAAGCCCAGCCGGATCCGCCGAACCCGACACCGGGCCCCGCTGCCGAACCCGAACCCGGCCCGGGCCGCCGAACCCCGCCGGCGGCATACCCGAAAACGGAGCCAGGGCCCCGACCCTCCCCCCTGGAGGTCGAGACCCTGGCCGATGTCAGCCGGGACCGCGCTTGCGCAGCCCGGTCCCGGCTGGACCGTGAGTCGAGGCTCAGGCCTTGGTGGCCGGCGCCTTGCGGGTGGCCTTCTTGGCGGTGCTCTTCGCCGTGGCCGAGGACTTCTTGGCGGTGGTCGTCGCCGTGGTGGCCGCCTTCTTGGTGCCGGTCTTCGCCGCGGTCGACGACTTCTTGGCGGTGGTCTTCGCCGCGGTCGAGGTCTTCTTGGTGGCGGTCTTGGCGCCCGTGGAGGCCTTCTTGACCTTCACCTCGACCTCAGCCTCGGCCTGCGGACGGCCGATCGTGCCGATCTCGCCCTTGCGGACGCGGTCCAGCACGGCCTCGCCGCGGTTGGCGAACTTGTTGAGGTCGGCGCGCAGGTCCGCGGTGCGGGCCTCGAGCTTCGCGACGAGCTCACGGACCTCGGCCTGGAGCTCGGTGAGGCGGGCCTCGGCCTTCTTGGGCAGCTGGGCGCGGTCGGCCTGCAGGTCCTTGACCAGGGCCTCGACGCGCTTGGGCAGGCCGTTGAGCTGGGCCTGGAGCTCGTTGAAGCGGGCCTCGGCCTTCTTGGGGAGCTCCTTGTAGTCGGCCTGGAGCTCGGCGTAGCGGGCCTCGGCGCGCTTGGGCAGCGCACGGGCGTCGGCCTGGAGGTCCTTGAGCAGGGTCTCGGCCTTGAGCTGGCGCACCTTGGCCTCCTTGGCGAGGGCGTCGATGCGGTCGGTGACCTCGCTGCGGCCGTAGGTGATGACGCCCTGCTTGCGGGCGTCGTCGAGCTGGGTCTGGACGTCGGCGGCGGCCTTGCGGACCAGCTCGACGGCGTAGTCGCTCGCGCCGACGTAGGCGTAGAACGGCTTGGTGGCGGTCTCGAGAACAGTGGCCTTGGCCATGTCAGATTCCTTCTTCCTGTGTGGGGTTTGCTGCTCGGAACGATCGGTAGACGTCGATCAGCGACTGTTTCTGGCGCTCGGTGAGGCCAGGGTCGGCGAGGATCGCGACTTCCACGGAGTGGACCTCGTGGTCGTCGGGGCTGAGGATCCCCGCCTGCACGAAGAGCGTCTCCGCCGAGATCTGCAGCGCCTTGGCGATCGACTGCAGGACCTCCGCGGACGGCCGTCGCAGGCCGCGCTCGATCTGGCTCAGGTAGGGGTTCGAGATGCCCGTCGCCTCCGCGAGCTGACGCAGGCTGAGCTTGGCCTCGGTGCGCTGCTCTCGCAGGTAGTCACCGAGTGCGCTCGCCCTCATGAACCCCTTCGCCATGCCCCCATCATGCTTGCTCTTGCAAGCACTATCAAGTCAGGAGGAGTGACTCCGGGCACGTTTTCCCTTGTTTACAAGCACGAAACGTGCTTGCAGCAGTTGCTAGCACCCGTTCCTGAGAGGAACCGTAGGATCGGCCCGTGACCGACGCGCTCCCCCAGCACTGCCCGACCCCCCGCGAGCTCGACGACCTCGAGCTGATCGCGCACGGAGCGGTCGAGCCGGCCGGGTTCACCGACGACCCGCAGGGCGTCACGCTCACGCTCCCGGCCGACCTCGCCACCGAGGGCGGGCCCGTTGAGCTGGTCGACCCCGAGGGGCTCCCGCTGGCCCGGGTCACCGTCGAGCGGACGTACGACGCGGGCGAGGGCCGGCGCGGGGTCGTCGGGCCGGTGTCGGTGCTGAGCCACCACGAGTACGGCGCGTTCCGTCGCCTCCACCTCTCCCCCGCCGACGTGCGCGCGTTGGGCGACGTGGTCACGGTCCCCGTGGCCGGTCCGCTGACCGAGCAGGACGTCGAGCGGATCCGCGAGATCGGCGAGCCGGTGGTCCTGCTGGCGCTCACCGGCGCCGGCACCCCGTCGTACGACGGCCGCCCGCTGTCCGGCGTCGGGCTGATCCGGGCGACCCTGGCCGCGGCCGAGCTGATCCCCGACAGCAGGGTCGTGGCCGTGCCGTTGGCGAGCCGGGGTGACGCCGAGGCCGACCAGGCCTTCGGCGAGCGCGTGGTGGCGGCGTACTCCCCCGGCGACGTCGTCGGCGTCACCGGCGAGGGCGACCTGCCGGACCAGGTCGCCGACGTGATCGACTTCGAGCTGCCCGGGCCGGGCGAGCAGGGACTGGTGGTGTTCTTCACCGGGCTGTCCGGCAGCGGCAAGTCGACGCTGGCGCGGGCGCTGCACGACGTGGTGCTCGAGCGCGGCGAGCGCACGGTCACCTCGCTCGACGGTGACGTCGTACGCCGCAACCTGTCGGCCGGCCTGACCTTCTCCAAGGCCGACCGGGAGACCAACATCCGCCGCATCGGGTGGGTGGCCGCCGAGATCTCCCGCCACGGCGGGGTGGCGATCTGCTCGCCGATCGCGCCGTTCGACGAGACCCGCCAGCAGGTGCGGGAGTACGTCGCCGACGCCGGCGGCGACTTCTTCCTGGTCCACGTGGCGACGCCGGTCGAGGAGTGCGAGCGGCGCGACCGCAAGGGGCTCTACGCCAAGGCGCGGCGCGGCGAGATCCCGGAGTTCACCGGCATCTCCAGCCCCTACGAGGCCCCGACCGACGCCGACGTCGTCGTCGACACCACCGGCCGCACGATCGAGGACTGCCTGGCCGAGATCCTGGATGCCCTGAGCGATCACCTGTGAGCTGGTCGGCTGGGCATCCATGGATCACTTATGGACCTGAAATAACCGGCTCTGGGCAACTCTGGTTCTTGTTCCCACAACTGCGCCATTCCGGGCAGTGACCCCGCTGCGACTGTCGACGCGGCCAAGTTCCACGTCGACCTGCGTTCCTACGAGGCCGACGACACGACCTCGTATGTGCGACGTGAGACGGTCGCCGGCCCGGTCCAGCCCCAGGTCGAAGCCGCAGCCGACTGGGTCCTCCGCGACATCGGCACCGAAATAGTCGTGACAGGCACTTTCAGGCGACCGAGCGCCGATCGTCGTCGAGGTGCGGCCGTCGTGGGTCCTGGTCCGCAGTCCAGGGGGACTGCCCCCACCGGTCACGGTCCAGACTCTGAGGGAGGCTCAAGCCGCGCGGAATCCCACCGTGATCGACGTCCTCAGGAGGCTCGGCCTGGCCGAGGACTCCGGTCAGGGCATCGACGTCATTCAGGACTCGATGCGCTACGAGCTCTTGGATGAGCCCGTCTTCGACGACGCGGACGGCTTCTTCACGGTGACGTTGCCCCTCGGCGGGTTGACCTCCGGATCGGAGCGAGCTTGGCTCGCGGAGCACGAACGGCTCGGCCGACTTCTCCCCAACGAACGCATCCTGCTCCTCACGGTGATGAGAGACGGAAGGATCACAAATTCACGCGCTCGGGAAGTCCGTGGTGTCGACAACTCGAAGCTCGGGGTCGCCTGCAACGGCTTCGCGATGCCAACCTGCTCGTCCATCACGGGCAGCGGGGCCGCGCCTACTACACCCTGGGCGTCCTGGGCCCTGAACAGGGCGCGGAGGGGGCGGGGGCCTGCTGCAAGCTGCGGCGGCAGCACCCCTGACCAACGAGCGTGTGCGCAGGCTGACCGGGCTCGACCGCAATCAGGCTCGTGCGGTCCTGAAGCGGCTCGTGAGCGAGGGGCGCCTCGTGCAAGAGGGACAGCGACGTGGCACGTCCTACTCAATTCCCGACGTGCCTAGCCCGTGACCCCTTGATCGAGAAGTGAGCGAGCAGTCGAGACCACGTCGCTGAAGCAATGCCCGGCTAATCCGATCAACCCGCTAGGCTTTGCCGGTCACGGACCCGCTCCCCGAAGGGACCCCCATGGGCGAGATCTTCACCGCCGACTTCTGGTCGATCATCACCGCCGGCCTCCTCGTCGGCATCGTGGTCGGCCTGACCGGGATGGGTGGCGGGGCGCTGATGACCCCGGCGCTGATCTTCCTCGGCGTGGGCTCCACCTCGTCGGTGATCGCTGCCGACCTGACCGCGGCGGCGGTCTACAAGACCGGCGGCGCGCTCGTGCACCGCAAGCACGGCAACCCCAACATGCAGTTGGCCAAGTGGCTGATGCTCGGGTCGATCCCGATGGCGTTCATCGGACCGTTCCTCGTCCACGCGGCGTACGGCGGCGACCAGGCCACGCTGGAGAAGGCGCTCAAGACCGCACTCGGGTTCGCCCTGCTGATCGCGGCCGCGACCTACGCCCTGCGCCTCTACATCGGCATGCGCCAGATCCGTCGGGGCACGGCCGGGGACATGGGTGAGCCGACCATCCGCCCCCTCCCGACGCTGCTGGTCGGCGCCCTCGGCGGCCTGCTGGTCGGCGTCACGAGCGTCGGCTCGGGGTCGGTGATCATGGTCGCGCTGCTGATGCTCTACCCGGCGCTCTCCGCCGTTCGCCTGGTCGGCACCGACCTGGTGCAGGCGGTCCCGCTGGTCCTCTCGGCCGCGATCGCCAACATCATCGCCCAGGGCGGGCTCGACCTGTCCCTCACGATCCCGCTGGTCATCGGCTCCGTGCCGGGCACGGTCCTCGGCTCGCGCCTGGCTCCGCGTGTGCCGCAGTCGGTGCTGCGCCGCGGCATCGTGATCGTGCTGACGATGTCGGGCGTCGCGCTGCTCGACAAGGCCGGCTGGGCGCCGCTCGGGGCGGGCGAGGACGAGACCCACCCGATCCTCATCGCCGGCATCGGTGTCGCACTGGTGGTGCTGGTGCCGATCGTCTGGGGCTTCCTGCGCAAGACCGAGGGCCTGCCCTTCATGGGCTCTCCCACGGTCGCCGAGATCGAGCGGGAAGAGCGCCGCCCCCGCACAGCTCGGTGATCGAGCAGCGAGCGAAGCGAGCGATCAGTCGAGATCACTCCTCGTCGGCGTGCCGCCCATAGTCGTCGTCCAGCCGCACGATGTCGTCCTCGCCGGTGTAACCCCCGCGCTGGACCTCGATGATCACCAGGTCCTCGCTGCCGTTGTTGACCAGCCGGTGCTTGGCGCCGAGCGCCACGTCGATGGAGTGACCAGGGCCGATGACCTGGGTGACGTCGTCGATGATGCAGGTCGCGACGCCGTAGAGCACGACCCAGTGCTCCGACCGGTGCGCGTGCAGCTGGTAGGACAGCCGCTGCCCCGGCGCCACGTGGATGCGCTTGACCTTGTAGCCGGCGCCCACGTCGAGCACGTGCCACGACCCCCAGGGCCGCTCGCACGACTCCATCTCACGCGTCGTCGTGGTGCTGTCGGTCATCGCTCCTCCATCCGCCTGACTCTAGGGTGCCTGGGAGGCGGCGAGCGCGCGGGCGATCACCGTGACCGCCTCGTCGATCTCGGCGGCGACTCTGGCGTAGACCTCCGCCGGCTGCCCCATCGGGTCCTCGGTGTCGAGATCGAGGCCAGCGACCTCCCCCCGCCTGGCAGCGGCGTCGGCAACCAGAGCGGCTGCAGAACCTGCGGTGCGCCCGTCGACCAGCGCAGCGAGCTCGCGCCAGGTGAACGTACGCCGAAGCGCGCCCGGCGCCTCCTCCAAGGCAGTACGCCGGACCGCGGTCGTCGCGGTGAGCACCAGGTCCGCGGCCCGCACCATGCTCTCGTCGAGCCGTCGCGCCACGAAGCCATGCGCCGACCCGCCACGCTCGCCGAGCTGGACCAGAGACTCGTCCGTCATCGCGTGGCCGACGAGGGCACGGGTGCCGGCCGAGGCGACGGAGAAGCATTGGGAGGCGGCCCCGAACTCCGCAAGCCGGAGCTGGAGGAGCCGCTCCGCCACGGGTGATCGGCAGACGTTGCCGATGCAGACGGAGAGCAGACGGAATGGTTCAGCCACGACGAGACGTTATCCGGACCCGGTCAGCAGGCCGACGGCCCGATGGTGCCGACCCCGTCGGTCTTCGCCCCCGGCGTGGTCAGCAGGTGGGCCCGCCCGCTCTGCCCGCGCGCGGAGTACATCGTGTACTCGATGACGTGTTTGCCACCTCTGGGGATGTCCACGGTCACCGAGCCGACCGGTCGCCCGGCGTCAGTCATCGAGTTGACCGGGCGCGCCTTGCCGTCCACTCGGAGCGCGTCGACCCGACCGTCCACCGGACCGTATGCGTAGACCGTGATACGCATGTCCCCGAGCGGGAGCCCCTCCGATCCAGGACCGACGACGAACGGTGTCAGCGGTCCAGGGGGAACCTTCGAACTCAGCACGGTTCGCACCGTCAGGCGCTGGGCGCCGAGATAACAACGGTCGGCCGTGACGTCGGTGCGGTAGTTCAGGTAGTAGGTGAGCTTGTCGAAGCCCGCGTCGTTCAGGTAGACCCCAACCTCTGGTCTACGCTCATCGCTGGTCGGAAGGACCCCTCCGATTTCCGTCGCGGCGAGCTGTTTCTGTTCGCGCGGGATCTGCGAGAACGCCAGCACGCGGCGCTCCTCAACGCCTCTGCTGAGTGCCTGGGCCAGCTGGGTGGCGTCGAACTTGCCTGTGGAGAGACGGCCGAACAGCTGTCGCACAAGTTCGGCAAAGAAGGCGTTCTGCGCTTGATCTGTCGGGACCTGGAGGTAGACGTCACGAAGCAAGGTGTCGACAGCGTTCTGTTCGGTGAGCGTGCGCCCCCCGACCGTCACCGGCCCGGTGGCTCGCAAAAGGTAAGCCAGCGCCACCGGATCTACCGCGACGACCCCGTCGATCTGCTGCCCCTGACTGCGTCGCCACATTTCGGCAAGCACTCGCGCCCCGCGAGGGAAGTCAGGATCGCTCAAGGCATTCTGACTCTGGGTGAACGGCTTCATCCCGAGCACGGCCAGTTGCCCTGGCGACGGCTTGAGCACGGGTCGCCCGAACTCCCCAACTTCGGCGGGCCGCGAGGTCCGCGTCAACTTGATGCGTCCGTCATCTGCCTCGACGATGGCGAACGCGCCGCCCAATCCGCCGAGGGACTTGATCTCGGCGTTGTTCTGAAACACGAGGAAGTAGGTTCGGGGCGCTCGTTCGCCAAGCATGTCGGGCAGCAGCCGAGTCACCGCCGCCGACTCCGTGACGACTGTGGACGCGCGAACGAGCTTCTCCTTCAACCCACTCACGGGGCCCCTGATCTGGGGAAGGAGGCCGCCGGTCTCGATGTCACTGACCTGGTTCGCCTGTGCTTCGAGCTCCTCACCACCCTCGGCTAGGGATGGCGCGATCCTTCGGATCGGAGCCAGCGGAACCTTGCCGCCGCTCGGCTTGAGAAGCGTCCCGCTCAAGGTGGAGCCGGCCTTGACGAGCTGCGGCAACGTGGAGGCGGTGAGGTCACGCGATACCACGGCGACCGTTCGCACCGCGGCGATGTCATCACCGAGGACAGGCAGGTGGGACCCGACCCACCACACGGGGCCACGGGTGTTGCGATACGCAGACCGTGCCGCCGCGGCGCCCAACCCAAGCTCTTTCTGCGCGGCCGTTGTGTCTGCTCGCGACACAGCCGCGTTCATGGAGGTGAGGTGCTGCTCGACGGCAACCAAGGCCGATCGAGCCCGCGACGCCTGCCAAGCCGTGAAGGCGATAGCAAGCACGCACACGAGTACGGCGAGCCCGAGGGCCCGCCGTACTCGTGTCTGGCGTCGCCAGCGACGCCTGCTCAATGCGACAACTGCATTAGCTTGCGATTGCTGAGCCCGAGGTCGTTGTGCCCTTGTAGTTGAGGCCCACTGCCACGTACGTGCCAGCAACCGAGTAGCTCGTGCTCTTCACGTAGCTCCCTGCCACCGTGCACGACGCCACGCCGGTGTTGCTGCCAGAGGACCCAGTCGTCGCGGTGCACGAGTACGTCGTGCCACCGCTGGTGGCCTTGAGGGTGACGTTCCGTCCGCCCAGCAGGGTGGCATTCCCATCGTCCGTGACGAACTTGGCACTCAACTGCCCGTTCGACTTCAGAGCGAAGTCCGTGAACTTGGTAGCGGTGCCGATGCTGAAGGACGTCGTTCCAGATGAAGCCGCATATGAGCTCGTCTGGGCGAAGTTCGTGGTCAGCGTGTAGTCCCCAGCCAGGGTCAGATCGGTCATGTCCAGGGTGACCGAGTTGCTGCCACTGAGAGCCTTGCTTCCGGTGCGCGCATCGGGACCGGCGAGGCTGAACGTGACGGTGCCGGACTGCGGGTTGGGTGCGTTGGTGTTGTCGGCCCCGGCCACGGAAGTCACAACGGCGGAGAAGTTCGCCGACTGATAGGGGGTTGCCGCCGACGCAGACGTGCTGGTGTTGCGGCGGAAGACCGTGACAGAGAACGTGTCGCTGGAGGACCCAAAAGTGGAGTTGCCGGCGTACTGACCCAGCACGGAGTAACTTCCGACGGCATCGTTCACGAAGGTGTAGCTAGCACTCGACCAGTTCGGGTGCCCGGAAACCGGACCAAGGGAGACATCCGTACCTGTTCCAGTCGGCGAACCACCGGTGGGGTAGCGCTTGACGTTGACCGTGCCCGTCGGCCGCGTGTTGGCGTCCGCGGTGTTCTTCACCACAAAGGTGATGGTCTGGCTCGTGCCGTACTGATCGAACGCGTTGGCCGACGTCGCGTCCGTGCTCGTCGCCACCTGCGTGGCTTCGGACGCGACGGCGACGCCATTACCGACAAGCGCGATGCCGACGAGTCCGAGAACGGCCGAACGCAGCGCAATTTGAGTGCGCATCAAACTTCCCCCACTTCGGTCGCTCGGCTGTTCCCCTGCAGTGCGAACGACAGACCGAGCAAAGTCACCATATGCCGAGCTTTCGCGATACCTCAACCTGCTGGAGCTGATATGACCGAATGGACAAGTCGCTCGGGACGTGAGTCCTACGTCAGCGGACGTGCTGGCACGCCCCCGACCGTGACCTGGGGCGCGACGTCGCGAATAACCACAGCCCCGCTGCCGACCACGGCGCCCGCTCCGACCGCCAGCCCCGGGTTCACCTTCGCGCCGGTGCCGAAGAAGGCTGCGCGGCCAGCCGTGACGAAGCCCGACAACGCAGTCGTCGGGGAGACCTCCACGTAGTCGTCGAGGTGAACGTCGTGGCCGATGGAACACCCGACGCTGACATGGACGTGCCGCCCCGTCACGACGTGATTCATGAAGGTCGCGTGAGCGGCGACCATTGTGCCCGGGCCGAGCGTTACCTCCCGGGCCAGCACGGCGGTCGGGTGGACGAGCACCGGGCAGGGCCGTCCGGCTGCCAGCGCGTCGATGCGGGCCCTAGCCCGGGGAGAGCCGATACCGATCGCATAGCCGACCTCGGCGGGCATGGACTCGAGGCGAGCCACTGGACCCAGGTGCTCCAGCCCGTACGCCGCAAGCTTGCCCGCGTCAGGCGAGCCGTCATCGAGGACACCTAGGACGTCGATCTCCTGCTGGCCGGACCTGTTGATTGCCTCGACCACGTCGAGCATCTCCCGGCCGGCTCCACTCCCGCCGATCACGACGATCTGCACCGGCACCTCCTGGGCAAAATCACAGACGGCTCACGCCTGATTGTCGACTCGCCGGGTATGTATTGGCCGCCTCCGAGCGCCCCCGACCCCAACGGCTAGCATGACGCAGGTTCCCTGACGAAGGATTCCTCCCTCCATGACCGACACCCACAGCGACTACCGGCTGAGCCAGCTCGACGAGCTGGAGGCTGAGTCGATCCACATCTTCCGCGAGGTCGCGGCCGAGTTCGAGAAGCCGGTGCTGATGTTCTCTGGCGGCAAGGACTCCATCGTGATGATGCGGCTGGCGGAGAAGGCCTTCTACCCGGCCAAGATCCCGTTCCCGGTCCTCCAGGTGGACACCGGCTACGACTTCCCCGAGGTCCTCCAGACCCGGGACAACTGGTGCGGCCGGCTCGGGGTGAAGTTGATCGTGGCCAGCGTCGAGCAGGCCATCAAGGACGGGATCGTCGTCGACGACGGCAAGACCCCGCGCAACCGCCTCCAGATCGGCACCCTGCTCAACGCCCTCGAAGAGGGCCAGTTCACCGCTGCCTTCGGTGGTGGCCGCCGCGACGAGGAGAAGGCGCGGGCCAAGGAGCGCGTCTACTCCCACCGTGACGAGTTCGGCCAGTGGGACCCCAAGAACCAGCGCCCCGAGCTGTGGTCGCTCTACAACGGCCGGCTGCACGAGGGCGAGCACATGCGCGTCTTCCCGCTGTCCAACTGGACCGAGCTCGACATCTGGACCTACATCGGCCGCGAGGAGATCGAGATCCCCTCGATCTACTTCAGCCACCAGCGTCGCGTCTTCGAGCGCGACGGCATGCTGCTCAGCGAGTCGGAGTACAACCCGCTCAGGAAGGGCGAGGAGGTCAGCGAGCGCCAGGTCCGATTCCGCACGGTCGGGGACCTGACCCTCACCGGCTGCCTCGAGTCGGACGCCGACACGATCGAGAAGATCATCGAAGAGGTCGCCATCGCCCGCGTGACGGAGCGCGGCGCCACTCGCGGCGACGACCGATTCTCGGAGTCCGCCATGGAGGACCGCAAGAAGGAGGGGTACTTCTGATGTCGGAGACCACCGAGGTCATGAAGCAGATGGACCTGCTGCGGTTCGCCACCGCCGGGTCCGTCGACGACGGCAAGTCCACCCTGATCGGGCGACTGCTGCTCGACTCCAAGTCGATCTTCGAGGACCAGCTCGAGGCGGTCCACGCGACCAGCCAGTCGCGCGGCTACGACTACGACGACCTGTCGCTGTTCACCGACGGCTTGCGGTCCGAGCGCGAGCAGGGCATCACCATCGACGTGGCCTACCGCTACTTCGCGACGCCCGCGCGCAAGTTCATCATCGCCGACACCCCCGGGCACGTGCAGTACACCCGCAACATGGTCACCGGCGCCTCGACGGCCGACCTTGGCCTCGTGCTCGTCGACGCCCGCAACGGGATGACCGAGCAGTCACGCCGCCACGCGGTGATCCTGTCGCTGCTCCGGGTGCCCCACCTTGTGCTCGCGGTCAACAAGATGGACCTCGTCGACTACAGCGAGGAGGTCTACGAGAAGATCCACGCCGAGTTCACGCAGTTCGCCACCAAGCTGTCGATCCCTGACCTCGAGGTCATCCCCATCTCGGCGCTCAAGGGCGACAACGTGGTGACCCGCAGCGAGCACATGCCGTGGTACTCGGGCCCCACGCTCATGCACCACCTCGAGCACGTCCACGTCGCCTCCGACCGGGACATGATCGACACCCGCTTCCCGGTGCAGTACGTCATTCGCCCCAAGTCCGACGCCCACCACGACTACCGCGGGTATGCCGGTCGCGTTGCCGGCGGCGTGATGAAGGTTGGCGACGAGGTGCTCGTGCTGCCCTCAGGCATGACCAGCAAGATCAAGGGCATCGACCTCTTCGACAAGGAGATCTACGAGGCCTACCCGCCGATGTCGGTCACCGTCCGACTTGAGGACGACGTCGACGTCTCGCGCGGCGACATGATCTGCCGAGTCAAGAACGCTCCGAAGGTCAGCCAGGACATTGACGCGATGATTTGCTGGATGGTCCCTGATCCCATGCGCATCCGTCAGAAGCTCGCGATCAAGCACACGACGCGCGCCGGGCGTGCCTTGGTCAAGGACATCCAGTACCGACTCGACGTCAACACGTTGCACCGAGACCAGGAGACCAAGGAGCTCGGGCTCAACGAGATCGGCCGCGTCCAACTGCGCACTACGGTTCCGCTGCTATGCGATCCCTACAGCAAGAACAGGACGACGGGCTCCTTCATCCTCATTGATGAAGCGTCTGGAGTGACCGTAGGCGCGGGCATGATAAACGCCACGGATTGAGTCCTATCGACCCAAGTTATACGACTCCGTCGACCAAAATGTTAGGGCCCCAGATGAGGACGCGCGGTCACGAGTCTGTTCTCTAGCCGCGCCATCCAGAACTCACAGCAGGAGTCGACCGATGCCGTGTTGCAGACCTAGAGTGGCGAGGTGCACAGAGCCCTAGTCTTCTACCGTCTCGCGCGGTGGCTCCACCTCCGCGGGTTCAAGTCGCTGGCCAAAATGCTCACAGTGCTGGGTCGCCTTGCTACTGGGGCGTGGGTGCCCGCAAGCGCCGACATCGGCGCAGGTACGACTCTCGGTTATGGCGGCAGCGGCGTTGTAATACACAGTCAAGCCATCATTGGGAAGAATTGCATTATATGTCCGGGCGTCCTGGTAGGGGGGCGAGGGGAACCCCGCGCCGGTAGACCAATGGCGCCAGTGATCGGAGATAATGTCAATCTATGGCAAGGCGCCAAAATACTTGGACAGGTGCAGATTGGTGACAACGTCGAAATTGGTGCCAATGCGGTGGTCATCCACGATGTCCCCACCGGAGGACGCGTCGTTGCACCTCTCGGCCGCCTCCTGGACCCGGAGCGAGGAGATTCTGGCAGCGCTGCAAACGACGCTGTGCGTAAGTGGTGACTCCGGGCTTCCGGTCGCGCCCAAGACTGCTAGCCCGCCGCCGGCGACTGTCACTCACGAGTCCTTCACGCACCAGCCAGGCTCCTCGCCGACTAAATCGTCGTGATTCAAAGAAGATAGTGCTCTCTTGCGGGTTCGTCGGTCGCTCGCTCGGAATGCCGCCCGTCGTGGGCCTCCCTCGCTGCCTCATAGGGGTGCGAAACGCGTACGTCACCTCGTAGCCGCTCATTCACTGGCTGAACAACTGGAGTGCTATGAAGCTAATCAACATGGCCGGAACGCAGGCGGCCACAAGCAGTCGCACGTCGTGACGAAGGAATCCCAGCGGAGGACTGGACGTAGCTCGACCCATCTCTTGGGCGCGCCACCACCAAGGCGCGGTCTCAGCGAGTAGAACACCCAAGGCGACGCCGGGCGTTCCAGCGGCAAGGGCGGCGCAAGGGATGAACAGGCAGCCCGCAAGCAGACGTTGCACGTAAAGCGAACGGATCGACTTGCTATCCCCGATGGCATTGAGTGCAGCGATGCCGGTGGCGCTTAGCACCGCCGCTATGCCGAACGGGATTAGGCAGTTGACCACAATCGCGACGTTGTGTGGATGATCGATATTGAGCTGCTCGGCGAGTGGCAGACTCACGACACCAACCGTGGTGACGCCAGTACCCGCACCGAGCACAGCGAGACCTTGCGCCCGTGAGTGCGAAGCGCCCACTTGGACTCTCTCAAGGCGGGCGAAGTTTGCTAGCAGCACCGGGCCGAGAGCCGAAGCGCAAACATCTACAACGGCATAGACCAAGCGGTATGCAATGCTGTAGGCCCCCACCGCGGCAGGACCAAGCAGTGCGCCGATGAACAACTGATCAAGGCGAAGGCTGAATCCCCATGTAAGCGAGCCGCGCGCGAGGTTCCAGTAATCCGGCCATGGGAAATCGGCGGTCCCTCCGCGTAGTCGCAGAGGATGCCTGCGGATGTGCAGATACAATCCTAAGGCCGTCAGTGCGTTTGTCCACGCCGATTGCAGCAACAGGGACAGTTCCGGCAGCCCACATGCTGCAATCCCGACGGTAATGAGCGCTCCAATTACGCCAGCCGCCGTGGCAACTCTCGAAAAGTCCGCGATCCGAAGTTCGCGCTTCAAACTCGCCTCAAGGCTTGTACTTAGTGGCGCACTAACGAGTGATACGCCAGCCACCCCAAGCATCCAGGAGAGGACGGAAAGTTTCGTTACAAACACCAAAATAAGGCTGGCGGAAAGAACTATGAGATAGGAGCCAACCGCCAACCGGAAAAGTGCACTGCGTACCTTGCCCAGACTCAAAGTTTCTGAACTTCGGATGCAAGTGATCACCACCGGCTGCAGGCAGGAGGCCTGCGCCACCCCGATTAAGCTGAGCGTCAAACTAACCCAACCCAACGTAGTTAGGTCGAGGTGGCTGGCGACAATTAAAAAGGTCAACAGCCCGAGACCACGACCAGCGAGTGACTGCACCAAGGACCAGCCAACGCTCGACCCATGATGTCGCCACGCCACGCGGGACAAGCGAATCGCGTCGCCAAGCAACAACTTCAGCGCCATGAAAGCGTCACCCTTAAGTGTCCAGATCGCCTAGATCAAGTGCAACTGGCAACGGCTCGCTCATAAACTTGGACCGTCTGCAACGCGACCGCCCTTGGGCGTCGATCCTGAACACTTTCCCGCAACTCGCTGCCCGCGAGCGTCGGCGAGGCGGGGCAGGATGCCAAGGCCGCAGCCAGGTCATCCACCCCCGAATGAAGAGGCAACACAATGCCGAACTTATCGGTCAACACTTGTTGCCGGGCGGTGCCTGCATCCAAACACACCACCGGACAATTTGCCGCGAACGATTCGCTCAAGGCTATCGACGAGGTCTCGCGCCGCGAAGCAGACACACTCACCCGCGCGCTACCCAGCAGCTGCGCTACCTCCCGGCGGGCCAGCGCTCCCAAGAAGTGCACTCGCTCGGCACACTGTGAAGCCTCCCGCCGACACTGGACGCCGTACTCTCCGTCCACCTCGCCACCTACAAGCAGCAGGTCGCCATCCCCACCATTCTGAACGTATCGAGCAAAGGCTCGAATTAGGGTGAGCTGGTTCTTCCGAGGGATGAGATTACCTACCGAAATAAAGTCATTTCCAGGTCTCCTCTCGACGGAAAAAAACTCATTCGCGATCGGGTTCGGAATGCGGACCACCGTCACGCCTTCGCGAGTGGCGGCTGCAGCCGCTTCGTCAGAGATTGCGATGACTCGAGAAGCGGATTGGACACCAGCCCGGAATACAGTTCGCAGAGCGCGCGACCGCACGTATCCGGCTGCGACGTTGTGACGCAACTGACTTTCGAAGTGAGGGAACCCGTGAATAGTCAAAACAGTGACCGGATGTGCCTGCCCGTATTGCATGCCGAGATGGGCGTGCAACACATCGACCTGTGAGTCTCGGATTGCTCGCCTTACCATGGGGGGTATGAGGGTAGTGCCGGCCCATATCGGTCTAAGGCGCGGGAGTCGCTGAACCTCTAGGCCGCGCGGCAAATCAACACTATTTGAATACCCAGTAAACGGGTCAATTACCGTCACGGAGACACCCCGATCGACTATCTCCGTGGCAAGTATCTCCATCGCGGCTTCGACGCCTCCCCGAGGCTGCCCAGGCGTCAGAGGGTACGGGCCGAGCAGTCCAACCTTCAACGAAACTGTCCTATCTCAAAATTGCGGGGCATTATAGCGAGGCCCAATTACGACCGTAGATGTCGAGCAGGTTCTCGGCCCAAAGCTCAACACCCATCTTCGACGCTACCCACGATCGAACTTCCTCGCGCGGAGGGGCATGAGCCATCGCACGCATGACAGTCTCAGCGAGTCGGGGCCCGTCGTGTGCCTCGGCGACAAAACAACCAGCGGCCTGGTCCGCGAGCATGCGATGGCCATCAATCGGAGTCAGTGCTGCTGGGAGGCCAGTAGCCAGCGCTTCGAGCACAGCAAACGGCATGCCTTCTGCCGAACTGCTGCCAAGTAAGACATCGGCGGCCGCGTACAGTGTCCAGACATCGTCTGTTTGAGGGACCACTGTAAGTCTCGAACGGCCGTCGAACCCCTCGAGCCGCGCAGCGTCCGTTCCTACTGTTAGGCAGTGCGCATCGGGCAGCAAGTCAAGGGTATGCAGCATCAGCGCGCCTCCCTTGACTTCCCAATCACGTCCAAAGTGCAGAAGAACGGGCACAGATTCTGGAAGTCCGAGTTGTTCACGCGCCAATCTGCGCTGCTCAACTGTAGGGATTGGAAAACGGCTGACGTCAACCGCATTAGGCATCACTTGGGTCCGTCGGCCGAACCGTCTCCGGATTTCGTGCTCGACCGCGGGACTAACGCAAAAATTGGCTGCGATGCCGTGAAGCATCAACCCATAGCGTACACGATTGCGGACTTGCGACCGCAGCGCGCTAGATGGCGTGGTGTGGCTGTGCACGAACGCTGTAACGGACGGCACGCGCCGAGCGGCCGCGGCGCATGCAATGTCGAATCCACTAAAGTGGCTATGAAGAACAGTGGGGAGACGTCGCGGCGGCAGCACAAACGAATCCAAGTCCTTGGGCTCCATGAACGACACGGGAAAGTCTTCCACCAGCCGCAGCCACTCACGGCCCCGAGCAAGGGGGGTGAAAATGAGTTCGAAACTCCACCCGCGTCGCTCGGCCGCAACACCGACAGCACGCAACAACGGAATGAAAGAGCCAGGGTAGGGACCGCCATAGTCAGCCAAATGGATCACGTGCATTCTGAGGGCTCCGTTCGACCGCGTCGCGGTAGACCTGAGCCAGACTCCGCAGTATGAACATCTCCGGCAACTGTCTCAGCTCCGCGCTTCCCGGACGAGTTCAATCTTCGCTCCAGCAGGACCAGTGACAGGATAAGCCAAGGCAACTTCCGGTGATCCCACGACAACAACGCCATGTTGATGACCAAGACCAATTCGGCAAGCAAGAATCCTAGGCGCAAACCAGGATCGCTGGCGCGCCAGGCTGCCTGCATCCCAGCGAAAATAAGAACAACTAGGATAGCCCCGCCAAAGATACCAAGCTCAGCGAGAACACTAACGCCGGTATTGTGAGCCGCGTCCCGGACTCCGATATGCCTGAAGGCTATTTCTGGAAAGGAGCCTGACCCCCAACCCGTAAGAGGTCGGTCGAGCCATCCCTCGATTCCTGCCCGCCACAAGGGCACCCGCGCGTTCAAATCGCCCGCCGCCACCGAATCGCCTGTTCCTCGCAAACGATCTAGAATTCGCAAGTCAACGGCTGACAGCACGAAGAACGCGCATGCGCCAAGCGATGCCAAGGTAAGCAATCTGCGCCCGAGGCGCTTTGCTCCCCACGAGGTGCCGACCACCACTGCCACCAACACACTTGCAACAGCTGTGCGAGAGGCGGTGAGCACCGTGGCTCCGAAGCAGACGAGTGCAACTGCCAAATAGAGGTAAGACGTTCTGCGCTGCGTCTTTAGCGCTATCCCCAGTACGAGTGCACCAACGACGGCAAACAACGCCGCGAGGTCGTTCGCGTTGGCGTGCGCGGCGGACGAGCGGATCTCGTCGTTGATTTGAAATACTTGCGTCTCATACCCCCGCAAGACTTGAAAGGCCGCCAAAGTCGCTCCAACCGACAAGCCTCCAATCGCGGCCTTCACGGAACGGTGCGTTCCGAGCATAATCAGCAGGGCAGTAATGAGACCAAGAGATGCATAGGTAAGGGACTTTTCCACCGTGGCAGACGGGTCGACGCTCCAAAAATAGCTAGCTAGGGCAAGCATCCCCGGAGCGAAGATCAGGGGAGGGATCGTGAATGAAACTCCTGGCCTAATCAAGGCAATGATTCCCCCGACGACTGTAAGCACAAGTCCGGGAATCCGAGCTAATCCGATCCCAGAAACGGAGATCGACTCGAATGGGAGCAAAGAGGCATAGACGAACACGAGGGATGCGAAAGCTCGGTCGCCGATCGGCGCGGCGCGGCGCCGGCTGTGCGCAAACCGGTCGTCATTCACGACACAACCCTTCGATGTCCGAGCGCGGCCAAGATCTCATGAGAGATGGGAAGGCCCAGCCCTAACCCGTCGCTTACTTCACCCCTGGTAATGAGCGCACGGATAAGACCCGGCACGGTGCCGTCGAACAACTCGACTCCCTCTGGCCGCGGCACGACATCAGTCGCTATGACCCTGAGGCCAGCATCTAGCGCCTCACGCACAATCATCGCATCGCCATCGGCAGTCGTCGGACGCAGTAATACTTCGTGCTCACCAAGCACCGCAGCAACCTGTTGAGCATCGAGGTTCCTATAAACTTTGCAGCCTTCGAGCTCTGCCCGCGCACGGGCCGCAGCGCAAGAACTTTCCTCGCCGTAGACGACGACGGCCCATGACCACTCGACCAAACGGTCGTCGCGCTTCGCTGCTAAAGCTGCTTCCAGGCCATATAGAGCGTGTCCGTTACCAACAAACAAGACTGCGGAGTTCGGTCTGCGGCGACCCTCGACTGCGGTCGGGGTCGCGGAGTACGGCGACACAACCTTTACCGTGACACCAGTGGCGTCCCCGATCGCGTCTGCTAGTGATGCGTTCGTGGCCCAGACTCCGTCAACGAACCGAAATCCCCACTTTGCGATGCGTTGGCGAAGCGGATGGCGTAACTGATCGAGAAGGGTCCCCGAGTGGAAGAAGACAACCGTACGCGCGCCACTAAGCACCTGAGCAGCAACTACAACTAAAAGTCGCAGGACATTAGACACGTTGTGTACGTGCAGCGCTCTACGCTCGATGAGCGTGGCGCGCACTGCGGCGCGCTCGCGCCAATCAACAACCATGTGATCCACGCCCGCTGCTGCCAGCGCCTCGCTTAGGCCTTGGACGCAACGGGTAACACCACCCAACGGGGGGGGACGACGTCCCCACACGACAACCTCAGCCATGTGGCATTACCTCCGAAAACATATCGGATAGGCGCTGGGCCATCGCCGATCGGGATTGGTTGCGGCGCAACCACACCTGGCCCGAACGCCCCCGTTCTGCACGACCGGCCTCACTCTCTGCGGCGAAGCAGCGAAAGGCGTCTGCGAGTTTGTCCGGCTCGACTGACCAGCCACAACCAGCACGATCGACCCAGTCCCCCACCAATCCCGGGGAATTTGTGATCACCGGCAAGCCGGCAGCCATGTAGTCGAACAACTTGTTGGGACTCACCGCACTCCGGAACAATTCGACGTCCGCTAGTACGTGTAGACCGAGATCAGCCGCATGTAGTATGTCGACAATCTCCGCCTTTGGCACCGGATCCAAGAAGCGTACGTTCTCTAGATTTCGCTCAATGGCTCCGCTCTGCAAGCTCCTCTTCATTACGCCACTGCCCACCAGAACAACGTCGATACCCAAGTCCGCAACCTCCTCGGCAGCTTTCAAGAGGAGGTCCAACCCGTTCGCTGGCCCGTGAGCACCTGCGTATACGGCCGTGGGTCGCTTGAACTCGTACCGTGCACGCAGGTCCTGCCTTGAGGCAGTAGGCACGAAATCCTCTGGATCCGCGGCGTTCGGTATGTAAACAATCTTTTCCCTCGGGACTCCGCGTGCAACAAGATCGGTCTCGGTGCCCGGCGCCATCACGACAATTCGATCTGCGTGGGCGTAGAGCAGTTCCTCTAAGGCAGTCAGGGCACGGTACACCAAACTGGATGCGCTCATCTGCCCCATATACACCAAAATATGGGGCCAGAGGTCGCGTACCTCCAGCACGAACGGAATCCGTCGGAGCCTAGCCAGAATCAATCCTGCTAAACCTGCAAGGAGATGTGGGGATGACGCGTAAACGACGTCGACCCGCTGCTGCCTTAACCCTGCGAACAATGCAGTCCAGGCATAACTTGCCCAATTCAAGATACGGCGCATCCCATTTGAGGTATAGCTCGCGGTTGGCACAGGAAGGAAGCCGGGTTCGGAGTAGACCATCTCGCCGGTCTGGTAGTTCCTATTAGCAGCGACAATCAGATATTCCCATCCATTCAGACGGGAGAATAGTTCCGCGTGCCGGGTGCCCCCAGCCTGTCCACGCGACACAGCGAAGTGGTTGAGGACCAGTACACGCCGGCTCCCTGAAGAGGCTGGCATGATTAAACTCCCACAGCCGTCAGCATCAGCGGAGAGCCAGATCCGGAAAGGCGCGCCTGAACCGACGAGTCGCCCCAACGAAAATCTACTTGAACGTTCGAGATTTCCCCTACCCCCCAGCGCCCCTGATGCTCGGATGGCCCGGATACCTGCGCCCAAGTCGAACGTTCCCAGCGCCCGTAAGTTGGACTACGCCACCCGAGCCATGGTGATTCCTCACCACGGTGACAGACCAAGTCGGTGAGTCCGAAGAACTCTTCGACTGACGCATCAGGCCCTAACGGCAGGGTCATCGTCCAGCCGCCCCGAGCCTCTTCCACGGCGTCTACTACCGTGACCCCGCCCGGTCCCGCGAGCACGACACGAGCAACACGACCGTGTTCGGTTTGAAAGGCGTTGTGTACCGACAGCACAGCGACACAGTCATCAACCCGCCCAGCACTAGATGCGGCGCTTCGCACCGAACGTAACCACCTGAAGGCGCGATGCGGGAGCAACTGATCGCCACCCAACGGTACGCGAACCGTGTGGGCAGCGGACGTCCGGAAGCCGTTGCGGATGTGGAGAGGTCCGTTGTAGGTGCCCGTGCCAGGGTCCTCGAGGAGCCACCGCTCACCGTCGCGGATCCACACCGATGAAAGGTCTGCATGCTGATGACTGGGGCCACCACCGATCTTGAACCAGAGACGCCGCGCCCCCGCGTCGAGGCGGACGAAGTACCCAGCTTGCACGCATCCCTCATCCAAGCTCGGCAGGGGTCGGTGCCCACGTTCCGGGCCGAGGTACCACGCTAGCTCGTCGTACTCGTCGGCTGTCGAAAGTGGCACGTCGAACCCACTGAGTGCCAGCGAGGCCCAAGCGCTACCCGCTGTGCTACCCGCGGGGCCTGAATCAACAAGGATCCGCCCCTCGTCCCAGTCGCCGAACTGGGGAACGGGTCCGTCGAGAACGCCAAGCCGCAACAGGCCTATTCCGGCAGCCTCCATCGCACACCGTAACTCATCCGGCGCACCTCCCAATAGGTAGCGCACTATAAGCATCTCAAGCACGAATCGGTGATACGAGAGCGAGTCTTCAATCATGAAACCGTCGGGTCGCATGTGTCGGCGCAACTGCATCAACATCAGTCGGTCGCCAATCTTGCGCCAATTCTTGCCGCGCTCAGGAAACATCAACCCAAGCACCACCAGACCCAGCCCGTCGCCGAGAAGGTGGTTGTTTTTCATGCTGCTAAACGTGTACGGCAGTTCCACCAAGATGTGGCGGGCACTAGCCATCAATTGATGGTCCATGCGAGCACGGAGATCAGGATGAAGTCGGTCCCCAACCAAAGCAATCACTTGCGCCCAAGCGACCGCACGTAGCGCCAGCTCAAGGCTCGAATACCAATGAATGCCTCGCTCGGGACGGCACTCCCGTACCCAGCGCTCCACCATCAACACCATGTGGTCGAACCACGGTCCCACCGGATCCAGCACGGACGCGCGAGCGAGCACTACAAGGTCGCGATGGCGTCCAGCTTCCCAAACGTACTTGACGTCGGACAGTCGAGCTTCGGAGCGGATGTCAATCTGCCACCACGGCGTGGTCTCGGGCCACACCTCGCCTGTCAGCGGGTCGGTTCCCCATTCAGCGCGTGCACCCGTCGGTACCCGGCGTCCGAATACTCGCGTTCCTTGATTCACAACTTGGCGGGCGTCGTCCAAGCAGCGCGTGCGGGCGGCGACTCCCTCCGGTACCTGGTCTCCCAGCGACAGCACCACGCTGGTCGGTACCGATGCGGGATCTATCTCACGGAAAAGCAGCCGGTGGAAATTGCTTCGCTTTGATGCCTCGTAGGCGGCGCGCAGTGGTGCCGAATATCCCAAAGCCCGCAGGTCGCCCATCATGCGAGCCACCCGCGCACACATCGAACCGCTTGGCGAACCTGTCATCTCGACTCCTCCCGCAACGCGTCTCGGACTTTCATCCGCGCCGAGGCCAGAGGCCCCTGGTGTCGATGACGGTCTTGCCCTCCAGACTCTCAGAATCGAGACGCTTGAAGACCTGGTGGTCGACCAACAGCGCGACAGTCTGGCTGCGGTGGATGGCATCGGTAGCGGCGGTCAGGATGACGCTGTCGTGCGGCAAGAGATCTCGCGGGAGCGACTCGACATGAGGCTCGGCCGCGAGGATCCGCAGGTCGGGTCTTGCTTCAGCGAGTCCCGCCACCACATCCATTGCGGGGCTTTCGCGCAGGTCATCGACGTTTGCTTTGAACGCGAGACCCAGGCAGGCCACGGTGCTGCCCTGTGGGGCGGCACCGGCGATCCGCGTGACCACGGCGGCCGGCCGCGCGTCATTGATCTCCCGGGCGGAGCGGATCAGGCGTGTGTGCTCCGGGGCCGCGTCCACGATGAACCACGGGTCGACCGCGATGCAGTGCCCGCCGACACCGGGACCGGGGGAGAGCACGTTGACGCGCGGGTGCTTGTTGGCCAGCTTGATGACCTCCCACACGTCGAGATTCATCGACTCGCAGACCGTGGCCAATTCGTTGGCGAAGGCGATGTTGACGTCGCGGAAACTGTTCTCCACCAGCTTGGCCATCTCGGCAGTGGGTGCGTCGGTCAGCACCACCTCGCCCTTGCAAAACAAGTGGTAGACCTCGGCCGCGCGTGCAGCGCAGTCCGGCG
The DNA here is from genome assembly GCF_031458325.1 of Nocardioides marmoribigeumensis. NCBI lineage: Bacteria > Bacillati > Actinomycetota > Actinomycetes > Propionibacteriales > Nocardioidaceae > Nocardioides > Nocardioides marmoribigeumensis. Next base: position 1,629,994 of record NZ_JAVDYG010000001.1, read on the forward strand.
TCAGGCCTCCGACCAGACGGTCGTTGGTCACGATCTCGACCATGATGCGACCCGGCAGGACACGCTCAGGACAGTGAGCGACATGGACGTCAGGCGCGTGCGGCGCGTCGTGCGGCAGCTTGAGGTCCGTGCGCTGCTCGGCAATCCACCTGCTCACCCGCTCGGTCGTCCCCGGGGGGCTGGTGGACTCGAGGATGACGACCTCGCCCCCGCGGAGCATGGGCGCGATTGCTCGCGACGCAGCCTCCACGTAGTCGAGGTCGGGCTTCTTACCGTCCTTGAACGGGGTAGGCACGGCGATCAGGTAGGCGCTCGCCTCCGGCATCTGGGTCGTCGCCGAGAGGTTGCCGCGCGCCACAGCACCCGCCACCGCGACATCGAGATCCGGCTCGACGATCGGGACTCGTCCCTCATTGATCGCGGCGACCGTGTCGGCGTTGATGTCCACGCCGGTGACCTTGATCCCCTGCGCTGCGATGGCGGCGCTCGTGGGCAGCCCGATGTACCCCAGGCCCACGACAGCGATCCCGCGATCAAACATCGTGCCCTCCGTTGGTCGATGGAATGAACTCAGCCAGGCGGCGCCCGGCGCCCAGCAGCTGCGCGACCGCCGCCACTGAGCGCGCTGCGGCGTGACCGTCGCCGTAGGGATTCACCGCATTGGCCATGGACTGATAGGCGACTCGGTCGGAAAGCAGAGCATCGAGCTCATCGGCCACCCGAGCCATGTCCGTTCCGATCAGCTTGACGGTGCCCGCATCGACGGCTTCTGGACGTTCGGTGTTGTCACGCATGACCAGTACGGGCTTGCCAAGGCTCGGTGCCTCCTCCTGCACGCCACCCGAGTCCGTCAGGCACAGGTGGGAGGCGCGCATCGCGTGGGCGAACTCGTGGTAGGACATAGGCTCGGTCAGCAGCACCTGGTCGATGTCGCCGAGCTCGGCTTGGAGCACGTCGCGCACGACGGGGTTGCGGTGCATCGGGATCAACCACCGGACGTCGGGCCGTGACTCGGCGACCTTGCGCAGGCCCCTCATAGCATCGGCCATGGGCTGTCCCCAGGATTCCCGTCGGTGTGCTGTCACGAGCACCATGGGGTCCCCGGAGCCCCGCATCTCGTCGATGCGCTTGTCGGTGAACTCCACCGGCCGCTCGACGGCCCAGAGCAATGCGTCGATCACCGTGTTGCCGGTCACCGTGACGGCGTCGTCCGGGATGGCTTCGCGGAGAAGGTTCGCCCTGGAGGTCGCAGTGGGTGCCAGGTGGAGCGCGGCCAGCGGTGAGATCAACCGGCGGTTCGCCTCCTCCGGGAACGGGGACTCCAGGTTGCCCGTGCGGAGCCCCGCCTCGATGTGCACGACGGGCACCTGCCCGTAGAAGGAGGCGATGGCTGCCATGGCAGCCGTCGAGGTGTCGCCCTGAACCATCACCACGTCGGGCCGGACGTCGGCGATCGCCGAGCCGACCTCCTTGAGGGCGCGGCTCGAGAGATCGGCCAGGCCCGCACCAGGGACCATCACGTCGAGATCGATTGCCGGGACGATGCCGAACAGCTCGTTGACCTGGTCGAGCATCTCCCGATGCTGGCCCGTGACCACCGGCACGACCTCGAAGCCCTCAGCCGAGCGCAGGCGTTCGATGACGGGAGCGACCTTGATCGCCTCGGGACGGGTTCCGTAGACCACCATCACGCGCTTCACGACTGCGCCACCTCCTCGCCCATGAACTCGGGCATCGTGACGTCACCCTCGGCAGCGATCCCCCGCCTGGTGATAGTCACCAGGAACGTGCGGGCGACGATCGCAAGGTCCAAGCGCAGGCTGCGCGAGTCGACGTACTCGACGTCGATCTTGAACTTCTGGTCCCACGTGAGCGCGTTGCGGCCGCTGACCTGCACCAACCCGGTGACGCCCGGACGGACCTCGTGGCGCCTGCGCTGTGACTCGCTGTAACGGGACAGGTACTGGACCAGTAGCGGCCTGGGGCCGACGAGGCTCATGTCTCCCTTGAGCACGTTCCAGAGGGTGGGCAGCTCGTCGAGGCTGGTCGACCGCAGCGTGGCGCCGAACGGCGTGATCCGGTCGGCGTCGGTGACCAGACCCCGCTCGGGATCCTGGTCGCGCATAGTCCGGAACTTCACGAGCTCGAAGATCTGCTCGTCCTTGCCGGGCCGCGGCTGACGGAACAGGACTGGCGAGCCGAGGTTGCGGCGGACAAGGACGGCGATGATCGCCTGAAGTGGAGCGGTGAGCGCCAGGCCAACCGTCGCGACAACGATGTCGATCGCCCGCTTGAGCGGGTCGTAGGCCGCGCCCCTCATGTGCTCAGGACCTTGCGCTGGATGACCTCGACCACGCCGTCGAACTGGTCGTCGGTCATGCCCGAACCGGACGGGAGCGTGATGCCCGTGGCGAAGAGACGATCCGCGGCCCCGGACAGGGTGCTGGCGTGGTCCGCAAACAGCGGCTGCAGGTGCATCGGCTTCCAGACAGGTCGGGACTCGATGCCGGCGTCAGTGAGCACAGAGGCAAGGTCTGACGCGCTCCAGGGTGACTGCTCAGGGTCAACCGTGAGGGCCGTGAGCCAGCAGTTGTCCTGCACGTCGTCCGTCCCCCCTAGGATCTCCACGCCCTCAGCTCCAGCGAAGAGCTGACGGTATTGGTCGCGCCACCCGCGTCGGCGCGCGATCATCGCGTCGAGTCTGCTCAGCTGCGCGCGACCGAGGGCTGCGAGCAGATTGGAGAGCCGGTAGTTGAAGCCGAGCTCCGCGTGCTCGTAGTGCACTGCAGGCTCGCGTGCCTGAGTCGCCATCTTGCGCACATGAGCGGCCAGGGCTGCGTCGTCGGTGAGGAGCATGCCGCCACCGGAGGTTGTCATCACCTTGTTGCCGTTGAACGACACGACGGCGACATCGCCGTGAGCGCCCGCGGGCACGTCTGCGTGGCTTGCCCCCAGGGACTCAGCAGCGTCGCTCAGCAAGCGCGCGCCGTGACGGTCACACACCTCCTGGAGACGGGTGTAGTCCGCTGCTTTGCCCAGCATGTCGACAGCGACCACGACCGGCACGCGCGAACCCTGCGATGCGAGGTCGTCGAGCGCCTGATCCAGCAGGTGGGGGTCAAGATTGCCCGTGGACATCTCGCAGTCCACGAAGTAGGGGGTCGCCCCGGTGTAGATGACAGCATTCGCCGTGGCGACGAAGGTGAACGTCGGGACGACCACCACGTCACCCGGCCCAACTCCCCATGAACGGAGGACGAGGTGGAGGCCCGCAGTCCCAGAGGCGAGGCCGACGGCGTAGCCCACTCCGACCCGCTCCGCCATTTCCTGCTCGAACGAGTCCAGATCAGGACCGGCGGGCGCAGCCCAGCCGGACCTCAGGGCACGGACGAGATACTCCTCCTCGAGCGCCCCGACATCGGGTGCGGACAGGTAGACATCGAAACTCAAGCTCCGGCACCCACCGACTGACTGGCAGGCGACGCCGCCCGCTGACCCGGGATGCGCACGCTCAGGCTCGTTGCGTGCTTGCGGAACTCCGCGATGACCTCGCGCTTGGACGCCCACGGGTCGAGCTCACGCGCGATCGTCGGAGCGAACGCCGGGACGGGTGTGTGAGACACCAGCGGGTGGGCGGGGCGAAGGTCGGGCTCCCCGTCGCCCCACAGCTCCTCGTGCATCTTCTCGCCCTCACGGAGGCCGGTGTAGACGACCTCGACGTCCTTGCCGGACAGGTCGATGAGCTGGCGGGCGACGCCATCGATCGAGACCGGCTCCCCCATGTCGAGCACGAGGGCTTCGCCGTCGCGACCGATCGCGGCGGCCTGGATGACGAGCTGGACGGCTTCCTGCACGGTCATGAAGTAGCGCGTGACCGACGGGTCGGTCACCGTCACGGGGCCACCGTTGGCGATCTGCGCCGCGAAGGCTGTCAGCACGGAGCCGCGGCTGCCGAGCACGTTGCCGAAGCGGACCGAAAGGTAGGTGCCGTCGGCCTGCGGAGCGATCGCAGCCGTGAGGCCTTCGGCGAGGCGCTTGGAGTAGCCGAGCACGCTGCACGGGTTGGCGGCCTTGTCGGTGGAGATGTTGACGAACCGCTCGACCCCGTGGGCCTTGGCCGCCTCGAGGATGCTCAGGGTGCCCCAGACGTTGGTCTTGATGGCCTCGCCCGGGTATTGCTCCAGCATCGGAAGGTGCTTGAGCGCGGCCGCGTGGAACACTACGTGCGGCTTGCGCTGCTCGAACAGCGTGTCGATGAAGAGCGAGTCGCGGATGTCGGCGAGCACGACGTCGTCGGAGTCGAGCATCGCCTTGCCATAGATGGAGAGCTGCACCGCGTGCAGGGCCGACTCGTCGCGGTCGAGCATGATCAGCTCGTCGGGGCCGAACTTCGCGATCTGACGGCAGAGCTCCGAACCGATTGAGCCTCCGGCGCCCGTGACCAGCACGCGCTTGCCGGTGAGGTAGCCGGCGACGGCCTCGATGTCGGTGTCGATCTGGTGCCGACCGAGCAGGTCGGTCACCTCGATGTCGCGGATGTCGCTGATCTCGACGCGCCCGGCGTTCATCAGCTCGGCAGTCGCGGGGAGGACCTTGACGGCGACGCCGGCCTCCAGGCCGAGGTCCTGGAGCTCACGCACCAGGTCGGCCCGGGCACTGGGGATCGCGATCACGAGCGCATCGGCTTCGTGGCGACGGGCCGTGTCGGCGAGGGCCTCACGTCCACCGAGGACGCGCACGCCGCGGATGCGACGGTGGCGCAGGCTCTGGTCGTCGTCGAGGAGCGCGACCGGGCGCCAGGCCGCGGCCGGATCGCGCAGCATCGAGGTGATGAGCTGGCGGCCGGCGTTGCCGGCGCCGAAGACGATCACGCGTCGCGCGCCCGCGTCGACCGCACCGCGAGCCGGACGGAAGTCGAGGTCGGCGGCGCTGCGGTAGAAGCCGCGCACCCAGCACATCATCAGCAACGCCAGGATCGTTGCGACCGGGGGCACCGTGCCGGGCACCAGACGGTGGCCGATCAGGTTGGCGACCGTCAATGCTCCGCCCACGGTGGTGGCGACGAGGCTCAGGACCATCAGCTCCTCGAGGGCGCCGATCTGGTAGCGGCCCTGCTGGAGCTTGAACGTCGACCCCAGTGCCAGATGGCCGCAGGTGGCGACCACCGCGAAGAAGACGAGCATTCCCCAAGGCGCCATCGTCGCGGCACTCGAGAGCGAAGCCCCCTCGAGGACGTAGCGAATGAATCCGTAGGTGAGAAAAGCGATGGTCCAGAGCACTCCGTCGATGGCGAAGAGCACTGTGGCCCGCCGGCGCCTGAGAGCGGCGACCATGTGCGACATGTGAAGTTCCCCCCGTGATGGGAATCGCCGCGCCCCCCGGCGTGACGACCTTTCAACGATAAAGGACATTCGCGGTTAGGCATAACCGGGCGAAGCGTCCCCAATCAGGCTAGAGAACGGGCCCCGCCGCGTCTTCCAGCGGTCGTCCTCGATCAGTCGCCCGTTCGGCCAGCGCGATGTGGACCGGATTGGTGCCAATGGTCCCGGACGAGCAGGACCGCCCTCGGGAGAGCCCTGAGCCCGGTCCACCACCGGTCGACCCACATGCCAATCAGGCCCAGCCGTCCGGGGCGAGCCGCCGGATAGCGCGTCCTCAGCTCGCCCTCGGTCAGCCACAGCGCTCGCCACAGCAGGGCGGGCCAGCAGCGCAGCGGCGTCCGCCGGAACGTGACCAGCCAGCCGACGGTGTGCTCCGCGCCGAGGTCTCGGACAAGGTCCCAGGCGGTACTAGCTTCCTGGTCGGCTGACGCGGCTCGAGACGATGTCACCCCTAAACGCATCAGCGAAGACCTTAGCGGCCCAGCCGCCCCGGTCGCGTCGGCGATCACGGCCAGTTGCTGGCGCTCGGGCGTGGTCAGCGCAGCGCTGAGGTGGGCCAGGAGACCCTCGAGCTCTGCGACGCGGCGCTCACCTCCCCGCAGCAGGTGGAGGAGCCCCACGGCGGCGGCTGCGGGCCGCGACGGGACCCGCACTGGCTGGCCGGCGACCTTCATCGTGGCGCGCTCCCGCCACAACGCGTCGAAGACCACCTCCGGCGGGGCGAGGAACCCGGGGAAGTAGTGGTGAACGTCGATCTCCTGCGGCCAGGCGGGGTGCGACATCGACACCGAGTGGGGCGGGATCACGTGCCCACCGGTGGCAGAGACGGCCGGGGGTGACCACCCGGCGCCTGCGAGCACCTCGAGCAGGTCGTCGAACCGTCCGGGTTCGACGAGCACGTCGACGTCCAGCGACTGGCGCGGAGGCCTCAGACCCAGCTCCTCCAGGGTCGGCCCCTTGATGGCCAGCGCGCGGATGTCGTGGTCAGCAGCCAGACGCGCGACGAGGGCATACCCAAGGGGTACGCCCTCGTCGAGGTCGAGGCGGTCTGCGCCAGGAGACGCGGACAATCAGCTGGACGTGGTCGAGCCGGAGGTCGCCGAGGCGTTGGGCGAGGAGGCGACGTAGGTGTAGGCGCCGGTCGGGCAGGACTGCGTGGGGATCGACAGCATGAAGCCGAGCGCACCGGTCGACTGGTTGGGCTTGAGCGCACCCGTTCGCGACACGAAGGTGTAGCTGTCGCCGCTCTTGCCGGCGTAGGTCCAGTTGTTCTGCACGCCCTTGTCGTAGGGCTGGGCCATGGTCGTGCCCGAGCCTGCCGGAGCGGAGACGACCGTGGTGACCGGACCACCCGTGCTGCTCGAGCCCGTGTTCTTGATCGGGCCGACCAGGACGTGAACGCGCTTCTGCTTGGGCATGCACTGGACCTTGAAGGCACTGCCCTGGAGCGTCGCCTGGCCCGAGACGGCCAGCGCCGGCGCTGCCGTCGCGATGGAGATGGCCGGCACCGCCCAAGCGGCGTGCGCCCCCGCGCGGACCACCGTGCGCCTGGAAATGGCGCGCTGCGCGCCTGGAGTGGTGCTACCCCGAGTCATCGATGAAACCCCCCGATATAACAAATGGTGCATGTGCACCCTACGTGACCGGTCACGGTCTTGAACAATCCCCCGAACGGATATCAGCCTCAGCCGGGACCTTCGGCACGGTCGTGCCGACTGAGCACCCCCTCCTGCTCGAGCTCCAGCAAGGTGCCGAGGGTCAGCTGTCCGGAGAGATCCTCACCGTCCTCGCCGGTCGCCACCCCGAACCTCTCCACCAGGATCGCGGCGAGGTCCTCCGCCGCGAGATCCGTGTCGCGCAGGGCAGTCACGAGCGTCCAGGCGAGGCTCGAGAGGGCGAGGACCCGGCCGTCGAGCAGCATCACCACGCCCTCGTCGTCCTCGCCGAGCTCGTCGAGGAACGGTGCGCGGCCCCACGTCGTCATGCTTCGACCCCCAGGTGCTCCTCGACGAGCGGGGCGAGGTGGACCGCCTCGGCGTAGGTGACCACCTGGAGCCCGCCGACCGCGTGGACCAGGTCGGCCACCCGGGCGAGGGGCCGCTCGAGCTGGGTGAGGTAGGAGGTGTGCTCGGCGAGCAGGGCGACCGCCCGCGCCGTCGAGACGCGCTCGACCGTCGGCTCGCCCGCGCCCGGATCGCGGCGCAGCAGGACCAGGCCCGCCGGTGTGGTCCGCTCGGCGCACGGGGTGAGCCCGAGCTCGGTCGGAGCGACCTGGGTCTTGGCCGGGCCGGCGCCGATCACGGAGAGAGGCTTGGGGAACGGCGTCACCCGCCCGTCGCCGGCGACCGAGACGCACTCGTCGGTGACGTAGGACCAGCGGCGGCCCAGGACGGTGGCGACCGTCGTCTTGCCCATGCCGGACGGGCCGACGAGGACCACCGACCTGTCGCCGCGGGCGACCGCGCAGGCGTGGAGCATCAGCCGCTGACCGGCGAGCGCCTCGATGGCGGTCACGGTGAGCGCCTGGGTGAGGTGCTCGAGGCCGGCTGCTAGGTCGTCTTGAGGTTTCGAGGCTCCGCTAGCGCCTCGCACCTCAACCTGCGAGTCGGTGCGGTCGGGCTCGATCACGAGGTCCGGCACGGCCGCGGACGTGTCCAGAAGACAGGCCGACCAGGCTCGGCGTACCTCTGCGGCGAGCTGCTTGTCGTCGAGGGTGACCTTGGCGGTCAGACCAAGGACGTGGAGCCAGATCTCGTCAGGCATCCGTCACCCCCTCGATGAGGCCGCGGGAGGCCAGGTCCTCGAGGAACGCATGGACCGACGGACCGATGACGGCTTCCTCCTCTGCGTAGAGGTCGACCAGCTCAGCGACGATCGCGGTGTGGTCGCGCACGCCGTCGATGCGCTGCCAGATCTCCGCGGCCGACCCCTCGAGCACGAAGGGCGGGTGGTCGAGGTGGTCGAGGTCGAGCAGGGCCGAACGGCCCTCGCGGTCGACGTACGCCACCGACGCGCCTCGGCGCCACACCGTCATGACCCTGGTCAGGAGTCGCCGGGACCGTCGCCGTCGGCCTCGCGGTCCTTGGCGAGCGCCTCGAGCTTCGCGCGCTCGGCCCTGGGGGTCGAGCTGCGCCGGAACAGCGAGCGCCAGCCGGACCTCTGGGTGAGCGACCGGCGCGAGGTGTAGTCGTCGGAGTAGTAGCCGTAGTAGCCGCCGTAGGCCCCGGCGCCCCTGCGGGGCACCTTGTTCATGATCACCCCGAGTGCGCGGCCCCGCACGGCCGTGAGGTGGTTGAGCGCCGTGTTGAGCTCGGCGTCGACCGTGCGCCCGGCGGAGATGACGACGAGGGCTCCGTCGGCGTTTGCGGTCAGCAGGGCGGCGTCGGTGACCGGGAGGAGCGGCGGGGCGTCGAGGATGACGAGGTACTTCTCCCCGAGCTCCGCCACCAGTGAGCGCATCGCGTTGGAGCCGAGCAGCTCGCTCGGGTTGGGCGGGATGCGGCCGGCGGCCATCACCCGCATGTGCTCGCGGCCCGACACCTCCTGCAGGGCGTCGATCGCGTCGACCCGGCCGGTGAGCACGTCGGTGAGGCCGACCCCCTCGACCAGTCCGAGCGAGTCCGCGACGGAGGGACGACGCAGGTCGGCATCGATCAGCACCACGCTCTGACCACCGGCCGCGACGGCGGCGGCGAGGTTGGCCGACACGGTCGACTTGCCGTCGCCGGGGCGAGGGCTCGTCACGACGATCACGCGCGGCGGGTTGTCCACGTCCATGAAGGCCAGGTTGGTCCGCAGCTTGCGGAAGGCCTCGCCCGACGCGGCGTCGTCGGAGGCCTCGGTGCGGCCCTGGAGGGCAAGCTTGGCCCGCTCCCCCTTCTTGTGCTCCAGCAGGTCCGAGACCGGCACCATGCCGACGACACTGACCGGGAAGCGCTGCTCGACCAGGTCGGCGGTCCGCAGCCGGCGGTCGAGCACGTTGCGCACCATCGCGTAGCCGAAGCCGAGCATGAGGCCGAGGACGAGGGCGAGCGCGAGGTTGCGCTCCGGGCGCGGAGAGACCGGTCGGGTCGGGAGCGCCGCGGACTCGACCGGGACGATGTGCGGCACCTTGTTGGCGTTCTTGTTCTGCGGGTCCTCGATCGACTGCACCTGCTCCGCGAGCGCGGCGACCCAGGCGTTGGCGAGTTCCTGCGCGTCCTTCGGGCTCCCGGCCCGTGCGGTGATCTTCAGGAGCACGGTGTCTGGCGGCTGCACCACGTCGATGCGCCCGACCAGTCCGGCCGGGTCCTGGTCGAGGTTGAGGAGACGGTTGACCTCCTGCGCCGTCGCGCGGGACTTGGCGATGTCGACGTACGACGTCGCGCGGCTCTTGGCGAGCTGGTCGTTGAGCGAGCCCAGGGCCGGGTTCTCGCTGCCCCCGATGGCGACGAACCCGCTGGCGTCCGCGGCATAGACCGGGACCCGCGTGAAGGTGTAGGCCGAGGCTGCGCCGATGGTGAGGATCGTGATGAGGAGGACCCCGAGCCAATGGGCGCGCAGGATCCTCAGGTAGTCGCGAAGCTCCACGAGCGCTAGCCGCCTTCCGTCCCCCTGGCCGCCGGCCCCCTACGGACGGCAGCGCTGGGCAATTTCCCCCGCCCAGCATGCCGCGACACCTTAACGCGCGCGGTCACATGCTCACAAAGCGGCCAAACGGGCATTTGTGCGCCGCCGACGCCTCAGGCGCCTCACCTGTTCCACGACGACCGTGCACACGGCCCCGAGGCCGAAGCCCAGCGTGTTGGCCCAGACGTCGCGCCAGGTCGCCGAACGGGCGTCGAGGAAGCCCCACTGGAGGAGCTCGATCGCACCGGAGACGACGAAGCCGGCTCCGAACCAGGCCCACCAGGGGACGCGCGGGACGAGCAGCCGCAAGGTGGCGCCCGTCGGGACGAAGAGCGCGATGTTGCAGACGAACTCGACGACGTCACCGTCCGCGAGCGCGTCCGGGACGCCGTGCCCGCTCAGCCAGCCGCTGATCTCGAGCACGGCCCTGCTCGGAGCGGCTGGGCTCGGGTTGAGCACGAGCCAGGCCGTGACCGCGGCCTCGACCACGAGGGCGACCAGGAGCGCCGCGTGCCACCAGCGGGGCGTCACGCGACGACCCCGGGCCCGAGAGCGGGCATCAACGCAGCTTGGGGCGGACGTGCAGGCCGACCTCGGGGTCGACCAGGACCTCCTGGCCGGCGGGCATGCCGTCGACGACCAGCTGGGCGTCGACCGGGACGTTGCGCTTGATCACCGCGAGGGCGATCGGGCCGAGCTCGTGGTGGCGGGCGCTGCTGCCGACGAATCCGACGGGGCGGCCCTCGTGGGTCACCTCGGCGTGGGCTGTGGGGAGGCGGTTCTCGGTGCCGTCGAGGTGGAGGAGCGTCAGGCGGCGGGGCGGGCGGCCGAGCGTGTGGACCCTGGCGACGGTCTCCTGGCCGCGGTAGCAGCCCTTGTCGAGGTGCACCGCCGGGCCGATCCAGCCCATCTCGTTGGGGATCGTGCGGTGGTCGGTGTCGATGCCGAACCGCGGCTCGCCGCGCTCGATCCGCAGCGCGTCGTACGCCCAGAGGCCGGCGGCCGGGCCGGCCGCCTCGGCGTACTCGTGGAGGCGTGCCCGCGGGACGAGGTCGAACTTGCCGCTCGGGCGCCAGCAGACGGCGAGCTCGGCGGTGGCGTCGGTGATCTCGACGCGCATCATGAACTTCATCCGGTCGAGGAACTCCGCCAGCGTGGCGGCGCGGCCGGGCTCGGTGTGCGCGAGGAGGACCTCGCCGTCGTCGACCGCGTGGAAGTGGTGCTCGACGTGACCCTGCGGCGACAGCACGAGCGCCTGGGTGGGGGTGCCGGGCGCGAGGTCGAGGAAGTGCTGGCTGGTGATGTTGTGCAGGTAGGCCAGCCGGTCGGGACCGGCGATCCGCAGCACCTCGCGGTGGGACAGGTCGACGAACCCGTCGCCGCCCACCAGCGTGCGCTGCTCGCCGTGGAACGAGCCGTAGTGCGCGGCGACCGGCGCGTCGACGCCGTTGCCGGCGACCGCGCCGGGCAGGGAGAGGAGCGGGCTGGTCATGCCCCGAGTCTAGGTCGCGGAGACAGGACGAACGGCACCCGCGGGACCCGCTCGACGGCTACTGGTGCGACTCAGTCCCGGACCCCGCACGTGCCGCAGAGTCCGAAGACGGTCAGGTGGCCCAGGTCGACGGTGAAACCGTGCTCGACGGTGAGGGACTCCAGCATCGGCGCGAAGAGCTCGGGATCGGCCTCGGTGACCTCCCCGCAGGAGCGGCACTTGAGGTGGACGTGGTCGGGGCCCGTGGTCGAGTGGTAGGTCGGCGCGCGGTCGCTCAGGTGGGTGTGCCGCACCAGGCCGAGGCTCTCGAGCAGCTCGAGCGTGCGGTAGATCGTCGAGATGTTGACCGCCTCGGACTGCTCCCGCACCGCGTGCAGGATCTCGTCGGGGGTCCCGTGGCCGAGCCGCTCGACCGCCGCCAGGACGAGCTCACGCTGCGGCGTCAGGCGGTAGCCCTGGGCGCGCAGGCGCTCCTGCCAGTCGGTCGTGGTCACCTGACGAGTCTAGGAGCGGGTCGGGGGAGGTCGAGCAGCAACGCCAACGTCTCGCGGACCTGGCGCAGGACCGTCGCTCCCACGTTGCCTCGCCTTGACCCCAGGCGAGAGGCCGCCACGGCTCTGACGTGCTGACACTGGGCGGCTGATGCGCCGGTCAGGCCGTTCGCCTCGTCAGGAGCGATCACGACCTCGGACATGAAACCGCGCAGCGTCGACGTCAGGGGAACGACCTGCACGACGGAGGGGTCCCCGTCCAGAACTCGTTGAGCAGTGACCACCACCGCCGGATGGCTGGACCCCGCCTCTCGCCCCTGGGGGATGCCGAGGTCGAGCGAGACGACGTCACCCGAGGTCAGCATCGAGCCAGGCTCGCTCGTCGGCGCGGAGGTCCTGGCTCAGCTCCGCCCCCAGCACGTCCTGGCGCAGCGACCTGACCGCCAAGGTGACGGTGTTGCCCACCGTCGTGTGCAGGCGCTCGGCAAGGAGCTTCAGCTCCTCATGAGTTTGCTGGTCAATGCGCACACTCGTGCTGTGCATGCACATCAGCATACAGCTGGGGGCACCCCTCGACAGGGGCCGCGAGGTCGACGGCGAACGGGAGCATGTCGGTGTCCATGCCCATCCAGTCCGCGATCTCGCTCGGCAGCGGCTCCCATGCCATGGGGCCAATCGGACCAGATCTGCCGGCCGTTCGGGCGGAGGCTCTCGGAAGATGCCCCACCAGCACTGGTCCGGCGGTGCCCCCTTCGCATAGCGGGGTGAAACAGGGGCCGCGGCAGGCCACCAGGGCCGGATCGCATCGGGCTGGTTCCGACGGAGTTGTCAACGCCTCGTTTCCAGAGTCCGTGACCCTCCACACCACAAGGGATCGGCAAGGAATGCCGTCGTGCTGGCATGGACGATTCTCGGGCCACACGATTCTCGTGACGAGGGGGGCAGACCACGGACGCAGGGTTTGTCACACCTATCCGCGAAGGGGCCGGCGCACTACCGGGCGGCCTCGTCGAGGAACCACTGGACCGTCTCGCGCAGGCCCTGCTCGATCGGGACGGGCTCGACGTCGGGGAAGAGCGTCTTGAGAGACGTGGCGTCGGCCTGCGAGTGCGGGACGTCGCCGACGCGGGCAGGGCGGCGGTCGATCTCGACCGGACGCCCGAGGCCCCGCTCGATCTCCGCGATCAGCTCCTTGAGCGACGTGCGGCCGCCGAGCGCGAGGTTGACCGGCTCGAGGTGGCTGACCCCGCGGTGGACCGCCTCGGCGAGCACCCGGGCGACCGTGCCGACGTAGATGAAGTCGCGCGTCTGTGACCCGTCTCCCTCGAGCGGGAGCGCGCGCCCGGCGACGGCGGCGTCGACGAAGGCCGGGATCACCGCGGCGTAGGCGTGGTCGGCCGGCTGCAGCGGACCGAAGACGTTGAAGAAGCGGAACGCGATCGTGCGCATGGCGTAGCAGTGGGCGAACGCGATGGCGTACTCCTCCGTCGCCACCTTGCTCACGGCGTACGGCGTCATCGGCGCGACCGCCATGCGCTCGTGCTTGGGCAGCTCGGGGTTGGCGCCGTAGACCGCCGCCGAGGACGCCACCACGACGTGGTCGACCCCTGCCCGGCGGGCCGCCATGAGGACCTCGAGGGTGCCGGTCGCGTTGCGGGCGTGGTTGTCGAACGGGTCCTCCACCGACCACGGGACGGAGACCAGCGCCGCCAGGTGGACCACGGAGTCAGCGCCGGGCAGCACCTGGTCGAGGGCGTTGCGGTCGAGGATCGAGCCCTCGTGCAGCTCGACGTGGAGGCCCTCGAGGTTGCGCCGGTCGCCCGTGCTCAGGTCGTCGAGGACGACCACCTCGTCGCCGTCCGCGAGCAGCTGCTTGCAGAGGTTGGCCCCGATGAACCCGGCTCCCCCGGTGACGACGACGCGCATCCGGCCAGGTTAGTGGCCTCGACTGATCGGTCGCTCCGCTCCCTGCTCGACCACCGTCAGCGGGTGAAGAGGCGCACCGCCTTCTTGAGCCGGCGCCAGGCGGGCTTGGGGGTGCCGTCGGCGCGGAAGAGGCCGTAGTGGGCCTGCTTGCCGGAGCGGTCGGGCAGGTCGACGTCGGTGTACCAGACCAGCATCTTCACCCGCGGCGTCACGACCGCGGTCGCGACGGAGTCGAAGGCGATCTGGGCCTGGCGCTTCTCGGTGACGTGGTCGACCACCCCGGCCTGCAGCGGGATCGAGCCGTCGGAGGCCCGGCCGTTGCCGCCGGTGGGGGCGCCGAACTCGGTGATCCAGATGGGCACGTGGTGCAGGCCGTAGGCGTCCAGGATCCTGGCCAGCGAGTCGTCGCTGTCGGCGATGCGGGTCCACGGGGCGTCGTACCGGGTGGGGTGGCTGGCCAGGTCGGGATAGGTGTACGGGTGGTAGGCGAAGACGTCCATCTCCTTGCAGACCCCGAGGTCGCAGACGGCCCGGAGGAACGCCCGGGCCTCGATGACGCGGTTGGTGGGAGGCAGGGCGGCGAGGCCGCCGAAGACGATGGTGGCCTTCGGGTCGACGGCCCGGATCGAGTGGGCCGCCTGGTCCAGCATCGCGGCGTACGCCTTGGGGCGCGGACGCAGCCAGAAGAGCCAGATGTTCGGCTCGTTCCAGATCTGCCACGTCGTGACGCCGCGGGAGGTGTAGCGCGCGGCCGCCGCCTCGGCGAAGTCCGCGTAGTCGCCGACGTCGCCGGGCGGGCACGCGAGCCTGCCCGAGCAGGACTGCTTGCGCGCCCAGGGCGGGGTGCCGAGCAGGACCGGCAGGAGCTCCAGGCCGCGGGACTCGACCGCGTCGACCACGCGGTCGAACGCGCTCCAGTCGTAGACCCCCGGGGACCGCTCGATCAGTCCCCAGATCATGTCGGTGCGGATCCAGTGCGCCCCCAGGCGGACGGCGCGGTCCAGGGACGCGGCGAGCTCGGCGTCGTCCATGAACATCAGCCGGCCGCCGTAGGACATGCCGACCTGGAGGTTCTTCTCGCGAGCCAGACGCTGGGCCTGCGCGATCGGGGTCGTGGCGAGGGGGTCGGGCGCGGTCCTGTCGCCCAGGAAGACCAGGGTCGCCACCACCGTCGCGATCACCGTCCCGGCGACGACCGCGAAGCGGGTCAGCGGGCCGTAGTCCGCAGCACCGCGCCGTGCTCGGCCCGCGTCGTCGAGCATGGCAAAAGGCTAACGAGAGATGGGTCCTGACATGGGGGAACGCGGCAATCGCCCCAGGTCAGGAGCGTGAGGACGGTATACATGCGCCCATGACCCCTGCGCCCAACGTCGTCGTGATCCTCGCCGGCGGCGTCGGCCAGCGCATGGGGCTCGAGGTCCCCAAGCAGCTGCTCAAGGTCGCCGGGCGGACGATCCTCGAGCACACCGTCGCCGCCTTCGAGGCGCACCCGGCCGTCGACGAGATCCTGCTCGCGATGGCCGAGGGTCACCTCGACTCCGCGCGGCAGATCGTCAAGGCGGGCGGCTACGGCAAGGTCGTCGACATCATCGAGGGCGGCGCCACCCGCACCGAGACCACCTCCAAGGCGCTGGCCGCGATCCGGCACCAGGACGGCAACGTGCTGTTCCATGACGCGGTCCGCCCGCTGGTCACCGCCCGGATCATCACCGACTGCTTCGAGGCCCTCGCGACCCACGCGGCCGTCGACGTCGCCATCCCCTCCGCCGACACGATCATCGAGGTCGACGACGACCAGACGATCCGCGACATCCCCCCGCGCGCCCGTCTCCGTCGCGGGCAGACCCCGCAGGGCTTCCGGCTGCCGGTCATCCGCGCGGCGTACGACGTGGCGCTGCGCGACCCCGACCTCCAGGCGACCGACGACTGCACGATCGTGATGCGCTACAGCCCCGGCACGCCGGTGTACGTCGTCCCCGGCGACGAGCGCAACCTGAAGGTCACCGAGCCGATCGACCTCGTGCTGGCCGACAAGCTGTTCCAGCTCAGCGCCCAGGACCAGCCGCCGCTGCTCGGCGACGCGGCGTACGCCGAGGCGCTCACCGGCAGGGTGATGGTCGTCTTCGGCGGCTCCTACGGCATCGGGCAGACGATCGGCGACCTCGCCACGTCGTACGGCGCCCACGTGCGGGCCTTCAGCCGCTCGATCACCCGCACCCACGTCGAGCGGCGCGACGAGGTCCGAGCGGCGATCGCGGAGGTGCTCGCCGAGCACGGGCGGATCGACTACGTCGTCAACGCCGCCGCGGTGCTGCCCCGCGGTGACCTGGTCGACGCCACCGACGAGCTGGTCCACAGCTCGACCGATGTGAACTACCTCGGCCCGATCTTCGTCGCCCAGGAGTCCTTCGAGGCACTGGCCGAGACCGAGGGGTCCCTCCTGCTGTTCACCTCCAGCTCCTACACCCGCGGGCGGGCCGGCTACGCGCTCTACTCCTCCGCCAAGGCCGCGGTCGTCAACCTCACCCAGGCGCTGGCCGACGAGTGGAGCGGCGCCGGGGTGCGGGTCAACTGCATCAACCCCGAGCGGACGGCGACGCCGATGCGCAAGAAGGCGTTCGGCGACGAGCCGCCCGGCACGCTGCTCGAGGCCGAGGACGTGGCGCGCTCGTCGCTGACCGTGCTGATCTCGCGCGACACCGGGCACATCATCGACCTGCGGCGCGAGACGCCGTTCGAGTGATCACTCGCTTCGCTCGCTGCTCGACCACCGTGAGGGCGCCTAGTCATTCCGGGTCACCGAACCCGGGACCTACGGCCCACTAACCCGCCGTCGGAGTCGGTCGTTTGACCCGCATGCCGAGCTCCCGCTTCGCCTACCTCGATGGGATCCGTGCGGTCGCCATCACCTGCGTGGTCGCGCTGCACTGGCTGCTCTGGTACTCCCCGCTCTTCCACGGCGGCTCCATCGGCGTCGACCTCTTCTTCGTCCTCAGCGGCTTCATCATCACCACCGTCCTGTGGCGCACCCCGACCACCGGCACGGCCGCGCGCGCGTGGACGTCGTTCGTCCGGCGGCGCGTCGTCCGCCTCTACCCGGCGCTCATCGGGCTGGTCGTGGGGTCGGTCGTGCTCTACGCGCTCATCCCCGCCGGCGGCGTCGCCGGTGGCGAGGTGGGCCGCCGCGGCGCCCTGGTCCTGGCCCAGACCTCGTCGATCTGGACCGCGCAGCAGGACGGCAGCTTCCTCTTCTCCGGCATCAAGCCGTTCGGGCACACCTGGTCCCTGGCGGTGGAGTGGTACTTCTACCTGCTCTGGCCGGCCGTCGTCCTCGTCGCCCGTCGCCGCGGGTGGGCGCCCGCCCGTCTCGCTGCCGCCAGCGCGGTCGTCGGAATCGCCTGCTACGTCCTGACGCTGCCGCTCAACGCGTTCTGGTTCTACTACGGCCCCACCGCCCGCTTCGGCGAGCTGCTCGCCGGCGGCGCGCTGGCCCTCGCCATGCAGTCCCGGCCGGCCGACGCTCCCCCGCTGCGCCTGCCCGCCCGGCTGCCTGTCGTCGCGCTCGGTGCCGTCGGCCTCTGGACGCTCCTCGGGCCGGACGCGGACAGCGACCCCTACCGGTACGTCGGGCTGCCGCTCGGCGTGGCCGCCGCGCTCGTGCTCGTGGTCAACGGCTACACCGCCGCCCCCGGCCCCGTGCACAGGTTGCTCAGCCACCCGTGGGTGGCCTACCTCGGCCGGCTCAGCTACAGCCTCTACCTGTGGCACTTCGTGCCGTTCCTGCTGCTCGCCGACGTCGCCCTGCCCAAGCCCGTGCTGGGGCTCGCCGCGGTGGCGATGACCGTGGCGCTGACGCTGGCGAGCTACTACCTGCTGGAGAAGCCGTTCCTCAGGCCGCGCTCGGACGTGCTCGGCCCCCGGCGTACGGCGCCGGCGAAGCGCTCCCTGGTCGAGCAGGGCTCGGCCGGCTGAGCTGGTCCACTGCTCGACCGGGCTCGAGCTCGGCGGATCCGGGACCTGTTCGGCGGACGCCGACCTGCCCGAGCCGGCTGTCGGTGTCGTCATCCGCCGAGCTGTGGCCCGATCCGCCGAACTGTTGCCCGAGGTCTCGACAAGCTCGACCACCCCTCCGCTCGACCACCGCTCCGCTCGACCACCGACTCCGCTCGAGCACCGACTCCGCTCGACCACCGACTCAGCTCGACCGCCGACGCTGCTCGAGGTCTCGACAAGCTCGACCAGCGCAGCGCCGATCAGAGGTGGAGGACGCCTCGCCCGACCAGCGCGTCGAGGAGGTCGTCGGCCGCCACGCGGGTCCGGGCCAGGCCGATCCGGTCGGCCACGTCCTTGCGCACAGCCGCGTCGAGGCGGCCGCCGGCGTCGAGGTCGGCGGCGAAGCGCGCATAGGGCTCGGTGTCGCCGACCAGCTCGCCCGGCAGCCAGTCGAGGACGTCCGCCGGGGCCAGCCCGCGGGAGTAGGTGTCGCGGTCGGGCACGAAGAACGCCATCGGCCGGTCGAGCAGCAGGAAGTCGACCCACACGCTGGAGTAGTCGGTGACCAGGCCGGAGGCGGCACCCATCAGGGAGTAGAGCGGCACGCCGAGCCGCGCGAGGTCGTCGTTGGTGACCGTGACGACGCCCGGGCCGCGGCGGTCCTCCGCGTCGAGCGGATGCGGCTTCACCACCAGCTGCATCCCGCGTGAGGCGAGGTGGTCGAGCAGCGGGGCCACGTCGTCCACGCCCACCCGCGCCCCGCCCTCGGTCCAGGCCCGGGTGACGCCGGTCGCCGCGGTCGACCGGAAGGTCGGCATCCACAGCACGAAGTCACCGGTGATCCCCAACGAGGCAAGGGCATCCGGCGACGGCGGGCGCCACAGCAGGTCGGTGCGCGGGTTGCCCGTGACGAGCAGCCGGTCGACCGGGATCTCGAAGGCCTTCGCCTTGAGCTCGCCGAACAGCCGCGTCCCGGAGACGAGGTAGGTGCTCGGGATGAGCGAGCCGGCGCCCTTGCCGGGCCGCGTCGCCTTGGGGCCGTCCCCGTGCCACAGGTTGACCAGCGGCTTGCGGCGCGAGGGCCGCGGGCTGCCGTAGAGGCCGTGGGTGAAGAACACCGCCTCGGCGCGGAGGTAGGCCCAGACCCCACCCAGCGACGCCTTGTCGCGTACGGCGAGCCGCGGGTGGTCGGGCAGGTCCGCGTGCGGCCCGGACGGCTCGCGCAGCCACACCACCCGGCCGTCGTAGCGCCGCAGCAGCGCGGCGAGCGTCTCGGTCGCGTTGCCCTCGGTCTCGGGGAAGCCGGACACGAGCACCTGCCGCGCCTGCGGCACCATCCCCGACAGCACCCGCAGACCGACGCGCACGCCCCACTGCGCGAGCACGATCAGCGCGTTGCGCACCCGCGTCACAGCGCGGTCACCGGTCCCACCACGTCGGTCTCCTCCGTCGTCGCCCCGACCGGCGGGAGGTCGCGCAGCGGCGCGACCGTCCGGCTGATCACGTAGCCCACCGAGCCGCCCAGCAGCTGGCCGATCCCCCACGCCGCCGCCACCCACACCGTGCCGTGCGGGGCCGCGAGCACGCACAGCGTGAGGACCAGCGCGGCGCACGCCAGCTGGGCCCCCACCATCGCGAACGGGCGGTGGGCGATGCGCAGCCGCATCGCGACCCAGTAGTTGAAGCCGAGGCCCAGCACCCCCAGCGACAGGACCCGCAGCGTGTCGGCGCCCTGGTCGGCGTACGCCGAGCCGAAGACGTGCAGCAGCAGCGGGGCCGCGAGGATCACCGGCACCGCGCCCGCCAGCCCGGCGAGCATCATCGTCTGGCCGCCCCGCCGCACCACCTGGGTGCGGCGCTCCGGGTGCCGCTCGCTCTCGGCGTACATCGAGCTGCCGACCGCGAGCAGGATGGCGTTCTGCAGCGCGATGATCTGGCCGCTGACGAAGAAGAACGCCCCCGCGGCCGGCCCCTGCTCGTTGATCACGATCAGCGGCAGCACCATCTGCGGCAGCAGGGTGAGGGCGAACGTCGCGTAGCCGGCGCCGGCGAAGCCGCGCGCGTGCAGCAGCGCCTGCGAGGGCCGCCACGAGGTCGGGCGCTGCAGGCGGCGCAGGATCATCGCGAGGCTGGCCAGGCCGCACAGCAATGCCGCGCCGCCGGCCGAGCCGTAGAGACCCATCACCCCTGCGCCCGCGAGCGCGAGGGGCAGCGAGCACTTGGCGACGCCGAGCACGAAGCCGTTGAGCCAGAAGTAGGACCGCACGCGGTCGATCGCCAGGAAGACGTTGTCGCTCAGGACGTTGACCGCGGTCCCGGCCACGAGCAGGACGAACACGAGGTCCGCCAGCGGCGAGTCCAGGGCCTGGTGCAGGCGCGGCGAGGTCAGCGGCAGCAGCAGCACGAAACCGCCGGCGAAGACCGCCGCGGCCGTGGCCACCACGCCGACCGAGGCGACCACGTCGGCGGCCTGGCGGTCGCTGCGCGGCATCGTGCGCACCAGCGCGATGTTGAGCCCCAGCTGGGCGAACAGCGCGAGCGTGTCGGAGGTCGCCACCAGCGAGCCGGCGAGACCGACGGTCTCCGGCGACTGCAGCCGCGCGGCCAGCACCCAGAACATCGCCCCGAAGCCCGCCATCAGCACGCTGGTGCCGAACAGCAGCACCGAGTTGCTGAGCATGCGGTCGCCCCGGACCCGCGCCACGGCGCCCGTCACGGCCTTCACGTCCTGCTCCCGGTCACCGGTAGACCCTGCTGTTCCCGGCGCAGTAGACGAGGTTCATCAGCCGCCCGATCTGGCCCAGCGGGTAGCGGTAGGTGATCCGGTCGCCCTGGTAGAAGATCGTGTCCCGCCGCTCGCGGGTCATCAGGGCGTCGGCGAAGAGGTAGGAGTCGACGTTGAGCACGGTCGGGTAGGTCCGGTCCGCGACCTCGGTCGCCGGCACCCCGGCCTGCACCAGCCGCACCGCCTGGTGCCGCGGCGCGAGCACCTTGGGCAGCGCGCCGCTCAGGTCGGGCGCCTGCGCGATCCGCTCCGCCGCGAGCCGGTCGGAGTCGGGCACGACGTAGCGGTCGTAGTAGAGGCCGGCGTTGGCCAGCGCCGGCTTGGCCGGACCGCCACCGATCAGCGACGGCAGCGCGGAGGTGAACACCGCGACCACGACGACCGTCACCGCGGTCAGCCACACCGTCGTACGCCGGCCGATCCAGCCGAGCACGACCCACAGCCCGAGCGCCGCGACGGGAGCGAGCACGAACATGCTCTGCAGGAAGGCGCGGAGGACGCCGTACTCCACCGACAGGGAAGGTACGACGACCACGAGCGCGAGCGCGCCCATCACGCCGAGCACCAGGCACACCTGCTCGCTCGAGACCCGGAGCCCGAGCCGGACCGTCCGGGCGGAGTGGGCCGGCAGGGACGGGACCTGGGGCGGTGCCGCCAGGCTGCGTCGCCGGAACCGCTCACGGACCATCCACCACAACCCGATCAGCAGCAGCAGCTGGATGAGCACGGCGCACAGCAGCCGAGCCGCGTTGGTCAGCGAGCCGAGGTCGACGCCGACCTTCTCGAGCACCGTGCCGACCGGGGTGACCGGGGCCGCGGACGGCTCGACCAGGGCCGGACGGGTGTCGGCCGGCCCGGGGTCCTTGACCAGCGCGAGCCGCCGCGGGAACTCCTTGCGGGCGGCCAGCGTCGCGTCGACGAACTGGTCGAGGCGCTCCCGCTCGCTCACCTGCTTGCCACCGAAGATGAAGAAGTTGCGGTCGGAGGAGCCGACGTCCTTGGCGTCACGGTCGAACATCGACGTGATCGCGTCCCGCGCCACGTCGATCGGGTGACCCCCGGTGTGCGTGACCGGGCCCGTCCAGATCAGGGCGGTCAGGGCCAGCAGCAGCACGGTCGCGGGGTGCAGCAGCACGAGCGGCCGCTCGGTCTTCCTCCCGCGACGGCGGTCGGCCAGCACCAGGATGCCGAGCAGGACCAGCGCGCCACCGAGGGCCAGCCCCAGCAGGTAGGTGGTGGAGTAGTGCGACAGCACGACCCCGAGCCCGAAGGTGACGACCAGGATCCGCTGGGTCCACTGCCACATCGCCGGCTCCGTCGCGACCAGCAGCACCAGCGCGAGGAACAGGAAGGCGACCTCCTGGCGGACCAGGTAGGGCATGTCGGTGTTGAACGTCGGGAACGCCACGACCAGCGCGACCGAGACCAGCGCCAGGCGGCGCGACAGCAGGCGACGGAAGGTGAGGAACAGCAGCACCGGCGCGAGGGCGAAGGCGACCTGCAAGCCGATCTTGAACCAGAAGACGCCGGACAGCCCGGTCACGTTGGTCAGCAGCGTCGGCAGCAGGGTGACGCTGAGACAGGCGGTGTAGGCGTTCTGCAGCAGGTCCATCGACCAGTGGTGCGCGTCCGCGGTCAGCGAGAAGACGTAGTACTCCGCCTGCACGTCGTGGCCGGTGATGCCCCAGCCGCGCAGCGAGGTCGCGAGCAGCAGCGCCAGCGACACCAGGAAGACCGTCCAGGCGTCGCGCGAGAGCGAGCCCTCGCGCAGCATCAGCGCGAGCAGGGCGCCGATGGCGAGCAGCAGCGCGAGGACGGCGACCTGGCCGCCGGCCCCGTTGTTGAGGCGTACGGCGCCCACGACCGACAGCAGGAGCGCCAGGACCCCGAGGGCCTGCGCGGGCTCGACCCGCGCGTCCCACGCCCGCTGCCGCAGGCCGGCGAGCTCCTCACGGGTCGCGAGGGGCACGTCGCGGCGCCACGCCAGCAGCAGCCCGTCGACGACGAACCACGCGAACGCGAGGACGGGAGCGGTGAGCGGCTCGTCGGTGCCGACCACCGGGACCACCCAGTTGACCGTCAGGCCGACCACGAGCAGCAGGAGCAGCGAGAGGCCGGCGGCGTAGGCGAACCGCGACGCGCCGTTCTCCGCCTGCAGACGGGTGCGCCGGTGGACCAGCAGGGCCGGCAGCGCGACGAAGGTGGTCAGCGCGACCAGGGGCCGCACGACCGGGAGGTCGACGTCGAGCGCGATCACCATCTGGAGGACGGCGAGCACGACGAGCTGGACGCCGAGGCCCTTGACCGGCTTGCGCGTCTTGTCGGCCCGCCGAGCGCCTGGGCGCGTGACCGGCTCGCGCACCGCCGCGCCGTCGGCGGAGCGGTTGGCGGCGGACCCGATGGCAGCGACGTCGCTCACGACTCCCCCTCCGGCGGCAGGCCCCAGTGGGACAGCGGGATGTCGTAGAGCTCGGGCCACTGCCGGAGGTAGGGCTCGTGCACCTCGAGCATCGCCTCGAGGAGCTCCTGGGGGCCCGCGTAGTCCTCGGCCCACAGCGGCGGGTGGATCCGCATGAGGGGCCTGACGTCGTCCGGGTGCTCGAGCTCGGAGGTCATGATGACGACCGGGGCACCGGTGGCGATCGCGAAGCGCGGCGCCCCGAAGGAGCCGATCACGTCGCGGCCGAGCAGCCGCATCGGCGTGCGACCCGGGACGTCCACCGCGATCGACAGGGTGTGACCCGCCTGGAGCTCCTCAAGCAGCCCCTGGGAGCCGCGGGCGGCGCTGATCATCACCGAGCCGCCCATCGCGGCGATCTTCAGGTGCTGGCGCAGCCAGGCCGGGAGGGCCCCGAACAGCTTCTCCGCCCCCACCTGGCGCATGTGGAAACCCGCGTCGGCCAGCGGCTTGGCGGTGGCCTCGACGTGACCGTGATGCATCCAGTTGAAGACCACGCCCTTGCCGTGCGCGACGGCCTTCTCGAGGTGCTCCAGGCCCTCGAACCGCAGGTCGGTGGTCAACGACGGGTGCCAGCGCAGCTCACCGCGCAGCGCCTGGCGGTAGACGTAGCGCCTTGCTGCGGCCTCGATGTCGGCCGAGGGGTCGGAGTGCTCGAGCAGGAACGCCATCTGCCTGCGGGCGTCGGCACGCACCCCCTCGTTGCGCCAGCCCACCCACGCGCGCAGCCGGGCCAGGGCGACCATGAGCGGCACGGGCAGGAGGCCCCGCAGGCGTCCGGCGACGACGCCGGCCACGACGACCGGGGTGGCGTCGGTCATGTCGACCCCGAGCACGCGGGTCAGTGCCTTCTCGACGACGGCGTTCACCGGCCGGCCCCCTTCTTGGCGGGCTTCGCACCGGGCCGGGTGGCGGCGCAGTGCACGCGCAGCGCCTCAGGGCGGTCCTGGATCCTGACGGCGACGTCGTAGGCCCCCCGCGCCGGCGCCACGAGCCGGGTGCGGAGGCTGCGCGTGGCACCGGGGGCGATCTCGACGGCGGCGCGCCGCGCGAAGCGCTTCTGGCCCGCGAGGGCCGGGTCCGCGGCGACGGTGAAGCGCAGCGTCTCGGCGGCGGCGAGTTGGCTGACCACGCTGAAGCGCAGCAGCGGGCGGCGCGCGGCGCACAGCTGCAGCGGCGACCGGGTCAGCGCGAGCTCGACGAACGGCTGCTCCTGGCGCGTGGTCGAGAGCCTGATCTGCTCGTCGGACTGTCCGAGGACGACGACGAGCGAGGTCAGCAGGAGGGCCAGGCCGGTCACCGGCAGCGCACGCTGCCACCAGCGCGGAGCCGGCCGGCGGGTCGGCTCCTCGGGCGCGAGGGCATGACTCTCCCTGGGCATGCGGACTCCTCCGGGGTCGAACTTGAGGGGGCGGCCGTCTCTCTCCCCCTGGCCGCGAGGTTGCACTGTCAACGCGTCCGAGCAGACGAGGTTACGCAGGTCAGAGGGCCCCTAGGGGGCGAATGAGCGAAGGAACGACCGCACCCAGGCGTCGTACCTCGCGGGCCCCTGGTTCCACGACTCGACGTGACCGGCACCGGGGACGACGTGCAGCTCGACGTCCCGGGGCTCCAGCCGGGCCAGCCGCTGCGACGACCCCACCGGCACGTCGGGGTCGGACTCCCCGTGCATCACCAGCACCGGCACCTTGACCCACGAGCGGTCCGCCACGTGGTCGACCGCGTCGAGGTCCTGGTCGGTGCGCATCTCGGCCAGGCGCAGGCCCCAGCTGGTGAGGACGTCCGGGGCCGGCAGCCCGACCAGCGGCAGCGTCGCGTCCGCCTCCTTGTGCTCGATCGCCTCGCGTACGTCGAGCAGGGGCGCGTCGAGCACGACGGCCGCCACGCGGGCCGAGAGCGGGGAGCGCTCGAGGAAGCTCGCGATGATCGAGCCGCCCATGCTCGCGCCGAGCAGCACCACCCGCCGAGCGCCACGCTTGTGCGCCAGGCGCACGGCGGACTCGAGGTCCGCCCACTCCGTCGCGCCGAGGTGGGCGGTGCCGCCGCCGTTCTCGGGGTCGGCGCGGTAGCCGATGTCGAGCGAGGGCAGCCCCATCGCGACGGTGGTGCTCATCAGCCGGAACATCTCCGACCGCGCCGCACCGCGGCCGTGCACGAGGATCGCCCAGGTGTCGCCCCGGCCGGGCACGAACCACGCCGGCAGCCCGGTGGAGGGCCCGTCGACCACGACGGTCCGCACGTGCGGGAAGACGCGCCGCGCGTCGCGCGGGTAACCCTCGCGCGTGAAGCGAGCGGTCTCCCCGCTCCTCGGCCGCGCTCCGCCCAGCACCCGCAGCATCCGGGTGGCGCGCTCGTCGTCGCCCTCGACCACCTTCGTCACCTGGCCCCAGCCGCGGCCCCAGTCCAGGCCCCACGCGCGGCCGGCCCGCAGCCAGGTGGGACCGCCGGGGACCTGCTTCAAGGTGACCGTGGAGCGGTCCGCGGCGACGATCTCGACGTAATCTTTCCAGAACTCGGCCGGCACGTGGATCGCGGTCTCCACGTCGTCGGAGACCCGCCAGACCTGCCGTGCACCCAGGCCGACGCCCACCACGACCACGAGCGCCAGCACGGTGGCGAGCGGCCGCACGACACGTGCCGCCCACGGGCGAGGCTGCCGCCGACGTCCCCCTCGTCTAGCCCCCGCCACCGGCGACCTCCTCCAGGACGGCCTCGAGCACGTCGAGGTGAGCGTTCCAGGTCGGGATCGTCCGGGCCACCTCCTGGCCACGCGCACGCAGCGTGTCGAGCGCGACCGGGTCGCGGGCGAGGTCGGTGAGGAGGTCGCGCAGGGCGTCGGGGGTGACCTCCAGCTCCACCACGCCATCACCGAGGCCGAGCGCCCGCATCGCGGGGTCGGCGTTGACCACGACCGCCTCCCCGCACAGCAGCGCCTCCATCGGGGTCATCGGCCCCTCGCCGACGCTCGCGCACACGAAGACGTCGCACGCGCGGTAGGCGTCGGCGGTCACGTCGGGATCGAGCGCGCCGAGGTAGAGGCGGTGCTCGGACTCGGGCACGTCGGCGGGACGGTCGCCGCCGACGAAGACCAGCCGGTAGGCCTCACCGATCGCGCGCGAGACCACGTCGTACCCCTTCTTGGGCACGAAGCGGCCGACGTAGAGCACGAGCACCTCGTCCTGCGGGAGGCCGAGGAGGCGGCGCAGCTCCTCCTTCTCGCCGGGGCGGGGCGGGCGGAAGCGCGTGCGCTCGACGCCGTTGCGCAGCACCTGCGTGCGGGTGCGGGGCAGCTTCGACAGGGTCCACTGCTCGATGACCGGGCTGATCGGGAGCACCCGGGCGGCGCCGGTGAGCACGAGGGTGCCGACGGTGCGCAGCACGAGCCACTGCACGAGGCGGACCACCCGCGAGGGGTGCTCGACCATGCCGACGTGCTGGGTGACGACGTACGGCGTGCGCGTGAGCCGGCACAGCAGCGCGGCCACCCACGAGGAGACGTAGAGCATGTCGTGCACGTGCACCACGTCGGCCCGGCGTACGGCGGCCCACGCGTGCCGCAGCAGCGATGGGCCGAAGATCGGGAACGGGATGCCGCGCCGCTCGAACCAGTTGGCCACCCGCATCCGGCGCACCACGACCCCGTCCTCGACGGTGCGACCCACCCGGCCGGGCGAGGCGCTGGTCAGGACCTCCACGCGGTGCCCCCGGGCCGCCAGACCGCTCGCCACGCGCTGCGCCACGACCTCGAGACCGCCCACGTGCGGGGGATAGAAGTGGGCAAACACCGCGATTCGAAGGCCACTCGGTCGGCTGTCCAAATCTTTACTCTACTGGCGCGTAACGTCGGCCACATCGGGCTCGTTGCCCTCCCGACACCACCAGACATGGGAGTGACGGGGGTACTTGCGACATGACGTTCACGCTACCGGAGCAGCACTCGCGCGGCAGGGGCTCGCAGATCCTCGGCTCCACCGACGCGCCGTCCGCGGCCCCCGCCCCGGAGGCCGACGAGCCGATCTGGGCCGGCTACCGCGTCGCCGCCATCGTGCCGTGCCACAACGAAGCGCTGAGCATCGGCAAGGTGGTCCGCGACCTCAAGCGGCACGTGCCCGGCATGGTCGTCTACGTCTACGACAACTGCTCCACCGACGCGACCGCCGAGGTCGCCCGTGAGGCCGGCGCGGTCGTGCGCCACGAGTCGATGAAGGGCAAGGGCAACGTCGTGCGCCGCGCCTTCGCCGACATCGACGCCGACATCTACCTCATGGTCGACGGCGACGACACCTACGACGCCGCGGCGGCCCCCGACATGATCCGCGCCCTCATCACCGGCCACCACGACCACGTGCTCGGCAT
This sequence comes from Nocardioides marmoribigeumensis, assembly GCF_031458325.1. Classification (NCBI taxonomy): domain Bacteria; kingdom Bacillati; phylum Actinomycetota; class Actinomycetes; order Propionibacteriales; family Nocardioidaceae; genus Nocardioides; species Nocardioides marmoribigeumensis. Next base: position 1,657,484 of record NZ_JAVDYG010000001.1, read on the forward strand.
GCGCGCCCCGGTCGAGGAGGGCGCCTACCGCCCCAACCACGAGCTGGGCAACCGGGTCCTCAACGCCGTCGTCGGCACGGTCTTCGGCACCAACGTCGGCGACATGCTCAGCGGCTACCGCGTGTTCTCCCGCCGCTTCGTCAAGAGCTTCCCCGCGGTCTCGAAGGAGTTCGAGATCGAGACCGAGCTGACCGTCCACACCCTGTCGCTGCGCACCCCGACCGTCTCGCTGCCGGTCGGCTTCAAGGACCGCTGCGAGGGCAGCGAGAGCAAGCTGCGCACCTACCGCGACGGCTTCCGCATCCTCAAGCTCATCGCCGACCTCGCCCGCCACGAGCGCCCGCTGGCGTTCTACGGCGTGCTCGCCTCGATCAGCCTGGTGCTCTCGATCGTGTTCGCGGTGCCGGTCCTCGCGACGTACTTCGACACCGGCATGGTGCCGCGCCTGCCCACGCTGGCCGTCTCGATCGGCCTCGGCGTCATCGCCTGCCTGGAGATGACCGCCGCGCTGATCCTCGACGGGATCCGCAAGACCCGCCACGAGCTGAGCCGGCTGTCCTATCTTCAGCACCGGGCGGTCAACCCCGTCTGAGGGGCCACTCCCCTCCCGGCCAGGAGGGAGCCCGGGTGTCCGCACCGATCCGCGTCGCGCTCGTGACGCCGTACTTCCCGCCCAGCGTGGGAGGCCTCGAGCGCTACACCCACCGCGAGGCGCTGGCCCTGCGCGACGACCCGGACTTCGAGGTCGTCGTCGTCACCACCGGCACCTCGCGGCGCACGTCCGTCGCGGAGGAGGACGGCGTCACCGTCGTCCGGCTCGCCCCGTGGCTCAAGGTGTCCAACAGCCCGGTCAACGGCTGGTGGCCCGTGCAGCTGCGCCGCCTGCTCGCCCACCACCGCATCGACCTCGTGCACGCCCACGCGCCGACGCCCTACCTCGCCGACGTCGCGGCGTACGTCGCCGGGCGCCGCCCGGTCGTCCTCACCTACCACTCCGGGTCGATGGTCAAGGGCGTCGGCGGGGCGGTCGACGCCCTGCTGACGACCTACGAACGTGCCGTCCTGCCGCGCGTGATGAGGCGCGCCGACCGGCTGGTCTCGGTCTCACCGGTGGCGTCCACCGAGGCGACGGGCCGAGCCGTCGTGGTCCCGCCGGGCGTCGACTCCGACGTGTTCGTGCCCGGGGGCCCGCCGGCCGGCCAGGACGTCGTCTACGTCGGCCGCCTCCAGCGCACCTCGCGCTGGAAAGGCGTGGAGACGCTGCTCGAGGCCCTCGCCCGGCTCTCCTCCCCCGAGGCCCGGCTCGTGCTCGTCGGCGACGGCGACGACGTGCCGTGGCTGCGCTCGCGCGCCACGGACCTCGGCATCGCCGACCGCGTGGTGTGGCGCGGGAGCCTGCACGGCGACGACCTCGTGCACGCCTACCAGGATGCGGCCGTCGTCGTGCTGCCCTCGCTCACCGAGTCGGAGTCGTTCGGGATGACGCTGATCGAGGCGATGTCGTGCGGACGGCCGGTCGTGGGCAGCGCCGTCGGCGGCATCCCCTACGTCGTGCGTGACGGCGTCGACGGGCTGCTCGTGCCGCCCGGCGACGCCACCGCCCTCGCGGCCGCCCTCGACCGCCTGCTGTCCTCGCCGTCGGAGCGGATCCGCCTCGGCGACGCCGGCCGCGCGGCCGCGGTCGAGCGGTGGGACTGGCGCCACAGCCTCGCCGGGACCCTCGGGGTGCTCCGGGACGCCGCGACCGCGCGCCCCCCGCAGGAGGGGACGCACGGCCGGTCTGTGCTGCGGTAGGTCAGCTCGCCTTGGCGGCGGCCACCGCGTTGCGGAAGGCCTGCCACGACGGCTTCGGGGTGCCGTCCAGGTGCCGCAGACCGAAGGAGGCCTCCTTGCGCGTGCTCGCCGCGAGGTCCTGGTTGGTGTACCAGAAGAACGACTGCACGTAGGGGTCGGCGTCGGCCTTCGCGACCGCGTCCTTGGCGATGGAGGCCTGCCAGGCCTCGGTCACGTGGTCGGTCGTGGCGGTCGTCGTGGCCCAGGTCCCGTCCCCGGCCATCCCGTCACCGTCGGTCGGGGCGCCGTACTCCGTCACCCAGATCGGCATGGTGCCGAGGCCGAAGGCGCCGAGGACGGTGCGCAGCGACGTGGGGGTCGCGCTCATCTTGCTCCACGCCGACCAGGTCGCGTAGTAGCTCGCCAGGTAGGGGTAGGTGTAGGGGTGGTAGCTCACCGCGTCCGCGCTGGTGCAGGCGCCGGTGAGGCAGACCGCGTTGAGGAACTCGCGCGGCCCGATCGACGGGGCGGAGTTCTCCAGGGCGGCCAGGCCGCCGACCAGGACCGTCGCCTGCGGGTCGGCCTTCTTGATCGCCGCCGAGGTCGTGGTCAGCAGCGTCGCGTAGCGCACCGGGTCCGGGGTGGGCCAGAACTGGTTGAGGTTGGGCTCGTTCCAGACCTCCCACGTGGTGACGCCGTACGACGAGTAGCGCGCGACCGCGGCGCTCGCGAACGCGGCGAACTGGGCGGGGTCGCGCGGCGGGCACGAGAACCGGGTGCAGTCGGCGTCGCGGGCCCAGGCCGGGGTGTAGGCCAGGATCGGCAGCACCTTGAGCCCGCGGGCCTTCGCGGCGAGCACGACGCGGTCGAAGCCGCCCCAGCTCCAGCTGGTCGGCCCGCCGCCCTGCACGGTGGTCCACGACAGGTCGGCGCGGATCCACCCGAGGCCCAGCGCGGTGGCGTCGTCGAGGGTCGCGTCCAGGTCGGCCTGGCTCATGCGGCTCAGCCGCTCGCCGTACGACATGCCGAAGCGGGGGGCGGTGCCGGTGGTGGCCGTCGCAGGCGCCGTGCTCGTGGCGGGCGCCGTGCTCGTCGTGGGCGCCGTGCTCGTGGCGGGCGCCGTGCTCGTCGTCGCGCTGGTCGTGCTGGTCGGCGCGGGCTCCGTGGTGGTCGTGGTCGGCGAGGAGATCGTCGTCGTCGTGGTGGCGACCGTCGTGGTGGAGGCGGTCGGCGAGCTGGTGGCCGTGCTGGTCGGCGTGCTCGTGCTGGTGCTGGTCGACGCGGTGGGGCTCGCGCTGATCGTGGTCGTGGTCGTGGTGGCCGACGGCTTCTTGGCGCCCTTGGCCGCGGAGGCCGCGGACATGGAGAGCCCGGCGACGATCGTGGCGAGCAGGACGGCGAGGCCGAGGAACGCTGCAAGGGCAGCGCGGAGCGAGGTGGATCGCATGGTGGTGGGTTCCCTTCCCCCGATGGGTAAGTGAAAGGTAAAGGGCAAATCCGGCTATCCCGGTCGTTCTGGGACTCGGTCAGGACACGGCCGACGGGACTGGTGGCCAAGGTCCCGGCGGCCCCAGGACGGGCGTCCGGGGGTGCCTGTCCGATCGGTGGAGCCCAGGCCCCCGGGTCAGCCCCGCGAGGCCACCGGAGCCGCCGCGACCGCGGTCCGCCAGGCCAGCCAGGCCGGCTTGCGGCTGCCGTCGAGGCGGCGCAGGCCGAAGGACGACTCGCGCAGGCTGGTGTCCGCCAGGTCGCGGTCGGTGTACCAGAACAGCGCGGTCACGTCGGCGTTGCGGACCGCCTGCGTCACCACGTCGGTGGCGACGATCGCCTGGTAGGCCTCGCTCACGTGGTCGGTGCCCGGCAGGACCTGCGTGCCGTCGGTGCCGAGTCCCAGGCCCTTGGTCGGCGCGCCGTACTCGGTCACCCACACGCGCTTGTGGCGGTAGCCCCACCGGTTGAGGATGCTGCGCAGCGACCACGAGGTGTGGTTGATCTTGCTCCACGCCGAGGTCGACGAGTCCTGCCCGGCGAGGTAGGGGTAGGTGTAGGGGTGGTAGCTCACCGCGCTCATCGACCCGCACCCGCGGGCCTTGCAGACCGCGGTGAGGAACTGGCGGGGACCGATCGACGGCGGACGGTTCTCCAGCGCCGACAGGCCACCGAGCAGCACGACCGCCCTGGGGTCGACCGACCGGATGCCGCGGAACGTCACGCGCAGCAGGGTCGCGTAGCGCTGCGGGTCCGGCGACGGCCAGAAGATCGAGAGGTTGGGCTCGTTCCAGACCTCCCAGTGGTGGACGCCGCGCGACTTGTAGCGCTGCACCGCCGCCTTGGCGAAGGTCGCGAACCGGCCCGCGCGGTGCGGCGGGCACGAGAACCGCACGCAGCCGGCGTCCCGGGCCCAGGCCGGGGTCCAGGTGAGGATCGGGAGCACGCGCAGGCCGCGGGCCCGGGCGCCCTTGACCACGCGGTCGGTGCCGGACCAGTCGTACGACGACGGGCCGGCGGCCTGGATCGTGGTCCAGGAGAAGTCCATCCGGATCCAGCGGATGCCGAGCCGCTGGGCGTCGTCGAGGGTCGCGTCGAGCCGCTTCTGGCTCATCCGGCTCAGCCGCTCGCCGTACGAGACGCCGAAGACGGTGGCCGGCTTGGTGGTGGCCCGAGACCGCGTGGTGGGTGCGGCGGTGGCCGAGGTGGACAGCACGAGAAGGCTGACCACCAGGCTGCCGAGCACTGCCGCCAGGACGGCGCGCAGCACAGGCTTCATCAAGGTCTCCCTCCCCCGACGGATTGCCCTCGACGCTAGCGGCCCGACGCCCGGTCTGTCCGGGTTTCGGGACTTTCCTCAGAGGCGGACGAGCTTGCCCCACAGGTGGGGCTGGAGCTCCTGGCCGACCGCGGCCATGTCCATCGCGAACCACAGGTCGCCCTCGACCAGGCCGTACATCCGCTGCCCGGCGGTGACCTCCTTGGCCGTGCCGGCGCGCATCACCGCGTCGGTGGTCAGGTGCAGGCGGGCGCCGTCGACCTTGCCGTGCCACAGCTCGCTGATGCCGATGTTGTGGGTGAGCAGCCACTCCACCTCGCCGCCCTCGTGGCAGCGCAGGAAGCCGGTCTCCTGGGCGGCGTCGCGGACCTTGTTGCCCTCGGCGTCGGTGACCCACGAGCGGGCCATGTAGTGGAAGAAGGGCCGGCCGTCCTGCTGGAAGATCAGCTCCTGGCCCCAGGTGAACTTGTCGATCGTGGGGTAGTCGCCCTCGCCGTTGCCGCGCCAGCCGCCCAGCAGCCAGGCCAGGGGCGCGCAGTTGGGGTGGATGTTCTCGGGGATCTCGAAGGGCACGCGGTTCTGTCTCTCGTTTGCTCGGGGCCGGTCAGCGGTCGTGCTGGCTGTCGACGGCCTTGCGGAGGAGGTAGAGCGCCACGACGCCACCCAGCAGGAGCAGGATGACCATGAGGGCGACGAGGACGGGCTCCATCCCGAGGATCGTACCGGGGCTAGCGTTCTCGGCATGACGTCCCAGAGGTCGCTCGTGGTCAAGCTCACCGCCGGTGCTTCCGAGCCCGAGCGGGCCAACCAGGCGTTCACGGTCGCCGCGACCGCCGCCGCGTCCGGGGTGCCGGTCTCGCTGTGGCTGACCGGCGAGGCGGTGTGGTTCGCCGTCCCGGGGCGGGCCTCGTCGTTCCACCTCGAGCTCGCCACCCCGCTGGCCGAGCTGCTCTCCGCCGTCCTCTCGCTGGGCACCGTGACCGTCTGCGGCCAGTGCGCGGCCCGCCGCTCGCTCGCGCTCGAGGACCTCGTGGAGGGTGCCCGCATCGCCGGGGCGGCGACGTTCGTCGAGGAGTCCCTGGCCGAGGGGGCCCAGGCGCTCGTCTACTGACGCACCCCGGCCCTGCGGACCGGCACGACGCGGGGCGCGAGGACCCTGCCCCGCTCGGGTCGGCCGGCCCGGGGCGGTTGTGCCGGTCCGGGCGGTCGGCGCCGCGAGGTGACCCGACCGGCTGCACGGGGCCCGGGTCGGGCCCCGCCCGCGCGCTCGTCTACTGACCGACCCGGCCCTCCGGACCGGCACGACGCGCGGCGCGAGGACCCTGCCCCGCTCGGCTCGGCCGGCCCGGCGCGGTTGTGCCGGTCCGGATGGTCGGCGCCGCGAGGTGACCCGGGGCAGACTGCCCGCATGCGTGCGGTGGTCCAGCGGGTGAGCTCGGCGTCGGTGACGGTCGCCGGTGAGGTGGTCGGGTCGATCGAGGGGCCGGGGCTGCTCGTCCTCCTCGGCGTGACCCACTCCGACGGCCCGGCCCAGGTCGCGTGGACCGCGCGCAAGGTCTGGGAGACCCGGCTGTTCCCCGACGAGCGGTCGGCCTCCGAGATCGGGGCGCCGGTGCTCGTGGTCAGCCAGTTCACGCTGTACGGCGACGCGCGCAAGGGGCGGCGACCGACCTGGGCCGCGGCGGCCCCGGGGCCGGTGAGCGAGCCGCTCTACGAGGCGGTGTGCGAGGAGCTGGCCCGGCTCGGGGCGCACGTGGAGCGCGGGGTCTTCGCGGCCGACATGCAGGTGGCGCTGGTCAACGACGGGCCGGTCACCCTGGTGCTCGACACGTGACGCCTCGGGCCCGTGGGGCTCAGACCCGGAGCGCTCAGACGGCGAGGGAGAGGGTCTCGCGGGCGCCGAGCTCGAGCTCGACGGGGTGGGAGCGGACCGGGCGGCCGGGCGCGAGCACGCGCAGCTCCCAGGGCCCGGGGGCGGCGAAGAACCGGAAGCCCCCGTCGGGCCCGGTCGGCATCTCGGCCACGAACTCGCCGTCGGGGTCGACCAGCCGCACGTAGGCGCGGGCGAGCGGCTCGCCGTACGCCGTGACCGTGCCCTGGACGACCGTCGCGCGCGCGGCGACCGCGTCGGGCAGCGTGTCGAGGTCGAGGCCGCCGGGAGGGGCCGCGCAGCCGACGGGGAGCGTCACAGCACGTCCCCCGGCTCGCTGCCGCGGGCGATCGGGACGCCGACGAGGGAGCCGTACTCGGTCCACGACCCGTCGTAGTTCTTCACCCCGGACAGCCCGAGCAGCTCCGAGAGCACGAACCAGGTGTGCGCCGACCGCTCGCCGATGCGGCAGTAGGCGATGGTCTCGCGCTCGGGGTCGAGCCCGGCCCCGGTGTAGATCTCGCGGATCTGCTCGTCGGTCTTGAACGTGCCGTCCTCGTTGGCCGCCCGGCTCCACGGCACGTTGATCGCGGTCGGGATGTGGCCCGCGCGCTGCGCCTGCTCCTGCGGCAGGTGGGCGGGGGCGAGGAGCCGGCCGGAGTACTCGTCGGGCGAGCGCACGTCGATCAGGTTGGCGGTGCCGATCGCGGCGATCACCTCGTCGCGGAACGCGCGGAGGGCGGGGTCCTGCACGGCGGCGTCGTACGACGTGGCCCGGCGCGCGGGGACCTCGGTGGTCAGCGGCCGCGCCTCGAGCTCCCAGCGCTTGCGGCCGCCGTCGAGGATGCGGACGTCGCGGTGGCCGTAGAGCTTGAAGTACCAGTAGGCGTAGGTGGCGAACCAGTTGTTGTTGCCGCCGTAGAGCACGACGGTGTCGTCGTTGCCGATGCCGTGCTCGGACAGGAGCTTGGCGAACTGGTCCTGGTCGACGAAGTCACGGACCACCTGGTCCTGCAGGTCGCGGGTCCAGTCGAAGCGCAGCGCGCCGCGGATGTGGCCGTGGTCGTAGGCCTCGATGTCCTCGTCCACCTCCACGAGGACGACGTCGTCGTCGTCGAGGTGCTGCTCGACCCAGTCGGGGTCGACGAGAACGTCAGCGCGAGCCATGGGTGCCTCTCGGTGGGGACTCTGTGAACGGGGGGCGGGTCAGTGGACCGCGGAGTCGCGGAGCAGCGTCGCGGCGTGCGACAGCCGGTCGCGCGGGACCAGCCTCAAGCCGAGAAGGTACATCTCGCAGCCGAGGCAGAAGCCGAACGCCGCGTTGAGGAAGGCCGCGGCGAGCGCCATCCCCGCGGCGACGAGGACGACGAGGGTCGACCCGGCGAGGGCGCCGAGCAGGGCGACGGCCGCGAAGACGAGGCCCACGCCCTGTGCGAAGCGGGGCGGCAGCGCGGACTCGGTCTCGGCCGGGGCGCCGAGGCGCGGGCGGACGAACGTGCGGAACAGCCAGGAGTACGGCGTCCGCGCCGGGCCGAGCGCGACGCCGCTGAGGAAGACCAGCCCCTGGGCCACGAGGAGCGCGGTGGTGAGCGGCGACGGGGCGGAGACGAGGACCGCGACGAGGACGGCGGTGGTGAGCCAGGCGGCGAACCGCTGGCCGCGGGGGTCGATCTGGGGGGTGGTCGCGACAGGGTCGACCGTGCGGGTGCTGGACATGCGGGAGCTCCTGCGAGTGGGACAACGGGTGGCGGAGGTCAGGCTCCGCGACACAGCGACGAGCGCACGCGGCAGTGGTCCACTGCGCGGCGGCGGGTCAGCAGGGTCGTCAGCACCCTCCCACGGTAGGTCCTCACGCGGACGTGAGGCCATCTCGGGTCCACGATCCGGATGGAGCGTCCACTTCCCGGACACGTATCCTCGGAGCCTCTCGCTGACCGAAGGAGCCCCCGTGCGCCGAGCGCTCATCACCGGCATCACCGGCCAGGACGGCTCCTACCTCGCCGAGCTCCTGCTGGAGAAGGGCTACGAGGTCCACGGGCTGGTGCGTCGCTCCTCGTCGTTCAACCGCGGCCGCATCGACCCGCTGTGGTTCGCCCCGGGGGGCGACCGGCTGCACCTGCACTACGGCGACATGACCGACGGGGTCAGCCTGGTCAACCTCGTCCACTCCGTGCGCCCCGACGAGGTCTACAACCTCGCCGCGCAGAGCCACGTCAAGGTGTCCTTCGAGATGCCGGAGTACACCGCCTCCGCCGACGCCGTCGGCACGATCCGCCTGCTCGAGGCGATCCGCACCGCCGGGCTGACCGACTGCCGCTTCTACCAGGCGTCCACCTCGGAGATGTTCGGTGCGACGCCGCCGCCGCAGGACGAGCGCACGACGTTCCACCCGCGGTCGCCGTACGGCGCGGCCAAGCTGTTCGCGCACTGGACGACGGTCAACTACCGCGAGGCCTACGGGCTCTACGCCGTCTCCGGGATCCTGTTCAACCACGAGTCCCCGCGGCGCGGCGAGACGTTCGTGACCCGCAAGGTCACCCGCGGCGTCGCCCACATCAAGGCCGGGCTCACCGACCGCCTCGTGCTCGGCAACCTCGACGCGGTGCGTGACTGGGGCTACGCCAAGGAGTACGTCGAGGGCATGTGGCGGATGCTCCAGCAGGACTCCCCGGACGACTACGTCCTCGCGACCGGGGTCGGCACGACCGTGCGCGACTTCGTGCGGATGTCGTTCGAGTGCGTCGGGCTCGACTGGGAGCAGTACGTCGACCACGACTCGCGCTACGAGCGGCCCACCGAGGTGGACGCGCTGATCGGCGACGCCTCCAAGGCCGAGCGCGAGCTGGGCTGGCGGGCCGAGACCAAGGTCGAGGGGCTGGCCCAGCTGATGGTCGAGGCCGACCTCGCCGCGACCGCCCAGGGCTGACCGAGCAGCGAGCGGAGCGAACGATCAGTCGGGACCAACCGGCCCTCGTCACCGGGGTCACCGGGCAGGACGGCGTCTACCTCGCGCGGTCGCTGCGCGCGCTCGGGGTTCCCGTGGTGGGGACACGCCAGGACACCGCCCTCGCGCGGGCCCGCGCCTCGGCGTACCTGTCCGACGTGGACGTCTGGGTGCTCGACCTGCTCGACCCGATGGGGTTCGGGCCACTGCTCTCGGAAGTGCGGCCGAGCCGGGTCTTCCACCTGGCGGGGTCCACGTCGGTCGCGGCGAGCTGGGACGACCCCGCGGGCACGGCCGCGGTCAACGACCACGCGGTGGCCCGCCTGCTGGCCGACGTGCGCGCGCACCGCGACCGCACGGGTGAGGACGTGCGGGTCTTCGTGGCGTCGACCGCGGTCGACGACCCCTCGCCGTACGCCCGGTCCAAGCGGGCCGCCGAGGAGCACGTCCGCGCCGCCCGCGCGGCGGGGCTCTGGGCCGTCTCCGCGCGGCTGCACAACCACGAGAGCCCGCTGCGGGAGCCGCAGTTCGTCACCCGCAAGATCTCCCGGACCGCGGCGGCGATCGCGCTCGGCCGCGCCGACTCGCTGACGCTGGGGAACACCGCCGTACGCCGCGACTGGGGCCACGCGCGCGACCTCGTCGAGGGGGTGCGCCGGATGCTCGAGCAGGAGTCGCCGACCGACCTCGAGCTCGGCACCGGCGTGGCCCACGGGCTGCTCGACCTGGTCACCTGCGCCTTCGCGGCCGCCGGGCTCGGCGACGCGACGCCGTACCTCCGGACCGACGAGACCCTCCTGCGCCCCGGCGACGCCGCCGAGCAGGTCGCCGACCCCGCCCCCGCCCTCGCGGCCCTCGGCTGGCGGGCCACCACACCGTTCGCGCGGATGGTCACCCACCTGGTCGAGACCGACCTGGCCCGCCTCCGGACCGGGGTCGACCACTCCCCGGCGTACCTGTGGCCGGAGCAGTTTCACTAGGTACCTAGTGACTTTGGCACTCCCCGAGCGAAACTTCGCTCGGGGAGCGACAACATTGCCGCCGCAGCTCAGTCCAGGACCGGCGCGAGGGCGGCGAGCACCTGCTCCTTGCGGGGAGCGCCGACGGCGCGGGAGACCTCGCGGCCGTGGGCGTCGAGCACCAGCGTGGTCGGGGTGCGGTGCACCTCGAGCCGGCGGACGGTCTCGAGGTGCTCCTCGGCGTCGATCTCGACGTGACTGACCCCGGGCACGATCTCGGCGATGTCCGCGAGGACCCGGCGAGTGGCCCGGCAGGGAGCGCAGAAGGCGGAGGAGAACTGCAGCAGCGTCGCCCGATGCCCGAACTCGTGGTGCTCGCCCACCATCGTGCGCACGCTCGCGTCGTCGGCCTCCGGGGCCGGTGCCCCGGGCTCCTCACGGAGCGGGGTCGAGTCGCCGGACCAGGCCCCGTCACTCGCAGCCTCCGCGGCCGTGCCGCGGAACCGGCCGTCGGTGCGGGCGCGCCACAGGCCGAACGCGCTCGCCACGACCAGCACGGCGAGGACCACCCAGGCACCAGGACTCATGGGGCAATTCTCCCTCAGCGGGACAAGAGGTCCGGACCTGCGCCAGGACGTGGGAGTGCCGACCGCCCCGATCCCCCGACGGGACGGTCGGCATGCTGTGCAACGACGCGGCCCAGACGTGGTTACGGTCACACCCGAGGAATGTTCACAAAAGCGGACGAGGACCCGCCCCCGCAGGTCCTCGTCGTGCTGAGCAACGGACTGAGATCCCCCCGCGGAACGTCAGTTCGTCGATGTACCAACGACCTCACCGGCGCTCGGTCACGTGCGCTCGACGGCCTCGGCCCCCGGTCTGGTCAGCCTCCGGCGAACGGGGGCAGGAACTCCACGTCGACGCCCTCCGGCACGGGCACCGACCCCGCGTCGCCGGCCCCGACGGGACGGTCGCCCACGATCGCCGAGCAGACCGCGAGCACCCGGGGCAGGTCGGGCCGGTCGGGCAGGGACGCGAGCACGGCCCGTCGTACGTCGGCCACGGACGGGTCGCGCTCCCCCTCCACCGCGACCGTCGCCTCCGCCTGACCCGCGGCAGCGCGGGCCGCCGCCCAGAGCCGGACGTGGACGAGACGGGGAGTCGCAGGTGCCATGTCCGATATCCTGCCAGCACTGGAAGGAGGCCCGGTTGCGCGCGATCCTGCTGCTCACGGGCAGCCTTCAGCCCTCTGCTGAGGTGCTCCCCTCCCTCGGCCTCCTTCCCTTCACCGTCCGGGTCCTGCCTGCCGAGGGCACCGCTCTCCTGGACTCCCCGCCGGTCGACGCGGTCCTCGTCGACGGCCGCAGCGACCTGGCCAAGGCGCGCGACCTCGGGCGCCTGATCCGCACGCTCGGCACCACCACCCCGACGCTGCTCGTGGTCACCGAGGGCGCACTGCCGGTGGTCGCGGTCGACTGGGGGTACGACGACCTGCTGCTCACCACGATCGGCCCGGCCGAGCTCGACGCCCGGATCCGCCTGGCGATCGGGCGGCTCGCGGAGGGCAGGCCCGACGACCCGGAGTCCCACCTGATCCGGTCGGGCGAGGTGACCATCGACGAGGCGTCCTACACCGCGCGGCTCGGGGGCCGGGCCCTCGACCTGACGTTCAAGGAGTTCGAGCTGCTGAAGTACCTCGCCCAGCACCCGGGCCGGGTCTTCACCCGCGAGCAGCTGCTCCAGGAGGTGTGGGGCTACGACTACTTCGGCGGCACCCGCACCGTCGACGTCCACGTGCGCCGCCTGCGCGCCAAGCTCGGCACCGACAACGAAGCCCTGATCGGGACGGTCCGCAACGTCGGCTACCGCTTCGTCGTGCCGCCGGCGGAGTCGCGCGACGAGGAGCGCGTGGACGCGTGAGCCGTCACCTGACCAGCCTCACCGAGGCCGACGTCGCTGCCGTGCGCGCGGTGGTCGACGCCGCCGAGCACGCCGACCACGTGCGCCCCGTCGACGAGGCCGTCGAGCTGCTGCTGGCCCGGGGGCTCGGGTCCGGCGCCGCCCTGTGGCTCGACGAGGGCGGGTTCGCCCTGGTCCGGCCCGGCGAGCCGCGCGAGCTCGACCTCGTCGTACGCCCCGACGCGCGGCGGGCCGGCCTCGGCGCGGCACTGGCGCGGGAGGTCCTGGACGACGGGCCCTGGGCCGCCTGGTCGCATGGCGACCACCCCGGGGCGCGCGCCCTCGCGGCCCGGCTCGGCTTCCGGGCCGAGCGCTCGCTCTGGGTGATGCGGCTCCCCGGCGACGTCTCCCTCCCGCAGGCGCCCTCCGAGGGTCCGACGCTGCGTGCCTTCCGTCCCGGTGAGGACGACGACGAGCTGCTGCGGGTCAACCGCGAGGCCTTCGCCCACCACCCCGAGCAGGCCGGGCTCGACCCGGCGGGGCTCGAGGAGCGCATGGGGCAGCCGTGGTTCGACCCCGCGGGCCTGCTGGTGGCCGATGCCGGCGGGGGCCACCTGGTCGGCTTCCACTGGACCAAGGTGCACGAGGCCTCCGACGACGCGCCCCGGCACGGCGAGGTCTACGTCATCGGCGTCGACCCGTCCGCCCAGGGTGGCGGCCTCGGGCGGCGCCTGCTCGTCGCGGGGCTCGCTCACCTGCGCTCGGTCCTCGGCGACGACGCGGAGGTCGTGCTCTACGTCGAGTCGGACAACGACCCGGCGGTCGCGATGTACGCGAAGTTCGGGTTCGCCCACGCCGCCCGGGACACGCACGTGCAGTATCGGCGGGGTCCAGTTTTACTAGGTACCTAGTGAACCTGTCACTTCCCGAGCGAAGTTTCGCTCGGGGAGCGACAACATCACTAGGTACCTAGTGAAACCGATCAGCCCAGCCCGTCCCGCAGGGCGCGGGTCGCGCGGCGCACGGCCTCGAGCCCGGGGCTCTCGAAGGACAGCACGTTGGCGAAGCCGTGGATCTCGCCCGGCTCGAGCCGGTGCTCGACCGTGGCGCCCGCCTCCTGCAGACGGCGGGCGTAGGCCTCGCCCTCGTCGCGGAGGGGGTCGAAGCCCGCGGTGACGAGGTACGCCGGCGCGAGGTGGCGTACGACGGCCTCGCTCAGCTCGGCGTGCAGCACCGAGGCGCGGGGGTCGGTCGGGTCGGCGCCGGCGAGGTAGGCGGTCTCGGCCCGGTCCATGAACTTCCTGGTGAGGAAGAAGCCCTCGGCGAACGTCGACCGGCTCGGGCGCTGGCTGAACATCTCGGTCATCGGGTAGATCAGCAGCTGGAACTTCAGCGGCACCTCCTCCTGCGCGGCCCGCAGCGCGGTCGCCGCGGCGAGGTAGCCGCCCGCCGAGTCCCCGGCCACCGCGAGGCGCGTGGGGTCGGCGTCGTAGTCCGCGGCGTTGCTCGCCAGCCACTCGTAGGCCGCCCAGGCGTCGTCGACCCCAGCGGGGAAGACGTGCTCCGGGGCCAGGCGGTAGTCGACCGAGAGGACCCGGGCACCGGTCTCCTCGGCGAGGAACCGGCACAGCGCGTCGTGGGAGTCGAGGTCGCCGTAGACCATGCCGCCGCCGTGGAAGAACATCGTCAGCGGACCCGGGTCGACCGTGCCGCGGGGGACGTAGAGCCGCGCGCGCAGCGGCCCGTCGGCACCGCGGACCGTGCGCTCGTGCACCTGCCCGATCGGTTGGCGGCCGCCCCCCAGCCGCGCCTGCCGCAGCACGACCCCCCGGCCGTCGACGAAGTCCTCGTGGTCCTCCGCCGGCCGCGGGAACACCACCTTCATCAGGCGCAGCAGCAGCTGGGTCCCCGGCGACAGCTCGTGGCCGTCGACGCGGACCGGCGGCCCGGCCAGGCGGCGTACGCGTGCCTCCGGCTGGCCGAGCACGCGCGGCATGGCCGCGGCCATCACCTGGTCCGTGCGGCCGCGGGCGAGGCCGAGGAGGTCGGAGGGGGTGCGACGGGGCGAGCGAGGCATGGCGGAACCGTAGCGAGAACGAGTTCACCCCTGGTTCACCGCCGGGTGGGACGATGACCACATGAGCCCCGAGACGTCCCTGCTGCGCGAGTCCCTGACGGATCCCCTCACCCACGAGGACGTCACGGCTTCCACGGTGGGCGCGGTGGACGTCTTCGACGTCGACCCGGCGTACGACGCGACGCTGGGCGAGCTGCCCGACGACCGGTTCCTCGACCGCGAGGTGTCGTGGCTGCGGTTCAACCAGCGGGTCCTGGAGCTCGCCGAGGACGAGTCGGTCCCGCTGCTCGAGCGGGTGCGGTTCGCCGCGATCTTCGCCAGCAACCTCGACGAGTTCTTCATGGTCCGCGTGGCCGGCCTCAAGCGCCGCATCGCGGCCGGGCTCGCGGTGCCGAGCGCCTCGGGCCTCCAGCCCCGCGAGGTGCTCGACCTGATCTGGCAGCGGACGACCGAGCTCATGCAGCGGCATGCTTCTTGTTTCCGCGACAAGATCATCCCGGCGCTCGCCGAGCAGCAGATCCAGCTGCAGCGGTGGAGCGACCTCGACAAGGAGCAGCAGCGCAAGCTCAAGAAGCTGTTCAAGGAGCGCGTCTTCCCGGTCCTCACGCCGCTGGCGGTCGACCCGGCCCACCCGTTCCCCTACATCTCCGGGCTGTCGCTCAACCTGGCCGTGCTGGTGCGCAACCCCAAGACCGGCAAGGAGCACTTCGCACGGGTCAAGGTGCCGCCGAAGTTCGACCGCTTCATCGCCGTCGACGAGCAGCGCTTCGTGCCGCTCGAGGACGTCATCGCCGAGCACCTCAAGCCGCTGTTCCCCGGCATGCAGGTGGTCACCGTCCACACCTTCCGCGTGACCCGCAACGAGGACCTCGAGGTCGAGGAGGACGATGCCGAGAACCTCCTGCACGCACTGGAGAAGGGGCTGCAGCGCCGCCGCTTCGGCCCGCCCGTGCGGCTCGAGGTCGAGGAGAGCATCGACGCCCACGTGCTCGACCTGCTGGTCACCGAGCTCGGCATGAGCGCCTCCGAGGTCGTGTCGGTGCCGGGCCCGCTCGACCTGCGCGGCCTGCACGACATCGCCGACCTCGACCGGGCCGAGCTGAAGTACCCCGCCTTCCTGCCCTCCACCCACGCCCTCCTCGCCGAGGTCGAGTCGGCCTCGCCGGTCGACATCTTCGGCGCGGTCCGCGAGCGCGACGTGCTCCTGCACCACCCCTACGACTCGTTCAGCACCTCGGTGCAGCGCCTCCTCGAGCAGGCCGCGGCCGACCCGCACGTGCTCGCGATCAAGCAGACGCTCTACCGCACCTCGGGCGACTCCCCGATCATCGAGGCCCTGATCGACGCGGCCGAGGCCGGCAAGGAGGTCCTCGTCATCGTCGAGATCAAGGCACGGTTCGACGAGCGCGCCAACATCAAGTGGGCGCGCAAGCTGGAGCAGTCCGGCTGCCACGTCGTCTACGGCCTGGTCGGGCTCAAGACCCACTGCAAGCTCGCGCTCGTGGTCCGCGACGAGCCCGACGGCATCCGCCGCTACGCCCACCTCGGCACCGGCAACTACAACCCCAAGACCGCGCGCCTCTACGAGGACCTCGGCCTGCTCACCGCCGACCCCAACCTCACCGACGACGTGGCCCACCTGTTCAACAACCTGTCCGGCTACGCCCGCCACCCGTCGTACGAGCACCTCCTGGTCGCGCCCCACACGGTCCGCGACGGGCTGGTCGAGCGCATCCGCCGCGAGGTCACCCACCACGAGGTCGGGCGACCCGCGCGCATCCGCATCAAGGCCAACTCGGTGGTCGACGAGGTCGTCATCGACGCGCTGTACGACGCCTCGCGGGCCGGGGTGCCCGTGCAGCTGCTCACCCGCGGGATCTGCGCGCTGCGACCGGGCGTCCCCGGGCTCAGCGAGATGGTGGAGGTGCGCTCGATCCTCGGCCGCTTCCTCGAGCACAGCCGGGTCTTCTGGTTCGAGAACGCCGGCGACCCGGAGGTGCTCATCGGCTCCGCCGACCTCATGCACCGCAACCTCGACCGCCGCGTCGAGGTGCTCACCCCCCTGCTGGCGCAGGCCACCAAGGACGAGGTCGGTCGCATGCTCGACGTCTCCTTCGCCGAGGGCACCTCGGCCTGGCACCTGCAGTCCGACGGCACCTGGCAGCGGCGCACCACCGACGACGGCGGCCAGCCGCTGCTGGACCTCCAGGAGTGGCTGATCCAGCAGTCCCGCCGCCGCAAGGCCTGAGGTCTCGACAGGCTCGACCACCGATCGACGCTCGACCACCGATCGACGCTCGACCACCGATCGACGCTCGACCACCGATCGACGCTCGACCACCGATCGACGCTCGACCACCGGTCCCGCCCAGGGTCAGCAGGTCGCGAAGAGCACCGCGCCCTGGCCGAGGTCGGACATCAGGGTGTCGCGCGCCTTCACGTCGAGCCGCACGAGCCGGCCGTCCTGCACCGCGCGGGTCACCGAGAACCGGTCGCCGAAGGTGCCGCCCTGCCCGGGCGCGGCCCCCCGCGCCAGGTCGGTGCGCGGCTGGAGGTCGTCCTCGGCCTGCGCGTCGGTGGCGAACCACATCCCGATCGTCGCGGCACGCCCGGTCCGCCGCGCCAGGACCAGCCCGTCGAGCGGGTGGACGCCCCCGACCTTGTCGGTGAGGCGGTCCCCCTCCTGCCGGTCGACCGGGTCGGCCTTGGACATCGCGAGGTCCTCGCAGGCGAAGTCGCCGACCCACAGCTGGGCCGAGCGGACGTCGTCGCCGGCGGCCGCGACCAGCTGGGAGACCCCGTCCTCCGCCATCACCGAGTCCTCGTCGCCGGTCCCGACCGGGATCGACTGCTCGAGGAAGGTCGGGTCGTCGGCCATCAGCAGCAGCCGCTGGTCGTGCAGCACCGCGACGTTCTTCTGGGTGGTGGTGAGCGGCTCGTCGAGCGTCGCGACCAGGTCGCCGCTGCCGACCCACACCCCGTCGGGGTCCTTCGGCTCGGCGTACCCGGTCTCGCGCAGGTGGTCGACCAGCGCGTCCAGGTCGACCTCGTCGCGCAGCTTGAGCACGTCGACCGCGCCCTGGCGACCCTGGCCGTAGGCCTCCCACTCGGCGTCGGCCGGCGTGAGGCCGTAGTTGGCCGACATCCCGGCGAACGAGTCCACCAGCGCGGAGGTCGTCGTGACGTCGGCGTCATAGCTGCGGCCGAGGAACGCGGTCAGCCGGTCCTCGTCGAGCGCGGCCTTGCCCCGGGGCGCGTCGAGCGAGGCCGACACGTCGCCCCAGTCGGTGAACCCCAGCCGCAGGCTGTCCTCGGGCAGGGTGCGCATCGCGTCGGCGAACGCCGAGGTCGGTCCGCGCTCCTCGACCCACCACAGGACGCCCCCGGTGGCGACCCCCAGGACGAGGAGCGCGACGAGCCCGACGAGCAGTCGCTGGCGCACCCGGGGTCTCCCTTCACCTCGTCCCGTTGGGTGATGTGACACTAGCCGCATGGCACCACGTGGTCCGGTCCTCGCGGCCGGCGCGGTCACCCTCCGACGACGTCGCGGCACCAGCGAGGTGCTCCTGGTGCACCGCCCGAAGTACGACGACTGGTCGTTCCCCAAGGGCAAGCTCGAGCTGCACGAGTCCCCCCGCACGGCCGCGGTGCGCGAGGTGCTCGAGGAGACCGGCGTCCGCGTCCGGCTCGGTCCGCCGCTGGGCTCCCAGGCCTACCTGGTCGAGAACGGCACGGGCCGGCTCAAGCACGTGCACTACTGGGTCGGCCGCGCGCTGGGCGACCACGACGTGTCGTCGTACACCCCCAACGAGGAGGTCGACGAGGTCCGGTGGGTCACGGTCGAGGACGCCCCCGGGCTGCTCACCTACGACTACGACCGCCAGACGCTGGCCGAGGCCGCGCCGTACGCCAAGCGCAGCGTGCCCCTCGTCGTCCTGCGCCACGCCCAGGCCGCGGCGCGCAGCCGCCACAAGGGGGACGACCGGCGGCGCGGGCTCACCGTCGCCGGCGGGCGCCAGGCCGAGCGGCTCGTCCCGATGCTGCAGGCCTACGGCGTCACGATGGTCGTCTCCTCCAGCAGCGACCGCTGCTGGCGCACCGTCGCGCCGTACGCCGCCGCGCGCGACCTCGGCATCGAGGTCACCCACGGGCTGTGCGAGGAGGACGCCTCCGCCGCCACCGTGGTGCACGAGGTCGCCCGGCTGCTGGAGGAGCGGGTCCCCGCGGTCCTGTGCACCCACCGGCCGGTGCTGCCGATGGTGCTGGAGACCCTCGGGCTCGAGCCGACGCCGGTCGACCCGGGGGCGGCGATCGTGGTGCACCACCGCCACGGCCGGATCGTCGCGATCGAGCGCATCGAGGCCCCGAGCGGGCGCTGAACGGCCCGCGGAGACCACTGACAGCGTTCGTTCACCCGGCGTTCACCTCAAGCGGGGCACCGGTTCACACGGGCTCCCTACGGTCATCGGTGTTGTCCCGACCTGTCGGCCGATCGAGAGCGTGGTGACCCACCGTGGCGACGTACACGACCGCAACCCGCACCTCCCCCAGCACCCACCGCAGCGTGCCGTCCTTCGGCACCTTCCGCCGCGGCGGCGCGGGGGCGACGGCCACCGCGGGCACTGCGGGCGCTGCGGGCGCTGCGGGCACTGCGGGCACCGCGACCCTCGACGCCTCGGTGCTCGCCCAGGGCCGCCGCGACCAGCTGCGCGAGCTGCCCAGCAAGCCCGACCCGGTGATGTCGGCCCAGGAGGTCGACGTCTACTACGGCGACTTCCGCGCCCTGACCAAGGTCAGCCTGGACTTCGGCAAGAACGAGATCACCGCGCTCATCGGCCCCTCCGGCTGCGGCAAGTCGACGCTGCTGCGCTCCCTCAACCGGATGAACGACACCGTGCCCGGCGCGCGGGTCGAGGGGCTCATCACCTACCACGGCCAGGACGTCTACGGCGCCGACGTCGACCCGATCGACGTACGCCGCCGCGTCGGCATGGTCTTCCAGCGGCCCAACCCGTTCCCCAAGTCGATCTACGACAACATCGCCTTCGGCCCCACGTCGATCGGTACGAAGGTCCCCGGCGGCAAGTCCGGCATGGACGACCTGGTCGAGGAGTGCCTGACCAAGGCCGCGCTCTGGGACGAGGTCAAGGGCAAGCTCAAGCAGTCGGCGTACGGCCTCTCCGGCGGCCAGCAGCAGCGCCTGTGCATCGCGCGCACGCTGGCGGTCAAGCCCGACGTGATCCTGATGGACGAGCCCTGCTCGGCGCTCGACCCGATCGCCACCTCCCGCATCGAGGACTGCATGCTCGCGCTGCGGGAGGACTACACGATCATCATCGTCACCCACAACATGCAGCAGGCCGCCCGCGTGGCCGACCGCACCGCGTTCTTCACCGCGCTCGCCGAGGAGGGCTCGGGCGACCGCACCGGCCTGCTCGTGGAGCACGACCTGACCACCAACATCTTCCGCTCGCCCCGCGACAAGCGCACCGAGGACTACATCTCGGGTCGCTTCGGCTGAGCACCCTCCGGTGATCGAGGGCCCACCCCGATGATCACCGGACTGCGCCTGCTCCTCGTCGACCCCCACGTCGAGCCGGGCACCGTGGAGGCGTTCGGTGCCGAGGGCTTCGTGCACCAGGCCGGTCGCGGCACCGACGCGCTGGTCGAGTACGGCTGCTTCTCCCCCGACGCCCTGCTCGTCGCCCCCCGCCTGCCGGACCTCGGGCTGGGGGACTTCGTGGCCGCCGTACGCCGGCGAGGGGACGAGCCGATCGTCCTCGGCGTCGGCGGCGAGCCCGACCTCGGACCCGTCGGCGCCGCGCTGCTGCAGGGCGCCACCGGCACGGTCGACCGGCCGTACGCCGCCAGCGACGTCGCGCTCAAGGTCTCCGCGTCGCTGCCGCGCACCACCGTCCGGCTCCCGCTCCTGCTCGGGCCCCTGCGGCTCGACCCGCTGGCCCACACCGTCCACCTCGACGGCGCCGAGGTCGCGGGGCTGGGGCTCAAGGAGTTCCGGCTGCTCGAGCTGCTCCTCCTCCGCTCCGACCGGGTCGTCTCCCACGTGGAGCTGCGCGACACCCTCGACGGCTGACCGCGCCGGCGCCGCCCGCCCCCCGCCGCGCGCCCGCCGCCGCCGGCGCCGCCCGCCCCCGCCGCGCGTACTCCGACGTACGCGCTGGACAAATCGGACATCGGCAGCTCGTACGTCGGAGTACGCGGGGCCGGGCGGGGCGGCTGTGGAGAGCGCCAGCGCCGATCGAGCCGGCCGCGGCACCCTGCCGCATGCCCTTCACCCCCCGCCTCGCGCTGCCGCCCGGCCTCGTCGTGCCGCGGCGCATCGACCCCGGCGGCGCGACCGGGCCGACCGCCGCCCAGGCACGGGGCCCGCACTGGCACCGGGTCGGCAAGAACTCCTACCGCCCGACCCTCGCCGCGCAGCCCCCGGAGCAGCGCATCTTCGACGCGGTGGGCCAGCTCCCCTCGGGCGGCGCGGTCACGGGGTGGGCCGCGCTCCGCGTCCACGGGGCGGCGTACTTCGACGGCCGTCTCGCCACGGCCGCCGGGTGGGTCGACCGGCCCGTCCTCCTGGCGGCCGGCCGCAGCGAGGGTCGGCGCGCGGCGGCCGGGGTGCTGTTCAGCTACGAGCCGCTGCCTCCCGAGGAGGTCCAGGTCGTGCACGGCCTGCGCGTCACGACGCCGTCGCGGGCGCTGTTCGACGAGCTGCGGACGCTCAAGGTCCCGCGACGTGCGCTGGTCGCGACGGAGATGGCGGTGGCGGCCCGGGTGGTGACGCTCGACGAGATGCGGGTCTACGCACAGCTCCACCGTCGCCGGCGGCGCAGCCTCGCCGCGATCGCCGTCCTCGACCGCGCTCGCCCGGGCGCCCGCTCACCCAAGGAGGTCGAGCTGCGCGACCTCCTCGAGCTCGGGACCGACCTGCCCCTGCTCGGCATCAACGTGCCGGTCTTCGACCTGCACGAGAACTTCCTGCTCGAGGCGGACCTGCTCGGCGTGGAGCGGGGGATGGTCGTGGAGTACGACGGCGAGGACCACGGGTCGAGCGCCAGGCGGGCCCGCGACGCGGAGCGGGCCGACCTGTGCAGGCGCCACGGTCTCGAGCACGTGACGATCGTCGGACCCGACCTGGCCCGTCCGGCGAGGATCGTCGACCGCGTCCAGCAGGCCTGGGAACGAGCCCGCCCCGTCACCGACCAGGTGCGCACGTGGACCACCGAGTGGCCGCCCGGCTGGGCGCCGTGGTGGTGAGGCCCGCCTGCCGGGCCGGCGTACTCCGACGTACGTGCTGCCAATGTCCAATTTGTCCAGCGCGTACGTCGGAGTACGCGGCGGCCGGGCGCGGCGCGGCGGCCGGGCGCGGCGCGGCGGCCGGGCGGGGCGGGCGGCCGGGCTACGGGAGCTGGAGGAGGCGGAGGAGGAAGTAGCAGATCGCGGCCATGAGGCCCGCGGCCGGGAAGGTGAAGATCCAGGCGCCGACGATGTTCTTGGCCACGCCCCAGCGGACGGCGGAGACCCGCTTGGTCGCGCCGACACCCATCACCGCGGAGGTGATGATGTGGGTGGTCGAGATGGGCGCCTCGAACACGAACGCGGTCGTGTAGAGCACGCCCGCGGAGACCGACTCGGCGGCGAAGCCACGGGGCGGGTCGAGGTGGATGATGCGCCGGCCGAGGGTGCGCATGATGCGCCAGCCACCGGAGTAGGTGCCGAGCGAGATCGCGCTCGCCGCGGCGATGATCACCCAGACCGGGAGGCTGTCGTCGGCGGAGACGTGGCCGCCGGTGAGCAGCGCCAGGAAGATGACGCCCATCGTCTTCTGGGCGTCCTGGAGGCCGTGGCCCAGCGCCATCGCGGCGGCGGAGACGGTCTGGGCCAGGCGGAAGCCGCGGTTGGTGCGCGAGGGGTTGGCCTTGCGCCAGATCCACATGATCGCGATCATCACCAGCGCCGCGGCGAGGAAGCCGACGATCGGCGAGGCGATCATCGGGATGACGATCTTGTCGAGGATGACCTGCCAGCGGACCACGCCGCACTGGGCGCCGTCGACGAGCTTGCCCCCGACGGTGCAGCCGGCGTCAGTCATCTCCGAGCCCGCCACCCCGGTGAAGAACTCGCCCGGGGTGGCCAGCGCGAAGGCCATGCCCGCGCCCATGAGCCCGCCGATGAGGGCGTGGGAGGAGGAGGAGGGGAGGCCGAAGTACCAGGTCAGCAGGTTCCACGCGATGGCGCCCAGCAGGCCGGCCATCACGACGGTCAGGCCGTGGGTGTTCTGCGGCAGGGTGATCACCTTGCCGACGGTGTTGGCGACCTCCTGGCCGAGGAAGGCGCCGATGAAGTTCATCACCGCTGCCATCGCCAGGGCCGCCCGCGGGGTGAGCGCACGGGTCGAGACCGAGGTGGCGATCGCGTTGGCGGCGTCGTGGAAGCCGTTGGTGTAGTCGAACGCCAGCGCTACTGCGACGACCGCGATGATGATCGCGAGGTCCACGCTCAGGACTCCTTGACGGCGATCTGCTCGACCACGTTGGCCACCGACTCGAAGGCGTCGATGGCGGCCTCGAGGGAGTCGACGACGTCCTTGAGCTTCATCACCTCGAGCGCCTCGAGCTCGCCGTTGAACAACTTGGCGAGGATGCGGCGGTAGTGCTTGTCGCCGGCGTTCTCGAGCCGGTTGATCTCGATCCAGAACTCGTCGAGGTTCTTCATGCTCTGCAGCCGCGGCATCGAGTCGGCGGTGACCTCGGCGCAGCGCTGGATCACGCTCACCTGCTCGGCGAGCTCGGGCGGCAGGTCGTCGATCTCGTAGAGAAGGACCATGTCGACGGCCTCCTCCATGAAGTCCATGACGTCGTCGAGAGCCGAGGCGAGGGCGTAGATGTCCTCGCGGTCGAACGGCGTCACGAACGTCGTGTTGACCCGCCGGATGATCTCGTGGGTCGCCTCGTCGGCGGAGTGCTCGGCCTCGCGCATGCGGTCGGCGAGCGCGGCGCGGTCGGTGCCCTCGGTGAAGACCTCGTTGAGCAGCCCGGCGCCGTTGACCAGCTGGGCCGCCAGGGTGCTGAACATGTCGTAGAACGAGGCGTCGGCCGGACGGAACCGCAGTGCCACGGGGAGCTCCTGACATCGAGGGATGAACCGCGGAACATGCTAGGGGCACGCGGGCTCCGGGACGCAATCCCCGCCGAAAGGGGCGCAGGCAGTCCCGAGCGCGGGCGATCAGGCGGTGGCCGAGGGCCCGGGGTCGCCCCGGAGCCCCAGGAGATCGTCGATGAGCTGCTGGTCGAGGGGGCCGTCGGCCCGCCCGGCGACGATCATCAGCGACGAGAGCAGCTCGACCTCCTCGCGCTGGACCGGGTCCTCGAGGGGGACGTCGAGTCCGTCGCCCATCATCACTGCATTCCTTCCTCGTCCCACACCGCTCTGACTCGGATTCCTACCCGAAAGGCAGGGGGACACACCACCGCAGGCTCCTGCACATCACGGCAACGCGACAGCGCGCGAAAGGTGACGCGCCGAGAACGGGACGACCCCGGTGCCGCGTGGCACCGGGGTCCAGACGGCCGGCGCAGCCGGCGTCGTACGTCAGAGGGGGCGGACGTTCTCCGCCTGCGGGCCCTTGGGGCCCTGGGTCACCTCGAACTCCACGCGCTGGTCCTCCTCGAGGGACTTGTAGCCCTGCGACTGGATCGCCGAGAAGTGGACGAAGACGTCGTCGCCGCCACCCTCCTGGGCGATGAAGCCGAATCCCTTCTCGGCGCTGAACCACTTGACCGTGCCCTGAGCCATGCTTCTGCCACTCCATCTGAATCGACAATTCCCGGGTGAGCGACCGCTCCGACGAGGTCGTCACGGAGCCGCTCCTCCACGCGATCGCGAGCCTAGCAACCAGACCCAGGCGCACCACCAGCCCCACGGGGCGGGTCTCGTGGCTGCGCGGGACACGCCGCGGGCCAGGGTAGGTTGGGCCCATGCTCGTGCTCAGTCGTCGCGTCGGGGAGAGCATCGTGATCGGCGAGGACGTGACCATCACGGTGCTCGAGGTCCGCGGCGACGTCGCGCGGATCGGGATCCGCGCCCCCCGCAGCGTCGCGGTCCACCGGGCCGAACTCCTGGCCGAGGTCGAGGAGACCAACAAGGCCGCCGCCTCCCCCAGCGCGGACGCGATCGCCGCGCTCACCCGCCGGCTGGGGACCAAGCCGCCCGGCCCGGCCTGAGCCAGGCCGCCCGAGCCGGCCGCCCGAGCCCCCCAGGCTGCGAGAGCGCTCAGCCCTCCCGCAGCAGGACCAGCCGCCAGGCCTCGGGCCCGCGCTCGCGGTAGGTGACGGAGAAGACGCCCGGCCAGCGCTGCTCGACCTGCGCCAGCAGCGGCAGCGGGTCGTGGGGCGCGACCAGCTCGAGCCCGCGGCCCGGGCGCACGGACTCCAGCGCCCCGAAGATCGTGGCGTGCCGGATGGCATGCGGGATCGTGCGCGCGTCGAGCTCGGGGTGCCCCGGGCCGTCCTGCTCGCCGCAGGTGCAGGTGTGCCCGCCGCAGCCGGCCTCCGCCGAGGCGCCCGCCGAGACAGCCGAGGCGCCCTCCCCGAGCAGCTCGTGCATCCCCTCGAGCATGGTGGCCACCGACACGCCGGGGGTCGCGGCGAGCAGCGGCAGCACCAGGTCGTTCTCCTTGCCCAGGTGGGAGTCGAAGACGACCCGGAGCGCCGTCGCGGCAGCGGCCGCGCGCGTGAGGTCGGGGGCGTCGGCGAGCTCCTGCACCAGCTCGCGGACCACGTCGTGCTCGCCCAGCATCGACTGCACCAGGAGCCGACCCTCGAGGGTGGCCTGGGCGGCGGGGTACATCTCCTTCTCCTCGGCGAGCGCGTGCGGGACGAGCTCCGCCT
The DNA here is from genome assembly GCF_031458325.1 of Nocardioides marmoribigeumensis. Taxonomy (NCBI): domain Bacteria; kingdom Bacillati; phylum Actinomycetota; class Actinomycetes; order Propionibacteriales; family Nocardioidaceae; genus Nocardioides; species Nocardioides marmoribigeumensis. The sequence goes on from NZ_JAVDYG010000001.1 coordinate 1,682,674, forward strand.
CGCACCACGCGCGCAGGTCGGTGCGCGCCTCCTCCCCCGCGGCGGCCTCGCCCCGGGCGGCGGCGTCGACGAGGGTCTCGACGCGCAGCCGGAGGGCGCCGGCCATCGAGGCGTGGTGGTCCCGGACCGCCTCCGCGGCGCGGGCGTCGGCCTCGTTCGAGGCGATGACGAGCTGTGACATGTCCTGGTCTCCTTCGCGGTGGACGGGTGTCGTCGGAATTAATTACACTCTACTCCGTGGAAACTCCTGCTGCTGACGGCCGACCCCGCGACGGCTACGGCCCGCGCCCCGGGGTCGGCCGCTCGTCCCGGCGGCTCTCGCCCTCCCGCAGCGCGCTGCTGGACCTGCTGCGCTCGCAGGACGAGCCGGTGACCCTGGCCGCCCTCGTGAGCGCCTCGGGGCTGCACCCCAACACCGTCCGGGAGCACGTCGAGGCCCTCGTGCGCGCCGGGCTCGCCCGCCGGCGTACGAGCACGCCGTCGGGACCGGGCCGGCCTGCCCGGCTCTACGAGGCGACCGGCGTGGACGTCGCGCGGACACCGGAGTACGCCGGGCTGGCGGCCACGCTGGCCGCCTCGCTGCACCGCACCAGCCCCTCGCCCACCGAGGACGCCGTCGACGCGGGCCGCGAGTGGGGCCACCGGCTCGCGGAGGAGCGGGGCGCGACCGTGGCGGCGGGCCAGGCCCCCGACCCGGCCGCCGCCCGTCGCGAGGTGGTCGCGCTGCTCGACGACCTCGGCTTCGACCCCGAGCCCGACGCCGAGCACGTCGCCGTCCGGCTGACCTGCTGCCCCCTGCTCGACGCCGCGCAGCAGTGGCCCGACGTGGTGTGCGGGGTGCACCTCGGCCTCACCCGCGGGGCGCTCGAGGCCCAGGGCGCCGACCCCGAGGGCACCGAGCTCCTGCCGTTCTCCGAGCCCGGCGCGTGCCGCCTCCAGCTGGCACACCGTGCCCGGTGAGCGCGTGACCGGTCCCCGCCGCGGCCGCGGGTTCCGGCCGATGCGCGACCTGCCGGTCATCGTGTGGCTGCTGGCCGCGGTGGTCGTGGCGCTGGTCCACCCGTTCGTCCCCGCGCCGCGGTGGCTGATGATCCACCTGCTGATGCTCGGTGCGGTCAGCCATGCCGTCCTGGTGTGGAGCCGCTACTTCACCGACGCCCTGCTGCACTCGCCCGACGACGACCAGACGGCGCAGGACCGGCGGCTGGTGCTGCTCGACGTCGGTGCGCTCGCCGTCGTGGTCGGGGTGCCCTCCGACCTGTGGCTGCTCGTCTGCGCCGGGGCGACCGCGGTCGCGGTTGCGGTGCTGTGGCACGGGTGGAGCATCCTGCGACGGCTGCGGGCGGCGCTGCCCAGCCGCTTCGGCCCCTCGGTCCGCTACTACGTCGCCGCGGCGGGCTTCCTCCCGGTCGGCGCCGCCCTGGGCGTGGTGCTCGCCCGTGGGCTCGGGGAGCGCCGGCACGAACGGCTGATGGTGGCTCACGAGGCGGTCAACCTGCTCGGCTGGGTCGGGCTCACCGTGGTCGGCACCCTGGTCACGCTCTGGCCGACCATGCTGCGCACGCGCATCGCCGAGGGTGCCGAGCGCGCTGCCGCCCGCGCCCTGCCCGTCCTCGTCGGCTCGGTCGCCCTCCTGGCCGCAGGGGCCGCCGCCGGGCTCCGTGTGGTCGCGGTCGCCGGCCTCGCCGGCTACGTCGTGGGGCTGCTGCTGCACGCCCCGACGTTCGTGGACGCCGTACGCCGCAAGCCGCCGGCCGAGCTGCCCGCCTGGTCGGTGCTGGCCGGGGTGACGTGGCTGCTGGGGACGCTGGTGGCGCTCGGCGTCGGCATGGCCGTCGCCCCGACCTGGCAGGACGTCCACGCCGTGGTGGATCGGCTCACCCCGTTCCTCGTGGCGGGCTTCGCCGCCCAGGTGCTGCTCGGTGCCCTGTCCTACCTCGTGCCGGTGGCGCTGGGCGGGGGCCCGCGGGCGGTGCGCGCCGCCAACCGCGTGCTCGACCGGGCCGCGCCGCTGCGGCTGGTCGTGGCCAACCTCGGCCTCGTGCTGTGCCTGCTCCCCGCCCCGGGCGCCGTGCGGGTCGCCGCGTCGTCCCTCACCCTGGTCGCCCTCGCCGTCACGATCCCCCTGCTGCTGGTGGCCGTCCGGGCCTCTCGCCGGGCACGGGAGGCGCCGCTCGAGGAGCGCCCCGCGCGGACCCCGGGCCAGGCCACCGGCCTCGCCGCCACGGGCGTCGCGGTGGTGGCCCTCGCGGTCGCGGTGGGCCTGGCGCTCGACCCGGCCGCGGTCGGCGCGAACGACGTGACCTCCGCCGCCGCCGGGGTCACCCCCACCGGGCGTACGACGACCGTGACGGTGCGGGCCCACGACATGCGCTTCACCCCGGACCGGGTCACCGTGCCCGCCGGCGACCGCCTCGTCCTGGTGGTGACCAACACCGACCACGAGACCGTGCACGACCTGGTGCTCGAGACCGGCGCGGACAGCGGGCGCCTGGCGCCGGGGCGGACCGCCCGGGTCGACGTCGGCGTCGTCGGCCGTGACCTCGACGGCTGGTGCTCCGTGCTCGGTCACCGGCAGCGGGGCATGGTCCTCACCGTCGACGCGGTCGGCGGGCGGGCCCGGCACGACGCTCCCGCAGAGGGGCACCACACGGGCTCGGCCACGAGCAGGCTCGACCTGGCCGCGCGTCCCTCGCCGGGCTGGTCACCTCGTGACGCGGCGCTGCCGCCGGTCCCGCCCGGCCGCGTGCACCGGCGTACGTTCGTGGTGCGGGACGTGGTGCGCGAGGTCGCGCCCGGGGTCACCCAACGGCTGTGGACCTACGACGGCACCGCGCCGGGGCCGGTCCTCCACGGCCGGATCGGCGACCGCTTCGTCATCCGGCTGGTCAACCGCGGCACCGTGGGTCACTCGATCGACTTCCACGCCGGCGAGCTCGCCCCGCAGCGCCCCATGCGCACGATCGCGCCCGGGCACGCGCTGACCTACCGGTTCCGCGCCACGCGCGCCGGGATCTGGATGTACCACTGCTCCTCGATGCCGATGTCGGCCCACATCGCCAACGGCCTGTTCGGCGCGGTCGTCATCGAGCCGCCCGGCCTGCCGGCGGTCGCGCGCAGCTACGTCCTCGTCCAGTCCGAGCTCTACCTCGGGCCCGACGGGGCCGAGGCCGACGCGGACAAGGTGGCCGCGGAGGCCCCCGACCTGGTCGCGTTCAACGGGTACGCCGACCAGTACGACCACGCGCCGCTGCGGGCCCGCGTCGGGGAGCGGGTGCGGGTGTGGGTGCTCGACGCCGGACCGAGCCGGCCGACGTCCTTCCACGTGGTCGGCGCGCAATTCGACACGACGTACGCCGAAGGGGCCTACCTCCTGCGCGGCGGGCCCGGCGGGGCGCAGAGCATCGGGCTGCTGCCGGCGCAGGGCGGCTTCGTCGAGCTGAGCTTCCCGGAGCCGGGCGACTACCCCTTCGTCTCGCACCTGCTGGTCGACGCCGAGCGGGGCGCCCACGGGCTCTTCCGGGTCAGGCCAGCAGCGGCGCGCGGATCGGCAGGTCGTCGTTGAGGACCACCTGACCGCCCTGGTGCGTGCGGGTGTTGACCAGCACCGGCGCCAGCAGGTTGGCGGTCGCCTCGCCCGCCGCGTCGCCGGGGTTGACCACGACGAGGACGAGGACCTCCTCGGCGCGGGCGACGCCCAGCGCGGCGACCGTGGCGTCGTCGATCTCGGGGGCGTAGTCGGGGAAGAACGGCGCCGGGGGCACCACCAGGAACCGCAGCTCGGGGTCGTCGACCGACCGGAGCGCGCACAGCACGCCGTCGTCGTCGAGCCGCACCAGCGCGAAGTGGGTCATGCCGGGGAACCCGGGCATCGGCTCGACGAGCTCGATGACAGGGATGTCCGCGACGACGCTCACGTCACTGCTCCTTCGGGACTTCGGGGGGTCGGCTCGACCGGCGGACTAGCGCAGGAAGTCCGACAGCGAGGGCTGGACCAGCCTAGCCGTGGAGGACAGCGCGGTCTGGTAGGCCAGCTCCTGCATCTTGAGGTCCATCGTGGCCTGCGCGATGTCGACGTTCTCCAGCTCCGACAGCGACGTGCTCATCTGCAGCTTGCTGTCGAGCAGCGTCTGGTCGGCCTTGTCCAGCCGGCTCGCGCGCACGCCCACGTCGGAGAGGGTGGTGGTCAGCCGGCCGTGGGCGGCCTGGAGGCTGCCCATCTTGGCCTGCACCGTGGCCATGTCCCCCAGCCGCAGCGCGTTGGACAGGTCGGTGAGGTCCTGGAACACGTCGGAGCCGGGGGTGCCGAACGCGGTGGGGCCGTCGACGTTGACCGGCACCTTGACCCCCGGCGCGATCGTGCGCTCGACGGTGCCGGGCGTGCCGACGTACGTCCCCGACGCGTCGTAGGCGACGTCGCCGGCGGTGATGCCCCCGAAGACCGGGCGGCCGAGGTAGGTCGTGTTGGCCGTGGAGACCAGGCTGTCGCGCAGCTGGTCGATCTCGATCGCGATCGCGTTGCGGCCCTGCGCGCCCTGGTTGGTGCCGTTGATCGCCTGGATGGACAGGTCGGTGGCGCGGCTGACGGTGTGGAGCGCGGTCTGCAGCGCCGTGTCGAGGCTGCTCAGCCAGCCCTGGCCGTTGGTGATGTTGCGGGCGTACTGCTCGTGGTCGGCCAGCTTGGCGCGCAGACGCATCGCGGAGGTGGTGTCGGCCGGCGAGTCCGAGGGCCGGTTGAGCACGCGACCCGTGGTGAGCTGCTCCTGGGTCTTCGCGAGCCGGGACAGCGCCGTCTGCAGCGACAGGTTCGACCGCGCCGACATCATGTTCTGGGTGATCCGCGTGATGGCCATCAGACCGCCGTCCTGTTGATCAGGGTGTCGAGCATCGAGTCGACCACCGTCATCACCCGCGCCGCCGCCTCGTAGGCGCGCTGGTACTGCACCATCGAGAGCATCTCCTCGTCGAGGTTGACCCCGGCCAGCTGGTCGCGGGCGCCGTCGACCTGCTCGGTCAGCATCTGCTGGCTCGTGGCGAGCCTCCGGCTCGAGGAGACCGAGGTGCCGAAGCCGTTGACCAGCTGCTGGTAGGCCGGGTCGGCGGAGAAGTCCGCCAGGGCAGCGGCGTTGCCGCCCTGGACCACGCCGCCCGCGAGGCTGGACGCGGCCACCTGGGCGGTGCCGGTCAGGGTGACGTCCAGCGAGCCCGCCGGGTCGGCCGGGTCGTAGGTGAAGAACGCCAGCCCGGCGGCGCCGGTGGCGTCGTACCCCGCCTGGTGCAGGGCGTTGACGCCGTCGGCGAGGGTCTGCGCGACGCTGCCGAGGCCCGCGAGGTACGCCGGGATGGTCGTGTTGAGCAGGTCCGTCACGGCCCCGAGCTCGCCGGTCAGCCCGGCCACCGCCGTGGTGCCGTTGAGCGGGTGGGTGAGCTCGAAGCTGACCGGGTTGCCGTCGGCGTCCCCGGTCGGCGTGATGCCCCCGGCGACCTGGAGCGACCCGGCGATGGCGCCGGTCACCAGGGCGACGCCGCCGACGGTCACGTCGAGGCCGCCGGTGCCGTTGGCCACGGCCTTGCCGCCGGTGAGCTGGGTCAGGCGAAGGGCGAGCTGGTCGCGCTGGTCGAGCAGGTTGCCGGCGTCGTCGTTGGTCAGGTTGGCGACCTGGACCGCCTTGTTGGTCGCGGCCAGGTCGGCGGCGACCGTGTTGATCTCGGCGACCAGGCCGTTGGCGCGGACCCGCTGGTCGCCGGCCTCGGACTGGAAGCTGCTGGCCTGGAGGTGCAGCGCGTCGGCGACCTCGCGGCCGCGCGAGATCACCTGCGCCCGGGCGGCGTCGCTGTCCGGGGTGTTGGCCAGGTCGGACCACGCGCCGCGGAACTGCGCCAGGACGGAGGCCAGGCCGGTGTCACCGGGCTCCCCGATGCCGGACTCGAGCCGGTCGAGCACCGCCTGGCGCGTGTCGAGGTAGGACTGCTTGCCGTGCTCGGTGCGCCGGCGCAGGTCGAGGAGGTAGTCCGACATCCGGTCCACGCCGGTGATCCGCACGCCGCCGCCGGTGCCCTGGTCGCGCGACCACATCGCAGGCTGGGTGGGCGTGCCCGCGGTGACCGCGTCGACGCGGCGGCGGGTGTAGCCGTCGACGCCGACGTTGGCGATGTTCTGGCTCGCCGTGTCCATCGCGACACGGTTGTAGCGCAGCGCGCTGAGCGCGGTGTTGAACGAGGCGAACGTGCCGGACATCGGGCCCCGCTCAGATGCTCTGGTCCAGCAGGCGCGGACGCCCGGCGTCGACGACCGCGCGGCCGTCCTCGGCGTAGCTGCCGTCGGACTCGGCCAGGCCCAGGAACGTCTCCCGCGCCGACTGCTGGCCGGCCGAGAGCAGCTCGCGGTTGGCCGAGGCGATCTCGAGGATCTCCTGGGTGTAGGTGACGAACGCCTGGCGGTGGTCCATGAGGATCGAGTGCCACGGCTCCTCGACGGCCTCGGCCAGCGCCCGCAGGCTCGGGCTCGCGGGGAGCCCGACCGCGGCGGCGGCCTCGTCGGCGGCGACCGCGCGCAGCAGCTCGGTCTCGCGCAGCGACTCGACCACGGACTCCACCTCGCGCGCAGCGGTCGCCAGCCAGCGGGTGCGGCCGCTGGAGAGCACGAGCTGCTCGATCTCGAGCTTGTAGAGCATGGTCTCCAGGAGCTCGCGCTCGCGCCACAGGATGAGCGAGAGGTCCTCCATCGACGTCGTCCTTCCTTGACGCTGGTGGTCGGGCCGCGTCCCGACCCCCGTCGGTGGCGCGGCCGGCACATGGGTGCGGTCGATAGGCATCCATCGGCGCCCGGCGCCCCCACCTGAGGAGTTCCGGGGCGCCGGTCCGGACCGGTCTGCCCTAGCAGGGCCCCGCAGCGGACGAAGCAGGACTTCGCTAGTCATTTCGGGTCATCGAGGGCTCCCACTCGCGCCATTTCGACGCCGGGTTGGTCAAATGACCCGCAAACAAGTCACGGGTCCCAGGACCAATGGCCACCCTCATCCGGGTGAGGATCAGCGACGCAGCCCCCGATGCGCCGGACACCGACCAGCTGGTCACCGCCAACATCGCGTTGGTCGGCCACCTGGTGCGGGAGTCCTTGAGCCGCCTGCCCGGTCACGTGCACCGGGACGACCTGACCTCGGCCGGCATGACCGCCCTGGTGCAGGCGGCCCGCAGCTTCGACGCCGCTCGCGGCGTCCCCTTCGTGCGCTACGCCTCCACCCGCATCCGCGGCGCCATCGTCGACGAGCTGCGCGGCATCGACTGGGCCAGCCGCAGCGTCCGCCGCCGTGCGCGCGACCTCGACAACGTGCGCAGCCAGCTCGCCACCCGGCTCGGCCGCATCCCGACCGACGCCGAGGTGGCCACCGCCTCCGGCCTCTCGGTCGAGGAGGTCACCGCCAACGCCGAGGACGTCGCCCGCGCCAGCGTGATGAGCCTGCAGGGCTTCGGCGAGGCCTCGGTCGACGACGTCGTGCCCCACCGTGTCCCCAGCCCGGAGGAGCGGATCGAGCAGCAGGAGAGGATCGGCTACCTCGTCGACGCCGTCGCCCTGCTGCCCGACCGGCTGCGCACCGTGGTGGAGGGCTACTTCTTCGGCGAGCGGCCGATGGCCGAGATCGCCGCGGAGCTCGGGGTCTCCGAGTCGCGCGTGTCCCAGATGCGCGCGGAGGCGCTCGTCCTGCTCAAGGACGCCCTCAACAGCGCCCTGTCGCCCGAGCTCGTCACGCCGCACACCAAGCCCGACGGCTGCGCGGCCCGCCGGCGCGAGGCCTACTTCGCGGCCGTCGCGTCCCGTCGTACCGCCACTGCGCGGCTGGGTGCGACGACGAGCTCGTTGTCCGGTTTCGACCGAAGCGCCTGAAAAAACCTGACGAAAGTCCTCAACCCCTGACCCCAGGGGCCGATGAGATCCCCGAGTCCAGGGAGGGACTCGCTCATCAGATCCACATTCCAGGAGGGAACCACCATGGGTCTTCGCATCAACCAGAACACCGAGGCCTTCAACGCCTACCGCAACCTGTCGGTCACGCAGGGGCAGATGTCCAAGTCCCTGGAGAAGCTCTCCAGCGGCTTCCGCATCAACCGCGCTGCCGACGACGCGGCCGGCCTGGCCATCTCCGAGGGCCTGCGCTCGCAGATCGGCGGCCTGAAGGTCGGCGTCCGCAACGCCCAGGACGGCGTCAGCCTCGCGCAGACCGCTGAGGGTGCGCTCACCGAGGTCCACTCCATGCTGCAGCGCATGAACGACCTCGCCGTGCAGTACAACAACGGCACCCAGAGCACCGAGTCGAAGGCCGCCCTCCAGTCGGAGTTCGACGCGCTCAACACCGAGATCGGCCGGATCAAGGACAACACCAAGTTCAACGGCGTGGACCTCTTCGACGGCACGGCGAAGACGTTCCAGGTGGGCTACGACAACGGCGACACGATCGACGTCGACGCAGCTGCGCTCGCGGACTTCACCGCAGGCGCCGCGATGGCCGCGGTCGACATCGCCGACAGCAACACGCTGCAGGCGGCGATCACCGAGGTCTCCACCCAGCGTGCGTCGCTCGGTGCGATCCAGAACCGGTTCGAGCACACCATCAACAACGTCAACGTCGCGGTGGAGAACCTCTCGGCCTCCGAGAGCCGGATCCGCGACACCGACATGGCCCAGGAGATGATGGCGTTCACCCGCTCGCAGATCCTCTCGCAGGCCGGCACCGCGATGCTCGCGCAGGCCAACCAGGCCTCGCAGGGCGTCCTGCAGCTGCTGCGTGGCTGATCCAGCACCAGCTGAGAAGTGACATGAGCACCGGGCGAGGGTCGAGGATCTCGGCCCTCGCCCGACTGCTCCTCCGACCGGTCCGCGAGGGAGGCAGGCGATGACGGCGAGCATCGGCGGTCTGGCCAGTGGCCTCGACACCGCCTCGATCATCAGCCAGCTCATCCAGCTGGAGGCCACCCAGCAGACCCAGCTCAAGGCTCGCGTCGCGGCGCGCACCACCGCCAAGACCGCGATGCAGGGCATCAACGCCAAGCTCGCCGCGCTCACGACCGCCGCGCAGGACCTGGCCAAGACCACGAGCTGGTCGCCCCTGGCGACGTCGAGCTCCTACGACAAGGTCACCGTCACCGCGGGGACCGGCGGCGTGCCCGCCCAGCTCGACCTGACGGTGGGCACCCTCGCGCAGAGCCACCGGCTCACCTTCACCTCGACCGCCGCCCTGACCGACGTGGTCGTGTCCGGGGGCACCTCGGTCACCCTCGACAAGCTCGACGGCACCGCGCCGCTCACGATCACCACCAGCGACGGCACCCTCGGCAGCCTGGTCAACGCGATCAACACCGCCGGCGCAGGCGTGCGCGCCAGCACCCTGCGGCTGGACGACGGCACCTACCGCCTGACGGTCGAGTCGACCACCACCGGGGCGGCCGGGGACTTCACGCTCACCAACGCCGACGGCAGCGCCCTGCTCGGCGGTGCCACGGTCCGCGCGGGCCAGGACGCCTCGATCACCGTCGGCGCCGACACCATCCACTCCTCCACCAACACCTTCACCGACCTGCTGCCGGGCCTCTCGGTCACCCTCGGCGTGGGCGCGGTCGCGGGCACCGTGGTGACGATCGGCGCCACCAGCGACGCGGCCGCGATGTCGGCCAAGGTCAAGGGCTTCGTCGACCAGCTCAACGCCGTGCTGAGCGACATCGACACCGCCACCAAGAGCGCCTCGGGTGACGCCAAGGGCGGTCCGCTCGCGGGCGACGCCACCCTGCGCCGCGTGCGCGACGCGCTGCTCTCCACGGCGTACTCCGTGGCCGGCGGCACCCTCGCCGACGCCGGCGTGCAGCTGGACCGCTACGGCAAGGTCACCTTCGACGAGGACACCTTCAAGGCGGCGTACGTCGCGGACCCGGCCGCGGTGACTGCCAAGTTCGTATCCGGCACGAGCCCCGGGTGGATGGCGCAGCTCGCCACGGTGGGCGACCAGGCGAGCAGCTCCTACACCGGCTCGGTGACGCAGGCCCTGCAGGGCATGGACAGCGTCATCCGGGACCTCAACGACCGCATCGACGCGTGGGACGACCGGCTCGCGCTGCGCAAGGCGACGCTCACCCGGCAGTTCACCGCGCTGGAGACCGCGCTCAGCCAGATGCAGAGCCAGTCCAGCTGGCTCTCCGGCCAGCTCGCCAGCCTGCCGACGAGCAGCGGCTGACCCACCCCCTGACCACACCACCCGACCCGACGACCCGAGGACGCCATGTACCAGGCCCAGAACGCGCGCAACGCCTACGTCGAGAACGCCGTGGCCACCGCCAGCCCGGCGCGCCTGCTCGTGATGCTCTGCGACCGGCTGGTCCTCGACGTGCAGCGCGGCCTCGACGCCCAGCGCGCCGGCCAGGTGCAGGAGTCGCACAACCAGCTCATCCACGCCCAGGAGATCCTGGTCCACCTGCGCGGCACCCTCGACGTCGAGGCGTGGGACGGCGGCCCCGGGCTCGCCTCGCTCTACGACTGGCTGCACGCCCAGCTCGTGCAGGCCAACCTCAAGAAGGACCCCGCGATCACCGAGGGCTGCCTCTCGCTGGTCACCGACCTCGCCGACACCTGGCGCGCCGCCGCGCTGCAGGCCGCCGCGACCTCCTGAGGACCAGCTCGTGACCTCGTCCTCCACGCCGCCCGCTCCCCCGGACTTCCGGGCGGAGTGGGTCGCCGCGCTCGAGCGGCTCGAGTGCGACGTGGAGACCGCCGAGGCCCTGCTGGCCGTCGAGACGTTCACCGAGGAGTCGGCCGCGTCGCTCGCGCTGCCGTCGTGGGAGCCGCCGGCGCTGCGGGCCCCGCTCCCCTCCGACCTCGAGCCGCGAGCGCGGCTGGTCCTCGAGCGCCAGCTCGCCGTCGCCTACCTGCTCGCGGAGCGGCTCACCCGCACCGGCAAGCACCGCGAGCTGACCGACCGCCTGCGCAACGACGCGCACCCCGACGTGCCGGTGTACGTCGACCTGCGCGCCTAGGCCTCGTCCGCCGGACCGCCCAGACCCGCGTCCCGTGCGCGCGCCACCGCCTCGGCACGCCCGGCCACCTGCAGCTTGGTGAACACGTTGGACACGTGGTTGCGCACGGTCTTGTCGCTCAGCACGAACTTGCGCGCGATCGCGGCGTTGGTCAGCCCGCGCGCGACGAGGTCGAGGATCTCGCGCTCCCGCTCGGTGAGCTGGGGGAAGGGGACCGCCTCCCGGCGTGCCGGGCCGCCGGCGAAGAACGCCAGGACCCGTTCGGCGATGCCCGCGGAGAAGACGACCTCCCCGTTGGCGACGCCGTCGAGCGCACGTCCGATCTCCGCCCCCGTCGACCCCTTGAGCAGGTAGCCCCGGGCGCCGGCGCGCATCGCCGCGAACACCGAGTCGTCGTTCTCCAGCATCGTGAGCACGAGCACGGCAGGAGCCGGGTCGAGCGCGGTGACGGCCCGCGTCGCCTCGACCCCGTTGGTGCCCGGCATGTGCAGGTCCATCACGACCACGTCCGGCGACAGCTCCTCCACGCGGCGGATCGCCTCGTCACCGTCACCGGCCTCGCCGACCACGGTCTTGCCCGGCATCGCGGAGATCGCGGTCGCGAGACCCTCGCGGTAGAGCGGGTGGTCGTCGACGACGAGGACGCGGACGGTCATGAGGAGACTCCCGGGAGGAAGGCGGTCACCGTGGTGCCGCGGCTGCTGCTGTCGACGAGGAGCTCGCCGCCGAGCTCGCGCGCCCTGGTCCGCATCGACCCCAGGCCGACCCCCGACCGTCTGTCGGGCGACAGGCCCGAGCCGTCGTCGCGGACCTCGACCTGCACCATGCCGTCCGCGACGCCCAGCCGCAGCTCGACCCGCGAGGCGCGGGCGTGGCGTACGGCGTTCGCGGTCGCCTCCCGCGCGATGTGGTAGGCCGCGACCTCGACCGCGGCCGGCAGCTCGGGCAGGGACTGCACCACGAGGTCCGCACGGGTGGTGGCCGTGGTGACACGGTCGACCAGCTCGCGCAGGGCCGCCTCGAGGCCCAGCTCGTCGAGCAGCGGCGGACGCAGCTCGTTGACCATCGCCCGCACCTCCCCCACCACGCCGTTGAGGCGTGGGCCGAGGGTGTCGAGGATCCGGCCGGCGGCCTCGGGGTCGTGACCGGTCAACGACCGTGCCGTCTCGACCTGCAGTGCCAGCGCGGCGAGGGACGGCCCGACCCCGTCGTGCAGGTCGCGGCGCAGCCGCCGTCGCTCCTCCTCCCGGGCCAGGACCGCCAGCTCCCGGGACCGCTGCGACTCGCGCGCGAGCTGCACGGTGCGGGCGGCGACCGCGACCTGCGAGGCGAGGTGGTCGAGCACCCGCACCGCGCGCGCGTCGAACCCGCCGACCCGGTGGACGGCCAGGGACCCGAGGTCCTCGCCGGCGTGGACCAGGGGCACCGTGAGCGTGGGCGTCCGGTTGTCCACCTCGAAGCCGTGCGACGCGACGAGGCCCTCGCTCAGCCGCAGCACGACCGACTGCGCGCGCAGGGAGCGGGCCACCTGCTCGGTCACCACGGGGAGGACCTCCTGCTCGATCGACTCCGGGGTCGAGGCCGCGGCCAGGCGGTCGCCGAGCCGCCCGAGGACGGCGTACGGCTCCTCCTCCTCCCCGTGCACGAGGCGGTTGACCCCGCGCTGCAGCCGGTCGCGCAGGGGGAGCACACCGAGCGCCACGGCCGCCGTCGAGAGGAGGGGGACGACCGTGCTCTCCGAGGACAGGCCGCCGAGCGCGGTGCCGAGCAGGGAGACCAGGGCGAGGTAGAGGACGAGCACGAGCCCCGACAGGGTGACGTAGACCAACGAGCGGCTGATCACCACGTCGACGTCGCCGAGACCGTGGCGCAACGCTGCCACCACGACGGCCAGCGGGAGCGGCGCCATGGCCAACGCCGAGACGACCGGTCCGAGCGCGAAGCCGAGCGCGAACAGGATGACGGCGGCCCCGACCCCGACCAGCACCCACTTGAGCTGCTGGCGCTCGGTCCCGCTCGAGCCACGCCACCGCAAGACGAGACCGGCCACGGCCAGGACCACCCCGACCAGCGTGACCGTGGTGAGGAGCGCGCCCACGACCGGGCCGGCCAGCCAGGCGACGTGGGCCGGGTTGGTCAGGCCCGCGTCGGTCAGGCCCGGCGTCGTGGCGTCGTACGGCTGGACGGCGAAGCCGAGCGCCGCGGCCACCGCCGCCGCGCAGCCCAGGACGAACGCCGGTCGCCACCGTCGCGACGGCAGGTGGCCGTCCGGGACGAGCAGCGGCACGACGGAGGCGATCGGGACCAGCCCCAGCACCCAGATCCAGTTGCCCACCCAGAGCGCGGCCTCCGCGAGGGCCCAGCGGTGCTCGAGCGCGCGCAGGCCGTAGTCCGTGGCGACCAGCGAGACCCCCTCGAGCAGCCCCAGCAGCAGGAAGAGCCACCCCAGCGGGTGCTCGGGACGTCGGCTCGCCAACCAGCCACCGGTGGGTCCGAACGCCAGGCACGCCACCACGCCCATCGGCCACCAGTCGGTCACCCCCGCCGCGTGGGGCGGGTCGGCGAACCCGAGGTGCAGCACGAGTCCCAGCACCCCAGCAGCGACACCGGCAGCAGCACCCGCGGCGGGCAGCAACCGGGTCGGCAGGGGAGGCATGGCTCGATCGTGGCCCACCTCGGCCCGCTTGTCATGGGACACCATGTCCCGACCCAACGGGTCGCCGTGACCGTCACGAGGTCGGGATCCCGCCCTCAGGTCCCTGGGACGCCGGGCAGCCGAGTGTTGTCACCTCGACAACCACTCGAAGCAGGAGAACCACCATGAACGACACCCTCGTCGGCCGTCGCTCGGCCGGCTCGGACACCGAGACCCACCGCTCCCCCTGGCAGGTCCGCACCCTCGCCGCGATCGTCACGCTGCTGACGCTCGTCACGTCCTACGGCGCGATCTACTTCAGCTACTTCTTCGAGGACCCCGAGCCCGGCCTCGGCACCTGGGTCTTCGTGACGGTCTTCCTCGGCATCAACGTGACGGCTGCGGCGGCCGTCCGGGGGCTGGTCCACGGACGCCTCGTCGCGCGGCAGGTCCTCGTCGGCTACACCGTGCTGGGGATGCTCTGGTGCGTGGCCAAGCTGGTGTTCTGGCAGGAGACCGAGTCACTGGTGTTCGGCGTGCTCGACCTCGTGTGCCTCGCGCTGCTGCTGGCACCACGGACGCGCCGCCACACCGGCCGTTGAGGACGACGCCTGCACGCCCCTCGACCGCGACCGTCCGGTCGAGGGGCGTGACCCGGTCGGACTACGCCGGGCCCCCAGGCCGGAGGGTCCTGGGACCCGGACGGTAAAAGCCCGGAGATTCCTCCCCGGAAACCTCAGGCCGTCCCTACGTTTGCCGAAGTGGAGGGTGAGCAGGGAGAGCTCACGACGCCGATGGACCGGCACCCCCCGTGGTTCGCAATGGGAGACGAACCCGTGCCTGGGAGGCCCAGTTGTCCATCTTCTCTGCCGACGGCGTCGGTGGTGTGCTCGCGAGTGCCCTCGACGGCATCTCGGCGAGGCAGAACGTCATCGCCGACAACATCGCCAACGTCGACACCCCCAACTTCCGCGCCTCGAGCATCGACTTCGAGACCTCGCTGCGCGAGGCCGTCGCGCGCGGTGACGGCAACGCCTCGCTGAGGATCGAGACCCTGCCGACCGCCACCCCGGTCGGCCTCAACGGCAACAACGTGGACCTCCGCAAGGAGACCATGGCCGCGATGCAGTCGACGTTCCAGTACCAGCTGGTCACGCGCTCGGTCACCGACCGTCTCGCCGACCTGCGCGTCGCGGCGGAGCCCTTCTGATGGGCGCCTTCGAGATGCTCCGCATCGCCAACACCTCGCTGGGCATGCACCAGACCTGGCTGGACGCGCTGGCCCACAACATCGCCAACGTCAACACCGCGACGCCCACCAGCGGCAACGCCTTCCAGGAGCAGCTGGTCGTGGCCCAGGCCCGCACCGACGGGGGCGTCGACGTCGCCACCATCGCGCAGGGGGGCGACCCGCAGGGCCGCCTGGTCAGCGACCCGGACAACCCGCTCGCGGACGCCAACGGCATGGTGCGCATGCCCGACATGGACATGGGTGAGCAGATGAGCAGCCTGGTCATGGCCCAGCGCGGCTTCCAGGCCAGCGTGCAGGTCACCAAGACCGCCCAGGACACCTACGCCAGCGCGCTGCAGATCGGGCGTGCCTGATGACGGTCGGAGGGATCGAGGCCGCGACGGGGGCCGGGTTCACCTCGCTGGTCGGCAGCCTGCCGACCGTCGAGGCCCCCACCGCCCCGACCGGTCCCCAGGGTCTCGAGGGGACGCAGGGCGCCCAGGGCGTCGACTTCAAGTCCGCGCTCACCAGGAGCATCGACGGCCTCGAGGGGCTGCACGACACCACGGACAAGCTCGCCGTCCAGGCGGCCACCGGTGACCTCGGCGCGATCCACCAGTACACCCTCGCGGCCACGGAGATGAGCGTCGCCACCCAGCTGACGGTCGCCGTCCGCAACAAGGCCGTCGAGGCGTTCAACGAGATCATGCGGATGCAGGTGTGATGAGAGACAACCTCACGCGGAGCCTCAAGGGCTTCCAGTCGACGTTCGGCGGCTTCACCACCGGCCAGAAGGTGGTGGCGATCGTCGGGACCGGCGCGCTGCTGCTCGCCGGCTTCATGGTGTTCCGCTGGGCCTCCACGCCGGCGTACGCCCCGCTCTACAGCAACCTGGCCGCCAGCGACGCCTCCGCGGTCATCCAGGAGCTGGACAGCCAGGGCATCGGCTACAAGCTGAGCAACGGCGGCAACACGATCATGGTGCCGGCCGACCAGGTGTACTCGACCCGCATCAGCATGAGCGGCCAGGGCCTGCCGACCTCCAGCGAGGGCGGCTACTCGATCCTCGACAAGCAGGGCCTGTCGACCTCGCAGTTCCAGGAGCGCACCGACTTCAAGCGCGCGATGGAGGGCGAGCTGTCCAAGACCATCGAGGCGATCGACGGCGTGGACGCCGCGGTCGTGCACCTGGCGATGCCGGAGAAGAACGTCTTCACCGAGAACCAGGACCCGACCACCGCCTCCGTGCTGGTCAAGACCCGCGCCGGCCTGACCCTCTCCCCCGAGCAGGTGCAGGCGATCGTCAACCTGGTCTCCTCCAGCGTCGACGGCCTCGACACCGACAAGGTCACCGTCGCCGACGCCACGGGCAAGGTGCTCAGCGCGCCGGGCGCCGTGGGCACCGGCGGCTACACCCAGAACCAGAACCAGATGGTCGTCGACTACCAGAACCGGCTCAGCTCGCAGCTGCAGGGCGTGCTCGACAAGGTGCTCGGCCCGGGCAACTCGGCCAACCAGATCACCGCCCAGCTGTCGTTCGACAAGACCGTCACCGAGACCACCGACTACGCCGACAACAAGGGCCTGGCCCTCTCGGAGTCCGAGGACGTCCAGAAGCTGCGCAACGGCGCGGTGGGCGCGACCGCCGGCGCCAACGGCGTCGTCGGCCCGACCAGCCAGACCGAGACCGGCTCGGGCAACGGGGGCTCGAAGTTCGACGAGACCAACCGCACCACCGACTTCGCGCTCGACAAGTCCGTCGAGACCCGCGAGGCCGCCCCGGGCAAGCTCGAGAAGCTCGGCGTCGGCGTCGTCCTCGACACCCGCGCCCTCGCCGGTCGCGACCCCGCCGAGATCGAGGCGCTGGTCACCTCGGCCCTCGGCCTGGACACCAAGCGCGGCGACACGATCACCGTCTCGAGCCTGCCGTTCGACCGCACCGCGACCGACGCGGCGGCCAAGGAGCTGGCCGACAGCCAGAAGGCCGAGGCCAAGGCGCAGCGCATGGACCTGATCCGCAACGGCGGCCTCATCGGGCTCGTCGCCCTCATGGTCCTGGCCGGCTGGGTCCAGTCCCGCAAGCGGGCCAAGGCCCGGGCCCAGGCCACGGAGTACGTCGTCGAGCAGCTGCGGCGTGACGCGCAGGACCGCCAGGCGCTGGCCGGTGCCGCCGCCGCGGTCGAGGCGCCCAACCCCGCCATGCTGGCGCTGGAGTCCGCGCAGGCCGACGAGACCGCGTCGATGCGCGACGAGATCGCGCTCCTGGTCGAGCGGCAGCCCGAGGACGTCGCGCAGCTGCTGCGCGGCTGGCTCGTGGAGCGGGGCGTCTGATGGCCCTCACCATGTCGAAGGGCGGCGTCCGCAAGGCCGCCATCCTGCTCATCCAGATGGGCCGCGAGCGCGCGGCGTCGGTGCTCGCGCACCTCAGCGACACCGAGGTCGAGCAGATCTCGGCCGAGATCGCGCGCCTGGACTCGATCAACAGCGCGGAGACCGAGGGCGTCCTGACCGAGTTCCGCGACCTGATGGTCGCCCGGGCCCACATCAACCAGGGCGGCCTGAGCTTCGCCCAGCAGCTGCTCGAGCAGAGCCTCGGCCCCGAGCGGGCGGCGGAGGTGATCGCGCGCCTCAACGCGGCGGCGATCCAGATGCCGTTCCAGTTCCTGCACCGCGCCGACCCCGCCCAGCTGCGCTCGTTCATCATCGACGAGCACCCTCAGGTGATCGCGCTGGTGCTGGCGCACATGACGCCGGACAAGGCCTCGCTGCTCCTCTCCGGCCTCTCGCCCGACATGCAGGCCGAGGTCGCGCACCGCATCGCGGTCATGGACCGCACCTCCCCGCAGATCATCAAGGCGGTGGAGGCCACGCTCGAGCGCCGGCTCTCCTCGATGCTGCAGCCCTCGGAGAGCTCGCGCGTCGGCGGGCTCGAGCCGCTCGTCGACATCATCAACCGGTCGGACCGCTCCACCGAGCGGCAGATCGTCGAGGGCCTCGAGGCGCTCGACCCGGTCCTGGCCGACGAGATCAAGTCCAAGATGTTCATGTTCGAGGACGTGACCACCCTCGAGGACCGGTCCATCCAGCTGGTCCTGCGCGAGGTCGACTCCGCCGAGCTGGCGCTCGCGCTCAAGGGCGTGCCCGACGCCGTGCGCGACAAGATCACCAAGAACCTGTCCGAGCGTGCGGCCACCAACCTCATCGAGGAGGTCGAGCTGCTCGGCACGGTCCGCCTGCGCCAGGTCGAGGAGGCCCAGCAGAACATCATCCGGATCATCCGCCGGCTCGAGGAGCAGGGCCAGATCATGGTGAGACGAGGCAACGATGACGAGTTCGTCGCCTGAGCTCGCGCGGGTCGTCCCGCAGGGCACCGAGGGCGTGACCGTCCGCGACGGCGGCATCGCCCGGCACGAGCTGCGTGGCGGCGAGTGGACCCGGTTCGGCGGGGACGCCGTCCGCGGCGACGCAGTCACCGAGGGCACGCTCGCCGGGCTCGTCGACCAGGCCCGCACCGCGGCCCAGGCCCAGGGGTTCAGCACCGGCTGGGCCGAGGGACGCCGGGCCGCACAGCTCGAGGCCGTCGAGACCGCCCGTCGTACCGCCTCCGCGCACGCGGAGGCCGAGGCCCGGCGCGAGGCCGAGCACCAGGCCGCGGTCGCGGCCGTCCAGTCGTTGGCCGAGCAGCTGGCCGCTCAGCTGAGCGCCGTGTGCGCCCACGTCGAGGCGCGCGCTCTCGACGTCGCGCTCACCCTCACCGAGGAGCTGCTCGGCCACGAGCTCACCGTCGCCGAGGACCCCGCCCGCGACGCCGTACGACGGGCGCTCGCGCTCCTGCCCGACGAGCCGGTCACGCGCGTGCGCGTCAGCCCGCTGGACGGGATCAGCGACGAGCTGCGCGACCTGGCCGGCACCGCCTCGGTCGTCGCCGACCCGTCGCTGGGTCGCGGCGAGGTCATGGTCCACGCGGCCGACGTCGTCGTCGACGGCCGGGTCTCAGGCGCGATGGCGCGGGTGCGGGAGGTGCTGTCGTGAGCGAGCGCAGCGAGCGAACCGACACGTCACGCGTGGCTCCGCCGCCGAGCGCAGCGAAGGAGGTGGACGCGTGAGTGTCGTGCTCGACCAGCGCCTCGACGCCGCCCGTGAGGCCGCCCGGCCCCGACGCCTCGGCACGGTCGCCCAGCTGCTCGGGCTGCACCTGGTCGTCCGTGGTCTCGACGCCGCGGTCGGTGACGTGGTCGAGGTCCTCGGCCCTCGTCCGACCGACCCGGTCGTGCCCGCCGAGGTGGCCGCGAGCGGACCGGAAGGCCTTGTCTGCCTGCCGATGGCCGACACCAAGGGCCTCCGCGTGGGCGCGCTCGTCCGCTCGACCGGCGGGCCGCTGACCGTCCCCGTCGGGCCGTCCCTCCTGGGCCGCGTCATCGACGGCCTCGGCCGTCCGCTCGACGGCGGCCCGTCGCTCGCCGACCTGCCGCGCGTCTCGATCGACAACGCGGTGCCGCCCGCGCTGAGCCGCGCCCGCATCACCCAGCAGGTCGGGCTCGGCGTGCGCGCGCTCGACACCCTCGTCCCCTGCGGCCGCGGCCAGCGCGTCGCGATCATGGCCGGCTCCGGCGTCGGCAAGTCCTCGCTGCTCTCGATGATCGCCCGCGGCACCGACGCCTCGATGTCGGTGATCGCGCTGGTCGGCGAGCGTGGCCGCGAGGTCCGCGAGTTCATCGAGAACGACCTCGGCCCCGAGGGCCTGGCCCGCTCGGTCGTGGTCGTCTCCACCTCCGACGCACCCCCGGTCGAGCGCCTGCGCGCGGCGTTCGTCGCCACCCGCATCGCCGAGCACTTCCGCGACCAGGGCGAGGACGTCGTGCTGATGATGGACAGCCTCACCCGCGTCGCGATGGCGCAGCGCGAGGTCGGCCTGTCCGCGGGCGAGCCGCCGGCGACGCGGGGCTACCCGCCGTCGGTGTTCGCGCTGCTGCCGCGGCTGCTCGAGCGCGCCGGCAACTCCGACGTCGGCTCGATCACCGGCATCTACACCGTGCTCGTCGAGGGCGACGACCTGCAGGACCCGGTCGGCGACACCGTGCGGTCGATCCTCGACGGCCACGTCGTGCTCACCCGCCGGCTGGCGACGGCCGGCCACTTCCCGAGCATCGACGTGCTCGAGTCGATCTCGCGGGTCACCGGCGCGGTCACCACTCCTGAGCAGCGGGCCGCCGCCACGCGCCTGCGGCGACTGCTGGCGTCGTACCGCAACGTGCGCGAGCTGGTCGAGATCGGCGCCTACGCCCCCGGCAGCGACCCCGACGCGGACGCCGCGCTCGCGCTGATGCCGCGGATCAACGACTTCCTCCGGCAGGACCTGGAGGCCACCTCACCCCTCGCCCCGACGTGGGCCGCCCTGCAGGAGCTCGTCGCATGACGACCCACCACGACCGGGGGCTCCGCGCGGTGGCGCGCGTCCGTGAGGTGCGCGAGCGCGACAGCCGCCTCGGACTGCTGCACGCCCTCGGCCGTGTGCGCGACCAGGAGGCGCACGTCGAGTCCCTCGGGCGCGCGCTCGACGAGGCCGCCTCGCGGTCCTTCGCCACGCTCGACGAGTTCAGCACCGCGCGCGGCATGCTCAAGGCGATGGCCCAGGCGCTGACGACCGCCGAGCACGACCTCGAGTCGCGGCGCGTCGTCGCCCTGCAGGCCCACACCCGCTGGCAGGCCGACAAGGCCGCGGTCAAGGCGATCGAGCACCTGCTGGACGAGCGTGCCCGCCTGCGTGCCGAGGAGGCCGCCCGCGTCGAGAACCGCGAGATCGACGACATCGTCAGCCGCCTGCACCTGCGGCAGAGCATCCGCCGTCGCGCCGACCGCACCCACCAGCGGGGGGTGGCGTGAGCGTCACCGAGGTCACCGCCAAGGTCGCCCAGATCCAGGCGCAGCTGGCCTCGCTCTCCACGAGCGTGGTCGCGGATCCCCTTGCTGCCCAGGCGTTCGCCAGCCGGCTCACCGCCGCGGGCGCCACCACCGGCACGACCACCGCCGCCCCCGCCGCCGCCTCCACGGGCGGCGTCACCGGCGACGCGGTGGTCGCGGACGCCAGGAAGTACCTCGGCGTGCCCTACGTCTGGGGCGGCACCGACCCCGCCAAGGGCCTCGACTGCTCAGGCCTGGTGCAGCGCGTCTACCAGGACCTCGGGATCGAGCTCCCCCGCGTGTCCTACGAGCAGGCCAAGGCCGGCACGGCGGTCACCGGCGGCCTGGCCAACGCCGAGCCCGGTGACCTGCTGGCGTTCCACTCGCCGGTGAGCCACATCGCGATCTACATCGGCGACGGCAAGATGATCGAGGCGCCGCGCCCCGGCCTCGACGTGCGCGTCACCGACGTCTACGACACCCCGGTGGCGATCCGCCGGATCATCCCGGACGGCGGGATCGCTGCCGCCGGCGCGGACGGCGTCAGTGCGCGCATGAGCCCCACCACGCCGTACGCCGACCTGTTCCGCGCCGCGGGTGCGCGCACCGGCGTCGACCCGGCGCTGCTGGCCGCCGTCGCCAAGCAGGAGTCGGCCTTCAACCCCGACGCGGTCAGCCCCGCAGGCGCGCAGGGCCTCATGCAGCTGATGCCCGGCACCGCGAGGGGCCTCGGCGTCTCCAACCCGCTCGACCCGGCCCAGGCGGTCGACGGGGCGGCCCGCCTGCTCAAGGGCCTCCTGGCCGAGTTCGGCCGCACCGACCTCGCGCTCGCGGCGTACAACGCCGGCCCCGGCGCCGTCCACCGCTACCACGGGATCCCGCCGTACGCCGAGACCCGCACCTACGTGAGCCGCATCATGGCCGACCTGAACGGAGGCACCGTCTGATGCCCCTGCCGCTGCTGCCCCAGGCCGCCGCTCCCCGCGCCGCCGCGCTCGCCGCGCGCGACCTGCTGCGCACCACGCCGTCCGACCCCGACCGGGGCGACCGGGCCGACGACTTCGCCGCCGCGCTGGACAGGGCGACCGGCCGTCCCGACAAGCCGGTCGACCGGCCCGACGACCCCGCTGCCGACCGCGCTGCCGACCGCGCTGACAAGGCCTCGGACGCCGCAGGCCCGTCGCAGGCCCCCGGTCCGTCGGAGGCCGCGGAGAAGAAGGCCGACGCGCGCGAGGACGACGCGACGACCGCCGACGACGCCCCTGCCGCCGCAGCGGTCCCCGTGCCCGTCGCCGTTGCCGCGGCCGGCAGCCCGGTCCCGGCGACCCAGCAGGCGCCCGCGACGACCACGACGACCGCGACGACCCCGCCGGCGACCGACGACGTCGCCACCCCCGTGGCGACCGCGACCGGGCCGGTCACGGCACAGGCTCCGGCGGCGGACGGCGAGACCCCGCAGGCGACAGCGCCCACCGGCGCGCAGGCCACCCCCGTCACCGACACCCCGGTGGACCCCGAAGCCGTCACGGCGACCGTGCCCTCGGAGGCGGGGGCCGAGGCGCAGGCGACGGGCGACGGCGAGCAGAGCGCCGCCCCGGCCGCCGACACCCCGGCCACGACCCGCCACGGGGCCTCGCCGCACGCCGACCACGGGCGTCACCTCGGGCAGGAGACGCGCCCGGACGCCGGCCAGCCGCTCGTCGTCGGCCGCGAGCTCGGCGCCGCCGACGGACGTCACCTCGGCCGGGAGGCCGGGCCGCGGACCGCGTCCCCCGAGGCGCCGGCGCCAGCCGCGCCGGCGGTCACGGGGCTCGCGGCGACCCCGTCGACGCAGGCCACCCAGCCGACCTCCCCGACCGGCACGGCGACCACCGCGGCCACCACGCCGGTCGACGTGCCCGACCAGCTCTTCGCCTCCCTCGGCCGGCTCGTCCGGCGAGGCGACGGGATGCACCGCCTGACCATCAAGCTGCAGCCCGAGGCCCTCGGCGAGGTCCGGGTCGTCCTCACCGTCCGCGACGGGGACGTCTCGGTGCGCCTGTCGGGCAGCGACGCCGCGCAGCGCGCGCTGCTCCAGGGCGCGAGCGACCTGCAGCGGCTGCTCGAGACCGTCGGCGCACGCAACGCCCAGGTGGTCGTCGGCGACCCGACCGCCGGCCAGGGCGGCCAGCCGGGCCTCTTCGGCCAGTCGGGCCAGGCCGGCCAGCCCGGCACCGGATGGGCGCAGCAGGGCGGCCGCGGGACGCAGGTGCCGTCGTACGCCCGTCCCGAGCACGCCGCACCCGACCCGACCCCGACGGCCCCCGCGAGGACCGGCCGGTCCGTCCTCGACGTCACCGTCTGAGAGCAGGAGGAACCCGATGAGCGTCACCCCCGTGGAGGGCACCGTCCCCACCACCGCGCCGACCCTCGGCCTGCTCACCCAGACCGCGGCCGGGTCGGACGACAAGGAGATGTTCCTGCAGCTGCTGGTCGCCCAGATGCGCTACCAGGACCCGATGAACCCGACCGACTCCAGCGAGTTCCTCTCGCAGTCCGCGCAGTTCAACGCGCTGGAGAAGATGTCGCAGGTCGCCGAGCAGACCCAGCAGATGGTCAACCTCCAGGTCGCCTTCGGGGCGAGCTCGATGGTCGGCCGCACCGTGACCTTCGGTCGCGAGGACGGGACGGTCGGCACCGGCTCCGTCAGCTCAGTCCGCTTCGAGAGCACCGGCCCGGTGCTGCTCGTCGCCGGCGAGGACGTGTCCCTCGCCTCAGTCCAGACCGTTGCGCAGGGAAGCGCTGACACGGTGACGCCCCCGGCCTCGGAACCGGCCACGAACGGACAAGGCCCCGAGACCACCGCGCTGTAGACCAGCCGACCAGGCACCACGTCAGTCCTCGCGCCGGGCCCCACCCGGCGCACCACTCGAGTTCCTTGGGAGGGAACCCATGCTTCGCTCGCTCTTCTCCGGCATCAGCGGCCTGCGCGTCAACCAGACGATGCTCGACGTCACCGGCAACAACATCGCCAACGCCAACACCATCGGCTTCAAGTCCAGCAGCACCGTCTTCCAGGACACCCTGAGCCAGATGCTCACCGGCGCCTCCGGCGCCAACGCCGCGCGGGGTGGCACCAACCCGACCCAGGTCGGCCTCGGCGTGCAGCTCGCCGCGACCCAGACCAACTTCACCCAGGGCTCGACGCAGACCACCGGCCGCGCGACCGACCTGATGATCCAGGGCGACGGGTTCTTCGTGACCCGCAAGGGCAACGAGAACCTCTACACCCGCGCGGGCTCCTTCACCTTCGACGAGACCGGCGGTCTCGTGACCCCGACCGGCAACCGGGTCCAGGGCTATCTCTTGGACGGCTCCGGTCTCCCGACCGGCGGCCTGGTCGACATCACCCTCGACACCGCCAACGCCCAGCCGCCCGTGCCCGGCGGCGTCGAGCTGGTGTCCTACAACATCGGCTCGGACGGCAAGCTCCGCGGCGTCTTCGACGACGGCGTGCAGCGCGAGATGGCGCAGATCGCGGTCGCGGACTTCAACAACCCGATGGGCCTGGAGAAGGTCGGCGAGACCTCGTTCCGCGAGTCGGCCAACTCCGGTCTCCCCCAGGTCGGCGTGGCCGGCGAGGGTCGCCGCGGCACGCTCGTCGGCGGCGCGGTCGAGATGTCCAACGTGGACCTCGCGGCCGAGTTCACCAACCTGATCCTGGCCCAGCGCGGGTTCCAGGCGAGCTCGCGGGTGATCACCACCTCCGACGAGGTGCTCCAGGAGCTCGTCAACATCAAGCGCTGACCCGGTTCGGCCCGTCGTACGGCGGCGAGGCCGATCCGGCGCGCTGCTCGGCACCGCCGCGGGGCGACCCGGGCCCTTGGTCCCGGACCGGACGACCTTTTGCCTCAGGTCGGCTCGCGGGGTGCCGATGGGGACATCGAAGCGCCAGGGAGGGCGCTTCGACACACCGACCAAGGATGGTGCCTCCGGTGATCACCCTCACGCGGCTCAGCGGGACCCCGTTCGCGCTGAACTCCGACCTGATCGAGCGCATCGACTCGACGCCGGACACCGTGATCACGCTGGTGGACGGCACCAAGTACGTCGTGCTCGAGGACCTGCAGTCCGTCGTGGCCGAGATCCGCGCCTACCGCGGGGCGGTCATCGCCGAGAGCGCCCGGCTCGCCGACGTCGACCTGCACGCCCCCGCCGCGCCCCAGAGCGCCGGACGCACCCGCCGGCTCCAGGCCGTGACCGAGCGTTCGCGGACGGAGGAGCGCTGAGATGAAGGACGTCACCACGCTCGTCGGCGTCGGCGGCGCCATGGGCGTCATCGTCGTGGCCAACGTGATGGAGGGCGGCAACCCCGCCAGCCTCATGCAGGTCCCGGCGATGCTGCTGGTCTGGGGCGCGACGATCCTGGTCAGCGCCGCCGGCGGCACGATGAGCGACGCCAAGGGCGTGGTCGGCTCGCTCAAGAAGGCCTTCCTCGGGGAGGCGCACACCTCGGCCGACGTCGTCCCGGTCGTCGTCTCCCTCGCCGACAAGGCCCGCAAGGAGGGCCTGCTCGCGCTCGAGGACTCGCTCAAGGACATCGACGACCCGTTCCTGGTCAAGGGCGTCACCATGGCCGTCGACGGCACCGACCCCGAGGAGATGCGCGACATCCTCGAGGGCGAGGTCGCGGCCAAGCGGGCCGAG
This sequence comes from Nocardioides marmoribigeumensis, assembly GCF_031458325.1. Classification (NCBI taxonomy): domain Bacteria; kingdom Bacillati; phylum Actinomycetota; class Actinomycetes; order Propionibacteriales; family Nocardioidaceae; genus Nocardioides; species Nocardioides marmoribigeumensis. The sequence goes on from NZ_JAVDYG010000001.1 coordinate 1,708,146, forward strand.
GTCAAGCACAGCGCCAAGTTCTTCAGCGACGCCGGCGCCTACGCCCCGACGATCGGCATCATCGGCACGGTCATGGGCCTGGTGCACGTGCTGGAGAACCTCGCCGAGCCCGACAAGCTGGGCCACCTCATCGCCGCGGCGTTCATCGCGACCCTGTGGGGCGTCCTCAGCGCCAACGTCGTGTGGCTGCCGATCGGCAACCGGCTCAAGCGGCTCGGGGAGCTCGAGGCGACGCGCATGGAGGTCACGATCGAGGGCGTCCTCGCCATCCAGGCCGGCGCCAACCCGCGGATCATCGCGCAGAAGCTGACCTCCCTGCTGCCCGCCCACGAGCAGGAGCACGCGGAGGCAGCCTGATGTCGTCCCGACGCAAGCACGCCGCGCACGAGGAGGAGCACGAGAACCACGAGCGCTGGCTGGTCACCTACGCCGACATGATCACGCTGCTCATGGTGCTGTTCATCGTGCTGTTCGCCATGAGCACGGTGGACCAGAAGAAGTTCAACGCGCTCAAGGAGGGCCTGGCCGCCGGGTTCGGCCAGTCCACCTCGGTGCTCGACGGGTCGTCCTCGATCCTCGAGGAGCCCGGCATGTCCGTGGCCGAGCCGATCAACCCCCACGCGGTCGCCGAGGCCCCCGAGATCGAGCAGATCGCGGCCCAGGCCGCGACCACGGCGCTGGCCAAGCAGCAGCAGGCGAAGTACGACGAGGCGTCGATCGAGGCGGACCGGCTGCGGGCCGTCGAGGCGCGTCTCCTGGCCGCGCTGCGCCGGCGGCACCTCGAGAGCGACGTGCAGACCAAGCTCGACGGGCGCGGCCTCACGGTCAGCCTGGTCTCGCGCCACGTGGTGTTCGCCAACAACCTGGCGACCTTCACCGACCGCGGCCGGCTCATCGTCCGCACGATCGCCCCCGTGCTGCGCGACGTGCCCGACAAGCTGGCCATCGAGGGACACACCAACCAGGTGAAGGTGAAGCCGAAGTACTTCGCCAGCGACTGGGACCTCTCGGCCGCACGCGCGATCACCGTCCTGCGCTACCTCAACGAGCACGGGCACGTGCCGGCCAAGCGGCTCTCGGCCGTCGGCTTCGGTCACGTCAAGCCGCTGGTCGACCCGTCGAGACCGAGCTCGCAGGAGCTCAACAAGCGGGTCGACATCGTCGTGCTCTCCGCGCTCAACGAGGAGAGCAAGGAGCTGCTCAGCCGCGTCGTCTACGACCGCGAGCACGGCGTGGCCCCGAAGGACACCGTCCGGGCGGGCGCCGACCAGCGCCCCGCCCGCAGACCCGGCCGCAGCGAGCAGGCGAGCGCCGACCACACGACCACCCGCACCACCCCGACCGAGGAGACCCACTGATGAGCGCCACGACAGTCGCGCCCGCCGGGCAGGCGGCGCCCCCCGCCGAGGAGACCACGGGCGGCGGCAAGAAGAAGCTGGTGATGATCGTCGTCCTCCTGCTCCTGGTGGGCGGAGCGGCGTACTGGTTCGTCCTCAAGCCCAAGCCCGCCGGCGCCGACGAGCCGAAGCCCGGCGAGGTGGTCCGCCTCGACCCGATCCAGGTCAACCTGTCCGGCGGCCACTACCTCAAGATCGGCATCGCACTGCAGCTGACCGCGACGGCGCACGAGGCCGACGGGTCGATGGCGCTGGACGCCACGATCGACACGTTCAGCGGCCGGAGCATGGACGCCCTGACCCGCCCGGACAACCGGGAGAAGCTCAAGGCGCACCTGGAGAAGGAGCTCGAGCACCGCTACCACGGAGATGTGATGGGGGTGTACTTCACCGACTTCGTCACCCAGTAGGCCCCGCGCGACCCCGTCGACGGGGGCCAGGCCAGGAAGGCCGCACCGGTACCGGCGCACCAGCAGGACGCGAGCGCCGCCGTCCGGACCACTCGGAGTGGTCCATCAGGACGAAAGCAAAGGGTTTTCCCTCAGGCGGGGTCCGCCCCTGCCGATACTCCGACTGTGACGGATGTGGTGCGCCCGGGGACGGGCACAGGCGCGGCTGCGGCCCGCGCGCGCAGGAGGTCCGGCGGTGAGCCGATCCCCTACGACTTCCGCCGACCCATCCAGCTGTCCCGCGAGCACGCCCGGATCCTCCAGCTGGGGCTCGACGGCTTCGCCAAGCAGGCGACGACCGTGTTCACCTCGACCCTGCGCACGGTGTGCTCGGTGAGCCTGTCCTCGATCGAGCAGCAGACCTACAGCGACTACGTGCAGTCGCTCGGCCCGTCGACGTACATGACGATCTTCAAGCCGGAGCCGATCAACGGCGCCGGCATCCTCGAGATGCCCGTGCAGGCCACGATGGTCTGCGTCGACCACCTCCTCGGTGGTCCCGGCTCGGCCCACCAGCCCGACCGCCCGCTCAGCGAGATCGAGGGCGCCGTCGTCGGCGGCTTCGTCCAGCGCCTGCTCGGCGAGCTGCGCTACTCGCTCGAGGGCATCGTCGCGATGGAGCCCCAGGTCACGGGCGTGGAGTACTCCCCGCAGTTCGCCCAGGCCGCCGCGGCCGGCGACATCATGGTCGTGGCGAGCTTCGACCTCCGCATCGGTGACCGCGACTTCCGCATGACCTTCACGCTGCCCTTCTCGGGGCTGCACCCGCACCTGCTGCACGCCAGCGCGCCGATCACCACCACCGAGCGCGAGCGCGCCCAGCAGGCCGTCGTCGCCGCCCTGCTGCAGGAGCAGTTCCAGGACGTGCCGCTCGACGTCCGCGTGCGCCTGCGCCACACCTCCGTCGCACCGGAGGAGGTCGGCACCCTCGCGGTGGGCGACGTGATCCGGCTCGCCCACCCCGCCGCGGCACCGCTCGACGTCACCGTCGACGAGGTCGTCTTCGCCCACGCCACCCCGGGCACGCACGGCCGCCGCCTCGCGGCGCAGATCGTCGCCGTCCCGCAGCACCGAGCCACCTGACCTGCCGCCTCACCCCCCGCACCTCAGCCCTGAACCGATGGAGATCCGATGACGATCACGCCCGGCGCCCTCCCCGCCTCCGAGGCGGCGCAGCACAACGGCGCCGCGCTCGCCGCGGCCGCCTCCGCGGTCGCGTCCGTGCTGCCGTCCACCTCGCCGCTGCAGGTCGGCGCGCCGTCCCCCGGCACGCTCGGCTCCGCGATGGCGTACGCCGGGGCGGCGCTCGCCTCGTTCGAGGGCGCGGTCTCGGGCAACGTGGCCGTGGTGGTCGGCCAGGAGCTGGTGGACGCGCTGGCCAACAGCCCCCTGGGCTCGCTGGACCTCGCCGCCGCGGTCCAGCCGGCCCTCGACGCGGCCGCGCAGGCCCTCGGCGCCCGGGTCGGTGCGGCCCGCACGGTGCCGCTCGACCTGGTCGTCAACGACCTGGGCCACCCGTTCACCGTCGTCCCGCTGCAGGCGCCGGGCACCTCGGCCGCCCTGTTCCTCCAGGACGAGGCGCTGGTCAGCGCGGCCCAGGCCGCGCAGGTCGCCGCCGAGGCTGCCGCCACGGCAGCACCCGCCGCGACCGCCCCGGCCCAGGTCGGGGGGACGACGCCGGCGCCCCGGGGCCTGGAGCTGCTGCACGGCGTGATCATGGACGTCACCGTCGAGCTCGGCCGCACGCGGATGAGCGTGCGCGACCTGCTCGCCCTGACCCCGGGCACCGTGCTCGAGCTCGACCGCGCCGCCGGCAGCCCGGCCGACCTGCTGGTCAACGGCCGGCTGATCGCGCGGGGCGAGGTCGTCGTGGTCGACGAGGACTTCGGGCTGCGCGTCACCGAGATCGTCGACGAGTCAGCCGCAGGCTGAGCGAGGACCCCGTGGTCGAGCTCGTCGTCCGGCTGGTCGTCAGCCTCACCGTCGTGGTGGGGCTGATGCTGCTGCTCGCCCGCCTGTCGATGCGTCGCTTCCAGGGTCGCGGCGACGCCCTGGTGCGGGTGGTCCACCGGCAGGCCCTGTCACGGTCCTCGTCGATCTCCGTGGTCAGCGTCGGGTCCCGCGTGCTGGTCATCGGCACCACCGAGCAGCAGGTCAACCTGTTGACCGAGCTCGACCCCGAGGAGATCGAGGAGGCCGACGTGACCGTCCTCCCGACCGCCACACCGGCCGAGCAGCAGGCCCTCACCGGCGGCGCGCACGCGACCGCCGCCCGCTCGTCGTACGCCGCCCAGGGCGCGCTGGCCGGCTCCCTGCTGTCCGCGCAGACCTGGAAGCAGGCCTTCGCCGCCGCGACCCGTCGCCAGGTGGCCACCGACCACGGCTCGGGGACGGGAGACCGCGAGGCCTCGTGAAGCCCACCCTGACCCGCCTCCTCGCGGGGGCGCTCCTCGCGATCGTCGCGGGGCTCCTTCTCGCGGCCGGCCCGGCGTCGGCCGACGTGGTCCCGACGCGCTCGACCACCGTCGTGCGCTCGACCACCGTGGCCCCCGTGTCGATGCCGGTGGCGGCGCCGACCCCCTCGCCGTCCGACCCCGCCGGCCCGCAAGGGCCGGGTGGTCCGCAGGGCGACACGACGGTCAACATCCGGCTCAAGGGCCTCACCGACAAGCCGAGCACCCCGGTCGTCACGATCCTCGCGCTCACCCTGCTGTCGGTCGCGCCCGCCGTCCTCCTCGCGACGACGAGCTTCACCAAGATCCTCGTCGTCCTCGGCCTCACCCGGAACGCCCTCGGGCTCAACCAGACGCCGCCCAACCAGGTGCTCGCGGGGCTGGCGCTGTTCCTCTCGCTGTTCGTGATGTCGCCGGTGCTGTCGCAGATCAACGACGAGGGCGTGCAGCCTTATCTCAACGGTGACAAGAATGCGGCGGTCGCCTACGACGACGGTGTGCAGCCGCTCAAGTCCTTCATGCTCGACAACACCGACGACGACGAGCTCAAGCTGCTCACCTCGGTCGCCAAGCGGGACCTGCCGAAGAACCGCGAGGAGGTCGGCCTCGCCACGCTCGTGCCGGCGTTCATCCTCACCGAGCTCAAGCAGGCCTTCATCATCGGCTTCATCATCTTCATCCCGTTCCTCGTCATCGACATGGTCGTGAGCGGGGCGCTGATGGCGCTCGGCATGATGATGATGCCGCCGGTGATGGTGTCGTTGCCGTTCAAGCTGCTGCTGTTCGTGATGGTCGACGGCTGGGCGCTGGTGATCAAGTCGCTGATCTCGAGCTACGGGTAGGCCGGCCGATGACCGACAGCAGCATCATCGACATCGCCTTCTCGACCATGATGGTGGCGTTCAAGCTCTCCGCGCCGATCCTGGTGACCTCGCTCGTGGTCGGCTTCGCGATCTCGCTCTTCCAGGCGATGACCCAGATCCAGGAGTTCACGCTCGCGTTCGTGCCGAAGGTCATCGCGGTCGGCGTGGCGTTGATCATCAGCGGCAACTGGATGCTCCACACCCTGATGGACTTCACCGTCGACCTGTTCGACCGGATCCCGTCGCTGCTCTCCTAGGGGCCGCGCCGTGGAGATCTCCGTCGCCGCCGAGCCGGCCCTCACCTACCTCCTCGCCTCGCTGCGCATCGTGGCGTGGCTCTTCCTGGTCCCGCCGTTCTCGACCAAGGGCATCCCCAACACCGCGCGGGTGGTTCTCGCGGTCGGCCTGTCCTTCGGCCTCGCCCCTGCGGTCGTCGCCCAGGGCCTGCCCACCGGGGGCGTCTCGCTGGTCGTCATCGCCGTCACGCAGGTCGCGATCGGCCTCGCGCTCGGCTTCGTCACGCAGCTGATCCTCGGCACGATCGCGGCCGCCGGGTCCCTGATCGACGTCTTCGGCGGCTTCGCCCTCGCGCAGGGCTTCGACCCGCTGTCGATGAACATGAACACCGTCTTCGGCAAGTTCCACCAGATGCTCGCGATCATGCTGCTGTTCGCGACCGGCGGGCACCTGCTGGTGATCGGCGGCATGCTCCGGACGTTCGACCTGCTGCCGCTCGGCGAGGCCCCGGACCTGTCCGGTGGCCCCTACGTGCTGGTCAAGGCGTTCTCGATGTTCTTCCTCACCGCGGTCCAGATCGCGCTGCCGATGATCGTCGTGCTCTTCATCGCCGACCTGGGTCTCGCGCTGCTGACCAAGGCCGCACCGCAGATGAACGCCCTCAACGTCATGTTCCCGGCCAAGATCGGCCTGGTCCTCCTCCTGCTCGGGATGTCGTTCCCGGCCCTGCCCGAGGCGACCAACCGCCTGGTCGAGCTGGTCAACGACGCCGCGGCCCAGATCGCGGGTGGGTCGTGAGCGGCGGGGGTGGCGAGAAGACCGAGAAGCCCACCGCCAAGCGCCGCAAGGAGGCGCGCAAGGAGGGCCAGGTCGCGCGGACGCCCGACCTCGGCGGCTACGCCACCCTGCTGGTGTTCAGCATGGTCGCGGGCCTGGCGGCCAAGCACGAGGGCGTCGCGATCATGGAGCTGATGCAACGCGCGCTGCGGCTCGTCGCCGAGCCCGACGAGGGCAAGGCGGTGGCGCTGCTCGGGGACAGCCTGCGCCACACCATGACCGTGATCTGCGTCCTCGGAGGCGTGGTGATGGTCATCGGCGTCGCCAGTGCGCTCGCCCAGGGCGGCTTCTTCGTCGCCACCAAGCTGGTCACCCCCAAGTGGTCCAAGCTCGACCCGATCAAGGGCGCCAAGAAGGTCTTCGGCCCGCACTCGGTGTGGGAGCTGGCCAAGGTGCTGCTCAAGAGCACGGTGATCGCGCTCATCTGCTGGAGCGCGATCAAGGCGGTCATGCCGCTGCTCGGTGGCCTCGTGCCCATGAGCGCCTCGCTCACGCTGGTGTCGGACCGGGCGATCGGGCTGCTGCGCACCGTCGCGTTCGCCGGTCTCCTCATGGCCGCCGCCGACTACGCCTTCCAGCGTCGCCGGGTCGGCAAGCAGACCCGGATGAGCAAGGAGGAGCTCAAGCAGGAGGCCAAGCAGACCGAGGGCGACCCCCTGGTCAAGAGCGCCATCCGGTCCCGCCAGCTCGCCGCCGCCCGCAGCCGCATGATGAAGGACGTCGCCACCGCCGACGTCGTCCTGGTCAACCCGACCCACGTCGCCGTCGCCCTGCGCTACGACCCCGACCGCGGCGCACCGCTGGTGGTCGCGCGGGGCGCGGGGGCCATCGCGGCCAAGATCCGCGAGCGGGCCCAGGAGTCCGACGTGCCGCTCGTGCACGACGTCCCCCTCGCCCGCGCGCTGTACGGCGGCTGCCAGGTCGGCCAGCAGATCCCCGCCGAGCTCTTCGCCGCCGTGGCCCAGGTGCTCGCGTTCGTGATCAGCCGCCGCGCCACCGGGACCCGAGGCGGCACCTACGAGTCCCCCCGACCCGACCCCGAGGTGCCCGACGTGAAACGGGTCCGCCGGCGCCGTCGCCGCTGAGCCGCCGCCGCCACCGAGCCGCCGCCGCCACCGAGCACTGAGCACTTCGGTGTCACCTCTCACGACATCGATCTGCTCAGTGCCTCGACGCTCATCCGGCAGCTCACCCCGCACCGCCGGGGGCGGCCGGTCCATCCACGTCGGCGGAACACGGCACCGAGTGCCTCCGCGGTGGCGCACGGGTCCACCTCGCTCTGGTGCCACCCCACTCGCAGGGTGACGTGGTCACCGGTCGCGGCGGCCAGGAGGTCCCGCGTCAGGTCTGCGGCTCGATCAAGGAACGCCTCGTGCCCGAGCCGCCCGTCGAGCTCCACCAGCACGCGGAAGGCGCGGTAGCGCACGTCGCGGTAGACCCCGCCCTGCTTGGTCACCTCGGCCGCCTGGCGCTCTCCCTGCGGCAGCCCGTGGGCCCGCTCCACGCGTCTGAGGTAGACGCTCTCCAGGACCGACTGGACCCCGTCAGCCGCGTCGTCGAGCACCCCCTTGACCCAGGCTCGATCCCGCAGGTTCGGGTGGCCTGCCAGCTCGTTGCGCAGCCGCTCCGGGGTGGTGCGCCGGCTGCGGCACGCCTCGCTGACCAGCTCGAGCGCGGCTGGACGGCTCAGGGCCGAGCACGCGCCGAGCACCGCATCCTCGTATCGCTGGCAGGGTGGGCTGCGATCGAGTCGCACCCGTTCGTCGAAGTCCTGGAGCCGGTGCACCTCGACCCTGCGCTCCGCGATCGGCACTCGACGGGCATCCGAGATCACGACGTGGATGACGTCGCCGGCGAGCCGCACTGCCGAGTCGTGCCCCAGAGCCGCCGGCCAGTAGCGCTGGACCGCGGCCCACGCCCTCGACGACCAGGTCAGCGGCCCGGTGTGGTTCACGTAGACGCCCTTGTGGACCTCGACCAGCCGGTCAGCGCGCAGCCAGCGTCGGAGGTCGAGCGGGGTGCCGCCGTGCTCGATCACCTGACGTCTCGCCACGATGCCGGACTGGGCATCGAGCAGGTGTCTGAGGTCGAGGAGGTCCACGCGCACAGGGTGGGTCGGACGTCCTGACAGCGCCACCCGGCGTACCCCCGGCTGTGGAGAACCGGGGACGGCAAAGAAAGGCCGAAAGCTCAGGTCCGGGCCGGGTGGGCCGATCAGACTGGCAACGGCTCCAGGACGGGGCCGTCGCCGCAGCAACCAGGGATGGTGCGCACGTCAGGTCCGACGAGGACCCGAGCAGTGAAGGACCGTCCCGTGGTGAAGAGGCTGACCCAGCTGGGTGTGCCGGTCGGCATCGTGCTGATCATCGTCATGCTCGTGGTGCCCCTCCCCGCGATGGTCCTCGACCTCCTCATCGCGGCCAACATCAGCGGCGCCCTCGTGGTCCTCCTCACCGGCATGTTCGTGCGCCGCCCCCTCGACTTCGCGTCGTTCCCCTCGATCCTGCTGGTGATGACGCTGTTCCGCCTGGCGCTCAACGTCAGCGCGACCCGGCTCGTGCTCGCCGACGGGTACGCCGGCAAGGTGATCGACACCTTCGGCCACTTCGTGGTCAGCGGCTCGCTGGTCATCGGGCTGATCGTCTTCGCGATCCTCGTGATCATCCAGTTCGTCGTCATCACCAACGGCGCCGGTCGGGTCGCCGAGGTCGGGGCGCGCTTCACCCTCGACGCGATGCCCGGCAAGCAGATGGCGATCGACGCCGACCTCAACGCGGGCCTGATCGACGACGACGAGGCACGGCGCCGTCGCCAGGAGGTGGCCGCCGAGGCCGACTTCTACGGCGCGATGGACGGCGGCTCGAAGTTCGTCAAGGGCGACGCGATCGCGGCCATCGTGATCACGCTGGTCAACCTCATCGGTGGCTTCGCGATCGGTGTCGGCTCCAAGGGCATGGACCTCGGCGAGGCGATCCACACCTACTCGCTGCTGAGCATCGGCGACGGCCTGGTCTCGCAGATCCCGGCGCTGCTGCTCTCGGTCGCCACCGGCCTGGTCGTCACCCGCTCGACGGCCGACGAGGACATGGGCACCGACATCGTCCGCCAGCTCACGCGCCACAAGATGCCGCTGCGGGTGGCCGGCAGCGGCGCGATCGCGCTGTGCCTCATCCCCGGCCTGCCCAAGCTCCCGTTCCTCGTGATCGGCGGCGCCCTGCTGCTCGCCGGCTCCCGCGTCGACGAGTCGGAGCCGTCCGCCGCCGCGGACGCGGAGTCCGCGCCCGCCGTACCCCAGGACACGCCGGAGCAGCTGGTCGCCGACATCCAGGTCGACCCGATCGGCCTCGAGCTCTCGGCCGACCTGATCGACCTCGTCGACCCCTCGGCCGGTGGCGACCTGCTCGACCGGGTCAAGGCGCTGCGCAAGAAGGTCGCCTCCGACATCGGCGTGGTCATGCCGCCGGTGCGCACGCGCGACAACCTCGAGCTGCCGATGAAGACCTACGTGATCAAGCTGTTCGGGGTCGAGGTCGCCCGCGGCGAGGCGCCCCCGGGGACGGTCCTCGCGATCGGGGAGTACCTCTCCGTCCTCCCCGGCACGCCGGTCAAGGAGCCGGTCTTCGGGCTCGATGCCAAGTGGATCCCCGCCGAGCTGCGCGCGCAGGCCGAGATCCAGGGCATCACGGTCGTCGACCGCGCCTCGGTGGTCACCACCCACATGGCCGACGTCGTCCGCACGCACGCGGGCCGGCTGCTGGGGCGCGAGGACGTCAAGCTCCTCAGCGACGTGGTGAAGCAGACGCACCCGGTCGTGGTCGAGGAGCTCCTGGCCCAGCTCTCGCTCGGGGAGATCCAGCGCGTGCTGCAGAACCTCCTCGACGAGCAGGTGCCGATCCGCGACCTCGTCCGCATCTTCGAGGCGCTGTCCCTCCGCGCCCGCGAGACCAAGGACGCCGAGGCGCTGACCGAGTCCGCCCGTGGCGCATTGGGTGCCGCGATCGTGCAGCCCTACGTCAGCGACGGAGCCGTCCACGTCATCTCCTTCGAGCCCCAGCTGGAGCAGCGGATGCTCGAGGCGCTCCGGCCGACCGAGGAGGGCACGGTCGTCGCGTTCGACATGGAGACCGGTCAGGTCGTCCTCACCGAGCTCGCCCGGCTCATGGTCGAGGCCGAGAACCAGTCGGTGCACCCGGTCGTGGCCTGCGCGCCCCAGCTGCGCGGCGCCGTACGCCGGATGGTGCAGCCGTCGCTCGGCCGCATGCCGGTCCTCTCCTACCGTGAGCTGACCGGGTCCGCACAGGTCCGCTCGGTCGGCGTCGTCACCGGGCGCCTCTCGTCGGTCGGCGCGGCAGGGCTGCTCGCATGACCTCGCCCCTGTCCCCCACGGTCCTCGGGCTCGGCGCCCTGCTGTCGTCGCCCGCGCTCCTCGCGTCCTTCTGGGACGGGACGCTGCCGATCGAGACCGGGCTGATCCGCTTCGGGGTGGCCGTGCTCGTGTGCTGGGTCGGCCTGTCCCTGCTCGACGGGCTGCTGCACTCGACCTCGGCGCCACCCCCGCCGGAGGCGGCCTCGCCGCTCGAGGCCACGCAGGTCCTCCCCCCGGTCGAGAAGTAGCGCCGAGCGGTCGACGACGCAGGTCCACGTATGGCGGGCCAGCGCCCGTGGCGATGTGCTGGTGGACACACCGTCCCAGGGAGCTGGTCACCATGCACCGTCACCCGGCCTCGACCGCCCTCGCCGCCGTGGCGCTCGTCCTCGCCGCCGCCACGTCGACCGTCCCCCACGCGACCGCAGCGCGCACGACGAGCGTCCCCGTGCTCGTCATCGGCGACTCGATCACCTACTACGCCGCGCCTGCCCTGCACGAGCGGCGACCCCGGTGGATCGTCGACGCCGACCGTGCCCGCGAGGTGGGCACCCTGCCCTGGCGGATCAGTGTGGACCTGGTGAGGTACGGCGTCCCCCGTCACGTGGTGATCGCCCTGGGCACCAACGAGAGCGCCGGCTGGAGGCGCGCGGACTACAGCGCCGCGCTCAGCATGCTCCCGAGGAGCAGCGAAGTCTTCTTCGTCACGACCTACCGCGACCCCGCGGTGTTCGGCCAGTGGCGGGCCGACATCCAGGAGAGGTACTCCTCCTGGATGCGCGCGATCGCGAGGGACCGTGCCGACGTCCGGCTCATCAACTGGCGTCGTGACGTCCTCGCCGACCCGAGCCTGCTCGTCGACGGCGTGCACGCCTCCCACCCGGCGGGGATCCAGCGGTGGGTCGACCTGGTGGAGGCCACGGTGGCGCACGACTGCCCCTGCAAGGGGACTCCGTTGCTCTAGGTCCTCTGGGTCGTTCGCCCCTTGCCGCCGGCCCGCGCGAGGGCCACGGTGGAGGAAGACCCTCCGCTCGGCAGGAGCCCCCGATGCCCGAGACAGACCACCCCCAGCAGATCGCGTCGCAGACGCGTGGACTCGAGTCGATCTCGACGCGGGCCCCCACCGGGCAGGCTCCGGAAGCGCCCGACGCCGGACCCGCGGAGCTCCTGCCGGAGCTCGAGTACGCCTGCCAGGTCGGCCGGGTCGACTTCAACCAGCTCGTGACCGCCGCCTTCCTGCGTCAGCCGACCTTCAACCAGGACAGGACGCAGCGGCAGGCCTACGAGTACTACTTCCCGCGACTGTCCGCGTCCTTCGAGACCGAGCACGACGGGATCGCCCGCACCTACTACGCGACCAACGTGGTCGCGGCCGCCGTGCTCACCAACGACAAGGACCTGTTCCTCAAGCTCCCCGACTCCCTGGTGCAGGACGTCGACGCCGTCGGACTCCTCTCCCGGCTCACCCTGCTGCACATCCGGGCACGGCAGTACCTCGACCGCGAGGACTACCGCGCGTGCCTGGACCCGGTGTTCCAGGTCATCGTCTACTGCCTGTCGGTCTTCGACTCCCACGCCAACGCCCTCATCACCACCGACGAGGAGCAGGAGGAGGCCGCGAGGCGGAGCGCCCTGATGTCGTTGCTGGCCAGCGAGTCGGGCCGCGCGGAGAAGTACCTCTGGGACCTGGTGTCGCGGAAGGCGCTGCTGCAGTACTTCTACGGGATGCTCACCGGCCTGCTGCTCATCCTCGTGGCCACGCCGCTGCTGCACGCGGCCCCCGAGCTGTTCAAGAGCGGCAGCACCACGGGCAACCGCAACGACGTCCTCCAGTGGGCGCTCGCCGGTGGCGCGGTCGGGGCGTTCATCAGCGTCCTGCAGCGGATCACCAACGGGCGCTTCAACCTGAGCCGCAGCACGATCACGCTGCAGAAGCGCAAGCACGTCTCGGTCCTGATGGTCCTCGGCGCCCTTCGCCCCGTCGTCGGAGCGGTGTTCGGAGTCGTGCTCTTCACGTTCCAGAACGCCGGGCTGGTGCCCTTCCGCCCCGCCGACGGCGTCGACCAGAGCGTGTACTTCGCCGCGCTCGGCTTCCTGGTCGGCTTCAGCGAGCGCTTCGCCCGCGACATGGTGCTCGCGGCCGAGCCCGGGACGGTCGGCGACTCGCGCGTCGTGCAGGAGCAGCAGGTCTACCCCACCCCGGGGGCCGAGATCCACGTCGACCGGACGAGCTCCGGCGCGGCCCCGCGATGAGTGCGACGACCGGTCAGACCAGCACGCCCAACGGCTTCTGGACGAGCCCCGGGAACACCTGGGAGACCGACTTGCCGGGGAATCGCTTGGCGACGACCTCGCCCAGCACCTGCCGGTAGTCGGTGGTGACGGACAGGTCGCCGTCGGTGAGCTGGTCGAGGCCCGGCCAACGGCCGTGGTAGCCGCCGCGGACGCCACCGCCCATGAGCAGCATCATGTTGCCCCAGCCGTGGTCGAGGCCCCCGTTGCCGTTGGGGGCCACCCGCCGGCCGAACTCGCTGATCGTCACGACGGTGACCTTGGAGCGCAGCGGGCCGAGGTCCCGCATGAACGCGCTGACCGAGGCGGCGAACGCGCCGAGCATCTCCTGCATGCGGCCCCAGCCGAGCGTGCCGTAGCCGTCGTGCATGTCCCACGACCCGAAGTCGATCGAGACCACCTCGGTGCCGACGTCGGCCTTGATCAGGGCGGCGGTGTCCTTGAGCGCCTTGGACAGGTCGGTGCCCGGCCAGCCCGTCGGGTAGGCGACCGACGGGGTGTACTTCCCGACGCCGGACAAGGTGCTCACCGCCTCCAGCGCCGACCGCGTGGCGTTGCCGAGTGGTCCGGTGTTGCCGCCCCACATCGTGTTCAGCTGGGTACGACGGCGCGCGGCATAGCCGTCGTCCGCACCGATCAGCCCGATGTCCGAGAGGCCGTTGGTGGCCAGGGTCGGAGCAGGTCCCTCGATCATCGTCGGCGGCATGGTGTCGCCCATGTGGACCGCCTCCACGGCGGAGACGTCGGTGTCCAGGCCGATCATCCGGTTGACCCAGCCGCGTCGCACCGACGAGGTCGGGTCGGCGTCCTCGACGAGCTCCATCGCGGCGAAGTGCGAGCGGTTGGGCACCTTCAGGCCGACGGCCTGCACGGCGGCCATCTGGCCCGCGTCCCACAGCCACTGCAGCGGGGCGAGCTCGGGGTGCAGCCCGAACGTGGAGTCCTTGGCGAGCAGCGGCGCGGTGGGCAGCGCCAGCGTGCCGCGCGCGTCGACGTACGCCGGGTCCCCGTGGGGGACGACGACGCCCAGCCCGTCGACACCGCCGCGCAGGCTGAGGACGACGAGCACGTTGCCCCCCGTCGTCGCGGCGTACGACGCCTGGCGGACCGCGTCGCCGAAGACCGAGGTGACCACGCCGGTGGCCCCGGCCGCGGCCATGCCGCCAAGGAAACGACGGCGCGAGACCGAGGCGGCGCGGAGGTAGTCGGTGCAGCAGTCAGGTGTGGTCACGAGATCACCGGGTCATGTGGGCGGGCGAGTCGAGCAGGACGCCGAGCAGGCGGTACATCCCCCACCGGACCAGGCCGTGGTCCTTGGTGATGACCTGGCTCGGGGAGATGCCGGTGGCCTCGACGCAGGCCTGCAGCAACCGGTTGGTCGACCTGCGGCCGAGGACCACGCGGCTGAGGTGGTCGACGAGCTGGTCGAAGCGGATCGAGCTCTTCGGCAGCCACGACGCGGCGGTGCGGTGGGTGACCTGGTTGCGGGGCCACCAGCCGGCGGCGACCGACCAGTGCATGTCGAAGGAGTTGAGCATCCGGCTCGGGGAGGCCCAGTCCTGCGCGCGCTCGGGCGGCCCGGCCGGGGTCGGCCACTGCGCGACGAGGGTGCTGTTGAGCTGCCAGGACAGGGTGTGCGCGCACGACTCGAGGTCGACCGGCTTCTCCACGCGGGCGCCGAGGACGCGGTAGGTGTGCACCAGGTCGTCGACCGGCGTCCGGACCTTCTTGCCCGCGCTCGCCCAGAACTCGTCGCTGCGCACGAGCTTGCGGAGCACGGCGGAGATGTCCGTGCCACTGCTGCGGTACGTCGCGGCGAGGCTGTCGACGAGCGCTTGCGAGGGGTGGTCGCTGACGAAGCGGGTGGCCAGCTTGCGGCAGATCCGCTGTGCGGTGGCGGGGTGCCGTGCGAGGTGGCGGAGGTAGTCGCGGGTCAGCTGCCGGCCGTCGTCGGAGGCGTTGGAGCGCGAGAACCCCAGCACCGACACGGGTCCGGTGGTGTGACGCCCGGTGGAGTAGTAGCCGACGAAGGTGTCCCACTCGACGGTCCACCCGGACAGGATCGTCGCCGAGTCCTTGACCATCTGCTCGGTGTAGCCGGCCTCGCGGCCGACGGTGTGCAGCTCGAGGAGCTCGCGTCCCTGGTTCTCGTTGGGCGCGTTCCTCACCGACTTGAAGTTGTCGAGGTAGAGCAGCATCGCCGGGTGCAGCGCGCACGCCACGAGCAGGTCCTCGAACCTCCCGAGGGCGTGCGTGCGGATCGTCGCGTCGTACGCCGCCCGCTGGGTGAACGCCGGGAAGTGCTCGCCGTGCACGTGGAAGTGGTCGGTCCAGAACAGCGTCATGGACTCGAGGACCGTGCGGCGCGAGTAGATCCGCTTGAGCAGCGAGTAGTTGGACAGGTCGCGGGCGTACTCCCAGCCCTGCCGTCCGCCGGTGCGGTTGCTGGTCCACTTCTGCGCCGGCGTGCGGTTCACCAGCTCGGGGAACCAGGTGCGCACGGCGTTCGCGCGGGTGGTGTCGGTGATGCTCGCCGGCGCGAGCTGGCGCTCGAACCACGCGGCGGGCGACCCGGCGGCGCGCAGCTCGCGGAGACCGGCGGGGGTGAAGCCGCACCCCATGCGGTTGAGCACGTGGAGCTCGCGAGCGGTGGGGACGGGCGTCGCGGCGTACGTCGCAGCGGCGTACGACGCGCGCGCGGTCGTGCCCGTGAGCACGCGCGCGGCAAGGCTGGGGGACGCCACGAGAACCCTCCCACGTTCGACGAGGCCGGGCCCGACCCCTCCCAAGGCGGACCAACGTCCCTAGTGTGCGGGACCCAGGTGCCGAGATTCTGCTGAATGTCCGGATTCGTCCCGAAGGGGTCGAGGCCCGGGTCGGCCCTCACTACGTTGGAGTGGTCCGAACGGGGCAGTGGTGGCGGGGAGAGCCACCCGGTCGCACCACCACCTGGGGAAGCACAAGGGGAGAGCACGATGGGTCGCACCGTCATCACCGAGATCCGCCGGATCGCGGCCCGCGCCGTCGTGGGCGCCGTCGCCGCCGCTGCGGTCACGGCCGGGGTGGCCGCCCCGAGCCTCACCGGCGCGGCCCCCGTCGCGGCCCCCACCGTCGCCGACGTCTCGCTGGACGTCGCCACCCTCGGCAAGTTCGCGGCGCTGAAGTACTGCGCGACCAAGAGCTTCGCCTCCGACCCCGACAGCGTCCGCGTGCTCTACGGCGTCCGTCAGCGCAGGAGCCTGAGCACCTCCTCGCGCACCTTCGTGCTGCGCAACGGTGCCGGCAAGGTCATGCTCTGCGACCTGTTCGGCAACGACCGCCCGGCGATCCTCCCGCTGCCCACCTCGACCGCCTCCCGGCCGGCGGTGTTCTTCACCAACGGCCAGCGCCGCTGGTCGTGCGACGGCACGACCCTCAGGTCGTTCCGGATGACCACCTGGCTCAAGGTGCAGGACCCGGTGCGCTCGGCTCGCGTGCGCTACACCAAGAACGGCGTGCCCGGTCCGTGGTTCACCTCGGCCCGCCACGGCCGCTTCATCCACCTGCAGAGCTGGATGGGCCCGGCCCTGGCCAACGACGTGCTCAAGGTCGAGCTCCAGCTGCGCGACAAGGCCGGCGCACCGGTCACGGTCAAGGGCATCCCGTCCGGTCCGCGCAGGCTCGACGGGTGCGGCAGCAGCGTCGTCATCGGCTGACCGGAGGCGTCGCGACCGACGTCACACGTTTTCTGTGGAGAGTGCACGGGTATCTGTCCTGTGCCACCACACGACGGTGGCCGTCCCTTCCACGGAGGGGACGCCCCTAAGAATGGAGACCCCCCATGGGTATCGGAGTAGGCATCTTCCTCGCTGTGGTCGGCCTCGTCCTCATGTTCGCCGTCGACGTCAACATCCCCGGGATCGAGGACAACACCCTCGGTCTGATCCTGCTCCTCGCAGGCATCGCCGGCATCGTCCTCGGCATGATCGCCACCCGCAACGCCAACCGCACCAGGACCGTCGAGGAGCGTCACATCTCCTGACGTCCCGCACACCTCGCACGACGCCGGCTCCCGCAGGGGGCCGGCGTCGTCGTACGTCCGGAGTCTTTGCCTTCCGAGGCGTACCCCTGCGCCGACTCGGTGCGATGGACACCCCGACGGGTTGGGAGACCCGTCGATCCGTCGATCGCACCACCACCGGGAGGACCGCATGACCCCGAAGACCCCGAGGCACACGCCCCGTCGCCGCCTCGCCGCCCTGGCCACCACCCCCGTCCTGTTCGTCGCGTACGCCGCCCTGGCGGCCCCGGCGTCAGCCTCGCTGTCCGACCGGGACGGCGACGGGATGCCCAACCGCTGGGAGGTGGCCCACCACCTCAACCCCGACGTCGCCAACGCGCGCGGCGACAAGGACCACGACGGCGTGCGCAACCTCGGTGAGTACCGCCGTCACCTCAACCCGTCCGACGAGGACACCGACAACGACGGCATGGACGACGGCGACGAGGTCCACGACGGCCGGGCCTCGACCGCCCCGCGCGACGCCGACACCGACGACGACGGGGTGAAGGACGGCGACGAGGACGCCGACCACGACGGCCTCGACAACGAGGACGAGGACGACGCGACCGAGTCGTGCCTCGCCGACGACGACGACCGCGACCGCGACGGCGTGGACGACGAGGACGAGAACGACCAGGGCACTCGGGTCCTGGTGGCCGACACCGACGGCGACGGCGTGCTCGACGGCAACGAGGACGGCGACCACGACGGCGTCGACAACGAGGACGAGGACGACAGCTCGCACGACAGCTGTGGCTCGACCCACGAGGACCGGGACGACGACGACCAGGGCGACACCTCCGGCGACACCCAGGACGACTGACCCCCTGCGCCGCTCCCGGCCCCCCGGCGCAGGGGCCGGGAGTGGCACCCCTCCTTCCAGGAACCTGTCCGAAATGTCCCCGTCCCCCACCCCCGGTGCGACCATGACTGTCATGGACCACGGCCTCGACGCCGCGCTCCGCGAGGCGCGCACGGGCAGCCAGGCCGCCTTCGGCGAGCTCTGGCGGGCCTGGTCGCCGGCGGTGTGCGGCTTCCTGCGCGCCAAGGGCGCCCACGACCCCGAGTCGACGACCAGCGAGGTGTTCCTCGGGGGCTTCGAGGCGCTCGACGACTTCGTGGGCGACGCGGGCCAGTTCCGCGCCCTGCTGTTCACGATCGCCCAGCGCCGTGTGGTCGACGAGCTGCGCCGCCGCTCCCGTCGCCCGGTCGAGGTCGAGTGGACCGCCGAGCTCGACGACCGCTGCGACGACAGTGCCGAGCAGCGGGCCCTCGCGTGGCAGGGCGAGTCGGACGCGCGCACCCTGCTCGACGGGCTCCCGCCGGACCAGAAGGACGTGCTGGTGCTCCGCATCTTCGGCGACCTCACGGTGGACCAGATCGCGGCCGCGCTGGGCAAGACCCCGGGCGCGGTCAAGCAGCTCCAGCGTCGTGGGCTCGACAACCTGCGACGACGGGTGGGCGCCGCCCGCCCGGTCGACCTCGCCGCGGAGAGGAGCTGAGATGAGCGACACCGACCTCCTCGACGGACCGTTGGGCGACGCGGTCGCGGCCTACCGCGACGCCCACGTCATCGGTGTCCCCGCCCCGTCCCCCGAGCTCGCCGCGTTCCTCGGGCTCGAGGCACCCCTCCCGGCGCAGGCCACGGCCCCGGGTCCACGCCTGCGGCTCGTGGCCGGCACGACCGCGGTGCTCCTGGCCGTCGGCGGGCTCGGCCTGGCCGAGGTGCTCCCGGCCGCGGCCCAGGAGCTGTTCGACAGGGTCGTCACGGTGCTGACGCCGCTGGACCGTGCGCCCGACCCGCGCCCGGACGACGTACCCCCTGCCGCGGAGCGGCCGTCCACCACGACCCCCGACGAGCCCCCGGCCGAGGCGGCCCCGGCCGCGCCCGCGCAGGTCGGCGCCAGGCACGGCCGGCCCGCGGTCCGGCACGACCGGCCGCACAGCCAGCCGCGGCACGACGACCGGCCTGCCATGGCCGACGACCAGGCGTCCAGCGGACCGGCCCCCGTCCCTCACCCCGCCGCCCCGACCAGCACGCCGGCCACGACCCGCCCGTCCGGTGCGCACGGCTCTGCAGCCGGGTCCGGCAAGGGTCCCGCGACGTCGACGGACGAGACCGACGACCCGACCGAGGGCACCGACGGCGACGGCACCGACGGCAGCACGGACGACGGCACCGCCGGCGCCACCGACGGGAGCCAGGAGGACACCGGCGACGGCTCCGACCCGGCCGGCGACCAGTCGGAGGACGCGACCGAGGAGGGCGCCAGGACCCCGGAGGACACCGGGACCGACGACGCGACGCCCGAGGCGTCCGACGTGGAGTCCCCTGACCAGGAGTGAGCCCCGGCTCAGCGCAGCGTGCGCGCCCGGTAGGAGAACGGGCGCCAGTCGTCGAGCGGCATCCCGCTGCACGCCAGCGTGGTCGAGCGGTGGCAGTCCATCCGCGTGCTCGCGTTGACCAGCGTGAGCACGACGCGGTCCACCTGGCCGCGGGCGAAGGGCACGGTGACGACGCCGTCACCGTCGGCGTCGAGGCGGACCGTGCGCCACCCGAGGGTGCCGTCGCGCTTGTGCAGCGTGACCTCGGCCGCCGCGCCGGTGCGCCGGAGCGGTGCGTCGACCCAGAGGCGCAGCAGCCGGCCCGGCAACGTCGAGGAACGGTGCAGCGCGATGTTGGCGCTGGTCAGGTGGTTGAGGCGGACCGTGCGCATCGAGCCGGTGCCCGGGTGGCGGCGCGACAGGTCGAGCCGGCGAGCCATCGGCGCCTGGGGGTAGGGCGCGTCGTCGCCCTCGAAGTACCACCGCCGCGAGACGTGGCTCAGGGCGGAGTAGTCGGCGAACGTCCGCTGCAAGGTGGTCCCCAGCGTCGCGATGACCGAGCGGGTGGCGCTCAGCGAGTCGCGGCTGACGGCGGCGTCCCAGATGCGGTGGATGACCTGCGGAGCAGATTTCTTGTCAGAGCCAAAATATTCGGAGAGGAACCGCCACCAGGTCCACGCGCCGTAGGGGTAGTAGTCGTCACCGAAGTCGACCGGCACCCCGGGGTGGGCGAGCGTCGAGGTGGACAGGTAGTTCCAGTTGTCGTTGGCCGCGTCGAAGACCTCGTCCTCCATCCACGTGGCCGTGCCCTCCATGAACCACGGGTCCTCGCGGGCGTCGTAGGCGAACTGCACGAGGTGGAACAGCTCGTGGGCCGCGGTGGCGCGCAGGGCCACGATCGGCTCGGTGCTCACCTCGTCGTAGGAGTAGTCGTTGTCGAACACGCAGTAGCCGACGGCCTTGCGTGCGCCGTCGGCCAGGGAGTCGGTCGGGCAGTAGCCGTAGAAGCCCAGGGACGCCACGTCGGCGAGGTAGACGTCGACCTTGTCGTCGGGGCCGTGGGAGGGCAGCGACCCGTCG
The DNA here is from genome assembly GCF_031458325.1 of Nocardioides marmoribigeumensis. Taxonomy (NCBI): domain Bacteria; kingdom Bacillati; phylum Actinomycetota; class Actinomycetes; order Propionibacteriales; family Nocardioidaceae; genus Nocardioides; species Nocardioides marmoribigeumensis. The sequence continues at coordinate 1,728,487 of NZ_JAVDYG010000001.1, forward strand.
CCCAGCGGCGCCTCGTAGCCGGCCGCCGCGAAGGAGCGCCACGCCTTCTCCAGCGTCTGCTGGGTGGTCTCGACCCAGTCGGGCACGTGGTCGCCGTCGGCGTCGGTCGACGGCACGGCGTCCTGGCCACGGTCGACCCAGTGCACGCAGAGGTGGGCCGAGCAGCTCGACCGGGACGGCCCGGCGTAGTGGAAGCCCTCGGTGCCGGCAGCCCCCGCGTCGGTGGGTCGGGCCAGGAGGCGCTCGGCCTCGCGCGTGTCGTCCCCGCGCAGCCCGGGCAGGGCCACGCGCAGGTCGCGCAGGGCGAGCGTCGCCTCCCGGGCGCCGGCCGAGGGCACGGCCCGGGCCCGATAGGTCGTCGGCCCGGGACGCGCGAACAGCCTCCGGGCGGCGACCAGGGCCGCCCGCGCGGCAGGCCGGCTCGCCGCAGCAGCCGGGCTCGCGTCGGTGGTCGGGGTGGGCTCGGCGGTCGTGACGACGTACGCCGGCACGGCCGACCCCACGGCGGAGGCGACGAGCGTGGCGAGGCCCAGCGCGACCCGATGACGGAACGCAGACATGGCGGGCGGCTCCTCCCGTGTGGGGACACGCGACCCGGGGCCCAGAAGGTGCGTGCGGGGCAGCGGTCGGTCGGCGACTCTCCCCCTCGGCGACCACGGCCACTGAGGAGGATACGGGGTCGGCACATCGGACACATGGGCACAACGGCCTCTCTGACACCGCTCCTGGGCCAGGCGCCGGCACCCGAACTGGGCGGGCCCTCGTGCAAGCATGCGGGACGTGCCCGACTTCCCGCTCCGGACGGCCCGGCTCGACCTGCGTCCCCACCGCCCCGAGGACCTCGACGACCTGCTCGCCTTCCACAGCGACCCCGACGTGGTGCGCTACGTGCCGTGGCCCGTGCGGGATCGCGCCGCGACCGAGGAGACGCTCAGGACCAAGCTGGGGCAGGGGTCCTGGCGTGGTCCGGGCCAGTGGATGGTGCTGGCCGTCGAGCTGCGCGAGACCGCGACGGTGATCGGCGAGGTCCTCCTCAAGCACGCCGGTGACCAGCAGGGCGAGCTCGGGTTCGCGCTGGCGCGCGAGCACCAGGGCCGGGGGTACGCCGCCGAGGCCGCGCGCGAGCTGCTCCGGGTCGGGTTCGACGAGCTGGGCCTGCACCGGGTCACCGCGGTCTGCATCGAGGAGAACCACGACTCGGCCCGCCTCCTGCAGCGGCTCGGGTTCCGGCGCGAGGCGCGGACCGTCGACAGCGCGTTCCACAAGGGCGCCTGGGTGACGCAGCTGGTCTACGGGATCACCGAGGTCGAGTGGCGGGCCGGCCCTCCTGCGACCGACGACGTCGCGGACGTGCTGGCCGTCGTACGCACCTTCTTCGCGGCCTTCACCTCCGGCGGCGACGTGGACGCCCGGATCGACGCGCTGCGGGCGGTCCTGCTGCCGCAGGCCGTGGTGGTGCGCACGTGCGGCCTGCCGCCGGCGGTGTACGACGTCACGTCGTTCCTCGAGCCGCGGCGGGCCCTGCTCTCGGACGGCACGCTGGTCGACTTCAGCGAGCACGCCGTGCAGGGGCGGGTGGACGTCTTCGGCGACGTCGCGCACTGGTTCGGCAGCTACGAGAAGGACGGGTTCCTCCGCGGCGAGCCCGGTGCGGGGGCCGGGATGAAGTCGGTGCAGCTGGTCCGCACCCCCGACGGCTGGCGGGTCAGCGCGGCGGCCTGGGACGACGAGCGGGACGGCCTGCGGCTGGGCGACCACGTCGCCGACGAGCGCTACGTCTGAGGGTCGAGCCCCTTCAGCTCCACCACGACGTCGAGCCGGTCGTCCCGGTCGGTGACCGTGGTGGGACCGAGCCGTCTGAGCATCGCCAGCGAGGCGTGGTTGGTCGCCACCACCGTGGTCACCAGCCGTTCGACGCCGGCGGGCCGCTCCGCCACGAGCCGGGCGAGGAGGGCGGTGGCGACCCCGCGACCGCGGAACGCCTCGGCGACCGTGACCGCGACGTCGGCCGCGGCGGGGTCGTCGGGGTAGCGGATCAGGTGACCGACCCCGGCGGGGGTCCCCTGCCCGCCCTCGACGACGAAGATCACCAGTGCGACGTGGTGGTCGCCGTCCACCTCGTCGACCAGCCGGTGCAGCATCGCCGCGGTGAGGTGGGGGACGCCGGTCAGGAAGCGCTCGAACTTCGACTCGTCACCGAGGGCGTCGTAGCCCCGGGCGAGCTCGTCGCGGTCCTGCGGCAGCAGCGCCCAGGTAACGGCGAGGGAGCCGTCCCTCAGCCGCACCTCCGTCGCCACACCCCAGACGCTAGCGGGCGGCGCGGCGAGGCGCGGAACCGCAGGGGCGTGGGGCTCAGACGCCTGGCATCCGGCCCCGCGTGCCGATGGTCCGGGTCTGCCGCGCGGTGACCGAGGGCGGGTCGACCACCGACATCGCCCACCAGTTGTGCCACGCGGCGGAGGCCCGGGCGGCGCTCCGCGGACGCAGCTTGGCGGCCGGGCGCTCGACGGTGCGCGCGTGGTGGTGGGAGAACGTGGGCGTCATGGTCGGGGCGAAGTGCATGGTGTGCTCCTGGGTCCGGCCGGACCGGCGGGTCACGGCTCCTGACCAGCGTCGGCCCGCGAGGGACCGACCGGCATCGGAGGAAACCCTCGCCGGGCGGGCCGGGACCCTAGGGTCCGGAGGTCCCCGCCTCGGCGACCAGCCGTCGTACCAGGTCGGCGCGCGAGCGCAGCGCCAGCTTGCGGTAGATCCGCGACAGGTTGGCCTCGACGGTCTTCACCGACAGGAAGAGACGGTCCGCGACCTCGCGGTTGGTCAGCCCCTCGGCCACGAGGGCCGCCACCTGGGCCTCGGTCGCCGAGAGTCGACCACCCTGCGGGCCGACCGCCCCGAGGCCGCCGGCCGCCCCGTCGACCCGGCGCAGCTCGTCCTCGGCGCGCGCTGCCCAGGCGGTCGCGCCCAGGCGCGCGAGCTCGTCGTGGGCCTCCTGCAGGAGCCGCCGGGCCTCGGGTCGCCGCCTCGCTCGCCGCTCGACCTCGCCGGCGACGAGGAGCGTGCGCGCCCGCTCGAACGGCAGGGCCTCCAGGTGCCCCTCGGCGAGCACCCGGCCGAGGGCGTCGGCCGCGCCGGAGAGGTCGCCGCTCGCCGCGCGTACGGCGGCCACGCCCCGCACCGCCTGCGCGGCGGTCGCCGGGTGGCACGCCGACCTCCCCACCAGACGGTCGTCGGCGGCGATGGCCTCTGCCTCGTCGAGCCGCCCGACCGCGACGAGCGCCTCGAGGGCGTCGGCCACGAAGGGGACCTGGCCGGGCTCGGTGGTGCCCGAGTCCCGCAGGAAGTCGCAGACGGCCAGGAGGTGCGGGACCGCCTCCCCCGGTCTGCCGTCGGACAGCTCGGCGAACCCGAGCACGCCGTGGCACCCGGCGGCGGCGAGGTGGTCCTGGAAGCCGACGGACAGCTCGAGACCCTCCAGGGCGTCCCGGCGGGCAGCAGCCAGGTCGCCCTGCACAGCGTTGACCCAGGCGCGCGGCACGATGTTCTGGCCCCTCCCCCGCAGGTGACCCGACTCCTCCCCGATGTCGAGGCACTCCTCGACGCGCCGACGAGCGGCGTCCCACCTGCCGGTGCGGCACTCGAGGTGCGCGAGGTAGCAGAGCACCTCGTCACGGGCGACGTAGCGCCCCAGGGCCTCGAAGCGGTCGAGCTCCTCCTCGAGCCGGCTGCGGGCACCGGCCAGGTCACCGGCCCAGAGCAGCGCCAGACCACGCGTGACGCGCGCGCCGGAGTAGACCGTCGTGCTGTCGGCCGGACCGGCCGGGTCGCCGAGGTCCTCGAGCGCGACCGCCTCCTCCAGGGTGTCCAGGAAGGGCCTGCCGGACAGGAAGTCGACCAGCGCCCCGATGGTGAGCGCGTCGCTCCGGAGCCCCACGTCGTCGTCGGCCGTGACCAGGGACCGAGCCGCCGACACCTCGTCGTCGGCTCGCTGGAGGTCGCCTCGGTAGACCCAGACCCACGCCAGCATGAGGTGCGCCGACGCTGCAGGCCCGTCCTCGACCCCGGGCTGGTCGAGCGCCTCGCACGCCAGGGCCTCGATCTCGAGCGTGTCCTGCCAGCAGATCTCGCAGAGGGTGACCATGACCTCCGCCCGCGACGGCCCCGGCGCCATCGAGTCGAGGGCCTCGCGCAGCAGCACCAGGGCCCGGTTGGCGTCCCCCGCCTCGAAGGTGAGCATCCCGGCGACCACCGAGCGGCTGCGCCGCTCCTCGACGAGGTCGGCCGGCGTGTGACGGACCGCCAGCTGGGCGAGCTCCGCCGCGGCCGCCGCCGCACCCCGGCGCCGCGCCGCCCGGTGAGCCCGGGCGAGAGCCCGGGCGGTCGTCTCGTCGGGTCGGGTCGCCGAGAGCGCGAGGTGCCGGCCCTTCTCCTCCTCGTTGTCGAGGACCGTCGCCAGCCGCAGGTGAGCCGCCCGGAGTGCCGTCGGCGTCGCCGCACCGCTCAGCGCCGAGGCGAAGATCGCGTGGGCGAAGCGGACCCGCCCGCCCTGCACGACCACGAGCCCCTCGTCCTCGGCCCGCGACAGCGCGGCCTCCACGTCGACGTCCGGCTGCGCCGCGGCCAGCAGGTCCACGGTGACCCGCGAGCCGAGGCCGAGCACGAGCAGCACGGCTCGCACGTCGTCGGGGAGCACGGTGAACCGGTTGTGGAGGAGGGCCGAGGTGTCCGGGTCGAGGGGGAGCGGCGCGCCCGGGTCGGGCACGCCCCGGCGTACGACCTCCCGCGCGAGCTGCAGCCCGTAGAACGGGTTGCCCTCGGCGATCCGGTGCAGCCGGCTCACCACGGAGTGCGGCAGGTCGGGCCCGACCCGCTCGCGCAGGAGCCGGCCGAACGGCTCGCGGCCCATCGGCCCGAGCTCGACCCGCGAGACCCGGCGGGAGCCCATCGCGCGCTCCAGGTCGAGGGGCAGGTCGCCGGGCTCGCCCGTGCGGCGCGTGGCCAGCACGCCGACCGGCTGCTCGTCGAGTCGCTGCAGGACGAACCCGACGACGCGGGCCGACGACGCGTCGAGCCACTGGAGGTCGTCGATCGCTACCAGCACCGGGCCGGCCCGCGCCAGCCGGTGGACCACCGACAGCGCGGCGAGCGAGATCGCCCGCGGGTCCTGCATCGCCTCCCCCGCCGTACGACGGAGCAGGGCCGCGTCGAGCGCCTCGCGCTGCGGGGGTGGCAGGTGGTCGAGCTCCTCGTCGCCCACGCCTCGCAGGAGATCGTCGAGCGCGGAGTAGGACAGCGCAGTCTGCGGCTGGGCGACCCGGGTGCCCATGACCCGGAAGCCGAGGCGCCGGGCGTCCTCGACGACCTGCTCACCCAGTGTGGTCTTGCCGATCCCCGCCTGCCCCTCCACGAGCAGGGCCGCGGGGTGGCACCGCGCAGCCGCCAGGAACGCCTGGGCGCTCCTCGCGGGATCCAGGCCCCCCCTGCTCGAGGCCGCGTCCCCGGGCGGCTGCACATCTGGACCATACGAGTGAGCCACGCCGGGTGGCACCGGTCGGAGGTCCCGCCGGACGCGCGCAGCCGGGCCCCTTCCCGGACCAGGTCGCCCCAGGGGGATGGGACCGCGGCCGAACGGTGTTCTCCTGGAGGGCGAGCGAGGAGGTGGCCGGCATGGGGCGACCCGACCCGAGGTGCCCGCTGCGGTTCGGCGAGGCCTGCACGCTCTGCGTCCCCGGCGCGACCGGGCCCCAGGACTGCCAGACGGTGGCCCTGGTGATGGCGGACCCCGACCTGCGCGCCGAGCTCACCCGCCTGCGCGAGGAGTGGGCCCGTGACGCGACCTAGCCGCGTGCCCCTGTCAGGACTCCCGCGGGGCGGGGACGATGTGGGCGTCCGGGCCGGGGTAGGTCAGGCCCTCGTGACCGTCCTCCCACCGCACGACGTACGGCGGCGCACCGTCCTCACCGCGGACCTCGATCACCTCCCCCTGCTTGCGGTGCTGGTGGTCGCTCCTGCTCTCGACGACGACGTGGTCGCCCGCCTGTGCTCGCATGTCTCCACGATGAACCCGCCGCCAGAGCCTGTCCACGGCCACTCGGCCCCATCGGCGGCTCGCCTGCACGGGAGGCGGACCGGGGGCGTGGCCTAGGCTCGTCCCGCGTACGGAACGTCCCTGTGCCACTCGGCACCGCGGTGCGTTCCCTACCCGGGCCTCTGGGGGGTCAGGAGTTTAGTTCTGACCTGCGGTTTCCTTGTCGCTCTTGCGTCGAGTTCTCGTCATGTTGGGACATGTCCCGCGCTTACATGGAACGTCGATCACGTTGAGATAGATCAGGGATGCTCCCCCAGCAGTAGCCAGGAAGGGGTGCAGATGGAGGTAACGGCAGGGCCGTCAGGGCCGGCAGGGCCGACCGGCGTCTGCCGGGTCTCCGGCGGCCCTGAGTCCCAGGTGCTGGGTCTTCGGTGCCCGGGTCGTTGGGTGCGTTGTTCGCGTCAGCGGCGCACGATGGTCGCGGCCAGGCCGGCGGTGGCGATCGAGACGACAGCGGCGGCGGTGAATGCGGCAGTGAACCCGCTTCCGGAGGTGAGCGCGATGGCGGTGAAGGCCGCGGTGCCGAGCGCCGCACCGACCTGCGTGGCGGAGCTGGCGAGCCCCGAGGCCAGCCCGGTGTGGGTCTCGGGTGCCGCAGAGGCGATCACCATGGTGGTTGGTGTGAAGGACAGCGCGACCCCGGTAGCGACCAAGAGCAGGCCGGGCAGGACAGCCGCTGGGTAGCCGCAACCGGGGGGGCCGTAGGCGATCCACAGGTGACCGGCCGCCAGGACGGCAAGGCCGACGACCAGGCTGCGGCGCGGACCGATCGCCTTGAGGACCCGCGGCAACACGGTCAGGTTGACGACGAACCCGGCCACCGACGTGGGCACCATCGCGAGGCCAGCGTGCTCCGGCGACATCGTCAGCGCCTTCTGCAGGTACAGGGCGATGAGCACGAACGTCGAGGCACGAGCTGCGCCACCCAGGACGGCGAGCGCGACACCGGTCGAGAGAACCGGCGAGCCGAACAGCCCCAGCGGCACCAGCGGGTCGGCAGCACGACGCTCGATGGCGACAAACGCGACCAGCAGCGCCGCGGCGGCCGCGAAAGCGATGAGGACACTCCGTGCGGTCAGGCCGTGGCCGGCGGCGCCGAGGCCGCCGTGGACCAGGGCGATGACGGCGGCGGTGATGGTGACCGAGCCGGCGACGTCGAACCGGCGCCGGGCACCGCGGGGGGTGTCGTCGAGGACGCGGCGGGCCAGCGCGACGGCGGTGACGGAGGCGGGGACGGTCACGAGGAACACCGAGGACCATCCGAACGTGCCGGTGAGCAGGCCGCCAGCCAGGACGCCGGTGGCACCGCCGACGGCCGAGGCAGCACCCCATAGGCTCATCGCGCGGGCGCGCTGAGCGCCGGGGAAGTTCAGCATGAGCAGCGACATCGCCGCGGGGCTCAGCGCAGCGGCACCGGCGCCCTGGATAACGCGTCCAGCGACGAGCATCCACTCGTTGGCCGCGGTGGCGGCCACCAAGGTCCCGATGGTGAACGCCGCGGAGCCTGCGATGAACATGCGACGTCGACCCAGGAGGTCCGCGACCCGGCCGAACAGGAGCAGCAGGCCACCGAAGGTAAGCACATAGGCGTTCACAATCCAGCTGAGACCGGTGGGGCTCAGCGCCATGTCGGCCTGGATTGAGGGCAGGGCGACGTTCACGATCGAGGTGTCGAGCATGACGACGAACTGCGCGGAGATGAGCAGCCCGAGCCCCAGGGCTCGGCGCCGGCTCCCGGTGGTCGTGATCGGCTCGGCAGTGGGCGGCGTGGCCGGCGTGGCAGCGGGGGCGGTGGTCGGGGTGATGGTGGCGGTGCGGGTCATGGATCTCACCTGGTCATGGGCGGGGTATGTGGTGCCTTCACCGTTTCGTGCAGTGGGCCTGGGTCGCACCGGCGAGATCGCCGGGATCACCGGGTGCCCGGCATCGCCGGGTCGGCCGGTGGGCAGATGAGGTTGCGCCTCGGTGTCGGATCACTCGTGCCGGGGGCCCGCGCGGCTCGCGTCCAGCGCCGGGTGCCGCACTGGGGTGGGTGGCGCCGCGGTACCGGTCAGAGGCGCTGCGCAGCGGCTGGGCTGTCAGCCCGCGCCGTGATCCGGTCAGCGAGCCACACGGCGTCGTCCTTGACGAAGCCGAGCAGCGCTGAGCCGCGAGTGTGCTGCCACGGCAGCCCGATGAACGACAGGCCCGGTACCGGGCTGATCCCGCGCTCGTGCCGAACGCCGCCGTCGGTGACGACGCCGTCGATGTCGATCCAGGAGTAGTCCGAGCGGAACCCGGTCGCCCAGATCACCGTCGTGGGCCGGGTCTCGGTCCGGTCAGCGAACGTCACCGTGTCACCGGCCGCGGCGAGCAGCCGGGGGCGGACGTCGACACCGGCGGCCCGCAGCTGCTGCATCGGGCTACCGATGACCAGGTCGCCACGGGCCCGCATCCGGCGCGCGAGACGCGAGTCGGCGGGCTTGGCTAGCAGCCGGGTCTTGGTCAGCCACCAGAACAGGTCGCGGCCGAGGATCCGCTGCGGAAGCTCGGGCTCCTCGGTCCCGACCGCGAGCGTCACCCCATGATCGCCGACGCGGCTGCTTGCGAGTTCGAGCGCGATCTGGCGCCCGGAATTCCCGCCGCCGACGACCACGACCCGGCCGGGGCGGATCTGGGACGGATTGCGGTAGTCGGCGCTGTGCAGCTGCCTCACACCCGGGCCTATATCGCCTCCTACCACCGGGATCACCGGGGTCTGAAACGGCCCGGTGGCCACCACGACCTGGCGGGCGTGCAGCCGCCCCTGGCTGGTGTGCGCCACGAACCCGCCATCACCGCCGGGGTCGCGCTCGAGCCGGGTCACGGCGGTCGAGAGCAGCACCGGGAGGTCGAACCGGGCGGCGTACGTCTTGAGGTAGTCGGCGACCTCGAGGCGGGTCGGATAGGTGTTCGCCCGCGCGGGGAACGCCATGCCAGGCAGCCCGTCGTACTGCGCGGGCGTGAACAGCCGCAGCGAGTCCCACCGGTTGCGCCAGGTGGCGCCGAGCTCGGCGGCAGCGTCGACGATGAGGAACCGGAGACCGGCGCGCTGCAGGTGGTAGCCGACGGCGAGACCGGCCTGGCCAGCGCCGATGACGAGCACGTCGAAACGGCCCCGGCGGAACGGCGCCGTGGGTGCCTCGGCGTGGTGGTTGATGTGCGTGCTCACGGTGGTGTCCTCACTGTCGCCGTGCGGTCGATGGTGGCTATCGAGGAGCCCTCACCCGGTCCGGGTGCGATCCGATGCGGACGACGCTATGGACGAGGCCGGGCGGTTCACACCGGCTGAATCGCCGGTTCGGCCGAGTCGTCCGGCCGGGCGCTCGACTCTCCCGTGCCGGCCGCGGGCCGAAGCGGCCTCCTCTGCCACGGGCTAGATCCGCGAACGCCTGGCCGATCGGCTGGTGCAGTGCTCTGCGCCGCCACAGAGACGCAGCCCCGGCGCCATCCGTGAAGCCGGCTCGAGCGGGTCCCACGCGGATCCCGGCGATTTCGCCAGCGCGAGCAGGCACCTCCAGCGACAACGCTCAGAGACGCCGCCGGCACCACCGAGCCGGCCCCATCCGTGTCAGGGAGAAGACGATGTCCACGAAGGTCCCGGAACCCACCGAGCTTCACCACCCACCCGCAGCCCACGCCCACGCCCACGGCCACGTCGCGGGCGCCTTCGGTCAGGAGACCGACGCCTCGCGCCGGCCATGGACCGTGCTGGCCCTGATGCTCGCCGCGCAGGTGATGGTCGTCCTCGACGTCAGCGTCGTGAACGTCGCCCTACCGAGCATCGCCACCGACCTGCAGCTGACCTCGGGCGACTACCAGTGGGCGGTCAGCGCCTACGTGCTGCTCAGCGGCGGGTTCCTGCTGCTCGGCGGACGGATGGCCGACCTGTTCGACCGGCGCCGCATGTTCCTCACCGGACTCGCGGTCTTCACCCTCGGCTCGCTGGCCTCCGGGCTCGCCGCCTCACCACTGATGCTGATCGTGTCCCGCGGCGCGCAGGGCGCCGGCGCCGCCATGCTCACCCCGGCCGCGATGTCGATCGTCATGACGACGTACGCCGGCCGTCAGCGGGCCACCGCGTTGGGCCTGTGGGGCACCGTCGCCAGCATGGGCATCGCCGCAGGCGTGCTCTTCGGCGGCATCCTGACCACCGTCTTCGACTGGCGCGCCGTCTTCTTCATCAACGTGCCCATCGGCGCCGCCGTCCTGACCGGCGTCCTGCGCAAGGTCCCCGCCATGGCCGGCACCGGCGGAGCACGTCGCCTTGACATGTCCGGCGCGCTGACCCTGGTCACCGGGCTCCTCGCCCTCGTCTACGCCGTCGAGTCCACCACCAGCCACGGCTGGACCGCATCCCGCACCCTGGCCGCCGCTGCGGCCGCCGCAGTGCTGCTCGCCGGGTTCGCCGTCAACGAGCGCAAGGTCGCCGACCCGATCGTCCCGCCCGCCACGTGGCGGATCCGCTCCCTGGTCTCGGCCTCGGTCGTCATGGCCGGCGTCACCGGCGCCGTGGTCGGTGTCATCTTCCTGAGCTCGCTGTACCTCCAGCAGGTCCTCGGCGCCTCCGCGCTCGTCGCCGGCCTGGGGTTCCTGCCGCTGGCCGCGTTCATCACCGTCAGCGCCGCCGCAGCGTCCAAGGTCCTCCCGCACGTCGGCGCGAAGAAGCTCATCGCTGCCGGTCTCGTGATCTCGGCGGCTGGTGCCCTGGTGCTCGCCTCGATCGACACCGACCCCAGCTACCTCACCGACGTGCTGCCCGGCTTCGCGCTCCTCGGTCTCGGTGTCGGCCCCATGTTTGTCGCGGTCTCAGTCGCCGCGATGAGCGACGTGCCGCACGAGCAGTCCGGCATGGCGTCGGGTCTGATGATGACCGGTCACGAGATCGGCGCCGCCCTCGGTGTCGCCGCCCTCACCGCCGTTGCCGGTGACCTCACCACCCGCGCCGGCATCATCAACGGCACCCACGACGCCTACCTCGCCGTCGCGATCGGGCTCGTCGCGCTCCTCCTCCCCACCGGCCTGCTGCCCGCCCATGACCCGAACGCCGCTGCCGCCAGCCAAGGTCAAGGTCAAGGTCACGGGCACGGGCACTGATCCCGGCGATTTTCCCGGTGCCGACCGCACCACCCGGCACCGACGCTGGGACCACCCAGCAACGCCACCCAGCAACACCCCCCACAGCACCACTCACATCGAAGGAGAAGCAGATGTCCACCACCAGCAACCCGGCCGGCACCGCGACCACGAGCCGCAGCTACCGCGTCGTCGGCATGACCTGCGGCCACTGTGTCGCCGCCGTCGAGCGCGAGGTTGGCGCCATCGCCGGCGTCACCGACGTGGCCGTCGACCTGCCCACCGGCGACGTCGTCGTCACCAGCACGCACCCGATCGACGACGACGCCATGGCCGCCGCGATCGACGAGGCCGGCTACGAGGTGGCCTCCTGACCCCGCGGCCACCCCCGCAGCACCCCGCAGCACCACCTCCCACCGCAGCACCGCACCGAGGAGACACCGAGATGACCGCGACCACCACCCCGACCGGAACCACCGCCCCCACGACGACCGCCGCCAGCAGCGAGGTCGAGACCAGCCTGACCATCGAGGGCATGACCTGCGCCTCGTGCGTCGGGCGGGTCACCAAGGCGCTGAACCGCGTCGAGGGTGTGGTCGCGGCCTCGGTCAACCTGGCCACCGAGACGGCCACCGTCACCCACGACCCGTCCCTGGTCCCGGTCACCGACCTGACCGCCGCCGTGGACCGGGTCGGCTACACCGCCACCCCCAAGCCGACCCGGACCCCGGACTCCACCGGTCCCAGCGAAACCACCGGCACCGAGAACGCACCCACTGACGACCTGGACGCGCGGCGTGACCGCGAGATCACCCGCCTGGCACGCCGCTGGCGTGTCGCACTCGCCGCCGGCCTGTCGCTGATGGGCGTCATGTACCTGCCGCTGCACCTGGACACCATGGACTGGCTGATGCCGCTCATCTTGGTGATCGCCACCGCCGTGCAGGTCTGGGCCGGCGCCGACATCTACCGCCACGCGTGGACCGCGGCCCGCAACCGGGCCACCACCATGGACACCCTGGTCGCGCTCGGCACCGGCGTCGCCTACGGCTACAGCGCCTTCGTCACCCTCTGGCCCGGCCAGGCCCAAGCCTGGGGCCTCCCGCTTCACCTGTACTTCGAGACCGCCCTGGTCGTCATCGCCCTCGTGTTGATGGGTCGCTGGCTGGAGCTGAAGGCCAAGAAGCGCACCGCCGGCTCCATCAAGGCCCTCGTCGGGCTCGCACCCACCACCGCCCGCGTCGTCCGCGGCACCGTCGAGGTCGACGTCCCGGTCGAGCAGGTCGTTACAGGCGACATCGTCCGAGTCCGCCCCGGCGAGAAGGTCCCGGTCGACGGGGTCGTGACCGACGGCTCCTCGTCCGTCGACGAGTCCATGCTGACCGGCGAAAGCGCCCCCGTCATCAAGAACGCCGGCGACGAGGTCATCGGCGCCACCCTCAACCGGACCGGGACCCTGCTGGTCCAGGTCACCGCCGTCGGCGAGGACAGCACCCTCGCCCAGATCATCCGCCTCGTCGAGGAGGCCCAAGGCGCTCAGGCTCCGATGCAACGGCTCGCCGACCGCGTCTCGGCCTGGTTCGTCCCCGCCGTGCTCGTCGCCGCGGCGCTCACTTTCACCGCCTGGCTGTTCCTGGGCCTCGAGCAGGACGCGCTGGTCAACGCGGTCGGCACCGCGATCGCCGTGCTGATCATCGCCTGCCCCTGCGCGCTCGGGCTGGCGACCCCGACCGCCGTCATGGTCGGCACCGGCAAGGCCGCCGAGCTCGGCATCCTCATCGGCGACGGTCAGGCGCTGGAGACCGCCCGCCGGATCACCGCCGTCGCGCTCGACAAGACCGGCACCATCACCGCGGGCCGCCCCCAAGTCGTCGGTCTCACCGTCACCGACGGATGGACCGAGAACGAGCTGCTCGCCCTCGTCGCCGCCGCCGAGCTCGGCAGCGAGCACCCCGTCGGCGAGGCGATCGTCGCCGCCGCCCGTGATCGCCAGCTGAGGCTCCCGGCCGCGACCGGGTTCGAGGCGGTGCCGGGGCACGGGATCACCGCGCACGCCGACGGACGCCAGGTGCTGGTCGGCAACCACGCCCTGATGCAGCGTCACAGCGTCGACGTCACCACGCTGGTCACCGGCGCCGACCGCTCCGCCCACCAGGCCCGCACCCCGATGTACGTCGCCGTCGACGGCACCGCTGCCGGCCTGATCGAGGTCGCCGACCCCGTCAAGCCGACCTCACCCGAGGCCGTCGCCGCGCTCAAGGCCCTCGGGCTGGATGTGTGGATGCTGACCGGCGACAACGTCGCGACCGCACGCGCGGTCGCCGCGGAGGTCGGGATCGACCACGTCCTCGCAGAGGTCCTCCCCAGCGAGAAGGCCGACCGGGTCGCCGCGCTGCAAGCGGCTGGCCACGTCGTCGCGGTCGCCGGCGACGGCATCAACGACGCTCCCGCCCTGGCCCGGGCCGACCTCGGGGTCGCCATCGGCACCGGCACCGACGTCGCCATCGCCGCCTCCGACATCACCCTCGTCGGCGGCGACCTCAACGGCCTCGTCAACGCCATCGCGCTGTCCCGCGAAACCGTCCTCACCATCAAGCAGGGGCTCGCCTGGGCATTCGCCTACAACGTGCTACTCATCCCGGTCGCCGCCGGCGCCCTGTACTTCTGGGACCACCTCCTGCTCGACCCGGTCCTGGCCAGCGCCGCGATGGCGATGAGCTCGGTCAGCGTCGTCACCAACGCCCTGCGGCTGCGCCGGTTCCGGCCCGGCGCCGACACCCACACCGTGACCGCCCGCGTCGGTCGCTGGTCCTACCTGGCCGCGATCGCCGTCGTCGCCGTCGCCCTCGGTGCCGGGTTCACCTGGCTGTCGCGCACCGACCAGGCCGAGCGCGGCATGAACGGCACCCTCGCGTGGTCCGAAGGCATGGGCATGCCGATGCGCCCGACCATGAGCACGATGGAGGAGACCGACACCCCGCCGATCAGCACCCACGACGCCGACCTGGACGTCAGCATCGCCGCCGACCACACCCTGACGCCAGGTCAGCCGACCACACTGAAGGTCACCGTCCACGACGCCAACACCGGCGACCTCGTCGATGACCTCGTCCGTACCCACCAGGTGTGGATGCACATGATCATCACCCGCGACGACCTCGGCACCTTCGCCCACATCCACCCCGAGCCCACCGGCACCCGGGGCACCTACACCGTCCAGGCGACCTTCCCCACGGCCGGCTCGTACACGCTGCACACCGAGTTCCGCCGCCAGGGGCAGATGGTCGACGTCCTCGACACCCACCGAGTCACCGTCGCCGGCCGCACCCCGACACCGGTGAGCATGCCGGCCGGAGACCTCCGAAGTGCCACATCGGACGGTGTTCGCGTCACCCTCGCCGGGCACGCGCACCTCGGGCAGACCAGCGACTTCACCCTGCGGTTCACCGACCGCGCGGGCCGACCGGTCTCCGACCTCCAGCCTTACCTCGGCGCAGCTGGCCACGTCGCCGTGATGCGCGCCGACGGATCGGCCTTCGCGCACCGGCACGCCGAGACCGTCGACAAGCAGGGGCGCCCGGTGTTCGCCCTGCCGGGCACCACGTTCGGGCCGGAGCTGAACCTGCACGTCAACTTCGACCGACCCGGCGCCTACCGCCTTTGGGCCCAGTTCCGGCTCGGCGACGGCACCGTCATCACCGCCCCCTTCGTCGTCCACGTCGCGGGCCACCACGACGCCGCTCCCGATGTCATCACCGCCAACGCCAGCTGACAACCCGAGCCACAGCCCGACCCGACGCGTCACAGGACGCCACTTCACCGCACACATCCACCACCGCCACCAGCACCAGCACCAGCACCAGCACCAGCACCAGGAGCACATCGTGTCCACAATCCAGCAGCACCAGACCGGCCACCCCGGCCACCGGGCCCAGCAGGCCGCGGACTTCGAACGCCCCGCCGCCCGCAGTGAGGCTCTGACAAAGGTCTACGGAACCGGCGAGGCCCGCGTCGTCGCCCTCGACGGTGTCTCGGTGGAGTTCCACCCCGGCCGCCTCACCGCCATCATGGGCCCCTCGGGGTCCGGGAAGTCGACGTTGATGCACGTCATGGCGGGCCTCGACGCCCCCACCTCGGGCCAGGCCTGGGTCGGGGAGGTCGAGCTCAGCGGTCTGAACGACAAGGGTCTGACCAACCTCCGCCGGGACCGGATCGGGTTCATCTTCCAGGCGTTCAACCTGGTCCCGACGCTCTCGGCCCTGGAGAACATCACCCTGCCCATGGACATCGCCGGCCGCAAGCCCGACCCGGCGTGGGTGGACCAGGTCATCGACACCGTTGGTCTGCGGCCTCGGCTCTCCCACCGGCCCGCCGAGCTTTCCGGTGGTCAGCAGCAGCGGGTCGCGTGCGCCCGGGCCCTAGCCAGCCGCCCCGACATCGTGTTCGCCGACGAGCCCACCGGCAACCTCGACTCCCGCACCGGTGCCGAGATCCTCGCGTTCCTCCAGTCCTCGGCCCGCACGCTGGGCCAGACCATCGTGATGGTCACCCACGACCCGGTCGCCGCCTCCTACGCCGACCGCGTCGTGTTCCTCGCCGACGGCCGCATCGTCGACGAGATCGACAACCCCACCGCGGACCGGGTGCTGGAGCGGATGAAGGCCTTCGACGGCACCGACCGGACCGACCGGACCGGCCGGAACGGAGGCGCGTGATGCTGCGCACCGCGATCCGCAACCTGCTTGCGCACAAGGCGCGGCTGACGATGAGCGCGCTCGCCGTCGTCCTCGGCGTCGCGTTCGTCTCCGGCACTTTGACCTTCACCGACGCGCTGAACAAGACGTTCACCGACCTGTTCAAGGACGCCGCCGCTGACGTCAGCGTCGAGCCGAAGGCGGCGTTCGACACCGGCATGGGCGGCATGGACATGAACTCCGCCTCGTCCTCGCTGCCCGCGTCCATGGTGGAGAAGGTCAGGGCCGCCGACGGCGTCGCCGCGGCCGCTGGCTACGTCCAGGCCGACGGCGTCTACGTCCTCGACCGTGACGGCCACGTCGCCGACACCGGCGGCGCCCCCGGCATCGGGATCAGCTGGACCACCGACCCGAAACTGAACTCCGCGACCCTCATCGAGGGCCGCGCCCCCACCGGGACCGACGAGGTCGCGATCGACAGCGCCACCACGGCCGACCTCGGCTACCACGTCGGCGACAAGGTCACCGTCCTCACTACCGGCCCGCGCCTCCAAGCGACCCTGGTCGGCACCTTCCGGTTCGGGCAGGACGGGGGCCTGGCCGGCGCGTCGATGACCGCGTTCGAGACCGCCACCGCGCAGCGACTCCTGCTCGCCCCCGGCCGGTTCACCGAGGTCGGCGTCGCGGCCGAGGACGGCACCACCCACGCACAGTTGGCCAGTCGCCTCGCCAGCGAGCTTGGGTCCCGCTACCAGGTCACCACCAAGGAGCAGAAGGCCGCCGACCAGGCCGCCTCCCTCGAGGACAGCCTCGCCTTCATCAACACGTTCCTGCTCGTGTTCGCCGGCGTCGCCCTGTTCGTCGGGAGCTTCCTGATCCTGAACACGTTCTCGATGCTGGTCGCACAACGCACCCGTGAGCTGGCACTCCTGCGAGCCCTCGGCGCCAGCCGCCGCCAGGTCACCCGCTCGGTCCTGCTCGAGGCCGGCGTGCTCGGCCTGCTCGGGTCGACGATCGGCCTCGCGGGCGGGTTCGCGCTCGCCTACGGGCTCAAGGCCATGTTCGGGCAGTTCGGGCTCACGATCGACGGCGCGCTGAGCCTCACCGCGGGCACCGTGGCCTGGTCCTACGTCATCGGCGTCGTGATCACGCTGGTGGCCGCCTACCTCCCGGCGAGGCGGGCCGCGAAGGTTCCGCCGGTCGCGGCGATGCGGGCCGACCTCGTCACCACACCTCGGCCGCTGCACACCCGGACCATCATCGGGGTCACCGGCGCCCCACTGGCCGCGACCGCGCTCGGCGCGGGCACCGCAGGCGGGACGCTGCCGCTCGTGGCGGTCGGCGCCGTCGGGCTGCTCGTCGCGGTCATCATCCTCAGCCCGGTGCTCGCCGTCCCGTTCGTTCAGAGGGTCGGGCGGGTCCTGCCGCGGCTGGCCGGCACCACCGGCCGGCTGGCGAAGGAGAACGCAATGCGCAACCCTCGGCGCACCGCGGCCACGTCCTCGGCGCTGATGATCGGGCTCGCACTGGTGACCGGG
Organism: Nocardioides marmoribigeumensis; assembly: GCF_031458325.1. Lineage (NCBI taxonomy): Bacteria > Bacillati > Actinomycetota > Actinomycetes > Propionibacteriales > Nocardioidaceae > Nocardioides > Nocardioides marmoribigeumensis. The sequence continues at coordinate 1,745,898 of NZ_JAVDYG010000001.1, forward strand.
TTCAGCATCATCGGGGCATCCGCCCGCGCGTCGATCGACCGGACCGTCGACGACGTGCTCCGCGCCGACTACGTGATGTCGGCTGTGATGGGCCAGCCGTTCACCGCGAAGGTCGCCAACCAGGTGCGGCGCGTCGACGGCGTGAAGTCGGTGGTCGTCGAGCGGTACGGCACCGCCAAAGTCGCCGGCCACGAGGGCTTCTTCTCCGCCTACGACCCCGCCGTCGTCGGCGACGCCCTCGCGATCGACATGACCGACGGAAAGTTGGCCGACCTGGCCCCGGACACCATCCTCGTCTCCCGGAAAGAGGCCGGTTCGGCCGGCCTGTCGAAGGGTGACTCGGTGAGGTTCGAGGTCGCGAACGGGCAGAGCCGTCGACTGCGTGTGGCGGGTGCCTACGGCGATGACAACGGCCTGGGACCGTACGTGATCGCGATGGACACCTACACCGCCACCGGAGGGGTGCCACTCGATCAGAACGTCTACGTCACCCTCGACCCCACCGCCGACGCGGCCGCCGCCCACCGGGCCCTCGACCGGGTCGTGGCCGCCTACCCGGTTGTGCAGCTCCGCGACGCCGATGGCTACAAGCAGGACAAGCGCGCCGGCATCGACCAGCTGCTCGCCCTGATCAACGCTCTGCTCGCACTGTCGGTGCTGATCGCGGCTCTCGGAGTGGTGAACACCCTGGTGCTGTCGGTGACCGAGCGGACCCGTGAGGTCGGCCTGATGCGGGCGCTCGGCATGAACCGGCGCCAGGTCCGTCGCATGGTCCGGCTGGAGGCGGTCGTGATCTCGCTGTACGGCGCCGTGCTGGGCATCGGGCTCGGGACCGTGCTCGGCGTGGTGTTGACCACGGTGCTGCACAGCCAGGGTCTGGTCGCGACCGCCGTCCCGGTCCCGCTTCTGGCGTTCGGGCTGGCGCTCGCCGCCGTCATCGGGCTCGTCGCCGCGGCGGTCCCGGCCCGGCACGCGGCGCGGCTCAACGTCCTCGACGCCATCAGCACCGCCTGATCACGTAGTAGCGCCGCTCCTGCCGCCGGGAGCTTCGGTGGGCCCACGCTGCAGCACCGGCTCGTGGGCCCACCATCTCGACGCCTGACCGGGGCGAGACCCCGCCAGCCTGCAAGCGCCCTGACGCTTCCCACCGCTTGCCGGCCATGCACCGAACATGCACCGAACATGCACCAACCGTTCCACTAGGAGAGTCATGACCCTGCAGCCCACTACGCTCTTAGTGCGCGACACGCCCCGGACGGACGCCGCGGGCACGACCAGCCAGGTCGCCGTTCTACGAGCCGGCGTCGAGGACGCCGACCTTGTGCGGACCATGCTCATCGAGCTCGCGACCCACGAGCGAACCGCCCATGCCGTGCATTCCACCAGCGAGGACTGGCAGCGGATGCTCGGCAGCGAAGCGGTGGTCGTACTGATCGCGTACCTCGACGACGAGCCGGTCGGCTACGTCAGCGGCATCCGGCAACTCAACCTCTGGGTCGGCCACGACATCCTCGCGATGGACGACCTCTACGTCCGGGCCGAGGCCCGTGACCGCGGCGTCGGCAACATGCTCATGGCCGCCCTGGCCGAGGTTGCCTCCCAGGGCGACCTGCTGGTCACCTGGGGCGTCCGATCCGACAACGACGCCGGCCACCGCTTCTACCAGCGCCTGGGCGCCACCCTCCGCACCAAGGTCGTCGCCAGCTGGCGCCCCGAGGACTATCGCGCCCATCTCGATGCCGCCCACGAGCGGAAGGGCCAGCGCGCACATGAGGCCTCACAACACCCGAGGCCGCAACGATGATGCGAGGAACGCCACGAACCTTCGTCGGCCCCACCGTGTTCACCCTCGAGGACGCAGTGTGCGTGCACGTCGTCGACGCAGTTCGCAGCCAGCTCGGGGCGATACCGGGGGTCCGTGCTTGCGAGCTGGACGTCTCGGCCGGCGTGCTCGTCGTCACGGCCGAGTCGCCGGTGGACCGCTCGACCGTCCTGGACGTCCTCCACGCCGCCGGCTGCGCGGTCCGAGCCTGAGGGCGTGGCCGACTTCGGCTGCCGAAGGACTCGAAGACCCCGCCCGGCATCACTAGGGTGGCGAGCGTGGCGGAGGTGCTGCGGGGCAGGGAGAGAGAGCAAGCGACGCTCGCCGAGGTCGTGCGGCGAGCGCGAGCCGGGCACGGTTCAGCTCTGCTGCTCCAGGGGCAGCCGGGCGTGGGGAAGTCCACCCTCCTCGATGACGCGGTCGCGGCCGCCGAGGGGATAACCGTGCTGCGCACCCGGGGAGTGGAGTCCGAGGCTCCCCTGCCCTTCGCCGCGCTGCACCGGCTGCTCCGACCGGTCCTGTCACAGCTGGAGGGCATCCCCACCCGCCAGGCCGACGCCCTCCGGGCAGCGTTCGGCGAGACCGCCGAGGACGTCGCGGACCGCCACCTCGTCTTCCTGGCCACGCTGAGCCTGATCTCGGTCGTTGCCGAGGACCAACCGGTGCTTGCCGTCGTCGACGACGCCCACTGGCTCGACGACGCCTCCGCGGCCGCACTGCAGTTCGCGGCTCGCCGCCTCGAAGGCGAAGCCGCCGCGGTCCTCTTCGCCGTGCGCGAGGACGAGACCGGTCAGTTCGACCCTCGCGACCTCACCCTGCTGACGGTTGCGGGCGTCGACGAGTCGGCCGCCGAGGCGCTGATCGCCGACCAGGTCGGCACCACGGTCGCCGCCAGCGTCCGCGCTGAGCTCCTCCACGCCACCGGAGGCAACCCTCTCGGCCTTGTCGAGCTCACCAGGACCCTGAGCCCAGGCCAGCTCGCGGGCGAGGTGAGCCTGCCCGACCGGCTACCCCTGACCGAAGGCGTCGAGCGCGCGTTCCTGGACCGCTTCCGGCGCCTGCCCGAGTCCGCGCAGAGCCTGCTGCTCCTCGCGGCCGCCGACGACAGCGGACAGCTCCTCACCCTCACCCGCGCCGCCGCCCACCTCGGCGCCAGGCCGGAGGCGCTCGACGCCGCGGAGGAGTCCGGCTTGCTCACCGTCGGCGACGGGGGCGTGGTCGCTCTGCGACATCCGCTGGTGCGTTCCGCGATCTACGGCGCGGCCACGAGCAGCCGCCGCCGGCAAGCGCACCGGGCACTCGCCGACGCGCTCGAAGGCGGGTCGGACGAGGACCGGCGCACCTGGCACCTCGCCGCCTCCGTCGCCGGTCCGGACGAGCACGTGGTGGCCGCACTGGACGAGACCGCCGAGCGGGCCCGCCGTCGAGGGGGTCACGAGGCCGCAGCCGCTGCCTGGACCCGCGCGGCAGAGCTGACAACTGATCCGCAGGCGCGCGCGCAGCGGCTGTGCGCCGCTGCGTCGTCCACCCTGGCAGCCGGGCGGCCGGTGGAGACGGTCCAGCTCGTCCGGGCTGCCCTCGTGGACGCAGACCAGCCTCTGTTGCGGGCGGACCTCCTGCAGCTGCTCGCGCAGGTCGAGTGGAACACCCGGTCCCTCGATGAGGGCTATCGCCTGGTCTGCCAGGCCGCCTGGACCGCCGCAGCATCCGACCCAGGACGAGCCCGCGTGCTGGCGATGCTGGCCGCCGCGCTCGCCTCCTTCGGTGCGCGATCCCTGGATGCGCCCGACCCCGCCACGATCGTCGCCCCGCCTGCCGACGACGCGGCGGCGCACGAGCGAGTCGCTGGTTGGCTCCTCGACGGTTTCACCGCGGTCCTCAGCAACGACTGGTCGACCGCGGCGGCCTCGTTCCGCAGCGCGTGGGACACCCCGATCGGACCACATGCCGACCCGCACCTGCACCACAACCTCGCGATCGCGACCATGCACCTCGGTGACGACGCTCGGGCGATCGAGCTCCACGACCTCCAGCTCCAGCGCGCGCGAGACGCGGGCGCGCTCAACATGGTGGAGCACGCCCTGACGCGCGGTGTCGTCTTCCGCATCGCCACTGGCGCCTGGGGGGACGCAGCCGCCGCCGCTCAGGAGGCCCTGCTGCTCGACCGCAACCTCGGCCTGGACGAGCTCACCCCGTTCCCGCTCGCCGAGATCGCCGTGATCGCCGCCCTCCGTGGCGAGCCACGAGCACCGGCCAGGCTGGAGGAGCTCGACGCCGCGGTGAGACGGCACGCGCCCCGCGGCGCCGTCACCGGTCTCGTCGTCGGTCTCGCGAGCTGGGCCGCGGCCTCCCAGCCCAACCTTCCGCCCGCCACCGCTCTGCGCCATCTCGAGCGCATCGAGCTCCCGGTGATGCGCGGGATCGCGGCGATGGACCGGATCGAGACCGCTGCGCGCGCCGGCCGCCGGGAACTGGCCGAGGAGTGGCTCGAGGAGCTCGGCGCGTTCGCCGACGGCACGGACATGCCGTGGGCCAGGGCCGCACTGCATCACTGCCGGGGCGTCCTCGGTGGCCCCGACGCCGAGGGCGAGTTCCGCCAGGCACTGGAGTGGCACGCCCGGTCGACCCGCGTCCCGGCTCGGGCGCGGACCCTTCTCGCGCTCGGGGAGCACCTGCGGCGCCACCGCCGCCGCTCCGACGCCCGCGAACCGCTGCGGGAGGCACTGGACACCTTCGAGGCCCTCGGCGCCGGGTCGTGGGCCGAGCGCGCCCGCCAGGAGCTGCGCGCATCCGGGGAGACGGCGCGCCGCGGCAACGACCTCGTCGCCACCGAGCTGACACCCTCCGAGACCCAGATCGCCGCGCTCGTGCGCCAAGGGCTGTCGAACAAGGACATCGCGGGGCGGCTGTACGTCAGCCCGCGCACCGTCGACTTCCACCTGCGCAACGTCTACACCAAGCTCGGCATCAGCTCCCGCACCGAGCTCGCCGCCCTCGCGCTCGATCCCGCGTGATCCGCCGCCGCGGACTTGCCGCACCCGGCGCCATCCTGGTGATTCTCCCGGTGCCGCACAGACCACCATCGATCGACGATGGAGCTCCAGCCGGGTCACCAGGACGCGGCGACAGCAAATCGAGGAGCACCGTCGTGAACACGATCTACGCCATGTACCCGGAGGCCACTCGCCAGGAGATCGCCGGCCGGGTCCGCGACGCCGACGAGGAGCGACGCCACCTTGTCGCTCGCCGGCACCTTCCGCGCAGCCGCAGTCGTCTCGGGTGGACCATGTGGCGATGACGCGGCACGGGGTGCAGCTGCTGCCCGGGTACGAGGTACGACCGCTGGCTGCCGGCGACGCGGCCGCTCTCGCCCAGGCCTACGTCCGGAATCGGGAGCACCTGGCGCCCTGGGAGCCGCCGCGCGCCGTCGAGTTCTTCACCGAGGCCGGCCAGCTCGCCGACGCCGAAGGCAAGCTCGCTGCCGCCGCAGCCGGGCAACAGGATCCGTGGATCATCTGGCGGGCCGGCGAGGTGGTGGGGCGCGTGAACCTGAGCAACATCGCTCGCGGTGCGTTCCAGAGCGCGTCGCTGGGGTATTGGGTGGACCACCGTCACACCGGGCGAGGCGTGGCCAGTGCGGCGGTCGGCTTCGCCGTCCAGCGAGCCACCGAGATGGGCCTCCACAGGCTCGAAGCCGGCACGCTCGCCGACAACCAACCCTCCCGAGCCGTGCTGCGGCGCTGTGGGTTCACCGAGTACGGGCGGGCTGCGCAGTACCTCTTCATCGCCGGCGCCTGGCAGGACCACGTCCTGTTCCAGCGCATCCTGCACACCCGCGACGCGCTGTGACCGCACCGACGCCTGGGCGAGCGATGACCCGCCGGACCCCTCGATCGTGCCGACCCTGGCGATTCCGCCGGTGCGAACCCCAGGACTCCCCTCGTAGCGTCCCGCACATCTCGTCCCATCGACTGAAGGAGCGACCATGACCACTGCATCCGCGACGGTTGCCACCGGCGACGCCACTCCCCGTCCCCGGACCCGCGGGGCGCTGGGACGGCGCTGGCCCACCGCCCTTGCGGTGACTGCCACGGCAACCAGCCTGGTGCTGGTCTCCCCGCTGCCGGCTCAGGTCCAGACCTGGATCAGTGCCTGGGGGGTCCTGACGGCCGCCGTGATCTACCTGACCTGGGGCACGGCCCGCGGCGACCTGACCGCGCGCCGCTGGCTCACGCTCGAGACGACCGGCGTCCTCTGTTTCGGCGCGCTGGCCATCGCTGCAACCGCGTCCGATGCGGCGACGGCCCGCTACGTTCTGGCTGCCGGCTGGCTCGCCCACGCTGCCTGGGACGCCGTCCACCACCGAGCCGACCGGGTGGTTCCCCGGTGGTACGCCGAGCTGTGCATGGTGTGTGACCTCGTCGTCGCCGCCTCGCTGGTGTTCATCGGCAGCCTGTGATCACCCGCTGGACCACGACCTCACATCCGCTGTCGAGAGGAGACCCGTGATGAAGGAGCATGTCGCGGCCGGTGCTCGTGTCGGTCTCTGGGCCGGCCTCCTGGCCACCGCCGCGGGTGAGATCACCGCATCAACGACCCGACGCGGCCGGTCACCGTCCTCAGGGCTCGCCCGAGGCCTGGTCGACGTGTCCCCGGCGATGCTCGTCGACGGCGGCGTGGCCCTGGTCGGACAGGCCGACAAGCCGGGCCTCCTCGCGATCGCCACCGGCGTCAGCGGCGCAGCAGCGGCCGCCGGCGGCGCGCTCGCACCTCGACACCCGGTCCTTGGCGCAGCGACCGCGGCCGCGCCACATGCGCTGGGCGGCGTGCTGGCACTTCGGCACGGCGACGCGTCCCCGACCGGCACCGCCGGTGCGACCGCCGCCGGCGTTGCGGTGGCCGTCACGGCGATCGCTCGGGTGAATCCCTCGCCCCGCCTGGCCGTCGCCGCGGTCGCGGGGGCAGCAGCCGCTGCGGTGGCAGCGGACCGACGGGCCCGACGGCGCGGCGCCGTCGAGCTCGGCCGTCGGGCCGCGTTGCCCGCGCCGACGCGACCGCTGCCCGGCCTCCCGACGGACGACGCGACCCGGGCCCCGGGCGTCTCGCCGCTGTTGGTCGGGCCCGGGGAGTTCCCCGTCATCGACATCACCGTCCCCGAGCCCCGGGTGGATCTGGACACCTGGCAGCTCGAGGTGGATGGGGAGGTCCAGGCTCCGTTCGCGATGCCGCTGACCGAGCTCCTCGAGCTGCCACTGGAGGAGCGGGACCTGCTGCTGGTCTGCGTCCACAACCCGGTCGGCGGTGATCGAATGGGGTGCGCCCGCTGGACCGGGATCGCGGTCTCCGACCTGCTCGACCGAGCCGGAGTCGATCCGGCGTCCGGTGACGACCGCTGGCTGGTCGTCGAGGCGGTCGACGGCTACTGCAACGTGCTCCCGCTGGCGGAGGCGCGCGAGCATGCGTTCCTGGCGGTCGGGATGGCCGGTCAGCCACTACCGCGTGAGCATGGCAGCCCGGCACGCCTGCTGGTTCCCGGGCGGACCGGACAGGACGGACAGACCAAGTGGGTTCGCCGGCTCACCGTCACCGGCAACCCTCCGCCGTCGTACTGGGGCCGGCGTGGCTGGCTCGACGGGGCCTACCCGGTGGCCCCGTCCGCTCGCATCGACGCACCCGGCCCGCACGCTCATGTGAGGCCCGGCCAGGTCCGGGTGCGCGGCTACGCGTGGGCACCTCCGGTCGGCGTCGAGGCCGTTCAGGTGCAGGTCGACGACGGACCCTGGCTCGACGCCGAGCTGGGCACCGACCTCGGTCCGGACGCGTGGCGGCCGTGGTCGATGGCCTGGGACGCCCCCCTCGGCCGCCACCGGCTGCGCGTGCGGTGCCGCGCCAACGACGGCAAGCTGCAGGATGACATCGACACCACGCCCTACCCCCACGGTGTGCGCGGCATCCACTCGGTCACCGTCCACGTCGGAGGACGAGCAGGTGAAGCGACTGCCCGCAGGACGATCGACGCGGTCAGGACGAGACTGACCTGGAGCCTGCGCAGCGTCGCCGCATGGCAAGCCCGCTCCGCCTAGCGACGGAGGGCTCACACGACGTCGTGACCACACCCCCGCCGCCGGCAGCGGGCTGGTCTGCCTCAGGTGCCTGCCGCCCGCCAGGGTCGAGGCCCGGGTGCACGACCTGGCGTCGGAGGTTGTCGAGCGTTGGCTCGAGATCATCGCCAGCGAGATCGTCGAGCACTGCTCCGCCACCAGCGCGAAGCAGTCCGCCGGCGGCCACGAGCGGGTGGCCTAGGCTCCTACCTGGGACGGATTTCTTCCTTGGGTTCTCACCAGCCTTCTGCCCATGGTTCTGTCCATGTCCCGGGCCTCGGGCCTCTGGGATATGGAAAGAATTGCTCTGACCTGGCCCGTCGATCTCGTGCGCTGCGCACCGTTTCTCATTCACGAGACGCGGGGTCCCCAGATCTGGAGTGCGGTGCTGCATGTCGTGGAACGTCTGTGACCCGGCGGGTCGGTGGTCTAGTCCGTTCGAGTCCTGACGCGATCGCGGTCAACCGTTCTGCTCCTGCGTCGTCTGATCCCATATGCACGTGGACAGGGACGAGATGGAGGAGGGGCCGACGTTGGCGGTGCCGACGAGGTCCCTCGGCGGCGATGGGCCTGCGGCGGTCTCAGAGCTGTTCGTCGTCCATCACCGTCGCCTGGTCGGTCTCGCACGGTTGCTGGTGGACGACCATCAGGTGGCCGAGGACGTGGTCCAAGATGCCTTCGCCGCTCTGCACCGGCACTGGCGCCGCCTTCGGAACCCCGATGCCGCGGCGGCCTATCTGAACCGTGCCGTCGTCAACGGCATCAGAGACGCTTTGCGTCGAGGACGGCGAGCCGACCGGGCGACCTTGCGGCTGGTTCCCCGACCCGAGGAGGTCGACTCCGCAGAGCTGGGAGTCGTTGCTCATCAGGAAGCGGATCGGATGTGGGCATCGGTCACCGCCCTGCCGATGCGCCAGAGGCAGGTGCTGGTCCTGCGCTACTACCTGGACCAGTCAGAAGCCGAGATCGCCGAGACCCTGGGGATCTCCCGGGGCTCGGTCAAGCAACACGCGAGCCGCGGACTGGCCGCCCTCGCTCACGAATGGGAGGAGAAGTCATGACCGCCTCTGATGTCGAGCGCCGCCTGGCCGCTGTCCTCCACCAACACGCGGAGGACGCGATGAACCGAACAGACACCCTGGCCGAGCTCGACAGGTTCCACGATCGCGTCGACCAGGACTCGCCGAGTCAGGGCCGGCGCAGGGCAGGCATCGCTGCGGCCGCGTTGACCGCAGCGGCGGTCGGGGCCGGCGTGCTCTGGATCGGCTTGGGCCAGGGTGGGACGCCTTCACCGGTGGACCCCGCACCGCCGGCCGCGTCGCCGCCCCCCTCTTCAACGGAGTCGGGGGCACCTCAGGCACCCGGAAGCACCGTGGAGGGGTTCGAAGGAGTGGAGTTCCCGCTGACGTTCGTGGTCCCCCGAGGATTCTCCGTCGCGTCCAGGGACACCGGCACGCGTCTCTACTCCATCGAGGGCACCAGCGGCGGCGCGGGAGCGTTCCTGATCAGCACGCTCGCCGGTGCCAAGACATCCGACCTGCCCGAGGACCTCGCTGCACACCTCCGCGAGACTCGAGACGACCTTGTCGTGAGCGGTGTCGGCACGACCGAGGTCGGAGGCCGCCCTGCACAGACGTTCGCCCTTGCACAGAAGCCCGGAACTGCGCCGTCCGACTTGTTCTGCGTGCGCGCCGGATCCTGCTTCAAGCTCCTGCAGGACAAGCCGATGGACGTGACGGCCGTGCGCATCGGACGGGGCCTGGTCCTCTTCTGGGTGGAATACCTGCCCACCGACCAGGCGAAGGTCCAAGGGCCCATGCAGGCCTGGCTCTCCTCAGTCCGCTGGGAGTGAGCCAGGCGATCGAGACCGGCGGTGACGATCCCTCGTCCACGACGAGCTGCCGGGACCCCGACCGCGGAGAACGGGCCCGGCGCGTGGCCTAGGCTCGTCCCTGCGGATGAATTGATCCTTGGGTTCTCACCAGCGTTCTGCCCATGGTTCTTTCCATATCCCGGGCCTCTAGCTCAACTGGCAGAGCAGCGGACTTTTAATCCGCGGGTTGTGGGTTCGAGCCCCACGGGGCCTACTCATCGCCGTCGAAGCAGGACGACCCCCGCCCCCATCCAGCACAAGCGGAAGGGCACCGCGAGCAGGATCCGCGAGGTCTGCTCGTTGGCGAAGGGCAGCAGAACGGCGCTCGCCAGCAGCGAGATCGCACACCATGTCGGGAGCACCCGCGCGCGCAGCACGACGACGACGCCCAGGACGAGCCCCAGCACGAGCAGCAGCACGCCCGGCACGACAAGGCCGGGCATGCCGTTCCAGTTGTTGTCGACGAACGTCGAGACGACGAGCGCGACGGCCAGCAGCGCACAGCCGACCGCTCCTGCGACACCGGCAGCGACGCCGCTCCGGCCGAGACCGGTGCGCGCACGCGCCAGCGCGAGCAGGCCCACTCCGGTGGCCGCGAGCATGACGCCCGCCACCACGAACGGGACCTCGGCGGCCGGGGTGGACTCACGCATCGCGTGATCTACGCAGCCTTCGTCGATGCATCCCTGCGGGAGCGAGTTGTGCGCCAGGCACGCGACCACCCAGGCCGGCCCTCCGACGAGCGAGGCCACGCCCGTGACCCTCGCCCAGGTCGCCCTCACGCCGACCCCTCGGGGTCGGGCACCACGATCGTGCTCAGCATCCGGCGTCTCCGGTCGGGCGCCGGCTCGTTCGCCAGACGCGGGATCAGCACGCTCGCCAGCTCGTGCAGCATCTCGGCCGTCTCCTCGTCGGTCAGGTGGAAGGCCGCCTGGCGGTAACCCACCAGGTCGCGGCCCAGGTCGACGTCGCCCGCCTCGAGGTAGCGGTCGAAGTCGCGCAGCAGCCCGGCGACGAACACCGTGAACGCCTGGCGGTGGTCCTCGACCGACATCGCCGCGGCCTCCTCGGGCCCCACCACCGCTGCCGCCTCCCGCAGGCGGTAGGTGCGCTCGAACGCCCCCCTCACCCGGCGCTCGTCGACCACCTCGAGGACCTCGGCATCGGCGAGCAGGGCGACGTGACGGTACAGCGTCGCGGGGGGTACGTCGGGCAGGTCGTCCCGCAGCTCGCCCGTCGTCCGCGTCCGGCCGCCGAGCAAGGACTGCACGACCCGCAGCCGCACGGGGTGCAGCAGGAGGTCGGCGCTCGGCATGAGCCCGATGTTATCGCGATTGACAACGTTCTCATCGGTGAGAATAGAATGGGGTCATGGCCCGACTCACCCTCAGCGACGACAGCGTCCAGCTCCGCTTCACCACCACCGAGAAGATCCTCGGGCTGGTCAAGGACCAGGACTTCCCGCGCAGCGCGGTGCAGTCCGCCCGGGTCGAGCAGGACGGCCTGCACGCCACGCAGGGCGTCCGCGCGCCCGGGCTCGGCGTCCCGGGCTACCGCAAGGTCGGCACCTGGCGCGGCAAGGGCCGCAGCCTGGTCTCGGTGCGCCGCCACGAGCCCGCGGTCGTCGTCGAGCTGAGCGGCCAGCGCGTCGACCGCCTCGTCGTCGGCGTCGACGGCGACGCCTCGGCCCTCGCGGCGGCGCTCTCCGGCACCGCCTGAGACGAGCCGCCCGCGGCGGGGGTCAGGCGCCTGCCGGCACCCCTCGCCGCTCCAGGGCGAGCTCACGCACGCGGGCGATGTCGTCGTCGGTGAAGACACCGTTGACGCCCGAGATGGTGGCCAGCCGCATGCCGTGCTTGAGGCCGAGGCGGTAGATCTCCTTGACCTTCTCCCACTCGATGTTGCGCCCGACGGTGAACGTCTCGTAGCGGCCCTCCAGCGCCAGGACGACGGTCTCCGCCATGCAGGCGTAGACGACGCCGGGCGGGAGCCCGATGGGGCGCATGCGCACGTCACCGGGCAGCTCGATCTCGCCCGACTCGACGACCAGCACGTCCGGCCGCTTGGCGACGTCCTCGGCCGAGAGGTCGAGCGGCCGGGCCACGTCGGTGATCACGCAGCCCGGCTTGACCTCCATGATGTCCAGCACGCGCTTGCCGGCGCCCGAGGTCGCCGTGACGATCACGTCCATGTCGGCGAGGTGCTCGTCCGGGGTGGCGGCCACCCGGATCTGCGCCCGCGGACCGTCGTCCTCGATCTCGCGCTTGAGCGCGAGGAGCTTGGCGGACTCGGGCGAGACCAGCCACAGCTCGTCGCTGGCCAGGGCGAGCAGCCGCGCGCACACCGACCCGATCGCTCCGGTCGCGCCGACCACCATCGCCTTGCCCTTGATGCGGCCCTTCTCGTCGACCTCCGCGAGGCCGAGCCTGTCGATCGCGTCGTGGGCGGCCCACAGGGCTCCCGAGGCGCTGTAGCTGTTGCCGGTGGTGACCGGGAGCGGCGCCTTCTTGGCCACCGTGACACCCGCGTCGCCGACGACCTTGGTGAACGCCCCGAGGCCCATCACCTGCGCGCCGAGCTTGCGGGCCATCTCGGCCGCCTGCAGCAGCCGTGCGTAGGTGAACTCGGGGCTGTGCGCCATCATCTCCTTCGGCGTCCCGCCCACCGTGATCAGCCAGCCCTCGGCCTCGGCCCCGGTCGGCGACCTGATGCCGGTCACGTGCGTGTAGACGAACGGCGGCGCGTAGGCGAGCGCCTTCTCCATCACGTCGACGACCGGCGACGGCGAGTGCCGTGCGACCAGGCCGAGCGGCTCCACGTTGTCGAAGAACTTCTGCGAGAGCGGATGGATCACGAACGCGAAGCGGCTCCTGCGCCGCGGACCGTTGGGGTGCAGCACCCTCGGCTCGAGCCCGGCCCCGACGATCATGTCGAGCAGGTCGTCGTGGGTGAGCCGCCCTCCCCGGGCAGCGAGCGCGAGCATCATCGCCTGCAGCACGGCGGCGTTGACGGTCACACCCTGCTCCTCGAACGGCTGGGGGGTCGCGTCCAGCACCAGGTCGACGCCGCGCGAGGCGAGCTCGGCGAGCCGCTCCTCCGAGATCGCCGACGTCACCAGCGTCTTGCCGGCCAGGTCCTCCAGCCCGAAGCCGACCAGCTCGTCGTACGTCGCCACGACGACGTCGCAGTCGCGTGCGGCCTTGCGGGCGAGCGCGAGGCTGATCCGGAACCCGGGTGCGTTGATCTCCGCCTTGACCTGCCGGGGCAGGTGGCGCAGCGGCCACAGCCCGACGTCGGCGGCCAGCCCGACCAGCGGGTTCTGGTCGACGAGGGTCGGCACGCCCAGGCGCAGCAGCGGGTCGGCGAACTCGAGGTTGTCGGTGAACTCGCGCAGGACCCGCGTCGTCCGGTCGTGGTTGACCCCGCCGAGCACGACCGTCCGGGCGTTGGCGAACAGCCCCGGCAGGTCCTGCTGGACGTGGCGGATCGCCCACTCCTGCAGCACGTCGCGCAGCTCGTGCCCGTCCGGCACCGGTACGCCGGGGGCCGCGGCTGCCTTGACCCGCTCGATCGCGTGCAGCTCGCCGTCGTACAGCCCGGCGGCGCGCGCCTCGCGGATCCCGGTCACGGCCAGGGCCGCGGCCTCCGCCGACCACTTCTCGACCAGCGCGCCTGCGACCTCGACGTCTCCGTCGGTGCCGAGGCGCATCAGCCGGAAGTCGTGGTCGAGGAAGCGCACGCGCTCGTCGTAGTCGCGGTCCGCGCCGGCGAGGCTGACGTCGACGATCGTGAGCAAGGGGCCGGGCGTGCGGGTCATCACCTCACGCCCCTCAGGCCGCCGGGTCGTTCTCGGCCGAGAGTGCCTGCCGCACGCGCGTGCCCGCCTCGCCGTGGACGATGTCCTCGATGTCGGCCAGCGACCCGATGACGGCCTCCTTGCCCGTGCGGCGCGCGAACCCGCACGCCGCCTCGACCTTGGGCCCCATCGATCCGGCCGGGAAGGGCAGCGCCTCGAGCTCGTCGGGCGTGACCGACCCGAGCCGGCGCTGCGCGGGGGTGCCCCAGTCGACGTAGACGCCGTCGACGTCGGTGGCGATCACGAGGAGGTCGGCCTCGAGCTCCTCGGCGAGGAGTGCCGAGGCCAGGTCCTTGTCGATGACTGCCTCCACGCCGTGCAGGACGCCCTGCTCGTCGAGGACGGTCGGGATCCCGCCGCCGCCCGCGCAGACCACGATCGCGCCCTGGTCGATCAGCCACCGGATCGGGCGGATCTCGACGATGCGCCTCGGCCTCGGGGACGGGACGACGCGACGGAACGCGTGGCCGTCGCGCTTGACCGTCCAGCCCTGCTCGGCAGCGAGCCGGCGGGCCTCCTCCTCGAGGTAGATCGGCCCGATGAACTTCGTCGGGTCGTCGAACGCCGGGTCGGCGGGATCCACCTCGACCATGGTCAGCAGCGTCGCCAGCGCCTGCTCCTGGGGGAGCAGGTTGCCCAGCTCCTGCTCGATCACGTAGCCGATCATCGCCTCGGTCTGCGCACCGAGGACGTCGAGCGGGTAGGGCCGCACGTCCTGGTAGGCCTGCGCCTGCAGCGCCAGCAGGCCGACCTGCGGTCCGTTGCCGTGGGCGACGACGAGCTGGTTGCCGTCGACGACGCGGGCGATGCGCTCGGCGGCGAGCCGGACGTTGACGCGCTGGTTCTCCGCCGTCAGGGGCTCGCCGCGGCGCAGCAGGGCGTTGCCGCCGAGGGCGATCACGATCCTCATCGCGTGCTCCTCCCCTCAGGCCAGCGACGCGACGAGCAGCGCCTTGATCGTGTGCATGCGGTTCTCGGCCTGCTCGAAGGCGAGGTTGGCGGTGGACTCGAAGACGTCCTCGGTCACCTCGATGCCGTCGACGAGCTCCGGGAAGCGCTCGGCGACCTGGGCGCCCACCGTGGTCTCGGAGTTGTGGAAGGCCGGCAGGCAGTGCAGGACCTTCACGCGCGGGTTGCCCGACGCGGCCAGCAGCCCCGCGTTGACCTGGAACGGCAGGCAGGCCGCGACCCGCTCGCCCCACGACTCGATCGGCTCGCCCATCGAGACCCAGACGTCGGTGTAGACGTAGTCGACGCCGGCGACGGCCTCCTTCGGGTCGTCGGTCACGGTGATCCTCGCTCCCGAGTCGACCGCGAACCCGCGGCACAGGTCCACGTGCTCCTGCGTCGGCCACAGCATGCGGGGTGCGCCGATCCGCACGTCCATGCCGAGCTTCGCCCCGACGAGCAGCAGCGAGTTGGCGACGTTGTTGCGCCCGTCGCCGACGAACGCGAACGAGATCTCGTGGGGCGCCTTGTGCAGGTCCTCGGTCATGGTCAGCACGTCGGCGAGCATCTGCGTGGGGTGGAACTCGTCGGTGAGGCCGTTGAACACCGGCACACCCGCGTGGTCGGCGAGCTCCTGGACGACGGCCTGCGACTTGCCGCGGTACTCGATCGCGTCGTACATCCGGCCGAGCACGCGGGCGGTGTCCTTCATCGACTCCTTGTGGCCGACCTGCGAGGACGACGGGTCGATGTAGGTGACATGCGCACCCTGGTCGAACGCCGCGACCTCGAAGGCGCAGCGGGTGCGGGTGGAGGTCTTCTCGAAGATCAGCGCGATGCTCTTGCCCTGCAGCTGCTGCTGCTCGGTGCCGGCGTACTTCTCGCGCTTGAGGTCGCGGGAGAGGTCGAGCAGGTAGTGGATCTCGCGGTCGGTGTGGTGCACGAGGCTGAGCAGGCTGCGTCCTCGCAGGTTGAATGCCATGTCGCTCGTCGTTCCTTCGTTCTCGTCGGTGCCGGTGGTGGTCGAGGGGCGTCAGTAGTCGACGGGGTCGCGCAGGATCGGGCAGGTCATGCAGCGGCCGCCGCCCCGTCCGCGCCCCAGCTCGCTGGCGTCGATCGTGATGACCTCGATCCCGGCCTTGCGGAGCATCGTGTTGGTGTGGGTGTTCCGGTCGTAGCCGACGACGACCCCGGGCTCGAGCGCGACGACGTTGTTGCCGTCGTCCCACTGCTCGCGCTGGACGCCGTAGCGGTCACCACCGGTGGGCACCGTCCGGAGCTCGACCCCGAGGGCTGCACCGACCACGTCGAGGAACGACTTCTCCTCCTTGCGGATGGTGAGCCCGGAGGGGTGGGAGCCCTCAGGCCGCAGGGTGTAGCTGGTGATCCCGTCCACGACGGGGGCGTACGCCGTCACGACGTCGCGGTCGCAGAACGTGAAGACCGTGTCGAGGTGCATCGCCGCACGGGTCCTCGGCAGGCCGGCGACGATCACCTGCTCGGCCGCCTCGGCCTCGAACAGGGCCCTCGCGACCTGGCTGATCGCCTGCTGCGACGAGCGCTCGCCCATGCCGATGACGACCACGCCGTTGCCGACCGGCATGACGTCGCCGCCCTCGAGGGTGGCCGCCCCCCGGTCCACCGGGGGCTGCCGCAGGTCGCCGAACCACACGGTGAACGACTCGTCGCGGAACATCGGGTGGAAGCGGTAGATCGCGGCGGTCAGCAGGGTCTCCTGGCGCCGAGCCGGCCAGTACATCGGGTTGAGCGTGACCCCCTGGAAGATCCACGACGAGTTGTCGCGGGTGAACTGCGTGTTGGGCAGGGGGTTCATCACGAAGCCCTGGGCCGGATCCTGCCCGAGCGCCCGGAGGAAGGCGCCCCCCGCCTCCGCCGGGATGTCGACGTAGGAGATGCCGCCGATGAGGTACTCCGCGAGGCGCGCGGGCGGAAGGCTCTCCAACCAGGCCCGGACGTCCGGGACCAGCCCGGGGCCGATCAGGTCGTCGGTGACCCGGCGGTCCAGCAGCCAGGTGCGGGCCGCGGGGTCGTCGACGACGTCGGTCAGCAGGTCGAGCATCTCGAGCACCTCGACCCCGCGGTCACGCATCTTGGTGGCGAAGTCGTAGTGGTCCCGCTTGGCCTGGCTGACCCAGAGCACGTCGTCGAACAGCAGCTCGTCGGCGGTCTCGGGGGTGAGCCTGAGGTGGGCGAGGCCGGGGCTGCAGACCATCACGCGCCTGAGGCGACCGGCCTCGGACCACACGCCCACGCGGGCGTGCTCCTCGAGTCCTCGGGGTGCGGCGGCCGGACGGGCGGCGGGGGCCTCTGCCTGGTAGGTGCTCATACCGTGATCCACCCCTGGGCCAGCCCGAGCACCGCCACGACCGAGGTCGCCGACACCAGTCCGACCAGGACGCGCTCCACGCTGGTGAGCAGGGTGCGTCCGGCCTGGTGGCGAGCCCAGAGGAACAGGCCCGTGCCGGCGAGGTAGAACAGCGCCGCGACGAACAGGTAGTCGGTGCCGCCGGCGTAGACGAGCCACACCGCGTAGGCGAGCGCCACGCCGCCGATGGCGAGGTCGCGGGCACGGCCCGCGCCGCCGGCGTACGTCTCACCGGTGAGCGCGAGCTTGACCTGGTAGAGCGCCGACCAGAGGTAGGGCAGCAGGATCAGCGAGGTGGCCAGGTAGATCAGCTGGGTGTAGGTGCTCTCGTTGAACAGCGTCCACAGGAGCATGAGCTGCACGCAGCCGTTGGTCAGCCACAGCGCCACCGACGGTGCACCGTGCTCGTTCTCGGCCGCGAGCTGCCTGGGGAGCACGTTCTCCATCGCCGGCAGGCGGAGGATCTCGACGCAGAGCAGGACCCACGAGATCAGCGCACCGAGGAGCGACACCGCGAGACCGATCGAGATGAACGCCGCACCCCAGCTGCCGACCTCGTTCTTCAGCAGGGCTGCCATGGAGGGGTCGGACAGGCCTGCGACCTCCGCGCGGGCCATGAGGCCGTAGGCCAGCAGGTTGACCGCGAGGAGCAGGGCGAGCACGCCGACGAAGCCGAGGATCGTGGCGCGTCCGACGTCGCTGCGACGTCCGGCCCGCTTGGAGTAGACCGCCGCACCCTCGATGCCGATGAACACCCAGACGGTGACCAGCATCATGTTCTTGACCTGGTCCATCGTCGAGCCGAGACCCGCGCCGTCGCCCCAGAAGTCGGCGGTGAAGAGGCCGGACTCGAAGCCGACGGCGGCGATCGCGATGAAGGTGAGGATCGGGACGACCTTGGCGACCGTCACGACGGTGTTGACGACGGCTGCGGCGTGCACGCCCCGCAGGGTCAACGCGTGCACGATCCAGAGCACCGCCGAGGCGCCGACGATGGCGACGGTGGTGTTGCCACCCTCGAACGACGGGACGAAGTAGCCGAGGGTCGCCATGAGCAGCACGAGGTAGCCGACGTTGCCGACCCAGGCGCTGATCCAGTAGCCCCAGGCCGACGTGAAACCGACGTAGTCACCGAAGCCGGCGCGGGCGTAGCCGTAGACACCGCCGTCGACGTCGGCCTTGCGGGAGGCGAGCGTCTGGAAGACGAAGGCCAGCATCAGCATGCCGAGGCCCGTCACGGTCCAGCCGATGAGCAGCGGCCCGGGGGCCGCGCTACCGGCCATCTGCGAGGGGAGGGCGAAGATGCCGCTCCCGATCATCGAACCGACGACCAGCGCGGTCAGCGCCGGCAGGGCCAGTCCACCCCGAGCCGCGTCGCGCCCCTCCCCCTTCGTGGGTGTCGGGACCGCTCTGGTCAGGTGCAGGGTCATCACGTCCTCCTCGGGTGTGCGGGAAAGGGGTCTCCTCCCACCACCCACCCTTCTGGGCGGAGGACGGTCGTGACAGGGCAGGGAGTAGTCAGCCCGATGGTCTTTCGGCCCTAGGAGCGCGCTAGACCGGCTGGGCCGGCCCTGTCGCGGGCGAGCGGGGCGGTCCTACCGTCGGCGGTGTCCCGGCGGAAAGGAACTCCGATGCCACTCTTCATGGACGTGCACTCGCTCGGCGACGGCGTCTCGATAGACGACGTCGCCAAGGCCCACCAGGCCGACCTCGCCACGCAGGAGCCCCACGGGGTCAACTACCTGCGCTACTGGGTCGACGAGAGCAAGGGCCAGATCTTCTGCCTGGTCGAAGCCCCGGACGCCGAGGCCGCCAACACGGTGCACCGCGACGCGCACGGCCTCGTCGCCGACCAGATCTTCGAGGTCAAGGAAGGCCTCTGAGCCCTGGAGCGGGCTCGACGAGCGCGGCACCCGGGACCGCCCGGGTGTGACGCAGGACAACCCTGCGACCCGAATGACTGCGCTCTGTTCAACCTGCGTTCACCTGGCGCGACCCCTCACGTCATCTGTGCTCCATAGCGTCCAGGAACGACAGTCGGTCACATCGGCCGAGTGCCTTCCACAAGGAGCACGACATCCTCATGCGTACTTCCCTCTCCCGCGTCGCCGTCGGGGGCGCCCTGCTGAGCCTCGGCCTGGGCCTCTCGGCCTGCGGTGCCGGCAACGAGACCGCCTCGGGCGACACCAAGTCCGACTCCACGCTCTCCGGCAACATCAAGGGTGCCGGATCGAGCGCACAGGAGGCCGCCCAGGGCGCCTGGGCCGCCGGCTTCCAGACCGACAACCCCGACGTGACCGTCGACTACGACCCGATCGGCTCCGGCGGTGGCCGCGAGCAGTTCATCGCCGGCGGCGTGGACTTCGCGGGCTCCGACTCCTCGCTGTCCACCGACGAGGGCGAGCTCGACAAGGCCAAGGAGCGCTGCGGCGGCTCGGTCATCGAGGTCCCCGACTACGTCAGCCCCATCGCGGTCGTCTTCAACGTCGACGGCGTCGACGACCTGCAGTTGTCCGGCGAGACCGTCGCGAAGATCTTCAACGGTCAGATCACCTCGTGGGACGACCCGGCGATCAAGGCCGACAACCCCGACGCCGAGCTGCCCTCGGAGAAGATCACCCCGGTCCACCGCGGTGACGCCTCGGGCACGACCAAGAACTTCACCGCCTACCTCCAGGCCGCGGCCCCCGACGTGTGGACCGACGAGCCCGACGACGCCTTCCCGATCAAGGGTGGCGAGGCCGCGACCGGCACCTCCGGCGTGATCCAGGCCGTCCAGGGCGGCAAGAACACGATCGGCTACGCCGACGCCAGCCAGGCCGGCGACCTCGGCACCGCCAAGATCAAGGTCGGCGACGAGTACGTCGCCCCGTCCGCCGAGGCGGCCGCCAAGATCCTCGAGATCTCCCCGCAGACCGAGGGTCGCGACGCCTCCGACCTGGTCTTCGACCTGGACCGCAAGACCGAGGAGAAGGGCGTCTACCCGGTCGTCCTCACCTCCTACCTCCTCGCCTGCCCGACGTACGACGACCAGAAGACCGCTGACCTGGTCAAGGCCTTCGTCAGCTACGTCGTGAGCAAGGACGGCCAGCAGGCCGCCGCGGACAACGCCGGCTCCGCCCCGCTGCCGTCCTCCATCGAGGCGAAGGCGCTCAAGATCGCCGAGTCCATCGGCGCCAAGTGAGACCCGCTTCACGACGTACGACGAGACGACAGACGCAGAGCAACGAATGACCGACACCCTCACGCCCAGCCCGGGCCTGGCGACCGGAGGCCGACGCGTCGGGGACCGGGTCTTCGCCGGCCTGGCCCGATCCGCCGGCCTGGTGATCCTCGTGGCCCTCGCCGGCGTCGCGGTGTTCCTCACGGTGCAAGGACTCCCCGCGATCGGCGCCGACCCCAGCAAGCTGCGGGGGGCCAGCAACATCGTGACCTTCGTCGGTCCGCTGCTGTTCGGCACCGTCCTGGCCGCAGCGATGGCGCTGCTGATCGCGACGCCGCTGGCGATCGGGGTCGCGCTGGTGATCTCGCACTTCGCGCCCCGCCGCCTCGCGGCCCCGCTCGGCTACGTCGTCGACCTGCTCGCCGCCATCCCCTCGGTGGTGTACGGCGCGTGGGGCTACTTCTCCTTCGGCGGCAAGATGGTGCCGGTCTACGAGTGGCTCGAGGCCCACGCCGGCTGGCTGCCGTTCTTCAAGGGCCCGGCCTCCGGCACCGGCCGCACGATCCTCACCGCCAGCATCGTGCTGGCGATCATGGTGCTGCCGATCATCACCGCGATCACGCGTGAGGTGTTCAAGCAGACCCCGCAGCTGCACCAGGAGGCCGCCCTCGCCCTCGGCGCGACCCGCTGGGAGATGATCCGGATGACGGTGCTCCCCTACGCCCGCTCCGGCATCGCCTCCGCCACGATGCTCGGTCTCGGCCGCGCCCTGGGCGAGACCATGGCCGTCGCCATGGTCCTGTCCGCCAGCGGCGCGGTCACCTTCAACCTGATCTCCTCGGACAACCCGTCGAGCATCGCGGCCAACATCGCGCTCAACTTCCCCGAGTCCACCGGGCTCGCGGTCAACGCGCTGGTCTTCTCCGGCCTCGTGCTCTTCGTGCTGACCTTCCTCGTCAACTTCGCCGCCCGCGGCGTGGTCGCCCGGGCCGAGCGGAAGGTGAGCTGACATGACGACCCTGACCTCCACCCCTCCCGCAGCCGAGGCGGGCCTGTCGATCCAGCAGCCCCGCCTGCCCGGATGCGCGCCGGTCGGCACGGCCGTCGCGTCCGTCCTGGCCGCCGGCCTGCTCGGCCTCGCGCTCGGCTGGGGCCTCGTGCTGGTCGCCGTCGCGGCCGCCGTGGTCAACCTCGCCGTGCTGCAGGGCTGGTCGCGCGCCGTCGAGTCGCGCCGCGTCGCCGTGGACCGGCTGGTCACGACCCTGGTCTGGTACGCCCTGCTCGTCGCCCTGGTGCCCCTCGGCTCCCTCGTGTGGACCGTGTGGGACAAGGGCCACGGCGTGATCAGCGGCCAGTTCTTCACCTACTCGATGCGCAACGTCGTGGGCGAGGGCGGCGGCATCTACCACGCGATCATGGGCACCCTGCTCATCACCGCCGCCACCGCGGTCGTCTCCATCCCGATCGGGATCCTGGCCGCGATCTACCTCGTGGAGTACGGCGGCCGCTCGCCCGTGGGCCGCACGATCACCTTCCTCGTCGACGTGATGACGGGCATCCCGTCGATCGTGGCGGGCCTGTTCGCCTACGCGCTGTTCGCGCTGATCTTCGGCCCCGGCATCCGCATGGGCTTCGGCGGCGCGATCGCCCTGTCCCTGCTGATGGTCCCGGTCGTCGTCCGCTCGACCGAGGAGATGCTCAAGCTCGTGCCGACCGAGCTGCGCGAGGCGTCGTACGCCCTGGGGGTGGCGAAGTGGCGCACGGTCGTCAGCGTCGTGCTGCCGACCGCGATGGCCGGCATCATCACCGGCGTCTTCATCGCCCTCGCCCGGGTGATCGGCGAGACCGCCCCGTTGCTGATCATCGCCGGGTCGACGGACTCGTCGAACTTCAACCTGTTCTCGGACTCGCGCATGATGACGCTGCCGGTGTTCATCTACTACAGCCTCACCCAGCCCGGTGTGCCGCCGGAGTTCGGCGTCGCCCGCGCCTGGGGTGCGGCGCTGGTGCTGATCATCATCGTGATGACCCTCAACCTCCTGGCGCGTCTCGCGGGCCGCCTCTTCGCCCCCAAGATGGGACGGTGACCCGCGATGGCCAAGAGCATCGTGGTCGATGACCTCGACCTGTACTACAAGGACTTTCTCGCCGTCGAGGGCGTCTCGATGACCATCCCGGCCACGTCGGTGACCGCGCTGATCGGTCCGTCCGGCTGCGGCAAGTCGACGTTCCTGCGCTCGCTCAACCGGATGCACGAGGTGACTCCCGGCGCCCGCGTCGAGGGCAAGGTGATGATCGACGGGCAGAGCCTCTACGACCCCGCCGTCGACCCCGCCGCGCTGCGCCGCCAGATCGGCATGGTCTTCCAGCGGGCCAACCCGTTCCCCAAGATGTCGATCGCGGAGAACGTCCTGGCCGGCAGCCGGCTCAACTCCAAACGGCTCGGCCGCGACGAGGCCGAGGAGATCGTCGAGCGTTCGCTGCGCGGGGCCAACCTCTGGGACGAGGTCAAGGACCGGCTCAAGAAGCCGGGCTCCAGCCTCTCCGGCGGCCAGCAGCAGCGCCTGTGCATCGCGCGCGCGATCGCCGTGCAGCCGCAGGTGCTGCTGATGGACGAGCCGTGCTCCGCGCTCGACCCGATCTCGACGGCCCGGGTCGAGGACCTGATCCACGAGCTCAAGAGCGAGTACACGATCGTCATCGTCACCCACAACATGCAGCAGGCCGCCCGGGTCAGCGACGACACCGCGTTCTTCAACCTCGCGGGCTACGGCAAGCCAGGTCGCCTGGTCGAGATGAACCCGACCTCCAAGGTCTTCTCCACCCCCGACGAGCGCGCCACCGAGGACTACATCTCCGGTCGCTTCGGCTGATCGTGCGACGATCGGGTCCATGACCGACACGCCACCTGCCGGCTGGTACGCCGACCCGGAGGACCCGTCCCAGCAGCGCTACTGGGACGGCACCGCCTGGACCGAGCACCGCGTGCCCGCCACCCAGCACGCCCAGCCGGCCCAGCCGGCCCAGCCGGCCCAGCCGTCGTACGCCCCGACCTACGAGGCGGGCTACGCCGGGCAGCAATGGCACCAGGGCACGGAGACCTCGGGTGGTGCGATCGCCGCGCTGGTGCTGGGCATCCTCTCGATCGTGGCGTGCTTCGGACCCATCACGGGCATCCCCGCGATGATCGTCGGCCGCCGCGCGAGCCGCGACATCGAGGCCTCCGGCGGACGGCTGGAGGGCGCGGGCCTCGCGACCGGTGGCTTCGTCACCGGCCTCATCGGCACGCTGATCGGGATCCTCGTCGTCCTCGGCTTCATCGCGCTGTTCGCGTTCGCCAGGAGCACCGGCGGGACCTACTAGCCCCGGCGTGGGTCCCCGGCCTAGCGTGCGGGGCATGGAGTCCTACGCAGCCGGTGAGCAGACCCCGCCCCTCCTCGAGGAGACGATCGGGGCCAACTTCGAGCGGACGGTGGCCACGCACGGGGACCGCGAGGCGCTGGTCGAGGTGGCCACCGGCCGCCGGTGGACCTACGCCGAGCTCGACCGCGACGTCGACTCGCTCGCCGTCGGGCTGCTGCGGGCCGGCATCACCAAGGGCGACCGGGTCGGCATCTGGGCGCCCAACTGCGCGGAGTGGACCCTCACGCAGTACGCCACGGCCAAGATCGGCGCGATCCTGGTCAACATCAACCCGGCCTACCGCACCCACGAGCTGGCCTACGTCCTCAACCAGTCGGGGGTGAAGCTGCTCGTCTCCGCGCCGGACTTCAAGACCAGCGACTACCGCGCGATGGTCGAGGAGGTGGTCTCGACAGGCTCGACCAGCGTCGAGCGGGTGGTGTTCCTCGGGGACCCGGAGTGGACCGACCTCAACGAGCACGACCCGGGCGTGACGGTCGAGGAGCTCCTCGACTACTCGCTGGAGCCCGACGACCCGATCAACATCCAGTACACCTCCGGCACGACCGGCTTCCCCAAGGGCGCGACGCTCAGCCACCGCAACATCCTCAACAACGGCTACTTCACGACCGAGACGATCAACTTCACTGAACGTGACCGGCTGGCGATCCCGGTCCCCTTCTACCACTGCTTCGGCATGGTGATGGGCAACCTCGGCTGCACCACCCACGGCGCCTGCATGGTGATCCCGGCGCCCGGCTTCGACCCCGCCCTCACCCTCCGAGCCGTCCAGGACGAGCGCTGCACGGGGGTCTACGGCGTCCCGACGATGTTCATCGCGATGCAGAACGCCCCGGGCTTCCACGACTACGACCTGTCGACCCTGCGCACCGGGATCATGGCCGGCTCCCCCTGCCCGGTCGAGGTGATGAAACGCTGCATCGACGAGATGGGCATGACCGAGGTCTCCATCGCCTACGGCATGACCGAGACCTCGCCGGTCTCCTGCCAGACCCGCGCCGACGACGACCTCGAGCGGCGTACGGCGACCATCGGGCGCGTCCACCCGCACGTCGAGGTCAAGGTGGTCGACCCCGCCACGGGCGAGGCCGTCGAGCGCGGCGAGCCCGGCGAGCTGTGCACCAAGGGCTACTCCGTGATGCTCGGCTACTGGCAGGAGCCGGAGAAGACCGCCGAGGCCGTGGTCGACGGCTGGATGCACACCGGGGACCTCGCGGTGATGCGCGAGGACGGCTACTGCACGATCGTCGGACGCATCAAGGACATGGTCATCCGCGGCGGGGAGAACATCTACCCGCGCGAGATCGAGGAGTTCCTCTACACCCACCCCGACGTCGAGGACGTGCAGGTGGTCGGCGTCCCCGACGAGAGGTACGGCGAGGAGCTGTGCGCGTGGATCCGCCTGCGCGAGGGGGCCGAGCCCCTCGACGCCGACCGGGTCCGCGAGTTCGCGACCGGACGGCTGGCGCACTACAAGATCCCGCGCTACGTGCTGCTGGTCGAGGAGTTCCCGATGACCGTGACCGGCAAGATCCGCAAGGTCGAGATGCGCGAGGAGTCGGCCCGGCGGCTCGGGCTCGGCGGGTGACCCGGCCGCGCACCCGCTGCGGCGGGGATCAGCGCAGGAGGCGGTGACCGTCCTCGGCCTGCTCGTGGGTGCGGTCGCGGTCCTTCCACCAGATCGCGCCGAAGCCGAGCAGCATCGCGGCGGCGAGGATCAGGACGATGACGAACATGGGGTGCATGGCATGCCTCTGCTTTCCGGTCAGGGGAGGACCTCGTGGTGCGTGGGGGTGACGGTGTGCCTCACGACGCGGTGGCGACCGCCTGCACCTGACGGGCGACCTCGGCCGAGGCCTGGACGATGTCGTGGCCCAGCGGGGTCGCACCTGTCACCTGGTCCTGGTGCTGCCCGCCGGTGAGGACGAGGAGCGTGGGGTGGACCTCGCGCAGCAACGCCACCGTCTCGATGGCGGCGGGCACGTCGGTGACGGTCGGGCAGACCACCACGACGGCGGTCGGCGCCAGCGTGTCCACGACGCGCATCCACTCCTCGGGCGGGAGGTCCTCGCCGAGGTAGCGCGTGGCGACGTGCTGCCGGCGCAGGAGGGTGGCGAACATCAGCGCCCCGAGCTCGTGGCGGCACCGGGTCGGCAGGCCGACCAGCACCCGCGGGGGGAGGCTGCTCACGCCGGAGGCGTCGTACGCCTGGGAGATGCGGCGCTGCAGGGCCGCGGTCACGAAGTGCTCGCCGGCGATGCTGATCCGCCCCTCCTCCCACGCCTGGCCGATCGCGACGACCGACGGCAGGAGCCAGGAGGTGACGGTGTGCTCGAAGCCGGCCAGGGAGAACGCCTCGTCGATGGCCGCGGTCAGCAGGGCGCCGTCCATGCGCTCGGCCGCCTGGACCAGCAGGTCGCTGTCGGGGAACGCCCCCGCGGGTGCGCCGGTGGGGGCCGGGCCGTCCGCACCGGACCGCTTGACCCGCTCGGCGGCCTGCGCGGCCGACCAGCCGGCGTCGATCAGCGTGGACATGAGCCGGAGGCGCTGGATCGCGCCGTCGTCGTAGAGCCGGTAGCCGGACGCGGACCGCTCGGGGGTGACCACGTCGTAGCGCTGCTCCCAGGCGCGCACCGTGGACGGGGCGACGCCGGACATCGTGGCGGCCTGCTTCACGGTGTACATGCGACAACCTTACACGAAGGTTGCACAATCCGTGATGCCACCGGCCGCGACGGTCGTCACAGACCAGACCCGCTCAGAGGGCGGTGCGGACGGCGTACAGCTCGGGGAAGAAGGTCAGGTCGAGCGCGCGACGGAGGAACGGCGCGCCGCTCGACCCGCCCGTGCCGGTCTTGGAGCCGATGATGCGCTCGACGGTCTTGAGGTGGCGGAAGCGCCAGAGCTGGAAGTTGTCCTCGAGGTCCACCAGCTCCTCGCATGTCTCGTACGCCGACCAATGGCTCTCCGCGTCGGCGTAGATCCCGGCGAACACCGGCACGAGGTCGTCGCGGAAGGTCCACGCCCTCGTCACGTCGCGCTCGAGCACGTCGCGGGGGACGGCGTAGCCGTGACGGGCGAGGTAGCGCAGGAACTCGTCGTAGAGCGACGGCTCCTCCAGCGACCGGCGTACGACGGCCAGCGCCGCCGGGTCGGCCTCGAAGACCGACAGCATGCGGGCGTTCTTGTTGCCGAGGGTGAACTCGACCGCGCGGTACTGCCAGGACTGGAAGCCCGAGCTGTTGCCGAGCACCCCGCGGAACTGGACGTACTCGCTGGGCGTGAGGGTGGCGAGCACCGACCACTGCTCGGCCAGCGTGCGCTGCACGTGCTTGACCCGGGCGACCCGCTTGAGGGCCTGGCCGAGCTCGTCCTCGCGCAGCAGCCGGCAGGCGCTCTCGAGCTCGTGCAGCACGAGCTTGAGCCAGAGCTCGGTGGTCTGGTGCTGGACGATGAAGAGCAGCTCGTCGTGGTGCTCGGGGTCGCTGAGCGGCCGCTGCGCGGACAGCAGGGTCGGCAGGTCGAGGTAGCCGCCGTAGCTCATCCGGTCGGAGAAGTCGGTGACCACCGAGTCCTCGAACTCCCGCGTGTTGTCCCGGACGCCCGACGGCTCGACCATCACCCCTCCGCTCCTGGCTCGTTGGGTCTTCGGTCGTTCGCCTCCCGAACCGCACGTCCGGGAGCAGAATCGGCCGCACCATCTCACTGCAGACGGGGGACCCTCGGTGAACCGTACGCCTCACTCCGCCCTGGCCGCGCTCGCGGCCCTCGCCCTCGCGCTGGGGCTCGCCGCGCCGTCCGCGCTCGCCGTGACACCCTCGGCCGCACCCTCGGCCGCACCGGCCAGCGCCTCGGACTTCCTCTACTACAAGGACGCCACCGCGCCGGCGTGCGTGGGCCCGGTGACGCTCAACGTGAGCGACGACCCCTACTTCACCCGCGACGACTGCGGGCAGGCGAGCTTCACGCTGAGCAGCGACCCCGCGGGCGCGGTGACCGCCAAGCTCTTCCACGGCGACGCCACCACCGCCTTCGCCACGCCCGACGTGACCCTCAGCGGCACCGACGGCGACGTCGCGCTCGACCCCGACGGCACCTGGCCCGCCGGCCCCGTGCGCGTCGAGGTGTACGACGGCGCGACGCCGGCCGGGTCGAGCACGTTGCTGTTCAACACCCTCGTCGCCGAGATCGACCCCGTCGCCGCGACCAAGCCCGGCGACGCGTTCACCGTGACCGGCACGCTGTCGGAGGTCGACATCGACAGCAACCTGACCGGCCGCACCCTCACCGGGGTCCCGGGCAGCTTCACCCTCCGCGTGCTCACGGCCGACGGGCAGACCCTGAAGGATCTCCCGGTGACCGCGGCCGGTGACGGCACCTTCTCGGCCGCTGTCCCGGGCAGCGCGACCTCGGGCGTGGCCCCCGGTCCGGCCGACGGCTTCCGGACGACCCTCGGCCTGCGAGCCGTCGACGCGTCCTACACCGACCCGAGCACGGGCGCCTGGGCCGCCGACGACGCCGGCGCGGGCAGCGTCGACGTGGCCGCGACCCCCAACGGGCTCGTCCTGGAGAACTCCTTCGTGTCCTCGGTCGGCTGGGTCAAGCCGGGCGACGGCTACCCCTCGCGCGTGATCGTGCGCAACTACGACCCCACCCCGAGCGGCCCGGTGCAGGTCGTCGTCCCTGCCCCCGACGGCACCAGTCTCACCGGCTCGAGCGGCCCGGGCACCCACCCGGCCGCACCGTCCGGCGTGACCTGGTCGCTCCCGTCCGTCCCGGCCGCGAGCGGCGGGGAGCCGGGCGTCTCGACCCTGGTCCTCTCCTGGAAGGCGGACACGCTCACCCAGGACCCGACCCTGGTGTGGAAGGACCTGTCGAGCACCGCCTCGCTGTCGACCGGCGGCCAGGACACCGACGCCACGAGCCACGGCCCCAAGGTCATCCCGCCCGACGGCGCCTACGACTCCGCGAGGTACGGCGACCGGCCGTTCCCGATCGTGCCGGTGGACTACCTCGACCGGAAGCACCAGGCCGACCACTCCGGTGAGGGGCTGGCGCGGAAGATCAACTCCCCCGCGGTCCCCGGCTCGACGTACAACCTCTACCAGGAGATGTCGCTGGGCCAGCTCTACCCCGACGGCGACGTGCCCTCCTCCGACATCGCCACCAAGGACTTCACCTACGACAAGGGCTTCCCGTTCACCAGCCCGGCACCGGCCGGCACGTGCCGCGGCGCGACCGTCGGGTCGGACGGCGCGGGGACCCCGCTCTACCCCGAGCGGATCAAGGACGGCTTCTACCAGCTGCCCGGCACGACCGACTACTACGGCGACGACAAGTACGGCTCGGCCGTGGTCGGCTCGGTCTCCGGCGTCGGCGCGCTGATGGACATCGACTCCGCCTGCGGCCCGACCGCCAAGCTGGTCTGGGACGCCGCCGCGATCGCCGACCCCGAGATCGACTACTCCGACTTCGACACCGACAAGGACGGCGTCGTCGACTTCTTCATGGTCGTGTTCGCCGGCTGCGGCGGCAACGGCGCCTCGCAGGAGGGCGCGGCCGCCTGCCCCTACAGCCCGGAGTCCTACGACAACGTGTGGCCGCACTCGTCCTCGCTCGAGGGGACCTATACCGACCCCGACACCGGCCTGCCGGGCTTCACCACCGACGACCAGCTCAAGGACCTGCGCGGCCGGCCGCTGTGGTACACCGACTCCGGCCGCACCACGATGACCACCACCGACAAGGGCGACGCGCTCAAGGTGTTCGTCCGTGTCGGTCCCTACAACGTCAACCCCGAGACCGCGATCGACAAGGCGAGCGTGATCTCCCACGAGTACGGCCACTCCCTCGGCCTGCCCGACTTCTACTCCCTCGGCAGCCGCGAGACCTACGGCGACTGGACGCTGATGGCCGAGGACAAGTCGCAGGACATCGACGCGTTCGGTCGCCAGGAGCTCGGCTGGGTCGTGCCGCAGGTGCTCGACTCCGACCTCACCGTGACCGGGTGGAAGGACTCCAAGGAGGACACGGACACGATCCGGTGGCGCAAGCCGGACGGCACGCCGTACACCCTGACCGAGACGGCCGGCGGCGCGCGCGTCCAGAACTCCCAGATGTACGTCGCCAAGCTCCCCGGTCGCCGGCTGATCACCGAGAGCGACTTCGACACCGGCGACAAGGCGAGCAAGACCCACGCCTGGTGGTCCGGGGCCGGCAACGACTTCGGGTGCACGCCGTCCGGCGGGCACAACCTCGACCTCGCGGTGCCGGGGCTCGCGGACCTGCCCCAGGGCACGACCCTGCAGCTGAGCATGAAGTCGCGCTTCGACATCGAGTGGGACTTCGACTACGGCTTCGTGCTCACCACCAAGGACGGCGGGTCGACCTACACCTCCCACCCCTCCACCCGGGCGGGCAACGCGACGACGACCCCCGCGGCGACCAACCCCAACCAGAACGCCTGCCAGGCGAAGTACGGCAACGGCATCACCGGGGACAGCGCGTCCTACCGCAAGAGCGCGCTGGAGCTGCAGGCCGACCGGGCCACCGGCGCGACGCCGCCGGCGGAGTTCCTCGCCGACTCCTTCGACGTCAGCGACCTGGTCGGGGCCGAGGACGGTGCGGGCGCGCTCCGGCTGAGCTACAGCACCGACCCGGGCCTGGCACGTCCGGGCTGGTTCATCGACGACCTCAAGGTCACCGCCACGCTGCCGGACAACAGCAGCCGCGTGCTGCTCGACACCGACTTCGAGGGCGAGGGCGGGCCCGAGGACTACCGCGTGTTCAACGGCGGCTGCAAGGACGCGACCGCGGTCGCCAAGCAGTGCACCCAGGGGTGGAACTACGTCGACGCCTCCTCGGAGTCGCCGGCCGACCACGCCTACTACCTCGAGCTGCGGGACCGCTCCGGCTTCGACGAGGACAGCAAGGGCGAGAACGACCGGTCGCCGCTGGGCTTCCAGCCGGGCCTCTACGTCTCCTACACCGACGAGAGCCACGGCTACGGCAACGTCGGCACCGACGACCCGCCGGCCCAGTCGCCGCTGGACAGCCAGCCCGAGCCGGGCAGCGAGACGCCCGACCTCGACGACGCGGCCTGGACCGCGGCGAGCGGCGACTCCCGCTTCACCGACTCCGGCGCGGGGCACACCGACAACTACACCGACCCGTCCAACAGCGAGGTCGACAGCCGCTACTCCTCGGTCGCCAACCCGTGGCGGTTCCGCTTCGGCTGCCTGACCTTCGACGTCACGAGGATGTCCGGCACCGGCGTGGGCCCGTCGACCTCCGACGGCGACCTCACCGGTGACGTCACCTTCGACATGGGCGCGGGCTGCGGCACGTTCGACTACGGGTACGGCGACCTGCCGCCGGCGCCGGAGAACACCGCCCCGACCGCGGACGCCAAGGCCACCCCGACCACGGCGAGGACCGGCCAGCAGGTCGCCTTCGACGCCACCGGGTCGACCGACGCCGAGGACCCCTCGGGCCTGGACTACTCGTGGGACTTCGACGGCAACGGCACCAAGGACTCCGCCCTGGCCCGGCCGAAGCACGCCTACGGCAAGGCCGGGACCTACCGGGCCAGGCTGACCGTCACCGACCCGCAGGGGCTGACCGACACCGACACGGTGACCATCACGGTGACCACCACCGCGTCCGACACCGCGCCCACGGCGAACGCCACGGCGACCCCGACCCGCACCAGGACGGGGCGGACCGTGACGTTCTCGGGCCAGGGCTCGAGCGACAAGGAGACCGCGGCGAGCAACCTGCGCTACTCCTGGAGCTTCGGCGACGGGGGCACGACCAAGGACGCCACCGGTCGCACGGTCAGGCACTCGTTCGGCCGACCGGGCACCTACACCGCCCGGCTCACGGTCACCGACGCCAAGGGGGCCCAGGACACCGACACCGTGCGGGTCGCGGTCGGCGTGGTGGACCGCTGCGAGACCGCGAGCGTCAAGAAGAGCGGCGACTGGCGGGTGCGGAAGACCTCGGGCGGCAACCGCTACTGCACCGGCGCGAGGCGGACCAGCACGCTGGTGATGCCGATCGCCGGCGGTCGGCTCGAGCTCTGGTTCGGCCGGGCCAAGGGCGGCGGACGCAGCCGGGTCTACGTCGACGGACGGCTCGTCGGGCGCCTCGACCACTCGCGCTCCGGCGGCCTGCGCCTGGGCTACCACCGCGTGTTCACCGGCCTCGGCGGCGGCAACCACCGGGTCGTGGTCAAGCCCACCGGGGGTCGCGCGTGGGTGGACTACGACGTCTTCTACGCGCGCCGGACGCGCTGACCACGCCGCTCGGCCCGCTGATCACCCCGCGATGCCCCGGGGGGCTAGAACACGTTCCACTAGGCTGGCGGCATGACCCCCGACGCCGCCTCCGAGACGGAGCACGCCGAGCAGGACGCCGCCCACGGCGCGCTGGCCCGGGCGGTGGCCCGGCTGGTCGAGGCCTCGGTGCTGACCGAGGTCCCGCTCGACGAGGTCCGGTCGGTGACCGCCGAGGTCGACCGGCTCAGCGAGCGGCTCGAGACCCAGGCGACCGAGGGGTCGCTGGGCAGCGTGGTCAGCGACGCCGGCGTCCGCAACCACGGCAACGCGGTGCGGGGCCTGCGCAACCCGCTGGCCGTCGTACCCGACGAGCAGCGGTGGGTCGAGGACGACCGGCTGCACTTCCGCTTCCGCCTGGGCGCGGCCTACGAGGGCCCGCCGCACCACGTCCACGGCGGCGTCCTCGCGCTCGTGCTCGACCAGGCGCTGGGCGAGGCCGCGGCCGTGTTCGGCGGCCCCGGCATGACCGGCCGCCTGACCCTGCACTTCCGTCGGGCGACCCCGCTCGGGGACGCCTCCACCGAGGCGTGGGTGGAGAGCAGCAGCGGCGGCAAGACGGTCGCCAAGGGCCGGCTGTACGACGCCGAGGGTCACCTCTGCGTCGAGGCGGAGGGGCTGTTCATCTTCCCGAAGTGGGCCGCCGACCACCCGCAGTGGGCGCGGCTGTCCTCCGAGCGCGTGCGCTGATCAGCCCGAGACCTGCACCAGCCGGGTCGAGCCGGCCGGCACAGGGACGGTGAACGTGCGCCCGACCGGGGTCAGGGCGCTGCTCGTCACCCGCTCCACCAGGCTCGCCGGGACCCCGGCCGACCGGTCCAGCGTGACCGTGGCGACGCGGTCCTGGCCCGACTCGTTGCGGAGGGTGAGGAACCAGCGCGCCGACCCCGGGTCGCCGAACCGCTCGAGCCACACCTGCGGGTCCGAGGACCGGGCGAGGGTCACCGGCCGCCACCCCGCGACCGCGAGGTCGTCGAACAGCGGGGTACAGGCCGCGAAGGCGGTGCGCTGCTCGTCGGTCCACCGCCCGGTCTTCCCGATGCCGGGGAAGATCCCGTAGAACAGGTTCTGCTGCAGGCGCCGTCGGATCGCGGCCCCGTCGAGCGACCCGTCCCCCATCCGGGCGTCGATGGTGCTCACCGGCCGCGTCCCGGCCAGCACCCGCTTGGCCAGGGCGAACGAGTCGACGTCGGTGTAGCGGTCGTTGCTCGCCGCGGCCTTGTCGGCCAGGCCCTGCTCGATGCCGAACCAGTCGATCCCCTGGGCGCCGAACCACGTGGCCGACCGGGCGTCGCTGCCGTTGAAGTTCGCCGACAGGAACATGCCGTGCTCGTGCACCCACCGCGAGAGCCGGGCGACGCGCCCCGCCACGCCGAAGGCCAGCCGGTCGGCGACCCGACCCGTGTCGTAGCTGAAGGTCAGCGGGTAGGCCGCCTGCGCCCAGTTGCCCCGGTCGTAGTCGTCGGCCGCGCCCCACCGCCGCATCCCCGAGACCGAGTCGAGGTGGATCGCGGCCAGCGGCTGGCCGGTCGCGGCGGCCAGGTCGACCGCCCGCTGCACCTGGTGGGTCTGCGACACCTCGTCCCAGTCCAGCCGGTCCTGCGGGTGGAGCGACTCGAAGTGCTGCAGGTAGCCGCGGTAGACCTCGTACAGCAGCCGGCCGTTGAGGTCGCGCGCGCCGGTGTGCAGCGTGGCCAGAGCCCGGTCACGGCCCCGGACGCCGGCGGGGTCGGTGGGCTCCACCGCGGCCTCGGCGCGCAGCCGAGCGAGCTCGACGCCGTACGCCGGGACCGTGGGCGAGTCCGGGTTGGGGTGCTTGTAGCCCCACTGGTGGGTGTAGGCGGTGGCATAGATGCCACGCTCCGCGTCCCACGGCAGGTAGCCGGTCCCCCACGTCGTGTCACCCCCGTCGTTGCCGGTGCCGAGCGCCACCATGCCGAGGCCGAGACCGAAGTCGGCGGCGTGGTCCCCGATCGCGTCGAGGTCGGCGCGCCCGAACCAGCCGCCCTCACGGGCCGGGTCGCTGCGTCGGCGGAAGAAGGCCGGGAACAGCCGGTAGTAGTCACCGATCGCCGACCGGAGCCCCCACGCGCCGCCGGAGCGGAAGAGGACCAGGTCGAACGGCGCCCGCCGCCCGAACCGCGAGGCCGGGCTGATCCCGAGGTCGAGCTCGGCGGTGAGGAGGCCGGCATGGTAGGAGAACCGCGTCAGACGCGGCTGGTCCAGCGGCAGGGCGAGGGTGAGGGCCGTGCGGGCGTCGTGCACCGTGGCCATCGGGTAGCGCGAGGCCTGCTGGAGGTTCCAGCGCGTGAGCGAGGAGTACGTCGCCGAGCCGGCCACCCTGCGCTCGCGCCGGGGGGTGTCGCCCCACCACCAGCCGTCGCCCCCGACCGGCACGCGCACGCGCACCTGCACCGGCACGTCGTGGTCGGAGTCGGCGCTGACGACCCCGTGGACGTGGACGGCCCCGTCGGTGGCGGTCACCGCGGCGGCGACGGCGAGGCCCTGGCCCGGGAGCACGGTGCGCACCCCGACACCCCCACCGTCCCGGGCGTGGGTGGAGGCCGTGCCGGTGCTCCACGACCGGGCGAAGGTGGGCACCAGCGAGAGGTCGTCGAACCAGACCCGGCCCGCGCCCCCCACCAGGCCGGCGACCACCTGGACCGAGGTCGTCCCGGCCGGGGTCCGGAAGCCCGCGGCGACCCGGTGCCAGCCCGCGTCACCGGTGTAGCCCGAGGCGGTCCGGGTCGCCAGGACCCGGCGGCCGTCGTACATCACGGCGCGGACGGCGACGGGGGAGGTGACGCCCGAGGTGGAGGTGGTCGGTGCCGACGGGGTGACCCCGGCCGAGCGGACGAGGGCGCCGATCCTGAGGTAGCGGCCGCCGGTCACCGCCACCGTGGTCCGGAGCGTGCCGGACGTGCCGCGCCTGGGCAGGTCCACGCGCACCGAGCGGCGCCCCCCGTGCCCTCCGGCGACGAGGACGGGCCGTGCGTCGCCACCGGTGAGGCGCCAGCGGTCGGGGACGCCGTCGTGGTCCCGGTCCTGCTCGAGGCCGCGGTTGGGCAGCAGCTCGGCGCCGCCGCCGACCCGTCGCAGCGCCAGCAGCGGCGCAGCGGCCCCCGAGACCCGCCGCCCCTGGTCCAGCACCGACGTGGTCCGGCCCGAGTGGTCGAAGCGCAGCGACAGGCCGTCCCCCGTCGAGACGACGAAGCCGTCCGCTGCTGCCGCCTGCTGGGCGGCCGACAGGGGCAGCGCCAGCGCGGCGGCGGTCGACACCGCCACCACGGAGGAGGCCCCGAGCGCTCTCACGCCGGCACCCTAAGCCGGGGAGGCCGCCCGCAGCGATCTCGTCCCCGAGGGGCGTCGGTCAGCTGCCGACCTTGACGCCCCGCTCGCCGGAGTCGGTGAGCCGGGCCTCCTCGACCGCCTGCGCCTCGAGCCGCTCCCGCATCGCGTCGAGCTCGCCCGGCGCGGACACGAGGTCGGCGGCGCCGTGCTCGAGCCGCTCCAGCGCCTGGCGTCCGAAGATCTGCTGCTCGGTGGCGACCCGCTCGGCGCGACCCGTGCCGAGGAACGTGACCGCCCAGTGCAGGAGCGCGGTGACGCGGTTCTTGAAGCCGGTCAGGTAGATCAGGTGGACCGCGAGCCACATCAGCCAGGCGATGAAGCCGGTGATGCGGATCTTGCCCACCAGCGCGACGGCGCTGAAGCGCGAGATCGTCGCCATGCTGCCCTTGTCGAAGTACTTGAACGGCTTCTGCGGGGCCTTGCCCTTGAGCCGGTTGTCGATCTCCTTGGCGGCGTACTTCGCGCCCTGGATCGCGACCTGCGCGACCCCGGGCAGGTTGTCCAGCGCGATCATGTCGCCGACCACGAAGACCTCGGGGTGGCCGAGCAGGGTGAGGTCGGGGTTGACGCCGATGCGGCCCGCGCGGTCGACCGGCGCGCCGGTCTGCTCGGCCAGGTGCTTGCCGAGCGGGGAGGCCTGGACGCCGGCCGCCCACACCTTGGTGACCGCCTCGATGCGCTCCTGCTCGCCGCTCTTCTGCTGCACGGTCAGGCCGCGCTCGTCGACGTCGACGACCATCTCGCCGAGGCGGACCTCGACGCCGCGCTTCTCCAGCGACCGCTTGGTCGCCTCGCCCAGCTTGGCGCCGAACGGCGGCAGCACCTGGTTGGCCGCGTCGAGCAGGATCACGCGCGCGTCCCGGGCGTTGATGCGGCGGAAGTCGTGCTTGAGGGTGCGCTGCGCGAGCTCGGCGATCTGCCCGGCCATCTCGACCCCGGTCGGGCCGGCGCCGACCACCACGAAGGTGAGCAGCCGCTCGATCTCCTCCTCGGTCTCGGCCAGCTCGGCGAGCTCGAACGCCCCGAAGATGCGCCCGCGCAGCTCCAGCGCGTCGTCGATCGACTTCATCCCGGGGGCGTGGACGGCGAAGTGGTCGTTGCCGAAGTACGACTGCCCCGCGCCGGCGGCCACGATCAGCGAGTCGTACGGCGTGAAGGTCTCGCGCCCGAGCACCTGGGAGGTGACGACGCGGCGCTCGAGGTCGATGTTCGTGACGTCGCCGAGCAGCACCCGGGCGTTCTTCTGGTCGGCCAGGACCTCGCGGGTCGGCGGGGCGATCTCGCCCTGCGACAGGATCCCCGTCGCCACCTGGTAGAGCAGCGGCTGGAACAGGTGGTGGGTGGTCTTGGCGATCATCGTCACCTCGACGTCGGCGCGCTTGAGCGCCTTGGCGCCGAAGAGCCCGCCGAAGCCGGACCCGATCACCACCACGCGGTGCCGGCCGGTCGTCTGGGGGGTCTCGTGCGTCATGTGTGCCTCTCCTTCCCCACGGTGCGGGGGTTCACCTGGTCAACGCGCACAGCCTCGCGGAGACATCCCTCCGGGTCCATGTGCTGCCTCACATGCTGGTGCCCGCTCTCTCCTGCACCATTCCCCCGCGGCCGGGCACGAGTCGGGTGCGACGGTGCGGGCTCGGTCACACGCCCTAGGCTCCCAGCGTGACGCTGCCGCCCCTCCCCCGACCAGGGCTGCGCCCGCGCACGGTGCTCCTGGTCGCGCTGGGCGGGCTGCTCGGGGCGTTGCTGCGGGTCGCGGTGGGCCAGGCGTGGCCGGTCGACCTCTTCCCGTGGTCGACCCTGCTGGTCAACGTCACCGGGTCGGCGGTGCTGGCGTTCCTGCCGGCGCTGGCCGTGGTCCACCGGCGTCCGCTGCTGGCGCCGTTCCTCGGGACCGGGGTGCTCGGCGGCTACACCACCCTGTCCACCGCGTCGTCGGAGACCGTCGCCCTCGGTGACGGCGGGCGGCCCCTGCTGGCGCTGGCCTACGCCGGCGTCACGCTCGGCGCCTGCCTCCTCGCGGTCGGGCTCGTCGACCGGCTCTCCACCCTGCCCCAGCGGGCCGAGTTCGACCGCGACGAGGGGGACCTGTGAGCGAGCGCAGCGAGCGAGCCTGGCCCCTGGCGCCGCCGCCGAGCGGAGCGACGGCGGTGGAGGGGTGAGCCTCTCGGCGTGGGCGCTGGTGGCGCTGGGCGGCGCCGTGGGCGCGAGCGCGCGCTACCTCCTCGGCCACTTCCTCGACGTGCCCGGGCGCCTGCCGTGGGGGACGGTCCTGGCCAACCTGGCCGGCTCGTTCGTCCTCGGTCTCGTGGTCGGGCTCGACCCGGGTCAGCACGGCCGGGCGCTGGTGGGCCTGGGCTTCTGCGGCGCCCTCACGACGTACTCCGCCTTCGCCGTCCAGACCCACCACCTCGGCCCCCGCCGCGGCGCCCTCCTGGTCCTGGTCACCCTCCCCCCGGCGATCGCGCTCTGCACCCTCGGCCGCGCCCTCGTGCTGTAGATCGGAGCTGGGTGGCGGGCGGCCGCCGGCGGAGGCGGCGGCGAGGACCGGGTCAGGCGCAGCGGCCGGTGGCCACCGGGGTGGTGGCGTCGCGGCCCACCACGCCGGCCTTGGCGACCTGGTCGGCGGTGAGGGCGTAGCCGGTCGACTTGTCCTCGACCGAGGCGGCGAACACCACGCCGTAGACCTTGCCGTCGGCGGAGACCAGCGGACCGCCGGAGTTGCCCGGCCGGATCAGCGAGCGGACCGAGAACACCTCGCGGATCACGGTGCCGCGGCCGTAGATGTCGGGGCTGCGCAGCCGCTGCTCGGCGCGGATGCGTGCGGGCTGGACGTCGTACGGCCCGTCCTGGGGGTAGCCGAGCACGGCGCCGGGGTCCCTCGGTCTGCCGGAGGTGTCGACCTGGAGGGTGGGCCGGTCGATGCCGTCGACCTTGAGGACCGCGACGTCGAGGTCGGGGTTGTAGTAGACGACCTCGGCGTCGACCTCGTCGTTGCCGACCAGCACCTTGGGCGAGGTCACCCCCGCCACGACGTGCGCGTTGGTCATCAGGCGGTCGGGGGCGTAGAGGAAGCCGGAGCCCTCGACCCCGCGACCGCAGCGGTTGACCCCGCGGACCTTGAGCACGCTCTGGCCGGCTGCGACCACCTGCGGGTCGCGGGCGATGCCTCTGGGCGGCGGGCCGACGCGCACGATGCGCTCGGCCGCGAACGGCTCGAGGTAGCGCGGGAAGAACGACGACCCGACGACGTCGTTGAAGCTGGTCAGCATCTGCACCGCCGAGGCCGGCATCAGCGAGTTGACCCGGCTCAGCACCTCGGAGCGGCGGATCTCCTTGCTCACCCAGGGCAGGCGGGCGCCGGACGCGGCGACCCCGAGCGCCCACGCCACGACGAGCACGGCGACCACGCTGAGCGCGGCGCCACCCACCGCGTCGAGGGAGCGGACCGGCTGCCAGGTGATCCGGTCACGGATGCGCGCGCCGGCGAACTGCAGGATGCCCTGCCCGAGCGAGGCGCAGAGCAGCATGATGAACAGCGCACCGAGGCTCACCCACACCGACGGGCTGGCGTTGCCGAGCAACCGCGGCGCCGCCCAGACACCGAAGAGGCCACCGAGCAGGAGGCCGGCCGTGGCGAACGCGCCGGTGACGAACCCCTGCCAGTAGCCCGACACGGCGTAGGCGAGGACGAGGACGAGCAGCACCACGTCGAGCAGGTTGAGGCTCACCGGCGGTGCTCCCGGTCGACCCCGGTCTCGTCGGCCTCGTCGGAGAACTGGGCGTCCCCCTCGGCCTCGGCCTCGCGCTGGGCCAGCAGACGCTCGACCTCACGCTTGGTCTCGACGCCGAGCGACGTGGCGATGCGGCGCCAGTCGATGTGCTCCTTGGGCAGGCTGCGGACCACCGAGCGGTCCCACTCGCGCGTCCACCCGACGTGGTCGAACAAGGCGTCGAGGATGCCGGCGGTGAAGCCCCACAGCAGGACGTCCTGGTCGGGCCCGATCATCCAGCCGGGACCGTTCCAGCCCAGCGGGTGGCGCACCGAGAAGCGGTTGGCCGGCTCGAGCAGCGACTCGACGGGGGTGCGGAAGACCGCGTGGACCTCGCGCTCGTTGACCACCCGGACCTCGGAGGGGTGGTCCCAGTAGGCCAGCACCGGCGCGACCGCGAAGTTGCGCGGCGGCAGCCAGATGCGCGGGAGCACCGCGAAGACGTCGACCCCGTCCGGGTCGAGCCCGGTCTCCTCCTGGGCCTCCCGCAGGGCGGTGGCGACCGCGTCCTCGCCGTCGTCGGTCGACCCGCCGGGGAACGAGACCTGCCCCGGCTGCGAGCGCATGGTGTGGGCGCGCTCGGTCAGCAGCAGGTCCGGGCCCTCCGGCCCGTCGCCGAACAGCACGAGCACCGCACCCTCGCGCGGCTTGGGTCGCTTGGGCGGCACGAAGGTGCTGAGGTCCTTGGCCTTCATCGTGCGCACCGACTCGCGCACGGGCTCCAGCCACTCCGGGAGGACGACGTCGTCCATCGTCTCGGTCAGGGGGGCGGGCACCTGGGGAGCCTACCCAGCGGCCGGGGTCGCGATGTCGACCCCCAGGCGGTCCGAGACCAACCTCACGAGGTCGGCGTAGGTGTCGATCCGGCTGTTGTCGAACGTCGCCGAGCCGTCCTCGCGGACCCAGACGACACCGGGCAGGCCGCGGACGCGGTAGGTGTCGGCGAGCACCCCACCGGGGTCGGCGACCTGCGGGAACCTCGCCCTGGCCTTGCGCAGCAGGCCGATCGCCGCGTCGGGCTGGGTGTCCTGGTAGTCCACGCCGAGCACGGCCACCCGGTCACCGGCCTCGGCGAACAGCCGCTGGTAGATCGGCAGCTCCTTGCGGCATCGCACGCACCATGACGCCCACAGGGGTACGACGGCCGGGCCCGCCACGCTGCTCAGGTCGACGGCGCGTCCGCCACCGAGGCACGCCAGCTGCTCCCCAGGCAGGTCGCTGCTGCCGGTGGCTCGCGGGCACGGGGCGATCCGCGCCTGGGCCTTGAGCGTCCGCAGGGCCGGGGTGTCGACCTCGACCCGGGTCTCGACCGGCGGCGGGGTGATCGAGGCCCGGTCGCACGCGGAGAGCGCCAGGACCGCGAGCACCGGGAGCACCGCGGCGAGGACCCTCCTCACGCCCGGCCCTCGGTCTTGACCAGCTTGGCCGCCTTGGCGGGGTCGGTCGGGCCCTCGCCGAAGGCCGGGCACCAGCGGGCGACCGGGCACGCCCCGCAGGCGGGGTTGCGCGCGTGGCACATGCGGCGGCCGTGCCAGATCAGGTGGTGGCTCAGCATCGTCCAGTCACGCGTGGGGAACAGCGCCCCCACCGCGTGCTCGACCTTGACCGGGTCGGTCTCCTCGGTCCAGCCGAAGCGGCGCACCAGCCGGCCGAAGTGGGTGTCGACCGTGATGCCCGGGACGCCGAAGGCGTTGCCCAGCACGACGTTGGCGGTCTTGCGACCGACCCCGGGCAGGGTCACGAGGTCCTCGAGCCGGCCCGGCACCTCCCCGTCGTACCTCTCCACGAGGGCGGCGCTGAGCTTGAGCACCGAGTCGGTCTTGGCGCGGAAGAACCCCGTCGGCTGGATGATGCGCTCGACGTCCTCCCGCGGCGCGCCGGCCATCGCGACCGCGTCGGGGTAGGCGGCGAACAGCTCCGGGGAGATCGCGTTGACCCGCCGGTCGGTGGTCTGGGCGCTCAGGACGGTGACGACCAGCAGCTCGAACGGGGTGCGGAAGTCCAGCTCGCACCGGGCGTCGGGATAGGTCTCGGCCAGGACCCGGTCGATCTTGCGCGCGCGGCGTACGAGGCTGGTCGGAGGCGACGGGACAGGCTCGGGCACGGCGCCAGCGTACGGGGGTCCACCGACGCCGCCACGCCTGTCGGGAGCGCCCGGAACCGTCCGGTTTGGGTGGTGAGTCGTCATCTGACCTGGACATGCGACAAGATGTGACCTGAACCACCGCTCTGGAGGAGGAACCGTGGACTCTGACGTGCTGCGTCAGGCACCCCTGTTCAACGCGCTCGACGACGAGGCCGCCGCCGCACTGGCCGGCTCCCTCGGCACGATCCGGCTCCGTCGGGGCGAGGTGCTGTTCCACGAGGGGGACACCGGCGACAAGCTCTACATCGTCGCCGAGGGCAAGGTGAAGCTCGGCCGCACCTCGAGCGACGGCCGGGAGAACCTGCTGGCGATCCTGGGCCCGGGCCAGATGTTCGGCGAGCTGTCGCTGTTCGACCCCGGCCCGCGCTCGGCGACCGTCACCGCGGTGACCGACGTGGCGTTCTACTCCCTGTCCCACGACGACCTCCTGCGCTGGCTCGACGGCCGCCCCGACGTCGCCAACGGCCTGCTGTCCCAGCTCGCCTCGCGCCTGCGCCGCGCCAACGACGTCGTCTCGGACCTGGTCTTCTCCGACGTGCCCGGCCGGGTCGCCAAGGCGCTGCTCGACCTCGCCGACCGCTTCGGCCGCACCGCCGAGGACGGCATCCACGTGCACCACGACCTCACCCAGGAGGAGCTCGCCCAGCTGGTCGGCGCCTCCCGCGAGACGGTCAACAAGGCGCTGGCCGACTTCGCCTCCCGGGGCTGGCTGCGCCTCGAGCCCCGCTCGGTCGTCATCATGGACCCCGAGCGCCTCGCCCGCCGCGCCCGCTGACCCCGGTGCGCGCCCAGCGCCCAGGGGCGGGTCAGCCGCGGAGGTAGTCCAGCTGGGCGCGGACGGAGAGCTCGGCCGCCCCCCAGAGGACGGGGTCGACGTCGGTGTAGACGTGCTCGACCACCTCGCGCGCGGTGGCGGAGGGGCCCAGGTCGGCGAGGGCGGCGCGGACCTGGTCGAGCCGCTGGGCGCGGTGGGACAGGTAGTGGTCCAGCGCCCCGAGGGCGTCGTCGATCACGGGGCCGTGACCGGGCCAGACCGAGGTCACCGAGCGGGCGGAGGCGAGCGCGTGCAGACGCTCCAGCGAGGAGAGGTAGGCGCCGAGCTTGCCGTCGGGATGGGCGACCACGGTGGTCCCGCGACCCAGGACGGTGTCGCCGGTGAGGACGGCCTGCTCCTGCGGGAGCACGAAGGACAGCGAGTCCGAGGTGTGGCCGGGGGTCCCGACCACGTGTACCTCGAGCCCGTCGACGGCCACCACGTCGCCGTCGTGCAGCCCCTCGGAGCCGAGGCGCCAGGCGGGGTCGAGCGCCCGGACCCCGCAGCCGACGGACTCGGCGAAGGCGCGGGCCGCCTCGGAGTGGTCGAGGTGCCCGTGCGTCAGGAGTACGGCGGCCACGTCGCCGGCGACGGACCTCACCCGGTCGAGGTGGCCGGGGTCCAGCGGACCCGGGTCGACCACCACCGACCGCGACGAGGGGGTCTCGCGCAGCACCCAGGTGTTGGTCCCGTCGAGCGTCATCAGGTTGGCGTTGGGGGCGAGCACACACTCGGCCCGCGACCCGAAGGAGCCACCGGTCCAGGGCTCAGCCACGGCGGCCACGGAGGCCCGGCACCTCGTCCAGCGACCGCCCCACCGACTCACCGAGCGCCACCAGCCGCTCGGGGAGCTCCAGGTAGCCCCCGTCGTCGTCGACCTGCATCTCGGGCAGGATCGGCGTCCGGTCCCGCGAGTCGGCCGACGCGATCGCCTCGGCGACCGAGGTGGCGGCGTACAGCTCCAGGCACGTGGCGTAGGTCGGCGGGAGCATCGCCAGCCGGTCGGCGTCGACGTCGGCGATGACCTCGCGGACGGGCTTCCACAGCACGTGCGAGGACTCGGTGGACACGTCGCGGGTGACCTGCCCCTCGGGCAGCGCGGCGACGAAGAAGCGGGTGTCGTAGCGCCGCGGCTCGAAGACCGGCGTGATCCACGAGCCCCAGAACCCCAGCAGGTCGGTGCGCAGCACCAGTCCGCGCTGCGCGAGGAACGAGGTGAAGGACAGCTCGCGCGCCTCGAGGGCGCGGCGGTCGGCCTCCCAGTCCTCCGCGGTGGTGTCGGCGACCACCGACGACGCGGTGGGCCCGGCGAGCAGCACGCCGGACTCCTCGAAGGTCTCGCGCACGGCGGCGCACACGAGCGCGCGGGCGTGCTGCTCGGTGGTGGCGAGCAGGGTCGCCCACTGCGAGGGGGAGGGACCGGCCCACCCGATCTCGTGGTCGAAGTCGCGCTGGTCGACCCCGCCGCCGGGAAACACGCAGAACCCGCCGGCGAACGCCATCTGGTCGACCCGGCGCAGCAGGTAGACCTCCAGCCCGCCCGGCTCCCCGTCCCCGTCGCGCAGCAGCACGACCGTCGAGGCGTCGCGGGGCTCGGCCACGGGCTGCCCGCTGTCGACGAACGTGCGCACGTGGTCCACGAACGCCTCGGGCAGGCGACGGGTCGGGTCCATCAGACCTCCACGACCAGCTCGACCTCGACGGGCGCGTCGAGCGGCAGGACGGCCACACCGACCGCGGAGCGGGCGTGGACCCCGGCGTCGCCGAAGACCTCCCCGAGCAGCTCGGAGGCGCCGTTGGCGATCGCCGGCTGGCCGGTGAAGGACGGGTCGGAGGCCACGAAGACGACGACCTTGACGATGCGCGCCACCTGGTCGACCGGCACGAGCGAGTTGACCGCCGCGAGCGCGTTGAGGGCGCACTGCCGCGCGCACTCGACGGCCTCCTCGGGCGAGACGGTCCCGCCGACCTTGCCGGTGTGCACCAGCGAGCCCGCGCGCAGCGGGAGCTGGCCGGCGGTGAACACGTGCGAGCCGGAGCGCACGGCAGGGACGTAGGCGGCCAGCGGTGCCGCGACCTCCGGGAGCTCCAGCCCGAGCTCGGCGAGCCGCTGGGTCGGGGTGCTCACTGCTTGGGCCGCTTGAGGTAGGCGACGAGGTTCTCGGGGTTCATCCCCGGGACGACCTGGACGAGCTCCCAGCCGTCCTCGCCCCACGAGTCGAGGATGTCCTTGGTGGCGTGCACGAGCACAGGGACGGTGACGTATTCCCACTTGGTCATGCCGCGACTCTAGGCAGGTCCGCTCAGGGGCGCGAGACCACCTCCGGGTCGAGCAGGCCGTCGACCGCCGCGAGGGCGTCGTTGGCGTCCCCGGCGGTGAGGTCGGCGCCGACCCACCTGCCCAGTCCGGAGACCTCGCGGAACGGCCGGCCGCCCACCAGCACGGTGAGCCCGTCGCACCGAGGGTCGGCCCGGACCCGGCCGACCGCGTCGCGGAGCCCCGGCAGGTGGCAGGTCATGCTCGCCCCGAGGAGCAGCAGCGAGGCGTCGACCTCGACCGCCGCCGCGAGGACGTCGTCGACCGGGCACGACGTCCCGACGTACCTCACGTCCCAGCCGCGCTGCTGCAGCAGGTCGGTGACCATCCGCAGCCCGACCGAGTGCAGGTCACCCGGGGGCGTGGCCGCGACGAGGGAGAGGCCGAGCTGCGCCCGGCCCGCGAGGCGGGGGTAGAGCGCGTACATCGCCAGGTGGGTCACCGCCGTCGCCATGTGCTCCTGCGCCACGCTGAGCG
Source organism: Nocardioides marmoribigeumensis (assembly GCF_031458325.1). Classification (NCBI taxonomy): domain Bacteria; kingdom Bacillati; phylum Actinomycetota; class Actinomycetes; order Propionibacteriales; family Nocardioidaceae; genus Nocardioides; species Nocardioides marmoribigeumensis. The sequence goes on from NZ_JAVDYG010000001.1 coordinate 1,790,681, forward strand.
CCCCGCGCTCCCAGAGCCGGCCGAGCTCCTCCTGCGCGGGGGCGATGAGGCCGAGGAGGACGTCGTGGACCGACCAGCCGGCGCCGGCCAGCGCCTCGACCAGGGCGATCGCCTCGTCGTGCCGGCCGGCGATCGCGTGCGCCAGGTAGTCCGCGGCGTCGCCGGACAGCGCGGCCAGCCCCTCGCGCTCGTGGCGGGAGGGCGTACGGCGCACCACGGCCGCGGCGGCAGCCTCGGCCGCCTCCACGTGGCGCACCACCGACAGCACCGTGAGCTCGTCGAGGTGCTCCCCCAGCACGAACGCCACCGCGGCACCGACGCCGGGCCCTCCGGACGGTGGGTCGACCTGCGCCCACCGGTGGGTCTCCCACAGCAGCTGCGGCACGAGGAGGTCGGGGGCACCGACCTCGAGGGAGACGTCGAGGGCGCACAGGTGCAGCTCGACGACCTCTCGGGCCCGGGCGGAGTCGGGGAGGCCGGTCAGCCTCACCACGCGGTCCGCCACCTGGGCCGGGGACAGGGCGAGGCGGGCGAGCGCCCACGAGGTCCACTCCGCACGGGACGTCATCGTCCGCCCCTCCCGCGTGCCCTCGCACGCGTCCCGATGCGCCCAGCGTCGCACCGCCGCGCGCCACGGACAACGGTGTCTGGACCTGGACCTGGGCCTGGACCTGGACCTGGGCGGGCCCGGCCGGGGTCAGACCCCGGTCGCCTCCTGGAGCGCGAGCAGCCCGGCGGCGGCCTCGAGCGCCTCGCGGGCGTCGGTCGCCACGAGGTCGGCGCCGACCCACTCGCCCAGGCCGGGGGCGTGGCGGAACGGCTCACCGCCGACCAGCACCGCGACGCCCTGGCAGCGCGGGTCGGCGCGCACGTGCTCGACAGCAGCCCGCAGACCCGGCAGGTGGGCGGGCATGCTCGCGCCCAGCAGGAGCAGAGTGGCCCCGGCGGTGACGACGGCCTCGACGAGGTCGGCCACCGGGCAGGACGCCCCGACGTACTGGGTGTCCCAGCCCCTCAGCTGCAGCAGGTCGGTGACCACGCGCAGCCCGATCTCGTGCCGGTCGCCGGGCGGCGTCGCGGCGACCAGCGTGCGGTCGAGCCGCGGCTGCTCGAGGAACAGCGGCTGGAGCGCGGACATGGTGACCTGCGTGACCGCGGTCGCGACGTGCTCCTGGGCGACGCTGACCACCCCCCGCTCCCAGAGGCGCCCGAGCTCGAGCTGGGCCGGCGCGAGCACCTCGAGCAGCACGTCGGCGACCGACGAGCCGTCGGCGACCAGGGTCAGGACGTGCTCGATCGCGCGCTGCTGGTGCCCGGCCACGGCATGGCCGAGATAGGTCTGCACCGGAGCCGTCAACCCGGACAGCCCGCCCCTCCCGCGCAACGACCAGCTGCGGCTCTCCAGCGCCCGGGCGGCGGCCTCGGCCGCGCCGACGTGGCGTACGACGGCCGCGAGCGTCAGCTCGTCGAGCCGTTCCGCGAGCGTGGCGTGGACGGCGTCGTGGACCGGGACGACGCGGGGGGCCGAGGTGACCTGGGGCCGGCGGGTCAGCTCCCAGCGCAGCTGGGGGACGAGGAGGTCGGTGCACCCGAGGTCGAGGCTGACGTCGAGGGTGGCGAGGTGCAGCTCGACGATCTCCCGGCCCTCAGGGGTGTCCGGGAGGCCGGTGCGAGCCAGCACCTGCTCCGCGAGCCCCGCAGGGTCGCTGTCCACGCGGCTCAGGGCCCACGAGGTCCACGCGGCCGGCACGACCGTCATCGCGACTTGCTCCTTCACCCGACCGCTCCCACCCGATGGACGCGGCCCTCCCGGGGCTCACTGTCGCACCACTCACCCCTGCGGCACAACGGACCGGGCCGGGCGGAGGGTCATTCCCCGGCGAGCCCCGCGGCCGCACCGACGGCCCCGGAGAGCCCGCCGCAGCCGCGGTCGGCGCCCAGCCGGGCCGCGAGGGTCGGGACGGCCCCGAAGCACCGTCCGAGGGCGAGCACCCGGGCCGCGGGCGCGGTCACGCGCACCGCGGCGACGCGCTCGCGGACCAGGTCGAGGTCGGCGGCGCGGTCGGCCTGGAGGACGACCACCTGGGCGTCGTGGGCGAGTGCGGCCTTGGCGACGGTCTCGGCACAGGCGTCGTCGGCGACGGAGTCGACGCGCCAGCCGGCGCCCTCGAACACCATGCGCGGCAGGCCCGCACGCCAGCCCGCGGGCAGGCGCGGCTCGGTGAGGAGCACGCGCCGGCTGACGGCCGGGAAGGACAGGTCGGGGGCGACCACGCTGAAGAGGAGGGTGCGCAGCATCTCCTGCTGGCGCTCGGACTCCGCGCGCGGCAGCGGGGCCTCGTCCTGGCGGGCGACGAGCGCGTCGTGGAAGGGCACGAGCACGTCCTCGAGGAGCGCGCGCGGTGTGCAGCCGTCCTCGATCGCGTGGACCACCTCGGCGCGGGCCTCGGCGTGGTGGCCGCCCTCGACGTGGTCGAGGAGCTGTCGGACCAGCTCGCGCGCCCGCGCCTCGGGCGTGCGCTCGGAGGGGTCGGGGCGGCGCTGCCCGCCGATGAGCACGGTCTGGCTGACCAGGGTGTCGACCAGCACGCGGGTCTCGGGGTCGACGTGCCGGCCGAGGACGTCGCACAGGCTGCGCAGGAGGCGCGCCCGGTCGACGCCGGGACCCATCTCGGCGAGCCGGTCGCGGGAACGGGCGAAGTGCTCGGCCAGGAGGGCCGGGGCGTCGTAGGCCAGCGCCGCGTCGAGCGAGTGGTAGTAGTCGACGGCGAGGTCGGCGAGCGGGGCGCGCACCTGCTGCGGGAGCGCGGAGGTCACCTCCGCCACGACCGTGTCGAGGTCGGCGTCGGCCCGGCGCAGGGTCCGCGAGCCCCACGATGTCTCTCCCACGTCGACCACCCTGCTGCACCGGTCACCGGTTCAAACCCGGCCACGCAGGAGTCGGGACGTACCTCCCGCAGGTCGGGACGAAGTGACCGCGGGTCGGTCGCCGCCGGGCTAGGCCAGGGGTGGCTCGGTGGCGTCCTCGACCTGCTCGCGGGTCACGCCGGGGGCGCACTCGACCAGGACCAGCCCGTCGGGCGTGACGTCGATGACCGCGAGGTCGGTGATGATGCGCTGCACGACGCCCTTGCCGGTGAACGGCAGCGAGCACTCGTCGACGATCTTGTAGGACCCGTCGCGGGCGGTGTGCTCCATCAGCACGATGACCCGCTTGGCACCGTGGACCAGGTCCATCGCCCCGCCCATGCCCTTGACCATCTTGCCGGGGATCATCCAGTTGGCGATGTCGCCGTGGCGGCTGACCTGCATGGCCCCGAGGATCGCGGCGTCGATCTTGCCGCCGCGGATCATGCCGAACGACGTGGCGGAGTCGAAGAAGCTCGCGCCCCGCCGCAGCGTCACGGTCTCCTTGCCGGCGTTGATCAGGTCGGCGTCGACCGCGTCCTCGGTCGGGTAGGCGCCGACCCCGAGGATGCCGTTCTCCGACTGCAGCACGAGCTCGACGTCGTCGTCGACGTAGTTGGGCACCAGGGTCGGCAGCCCGATGCCGAGGTTGACGTAGGAGCCGTCGGTCAGCTCCGAGGCCGCCCGGGCGGCCATCTCCTCGCGGGTCCAGCTCACTGCGCACCTCCGGGGGTCTCGACAGGCTCGACCGCCGAGGGCCGCACGGTGCGCTTCTCGATGCGCTTGTCGGCAGCCTGCTCGGGCGTGAGCGGGACGACCCGCTGCACGAAGACGCCCGGGGTGTGGATGGAGTCGGGGTCGAGCTCGCCCGGCTCGACCAGCTCCTCGACCTCGGCGATCGTCACGCGACCGGCCATCGCGGCGAGGGGGTTGAAGTTGCGCGCCGACTTGTTGAAGACCAGGTTGCCGTGGCGGTCGCCCCGCCAGGCCCGCACCAGCCCGAAGTCGCAGGAGATGGCCTGCTCGAGCACGAACTCCAGCGGCCCGTCCGGGGTCTCGAAGGGCCGGACCTCCTTGAGTGGCGAGGCGACCGCGATGCTGCCGTCCTCGGCGTACCTCCAGGGCAGCCCGCCCTCGGCGACCTGCGTGCCGACCCCGGTGCGGGTGTAGAACGCCGCGATGCCCGAGCCCCCGGCGCGCAGGCGCTCGGCCAGGGTCCCCTGCGGGGTCAGCTCGACCTCGAGCTCGCCGGAGAGGTACTGCCGGGCGAACTCCTTGTTCTCCCCGACGTACGACGACACCATGCGTCGGATCCGCTTCTCCCGCAGCAGGCGGCCCAGGCCCCAGTCGTCGACGCCGCAGTTGTTGGAGACCGCCTCGAGGTCCTTGACGCCGGCCTGGAGCAGGGCGTTGATCAGCACCGACGGGATGCCGCACAGCCCGAACCCGCCGACCGCCAGCGAGGCGCCGTCACCGATGTCCGCGACCGCCTCGACGGGGTCCCGCACCACTTTGTCCATGCCCAGCACCTTAGGGGGTCGCCCGCGCGGGACCGTGAGGCTCTTCACGCCCGGAAGGGTGCTCCGCGCCGCTAGGCTCGATCACCGTGAGCGACCCCTCCGCGAAGAGCCGCACGAGCGACTGGCCCCACGTCGAGCTGCACGTGGTCAGCGGCAAGGGCGGCACCGGCAAGACCACCGTCGCCGCGGCGCTGGCGCTCGCGCTGGCCTCCCGCGGCAAGCAGGTGCTGCTGTGCGAGGTCGAGGGACGTCAAGGCATCGCCCAGCTGTTCGACGTGCCCCCGCTGCCCTACGAGGAGCGCCGCATCGCCCAGGGTCTCGACGACGGCGGCGACGTCTACGCCCTCGCGATCGACGCCGAGTCGGCGATGCTGGAGTACATCCAGCTCTACTACCGCATGGGCAACCGCACCGCCAAGGTCCTCGACCGCTTCGGCGTGCTCGACTTCGCCACCACGATCGCCCCCGGCCTGCGCGACGTGCTCCTCACCGGCAAGGTGTTCGAGGCCGTCGAGCGCAACAGCCGCAACAAGGGCGCGCGGGTCTACGACGCGGTCGTCCTCGACGCGCCCCCGACGGGCCGCATCGCGCAGTTCCTCAACGTCAACGGCGAGTTCGGCGACCTCGCCAAGGTCGGCATGGTGCGGGGCCAGACCGAGCGGGTGATGAGCCTGCTCAAGTCGCGCCGCACCGCCGTGCACCTGGTGACCGTGCTCGAGGACATGCCGGTCCAGGAGACCGCCGACGGCGTCAAGGAGCTGCGCGGCCACGGGCTGCCGGTCGGTGGCGTCGTGGTCAACCTGACCCGGCCCGCCGAGCTCGACGACGAGTCGCGCGAGGCCGCCCTCGCCGGGAGGCTCTCGGCCGAGGCCACCGGCGCCGACCTGTCCAAGGCCGGTGTCGACGTCACCGACGAGCTGGTCGAGGGCCTGCTCGAGGAGGCCACGGCGTACGCCGAGCGGCGGGGTCTCGAGGACCGCCAGCGTGAGCGCATCGCCGAGATCGACGTCCCGTCGTACGAGCTCCAGCGGCTGCCCGACGGCATCGACCTGGGTGGCCTCTACGAGCTGGCCGAGGACCTCCGAGAGCAGGGGATGGCCTGATGAGCGAGCGCAGCGAGCGAACCGACACGTCATGCGTGGCTCCGTCGCCGAGCGCAGCGAAGGCGGTGGACGCATGAGCACCAAGAACAACCCACGGGTCGGGCCGCTGGCCGCGCGGGGCGGTGAGGCGCCGAGCCTCGACGTCGACGGCCTGCTGCGCGACCCCGGCACCCAGGTCATCGTGTGCTGCGGCTCCGGTGGTGTCGGCAAGACCACGACGTCGGCGGCGCTGGCGCTGCGTGCGGCCGAGATGGGCCGCAAGGTCGTGGTGCTCACGATCGACCCGGCCCGGCGGCTGGCCCAGTCGATGGGCATCGAGAAGCTCGACAACGTGCCCCGGCCGGTGCCCGGGGTCGACGGCTCCGCGGGCGGCTCGCTCGACGCGATGATGCTCGACATGAAGCGCACGTTCGACGACGTGGTGCTCGCCCAGGCCAGCCCCGAGAAGGCCCAGTCGATCCTCAACAACCCCTTCTACGTCACGCTGTCGAGCTCGTTCGCGGGCACGCAGGAGTACATGGCGATGGAGAAGCTCAGCCAGCTGCGCCAGGACTCCCGCAAGTCGGGCCGCTGGGACCTCATCGTCGTCGACACCCCGCCGGCCCGGTCGGCGCTGGACTTCCTCGACGCCCCCGAGCGGCTCTCGGGCTTCCTCGACGGCCGCTTCATCCGGCTGCTGCTCGCTCCGGCCAAGGGCCCGGCGCGGCTGATGACCAGCGGGATGGGCATGGTGACCAGCACGATGGCCAAGATCGTCGGGGCCCAGGTGCTCAAGGACCTGCAGATGTTCGTCGCGGCGTTCGACACCCTGTTCGGCGGCTTCCGCAACCGGGCCCAGCAGACCTTCGAGATGCTCCAGACCCGCGAGACCGCGTTCCTGGTCGTGGCCGCGCCGGAGCCCGACGCGCTGCGCGAGGCGGCGTACTTCGTCGAGCGGCTCGACTCCGAGCACATGCCGCTGGCGGGCCTCGTGGTCAACCGCGCGACGGCCGGCCTCGACGGGCTCTCGGCCGAGCAGGCGGTCGCCGCGGCCGAGCGGCTGGAGTCCCACGGCGGCTCCGCCTCGGCGGGCGCGACGGCCGGCATGCTGCGGCTGCACGCCGACCGGATGCGCCGGGTCGCCCGGGAGCGGCGCCTGCGTCAGCGCTTCTCCGCCGCCCACCCGCACGTGCCCACGGCCGTCGTGCCCGCCCTGTCGACCGACGTCCACGACCTCGCCGGCCTCCGCCAGGTCGGGGACCTGATCAGTAGGTGAACGCATGAAGACCTGGGCGCCTCGCAAGTGAGGCACCCAGGTCTCGAGTGTGGTGAGTCGCGGCGCGGCGCGTCGAGAGCGACGAAGCGATGCGCAGCGAGCGGAGGAGCGTCGGCGCGCCTCACCAGCGCCGCGACGGCGAGCCGGAGGCGAGCAGACGGTGCTGCGTCAGGCGCCGAGCGAGCTGGCGACGGTCGCGCCGGCGCCGGCCTGCTCGACCTGGGCGGCCTCGAGGATGCGCCGCCACGAGGTGACGTTGGGCCGCTTGCGGAGGATGGCCCGGCGCTCACGCTCGGTCATGCCACCCCAGACGCCCCACTCGATCTGGTTGTCGAGGGCCTCGGCGAGGCACTCGGTCTTGACCGGGCAGCCGGCGCACATCATCTTGGCCCGGTTCTGTGCTGCCCCGCGGACGAAGAGCTCGTCCGGCTTGGTCTCCTTGCACTGTGCTTGCGACGCCCAGTCGTCGTTCCACATACGCGTATCCCCTTGCGTGTAGCCCTGCTCTCCCAAACAGGGTGTGGAGAAACTCTCCACAATCAAAGTTAAGGACGTGTCCCGTTTATCGGCAGACCCGCGGGGACCAAATCCTTCTAGTCCCAAATGACTATGAGCAAGGTCCCGAACCGCCGACTACGGTCCTGAAGCAGGCTACCGCCCCGTCACGAAATGACATTCATGTTCTTTCTGTGACTGGTGAGACATCCGAATCGGGACCGTCCCTAGTCATTCCGAACTAGTCGGTCATCGTCCCGCCCGAAATCACAGCGTTGTAGTTTCTCCACAACATCGGGCCGATTTCCGGGCCCCAGGGGCGGGGTTCTCCCCAGGCCGAGCGGTGCCTGTGGAGACTGACCCGTGACGTACCCTTCCCCGTATGGCGAGACGCAATCCGCACCGCGACCTGACCGCTGGAGGCGTCGTCTCCCACCTGGGCGTGATGCTCGCCGTGTCGGCTCTCGTGGGCCTGCTGGTGGCCGGCATCGCCATCCCCTTCGCCGCCCTCGCCGGGGTCGGGGCCCGCACCACCGCCGACAGCCTCAAGAACCTGCCGGCCGACCTCGAGACCGCCCCGCTGGCCCAGCGAACCAAGATCCTCGACGTCCACGGCAAGCGCCTGGCCACCTGGTACGACCAGAACCGCGTCAACGTGCGGCTCGACGACGTCGCGCTCATCATGCGCAAGGCGATCGTGTCGATCGAGGACTACCGCTTCTACGAGCACGGCGCCCTGGACATCAAGGGCACGCTCCGCGCGTTCATCACCAACCAGGCCAGCTCCGGCGTGGTGCAGGGCGGCTCGTCGATCACCCAGCAGATGGTCAAGCAGACGCTGATCAACCAGGCCGGCAACAACAAGAAGAAGATCGCCGCCGCCCAGGCCGACACCTACGAGCGCAAGTGGAACGAGCTGCGCTACGCCATCGCCTTCGAGCGCAAGCACTCCAAGGACTGGATCCTCGAGCGCTACCTCAACGTCGCCTACTTCGGCGACGGCGCCTACGGCATCGAGGCGGCCGCCCGGCACTACTTCTCCGTGCCCGCCAAGAAGCTCACCCTGCGCCAGGCCGCCCTGCTGGCCGGGCTGGTGAAGAACCCCACGAAGTACGACCCCACCGACAACCCCGGCGAGGCCCGCGCCCGGCGCAACGTCGTGCTGGAGCGCATGCGCGAGCTCGGCGTCATCACCGACCAGCGCGCCGCCCAGATGAGCCGCGCCGGCCTGGGGCTCAGGACGACGCCGTCGCGCAACGGGTGCGTCGACGTCACCGGCGAGTTCTTCTGCGACTACCTGCGCGAGTACCTCCTCGCCGACCCCCAGCTGGGCCGCACGGTCAAGGACCGCCGCCGCCTGCTCTTCGCCGGCGGCCTCACCATCAAGACCACCCTCGACCCGGCCATGCAGAAGGCCGCCGACACGGCCGTGCGCGACCACGTCAACCCGACCGACCAGGCCATCGGCGGCCTGGCGATGGTCGAGCCCGGCACCGGCGAGGTCCGCGCGCTCGCCCAGTCGCGGCCGATGGGTGCCGACCGCGCCAAGGGCCAGACCTACCTCAACTACGTCGTCCCGCGGGAGTACGGCGACTCCGGCGGCTTCCCCGCCGGCTCGACGTTCAAGGCGTTCGTGCTCGCCGCGGCGATCAAGCAGGGCATCCCGCTGAGCACCCGCATCAACGCCCCGCAGGAGGTGTTCCTGCCCAACAGCTCCTTCGAGACCTGCGACGGCCCGCTGCGCAGCACCGACACCTGGTCACCGCAGAACTCCACCGGCACGGGCACCTACGACCTCTACTCCGGCACGCGCGACTCGGTGAACACCTTCTTCGCCCAGCTCGAGCAGCGCACCGGCCTGTGCGACCCGGTCACGATCGCCAAGGACATGGGCATCCAGGTCCCCGACAACGACATCGTCCCGCCGTTCACCCTCGGCGTGACCAACACCAACCCGCTGACGATGGCGGGCGCCTACGCCACGTTCGCCGCCCGCGGCCAGTTCTGCGAGCCGCGGCCGGTCGACCAGATCCTCGACGCCGACGGCAAGGTCCTGGCCGACTACGCCCCGCGCTGCTCGCAGGTGCTGCCGACCGCGGTCGCCGACGCGGTCAACGACGTCCTGCGCGGCGTGCAGGAGCCCGGCGGCTTCGGCTACCAGAACGGCCTGGCGCTCAACCAGCCGTCGGCGGGCAAGACCGGCACGATCAACGACAACAAGGCGGTGTGGTTCCTCGGCTACACGCCCAACCTCGCCGCGGCCGCGATGATCGCCGGCGCCAACAGCCTGGGCCACCCGATCACGCTCAACGGGCAGTACGTCGGCGGGCAGTACATCGCCCGCGCCTTCGGCTCCACCCAGGCCGGCCCGATCTGGGGCCAGGCGATGCACGCCATCGAGGGCATGCTGCCCGACGTGAACTTCGTGCGGCCCGACCCGACCGCCATCACCGGCCAGATCGTCGACGTGCCCGACGTGACGGGCAGCCTCGCCGCCGACGCGGCCGACGAGCTGCGCAACGCCGGCTTCGTGCCCAACGTGGGCCGCTACGTCGACTCCCGGCTGCCCAAGGGCCAGGTGGCCTACACCAGCCCGGTCGCCGGGGCGCGCGTCGGCACGGGCACGCTGGTCACGATGTTCATCTCCGACGGGACGCCCAAGAAGAGCGGGTCCTCGGGCGGCGGGTCGTCGGCGACCGGCACGAGCAGCACGCCCACGACAGGGCCGGGCAACAACGGCAACGGCAAGGGCAACGGCAACGGGCGCGGGGGCCGCTAGCCGAGCTGGCGGCGCACCTCCGCGGCGACGGCGCCCCCGTCGGCGCGCCCGCGCGTCTGGGGCGTGACCACGCCCATCACCTTGCCCATCGCCCGCATGCCGTCGGCGGCCGCGCCGGTCTGCTCGATCGCCTGGCGGACCAGCTCGGCGATCGCCGCCTCGTCGAGCGGCTCGGGGAGGTACTCCGCGATGACCGCGGCCTCGGCCTTCTCCTTGGCCGCCGACTCCTCGCGACCGGCGTCGGCGAACGCGGTGGCCGCCTCGCGGCGCTTCTTGGCCTCGGCGGTCAGGACCCCGGTGACGTCGTCGTCGGTGAGCTCGCGGGCCTGCTTGCCGGCCACCCCGGCGTTGGTGATCGCGGCGAGGACCATCCGCAGCGTGGAGGACCGCAGCTCGTCGCGGGCCTTCATCGCGGTGGTGAGGTCCTGGCGCAGTCGGTCCTTCAGCTCGCTCATGCGCCCCAGTGTGACAGCCTGGCCGCGTGCCGATCGACGAGGTTTCCCCCGCTGACCAGGCTGTCACCGCCGCCCGCCGGGGCCTCGGCGCGGTCGGCACGGTCGCCGCGCTGGGGGCCGCCGGGCTCGGCTACGCGTGGTGGGAGGCCCGCTGGTTCACGCTGCGCCACGTCGACCTGCCGGTCCTGCCGGCCGGCGCGCCCGACCTGCGCGTCCTCCACCTCACCGACGTCCACCTCGCGCCCTACCAGGGCCGCAAACGGGCCTGGCTGTCCTCCCTCGCCGCCCTCGAGCCCAACCTGGTGGTGGACACCGGCGACAACCTGGCGCACCGCGACGCCGTCGGCCCTCTGGTCGAGGAGCTGGGGGCGCTGCTCGACGTGCCGGGCGTCTTCGTCCTGGGGTCCAACGACTACTTCGAGCCGACGCTGCGCAACCCCGTGCGCTACCTGCTGCCCGACGACGGCAAGCGGCACACCGACATCGCCCAGCTCCCCTGGCGCGACCTCAAGCACCGCCTGACCGACCGGGGCTGGCTCGACCTGACCAACACCCGCGACTCCCTCGAGGTCCGCGGCGTCCGCATCGCCTTCGCCGGGGTCGACGACCCCCACCTCGGCTACGACGACCTGGGCGCGGTCGCGGGGCCCGCCGACCCCGGGGCCGACCTGCGGCTGGGGGTCGCCCACGCGCCGTACCTCCGGGTGCTCGACCAGTACGCCGCCGACGGCTACGACGCGATCCTGGCCGGCCACACCCACGGCGGGCAGCTCTGCCTGCCGTTCAACCGGGCGCTGGTCACCAACTGCGACCTGGACCGGGCGCGTGCCAGCGGACTGAGCCGTCACGGCCGCACCTGGTTGCACGTCTCGGCGGGGGCCGGCACCTCGCCGTACGCCGTCGCGCGCTTCTGCTGCCGGCCCTCGGCCACCCTGCTGCGGCTGGTCCCCCGCGATCGCTGACGGTGGTCGCGGCGGCCGGGGCCCGATTTCGGGGCCGCCGCCGTGCTCGGCTAGACTCGCGGCGCTCCACGGGCTGTGGCGCAGTTTGGTAGCGCGCCTCGTTCGGGACGAGGAGGCCGCAGGTTCAAATCCTGTCAGCCCGACTCTCCGATGTTCCCGACATCACCGCCGGCCTGGACCCACAAGGTCCGGGCCGGACGCCTTTTTCCGCGCTCCGCGGCGGATGGTCGGACCTGTTGCCGAAAGGTCCGTGACGTGTCCTCAACTGTGGCCGTCGTGTGTGGTCGGCGTTACCAACCCGTGGATCTCGGCTCCGTAGCGTTCTGGTCATCGAAACAAGCACCACCACCCCCCCAGCAGCAGACGAGCTGCACGACTCAGGAGCACGAACGATGGCCCGCAAGATCCTCATCCCCCTCACCACCGTCCTCGCCGCCGGCGCGATCGCCGTCGGATCGGGCGCGAGCTTCACCTCGACCTCCGGAAACACCATCAGCGCGGTCACCTCGGGCACCCTGACGCACGCGAACAGCAAGGACGGCCAGGCGATCTTCACCCTGACCAACATGAAGCCGGGCGACACGCTCAACGGCACCCTGACCCTGACCAACACCGGCACGCTGGCAGCCGACTTCGGACTCACCGAGGTCTCCTCGACCAACAACTTCACGGGCAGCAACCTCACCCTGGACATCGTGGACACCACCGCCAACGCCACCGTCTACTCGGGCACCTTCGGGGGCCTCGCCGACGGCACCAGGAACCCCCTGGGCACCTGGGCGGCCGGCGCCACGCACAACTTCCGCTTCACCGTGAAGCTCGCGCAGGACACCCTCAACGTCGACCAGAACAAGACGGCCAACGCCGTCTACGCCTGGGACTCGGTCCAGACCGCCGGCACGACCTACAACCAGTGAGCTGAGGCGGGGTGGGGCCACCCGGGAAGGTCCCCTACCCCGCCTCGATCCGACGGACCCGCGGGAGGACGGGCCCGTCGAGGAGTGACGCCGCTGGGAGGGATGTCACTCCGCACCACCCCCTCGCCGGAGGGGCGCCCTTGCGGGGAGGGCGCCCCTCCGGGGGCGGTCACCGACACCTCCACCAGTCCAACCACCAGGAGCACGCGATGAGAGCTGAGCAGAAGCCCCGCCCGACCGGCGTACGCCGGGTCGCCCGCTGGGGCGGCAACCTCGCCATCCTCCTGGTCATCGCGGCCTGCGCCACGTGGATCCTGCCGAGCGCGTTCGGCTACAGCCGCTACGTCATCACCGGCGGCTCGATGACCGGCACCTACGACAAGGGCTCGGTCGTCTTCGAGAAGCCGGTGGCCGTCGGCGACCTGCAGGTCGGCGACGTCATCACCTACATGCCCCCGCCGGACTCGGGGGTCCCGCACCTGGTCACCCACCGCATCCTGCGGATGGAGCCGGCCGACGGCGGAGGTGTCCTGTTCACCACCCAGGGCGACGCCAACCCCGACCCCGACCCGTGGCACTTCAAGCTGGTGGACACCTCGCAGCCCGTGGTGCAGTTCGGCGTCCCGCAGGCCGGTTGGGTCTTCATCGCCCTGGCCGATCGCGACCTCCGCATGGTCGTGATCGGCGGTCCGGCCGCCCTTGTCGCTCTGCTGGCGCTCGCCGAGCTGGTCGGCGCGCTGCGCGAGCGGAGGAAGGGCACCACACCCCGAGGTGTCCCCGCGACCGTCCCCTCGCAGAGAACCCCTGCGCCGGACACCGTCCCCGTCTGACCGGCCCACTGTTCCCCCGCCCCCGTGCTGCTCCCCCCGCGCACGGGGGCGGTGGCCGTCTCCGGCGCGACGCCGAAGCTGTTGCCCAGCCGTGGGTCTGGACCCTCTCGTTGTTGCCAGCCTGTGGGGCGCCACTTCCTACCGTTGAACCTGTCGCACCCGCCCCCTTGAAGGAGACCCCATGTCCCGCCGGCTCACCGTGGTCGCCCTGGCGCTCGTCGCCGGGCTCGCGGTGCTGGGCATGCCCACGCAGTCCGGCGCGACCTACGTGGCGCGCACGACCAACTCCGTCAGCACCGTGGCCTCCGCGGCCGACTGGACCCCGCCGACCGTCGCACTGCGCAACCCGGGCTCCCCGGTCAAGGACACGGTCGTCCTGACCGCCGACGCCACCGACGGCGAGTCCGGCGTCGCCTCCGTCGCGATCCAGGCTCTCGCTCCCGGTGGCTCGTCGTGGACCACGATCTGCACGGCCACCACCGCGCCGTACTCCTGCAGCTGGAGCACCAAGGCCGGCTCCGACGGCTCGTGGTCGCTGCGGGCGATCGCGACCGACCGGGCCGGCTACTCGACGACCTCCGCGGTGGTCGACACCACGGTCGCCAACAACCTGCTCGTCCAGCTCGCCGACCCCGGCGACATCGTCAAGGGCGCAGTCACGCTGACCGCCAGCCTGTTCAACACCGGCACGGTGTCCTACGCGGTCAAGGTCGAGTACGCCCCGACCGGCACCACCACCTGGAAGACGCTGTGCACGACGACCGCCACGGCGCCGTACACCTGCACCTGGACGACGACCGCCAACGGCTACACCCAGGGCGCGTCCTACGACCTGCGCGCCGTGGCCACCGCCGGCTCGAGCAGCACCACCTCCGCGGTCGTCGTCGACGTGCTGGTCGACAACGTCGCCCCCACCACGACGATGACCGACCCGGGCAGCCCGCTGCGCGGCACCGTGACCCTGGCCGCGACCGCCACCGACGCCGAGTCTGGGGTGGCCCAGGTGGTCCTGCAGTGGCAGCGCAGCGGCACCAGCACCTGGACCACGGCCTGCACGCTCAGCCTGGAGCCCTTCTCCTGCCGCTTCGACACCACGGCACTGGCGGACGGCACCTACTCCTTCCGCTCCGTCGCGACCGACGTCGCCGGCAACACCAGCACCTCCCTGGTCACCAACCGGACCGTGGACAACACCGTGTCCGCGGTGGCGATGGAGGACCCGGGCGCCTTCCTGTCCGGCACGGTCGCGCTGACCGCGACCGCGAGCTCGACGGCCGGCGTCACCTCGGTCCGCATCGACCGCGCCCCCAGCGGCACCACCACCTGGACCACGGTCTGCACCGACACGACGTCGCCGTACTCCTGCGGCTGGGACACCACGACCGTCGCCGACGGGTTCTACGACTTCCGGGCGGTGCTGGTCGACGGCAAGGGCGTCACCACCACCTCGACCACCGTCTCGGCCCGCCGGGTCGACAACAGCCCGCTGCGGGGGTACGACGTCCAGGCGGTGAGCGGCGGAGCCACCGCCGGGCGCCTCGACACCGGTGACACGATCCGGTTCACCTACACCGACCAGGTCAACCCGGCCTCGGTCACCGCCGGCTGGAACGGCACCGCGGCACTCGCAGTGACCCTGCGCCTGCGCGACGGCGGCCTGGTCGGCCTGGGCGCCAAGGGCGACACGCTCGACGTCCTGCGCAGCGGCGCCTCGGTCAACCTCGGCTCGGTCAACTTGAACAACGACTACATCAAGGGGGGCAAGACCGCCCAGTTCAACGCCACCATGACGATGTCGACCGCCACGGTGAACGGCACGACCTCCTCGGTCGTCACGATCACCCTCGGTGCGCTCGCGAGCGGCGGCGGACTGCGCACCCCTGGGGGCACGGGAAACATGGTGTGGACCCCGTCCGCGAGCGTCACCGACCTGGGTGGACAGACATCGTCGGCCGCGCCCACCACCGAGCTCGGCACCGCCGACCGGGACTTCTGATGGGCGGCCCTATGCTCGCTGAGGTGATCCCCCAGCTCCTCGTCGTCGAGGACGACGACGGCATCGCCGTCCCGCTCGTCCGCACGCTCGAGCGGGAGGGGTACGCCGTCGAGCGGGTCGCGACCGGGTCCGCCGGCCTGGAGCGCGCCTCCCGGGGTGACCTCGACCTCGTCGTGCTCGACCTGGGGCTGCCCGACCTGGACGGCCTCGACGTCTGCCGCCAGCTGCGCAGCGACGGCTTCCCCGGCGGCATCCTCATCCTCACCGCCCGGGGCGGGGAGCTCGACCGGGTGGTCGGGCTCGACGTGGGCGCCGACGACTACCTCGGCAAGCCCTTCGCCCTCGCCGAGCTCCTCGCGCGGACGCGGGCCCTGCTGCGCCGGGCCCACCGGGTGCCGCCCGCGGATGCCGGGGAGCAGGCCGTGCCCGCGGCGCCGGCCGATGGGCTCCGGGTCGACCCCCAGGCCCGCCGGGTCTGGGTCGAGGACCGCGAGGTCGGGCTGACCTCCAAGGAGTTCGACCTGCTCGCCCTGCTCGACTCCGAGCGCGGCGCGGTCCTCACCCGCGAGCGGCTCATGGACGAGGTCTGGGACGAGAACTGGTTCGGCTCCACCAAGACCCTCGACGTGACGATGGGTCGCCTGCGGCAGAAGCTGCAGGAGAGCGCCGCGCCCGTCCAGATCGTCACCGTCCGCGGGGTCGGCTTCCGGCTCGAAGCAGGCTGAGGTGCGCCGGCGGCTCGTCGCGGCGTTCGTGGGCCTGACCGTCCTGGTCGTGGCCCTCTACGGCATCCCGCGGGCCTTCCTCCTCTCCGACCTCGTGCGCATAGACGAGCAGGCCCGCGTCGACCGCACCGCCGACGTGCTGGCCCTGCTGCTCGACGAGCGCCTCGCCGACGGGCGGGGCGTCACCGCGGACTACCTCGACTCGGTCGCCGCTCCGGGCGAGGGGCTGCGCGTCTCGGGGGTCCCGGACGGCCCCGTCCGCACCTCGACGGTGCTCGGTGACCCCGACGGCTCGATCCAGGCGAGCCGACCCCTGGCCGGCGGCGGCCGAGTCACGGTCACCCGGTCCGGCGAGGCGGTGGCCGAGGAGCTCGCCGAGGCACTGCTGCCGCTGGCCCTCCTCGGCCTGCTGCTCGCGGCCCTGGCCGCCCTCGCCAGCTTCCTGCTGGCCGAGCGCCTCGCGCGGCCGTTCCGTGAGCTCGCCGGCACCGCTCGCAGGCTCGGCGAGGGTCGGCTGCACCCCGACGTGCCGACGTACGACGTCCCCGAGGCCGACGCGATCGGGCGCGCCCTGGTCGAGGCCGGCCGGCGCCTGGACCTGCTGCTCGCCCAGGAGCGTCGGGTGGCCGTCCACGCCTCCCACGAGCTGCGGACGCCGCTGACCGCGCTGCGGCTGGAGCTGGAGGACCTCGCGCTCGGTCCCGACGTGTCCCCCGCCGTGACCCAGGGCCTGCACCACGGGGTCGCCGAGCTCGACCGGCTCTCGGCGGCCGTCACCGACCTGCTCGAGCTCGCCGACTCGCACCGCGCCGCGACCGAGGCCGACGTCGACCTCGAGACCCTCGTCGCCGAGGCGGTCGCCCGGAGGCGTGCGGAGGGCGTGCCGGTCGCCCACGAGCCGTCGCAGCCCGCTCCCACGCGGTTCGACCCGCTGCCCGTCCTCCAGGCCCTCGACCTGCTGGTGGAGGAGGCGCTGGCCGCAGGGGCGCGGGAGGCGACGGTGTCGGTGTCCGCGCGGCCCACGCACCTCGAGCTCCGGGTGAGCGGGGCGGCCCGGGCGGGCGACGGCACCGGGGGCGCCCCGGAACGCCTCACTCGGGCGGGTGAGCTGGCGGCCACTGCCGGGGGCCAGGTGGCCCGCGACGGCACGACCCTCGTCCTGCGCCTGCCCCGACGCGCCCCCCTGGGCTCGCGCGATTCGGCACAATAAGGACAGGCCCGCACCGCGGGCCACGCGCCGGGTGATCGACCGACAGGAGCACCACGACCGTGCAGACGGATCCCCAGACCGCTGACGCCGCGATCGAGGAGTACGCCGTCCTCGGCGGACCCACCGACGAGGCCCTCCAGAGCGTCGTCGAGCTCGCCGCCCTGGTGTGCGACGTCCCGCACGCCGCGATCAACCTGATCACGCGCGACCACCAGCACCAGGTGGCGGCGGTCGGCATCGACCCGTCGGTGTGCGCACGCGAGGACTCGATGTGCGCCGCGGTGCTCCACGAGCCGGCCCCGGTGGTGACCCCCGATGCCCGCCAGGACTCCCGGTTCGCCACCAACCCGTTCGTGACCGGCGAGATCGGCACCGTCCGCTTCTACGCCTCGGCCCCGCTGGTGACCCCCGGCGGCGAGGCCATCGGCAGGCTCTGCGTCTTCGACGACCTGCCCCACGACCTGACCGCGCAGCGCGCGCACATGCTCGCCGAGCTCGCGCGACGCGTCGTGGACGTCCTCGAGCTGCGGCTGCGGACGCGCCAGCTCGAGCAGTCCCGCGACGAGCTCCGCCGGTCCAACGAGCTGCTGTCGCTCTTCGCCGGCCAGGTCAGCCACGACCTGCGCTCACCGCTCACCGCGATCATGGCCAACGCCGAGCTGCTCACCTTGGAGCCCGTCGTGCAGGAGGACGAGGGCGTCGCCGCGCTGGCCGACGCGACCCTCGCTGCGGGGCGCCGGATGGCCGCGATGATCCAGGCCATCCTCGACTTCACCGTGGTGGGGGCACGTCTCGACATGACCGACCTCGACCTCGGCGACCTGCTCACCGACGTCCTGACCGACCTCGACCCGATCGTGGAGGAGCGTCGCGCGCGGGTCTCCAGCGGCGAGCTCCCCCAGGTGCGGGGGGACCGCCAGCAGCTCTACGCCGTGCTGCTCAACCTGGTCTCCAACGCGGTGAAGTTCACCCCCGCCACCACCAGGCCCGTCGTCGAGGTCCGGGCGGTCCGCGAGGACGGCCGGTGGCGGATCGAGGTCAGCGACAACGGCCGGGGCATCCCCGCCGAGCAGCGCGAGGGCCTGTTCGACCTCTACAGCAGGGGTGCCGGTTCCGGCGGCGTCGAGGGGACCGGCATCGGGCTGGCCACAGCGCGGCGGGCCGTCGAGGCGCACGGTGGCAGCATCGGGATCGAGGACGCGCCGGGCGGCGGGACGACCGTCTGGTTCACCGTCCCGGACTGATCCCGACCTTTTTCCTCCGGACCTGTCGTAGCCGGGCCGTCCCGTTCGTGGAGCAGATGACCCGACAGGATGGGCCCGGGCAACCGGCGCCCCGCAACGCTCAGGAGAACCTCATGCCGCAGTACCTGCTGTCCGTCAGCCACCCCGCCGACTTCGACCCGAGCTCGGTCGCCGAGGAGGACATGCAGCGCATGTTCGCCCAGGTCGGCGCCTTCAACGACGAGCTCCGCTCCTCCGGCTCGTGGGTCTTCGCCGGCGGCCTCATGCCCGTCAGCGACGCCACCTGCGTCGACGCCACCGGCCCCGAGCCCGTCGTCACCGACGGCCCCTTCGTCGAGGCCAAGGAGTACCTCGGCGGCTTCTGGGTCATCGAGGCCGCCGACCTCGACGCCGCCCTCGCGATCGCCACCAAGGGCTCGGCCGCCTGCGAGGGCAAGGTCGAGGTGCGGCCCTTCCAGGGCGAGTGAGCCACCCCCTCCCGCCCGACGAGCCGGCCGGCCGGCCCGACGACCCGGCCGGGCCCGCGCGCGCGACCGTCGAGGCCGTCGTACGCCGTGAGCACGGGCGGGTGCTGGCGGGACTCGTCCGTCGCTTCGGCGACATCGACCTGGCCGAGGACGCCCTCGGCGAGGCCCTGGTGACCGCGCTCGAGCGCTGGCCGGCCGACGGCGTCCCACCCAACCCCGCCGGCTGGCTCACCACCACCGCCGCCCGCAAGGCGCTGGACCGGCTGCGACGGGAGAGCCGCCGCGGTGACAAGCACGCGGAGGCAGCGATGCTGCACGACCCCACGCCACCGGACCCGACCGGCCCGGTCACCGACGACCGCCTGCGGCTGATCTTCACCTGCTGCCACCCGGCGCTCGCCGAGGAGAACCGCGTCGCGCTCACCCTGCGGCTGCTCGGCGGGCTCACCGTCGCCGAGATCGCGCACGCCTTCCTGGTGCCCGAGACGACGATGGCCCAGCGGATCACCCGCGCGAAGCAGAAGATCCGCAACGCCCACATCCCCTACGCGGTGCCCGCCGCGGAGGACGTCCCGCGCCGGCTCACCACGGTGCTCGCCGTTCTCTACCTGGTGTTCAACGAGGGCTACCTCGCCTCGGGGCCCGACGCCGACCCGGTGCGCGAGGACCTGTGCGCCGAGGCGATCCGCCTGACCCGCCAGGTGCGCGAGGTGGTCGCCCCCCTCGGTCCGCAGCCCGAGGTCGACGGGCTGCTCGCCCTCATGCTGCTGATCGAGGCACGGCGGCCCGCCCGGCTCCGCGACGGCGTGCTGGTCACCCTCGACGAGCAGGACCGCTCCCGGTGGGACCGGGCGCTGGTCGAGGAGGGGCACACCCTGGTCCGCGGCTGCCTCGCCGTCGGCCGGCCCGGTCCCTACCAGCTCCAGGCCGCGGTCAACGCGGTGCACACCGACGCCCCCGCGGCCGCGGACACCGACTGGTCGCAGGTCGTCGCGCTCTACGACCACCTCATGCGCCTGGCCCCGAGCCCGGTCGTCGCCCTCAACCGCGCGGTCGCGGTCGCCGAGCTCGACGGGCCGGAGGTCGCTCTGGCGCAGGTCGACCGGCTCGGCCTCACGTCGTACCACGCCTGGCACGCCACCCGCGCCGACCTCCTGCGCCGCCTCGGCCGCGTCCCCGACGCCCTCGCGGCGTACGACGAGGCCCTCCGGACCGCCGGCAACTCCGCGGAGCGCACCTGGCTGGAGAGGCGGCGGGGTGCAGTTTCACTAGGTACCTAGTGACGTTGGCACTTCCCGAGCGAAGTTTCGCTCGGGGGGTGACAAGTTCACTAGGTACCTAGTGAAACCATCGCGCTCTTCCAGAGGCTGGGGGGCGTGCGTGGCAGACTGCCCGCATGGCTGACAAGGACACCGAGGGCCCTGACGAGTCGTCGCTGGAGCTCCCGTCGCTGTTCGGCAGGAAGAAGAAGCCCAAGCGGGACAGGTCGGCCCCCGCCCCGGCGCGTGGGTCGTCGCGTACGCCGGCCGCCGAGGACACCGCGGTCGTCGAGCCGGTGCGTGAGCCGGTGACCGAGCCGGTGACCGAGCCGGTGGCCGAGCCGGTGAGCGAGCCGACCACCGTCGTCGAGCCCGTGACCGAGCCGGTGCGCGAGCCCGAGCCCCCTACCCAGCAGATCCCCCCGGCCGCTCCGGCCCCGGTCCGGCAGGAGGAGCCGAGCCGAGGGTCCGCACCGGCGGCCGACCCGGCGCCGGCCGGCGCCCGCAAGGCCCCGGCCAGAGCCGCCCGTCGCGCGAGGCCGGCGCGCTCCCTCCCGCCGCTCGCCGCGTCGGTGGCCGCGCTCGTGGTCGGCGCCCTCGTCGGCCTGCTCGGGGTGGGCCTCACGATCGGGTCGCTCAAGGCCTGCGACGCCATCACCGGCACCGACTCGTGCGGGGGCCCGGGTCTGCTCGTCGTCCTCGCCGTCGTGATCGTGATGGTGATGGCCGGCAGCGCCCTGCTCCGCGCGTTCGGCGTGAGCGAGCCCGGCGGCCTGAGCTTCCTCGGGGTCGCGATCTTCGTCGCGATCTGCCTGGTCTTCCTGCTCGAGCAGCTGCTCGAGCCGTGGATGATCGTCGTCGGCCCGGCGCTGTGCGCGCTGGGCTACGGCACGGCCCACTGGGTGGTCAACCGGTTCAACACCGAGCTCCTCGCCGAGGACGGCCCGGAGGCCCACGACATCCGCTGAGCCCGAGCTCAGCGCGAGGCGGCGACCAGCTCGGCGATCTGCACGGTGTTGAGCGCCGCGCCCTTGCGCAGGTTGTCGTTGCTGACGAAGAGCACCAGGCCCCGCTCGCCCTCGACGCTCTGGTCCTGCCGCACGCGTCCGACGTACGACGGGTCGTTGCCCGCCGCCACCAGCGGCGTCGGGACCTCGCTCACCACGACCCCCGGGGCGTCGGCGAGCAGCTCGAGCGCCCGCTTGGCCGGCAGGGCCGAGGCGAACTCGGCGTTGATCGACAGGGAGTGGCCGGTGAAGACCGGGACGCGGACACAGGTGCCGGAGACGCGCAGGTCGGGGATCTCGAGGATCTTGCGCGACTCGTTGCGCAGCTTCTGCTCCTCGTCGGTCTCGTTGGACCCGTCGTCGACGACCGAGCCGGCCATCGGCAGGACGTTGAACGCGATCGGCGCGACGTACTTCGAGGGCGCCGGCAGGGTGACCGACGAGCCGTCGTAGGCCAGGGGGCGCGGGTCGTCCACGGCGGCGAGCTGGCCCGCGAGCTCCTCGACGCCGGCGATGCCGGAGCCGGAGACGGCCTGGTAGGTGCTGGCGACCAGGCGGACCAGGCCGGCCTCGTCGTGCAGCGGCTTGAGCACCGGCATCGCGGCCATCGTCGTGCAGTTGGGGTTGGCGATGATGCCCTTGACCGCCTGCGAGATCGCGTGGGGGTTGACCTCGCTGACCACCAGCGGGACCTCGGGGTCCTTGCGCCAGGCCGAGGAGTTGTCGACGACGAGGACCCCGGCCGCCGCGAAGCGGGGCGCCTGGGCGCGCGAGGCGGTGGCACCGGCCGAGAACAGCGCGATGTCCAGCCCGGCCGGGTCGGCGGTCTCGGTGTCCTCGACGACGACCTCGCGGTCGCCCCAGGCCAGCGTCCTGCCCGCCGAGCGGGAGGAGGCGAAGAACCGCAGCTGGTCCACGGCGAAGCCGCGCTCGAGCAGGATGTCGCGCATCGCGACGCCGACCTGACCGGTGGCGCCGACGATGCCGACGTTGAGCGGACGGCTCATCGACCGGTCCCCCCGTAGACGACGGCCTCGACCTGGTCGGAGTCGAGGTCGAAGGCGGCGTGGGCGGCGCGCACGGCGTCGTCGACCTGGAGCTCGTCGACGACCACCGAGATGCGGATCTCGGAGGTCGAGATCATCTGGATGTTGACGCCGGCCGCGGCGAGCGCGGAGAAGAACTTCGCGGTCACGCCCGGGTGGGAGCGCATCCCGGCCCCGATGAGGGAGACCTTGCCGATCTGGTCGTCGTAGAGCAGGGAGGCGAAGCCGACCTCCTCCTTGATCCGGTCGAGCGCGGTCATGGCC
Source organism: Nocardioides marmoribigeumensis (assembly GCF_031458325.1). Lineage (NCBI taxonomy): Bacteria > Bacillati > Actinomycetota > Actinomycetes > Propionibacteriales > Nocardioidaceae > Nocardioides > Nocardioides marmoribigeumensis. The sequence continues at coordinate 1,813,122 of NZ_JAVDYG010000001.1, forward strand.
GTGCCGCCGTCGGCCCGCGGCAGGCTGAAGGAGATGTCGGTCAGGTTGGTCGCGGCGGCGGAGATGTTCTGCACGATCATGTCGAGGTTGATGCCGGCCCCGGCCAGCGCCTCGAAGATGCGGGCCGCCTCGCCGATCTTGTCGGGCACGCCGACCACCGTGATCTTGGCCTCGGAGCGGTCGTGCGCGACGCCGGCGATGATGGCCTGTTCCATGGTGCTGCTCTCTCCAGTCGGGGCCGCGGGCGCGGTCGGGGGCGTGTTGCTGATCCAAGTGCCGGTCAGCTTGCTGAACGACGAGCGCACGTGGATCGGGATGTCGTAGCGGCGGGCGTACTCCACGCATCGCAGGTGCAGGATCTTGGCGCCGCAGGCAGCCATCTCGAGCATCTCCTCGTAGGAGACGTGCTCGCGCCGCTGGGCGCTGGGGACGATGCGCGGGTCGGCGGTGAACACGCCGTCGACGTCGGTGTAGATCTCGCAGCAGTCGGCGCGCAGCGCCGCGGCCAGCGCGACCGCGGTCGTGTCCGAGCCGCCCCGACCCAGCGTGGTGATGTCCTTGGTGTCCTGGCTGACGCCCTGGAAGCCCGCCACGATCGCGATCGCGCCCTCGCCGAGGGCCTTCTGGATGCGGCCCGGGGTGACGTCGATGATCTTGGCCTTGCCGTGGGAGCTGTCGGTGATGACGCCCGCCTGGCTGCCGGTGAAGGACCGCGCCTCGTGACCGAGGTTGCCCACCGCCATGGCGAGCAGGGCCATCGAGATGCGCTCGCCCGCGGTGAGCAGCATGTCGAGCTCGCGCGGCGGCGGCATCGGGGAGACCTGCTGGGCCAGGTCGATCAGCTCGTCGGTCGTGTCGCCCATCGCGGAGACGACGACGACGACGTCGTGGCCGGCCCGCTTGGCGTCGACGATGCGCTGCGCGACGCGCTTGACCCCTTCGGCATCAGCAACGGAGGACCCCCCGTACTTCTGCACGACAACACCCACGACACCCTCGATTCCCTGGTCTGCGACGCGCCGATCCTACCTGCGGTGCACGCGCCCACCGAACCGATATCGGCGTACGACGTCCCGCCCGGACGGCGCCCACGTCACAGATCTTGCGGGGAGGAGAGCCAGGTCACGCCCCGGGCCGGAAGATCTTCGCCCCGAGGGGTCAGTCGCGCTCGAGGATCTCCAGCGCCTCGATGACCGCGTCGTCGTCGGAGCCCAGGTCGGTGTCGAGACGGTCGTGGGCCACGACCGCCTGCAGCGCCCGCAGGACCGCGATCGCCTCGGAGCCCCACGACACGTGGTAGGACAGCTGCCACCACCACAGCGCCTCGGTGACCCGCCCGCTGCGGTAGTGCCGCAGGCCGTGGGCGATCGCCGTGGCGATCGAGGTCAGCTCGTCCGACAGCAGGGTCGGCACGACCTCGGGGGTCTCGGCGTAGGGGTCGAAGACCACGGTGAAGGCGTCGAAGTCCTCGAACAGCACCCCGAGCCGGTGACGCATGGCGTCGAGGTCGGGGTCGGGCCCGGCGTCGGGCTCGTACTCCTCCTGCAGCTCGAAGTCGACCTGCATGCCGAGCCGGGCGCCGGCCAGCAGCAGCTGACTGGTCTCCAGCAGCATGAGGGGGACCGCAGAGCCGCCCTCCTCGCCGCGCGAGACGGCCTGGACCGCGATCAGGAACGACTCGACCTGGTCGGCGATCGTCTGGGCGAAGTCCACCAGCTCCTCGTCGAGCGGTGCACGGCCTTCCTCCGTCATGAGGTTGTCACCCATGAACGACCCTCCTCCCTTCAAACGCTCGTCCGAGCGTCACTTCGTCGGCGTACTCGAGATCTCCGCCCACTGGCAGTCCACTCGCGAGACGGGACACACGCAACCCCATGGTGCCCAGGAAGCGCGTGAGATACGTCGCGGTGGCCTCTCCCTCGAGATTGGGGTTGGTCGCCAGGATCACCTCGGCGACCGTCCCGTCGGCCAGGCGCGTCATCAGCTCGCGGATGCGCAGCTGCTCGGGCCCGACCCCGTTCATCGGCGAGATCGCCCCGCCGAGCACGTGGTAGCGCCCCCGGAACTCCTTGGTGCGCTCGATGGCGACCACGTCCTTGGACTCCTCGACCACGCAGATCAGGCTCGCGTCACGCCGCGGGTCGCGGCAGATGCGGCAGGTGTCCTCCTCGGCCACGTTGCCGCAGATCGTGCAGAACCGCACCAGGTCCTTGAGCTTGACCAGCGTCTCGGCCAGGCGGCGTACGTCGGCGGGGTCGGCCTCGAGCAGGTGGAAGGCGATGCGCTGGGCGCTCTTGGGCCCGACGCCCGGGAGCCGACCGAGCTCGTCGATGAGGTCCTGGACGATGCCTTCGTACATCAGAAGCCCAGCGGGCCCGGCCCACCGCCGGAGTCGCCGCCGCCGAGCCCGTCGAGACCGCCGAGCCCGGCCGCGAGGGGTCCGATCGTCTCCGAGGCCAGCGCGTCGGCCTTGGCCCGGGCGTCGCGGTAGGCCGCGACGATGAGGTCCTCGAGGTCCTCGGTGTCCTCGGGGTCGAACGAGCCGGAGCGGATCTTGACCTGGGTCATCTCACCGGTGCCGTTGACGGTGACCGTGACCAGGCCGTCGGCGACCGTGCCCTGGACCTCGGTCTCGGCGAGCTGCTCCTGGGCCTGCATCATCTGGGCCTGCATCGCCTGGGCCTGCTGGAGCAGGGCGTTCATGTCGAAGCCGCCGAACTGGTCTGAGCTCATCGTGGGTGCCTTTCGTGGGCGGGATCGTGGGGTCGTCCGGGTGGTCTGGGTCGTGAGGGTCGCGGGCGCGGGTGCTGCGGCCGGACCGGTCGGGCTAGCCGCGAGGGATCTCCTCGATCACCTGGGCGCCGAGCTTGGCGGTGAGCATCTGCTCGGTGTCGAGGTGGACGTCGAGGTCGTCGTCGGAGCGGCTGGCGTCGGCGTCGTCGGCGGCGGTCGCCACGCGGGGCGGCGGGGACGGCTCGGGGAGGGGCGCCGGCGGCTCGCGACGGGCGGTCTCGCCGGAGGGCGCCTGGCGACCGGCCGCGCCGGCCGGCCCCCCGGTCGCCCCCCCGGTCGGTGCAGCGGGAGCTGAAGCGGGAGGTGCGGTGGGAGGTGCGGTGGGAGCTGCGGCAGCAGGACCGGGCGCGGGGGCGTCCGCCGCAGGAGCGGGGGTGGGGGGTGCGGTGGCCGACCTGGTGACGGTGACGGGATGCGCGCCCGGGGACGCCGAGGGGTCGAGGATCGCCTCGACCTTGAGGTCGGCACCGACCAGGTCGATCAGCGCCTGCCGGACGAGCTCGGGGTTGCCGCCGTCGACGAAGGACTGGCGCGCCCCCGGGTTGTTGAACCCGAGGGTCAGCACGCGGCCGTCGAGACCCACCGCCTGCGCGTGCTGGCTGAGCACCATCCAGGCGAACCTGCGCGTGCCCTTGACCCGGTCGAGCAGGTCGGGCCACAGACGGCGTACGTCGACCAGCGTCAGCCCGGCCGCACCACCGGACGCGGCCGGCTGGGCCGCAGCGGGAGCCGTCGGCGGGGCCGGGGCCGGGGCCGGGTCGGGCTCCGACCGGGTCTGGGGCGCCGCTGGAGCGGGGGGCCTCGACTCCGCAGCCGGAGCAGCCGGAGCAGCCGGAGCAGCTGCAGGCGGAGCCGGGGCAGCTGCAGCAGGAGGAGGAGGAGTCGGTGCAGGTGCCGGCGCGGCGGGGGCCGGGTCGGGCCGCGCGGACGCCGCCGCAGGAGCGGCGACGGGAGCAGGGGCGGCGACGGGAGCAGGGGCGGGAGCCGCAGCAGCGCCCCGGGCCGGCGCGGGGGCGCCACCCATCTCCAGGCGACGCTCGAGCCGGTCGACGCGGGCACGGAGCCCGCGCTCGGAGTCCTCGGCACCGGGGAGGAGCAGCCGCGCGCAGAGCAGCTCCAGGAGCATCCGCGGCGGGGTGGTGCCCTTCATCTCGCCCAGGCCGTCGGCCACCAGCTCGGCGGCACGCGTGAGCTCGGCCCGGCCGAAGCGCGCGGCCTGCTGGCTCAGGCGCTCGGCGACGTCCTCGGGCACGTCGATCAGGCCGGAGGCCGAGGCGTCGGGGACCGCCGAGATGATGACCAGGTCGCGCAGCCGGCGCAGCAGGTCCTCGACGAAGCGGGCGGGGTCCTGCCCGGTCTCGACGACCTTGTCCACCGCGTCGAAGACGGCCGCACCGTCGTCGGCCGCGAGCCCGTCGACCACCTCGTCGAGCAGGCTGTCGGGGGTGAAGCCGAGCAGCCCGACGGTGAGGGCGTAGGTCACGCCGTCCTCGCCCGAGCCGCCGATGAGCTGGTCGAGCACCGACAGGGTGTCGCGCGCCGAGCCGCCTCCGGCCCGCACCACCAGCGGCAGGGCGCCGGGCTCGATGTGGACGCCCTCCTTGTCGCACAGCTCGGAGAGGTAGGAGGTGAGCACCTTGGGCGGGATCAGCCGGAACGGGTAGTGGTGGGTCCGCGAGCGGACCGTGCCGATGACCTTCTCGGGCTCGGTCGTGGCGAAGATGAACCGCACGTGCTCCGGCGGCTCCTCGACGATCTTGAGCAGGGCGTTGAAGCCCGCCCGGGTGACCATGTGGGCCTCGTCGATGATGTAGATCTTGTAGCGGTCGCGCATCGGGCGGAACGTCGCCTGCTCCCGCAGCTCGCGGGCGTCCTCGACACCTCCGTGGGAAGCAGCGTCGATCTCGATCACGTCGACCGAGCCCTGCCCCCCGGTCGCCAGCTCCCGGCAGGACGGGCACTCCCCGCAGGGCTCCTCGATCGGACCCTGGGCGCAGTTGAGCGCCCGCGCGAGGATGCGCGCGCTGGTGGTCTTGCCGCACCCGCGCGGGCCGGAGAAGAGGTAGGCGTGGTTGACCCGGTTGTTGCGCAGCGCGGCACGCAGCGGACCGGTCACGTGGTCCTGGCCGATCACCTGGGTGAAGGTGTCGGGCCGGTAGCGGCGATAGAGCGCGAGGGGGGCGTCCACAGGTCGACCCTAACCGGGGGTGGGGACAGCCGGTGGACGGCTGCCCACAGACGACGAGGCCCCCCGCGCACCCAGCAGAGCTCGCCTGCCCTTGCTGCCTTCCGGCCCTGGGGGAGTTCAGCGAGATGCCGCCGCACGGGGGGTTGCCGAGAGTCTAGGCCACCCCCTCCGCAGGACCCGGGCCGGGCCGATTTCCAGGCACCGGGGCCCGCGGGTAACCTCTCCCACGGAGGATTCGCCTAGTGGCCTATGGCGCTCGCTTGGAAAGCGGGTTGGGTGCAAGCCCTCAGGGGTTCGAATCCCCTATCCTCCGCCGATCGGCGCGAAGCCACCCGCGAGCCCGGACCCCAGGGTCCGGGCTCGCTGCCGTCCCGGGGTACGACAGTCCCCCCGTCACGAGCGGCGCTGGAAGTTCCAGGCCAGCTCCAGGGCCCGGCGTACGGCGGCGGGGTCGGCCCGGTCGAGGTAGACCTCGACCTTGTGGTGGGACTCCATCCGCGGCGGCACCCCGAACGTCCGCGGGTGCGCCTCGAGCAGCGCCTCCCGCTCCGTGAGCGGCACCCGCACGACCAGCGTGGTCGGGTCGGCCAGCCGCGCGACGAGCCGGTCGTCGACGTACCACCCGGGACGCGTCGTGGTGCCCTTGCGCTTGACGCCCGCCAGCGACTCCGCGTGGGCGCCCACCTCGCCGGGAGTCATGCGGGGCAGCGTACGCCGGGCCGCGCACCCCACCGAGGTGGTTGACCGCTGATGTGACAGGAGTCCAGGATGTCCGGGTTCGGGCACTTGGACTCTCGGGAGGAACCCCATGCCACGCAGCATCCGCATCGCCACCGCACTCGCGCTGAGCACCACCTCGCTCGTCGCCGGCGGCGTCGCCGGCGCGCCTGGCGCCTGGGCCGCCTGCGCCGAGGAGGGACACAGCTACTCCACGCCCTACCGGGGCCGTCAGGTGTGGGTGCCGACCTCGACGTTCTCCGACTGGAAGAAGGGCGGCACCATCACCCGCACGGTCAGCGACGGCGAGACCACGTCCAAGACCACCGGGTCCACGCACTCGATCGGCGTCGACGGCAAGGTCGGCGGCAAGATCGGCCCGATCGGCGCCGAGGTCACGGTGAAGTACAACTACACCCACTCCGCGTCGACGACGACCGGCACCAGCGTGACCCGCTCGTGGTCCTACAGCTTCAAGGTGCCGACCGACGCCCTCTACCGCGCCCGGGCCTACAAGAAGGGCTGGGTCTACAAGTACAAGCGGACCATCTTCTACACCAACGGCTGCGACCCGCAGGTGAAGTGGTTCTACGGCGCCGCCCCGGTCAAGTCCAACTCCGGCACCTACTACTGGGCGCTGGAGAAGTACGCCAACAAGGGCAAGCTCCGCTACGACGGTCTCTGAGCCGCCGACCCGGGCACGGAGCGCTCCGGGGAGGATGACCTCCATGCGCCTCGGGATCCGCACCCTCCTGCTCGGCCTCACCCTCCCCACGCTCGCGTACGCCGGGGTGGTCGGCCCGCCGTCCGACGCCGCCGGCGCGAAGAGGGACGACGCCTTCGGACGCCTCGTCCTGGTGCTCGACTCGTCGGGGTCGATGAAGGAGCGCACCGCGGGGGGTGAGACCCGCATCGACGCGGCGAAGCAGGCCCTCGGCGAGGTCGTCGAGGGCCTGCCGGCCGATGCCGAGGTGGGCCTGCGGGTCTTCGGCTCCGAGGTCTTCTCCCGCCGCGACAAGGGTGCGTGCACCGACACGCGCAACGTCGTCCCGGTCGGTCCCGTCGACCGCGCGGCGCTCACCGACGCGGTGGCGGCCTACCGCCCCTACGGCGAGACCCCCATCGGCAACGCGCTGCGGGGCGCGGCGAAGGACCTCGGCCCCAGCGGCAAGCGGACCATCGTGCTCCTCTCCGACGGCGAGCCCACCTGCGCGCCCGACCCGTGCGTGGTGGCCCGGCAGCTGGCCGGCCGCGGCATCGACCTGCGGATCAACGTCGTGGGGCTCGACGTCTCCGGCCGCGCCAGGCAGGTGCTGCGGTGCGTCGCGCGCGCCGGTGGCGGCACCTACTACGACGCCCGCTCCACCGCCGACCTCGTCACCAGCCTGGTGAAGCTCAGCGTGCGCGACGTCCGCGGCTTCCGGCTCGAGGGGGAGCCGGTCACCGGCGGGACGAGCATCGAGGACGCCCCCACCGTGGAGGCCGGGACCTACGTCGACACCACGCTGCCCGACGAGGGCACGCGCTACTACCGCGTGGCCCGCCCCGAGGGCGGAGGCGTCTCGGTCTCCGCGCTGATCCGGCCCCCGCGCGAGGAGGCCAACTGGCACAGCGCGCTCACCGTCGCCCTCCATGCACCCGACGGGGAGCGGTGCACCTCTGCGCTGGGACAGAGCTTCCAGGTCATCGGCTACACCCCCCTCACCAGCGCGGGCACCGAGTACAACGCCTCCCGCCCCACGATCAGCGACAGCTGCGAGCAGGCGGACGAGCTGGTCGCGGCGGTGACGCTGGGCGACGGCGCGCCCACCGACTTCCGCCTCCAGATCGGGACCTACCCGGCCGTCACCGACCCCGAGCAGCTGCCCGAGGCCGCCGAGAAGGACGGCCCCTGGGTGGCCGACGTGCGCATCCCGCGCTCGGGGCCGGTCACGCCGGTGGTCGGCGGTGTCACCCCTGACGACGCGCCCGCGCTCGAGCCGGGCACGACGTACGCCGACACGATCGAGGCCTCCGAGCAGCTGGTCTACAAGGTGCCGGTGGCCTACGGCCAGGCCGTCCGCGTCTCGGCCCGGGTGGAGCCCGACGCGCGGGCCGACGCCGCCCTCGGCGTGCAGGGCAACCCGACCAGCATCCTGGCGCTGACGGCTCTCGGGCAGACCCTCCCCCGCGCCTTCGACCAGGCCAAGGGCGTCGACGGGGGCGGGTTCTACAACGGGGCCGAGCCCCACCTGGTGACCGCGGTCCTGCCCCCGGTGCGGTGGCGCAACGTCGAGTCCTTCGACCCCGGCATCGCCGCGCACAACCACGCCGGGTTCGTCTACGTCGTGCTCGGCATGGGGCTGCTCGACAGCGAGCGGCCCGACCAGTTCGCCGCCCCGGTCAGGATCCGCGCCGAGACCGTGGGCGAGCCAGCCGGCGAGCCGGCGTACGCCGGACAGGTGCGGGCGCCGACGGACGAGTCGAGCCCGACCACCGGGACCGCGAGCGCCGACAGCGGCGACGCGAACGACGACGACAACGAGGAGAAGGCCACCGCCGACGGGCTGCCCCTCGCAGCCCTCCTCGGCGGGGGCGTCGTCGTGCTGCTGGCGGCCGCCGCCCTGGTCCTCGGCCTGCGCCGCCGCGCACGGTGAGCCCGGGCGCGAGCGGCGCCGGCCACCCGCCGTGCGGGACACTGGACGCGTGAGCGCCTCGCCCGACCTGCCCCGACATACCGCCGAGCCCCGCCCCCCGGCCATCGGCGCCGCCGCATGACCTGGGTGCTGCTGGGGACCGCCCTGCTGCTGGTGCTGGCCTGCGGCGGGTTCGTCGCCGCGGAGTTCGCTTTCGTCACCGTCGACCGCGCGACGGTCGACCGCCGGGCCGCGGAGGGTGACGCCGCCGCCCAGGGCGTCCAGCAGGCGCTGCGCACCCTCTCCACCCAGCTCTCGGGCGCGCAGGTCGGCATCACGGTCACCAACCTCGCGATCGGCTTCCTCGCCGAGCCCGCGATCGCACGCCTGATCGAGGGCCCGCTGGCCGACGCCGGCGTCGGCCGCAACGCGGTGCACGGGGTCGCCCTCGCCGTCGGCCTGGTGAGCGCGACGCTCCTGACGATGCTGTTCGGCGAGCTGGTCCCCAAGAACCTCGCGATCGCCCACCCGCTCGGCACCGCCCGGGCCACCCAGCGCTACCAGCGCACCTTCACCACCCTGGCCGCGATCCCGATCCGGGTGCTCAACGGCGCGGCCAACGCGCTGGTCCGGCGGCTCGGCATCGAGCCCCAGGAGGAGCTCCGATCGGCGCGCAACGCCGGCGAGTTCGCCTCGCTGGCCGCACGCTCGGCCTCCGAGGGCACCCTCGACGCGGAGACCGCCGGCCTGGTGCAGCGCTCGGTCGCCTTCGGCGACCGCACGGCCGGGGAGATCATGACCCCGCGCGTGCGCATGGAGGCCGTCCGCGTGGGCGACACCGCGCTCGACGTCATCGCGCTGGCCCGCTCCAGCGGCCGCTCCCGGTTCCCCGTCCTGGGTCGCGAGGCCGACGACGTGGCCGGCGTGGTGCACGTCAAGCACGCCGTGGCGGTCCCGCGGGTCGGCCGCAGCCGCACCAAGGTGCGCGACCTCATGGTCGACGTGGCGACGGTGCCCGAGACCCTCCAGCTCGACCCCCTCCTCGCCCGCCTGCGCGACGAGAGCTTCCAGCTCGCCGTCGTCGTCGACGAGTACGGCGGCACCGCCGGCATGGTGACCGTCGAGGACGTGGTCGAGGAGATCGTCGGCGAGATCTCCGACGAGCACGACTCCCTCGACGCGGTGTCCCGCCCCCACGCCGACGGCACCTGGACGCTCTCCGGCCTGCTGCGCCCCGACGAGATCGCCGGCCTCACCCGGGTCGCGCTGCCGGCCCACGAGGACTACGACACCCTGGGCGGTCTCGTGCTGCGCGAGCTCGGCCGCATCCCCGAGGCCGGCGACGCGGTCGAGGTGCCCCTCCCGCTGCGGGTCGACGAGGACGGCGAGCCGCACGACTCCGAGGTGGCCCGCCTGACGGTGGTCCGCATGGACGGCCTGCGCGTCGACAAGGTCCGGCTCGAGGTCCTGCCCGGGGCGCACGGACGGGGCGACGACCGTGGGTGACGGCGCCGCCCTGCTCCTCGCCGTGGTGCTGCTGGCGCTCAACGCGTTCTTCGTCGGCGCCGAGTTCGCCCTCATCTCGGCCCGGCGCACCCGCATCGAGCCGCTGGTCGCGGGCTCCCGCGCCGCGCGTACGACGTTGCGCGCGATGGAGCGCGTGTCCCTCGTGATGGCCGGCGCCCAGCTGGGCATCACCGCCTGCTCGCTCGGGCTCGGCGCCGTCGGTGAGCCCGCGGTGGCGCACCTGCTCGAGCCCGTCTTCGCCCGGCTGGGCCTGCCCGAGGCGGTCCTGCACCCGGTGGCGTTCGTGCTGGCCCTGGCCGTCGTCGTGGCGCTGCACGTCGTGCTCGGCGAGATGGTCCCGAAGAACATCGCCCTCGCCGGCCCCGAGCGCGCCGCCCTGCTCCTCGGTCCACCGATGATGCTGGTGGTCACCCTGCTGCGACCGGTCGTCGTGGTGCTCAACGCGACGGCCAACGGCATCCTGCGCCTGCTGCGCGTCGAGCCGCGGGACGAGATCGCCTCCTCCTACACCCGCACCGAGGTCTCGGCGATGCTCGACGAGTCCCGCCACGAGGGCGCGCTCGGCGACGACGAGTACGACCGGCTGGCCGGCGCGCTGGGCTTCACCGAGCGCACGGTGGAGACGGTCCTCCTCCCCCTGGACGACCTGGTCACCCTGCCCCAGGACGCGCCCCTGGCCGACATCGAGACCGCCTGTGCCGAGACCGGGTTCTCGCGGTTCCCGGTGCGCGCACCCGACGGCGCCCTGGTGGGCTACGTCCACGTCAAGGACGTGCTCGAGACCGACCCCGGGGAGGACGACCGGCTGGAGGACAAGCGCATCCGGTCGTTCGCGACGATCCGCCCCTCCCAGCGGCTGCACGAGGCGTTCTCGACCCTGCGCCGCCGCGGTGCCCACCTGGGTCGCGTCGTCGACGACGAGGGCGAGCTGCTCGGGCTGGTCGCGCTCGAGGACGTGCTCGAGGAGCTCGTGGGCGAGATCCGCGACAGCGTGCACAGCTGAGGACGACGAGGGGCCCGGCCGTGACGGCCGGGCCCCTCGCGCTGCTGGTCCCGAGGACCGCCCGCGTCAGGCGAAGCCGTTGGCCTTCAGCCACTCGGCCGCGACGTCGGCGGGGTCCTGCTTGTCGATGTCGACCTTGCCGACGAGCTCGGTGAGCCCCTCGGTGTCGAGCTTCTGGCCGACGGCGTCGAGGGTGTCGAGCACGTCACCGGCGACCTCGTCGCGCACCAGCGGCACGATGTTCTGCGAGCCGAACAGCGACTCGGGGTCGTCCAGCACGACCAGGTCCTGCTCGGCGATCTGGGGGTTGGTGGTGAACAGGTTGGCCGCGTCGATGCGCCCCTGGGTCAGGAACTTCAAGGTCTGCGGGCCACCGGCGTCGGTGGTGGTGAACGTGCCGAACTTGACGCCGTACACCTTCTCCAGGCCGGGCACGCCGGTCGGGCGGGTCTTGAACTCCGGTGCGGCGCCGAGGGTCAGGTCCGGGGCGTCGTCCTTGAGGTCGCCCACCGAGCTGAGGTTGTACTTCTGGGCGGTCTCGCTGGTGACGACGAGCGCGTCCTTGTCCTCGGCCTTGCTGTAGGCGCCGACCTGCAGACCGTCCGGGACGACCTTCTTGAGCTCCTGGTAGACGCCCTCGGGGTCGGAGGCGGACACGTCACCACCGGACTCGGCGGCGAAGAAGTCGCGTAGGACGCCGGTGTACTCCGGCACCACGTCGATCGAGCCGTCCTCGATGCCCTTGATGTAGAGCTCGCGGCTGCCGATGTTGAGCTTGGTGGAGACGTCGACCCCCTTGGCCTCGAGCGCGCCGGCGTAGATCTCCGCGAGCAGCGCGCTCTCGGAGAAGTTCGCCGACCCGATCGTCACCGCGCTGCTGCTGCCGCCGCTCCCGCTCGCGTCCTTGGTGTTCTCCGCCATCGGGTCCCCGTCCGAACCGCAGGCGCTCAACCCCAGGGCGAGCACGGCGGCGAGCGTCGTCAGGGCCTTGATGCGTCTCATGCTGTTGCCTTCTCTGTCGTGGACCCCGAGGTCCGTTCCTGGTCGGCACCTCGCCGGCCAGTCCTGCGCGTCGTGCGCCCGGAGAGACCCGGGGAGACGACGAGTCGTTGGAGACCGGCGAGCCCGAGGTCGACGATCAGGGCGAGGGCCGCGACGAGCACCGCGCCGCCGGCCATCTGCGGGTAGTCGCGGATCTGGATGCCGTCGATCAGGAAGCGGCCGAGACCGCCCAGGCTCACCGACGCCGCCAGGGTCGCGGTCGCGATCACCTGGAGGGTGGCCGACCGCAGGCCGGAGGCGATCAGGGGCAGTGCGCACGGCACCTCGACGCGCCACAGCACCTGGGTGCCGCGCATGCCCATGCCCTTGGCCGCGTCGCGGGCGGCCGGGTCGACCTGCTCGATGCCGGCGTAGGTGCCGGCGAGGATCGGTGGGATCGCGAGGATCGCGAGCACCGCGAAGACGGGGGCGTAGAGCCCGAGGTCACCGGTCCAGGTGTCACCGAGGGTCATCACGGACAGGAAGAGCAGGCCGAGGCTGGGGATCGCGCGCATGGCGCCCGTGACGCCCACGCCGACCACGCGGCCGCGGCCGGTGTGACCGATGACCAGCCCGAGCGGGATCGCGATCACCGCGGCCACGACCAGCGACACCGCGGAGTAGGCCAGGTGCTCGAGCAGGCGCGTGGTGATGCCGTCGGGGCCCTGCCAGTGCGCGCCGTCGGTCAGCCACCCCCACATCCCGTTCACGCGTCCACCGCCTTCGCTCCGCTCGGCGGCGGAGCCACCCGTGAGCTGGTGGTTCGCTCGCTTCGCTCGTTCACGCGCGCACCTCCGTCTCGACCGCGGCGTCCCCGTCGGGGGCGCGGCGGCCGCCGGCTCGCTGCCAGGGCGTGAGCAGGCGGGTGGCCAGGACGACGAGCAGGTCGAACACGAGCGCGAGGACCACGCAGCCGACCACGCCGGCCACGATCGGGTCGAGGAAGTCGCGCTGGAAGCCGTCGGTGAACAGCGAGCCGAGCTGCTGCACGCCGATGAGGGCGGCGACGCTGACGATGCTGACGTTGCTGACCGCGGCGACCCGCAGGCCGGCACCGATCACGGGCACCGCGAGCGGGAGGTCGACGGTGAAGAACCGGCGCACGCCGCCGAATCCCATCGCGCGGGCGGCGGCGACGACGTCGTCGGGCACCGACCCGAGCCCGTCGGCGACCGTGCGGGTGAGCAGGGCGATGGTGTAGATCGTCATCGCCACGACCACGTTGACCGGGTCGAGGACCTGGGTGCCGAGCAGCAGCGGCATCAGGATGAACAGCGCCAGGGACGGGATCGTGTAGAGCAGGCCGGTGCCGGCGACCACGGGGACGTAGCACCAGGACCAGCGGCGCGCCAGCCAGCCCAGGGGGAGGGAGACCAGGAGCCCGAGGAGGGTGGGAACGGCCGACAGCCAGGCGTGCTGGAGCGTGAGGGACCAGATGTCGTCGAGGTGGCTGCCGATCCAGTCCATCAGCCGGCCCCCGGCTTGTCGTCGGCCGGCCCGGCCACGTGCTCCTGAGGTCCTTGGTGCTCCCGGGTGCCGCCCGGACCGCTGCGGCCCCGGTGGCCCTCCATCGCCGCGACCACCTCGGCGGCGGTGACGGTGCCGACCAGCACGCCGTCGCGGTCGACGACGACCCCGCGCCCGCTCGGCGAGGACAGGGCGGAGTCGAGGACGGCGCGGGCCGATCCGTCGCGGGCCGCGACCGTGCCGCCGCGGTGGAGGTCCTTCTCGGCCACGGCGCCGTGCACCCGGCCGGGCTCGACCCAGCCCAGCGGCTTGCGGTCGTGGTCGACGACCAGCAGCCAGGAGGAGTCGCCGCGCGCGTGCACCGAGGGCTCGTCGCCCAGGAGGACCCAGGGCTCGTCGTGGGGCTCGAGGCTCGGCGCGCTGCGGAAGCCCAGCCCGCGGTAGCCCCGGTCACGGCCGACGAAGTCGGCCACGAAGTCGTCGTACGGGTCGGCGAGGAGGGAGCCGGGGTCGGCGAGCTGGGCGACGGTGCCGCCCACGCGCAGGACCGCGACCTGGTCGCCGAGCTTGACCGCCTCGTCGATGTCGTGGGTGACGAAGAGGATCGTCTTGCCCAGCTCGCCCTGCAGGCGCAGGAACTCCTCCTGGAGCTGCTCGCGCACGATCGGGTCGACGGCGCTGAACGGCTCGTCCATCAGCATCACCGGCGGGTCCGCCGCGAGGGCCCGGGCGACCCCGACGCGCTGCTGCTGGCCGCCGGAGAGCTGGTGGGGGTAGCGGCCGGCGTACTCCGTGGGCAGACCGACCCGCTCGAGCAGCTCGAGGCTGCGGGCGCGGGCCCTGTCCTTGTCCCAGCCCAGCAGGCGCGGGACCGTCGCGACGTTGTCACCCACGGTGCGGTGGGGGAAGAGCCCGGCGTGCTGGATGACGTAGCCGATGCCGCGGCGCAGCGAGGCCGCGTCCATCGTGGCGGTGTCCTGCTCGTCGACGGTGATCCGGCCCGACGTCGGCGTGATCATGCGGTTGACCATGCGCAGCGACGTCGTCTTGCCGCACCCCGAGGGCCCGACCAGCACCGTGATCTGTCCCTGTGGGGCAACGAGGTCCAGACCGCCCACCGCGACCGTCCCGTCCGGAAAGGACTTGGTCACGCCTTCGAAGCGGATCATTCGGCGACCCTCTCACACACGTGGGCGAGTCAAGGGACGGCACGAACGATGGACACCTCCGAGGAGGCCGCGACCGCGCAGCGCTGCGCAGGCGGTCCATCGACACGCCGCGACCCGCCTCGAACGACGGATTCACGCGTCAGAAATCGGATCAGGTCCGGAAAACGAAGCGTCCGGCCGCTGCTGACGGGGGATACAACAACGACCGGACACCTCGATCATAGGCGCTCGATCGGGCGCCACTCAACAAATCGGAGCGATGGTCCCGTGATCTTTCGCGAGGGAGGGCCCCGCGGGCCGTCACCGGATCGTGACCTGACGGTTGGCCAGGCCGGACCGCGCCGCACGCTCCTCGGGGGTGAGCGGGTCGCCGACCTCGACCAGCGCGGCCAGACGCTCGGCGATCGCCGCTGCCGGCTCCTCCAGCGCCTCGGCCCCGGTGCCGACCGGGAGGTCCCAGACCGGCACGAGCACGCCGTGCGTGCGGAACATCCCCACCAGGCGCGAGTCCTCGGTCAGCCGGTCCCCACCACCGGCGTGCAGGCGCGCGAGGGCGTCGAGCAGCCGGTCCTCGTCGTAGGGCATCACCCAGCGCAGGTGCTCCTTGGGCCCGACGCTCGTCCAGTACGCCGCGTCGACCGACAGCAGGCGGGCGGTGGGCGACGCGGCCCCGTTGGCCTGCTCCAGGCTCGCGGCCAGCGACCCGTCGGGGTCCTCGACGTCGGAGATCCAGAAGTCGAAGCCGTCGTGCACCTCGACCGCCAGCGGCTCGTCGACCAGGAGGTCCTGGAGCCGCGGACCGTCCCCCGGCGCCTCGGTGAGCCCGACCAGGGCTCCCGGCTCGGCGTCGTAGGCCTGCAGCAGGACCGCGGCCAGCTCGCGGCTCGGGTCGCCGAAGGAGTGCTGCACCTGGAGCCCGAGCCAGATCGTGCCGTCCTCGCGGACCAGGGCGGGCGCGGCGGCGGGGAGGAGCGAGCAGAGGCGGACCGTGCGGTCGTCGGGCACGGCGTCCGGCCGCAGGGCCAGCGGGGCCGTGGCCGCGGGCACCAGCTCGCGCAGCGCGATCAGGTCGCACTCGGCCCGGAGCCCCTCGAACGGGCGTCGCACCAGGACCGCGGCACCGCCGCGCTCGCTGCCGTGGCAGTTCTTGTAGCGCCGGCCCGACCCGCACGGGCACGGCTGGCGGGGGCCGACCTCATCCGGGGTCGTCTCGGACTCGGTCGCGGCCGCACGGGCCCGGTCGCGGCTGCGCTTTCCCATGCGGGAAGGCTAGTGGAGGGTGCGCAGCGCCTCGGTCAGCGCGCCGGGCCCAGGGGGATGCGCACGTGCACGGTGGTCGCGTCGCGGTCGTCCTCGACCCACCACTGTGCGACGAGGGCCTCCACGATGGAGAGCCCTCGCCCGGAGACTGCGGTCTCGGCCGCCGAGATCGGATGGGGCGACGTGCCGGACCCACCGTCGGTGACCGAGATCACCAGGTCGTCGCCGTCGACGAACCACGCGACGGCGAGCTGGTTGACGGGGAGGGGGTGCGCGTGGCGCACGCTGTTGCCGACGAGCTCGGAGACCACGACACGCGCGTCGTCCACCGTCTCGCCCCGGAACCCCTTGTCCAGGAGCCACTGCTTGAGCTCGGTGCGCACGAAGGAGGCGGACGGAGCCTGGAACGGGACGGTGAGGCTCACCGTGTCCAGCTCGTCCGTCGACATCCCCAGGGCCTTCCGTCTCGTTGCTCTCGTGGCCTTTCCACGGCAGGAAGGCGCACCTGTGCCTCCGCCCAGAGAGTCCCCACCCCTGGGGGTACCAAACTCAGGCCAGCCATGAAAGTACCCGGTCGGGGATGTCGGTGATCACAGCCTCCGCACCGAGGTCCAGACAGATCTGGAGGTCGGCCTCGGTGTTCACCGTCCACACGTGGATCCGGCGGCCGTCCTCGCGGAGCCGGCGGCCCAGCTTGGGCTTGTCCTTGAGCTGCTCGATCCCCGGCCCCGCGATCCAGTCGTCGCCGAGGGCCTGCCGGGTGACCTTCCACGACTGCCCCTCGATGAGGAGCACGACCTCCATCTCCGGCGCCAGCCGGCGGACCCTGGTCAGGGCGACCCCGGACATGCTCATCACGCGCACCGGGGCGCCGGCCCCGGTCCAGCCGTGCTTCCACAGCATGTCGACGAGCGTCCGCTCGACCATCCCGGCGTAGCGGGTCGGGTGCTTGGTCTCGATGGCCAACTCGAGGACCCGGTCGTAGTCGCGGACCACCTCGATCAGCCGGGCCAGGGTCAGCACGCGGTTGAACTCCTCGTCGACCTCGACCGACTCGTCGTCCAGGTCGGCCCACGGGCTCTTCCACGACGCCGCGTCGAGGTCGGAGAGCTGCTCGAGCCGCATGGTCGAGACCAGGCCACGGGCGTTGGTCGTGCGGTCGACGCGACGGTCGTGCACGCAGACCAGGTGGCCGTCGGCGGTCAGCCGGACGTCGCACTCCAGGGCGTCGGCCCCGTCCTCGATCGCCTGCACGTAGGCGGCCAGCGTGTGCTCCGCGCGCGCCATGCTCGACCCGCGGTGGGCGACCACCTGGGGACGCCCGTCCGGCTTGTGCATGGGTCTCATGGTGGCACCCCCCGGGCGGTCAGCGGCGGTACGCCGCGAACACGGTTCCGAGGCTTTGCCGCAGCCTCACCGGGTCGTCGCCCGGGTCGGCCCCGGCGAGCAGGAGGCGGGCCAGCACCCGGGCCTTGAGCGCCCCGAGGTGCCCGGTCGGGACCAGCCCCCTGCGGTGCAGGTCCGAGCCGGACCCCGGGCCGCCGTACGTCCTGGTCGCGACGGCGCCGGCCCCGGCCCGTGAAGCGAGCAGGACCGGGATGCGGGCGACGACGCCGTCGAGCGCCTCGGCGACCTCGGGGCGCAGCTGGCCGGCCCCGAAGCCCTCGACGACGAGGGCGTCGCTGACCGAGGCGACGGCGAGGTAGGCCGCGGGGTCGTCGTCGAGCCCGGCGGTCACCAGCCCGACCCGGGGCCAGGGCCGGTCGCCGCGGTCCGGCCGCGGGAGCGGTGTACGACGCTCCAGGCGGGCCAGCAGGACCGGAGCGCCCTCGACGACGCGGCCGACCGGGCCGAGCTCCGGCGAGCCGAACGCCGCCGGGTTGCTGGCGTGGCGCTTGGCGACGAACCGTGCCGCGTGGATCTCGTCGCCGACCGCCACGAGCACGCCCTGGCCGCGGCATCGCGGTGACGCGGCGGTCCCGACCGCCGCGACCAGGTTGGCCGGACCGTCGGCACCGGGCTGGTCGGCCGAGCGCATCGCGCCGGTCACGACCAGCGGCTCGTCGTGCGCCCAGAGGAGGTCCCAGAGGAACGAGGTCTCCTCCAGGGAGTCGGTGCCCTGGACGACCACGACGCCCCCGGCACCGTCGCGCACCGCCTCCTCGGCGAGGTCCAGCACCCGCAGGCAGGTGTCGAAGGTGAGCGTCGAGCTGTCCACCCGCGCGACGTCCACCGGCTCGATGACGAGGTCCGGCGGCAGCGGGACCCCCGCGAGCAGGTCGGAGCCGGACAGGTCGGGCAGCAGCTCGCCCCCGGTCAGCTCGTCCATCGTCATCGCGATGGTGCCGCCGAGGAAGAGCACGCGGACCCGGGTCATGGGGGGCCACGCTAGCCGCGCCGGCCGAGTGGCGGGGGCTCGCCCGCGCCCGAGGGACGACCTGGCGGATCGGCAGAGGGGGCGGGATTCGAACCCGCGGTGGGTCTCCCCACGACCGCTTTCAAGGCGGTTCCGATAGGCCACTCCGGCACCCCTCCGAGCAGCAGGCCCCGCCGTCGGCCGGGCTGCGCTCAGCGGGAGTCTACGAGTGCCGCGACGGCGGTCGGGTCAGGCGGACTCGAGCCGCACGAGGGGCTCGCCCTCCTGGACGACGTCGCCGGGCTGGACGGGGACCTCGGTGACGGTGCCGGCCCACTCGGACAGCACGGGGATCTCCATCTTCATCGACTCCAGCAGCACCACGGCGTCGCCGGCCTCGACGCTGGCGCCGGGCTCGACGAGCACGTGGAGCACGTTGGCCACCATCTCGGCGGTGATGTCGTGGTGGGACGAGGGGCTCATGGCAGGGACGGTACGCCGCTCGCGCGGTTACTCGCGCGTTCGCCTCAGGGCCGCGGCAGCACCAGCTCGTCACGGCGGTTGAGCAGCGACGGGTTCTCCGTGCGGGCCTCGGCCACGAGCGCCCGCGACACCTCGCCGACGACCACCTGCTCCCCGTCCTCGACGGCGACCACCACGTCGCCCCACGGGTCGACGAGCAGCGAGTGGCCCGAGTACGTCGGCCCGGGCTGGCCGACCGCGGCGACGTAGGCGACGTTCTCCACGGCGCGGGCCGCCACCAGCGTCTGCCAGTGCCGGACCTTGCGGGGTCCCGCGACCCAGGCGGCCGGGCACACGAGCAGGTCGGTGCCGCGTGCGGACAGCGCGCGGGCCATCTCGGGGAACCGCAGGTCGTAGCAGGTCATCAGCCCCACCCGGAGCCCGGCGACGTCCACGACCACCGGCTCGCCGTCGCCGGCCCGGACGCGGTCGGACTCCTGGTAGCCGAAGGAGTCGTAGAGGTGCAGCTTGCGGTAGGACGCCAGCACGCCGCCGCCGTCGACCACCACCAGCGTGTTGTACGGCGGCCCGCCGGGCTCGCCGGTCCGCTCCAGCATCCCGGCGACCCAGACCCCGCCGTGGGACCCGGCCCGCTCGACCAGGGCGGTGACGAACGGGCCGTCGAGCGCCTCGGCATCGGGACGCAGGTCGTCCCCGGGGCCACCGAGGTCGCGCTGGGTGACCTCGGGCCAGACCACGAGGTCGGCGGGCGCGACGTCGACGGAGCCGAGGTGGCGCCGGTTGTCGGCGGGGTCGCGGGACGCGGCGGCCTGCACCAGCGCGACGCGGACCGGGTCGGGCCCCTCGGGCACGGAGTCAGGGTGGCCGGGGTGGCCGGGGTGGCGGGTGGCGTGGGCGTCCATGGCTCCAGCGTGGCACGCTCCGCTCATGACGATCCTGGACCCGCTCGCCGTCCCCGGCGCCGGCCCGGCGGGGACGCCGGACCCGGGCCGCATCGGGGCGGTGGTCCTCTGCGGGGGGACCGCGGCCCGCATGCAGGGCGCCGACAAGGCCTCCATCGAGCTCGACGGCGTGACGCTGCTCGAGCGGGCGCTGGCCGCGACCGTCACCGCGATCGAGGTGGTCGTGGTCGGCGAGCAGGTGCCGACCACGCGCCCGGTCACCTGGACCGTCGAGGACCCCCGCGGCGGTGGCCCGGCCGCCGGTCTCCTCGCCGGGCTCGACGCCTTCCTGCGGCCACCGGGCGTCGTGCTGGTCCTGGCCGTCGACATGCCTCGGGTCACCCCCGGCACGTTCGCCCGCCTGATGGGGGTGCTCGAGGACGACCCGGCGGTCGACGCCGCGCTGCTCGTCGACCACGACGACCGCACCCAGCCGCTGTGCGGGGCCTACCGTGGCGCCGCGCTCGCCGCCGCCCGGCCCGCCCGGACCGAGGACCGCCACGGCCTGCCCGTGCACCGCCTGCTCGAGCCGCTGCGCGTGGCCCACGTCCGGGCGGTGGCCGACGAGGCCCGTGACGTGGACACCTGGGAGGACCTGCGCGAGCTGCGGGGCCGCGCGGCCCGCGAGCACACGTCGTACGACGAGCCCTGATCGGGCCAACCCCTTGCGCGGCACCCGGCCCGACCACCACGCTGGCCGGGTGAACCTGCACGACTGGATCGACGAGCTGTGCGACGCCCTCGACCTCGAGGCCGAGTTCGACGAGGCACTGGTCCTCGACGTGGCCCGTGAGGCCGCGCACCGGGTCGAGCGGCCCGCGGCACCGGTGAGCACGTTCCTCCTCGGCTACGCCGCCGCCCTGGCCGGCGGGTCGCTGGAGCGCACCGAGGAGCTCGCCGGGCGCGTGCTCGACCTGGCCTCCAAGTGGGAGGGCGGCGAGGAGATCGAGATCGAGGACGTGGACGACGACGGCATCGACGGGGTCGCCGCCGCCGACGAGGAGGAGTAGCCCTCAGGCCTCGGCCAGCGGGAGCGCCGGTGCGACCGCGTCCCCGCCGGCGCGGTGGCGCGCTTGCGTGGGCAGCGACGCCGGGGGCTCCCCCGGGCCCAGCGGGGCCAGCGTCCCGAGCGCCTCGGCCACCACCACGGCGTCGTCGCCGCACTGCAGGCGGAAGTCGGTCGCGGGGTTGACGTAGGAGTGGCCCTCACGGCCGATCGCGACGAGCGTGGCCCCGTGGTGGCGGCGCAGGTGGGCCGACAGCTCGTCGACGGTGAGGCCGACGTAGTCGTCGGGCAGCCTCACGCGGTAGAGCTCGGACCCGTCGCCGCCGGACACGAGGTCGGTGACGATCTCGGCGAGCCCGGGGTGGAGCGCGGACCTGGCCAGCAGGCGCGAGGAGGTGCCCGAGGTCACCATGACCTCGTCGGCGTGCGCGCGCCTGAAGTGGTCGGCGTGCTGGGGGTCGTTGACCTCGACGACCGTGCGCACGTGCGGCGCCACGGACTCGATCGCCATCACGACCAGGATCGAGCGCAGGTCGGCCGCGTGGGAGGGCGAGGTCGGGCAGATGATCGCCACCTCCGCGTCGCGGATGCCGGCGCGGTCGAGGTCGACCACGTCGGTGACGTCGCCCCGGACGAAGTGGACACCGGCCCCCGCCGGGTTCCTCTCGCTGTCGTGGAGCACCACGACCCGGCGCTGGTGGTCCTCACCGGCCAGCCCGGCGACCAGGTCGCCCGCGGTGGCGTTCCACCCGCAGACGACGACGTGGCCGCGGTAGCCCGCTGCACCCATGCCCTGTCCCTCCTCGAGCAGGTGGTCGATCACGAGGCCCACCAGCGCCCCGGTGATCGCCGCCACCCCCAGCCGTGTCCCGCCCGTGTGCACGGAGGTCCCGATTGTCCTGGGTCGCCCGCCCACCTGCACCGGCCAGAGGTCCTGTCGTCGAGGAGGAGCGGGCCATGCGTGGGGTGACCCGCCCTCCTAGGGTGGGTCCATGCGTGCCGTCATCGCCACCAGCGAAGGAGGACCCGAGGTCCTCGAGGTCCAGGAGCGTCCCGACCCGACCGCGGGTCCCGGCCAGGTCGTGCTCGACGTGGCCGCCACCGCGGTCAACCGGGCCGACCTGCTGCAGCGGCAGGGGCTCTACCCGCCGCCGCCCGGCGCCTCCGACGTGATCGGGCTCGAGTGCAGCGGCACCGTCGCCGAGGTCGGCGAGGGCGTCGACGGCCTGGCGGTCGGCGACGAGGTCTGCGCCCTGCTCTCCGGCGGGGGGTACGCCGAGAAGGTCGCGGTCCCTGCCGGGCAGGTGATGCCGCTCCCGCGGGGCGTCGACCTGGTCACCGCCGCCGCGCTGCCCGAGGTGGCGTGCACGGTCTTCAGCAACGTGTTCATGGTGGGCCGGCTGCGCAAGGGCGAGACGTTCCTCGTCCACGGCGGGTCGGGCGGCATCGGCACGTTCGCGATCCAGCTGGCCAAGGCGGTCGGTGCGCGCGTGGCGACGACCGCCGGGAGCGAGGAGCGGCTGGCCCGGTGCCGCGAGCTCGGCGCCGACCTCACGGTCGACTACAAGGAGCAGGACTTCGTCGAGGTGCTGCGGGCCGACGGCGACGGGGCCGACGTCATCCTCGACAACATGGGCGCGAAGTACCTCTCCCGCAACATCGAGGCCCTGGCCACCAACGGCCGTCTGGTCATCATCGGCATGCAGGGCGGCACCAGGGCCGAGCTCGACATCAACGCCCTGCTGCGCAAGAAGGCCGCGGTCGTCGCGACCGCGCTGCGCTCCCGGCCCGAGGAGGAGAAGGCCGCGATCTGCGCCGGCGTCGTCGAGCAGGTCTGGCCCCTGGTCTCCGACGGGCTCGTCAAGCCGATGGTGCACGAGGTCGTGCCGTTCGACGAGGCGGCCCGGGCCCACTCGCTGGTCGAGGACGGCACCGCCTTCGGCAAGGTCCTGCTCGTCCCCTGAGCGGTCGCAGGCCGGTCGATAGGCTGGGGCGATGGACCAGTCGCACCCCACCTCGGACCAGCACGCCCCCGAGCCCACGGGCACGGAGACGCCCGCGGGTGGTGACGGCGCGCCCGCGGCCTACGTCGTCATCGGCCCCGACGGGCAGCCGGTCGCGCTGCAGCCCGCCGACGACGGCAGGGACGACCAGGGCGACGACGGCGAGCGCCACGTGACCGACCTGGTCGAGCAGCCTGCCAAGGTGATGCGGATCGGCAGCATGATCCGCCAGCTGCTCGAGGAGGTGAAGTCCGCGCCGCTGGACGAGGCCTCCCGCGCCCGGCTCGCGCAGATCCACGCCTCCTCGATCAAGGAGCTCGAGGAGGGCCTGGCCCCCGAGCTGGTCGAGGAGCTCGAGCGGCTGTCGCTGCCGTTCACCAGCGAGACCCCGTCGGACTCCGAGCTGCGCATCGCGCAGGCCCAGCTGGTGGGCTGGCTCGAGGGGCTGTTCCACGGGATCCAGACCGCGATCTACGCCCAGCAGATGGCCGCCCGGGCCCAGCTCGAGCAGATGCGCCGGGCACTCCCGCCGGGCATCGCGGACGCGATGGGCACGGCGGGCCAGCCGGGGCACGTGCACCAGCAGGGCGGCGACGACGGCGGGGACCAGCGCAGCGGGGGCATGTACCTCTGATCGCGCGCCCGGCGGGGCCGACATCGGTCTGGTCGTGTCCCCGTGGGGGTGGTGCGACGGCCGCAGGATCGGCTACGGTGACCGGATCACTTTGGTCCAATTCGGATCGAAGTGGTTGGGCCCGGTCACGGGCCGTCGACCGCCCCTGACGTCCCCGGGAGCCCTTGCATGCGGCAGACCTCCGCCCAGATCGACCACGCCATCCTCGACGTGGCGGCCGGCATCTTCGCGACGCACGGCTTCGCGCACACCTCGGTGCAGCAGATCGCCGATGCCGTGGGCTACTCCAAGCCCGGCCTCCTGCACCGCTTCGGCAGCAAGGAGGCGCTGCACCGCGCGGTGCTCGCCGAGGTCCAGGAGACGGTCGAGGAGGTGGTCGCCCTCGCGACCGCCCACCACCACCACACCGACCAGCTCCAGCTGGTCCTCGACCTGGTCACCCGCCGCGCCCTCGAGCGCCCCGGCATGGTCCAGATGATGCTGCGGTCCTTCGACCCGGTCAGCCAGGAGCCGGGCATCGAGAAGGTCCAGCACGCGGGCTACCGCCTGATCGACAGCCTCGACGCCCCCCTCAACGGACCGCTCGAGCGGCTGCGCGTGGCCCTCGGCCTGGAGCTGATCGTCAACGCCGCGATGACCCAGCACTCCACGGTCGACGCCGACATGCACGTGCCGGCCGAGGAGCTCGTCCCGACGCTGGTCTCCCTGGCCCGCCACGTCGTCGCCGGCCCCGTCTGAGCGACGCCGCCCGGGCCCCGGTGACCTGGCCGGCCCCGTGGTTCCGCCTCAGACCGGGGAGGCCGGGAAGCGGCCGGCCCAGGGCTGCGCCTCCTCGAGCTGCGCCGCCAGCTGGAGGAGCAGGCCGTCGGTGCCGAGGGCCCCGACCAGCTGGACCCCGAGCGGGAGCCCGTCGGCGGTCCAGTGCAGCGGCAGGCTGATCGCAGGACGACCGGTGAGGTTGGCCAGCTGGGTGTAGGGCACCCACCCGAGGCTCTGCGAGATCAGCTGGTCCAGCACGCCGGAGGCCTGGAGCGCCTTGCCGGCACGCACCTTGGCGATCGCCCGCGAGGCGCGCTGGAGCAGCGGCGGGGTGGTGGTGGAGTCGACCGGGATCGGCGGCTTGGCCAGCGTCGGGGTGAGCAGCAGGTCGTACTCCTCGTGGAAGCCGGCCAGCTTGTGCACGTGGTCGTTGACGTTGGCCATCGAGCGCAGCATCGGCAGCAGGCCGGCCGCGCGACCGAGCTCGGCCAGCGCGAGGGTGTCGGCCTCGAAGTCGCTGTCCGAGGCGCCGAGCCGCGCCTTGGCCTCGGCGACCTGGCCGTGGAGCTGGGCGAACCAGATGGTGAGGAAGTCGCGGGCCAGCGCCTCGTCGTCGTGCGGGGGCGAGACCTCCTCGACCTCGTGGCCCAGCTCGGTGAGCAGGCGCGCCGCCCCCTCGACCGCCGCGACCGCCTCGGGGTCCGGCCGGTCGTTGATCGCCGAGGAGGAGGTGAAGCCGATCCGCAGCCTGCCGGGCCGCTCCCGGATCCGGTCGGCGAACGGGACGTCGTGGGAGGCCCCCAGGTAGGCCTCGGCCGGGTGGGAGCCGACGATGGCGTCCAGCAGGCCGGCGCTGTCGCGCACGGTCCGCGAGACGACGCCCTGCGTCACCATGCCGAACATCGCCTCGCCGGTGTGCGGGCCGTACGGCGTCAGCCCGCGGCTGAGCTTGAGCCCCACCAGGCCGTTGCAGGCCGCCGGGATGCGCACCGAGCCCCCGCCGTCGTTGGCCCCGGCAGCCGGGACGATGCCCGCGGCCACCGCGGCACCGGACCCGCCGGACGAGCCGCCCGGGGTCCGGGTGGTGTCCCACGGGTTGCGCGCCGGGCCGAAGAGCTCGGGCTCGGTGACGCCCTTGGCGCCGAGCTCGGGGGTGTTGGTCTTGCCGAAGACCACCAGCCCGGCGTCGAGGAAGCGCTGCGTGACCAGCGCGTGCCGTCCGGCCACGTCGGCGGCCAGGGCCCGGGAACCGCCGGAGGTGGGGAACCCGGCGTACTCCTGGCCCAGGTCCTTGACCAGGAACGGGACACCGGCGAACGGCCCCTCGAGCGGTCCGGCCGCCCGCTCGTCGGCGACGCCGTCGAGGTCGACCACGACGGCGTTGATCGCGGGGTTGACCTCGTCGCGCCGCCTGCGGGCGAGGTCGAGCAGCTCGACGGCCGTCACCTCGCCGTCGGCGACGAGGGCGGCGAGCGCGGTGGCGTCGTGGGCGAGGTACTCCTCGGGCGTCATGGCTGGAGGCTACGGGCCACCCGAAGGGGCCGGCCCCGGGCCCGGGGCTCAGAGGCCGAACAGGTCCTCGAGCACCTGGGCGACGCCGTCCTCGTCGTGGGGCGGCGCGTGGTGCTCGGTGGCGGCGAGCACGGACCCGTGGGCGTTGGCCATCGCGTAGCCGCGGCCCGCCCACTCCAGCAGCGCGAGGTCGTTGGGCATGTCGCCGAACGCCAGCACGTGCTCGGGGCCGATGCCGTGCTCGGCGCACACGGCTGCGAGGGTCGTCGCCTTGGTGACCCCGGCGGCGCTCATCTCGACCAGCGCACCCACGGACGACCAGGTGGTGGTCACCAGCCCGCCGACCAGCGCCTCGACCCGGGCCCAGAAGCCCGCGGGGTCCAGCTCCTCGTGGCGGGCGAGCAGCTTGGCCACCCCGTCGCCGGCGATCTCCTCCAGGGACGCCACACGGAGGTCGGGCCCGGTCGGCCCCTCCGGGTGGAAGACCGGCTCCTTGCCGAACCCGTCGGCCCGCTCGACGGCGAACGCGGTGCCCGGCACCTCCCGACGTACGACGTCGGCCACCTCGAGCACGACCTCGCGCGGGATCGGGCGCAGCTCGGACACCGCGTGCTGCGCCACGTCGTAGACGATCGCGCCGTTGCTGCAGATCGCCAGCCCGTGGTCGCCGACGTGGGGCCAGAGGGTCTCCATCCAGCGGACCGGACGCCCGGTGACGAACACGACCAGCACCCCGCGGGCCTCGAGGGCCTCGATGACGCGGCGCGTGCGGTCGGTGACCGTGCCGTCGGTGTGGAGGAGCGTGCCGTCGAGGTCGGTCGCGACGAGGCGTACGCCGGCCGGGTCGAACGCGGTCACGCCGGGAACCAGCGCTCGAGCTCGCGAGCGACCCCGTCCGCGTGGACGGTGTCCGTGACGTGGTCGGCGACCGCCTGGACGTCGTCGGAGGCCTGGCCCATCGCGACGCCGCGACCGGCCCACTGCAGCATCTCGATGTCGTTGCGGCCGTCGCCGATCGCCAGCACGTCCTGGGCCGGGACGCCGAGCCGGGCCGCGACGTCGGCGAGACCGCTGGCCTTGGACACGCCCTTGGGGGCCAGGTCGAGCCAGGCCGTCCAGCCGATGAAGTAGCTGATGTCGTGCAGCCCGGCGTCCTCCGCGAGGCGGTGGAAGTCCTCCTCGGAGGACTCGGGGTCCCGGACGATGACGCGCGTCACCGGCTCGGCCACCAGCTCCTCGACGGACTGCAACGTGATCTGGCCGTTGATCTCACCGTCGGGGAAGTGGCGGTTGACCCGGTAGCCGACGCCGACCTCCTCCACCGCCACGAGCACCTGCGGCATCTGGTCGAGGATGCGGCGCACGACGTCGGAGGCGTCGAAGGTCACGGCCTCGAGCACCTCGACGGGAGGATGGGAGAAGACCACCGACCCGTTGGAGGCCACCGCGAGCACCTGGCCGTGGGGGTCGCGGCGGCGCAGGTCGAGCAGCTCCACCACGTGGGTCATGCCGAAGGTGGAGCGGCCGGTGGCCAGGACCACGGGGACGTCGGCGTCGACCGCACGGGCGACCGCCTGCAGCACGGCAGGGCTGATCGTCTCGTCGACGACGCTGCTGCCGTGGGGTGCGGAGAAGAGGGTGCCGTCGATGTCGAGGGCGACGAGCCTCGGGGACCAGGTCAACGACCCACCGGCTCGAGGACCTCGCGGCCCTGCAGGTAGGGGCGCAGCGCCTCGGGCACGCGCACCGAGCCGTCGGCCTGCTGGTGGGTCTCGAGGATCGCCACGATCGTGCGGGTCATCGCGCAGAGCGTGCCGTTGAGGGTGGCGAGGTGCTGGTTGGCGCCCTGCGCGCTCCGGCCGCGGATGTCGAGCCGGCGGGCCTGGAAGTCCGTGCAGTTGGAGGTCGAGGTGAGCTCGCGGTAGCGACCCTGTGTCGGGATCCACGCCTCGCAGTCGAACTTGCGCTGCGCGGAGAGCCCGAGGTCCCCCGCCGCCACGTCGATCACCCGGAACGCGAGCCCCAGCTTGGTGAGGAACTCCTTCTCCCACGCGAGCAGGCGCTGGTGCTCGGCGTAGGACTCCTCGACGGTCGTGTAGGTGAACATCTCCACCTTGTCGAACCAGTGCACGCGGATGATCCCGCTGGTGTCCTTGCCGTAGGAGCCTGCCTCCTTGCGGTAGCAGGGGCTGAACGCCGCGTAGCGCAGCGGCAGCTGCGACAGGTCGAGGATCTCGTCGGAGTGGTAGGCCGCCATCGGCACCTCGGAGGTGCCGACGAGGTAGAGCTCCTCCCCCTCGATCCGGTAGACGTCGTCGGCCGCCTGACCCAGGAACCCCGTGCCGTCCATCGCGCGGGGACGCACCAGGGCGGGCGGGATGACGGTGGTGAAGCCGGCCGCGCGCGCCTGGTCCATCGCCAGGTTGACCAGCGCGAGCTCGAGGTCGGCCCCCGCACCGGTCAGGTAGTAGAAGCGGGCACCCGAGACCTTGGCGCCCCGCTCGATGTCGATCGCGCCGAGCATCCGGCCGAGCTCGACGTGGTCGCGCGGCTCGAAGCCCTCGGCCTCGAAGTCGCGGGGGGTGCCGACGTGCTCCAGCACGACGTAGTCGTCCTCACCACCGGCCGGCGCCTCGGGTGCGGCCGGGTTGGGGATCGCGCGCACCGCGTCGGCGTACTCCGTCTCGGCCTCGACCTGCGCGGACTCCGCCTCCTTGACCGCGGTGGACAGCGTCCTGGTGCGCGCGAGGAGCGCCTGCTTCTCCTCGCCCTGGGCCTTCGGGATCTGCTTGCCGAGCGACTTCTGCTCGGCCCGCAGGCGCTCGAAGTCCGCGATCGCCGCGCGGCGGCGGGTGTCGGCCGCGACCGCGCGGTCCACGGACTCCGGCGACAGCCCGCGGCGGCCCTGGGCCTCACGGATGGCGTCGGGGTCGTCGCGGAGCAGGCGTGGATCGATCACCGGATCATGCTAGGCCGCGGGAACGGGCGTGACGCGACGCACCCCGGACGGGCGACCCGGCTCACGGTTTGCCGGGGAGCCCCCGGAGATACTGAGCGGGATCCCTCGGCGGCCGCCGGGTGTGACGGCCGGATCGACACGAGGTGACCATGACCTTCAGCGCGGAGACGCGCCGGCGCCTGCTCGCAGGGGCGCTGGTGAGCCTGCTCGTGCTGCTCGCGGCCTGCCTGCTGGTGGGCCTGGCGCCGCACACCGCCGACCGCGTCGACGTGTGGTTCGGCCAGCCCCTGGCCGGGTTCACCGACCGGCACCCGGGGGTCGAGCGCGCCGCCGAGGTGCTGGCGGAGCTGTTCCGGGTCCCACCGGTCGCGCTCTACACCCTGGCCATCGCGGGCCTGCTGCTGGTCAAGCGCCACGTGCGGCCCGCCGCCTGGGTCGTCGCCGTCACGCTCGCCACCACGCTCCTCACCACCCTGCTCAAGCAGTCCTTCGCCCGCCCGCGGCCGTCGTACGCCCACATGCAGCTGCTCGACGGCGCCTTCCCCTCGGGGCACTCCAGCGGCACGGCCTGCCTGGCCGGGATCCTCATGGTGCTCGCCACGATGTTCCTGCGCCGCCGCAGCCAGCGCCGCCTGGTCGCGGTCGGCGGCGTGCTGCTGGCCCTGCTCCTCGGTCTCGACCGGCTGCTGCTCGGCGTGCACGGGCTCACCGACGTCGTCGCCGGGTTCGCCCTGGCCGCGCTGGTGGTGTGCGCGGCGACCTACCTCGCCGACCCGACCCCCCGCGCCAAGCCCGTCGACCCGCTGCCCAGCGTCACGCCGAGCAACGGGCGCCTGGCCGTCATCCTCAACCCGATCAAGGTGGAGAGCCCCGAGGCGTTCCGCGCGCTGCTCGACACCCGGGCCGCCGAGCTGGGCTGGCACGACCCGCTGTGGTTCGAGACCACGATCGAGGACCCGGGCCGCAGCATGGCGGCCGCGGCCGCCGAGGCGGGCGCCGAGCTGGTCGTGGTCTGCGGCGGCGACGGCACGGTCCGCACCGTCTGCGCCGAGCTGGCCGGGACCGGCATCCCCGTCGGGGTCGTGCCCGCCGGCACCGGCAACCTGCTGGCCCGCAACCTGGACCTGCCGCTCTACCTCAACAACGCCGTCGAGGTCGCCCTCAACGGGCAGGACCGGGCGATCGACCTGGTCCGGATCTCAGGCGACGGCATCGGCGAGGACGAGCACTTCCTCGTCATGGCCGGCATGGGCTTCGACGCCGCGATCATGGAGGGCGCCAACGAGCAGATCAAGGCCAAGATCGGCTGGCTCGCCTACGTCGTCTCGGGCCTGCGCAACCTGATGTTCCCCGCCGCCGCGGTCGAGATCTCGGTGGACGACGGCGAGCCCACCAAGCACCGCGCCCGCACGATCGTCGTCGGCAACGTCGGCTTCCTCCAGGCCGGCCTCCCCCTCCTGCCCGACGCCACCATCGACGACGGCAGGCTCGACGTCGTCCTGGTCAACCCCGCCCGCTTCCTGCACTGGCTGCTGGTCGTCGTGCGCGTGGTCACCCGCGGCAAGAAGCTCGACGAGACGGTCAACCGCATGACCGGCCGCAAGGTCGTCATCCGCGCCTCCGCCGAGATCCCCCGCCAGATCGACGGGGACTTCATCGGCCTGGGCCACGAGATCACCTGCGAGTGCCTCCACGGGAAGCTGCTCGTCCGCGTGCCTCGCTGAGGCGCGCGCTGTCCGGCGTACCCCGAGCCCGCCGGATCAGCGGGGGGTCAGCAGGAACACCTTGATCTTGCGCTCCGTCCGCTCCTCGTACTTGCGGTAGTTCGGCCACGTCCGCTGCATGAACTGCCAGGCCTCCTCGCGCTCGTCGCCCTCGAGGCGGCGACCGTGCATCGGCTGGGTGCGGCCCTTGACGGTGACCTCGCACTCGGGGGTCGCCTCGAGGTTGACCACCCACACCGGTTGCTTGGGGCCGCCGAAGTTGGAGCCGGCGATGAGCCAGTCCTGCCCCCGAGGTACGGCGAGCAGGGGCGTCGAGCGCGGCTGTCCGCTCTTGCGACCGGTGACGGTGAGGGTCAGGTTGGGCAGGCCGGCGATGTCGAGGAGGGTGACCCGGCCCCGGGTGAGCCGCTGCAGCGCATGGTCGGTGGCGACGATCTGCGGCAGGTAGTTCGGCATGAACTCGAGGGCGCCGATGCGCACGGCGAGCGGAGTGAGGAGACCCATGGGCAGAAGGGTAGGTGGCGAGATCGTGCGGCAGTCGACTTCGGGACCGACCTCACACGGCCCGGGACGAGCGCCGGGTCAGGCGGTCTGGGCGCCCTCGCCGTCGCGGGACTCCCGGACGGCGACCTCGCCCTCGACCTGCTCGACGATCGCCGCGTCTGCCTCGGGGTCGCTGCGGCGACCGACCTTGGCGCGCGGACGGGCCGGGGTGGGCGCGGGGGCCTCGCCCCGGCTGCGGGCCCGGGCGGAGGAGACGACCGCGTCCTCCTCGGGCGAGAGCGGCTGGTCGCTCTCCCAGGCCACCAACCCCTTGGCGTAGGAGCGGGCGTCGCTGCGGCCGTGGATCGAGGTGAGCACGACCCCGGTGCCGGCGTCGTCGACCAGCGCCAGCGACCACGACAGGCGTCCGCCCATGTCGCCGAACGCGTCGTAGCGCAGCAGCTCGGGCCGGTGCAGCGCCAGGCGGCTCTGGTCGACCAGCGCGGCGACCTCGGCGCGGAGCCCGGCGACGTCGGTCGGGAGGTCCGAGGAGGCGGTCCGCCGCCGGCGGGCGACCTGCTGGCGCTGGGCGGACAGCGCGACGACCAACGCGGCCACGGCGAGGGCGAGCGCGAGGAGGACGAGCGAGGCGAGCGTCGAGTCCGTCACCCGGCCAGGGTAGGTCCGCCCTCAGGCTCCGTCGCGCAGACGCGCCAGCCACGCGGTCGCCCGGTTGAACTCCTCGTCGGTGGTGCCGGGCCGGATCGTGGCGGCCTTGCCGTCGTGCCGCTCGTAGGAGCCGAGGAACCGCACGTCCGCACAGATCCGCCGCAGGCCCATGAGGGCCTCGCCCAGGCGACGGTCCTCGATGTGGCCCTCGGCGTCGACGGAGAAGCAGTAGTCGCCGAGCGCGTGGCCGGTCGGTCGCGACTCGATGCGGGTCAGGTCGACGCCGCGCGTGGCGAGCTGGTCGAGGATCTCCAGCAGCGCGCCGGGGTGGTTCTCCCGCATGAACAGCACCAGGCTGGTCTTGTCCCGGCCCGTCGGAGGGCTCGGGCGGCCGGGCCGGGTGACCAGGACGAAGCGGGTGACCGCCTCGGCGTTGTCGCCGATGCCGGTGGCGAGCGCCTCGAGGCCGTAGCGCTCGGCGGCCAGCGGCGCGGAGATCGCGGCGTCCCACAGCGGCGTGGCGTCGGGGTCGGCCAGGGCCGCCGCGGCCGCCGCGGTGGAGGTCGCGTGGACGACGGTCGCGCCCGGCAGGTGGCGCGCCACCCACCCCCGGGTCTGCGCCTCGGCGTGGGGGTGGGTGCCGACGACGCGCACGTCCTCGAGCCGGTGACCGGGGCGGGTGAGCAGGGAGAACGCGACCGGCACGGTCATCTCGCGGCGGATCATCAGCGGCTCGCCGGTGGCCAGCTCGTCGAGGGTGACCGGGACCGAGCCCTCGACGGAGTTCTCGATCGGCACCACCGCGGCGTCGGACTCGCCGGCGCGCACCTCGTCGAGCGCGACGGTGACGGTCGTGCAGGGGACGGCCTCGACCGAGGCGGCCTCGGGCAGGGTGCGCAGGGCCTGCTCGGTGAAGGTGCCGGCGGGGCCGAAGTAGGACCAGCGGCCGGCCGGCGTGCGGGGCTCGGGAGGCTGGGTCACCGCGTCAGCGTAGCGGCGGACCGCTCGGCGACCTGCGCCCAGAACGTCGAGGTCAGCTCGGCGTTCGCGTCCGGGCCCGCTCGCAGCCAGCGGGGCAGGTCGCGACGGCACTGCGGGCCGGCGCACTCGTGGTACTCCGTCCACAGCCTGCGCAGGCGGGCGACCACGTCGGCGTACATCGGGTCCTCGATCCGGTTGACCATCTCGTTGGCGTCCTCGCGCAGGTCGTAGAGCTCCTCGTAGCCGCGGTCGTACCTCATGTAGGCGTAGCGCGGCGTGCGCAGACCGGCGTAGGACAGCCCCGTGTGGAAGCCGTTGGCCCGGCGGACGCGGCGGTCGTTCTCCTGCCACAGCCGTCCCTCGGTGACCACGGGCGCACGCCAGCCCTGGTCGCCGTCGAGGAGCGTGGTCAGGCGGCTCGTCCCGTCGAGCGGGTGGTCGGAGGTGAGGTACGGGATGGCCCGGCCGAGCTCGAGGATCGTCGCGGTCAGGTCGACGGTCGTGACCGGGTCGGAACGGGTCGTGCCGCTGCGGAGGCCGGGGCCGGTGACGAGCAGCGGGACCCGGGTGGACGGCTCGTAGGGCTTGATCTTGCCCTTGAGGTGACGGTGCTCGCCGAGGAAGAAGCCGTTGTCGCTGGTCAGGAACAGCACGGTCCGCTGCCACTCGCCGCGCTGCTTGAGCTCGTGGACGAGGCGGGCGACCTGGCGGTCGACCACGTAGAGCGACTCCGCGCGCTGGCGCGCCGACTCCAGCGTCGCCGCCTCCATCGAGCCGTTGGGCTCGGGACGGTTGCGCATGAACGGGGGCTTGTCGCTGATGTCGGTCTCGCTGGGGTCGGCGTCCCCGCCGAAGCCCGGCGCCTTGGTGAGCATGCGGTCGAAGCGGCCGCGCACCCACGCGGGGACGTACGGCGTCCCGAGGGGCTGGCGCACCCCGTCGGGCTCGGTGTACGTCGGGTCGTCGGGCTCGTGCGGCGTGCCGAAGTGGGGCGCGACGAACGCGAGGTACATGAAGAACGGGTCCCGGCTGCGGGAGTAGCGGTCGACCAGCCTGGTGGCGATCGTGCCGGTGGTCACCGTGGAGTACTGCCCGCGGTGCTGTTCGATGCGCCCGTCGTGGTTGATCGGCTGGTCCAGGTAGTTGTAGGTCCCCCCCGGCATGCGGCTGGACGGCGGCGGCCCGAACGCGGCGTACCAGTCGGTCCAGCCGGGGGGGACGTAGTGCAGGCTCGGCTCGCCGTTGCGGCGGCGCAGCTCGCCGTAGCCGTTGAGGTACTTGCCCACCAGGGCGGTGCGGTAGCCGGAGCGACGCAGCGCGGTGGCGATCGTGCCGTGGTCGCGGAAGGCCGGGAACCCCCAGGGCGGGACCTGCGAGATCACGCCGTGGTTGTGGGACAGCTGACCGCTGAGGAAGGAGGCCCGGGCCGGGCAGCACAGCGGGTTGGGCGAGAACGAGTTGCGGAACTCCACGCCCCCCTGGCGCAGCTCGCGCCGGACGGTCGGCATGAAGCGCAGGTCGTCGGCGCGCATGTCGTCGGTCATCACCACGACGACGTTGGGCTTGGGCCCGAACCGCGCACGAGCCGCCGGGTCGCCGACCGGGGTCACGCGCCGGGGACCGTCGGCGGGCACGGACAGGGTGGTGGCCGCTCTCGGCGACCGGTGGTCGCTGCCGGCGCCGAGGGTCGGGGAGACGAGGACGGCGAGCCCCGCGGCGACGAGGCCGGCCACGACCGCGGTCGCGGCGGCCCACGTGCGCACACCCAGCGACTCACGCCTCGCCATCGGGATCCTCTCCTCCGGCGGACCAGGGTCCGGCACGCCGCGGGAGATTCTAGGTGCGGGGTCCGCTGGTCTGAACCACACCGCGCGCTCTGCGGGCGATCCCGGGCGGGGCCGCGGGGGCGGCGGTCCCAGTGCTCGGATTCGCCTGAGCGCCGGGCCCCTCGCGGCGCATCATCGACGGGTGCTCAGTGCGATGGTCCTGCTCGTGATGATGACGGCGATCTTCTGGCCCGCCTACCAGGTGACGCGGCCGGCGATCCTGGCCCGCAGCCCCGCGCCTCGTCCGAGCGCGACATCGCCGGCCCCGGAGGAGCCGGCGATGCTCGTGAGCCGTCTGGACGACTACGTCCAGCAGGGTCTGGTGGACCTGCGGATCATGCTGGTGCAGGCGGCGCGGCGACGTCAGGGCTGAGGCGACCGGCGCCGAGCCGGGTCAGCGACCGGCGACCGGGTAGCCGCTCTCCTGCTCGCTGAGGTCGGGTCCCGAGGAGGTCCGGACCTTCTGCGCCGCCACCTCGGCGGCACCGGTCACCTTGTCCTTGACCACGGGCGCGGCCTCCTTGGCCTTGTCCGCGGCCGCTGCGGCAGCCGCCTGGACCTGGGGGTCGTTGCGGACCCGCAGCGCCATGCTCCGGATCTGCTCGTAGCGCTCGCGGCCGGCGGCGCTGCCCGCCACGTAGCCGATGGCGAAGCCGGTGAGCAGCAGCAGTCTCTTCATGGTCATCTCCTGGTGGTCTCGGGTGCGTCGGTGCTGGTGCCGGACCCGTCGGGCCGGCGGGGTTCGTCGGTGGTGGAGCCGGAGTGCTCGGCGTCGTACTCCGCGGCCACGCGACCCTCGGGGTCGGCCGCCTCGCGGATCTGGCGGGCGAGGGCGATGTCCTTCTCCTCCTTCTCGCGCGCCTTCTCGATGTTGCGGTCGTCGCGCGGCGGGAGCTGCAGCTCCTCCTCGGCCGGGATGCCGGCCTGGAGCTCACGCCCCCGCTCGAGCTCGGAGTCGATCTCGGCGCCGAAGAGCAGGGACAGGTTGGTCAGCCACAGCCACAGCAGGAAGACCACGACGCCGGCGATGGAGCCGTAGGTCTTGTCGTAGCTGGAGAAGTTCGCGACGTAGAAGCCGAAGACCACCGAGACGAGCACCCAGGTCACGATCGCGACCGCGGCGCCGACGGAGATCCAGCGGAACTTGGGCTGCTTGACGTTGGGGGTGGCGTAGTAGAGCAGCGCCACGATCACGACCACCGTCAGGGCGAGCACCGGCCACTTGGCGATGCTCCACACCAGGACCGCGGTCGAGCCGAGGCCGATGACGTTGCCGATCGACTCCGCCAGGGGGCCGCTGACCACGAGCATGACCAGCACGGCGGCCGAGAGCAGCACGGCGACCAGGGTGATGAGGACCTGGATCGGGCGGAGCTTCCAGAACGGGCGACCCTCGTCGATCTCGTAGATCGAGTTCATCGCCCGCGAGAAGGCGCCGATGTAGCCGCTGGCCGACCAGAGCGCGCCGGCGAGACCGACCACGAAGCTGACCCCCGCCGCCTGCGAGGACGCCATCGACTCCAGGGTCGGCTGCACGGTCTGCAGGGTGCTCGGGGAGACCAACGGACGCAGCACGTCCATCACCGTGGACAGGACCTTCTGGGGGTTGGCGACCAGCCCGATGATCGACAACAGCGCGAGGGCCGCCGGGAACAGCGCGAGCACCGAGTAGTAGGTGAGCGCGGCCGCCTTGTCGGTGCACTGGTCCTCGCCGAACTCCCGCCAGGTCTTGCGCAGGACGTACTTCCAGGACCGCTTGGTCAGGTCGGTCGGCCCCTCGGGCTTGGCGTCGGGGTCGAGCTCGTGGGTCTCGTCCTTGGTGCGGCTGGTCATCGTCGGTGCCTCCACCACCACAGGCCCGCCACGACCACGACCGCGGCCACGGCACCCGCGACCAGCTCGGGTCGCGGCTTGCCCGAGTCGGTGGTGGCGCGGTCCTTGACGTCGGCCGCCTTGGCCTTGGCCTGGCTCTTCACGTCGAGCTTGTGGGTCAGCGCGTCGATCGTCGCGGCGAGGTGCTCGCGCTGGGCGGCGATGTCGGCCTCGATCTGCTCGGGGGTGCGAGGGGTGTCCTCGGCGCCGTCCTGGCCGGTGTCCTGGGCGACCTGGCCCTGGTGGCCGTCGAGGTTGTCGGGTGTGCTCACGGGTGGTTCCCCTTCACTGTCTCCACGTCGGCCTTGATCCCGTCGATCGCCCGCTCGGGCTTGGGCGGGGTGGCCTCGGCGACGTTGGCCTTGCCCTTGAGCGCCGCCACACCCGCGGCGGCGAACAGCACGACCGTCACGATGAGCGCGGCCGCCCAGGCCGGGAGCACGAGGGCGAGGAGCAGCACGACGGTGGCCAGCAGGGTCCCTACGCCGTACAGCGCCAGGACGCCGGCGGCGCCGAACATGCCGAGCCCGAGGCCGGCCCGCTTGCCCTTCTCGGCCATCTCGGCCTGGGCCAGGCGGATCTCCGACCGGACCAGCTCCGGGATCTGCTGCGAGACTGAGGACACGAGCTGACCCAGGGACGCCTCGGCGGGGTCCGGGGGAGCCGGTGGCTCGTAGGTGACGTCCGAGTGACTCATGTGGCCACCGTGTCCCTCGGCCCTGCCGAGCAAACCCCCTCCGATACCCGGAGGGGTATGGTGTCCACCACCCGACGAAGGAGAAGCATGCGCGAGACCGACATCGACGGACTGCGGAAGGCACTCGACGAGGGCGCGACGCTCATCGACGTCCGCGAGCCCCAGGAGTACGCCGAGGCGCACGTGCCCGGCGCGGTCCTGATCCCGATGGGTCAGCTCTCCTCGCGGCTCGACGAGGTGCCGGGCGACCGGCCCGTCTACGTCATCTGCCGCAGCGGCAACCGCAGCGGCGCGATGGGCCCGCTCCTCGACGCCAACGGGTTCGACAGCGTCAACGTGGTCGGCGGCACCGCGGCCTGGGTCCAGGCCGGCCACCCCTACGACCAGGGCCTGTGACATGGGCGGACAGGGGACGCTCGGGCCCTTCGGTCTCGAGGTCGTCGAGACCCCGACGCTCGGTGACCGCAGCTACCTCGTGCACGACGGCTCCGTGGCCGCGGTCATCGACCCTCAGCGCGACCTCGACCGGGTGACGACGCTGCTCGACCGTCTCGGCGTCCGGCTGGTCGCGGTGCTCGAGACCCACGTCCACAACGACTACCTGACCGGCGGCCTGGCGCTCGCCCGGGCGACCGGGGCGGCCTACCACCTCAACGCCGCCGACGACGTGTCGTTCGAGCGCGACGGGCTGCGCGACGGGGACGTGGTCGCCGTGGGTGAGCGGATCCGCCTCACCGCCCTGGCCACCCCGGGCCACACCTTCACCCACCTGTCCTACGCCCTCACCGACGACGACGCGGGGCTCGACGAGGCGCTCGCGGTGTTCACCGGGGGATCGCTGCTGTTCGGCGCCACGGGCCGTCCCGACCTGCTCGGCGACGAGCACACCGACGCGCTCGCGCGCCACCAGCACGCCTCGGCCCACCGGCTGGCCGACCTCCTCCCCGCCTCCGCCGAGGTCCTGCCGACCCACGGGTTCGGGTCGTTCTGCGCCGCGACGCAGTCCGAGGCGACCGCCTCGACCATCGGCGACGAGGTGCGCGGCAACCCGGTCCTCACCCAGGACGAGCAGGCCTACGTCGAGGACCTGCTCGCCGGGCTCGGCGCCTACCCGGCGTACTACGCCCACATGGCGTCCGGCAACGCCCAGGGCCCCGGCGCGCCCGACCTCAGCCCCGCCCAGGAGGCCGACCCGGCCGAGCTCCGGCGGCGGCTGGAGTCCGGGGAGTGGGTGGTCGACCTGCGCGACCGCCGGGCGTTCGCGGCCGGTCACCTGCGCGGGTCCTACAACTTCGGCCTCGACGGCGGCTTCGCGACCTACCTCGGCTGGCTGGTCGCGTGGGGCACCCCGCTGACGCTGCTCGGGTCGACCCCGGAGGACGTGGCGGAGGCCCAGCGCGAGCTGGTCCGCATCGGCATCGACCGCCCGGCGGCCCAGTCGACCGGCGGCCCCGACGACTGGGCCCGGACCCCCGAGGACGTGCGGTCCTTCGAGCGCGGCAGCTTCGCCGACCTCGCCCAGGTGCGGCACCACCGTGAGGTGCAGGTGCTCGACGTGCGCCGCGACGACGAGCGGGCCGAGGGGGCCGTCGTCGGCAGCGCCCACGTCCCGCTCCAGCAGCTGCTCGACCGCATCGACGACGTCCCTGCGGGCGAGGTGTGGGTGCACTGCGCCGCCGGCTACCGCGCCTCGATCGCCGCCTCCCTGCTCGACGCGGCGGGCCGTCACGTGGTCGCGGTCGACGACGACTGGAGCAACGCCCCGGGCTCGGGGCTCCCCGTGGCCCCCGGCGGCCGCGCGACCGGCCGGGAGGACCGGGGCGCGTGACGCTCGTCCTGGCCGCGGTGGCCGGGCTCCTCATCGGGCTCAGCCTCGGGGCGCTGGGCGGCGGCGGGTCGATCCTGGCCGTGCCCGTGCTCGTCTACGTGCTCGGGGAGTCGGCCTCGCAGGCCACCACCGGCTCGCTGGTCGTGGTCGGCGTGACCGCCCTGGTCGGCGCGGTCAGCGCCCACCGGCACGGCACCGTGCTGTGGGCGCGAGGCCTCGCGTTCGGCGCGACGGCGGTCGCCGGCGCGGTGCTCGGGGCGCGCGCCTCGACCGCCGTCGGCGAGGCGGTGCTGCTCGGCGGCTTCTCGGTGCTCATGCTCCTGGTCGCCGCGCTGATGAGCTGGCGGCTGGTGCAGCAGCGCCGCGGCCTGGTCACGGGACCGAGCCGCCCCGACGGCCCGGTCCTCACCCTGCACCCCCTGACCGTCGACGTACGTCGGGCAGCGGTCGTGCTGGTCACCGCGACCGCCGTGGGGCTGCTGACCGGGTTCCTCGGGGTCGGTGGGGGCTTCCTCGTCGTGCCCGCGCTGGTGCTCGCCCTCGACCTGCCGATGGACCGTGCGGCCGCGACCAGCCTCGTGGTGATCGTGCTGACCAGCGCGAGCGCGTTCGTCGTACGCGTGGGGTCGGGCGTGCAGCCCACCTGGGTCCCCGTCCTGCTGCTCACCGTCGCGGCGGCCGCCGGTGCCGTGGGGGGCACGTGGCTGGCGCAGCGCACCCGGCCCGAGCGGCTGGCGGGGGCCTTCACGCTGCTGGTGCTGGGCGTGGCGGTCTACACCGCTGCGCGGGCGCTCCCCGCGCTGGCCTGAGCGCGGCGGCTCAGTGCCTCACTCGTCGGCGGTGAACGTGCGCGGCGAGCGCTGGAGCGGGAACATCGAGCGGTAGCCCGGCGCCTGGGCGAGGAAGTACTCGTCGAAGTCGAGCCGGCCGGCGTCCTGGCCGTGGGCCACCAGGACCAGGCGGTCCCAGAAGAACTCGCAGGTGGCGCCGACCGAGGGGGCCATGACCGGGTCGGTCATCGCCTGCTCCGCGACCAGCTCCGTGCCGCCGGGGACCTCGCGGCTGGGCACCAGCTTGACCTGGAGGTCCCAGTGGTCGAGGCCCTCGTCGTCGACCATGGCCAGCGAGACGAAGCGGCCCGGGTCGGTCACGCCGACCCGGAAGCCGAACTCCGGCGCCTCGGCGTCGTCCGGGGAGAACCGGAACATCGAGCGGCCGTCGTCACCGGTGCGCCAGTCACCCAGCCAGGAGCGCATCCGCTCGCGCTCGCTCAGCCAGGCCCACACCTCGTCCGGCGAGAGCCGGAAGGTCCGCCGGTAGGTCACCACCGGGACCCCGTCGGCGCGCCGGCGCAACCGTCCGGTCACCGTCGGCATCCGGCGCGGAGCCCGCGCCGGAGGGATCTCCGCCGCTGCCGTACCCCTCGTCCGCACCATGTCGCGCACACCCCTTATGTCGCACCGGACCACCCCTGGTCCGATGACTCCTCGACGGGCCACCCCTGGTCCGTCGTCCGTCCCGCTCGGCCACCCCTGGCTCTGCGAAACACCCCGTATGTCCAGATTGCACGATGTCGGACCTGTGGTCCACTCGACACCGCGCAATCAACCTACGTCGAGACGTTCGTCCCGAACAGGGGGGACCGGAGGGGTGCATGCTAGTCAGATCTGACTAGCCCGCCTGGTCGATTCGCAGAATTTCCTGACATCCCTCTTCGCGATCCCCTGCTCTCCGCAAGATCTTCGGCAGGTCCCGAGCCGGACGGTGGGCCCCTCGTCGGCCGCAGGGTCCCGGCAGGTCCTTCCAGAACGGGGACTCCCTGATCCCCCCGGCCTTCCCTACGCTGCTGGACGGGGGAGCGGTCCACCGGCGCCACCCCGGACGAGAGGGAAGCGCGCGTCTCTCTCAGGCGGCTCTGATCCTCCTCCCAGGACGGGGCCGCCGCCCCGTTTCTGCCCCCGGTCGCCGGGGCGCCAGCGGCCACCGACCGCTCCGTAGGCTCGCGCCCATGCGCTCCTTCACGTGTCCGGGCTGCGGGCAGACGCTCTTCTTCGAGAACTCGGTGTGCCTGGGCTGCGGCCAGGCCGTGGGCTACTCCCGCACCGAGCGCACCCTGCTGCTGCTCGGCGACACGTTCACACCGTGCCTCAACCTCGACCTCAACGGGTGCAACTGGATCCCCGACGTGGCGGGCGAGCAGTGCTTCGCCTGCTCGCTCACGCGCACCCGGCCCGCCGACGGCGACCTCGAGGGCCTGCCGCAGTACTACCTGGCCGAGCAGGCCAAGCGCCGCCTGGTCGACGAGCTCGACCGGCTCGAGCTGCCGGTGCGGCCGCGCGACGAGGCGACCGGCCGCGGCGTGACGTTCGACCTGCTCTCCAGCGTCGCCGAGGACGTCGTCACCGGTCACGCCGACGGGGTGATCACCATCGACCTCGCCGAGGGCGACAGCGCCCACCGGGAGAAGGTCAAGGACAACCTGGGCGAGGCCTACCGCACGCTGCTGGGCCACTTCCGCCACGAGATCGGGCACTACTACTGGCAGGTGCTGGTCGAGGACCCCGCCGAGGCCGGTGACGCCGCTCGTCGCGAGGACTTCCGGGCCCGGTTCGGCGACGAGACGGCGTCCTACCAGGACGCGATCGACCGGCACTACTCCGTCGGGCCCCCGGAGGGCTGGGAGGAGTCCTACGTCTCGGCGTACGCCACCATGCACCCCTGGGAGGACTTCGCCGAGACCTTCGCCCACGTGCTCCACATCGGCGACGCCCTCGAGACCGCCCACGCGTTCGGGCTGACCGTCGACCCGCAGGTCGCGCTGCGCCGGTTCTCCGACGTGGTGGTCGGCACCTGGCTCCCCCTCTCGACCGCGCTCAACCAGATGAACCGCTCGATGGGCCTGCAGGACCTCTACCCCTTCGTCCTCGCCCCCGCCGTCCTCGACAAGCTCGAGTGGGTGGAGGGGCTCATCAGCGGCAGGCCCTAGCCCGGCGTACGCCCCCCGCCCGGCGGCTGCGCGTCAGGTTCGGGGCGGGCGGGGCTGGGCCGGGGCGACGTCGACGCGGACGTCCATGGTGGACTCGGTGGCCTCGGTGAAGATGACGCCCTTGACCGGGGGTACGTCGGCGTAGTCGCGTCCCCAGGCGACGGTCACGTGGCGCTCGGCGGTGACGCAGTCGTTGGTCGGGTCGACGGGGAGCCAGCCGGGGGCACCGGCCGCGGCGGCCTCCGGGGGGACCCAGACCTCGAGCCAGGCGTGGGTGGCGTCGGCCCCGACGACGCGCTCGCGGCCGGGCGGGGGGTCGGTGGCGAGGTAGCCGCTGACGTAGCGCGCGGCGAGACCGAGGCTGCGCAGGCCGGCGATGGTGAGGTGGGCGAAGTCCTGGCACACGCCGTGCCGTGCGGCGAGGACGTCGGGCACGCGGGTGGCGACGCCGGT
The DNA here is from genome assembly GCF_031458325.1 of Nocardioides marmoribigeumensis. NCBI lineage: Bacteria > Bacillati > Actinomycetota > Actinomycetes > Propionibacteriales > Nocardioidaceae > Nocardioides > Nocardioides marmoribigeumensis. Next base: position 1,855,074 of record NZ_JAVDYG010000001.1, read on the forward strand.
CGAGCCGGGGCGGTAGTCGAAGTCCTCGTGCACCCGGTGGGTCAGGTCGACGACGGCCTCGACGAGGGGGCGGCGGGGCGGGAACGACACGGCGGCGTAGGCGGCGACCTCCGGGCCGAGGTCGACCAGCGGTGAGGCGAACGCGTGCTGGGCGGCGATCGCGGCCTCGGGCAGGTCGCGCCGGCGGAGGGGGCGGGCGTCCTCCCACGCGATGGCGGCAAAGCGCTCGACCACGGGCAGCTCCGGCACGTGGCTCTCGACGACGCTGACCGCGCTGACCACCAGGCGCCGATGGGGCTCGGTGACGTGGAAGTACGTCGCGGTGTTGCCCTCGCTGTCGAGGTGGGTGTGGAGGTCGGCGTGGCCGGGCTCGGTCCACAGCTCGTGCTCGAGCACCCGCTGCCCGGGCAGGTCGCGCGGGCGCGCCACGACCATGCCGTAGGAGTCGGTGACGTCGTCGTCGTAGGTGTACGTCGTGTGGTGGGCGATGCGGTGCCGTCTCATCCGACCGCCTCCGGCGACTGCTCGACGACCAGGCGGGGCACGGCGAGCTCCTGGCCCAGCGGACGCGGCGCGAGCGGGTGGGAGAAGAACCCGACCTCGACGGCGTCGGACAGCTCGCGCAGGCGCCGCTGGGTGCGCTCGGCGAGGGCGACGAGCTCCTCGCGGTGCTCGGTGAACAGCTCGCCGTCGGGCAGGCCCGGCCCGCCGACGCGGGGCGTGGCGGCGGCGAGCGCTCCCGGTCCCCGGGCGGCGAGGTCGGTCTCGGCGTCGGCCACGACCTGGCGCAGCCGCTCGGCCCGGTCGGTGCCGGGCAGGGTCGCGGCGCGGGCCTGGAGGCGGGCGAGCTGGAAGGCGACCGAGCGGGGGTTGGTGCGGTCCAGCAGCAGCAGGTCGAGCATCGAGTCGACGCCCGCGCGGGCGCCGTAGCGACGCCGGTGGGTGACCACCGACTCGCCCGAGGACAGCAGCGCGAGCACGAGGTGCCGCTCGACCGCCGGTGGGTGCGTCTCGCCCACGACCCAGCGCACGGCGGTCGCGGTCTGCAGCGCGCGCTCGAGCCCGCGGCCGACGTCGAGGAGGGTCCAGCCGACGTCGCGGACCATGTTCTCGGCGAAGATGCCGGTGAGCGCGAGGGTGCCCGACAGCACCTGGGCGCCAGTCTCGAGCAGGTGGGCCGGGCCGTCGCCGGGGTCGAGGGCGGCGAGGCCGGAGCGGGCGCGCTCGAGGGAGCCCAGCACCGTGAAGACGTCCATCGACAGCTGGTCGCGGACCGAGCCGGCAGCCGCGGCGACCCCGGCCAGGGACTGCGCGACGGAGCCCGGCCGGTCGGCGTCGACGAGCAGCTGCCACAGCTCCTGGTCGATGACCGCGTCGCGCAGCTGCTCCCCCGCGGCGAGGCCGGGATAGGTCCCGGTGGTGTGGGTCAGGGCCCGGGCCAGCACGTCGACCGCCCCGCGGGCGGGGTCGCGGCGGGCGAACGGGAAGTCGGCGGCGAGGGCGCGCAGGGTGAGGGCCAGGCGGGTGGTGGACTCCGCGCGCTCGGTGTAGCGGCCCAGCCAGTAGAGGTTCTCCAGCGCCCGCGGCACCATCGGCACCGCGCTCGGCCGGGCCACGGGGACCTCCGGCTCGGGCGGCGTCGGGGTCGCGGCGGGCTCGCCCCGGAGCACCCACACGTCCTTGCTCAGCTGCACGTGGTCGCGGCGGCCGGTGTCCGCGTCGTAGGCGTGGGGGACGACCCGTCCCAGCGCCCCCGGCATCACGGCGTACGACGGCCCGCGGGCGACCGCGAACGCGCGGACCGTGAGGGGCCGCGCCTCCAGCCCGGCCCCGCCGACGGTCGGCGTGGTGGACAGCGGCAGCACGCGCTGCCCCACCCACCCCCCGGGATCGGCCTCGATGCGGGCGCGCAGCCCGTCCCGCTGCCGGGTGCTGAGCCCCGGGCCGTGGATGCCGCGGCCGGCGCGGGGGTCGAGGGGCCGCACGACGAGGTGCTCGAGGTGGGCGGTGACGTGGGCGAGCCCGTCGGGGTCGCCGCACCACCACGCCTCGGCCGAGGGCAGCAGGAGGGGCTCGTCGAGCAGGGCACGGCTGAGGTCCGGGAGGAGGGCGTGGAAGGCGGGCGACTCCACCAGCCCGGCGCCGAAGGCGTTGGCGCTGACGAGGTGGCCGCGCCGGGCCGCCTCGAGCAGACCGGGGACGCCGAGCTCGCTGTCGGGACGCAGCTCGAGGGGGTCGCACCACGCGGTGTCGACCCGGCGGAGGAGGACGTCGACCGGCCGCCGGTCCAGGTGGTCCCCGGCCTCGCGGGTCCAGACCCGGCCCTCGCGCATGACCAGGTCCGAGCCGGTCACCAGCGGCAGGCCGAGGACCGTGGCGATGTAGGCCTGGTCGAACGCGGTCTCGCTCAGCGACCCCGGGGTGAGGACGACCACGCGGGGGTCCTCGACGCCGACGGGGGCGAGGTCGACCAGCGCCTCGCGCAGCTGGGAGAAGAACGGCGTGAGGCGGTGCAGCTCGGCGCGGCGGTGGGCCTCGGGCAGCAGGCGGGAGACGACGCGGCGGTTCTCCATGGCGTAGCCCAGCCCCGAGGGCGCCTGGACCCGGTCGGCGGTGGCCCGCCACTCCCCCGAGCCGTCGCGGCCGAGGTCGATCGCAGCGAGGACCACCCGCCGGCGGCCGGCCGGGTGGGCGCCCCAGGTGGCCCGCTGGAACAACCCGTGGCGCCACACCACCTCCGGCGGGACGAGGCCGGAGGTGAGCAGCCGCCGCGGGCCGTAGAGGTCCTCGAGGACCCGGTCGAGCAGGAGCGCGCGCTGGGCCACGCCGCGGGAGACCGCCTCCCAGTCCTCGGCGGGGACCACGGTCGGGAGCGGGTCGAGCCGCCACCCCGAGGCGGTGCTCGCGCCGTCCTGCCCGGGTGGCGCGTGGTAGGTGACGCCGTCGTCCTCCAGGAGCCTCGCCGCCTGCCCCCGCACGGACCTCAACCCGGTGGGGTCCCAGGAGTCCAGCGCCAGCGCGTCCCAGCCCGGGCGGGAGGACCCGTCGGGCCCGACGAGCTCGTCCCACCCGGCGGGGGTGCCGGGCAGGCGGTCGCGGTAAGCGGTGACCAGGGGTGGCACGGGACCGGTCAGCCGCCCCAGGAGCGCGGCACGTGGCGGCGCAGGTCGAGGGTGTGGGGGTGCTCCGGGCTGCGGGTGCGGCGCAGCTCGGCCTCCAGGTCGGCGACGGCGACGCGTCCGGTCGTGTGACCACGTTCCTCGAACCGGGTGGCCCGGCGTGCCTCGGCCTCCATGGCGTTCACCGGGGGCACGTCGTAGGACCGGCCCCCGGGGTGCACGACGTGGTAGGTGCATCCCCCCAGCGACCGCTCCTGCGCGAGGTCGACCACGTCGAGCCGGAGGGGCGAGTGCACCTCGATCGTCGGGTGCAGGGCGGAGTGCGGCTGCCAGGCCCGGAAGCGCACGCCGGCCACCAGCTCGCCGGTGCGTCCCGTGGGGGTCAGCGGCACGGGCACCCCGTTGCACGTCACCGCGTGCCGGCCCGCGAGCGCGTTGGTCACCTTGACCTGGAGCCGCTCGACCGAGGAGTCGACGTAGCGCGCCGTGCCGCCTCCGGCCGCCTCCTCCCCCAGCACCCGCCAGGGCTCGATCGCCTGGCGCAGCTCGAGCTCGACCCCGCCGACCACGGTCGTGCCGATGCGCGGGAACCGGAACTCGACGTACGGCGCGAACCAGCCCTCCTCGACCGCCAGGCCGTGGGCCCGCAGGTCCGCCACGACCTCCGCGATGTCGGCCTCCGCGCCGTAGGGGAGCATGAACCGCTCGTGCAGCTCGGTCCCCCAGCGGACCAGCGGCTTGCGGTAGGGCGAGCGGGCGAACCTCGCCACCAGGGCGCGCACGAGCAGCGCCTGCACCAGCGCCATCTCGGCGTGCGGCGGCATCTCGAACCCGCGCAGCTCGAGCAGCCCGAGCCGTCCGCGGGAGGAGTCGGGGCTGTAGAGCTTGTCGATGCAGAACTCGGCCCGGTGGGTGTTGCCGGTCAGGTCGGTGAGCAGGTGGCGCAGGGCGCGGTCGACCACCCAGGGCGGGGCGCCGCCCTCCCCCTGGCTGAGCCGCTCGATCTCGGCGAACGCGATCTCCAGCTCGTAGAGCGACTCCGGCCGGCCCTCGTCGACGCGCGGCGCCTGGCTGGTCGGGCCGACGAAGCGGCCCGAGAACAGGTAGGACAGCGACGGGTGGTGCTGCCAGTAGGTCAGCATGCTGACCAGCAGGTCGGGCCGTTGCAGGATCGGGGACCGGTCGGGGGTGGGGCCGCCCAGGGTCAGATGGTTGCCGCCGCCGGTGCCGGTGTGGAGGCCGTCGAGGTCGAACTTCTCGGTGGTGAGCCGGGCCCGGCGGGCCACGTCGTAGAGCTCCTGGGTGACCCGGCACAGCTCGCCCCACGAGGCGGTCGGCTGCAGGTTGACCTCGATGACGCCGGGGTCGGGGGTGACCATGAGCGTGGCGAGCCGCGCGTCCGGGGGCGGTCCGTAACCCTCGACCACGACGCGTGTGCCGACCTCGACGACGCACTCCTCCAGCAGCGCGACCAGGTCGGTCAGGTCCTCCAGGTGGTCCAGCGGCGGGAGGAAGACGTGCACGAAGCCGTCGCGGGCCTCGACCACGACGGCGGTCAACGGCGCCTCCGGGTCCTCGACGACGACCGCAGACGGGAGCTTGCGCGCGGACGTGCCACCGGGCGTCGTGGCACTCACTGGTGACAGGTACGACGGCTCGGGGTCCTCGCGCGGGTCCTCCCACGACACCGAGCCGAGCGGGAGCCGGAGGCCGGCCGGGGAGTCCCCGGCGGTGAGCACGAGCCGGCCCCGCCGCAGGCGCCAGACCGGGCTCGCCCAGCCGCCGTCCTCGTCGGGCACCGGGTGCACGGGCAGCACCCACGCGACCGGGTCGGTCTCGGCGGCGTCGAGCGCGGCCACGTCGCCCGCCGTCGGCTCGGCCCCGGGGCGCTCACCCGCGGGCCGTCGTACGTCGTCCACGACGCGGGTCAGCGGGTCCTCGAAGGCGGCGTGCAGCTGGCCCGGGGGGAGCCCGAACCGCTCGGTGACCAGCCGGGCGAGGGCCGCGGCGTGCTCCCGGGCCGACGGGTCGGGGTCGTCGGTCCAGGGGTCGGCGAGGAGCTCGGGGTGGCTCCACAGGGCGACCCCGTCGTGGCGCCAGTGCAGGGCGATCTGCCAGCGCGGGAGGGGCTCGCCGGGGTACCACTTGCCCTGGCCGCGCTGGACCAGCGCGTCCCGGCCGAACACGTCACCGAGCCGGGCGGCCAGGTCGGTGGCGAGCGCGCGCTTCTCCGGCCCGTCGGCCTCGGTGTTCCACTGCGGGCTCTCCATGTCGTCGACGGAGACGAACGTCGGCTCGCCGCCCATGGTCAGCTCGAGGCCCTCGTCGGCGATGATCCGGTCGACCTCGGCCCCGAGGGCGTCGACGCGCGCCCACTGCTCGGCGGTGTAGGGCTTGGTGACCCGCGGGTCCTCGTGGAAGCGGGTGACCACGTTGGAGAAGTCCAGCGTCACCTCGCAGGGGTCGACCAGGCCGCTGATCGGGGCGGCGCTGGAGGGGTGCGGCGTGGCGGACAGCGGGATGTGGCCCTCGCCGGCGAACAGCGCGCTGGTGGGGTCGAGCCCGATCCAGCCGGCGCCCGGGACGAACACCTCGGTCCAGGCGTGCAGGTCGGTGAAGTCCGCGACCGGGCCGCTCGGGCCGTCGAGGCTCTCCTGGTCCGGGGCGAGCTGCACGAGGTAGCCGGAGACGAAGCGCGCCGCCAGGCCCAGCTGCCGCAGGACGCTGACCAGGAGCCACGCCGAGTCCCGGCAGGACCCGATGCCGGCGCCGAGCGTCTCGTCGGGCGTCTGGACGCCGGGCTCCATGCGGATCGAGTAAGCCACCGCCTCGTGGACCGCCAGGTTGACCCGCACCAGCGCGTCGACGATCGGGCGGCCCTCCAGGTCGGCGAGACCGCCGACCAGCGTCTCCACGAGCGGGCCGGGCCCGCTGCCGGGGGGCTCCGCCACCGGCCGGAGGTAGGGCTCGAGGTCGTGGCGCAGCAGCGCGTCGTACTCGAAGCCGAACTCCTCGGCGTACTCCTCGACGAAGAAGTCGAAGGGGTTGACCACCTGGAGGTCGGCGATGAGGCCGACGGTGACCTCGAGGCGGTCGACCGGCTCGGGGAAGACCAGCCGGGCCACGTGGTTGCCGAACGGGTCCTGCTGCCAGTTCACGAAGTGGCCCTCGGGGGCGACGCGCAGCGAGTAGGCCTCGATCGGCGTCCGGCTGTGCGGCGCCGGCCGCAGCCGGACGGTGTGGGGACCCAGCCCGACCCGCCGGTCGAACGTGTACGTCGTGCGGTGCTCGAGCGCCACCTTGATCCCCATGGGGCGAACTCTGTCACCCGGTGGGCGTGTGACGTCCGCCCTACCAGATACCGTCGGTATTCGACTAGCCTGGGCGCCTTCCCGACCGACCAGGAGTGAACCGTGCCGCTGCAGAACGTCGCCCCGATCGAGGCCACCGTCGAGATCGACGCCCCCGTGGACAAGGTGTGGGGCCTGGTCTCCGACCTGCGCAACATGAGCCGCTGGAGCCCCCAGAACGCCAAGACGTTCCTGCGCGGCGACGGCGGGGTCGGCACCAAGATGATCAACGTCAACCGCCGCGGCCTGCTGGTGTGGCCGACCCAGTCCAAGGTCGTGCGCTTCGCTCCCCGGAAGGAGATCGCCTTCCGGGTCAAGGAGAATTACACCGTCTGGTCCTACGAGCTGGAGGACCTCGGCGACGGGCGCACCCGCTTGACCTCGCGCCGCGAGGCACCGCAGGGTGTGAGCGACCTGTCGGTGCGCCTGACCAAGGTGGCCTTCGGCGGCGTCGACTCCTTCACCACCGAGCTGGAGCAGGGCATGCAGCAGACCCTCACCAGGATCAAGGCGGACGCGGAGCGCTGAGCGACTCCCCCGACCCTCCCGAGCCGCGGGACGACCCCGCGGAGAGGGAGGCGCGCGCCCGTGCCGAGCGCCGGGCGCGCAGGGCCCGCATCGAGCAGCAGCAGACGTGGGTCGACCTGCAGGTCCGGCAGGCGATGGAGCGCGGCGACTTCACCGACCTCCCCGGGCTCGGCAAGCCGCTGGAGGACCTCGGCCCCGCCGAGCAGGGGCACGACCCCGACTGGTGGCTCAAGCGCCTGGTCGAGCGGGAGAAGATCACCGTCCTGCCGCCCGCCCTGCAGCTGCGGCGCGACGACGCCGCCCTCGACGACCACCTCGACCGGCTCGGCGGCGAGGCGGAGGTCCGGCGCGAGCTGACCGAGTTCAACGACCGCGTGCGGCGGGTGCTCTACTCCACCCACGGCGGGCCCCCGGTCACCACCCCTCCCCGCGACGTCGAGGAGGAGGTGCGCCGCTGGCGGGCTCGCCGCGAGGAGCGCCGTGCCCGTCGTACGGCGGCGCTCGCGGCCCGGGAGCCCGAGGCACCACCGCCCTCGCGACGCGGCAGGTGGTGGCCGTTCGGCCGGACAGGTGCAGCGGGACCTTCCGACGGTTGAGTTGCCCGAATTGCCCTGTCGCGGGACTCTGGGCTCCGGCAGCCTGAGACTGCCCCCGATCCCATCGGTCACCCCCTCGGCCGAGCCTCCGCCCACCCAGGAGACACCCACCCGTGGTTCCGCGTCGCACCAGCGAGGTCTCCGACCAGGTCCGCGAGATCTACGCGGGCCTGGGCTCCCGCGACCCCGAGCGCACCGCGCGGACCTGCCGCGAGGACGTGACGGTCCACGTCGCCGGCTCCCACCCCCTGTCCGGCACCTACGTCGGGGTGCCGGCCGTGCGCGACCTCTTCGCGCGCATCGAGGCCGCGGCCGGGCGCGGCACCTTCACGGTCACCGGCCTCATGGCCGACGACGACGAGCGCGAGCTGCTGGTGGAGGCGTGCGTGGCCCACCGCGGCTTCGTCCGCACGATCGTCCACCGGCTCGTCCTGTGCGAGGGCCGGCTCGCCGCGCTGCACGAGCACCCGATGGACCAGGCCGCCGAGAACGAGTTCTGGCGAGGGCTCCTCCCCTCCTGACGGTCGCGACGGTGGGCCTGCTCACAACCGGACATGTCCGACCCGTCCCGACCGTTCACCCCTGCGTGCGAGCGATGACCTACGCCGAGTACGGCGACACCTCCGTCCTGTCCCTGACCGACCGGCCCGACCCCAAGGTCGGACCCGGCGAGGTCCTGGTGCGCGTGCGCGCGGCCTCGGCGGCGTTCGCGGCGAGCCAGGAGGGGCACACCCCCGGCAAGATCGTCGTCACCGTCTGAGCCGAGGGACCCTCACAGCCGCTCGCGGTGGTGGGGCGTGTGCCAGCCGGACAGGTCGGGCCCCCGGGGGACGATCGCGGTCGGGTTGATGTCGGTGTGCACGACGTAGTAGTGCTGCTTGACCTGCTCGAAGTCGACGGTGTCGCCGAAACCGGGGGTCTGGAAGAGGTCGCGGGCGTAGCCCCACAGGGCCGGCATCTCGACCAGCTTGTTGCGGTTGCACTTGAAGTGGCCGTGGTAGACGGCGTCGAAGCGCACCAGCGTGGTGAACAGCCGCACGTCGGCCTCGGTGATCGTGTCGCCCATCAGGAAGCGGCGACCGGTCAGCCGCTCCTCGAGCCAGTCCATGGCCGTCCACAGCCGGTCGTAGGCCGCGTCGTAGGACTCCTGGTCGCCGGCGAAGCCGCAGCGGTAGACGCCGTTGTTCACCTCGGTGTAGACGCGCTTCATCACCTCCTCCATCTCCTCGCGGCAGTCCGCGGGCCACAGGTCCGGCGCGTCGGGGCGGTGGTGGTCGCGCCACTCGAAGAAGAGGTCGTGGGTGATCTGCGGGAAGTCGTTGGTCACCACCTGCGTGGTCCCGACCTCGACCATCGCCGGCACCGTGATGCCCTTGGGGTAGTCGGGGAAGCGGTTGAGGTAGGCCTCCTGCAGGCGGTGGATGCCGAGGACCGGGTCCGTCTCGTCGGGGTCGAGGTCGAAGACCCACGACCGGGCGTCGTGGGTCGGGCCGGGGGTGCCGAGCGAGATCACGTCCTGCAGCCCGAGCAGCTCACGCACGATGATCGAGCGGTTGGCCCACGGGCAGGCCCGGGCGGCGACGAGACGGTAGCGGCCCGGGGTCGCCGGCCACGTGCGCGACTCCAGCTGCCCGACGTACGGATCCTGGCTGCGGCCCTCCTCGAGCGTGATCCGGTCGGGGATGTAGTCGGTGTCCCGCTCGAACCCGCCCTTCTCGAGGTAGCGCGGGGTCCAGTCCTGCGCCTGCGTCCTGTCGTCGGTGGTGGTCATGTCAACAACGTATCCACAGGGCCGGGCCGCGAACCGTGCGTGGCAGTGTGGGGCCATGTCTCGTGCCGCTCGGGCCGCGCTCCCGACCCTCGCCGTCCTGGCCCTGCTGACCGGTGGACTCACGGCCTGCACCGACCAGGACGCGGTGGCGAAGGAGGCCGCCGACGCCTTCGCCGCGGGCCTCTCCAAGGGTGACGTGGCGGCCACCGCCGGCAGGTCGGCCCAGGCGGCCTACGCCGAGCTGAGCCGGCCACTGGGCGACACCGAGCCCGAGGTGCGGGTCGAGCAGGTCGGCGACGGCGACGACGAGCGCTCGGTCGCGCTCGCGTGGACCTGGGACCTCGGCCCCGGGGACTCCACCGACCTCGGCTACACGACCGAGGTGAGGTTCACCCGGGACGGCGACACGTGGCGGCCGACGTGGGCCCCCGCCGTCGTGCACCCCGACCTGCGCGACGGCGAGCAGGTCGACGTGCGCGTCCTGCGGGCCGAGCGCGGCGACATCCTGGGCGCGCGGGGCGCCCGGCTCGTGACCGCCAGGCCGATCCAGACCTTCGGGCTCGACAAGTCGCGGATCGAGCCGTCGCAGGTGAGGTCGAGCGCCCGGGCCGTGGCCCGCTTCCTCCGGGTCGGGGTGCCCGCCTTCGTCAGGCTCGCCGAGGCCAGCGGCCCCAAGGCCTTCGTCGAGGCCCTCGCGCTGCGGCCGGCGCACGCCCGGGAGGTCGGCCCGGCCTTCAGCGACATCCCCGGGGCCGGGGTCGTGCGCGGCACGCGCCACCTCGGGATCACCCGCGACTTCGCGGCGCCGATCCTCGGCCGGGTCGGCCCGGTGACCGCCGAGATCGTGGAGAAGTCCGAGGGCCGCTACCGCGCGGGCGACCAGGCAGGCCTGTCCGGCCTCGAGGCGAGGTACGACGCGCAGCTCGCCGGCAAGCCGGGCGCGGCCCTGCTCGCCCTCGACGCCGACGGCACGGAGCGGACGCTGGCCCAGGTCGAGGCCACGGCGGGCGCGCCCCTGAGGCTGACCCTCGACGCGCCCCTGCAGCAGAAGGCGGAGTCGGCCCTGGCCACGCTGCCGCGGTCGGCCGGGGTGACCGCGCTCGTGGCGGTCCGGCCGAGCGACGGGGCGGTGCTCGCCGCGGCCAACGGGACCGGCAACAACGGGCTCGACGCGGCGACGTACTCGCGCTACGCGCCGGGCTCGACGTTCAAGGTGGTCACCACCCTCGCGCTGTTGCGCGCCGGCCTCCGGCCCGGCTCGACGGTCTCGTGCCCCCGCACGATCGACGTCGACGGCAAGGACTTCGAGAACTACGACGACTACCCCGCCGGGGGCTACGGCGACATCCCGCTCGCGACGGCCCTCGCCAACTCCTGCAACACCGCCTTCGTCGGCGAGCGGGACAAGGTCGACGGGTCCGCCCTCGGCGACGCCGCCGCCTCCCTGGGACTGGGCGTCGACCACGACCTCGGCGCCCCGGCGTACTTCGGCCAGGTGCCGCCGCCCGAGGGCGAGACCGAGCTCGCGGCCGACACGATCGGCCAGGGCAAGGTGCTCGCCTCCCCGCTGGCGATGGCGACGGTCGCCGCGTCGGTCGCGGCCGGCACGACCGTCGTGCCCCACCTCGTCGCCGGCGTGGAGCCCACCGGCAGCGCCGAGCCGCTGACCCCCGCGGAGTCCCGGTCGCTGCGCTCGATGATGCAGGGGGTCGTCGCCAACGGCTCCGGGCGCGTCCTGGCCGGCCTCGGCGGCGGCGTCGGCGCCAAGACCGGCACGGCGGAGTACGGCGACCCCCGGCCCGACGGGTCCCTGGCCACCCACGCCTGGATGATCGCCTTCCGCGGCGACCTCGCCGTCGCGGCGTTCGTCGAGAAGGGCGCCTCCGGATCCCAGGTCGCCGGGCCGGTCCTGGTGGACTTCCTCTCCTGAACTCCGGTCGCCCCGCATACTGGCGCGGTGAAGGTGAGGACCGCGGTCGGGACCCACGAGCCGGGGACGGTCGTGGTCGCCGAGGACGACGTCGACATCCGTGACCTCGTGCAGCTCGTGCTCGAGGGCCTGGACCTCGACGTCGTGGCCGTCGGCAACGGCGCCGACGCGCTCGAGGCGTGCCGCGAGCACCGCCCCCGCCTGCTGCTCCTCGACGTCACCATGCCGGTGATGGACGGTCTCGAGACCTGCCGCCGCGTGCGGGCCGACCCCGAGCTCAAGGACCTCAGGGTGATCCTCATGACCGGCCGCGCCCTGCGCCGCGACTTCGAGGCCGGGATGGACGCCGGGGCCGACAGCTACATCGTCAAGCCGTTCGGCCCGATCGAGCTCCGCGAGCTCCTCGAGCACTGACCCGGCGTCCGGTCGCCTCAGGTCCTCTCGGGCAGGTCGAGCTCGAACCACGCCAGGCACTCGACGGGGTCACGCCCCGACCTGCTGGCGAGCGCGCCCACGATCTCGAGCCCTCGTCCGTGGGCCGCGGTCTCGGGCGGGGTCGGGGCGACCCGGATGGGGCCGAGACCGCCGTGGTCCGCGACCCGCACGCGGAGCACCCGGCCGGCGAGCGTGACGTGCACGCGGCAGCCGCCGTGCGTGTGGACCAGGGCGTTGGTGGCGAGCTCGTCGAGGCACAGCACCGCGTCGCCCACGAGCCCGGCGTCGAGGCCCCAGTCCTCGAGCACCGTGCGGAGGAAGCGCCGGGCGTGCCCGACCGCGCCGGGCTCGCCGGGCATCTCGTGGCTCGCGCTCAGGACGGCGCCGGGGCCCCGGCCGGCCCGGGCGGCCCGTGCCGGCGCGCGACGACGCTGCTCGTGGCGGGTGGTGGCCAGGTCCTTGCCGATGGAGCGGCCCAAATCGACCAGGCCCGCGACGAGCTGCGGGCCGCCCTGCTGGACCCGGTCGAAGTAGAGGACGAAGCCGCCGAGGTGCTCGCCGTCGTAGGAGACCGGGGCGGCGGCCACGTAGCGGATCCCGGTGTCGGCCTGGCCCCCCACGAACGACGGGAACCGCGGCTCGAGCTCCTCGAGGGTGCCGGCCACGAGCTCGCCGTCGCGGGCGGCGCCGTTGAGGGGCACCTCCCAGGCCGCGTCGATGCGGCACCACTCGAAGCTGCCGCCCTCGTCGCCGCGGTCCGTGGCCGTGAAGAGCAGCTGGCGGCGGCCGCCCTCGCTCACGGCGAACCCGGCCCGGGTGACGTCGGGCAGCGCGACGAGGCGCTCGAGCGCGCGCTGAGCCACCCGGTCGAGCGCACTGGGCCCGGCTCGATCCGCAGGGCGAGCGGAGGTCACCTCCCGATGCTAGGACACCCCGGACGGGATCAGGGCGCCTTCGAGCCGCGCCGGTCCTCCTGCTCCACCAGCGCGTCGAGGTCCGCGAGCCGGTCCAGACCGCGCACCGCCTGGCGCATGCGCGGGGCGTGCTCGAAGCGCTCGCGGTGCCGGTCGAGGAACCACCAGTAGCCCGCGGTGAACGGGCAGGCGTCGTCGCCGACCCTCACCTTGGGGTCGAATCGGCAGCCGCCGCAGTGGTCGGTCATCCGGTCCAGGTAGGCCCCGCCGGAGGTGTAGGGCTTGGTCGCCATCACCCCGCCGTCGGCGTGCTGGGACATGCCGACCACGTTGGGCACCATCACCCGGTCGTAGCCGTCCACGAACGACCGGTGGAACCAGTCGGTCAGCTCGGCGGGGTCCCAGCCGCGCTGCAGCGCGTAGGAGCCGAGGATCATCAGGCGTGGGATGTGATGGACCCAGCCGTGCGCGTGCACGCCGGCGAGGGTGTGCGAGAGGCAGGCGGCCTCGGTCGCGTCGGCGTCGAGGTCGGCGAACCAGCCGGGGATCCTCCGCCGGGCCCGCAGGGCGTTGCGGTGGCGGTAGTCCTCGCCGAGGTGCCAGTAGAGGTGCCAGACGTAGTCGCGCCACCCCATCACCTGGCGCACGAACCCCTCGACGCTCGCCAGGCGGGTGCCGTCGGTCGCGTGCCGCTCCGCTGCCCGGCGTACGACGTCGAGCGGGTCGAGCAGGCCGAGGTTGAGGGGCGCGGAGACCAGGGAGTGGGCCATCCAGGGGTCGTCGTGGAGGACCGCGTCCTCGTAGGTGCCGAACACCTCCAGGCGGTGCTCGAGGAAGTGGTCGAGCGCGCGGTGGGCCTCGTCCTGGGTGACCGCGAAGCGCCGCGGCCCGTCGGCCCCGAGGAACGCGACCTCACCGGAGGCCTCCCAGTCGTCGAGGTCGCGCCGGACCTGCTCGTCGATCTCGTCCTCCTCGGGCCACCACGGTCCCGGGACGTCCAGCCCCGTGCGGGGAGGTGGCTCGCGGTTGTCCTTGTCGTAGTTCCAGGCGCCACCGACCGGCTCGTCGCCGTCCATCAGCACGCCCGTGCGACGGCGCGAGTCGCGGTAGAAGTCCTCCATCAGCAGGCGCTTGCTGCCTCGCCCCTCGGCCCACGAGGTGAAGTCGTCCATCGACGTGACGAAGCCGCGCGCGGGGAGGAGCTCGACCTCCTTGCCGCCCGGCTGCGACCGCACGAGCGCCAGCGCCGCACGGGAGGTCGGGTGGACCACCTGGAGACCCTTGCTGCGCACCCGGGCCAGCCCGTCGGCGTACGTCTCCGCCCTGACGTGCTGCACCCGGTCGCCGAGCTCGGCGGCGCGGTGGCGCATCGCGGAGAGCACGAGGTGGGCCTTGGCGCGCTGGAAGCGGCGGCGCCGGAACACCGCGCGCGACTCGATCATCAGGAAGCGACCGTCGTGGTCGTCGGTGAAGTGGTCGCCCAGCTGGTCGCCGAACAGCAAGCGCATCGTCACGGCACCGTCACCGGCCGGCCTCCGCATGCCGCCGCTCCGCGTCCCGGGCCAGGTCGCGGACCATCGAGGCGAACACCAGCTTGTGGCCCGGCAGCTCGGCGAACCACATCAGCCGCCCGGGGATCCCGAAGGGCCCGCCGGGCTCGAACACGACGTCCTGCGTGAGCAGGGTGCGGTCGGCGCTCAGCGGCATGACCTGCAGGCGCATCCAGGCCGTGCCCGGCATCCGCGCCTCGGTGCGCAGCACCAGTGCCTCGCCCGGCGTCAGCTCCTCGACCCGCCACAGGTCGACCGCGTCGCCCACCTTGAGCCGGCGCCGCGGGCGCCCCCGCATCCCGGGGCCGCCCACGGCCTCGTCGAGCCGGCCGCGCAGCCGCCACGCGGGGTCGAGCAGGCCCCATCCCCCGGGTCCGCCGACCGACATCACGGTGTCCCAGACGACTCCGGCCGCGGCCGCCACCGGACGGGCGCGGTGCTCGGTGATCGCTCGGCTCGGGTCCACGCCGCGAACGTACCCGCGGCGCCGCCGCGCACCCGCGGATCGGAGAACGGGAAACCTCAGGGAAGTCTCAGCCCCTCGACCTTGTCGGCCCCTGTGGCCTGTGCCACAGTCCGCCCATGACCGACCATCACGCCGTGCAGCTGCCCTTCCGCCCCGCGACGCTCGACGAGCCCGTCGCGCACTGGGCCAAGGAGAAGCCCGACGAGCTGGCGGTCGACTACGGTCCCCGCAGCTGGACGTGGGCCGAGTGGGACGAGCGCGTACGCCGCACGGCCGGTGCGCTGCGCGGGCTGGGCGTCGGCAAGGGCGACACGGTCGCGTTCCTCGACAAGAACCACCCGGCCTGCGTCGAGGTGACGCTCGCCTGTGCCTCGATCGGCGCCGCCAACGCGATCGTCAACTGGCGCTCGGCCGGCGACGAGGTCGACTACGCGGTCAACGACTCCGGCGCCAAGGTGGTCTTCGTGGGCACCGAGCTGGCCCCCACGATCGACCGGATCCGCGACAACCTGACCGCCGTCGAGCATGTCGTGCGCGTGACCCCCGACGGGTCGGAGGGCGACGAGTACGAGGCTCTCCTGGCCGAGGCCACCCCGGTGCCGGTCGGCGAGGGCGGCGGCTCGTCGGAGGACGTCTGCCTGGTGATGTACTCCTCCGGCACGACCGGGCGTCCCAAGGGCGTCATGCTCCGCAACGCCAACATGGTCGCCCACACCTACAACGCCCACGAGGGCTGGGGCTTCGAGGAGGGCGACCGGTCGCTGGTGGCGATGCCGCTGTTCCACGTGGGCGGCTCGTCGTACATCCTCTTCAGCATCTTCGACGGGGTGCCCAGCATCATGACCCGCGAGCCCGACGGCGGCTCGCTGGCCAAGGCGATCCTCAACGGCGCCAACTGCGCCTTCCTCGTGCCCGCCGTGCTCGCGCAGGTGCTCCAGAGCGGCGAGGACGCGGTCAAGCTCTTCGGCGCGCTCAAGATCTACACCTACGGCGCCGCGCCGATGCCGAGCGCGCTGCTGCGCGCGGCGATGCAGGCGTGGCCCGACACCAAGTTCATGCAGGTCTACGGCCTGACCGAGGTCTGCGGCGTGATCACGCACCTGCTGCCCGAGGCCCACCACGACAAGGAGCACCCCGAGCGGCTCGTCTCCGCGGGCACGTGCCTGCCCGCGACCGAGGTGCGCGTGGTCGACGTCGAGTCCGGCGAGGAGGCGGCGACCGGTCAGCCGGGCGAGCTGTGGTTCCGGACGCCGCAGCTGATGAAGGGCTACCTCAACAAGCCCGAGGAGACCGCCGAGGTCATCGACGACGACGGCTGGTTCCACACCGGCGACATCGGCCACGTCGACGAGGGCGGCTACGTCTACGTCTCCGACCGGCTCAAGGACATGATCATCAGCGGCGGCGAGAACATCTACTCCCCCGAGGTCGAGCGGGTGCTCTCCGAGCACCCGGCGATCGCCGAGGCCGCGGTCATCGGCGTGCCCGACGACACCTGGGGCGAGTCGGTCAAGGCCGTGGTCGGCCTCAAGCCGGACACGCAGGCCACCGAGCAGGAGATCATCGACTTCTGCCTGGAGCGCCTGGCGAAGTTCAAGTGCCCCAGGAGCGTGGACATCATCGAGGCGCTGCCGCGCAACCCCACCGGCAAGATCCTCAAGAAGGACCTGCGGGCGCCGTACTGGGAGGGCCGCGAGTCCCAGGTCGTCTGACCGCGCTCAGGCGCCGCCCACCCGGGACGACAGCGCGGCGTGCTTGCTGCGCACGAGCGCCACGGCACCGACGAGGACGACCGCGCCCACGACGAGGCCGACCGGCAGCTCGTGCACGGCCAGGCCGACCACGAGGGCGGCTCCGGCGGTGACGAGGAGCGCCATCACGCAGACGTTGAGCAGCGTCTCGAGGAGGAGCAGGCCGACCTCGGCCGGCGTCAGGTCACGACTGGTCATGCCGAGAACCTAGTGGCTCAGCGGACGACGTGGACGTTGAACGCCGGCGTGCCCAGCGCGCCCATGAGTCGCAGCCACAGCGGGAGGTACATCTCGGTGCCGCGGGCGGTCTCGATGCCACCGAGGTCGACCACGTCGGTGTGCCCGAGCTCGCCGAGCAGTCCCGTCACCACCTGCTTGGCCTCGGCGTCCTCGCCGGAGACGAAGACGCTGTGCGGACGGCCGAGCTGCTCGGGATGCACCATCAGGTCGGCGTTCATCGTGTTGAGCGTCTTGACCACCCGGGCGTCGGGGAACGCACGCTGCACCTGCTCGCCGAGCGAGTCGGTGTCCTTGATGCTCAACGTGGGCGGCATGCCCTGGCTGAAGTCGAGCGGGTTGGACACGTCGACCAGCACCTTGCCCGCCAGGTTGTCGGCCCCGGCGAGGCCGAGCACCTCCAGCGTGGCCAGGCCGTTGCTCGCGTTGACGACGAGCTCCGCCCCGGCGGCCGCGGCGGCGTACGTCGCGAGGGGGGCGGGCAGGTCGCCCTCACGCGCGCCGGTCACCGCGGGGTCGCGGGTGCCGATGGTGACGTCGTGACCGAGCTCGGTGAGCCGGCCCCCGATCGCCTTGCCCACCATGCCCGTGCCGAGCACGGCGATGCGCATCACTCGCTCCCGATGTCGATCATCCAGGGGATGCCGAAGCGGTCGACGAGCATGCCGAACTCGTCGCCCCACATCTGCTTCTGCAGCGGCATCGTCACGCTGCCGCCGTCGGCGAGCGCCTCGAAGTAGCGCCGCATCACCTCGGCGTCCGCGGCCGGCCCCGAGATGCTGATGCTGTCGCGGTCACCCGAGACCGGGTCGTAGCCGGGGCCGGTGTCGGAGGCCATGAGCGTGAACCCCGCCTCGCTCTCGAGCTGGGCGTGCATCACCCCCTCGGGGTCCACGCCCTCCGTGGCGCCGTACTCCCCGAAGGTGCTGAGGCGCAGGTCGCCGCCGAGCACTCGTTGGTAGTGCTCCATCGCCTGGCGGGCGTTGCCGTTGAACGTGAGGTAGGGGTTGAGCTTCATCGCCATCGACCCAACGTAGGACGCTGCGCCGACGACCGCCAGGGACCTAGAGCCGTCGAAGCACCGCCCCGGTGTGCCCGGGCGCGTGGACCTCGCCGAGCCCCAGCGCCACGGGTGTCGGTGTCGACCAGACGACCTCCCAGGTGCCCTCCGGCAGCGGCACCGTGGCGGCGTCACCGAGCGCGGCGACGACGACCAGCGAGCCGCGCTCCATGCGGAACCAGCGGGCGTCCTCGTCGACCTCGCAGGAGGTACGACGCATGTCAGGATCGGTGAGGTCGGCCTCGGCCCGGCGCAGGGCAGCGAGCTCGCGGTAGGACTGCAGCAGCACCGCGTGGTCCCCGGTGGCGGCCTCGTCCCAGTCGAGCTTGGACGAACGGAACGTCTCGGGGTCCTGCGGGTCCGGCACCGAGTCGGCGTCCCAGGCCATGCGCTCGAACTCGCGGAGCCGGCCCTCGGAGACCGCCTTGCCCAGCTCGGGCTCGGGGTGCGAGGTGAAGAACGCGAACGGCGTCGAGGCGCCCCACTCCTCGCCCATGAACAGCATCGGGGTGAACGGTCCGGTCAGGGTGAGCATGGCCGCCAGCGCGAGCTGGTCGGTGTCCAGCGACTCGGCGAGCCGGTCCCCGCGCGCACGGTTGCCGACCTGGTCGTGGTTCTGGTTGCAGACCACCAGGCGCCAGGCGGGCAGGCGCGCGCGGTCGACCTCCACACCGTGCTCGCGGTCGCGGAAGGACGACCAGGTGCCGTCGTGGAAGAACCCCTTCTCGCAGACCTTGGCCAGTGCGGAGAGCGGCTCGAAGTCGGCGTAGTAGCCCTCGGTCTCGCCCGTCAGCGCGACGTGCACGGCGTGGTGGAAGTCGTCGGACCACTGCGCGTCGAGGCCGTAGCCGCCGGCCTCCCGCGGGGTCACCAGGTGCGGGTCGTTGAGGTCGGACTCGGCGATCACCGTGATCGGCCGGCGCTGCTGGGCCGAGATGCGCGCCGCGAGCATCGCGATCTCCTCCAGCAGGTGCACCTCGGAGGTGTCGGTCAGGGCGTGCACCGCGTCGAGGCGCAGCGCGTCGACGTGGAGGTCCTCGAGCCAGCGGCGCACGTTGTCGAGGACGTAGGACCGCACCTCCGCCGACTGCGCGCCGTCGAGGTTGACCTCGGCTCCCCAGGGGTTGTCGCCCTCGGCCTTGAGGTAGGGCCCGAACATCGGGAGGTAGTTGCCCGACGGCCCGAAGTGGTTGTAGACCACGTCCTGCACGACCCCGAGCCCGGCCGCGTGGCAGGCGTCGACGAACCGGGCGTAGGCCGCGGGGCCGCCGTACGGCTCGTGGACGGCGCCCCAGAGCACGCCGTCGTAGCCCCAGCCGTGCTCGCCGTTGAAGGCGTTGACCGGCATCAGCTCGACCAGGTCGACCCCGATCTCGCGCAGGTGACCCAGGCGCGTGATCGCGGCGTCGAGCGTGCCCTCGGGAGTGAAGGTGCCGACGTGCAGCTCGTAGACCACCGAGCCGGCCAGCTGGCGACCGGTCCATGCCTCGTCGGTCCACGAGAAGGCCGCGGGGTCGACCGTCCGCGAACGATCGTGGACGCCGCGCGGCTGGCGCCACGAGCGCGGGTCGGGGACGACGTCACCACCATCGATGCGATAGCCGTAGTCCACCTCGCCGAGCGGCTCGGGGCCGTCGGGGGTCCACCAGTCGTCCTCGCCGCGACGCATCGGGACCTCGCGCGTCAGCTCGGACCCGGGCGCACCCACCGAGAGCGCGACCTCGTGGGCCAGCGGGGCCCAGACGTCGAAGCGTCCCCGCTCCGGCTCGCCCGCTGTGGTGACCAGCAGGGCGACCGGCAGCTTCGCGAGGAGGTCGGCGAGGGCGACGTAGCCCTGCCAGACCTTGCCGGTGAGTCGGTCGCGCCACTGCCCGGGCGGCAGGGCGACGGTGGTGTCGCCCCAACCGCCGCGGCGCTCGAGACCGACCGGCAGGCGCGTGCCGACGGCGACGACCCCACCGCGGTCGAACGCCACCGCGTGCTCGGCGGCCTCCCCGACCACCTCCAACGGGCTGAAGCGGGTGAGCAGCTCGGGACGGTCGCGGCGCACCGACAGGGCGAGGTGGGTCAGCAGCAGCTTGGCGCTGCCGTCGTCGTCGAGCTTCTCGGGGCGGTCGGGACGCCGTCCGAGGCGCAGGTCGCGCAGCAGGTCGGCGCGGCGCTCGTAGTCGACCGGCCGGCGGTTGTCGGGGTCGACCAGGCTCTGCTCCCACAGCTCGGAACCCTGGTAGACGTCGGGAACCCCGGGGACCGTCAGCGTCAGCAGCTTGGCGGTGAGCGAGTTGCTCCACCCGGGAGCGGCCAGCTCGGCCGCCACCTCCTCGACGAGCGCGCGGACGCGAGGGTCGTCGTACGCCGCGTCGACGGCGGCGTGGACGACCGCCTCGTAGGCCTCGTCGGGCGCGGTCCACTGCGTGCGGTCGCCCGCCTCACGCATCGCCTTCTCCGCATAGGCGTGCAGCCGCTCGCGCGACGCCGGCCAGCAGCCGACGACGGCCTGCCAGAGCAGGTTGCCGAACGCCGGGTCGGGCAGGGGTACGGCGGCGAGCAGCTGGTCGAGCACCTCGCTCCAGCGCTGCGGCAGCTCGGCGATGACCGAGATGCGGGCGCGGACGTCCTCGCCGCGCTTGGTGTCGTGCGTGCTGCCGGCCGTCATCGCCTGCGGCCAGACTTCTTGTCGCTGCGACATCAAGTCGAAGAAGCCGGACTGGTCGAGGGAGAAGACGCTCGGGTCGCCGCCGACCTCGTTGAGCGACGTCAGCCGGCCGTAGCGGTAGAACGAGCAGTCCTCCACGCCCTTGGCCATCACCATGCCGCTGGTCTGCTGGAAGCGCAGCGCCGCGGGGTCGGCCCCGTCGAACAGCACCGGCTCGAGCGCGGTGTAGGCCTCCTCCAGGTCGGGTCGGTGGCGCCGGGCGCCGGCGAAGGCCTGCTCGAGGTGCTCGCGGCCCTCCGGCAGGTAGGAGCGGTAGACCGGGAAGCACGCCAGCAGCTCGGCCACCGCGTCGTCGAGGGTCGTGGTCTCGACAGGCTCGACCACCGAGGGGCCGGCGTCCCGGACGATCCGCCGCACCTCCGAGTGCAGCATCCCGTCGGCCACGGCTCGCTTGGCGTCGTGCACGAGGGCGTGCCAGTCCAGCTCCTGCCCGCCGCGCAGACGGGTGTCGAGCTCGGTCAGCGGCTGCTCGCCGGCCGGGTCGGTGAGGAGGCGGTCGATGTGCGCGAGCACGTCGTAGCCGGTGGTGCCGGCCGTGTCCCAGGTGGTCGGGAGCTCCTCGCCGGGCTCGAGGATCTTCTCGACCAGGACGTAGGCGTGGCCGGTCGCCTCGGCGAGCGAGGCGAGGTAGCCGACCGGGTCGCGCAGGCCGTCGGGGTGGTCGACCCGCAGGCCGTCGACGAGCCCCTCGTCGAACCACCGCACGATCTCGGTGTGCGACTTGTCGAACCACTCGGGGTCCTCGACCCGGATGGCGACCAGGGTGTTGACCGCGAAGAAGCGCCGGTAGTTGAGGTCGGTGTCGGCCCGCCGCCAGGACACCAGCTCGTAGTGCTGGCGCGCGTGGACGGCGTCGGGGTCCTCCTCGGCGCCCAGCTCGGCCGTCCCGGGAGCCAGCGGGAAACGCTGGTCGTGGTAGTGCAGCTCACCGGCGAGGACGCGCAGGTTGCGGATGCGGGGCGGGCCGCCGGCCGGGTCCTCGACCAGGTCGTCGTCCCCCACGACCGGGATGCGCACGCGCCCGTCGCCGAAGTCCCAGTCGATGTCGAAGGCCGAGGCGTACGGCGACTCCTGGCCGTGGGTCAGGACGTGCCACCACCACTCGTTCTCCCACGGTGCCGCGACGCCCACGTGGTTGGGGACGATGTCGACCAGCACGCCCATGCCGAGGCGCCGGGCCTCGCTCGAGAGGGCGGCCAGCCCACTGGCCCGCCCGCGGGACGGGTCGATCGCACGATGGTCCGCGACGTCGTACCCGTGGCTGCTGCCGGACTCCGAGGCCAGCAGCGGGGACAGGTAGACCCAGTCGACGCCGAGGTCACGCAGGTAGGTCAGGGTCTTGGCGGCCTCGAGGAGGTCGAAGTCCTCGGTGACCTGCAGGCGGTAGGTGCTGGCGGGTGTGCGCAACGGGGTTTCCTCAGCGGGCTCGTGGTTCTGGGACCCTCAGCCAGGTCCCGGACCCCTCGACCGTACCCACGACTGGAACGCTCAACTACGCTCCGGCACCACGGGGAGGTGGCCTGCGACACCTCACACGGCGGGGGGCAGGCGCCGCCGCTGCACCCATCCGGGCGCGAGTGCGATCCGAACCACAGGACGACCCTCGGGGCGGCCTGCCGCCGTACCCTGGACACCGGACTCGCACCCACCCGGAGGTACACCCCCCATGCCCAAGCTCTCGGACTTCAAGGCCACCCGTCTCGACGGCACCGTCGAGGACCTCTCGTCGTACGACGGCAAGGTGGTCCTGGTGGTCAACACCGCCTCGCAGTGCGGGTTCACCCCGCAGCTCGAAGGCCTGGAGAAGCTCTACGAGCAGTACGCCGACCAGGGCCTGGTCGTGCTCGGGTTCCCCTGCAACCAGTTCGGCGGCCAGGAGCCCGGCGACTCCGAGCAGATCGGCGCCTTCTGCCAGAAGAACTACGGCGTGACCTTCCCGATGTTCGAGAAGATCGAGGTCAACGGCGACGACGCCCACCCGCTCTACCAGTGGCTCCGCGAGGAGAAGGGCGGCGTGCTGGGCTCGAAGATCAAGTGGAACTTCACCAAGTTCCTGATCAACAAGGACGGCGAGGTCGTCGACCGCTTCGGCCCCACGACCAAGCCCGAGAAGCTGGTCAAGGACATCGAGGACCAGCTCGAGGCCTGACGCTCGTCGAGGCCCGCCCGGGCCCGCCGACGCCCGTCGTACTCCGACGTACGTGCTGGACAAATCGGACATCCACCACGCATACGTCGGAGTACGACGGCGCCGGGCGCCGGCGCCGGGCGTTGGGCCCCAGCGGCGGTCAGGCGTCCGGCGCCTGCTCGGAGAGCGCGGCGAGGGAGGCCGCGACGCTGGAGTCGGGGTCGGCCACGGACGGGGCGTGCTCCTTCAGCACCAGCACGCTGCCCGCCAGGAGGGTGATGCGGTCACCGGGCTGGTGCGGCTTGTCGGCCAGCGCGGCCCCGGCGGTGTCGATCACCTCGTCCCAGGCGCGGGCGTACTCGTCGGGCGGGACGACCACCTCGACGTCGTCGTGGCCGCCGTTGAAGTAGAGCAGGAAGTGGTCGTCGCTGATCGGGTTGCCGGTCCGGTCGAGGCTGGGAATGCCGTGACCGTTGAGGTACATCCCGATCGCCTTGGCGCCGTCGTGCCAGGAGCTGTCCTCCATCGGGTCGCCGCTGGGGTGCAGCCACACGATGTCGTTGAGCCGGGTGCCGTCACCGGTGCGGACCGTGTCGCCGGTGAAGAACCGCTTGCGGCGGAAGGTCGGGTGCTCGCGACGCAGCCGTGAGACCGTGGAGGTGAACTCCACCAGCGGCTGGTCGATGTTGTCCCAATCCATCCAGGAGATCTCGGAGTCCTGGGCGTAGGTGTTGTTGTTGCCCTGCTGGGTGCGCCCCAGCTCGTCGCCGTGCAGGATCATCGGCACGCCCTGGCTGAGCAGGAGCGTGGTGATGAAGTTGCGCTGCGCACGCGCGCGCAGCGCCAGCACCTCGATGTCGTCGGTCGGGCCCTCGACGCCGTGGTTCCACGACCGGTTGTGGCTCTCGCCGTCGCGGCTGTCCTCGCCGTTGGCCTCGTTGTGCTTGTCGTTGTAGGACACCAGGTCGCGCAGCGTGAAGCCGTCGTGGGCGGTGACGAAGTTGATGCTGGCGAACGGCCGGCGGCCGGAGTGCTCGTAGAAGTCCGCGGAGCCCGCGAGCCGGGAGGCGAACTCGCCGAGCGATCCCTCGCCGCGCCAGTAGTCGCGCACGGTGTCGCGGTACTGGCCGTTCCACTCCGTCCACTGCGGCGGGAAGTTGCCGACCTGGTAGCCACCGGGGCCGACGTCCCAGGGCTCGGCGATCAGCTTGACCTGGCTGACGACCGGGTCCTGCTGCACGAGCTCGAAGAACGTCGAGAGCCGGTCGACGTCGTAGAACTCGCGCGCCAGGGCGGAGGCGAGGTCGAAGCGGAAGCCGTCGACGTGCATCTCGGTCACCCAGTAGCGCAGCGAGTCCATGATCAGCTGCAGCGAGTGGGGGTTGCGGACGTTGAAGGAGTTGCCGGTGCCGGTGTAGTCCATGTAGTACTTCGGGTCGTCGTCGACCAGGCGGTAGTACTGCGCGTTGTCGATGCCGCGGTAGCTCAGGGTCGGCCCGAGGTGGTTGCCCTCGGCGGTGTGGTTGTAGACCACGTCGAGGATCACCTCGATGCCGGCGGCGTGGAGCTCCTTGACCATGCTCTTGAACTCCTGCACCTGCTGGCCACCGACCGCCGAGGAGGCGTAGTCGGCGTGCGGGGCGAGGAACGCGAGGGTGTTGTAGCCCCAGTAGTTGCGCAGCCCCTTGTCCAGCAGGGTGGAGTCCTGCACGAACTGGTGGACCGGCATGAGCTCGATCGCGGTGACGCCGAGCTTCTTGAGGTGGGCGATGACCGCCGGGTGCGCGACCCCGGCGTAGGTCCCGCGCAGCGCCTCGGGCACCTCGGGGTGCCGGAAGGTCAGGCCCTTGACGTGCGCCTCGTAGATCAGCGTCTCGTTGTACGGCGTGTGGGGGCGTCGGTCGCCCTCCCAGTCGAAGAACGGGTTGATCACGACGCCGAGGGTCATGTGGCCCGCGGAGTCCTCGTCGTTGCGCCCCTCGATGGTGAGGGCGTTGGACTCGTCGCCGAACTGGTAGCCGAACAGCGCCTGGTCCCAGTCGATCTCGCCGTCGGTCGCCTTGGCGTAGGGGTCGAGGAGGAGCTTGTTGGGGTTGCAGCGGTGACCGCGCTCGGGGTCGTAGGGACCGTGGACGCGGAAGCCGTAGCGCTGGCCGGGCTGCACCTGCGGGAGGTAGCAGTGCCAGACGAAGGCGTCGACCTCGGTCAGCTCGACGCGGGTCTCGGTGCGCTTGCCGCGCGGTCCGACGTCGAACAGGCAGAGCTCGACGCGCTCGGCGACCTCGCTGAAGAGGGCGAAGTTGGTGCCGGAGCCGTCATAGGTCGCTCCGAGCGGATAGGGGTTGCCGGGCCAGGCCTGCACAGGGCTCCTCGGGGTGGGGCTGGAGTCTCTTGATCGATACAAACGTACCCACGTGGAGGCCGCCCAGACAGCCGAGGGCGTGAGGCTCAGGTCTCCCAGGCCGGGACCACGAGGCGGAAGGTGCTGCCCCGGCCCAGCTCCGAGTCCACCTCGACGCGGCCGTGGTGGCGCGCCATCACCCGCTTGACGATCGCGAGCCCGAGGCCGGACCCCGGACGCCGCTTGGCGTCGGGGTTGGACGAGCGGTCGAACTCGTCGAACAGGGTGGCGAGGTCGCCCTCGGCGATCCCGATCCCGGTGTCGGTGACCGAGAGGACCGCGTCACGGCCACGGCGCTCGAGGGAGACCTCCACGCTGCCGCCGTCGGGGGTGTACTTGACCGCGTTGGCGTAGACGTTGCCCACCGCCATCAGCAGCTCCTCCGGCATCCCCCGCACGAGCAGCACGCCCTCACCGCCGGGCCCGGTGACCTCCAGCTGCGGCCGCAGGTGCTCGACCGACTGTCCGGCCATGGCGTCCTCGACGACCGCGCGCAGGTCGACCGGCACGGGCACGAACGGACGGCGGCCCTCGTTGACCCGCGCGAGCATGAGCATGTCGGCGCAGAGCCGGTCGAGCCGGTCGACGTTGCGGGAGATCACGCGCACGCTCCTGGCCGGGATGCTGTCCTCGTCGAGGACCTCCCCGAGCAGCTCGGTGTGGCCGCGGATCGCGGTCATCATGTTCTTCAGCTCGTGGGTGACGCTGCGGATCATCTCGCCCTTGTAGTGGTCGAGGTCGGTCAGCTGGGCCACGAGGAGGCGCTCGCGCTGGTAGAGCCGCGCGCGGCGTACGGCGAGGCCGATCTCGCGACCGATCTCCAGCGCCGCCTCCCGCTCCTGGACCGACCACCGGGCATGGGTGCCGAGCCGGAAGAGGGTGAGGTAGCCCAGCACCTCGGTGCCCGCCCCGATCGGCACGAAGGTGACGCTGGCGGCGCCGAACTCCTGCACGACCAGGCGCACCGCGGCGCTCTCCTCGACCGTCAGGATGTCGCCCGCGTCGTCCCCCTCGGCGGTGATGGTGATCGTGCGGTGGGGCCAGGTGCCGTGGACCATCTTGCGCGTCGCGCGGGAGATGACGACCCCGAGCTCGGCGGCCTCCTCCTCCCCCAGCCGGTCGGCCAGCGGCTTGAGCGCGCTGATCTCCTCGGCCGGGTAGAGGAGCCCGTCGCGGTCGACCTGCACCCGCGCGCGGTCGATCGGCGGCGCCTCGGGGGACTCCAGGTCCATGAAGAGCCTGATCCGCACCAGGTCGCAGCCGAAGCCCTCCAGCAGCGGGTCGTGGCAGGCCGTGAGCACGTCGACGATGTCCAGGCCCGCCGCGGCGGCCTCGACCACCTCGCGCACGGCCTGGTCGATCCGCAGCCGCTCCTCGAGCACCGCCCGCTCGTGCGCGTGGTGCAGCGCGAGGCCGGCCTGGACGGCGTACACCTCGAGGACGCGGCGCTCCGCGAGGGTGGGGCGGCGTCCGTGCTCGGGGAGGTCGACGCTGAGGACGCCGAGGAGGTCGCCGCCGGGGCCGATCAGCGGGGCGTAGAGCGCGTCGAGCGGGTGCCACGCGTCGGGGTCGACGGGCACCGGGATGTCGGGCACCCAGGTGCTCGCCGCGTCCTTCGGCAGCCGGTCGTGCGGCAGGAAGCGCAGCGAGCCCCAGTGCTCGGCCAGGTCGATCTCCTCGAGCATCCCCTGGGCCGGGATGCGCCGGTTGAGCAGGACCGCGCAGCCCGCGGGGTCCCCGGCGACGGCCACGGCCTCGAACATGTGCATCGGGCCGCTGTCGTCGAGACGGTCGACCAGCGCGACCTGGAAGCCCAGGCGCGCGACGACCCCGTCGACGACGCGCTGGAGCATCGTCAGCACGTCGCTCGAGGCGTGCATGGAGGCGATCAGGTCGGTCACGCCGTCGAGCGCGGCCAGGCCGGCCTCGGTCTCGGCGGAGTGCTCGTGTCGCGGGCCCATCACGTGTCCCCCCACGTGATCGCTCGCGTGGTCACTCACGTGCCCAGTCCCCAACGACCTGTCCCCTCGCCCCAGCGGGCGATCCGCCCTACGGACAAAATAGGTCGACTTCGCTGCTTTGGGGAGGGGTGCGGCCCCGCGGATGCGCTCCGGGGAGTCACCCGACGGGGGGATAACCTGGCCCGATGCCTGCTGAGCTCCACCATCCCCACGTGCGGGTGGACATCGCGGCCGGCTCCTTCGACCACTTCGCCAGGCTCGTCCGCCGCGCGCTGGACGTCCCGACAGCCCTGGTCACCCTCGTCGAGCAGGACCGGCAGTGGTTCCCCGGGGCCGTCGGCCTCGGCGACCCGTGGGCCCTCACGCGGGAGACACCGCTGGCCTACTCCTTCTGCCAGCACGTCGTGCACGACGCCGAGCCGCTGGTCGTCGACGACGCCCGCGAGCACATCCGGCTGCGCGCCAACCCCGCCATCGTGGAGATGGGCGTCGTGGCCTACGCCGGCCACCCGATCACCAACGCCGCCGGGGAGGTCGTCGGGGCGCTCGCCGCGATCGACACCTGCTCGCGCCGCTGGAGCCACGACGAGATGGGCGCGCTGGCCGACCTGGCCCTCGCCTGCTCCGGCGAGCTCGCCTCCCGCGAGCTGGCCGACGAGGCCATGCGGCGCGAGCGCGAGGCCCTCGACCTCCACGAGCGCAGCCGGGTGGCGCTGTCGCTGAGCAACGCCCTCGTGCAGGCCTCGACCACCGGGGAGGTGGCGCTGGCCACCGAGCAGGTCGTGCGCGAGCACCTGGGCGCCGGCAAGTGCGGCATCTGGCTGCGGCCCTCGGCCGGCCTGGCCGACCCCGACGTCCTGCGCTTCGTGCCCACGGCCACGCCGTGGGCGGCCGCCCTGGAGTACGTCCGCATCCCGCTCAGCACCGCCAACCCGGTGGGCGCGGCCCTGGTCGAGGCGCACCCCCTCTACTACCCGACCCACGCCGCCCAGCTGCTCGACTTCCCGGCCGTCACGACGTCGGTGAGCTCCGGCGAGGCCCGGGCCCTCCTGCCCCTGCTCGCCGAGGGCCGCGCCTTCGGCACGCTCGTGGTCGTCTGGGACGAGCCCCTGGAGTTCACCGAGGACCTGCGGTCGACCCTGCAGATGGCCGCCCAGGCCGTCGCCCAGGCGGTCCGCCGCGCGGTCTACGCCGAGGAGCGCAGCCGCTCCCTCCTCACCTTCCAGAAGGGGCTGCTCCCGCGCCTGCCCGAGATCCCGACCCTCGAGCTCGCGGCCCGCTACCTCCCCGCCTCGGAGCACGACCGCATCGGCGGCGACTGGTACGACGTGTTCCCGCTGCCCTCGGGCGACGTCGCCGTGGTCATCGGTGACGTGGCCGGGCACAACACCGCCTCCGCGGCGACCATGGTCCAGGTGCGCACGATGATGCGGTCGCTGTCGTGGGGCGTCGAGGACACCCCGGCCGGCAACGTGGGCCGGCTCGACCGCTTCCTGCTCGACGTGGGCGAGGAGGGCGTGGCGACGATGGTGAGCGCCCACCTGTCCTCGGAGGCCGACGACGAGGGACGCCACCTGCTGCGGTGGACCAACGCCGGTCACCCCCCGCCGCTGCTGCTCGAGGAGGACGGCCGGGTCCGCTGGCTGGAGGACGCCGACTTCTCCCACACCGACGTCATGGTGGGGGTCGACCCGCACGTCACGCGGTCCGACCACGTCGCGCTCGTGCCGCGCGGCGGGACGGTCCTGCTGTTCACCGACGGGCTGACCGAGCGGCGGGGCGAGGACCTGACCGAGGGGCTGGACCGCCTGGCGGCGGCGGCCGCCGCGCACCACCGCCTCCCGCTGGAGCTCTTCGTCGACAGCCTGCTCGAGGTGATGGCACCCGGCGACCTCGACGACGACGTAGCGCTGCTCGCGCTGCGCTTCCGCGACGCGGGCGCGGCCTGACCGGTCCGGCCCTCCTGCACGGATCGGCCGTGCACGAACTCGCACCACCACGAATCGGGCGAACCCCCTCCCGGTCGACCGGTCCCTGATGCATGATCCATCGGACGGCCCGCTGCGGGCCCCGAAAGGACGCTCGATGACGCGACGTGCCCGACGCCCCTCTCGGCTGGGCCTGGTGACCCTCGCCGGTGGCGTGCTCCTGCTCGGTGCCCTGAGCCCTGCCTCCGCCATGCCGGCGGCGAGCGACGGCGGCAGCACCACCTCGACCTGCTTCGACCCCTCGGCCTGGGGCATCGGCGGCTCCGCGGCGCGCGGGGGCCACGGGGGCCTCGACCACGCCGCGGTCAGCGCGGCCCAGCAGCGCGCGATCGAGCGCCAGACGGCCAGGATCCTCGCCGCGAAGGGCAAGGGCGGCAAGAAGCCCGGTGGCGGTGGCGGTGGGGGCTCCACCGGCGGCACGGTGACGCCCGTCTCCGTCCCGGTCTACGTCCACGTGATGACCGCCAGCAACGGCGACGGCGACGTGAGCAACTCCCAGGTCACCCAGCAGATCGCGGTGCTCAACAAGACCTACGCCGGGCAGGAGTCGTCGGCGGCGTCCAACACGGGCTTCAGCTTCACGCTCGCCGGCCTCGACCGGCACGCCAACGACGCGTGGCACACCGACCAGCAGAGCACGACCTACCGGGCCGCCACGCGCCTGGGCGGCAAGAACGCGCTCAACATCTGGCTGGTCGACTTCTCCTACCTCGGCATCGCGACCTTCCCGTGGGACTACGCCGCCAACCCCGCCATCGACGGGATCCGGGTGCAGTACTCCTCGCTCCCGGGCGGGAGCATCGCCAACTACAACCTCGGCGAGACCGCGACGCACGAGGCCGGCCACTGGCTCGGGCTCTACCACACGTTCCAGGGCGGCTGCCAGAACCCGGGCGACGAGGTGAGCGACACCCCGGCCCAGAGGAGCGCGACGACCGGCTGCCCCGAGGGGCGGGACTCGTGCCGCAACCAGCCGGGTCTCGACCCGATCCACAACTACATGGACTACTCCTACGACAGCTGCTACAACCAGTTCACCGCCGGCCAGACCAGCCGGATGCAGCAGATGTGGACGGCCTACCGCGCAGGGTGACCTGAGCACGGCAGGCGACGTGGAGGCCCGGGACCAGGTGGTCCCGGGCCTCCGGCTCGCCCGGGGGTCTTGACCACGCGCACCGAGGGGAGTCTCATGGGGCCGTTGGTCCCCACTCGGGAGGATTCGCCATGTCCGCACCCCGCCCCACCCCGGCCGACGACCAGGTCCCGCCGCCCCCCGAGGGCTCGGCCTCCCGGGGCCTGTGGGTCGCGATCTGGGCGCTCCTCGCGCCGGCCGTCGTGCTCCCGCTCCTGGTCGGGATCTACGACCGGACCGATCCCGAGCTGGCCGGGTTCCCCTTCTACTTCTGGTTCCAGTTCGCCCTGATCCCGGTGGCAGCGGTGCTCACCCTCGCCGCGTTCGCGCTGTCGCGGAGGGCCGACGCCCGCGACCGGGCGGCTCGGGCGGCTCGACCGGGACGGGGTGGTCGCTGATGGACGCCGTGGCGGTCAGCGTCTTCGTCTTCCTGTTCCTGCTCGTCACCGTGCTGGGCTTCGCGGCGGCCCGGTGGCGTCGCGCCGACGACATGGGGAGCCTCGACGAGTGGGGCCTCGGCGGTCGCGGGTTCGGGTCCTTCATCGCCTGGTTCCTCATCGGCGGCGACCTCTACACGGCGTACACCTTCGTGGCCGTGCCGGCCCTGATGTACGCCGGCAGCGCGGTCGGGTTCTTCGCCGTCCCCTACACGATCGTGGTCTACCCGATCATCTTCCTGTTCCTCCCGCGACTGTGGTCGGTCAGCCACCGGCACGGCTACGTCACGCCGGCCGACTTCGTGCGCGGGCGCTACGACTCGCGGCCCCTGGCGCTGGCGATCGCCCTGACCGGCATCCTCGCGACGATGCCCTACATCGCGCTGCAGCTGGTCGGCATCGAGGTCGTGCTCCAGGTGATGGGCCTGCAGGCCGGCGAGGACGCCTCGTGGATCGTCCAGGACGCGCCGCTGTTCCTGGCCTTCGCCGTGCTCGCCGCCTACACCTACTCCTCGGGCCTGCGCGCCCCCGCGCTCATCGCCTTCGTCAAGGACGCGCTGATCTACGTCGTCATCATCGTGGCCGTGATCTACCTGCCCACCAAGCTCGGTGGCTGGGGCGCGATCTTCGACGCCGTCGGGGCGTCGTTCGACAAGTTCAACAAGGACAACGCCGACGCCATCGCGACTGGCGCTGCTGCGCCCAAGGCGATCGTGCCGCCCGCGACGGCGCAGTGGGCCTACGCCTCGCTGGCGCTGGGGTCGGCCCTCGCCCTGTTCATGTACCCCCACTCGGTCACCGGCGTCCTGTCGACCCGCGACCGCTCGGTGATCCGGCGCAACGCGGCGCTCCTGCCGGCGTACACCTTCCTGCTGGGGCTGCTGGCCCTCCTCGGCTTCGTCGCGATCGCGGCCGGGGTGCAGGTGAGCAACGGTCAGCAGGCCGTGCCGCAGCTGTTCGAGAACGAGTTCCCCAGCTGGTTCGCCGGCGTCGGGTTCGCCGCGATCGCGATCGGTGCGCTGGTGCCCGCAGCGATCATGTCGATCGCCGCGGCCAACCTCTGGACGCGCAACATCTACAAGGCCTTCCTCAAGCCCGACGCGACCGCGTCGGAGGAGGCCACGCAGGCCAAGGTGGTCTCGCTGCTGGTCAAGGTCGGGGCGCTGGTCTTCGTGCTCGGGCTCCCCAAGGAGTTCGCGATCAACCTCCAGCTGCTGGGCGGCGTCTGGATCCTGCAGACGCTCCCCGCGCTCGTGGTCGGGCTCTACACGCGGTGGTTCGACCGGTGGGCGCTGCTCGCCGGCTGGGCCGTCGGCATGGCCTGGGGCACCTGGCTGGCGTACGGCGTCGAGGTCGTCGGCAAGCCCGGCAGCCACTTCGGCGGTCCGCTGGTCGCCGTGCCCGGCACCGAGACCAAGGTCTACATCGCCGTGCTCGCGGTGATCGCCAACCTGGTCGTCACGATCGTGCTCACGCTGCTGTTCCGCGCGGTCGGGGTCGCCGGCGGCGAGGACGAGACGCGCGCGGAGGACTACGCCGCCGACGTCGGGGACGTCGGGGTCGAGGACGAGCTGGACCCCCACGCGCCGAGCCACACCTGACCCGGCAGGCAGGTCACCGGTCGATCCGGAGGCAGCGGCGCACCTTGCGCTGCCCACCTGGGAGGCTCATCTGGTCGGCGAGGTCCGCGACGGAGTAGCGCACGAGCTGCGGGACGACCGCGTCACCGCGGTCGTAGTAGAGCCGCACGCTGGCCTCGCTGAGCATCCAGAGCCCACCGCGGCCGTCGAAGGCGATCCCCTCCGCACCCGGCACCACCGGCACGCGCTGGCCCCGGGGTCCGATGAGGACGCCGCAGCCGCTGCGCGTCATGGTGACCCACAGGCCCTTGGCCGCCCGCTCCCGCAGCCGGCCGTAGGTCAGGCCCTGCAGGCCGCTGGGGGCGTGGTCGGTCTCGCGGGCACGCAGCACCCCGCGGGGGGACCGTCGGATCCGGCGGGGGTCGAACCAGTCGATGCGGCCCTTGCCCGGCGCCGCGTGGCGTCCGAGGCCCAGCCCCCTGCCCGGCACGAGGACGCCGACCGAGCCGCGCACCCCGTCCTCGAGGCGCCAGACGCGGCGCACCGCGTCCTGGTGCCCGATGCGGTGCGGGTCGAGCAGCCACAGCCGGCGGGTCTCCACGACCCAGAGCCGCTTGGGTCCGTCGGCCACCACGGCCCCGCCGTGGCGGCAGTACGTCGTCCCGCGGCCCGGCACGGCGCCCTGGAGCTTGGCCTGCACCTTGACGACCCGCGCGCGGCGCAGGTCGATCTGGAGCAGCCGACAGGCCCGCTTGCTGCGCGGGGCGCTGCCGTTGTAGCCCGTCACCCAGCCGGTGCGGCCCTGGACGGCGAGCCCCTGCGGGACGAAGCGGCCGATCCTCCCGCCGAGCCACATCCCGCGGCAGATGGCCTCGTCGCCCCAGAAGCGGGTGAGCCGCCGGGGCAGGTGGGCGGGGCGCTGACCGTGCACCTCGCGGGAGGACAACGGGCCGCAGCGCTCGGTCCGGGAGGCGGACTGACGCGCCGACCCCTCGGGGTGGTCGGGCCCACCGTCGGACACCGCCAGGCGGACGGCGAGCCCGCTGACCGCGAGCACCACGACCGTGACGCCGGCGACGACGGCCCGGCGGCGGGGCCGCGCGAGCCTCCCGCTCGGGGTCGGGGCGGGCGGTTCCGCGGCGGGGCTCACCGCAGAAGGATAGGGCGATCTGTGAAAGTTGGTCACCAAAGGGGCACCAGTGGCGATCTCGCCCCCTCCGAGCAGCTCAGCCGGCTCAGCCGGCGAGCAGCTCGAGCGTCCGCGTGCGTCCGGCCGAGAGGGTCACGTCGGCGCCGTCGTGCTCACCGGCCACCGGATGGATCATCACCTCGTCGACGCCGAACCGCTCGGCGAGCGCCGTCACCTCGCCCCGCGCGGTCTCCCGGTCTCCGACGACCCAGCGCGCGCGCATCGCGTCGTACACCTGCTGGTGGGCGGGCGGGAGGTCGACCGCCTCGGCCTTCTCCACGCTGGCCTGGGCGCGCATCGGCTGGCCGGTGCGCAGCGCGACCATCGCCAGGAGGTAGGGCCGGGCGAGGCGCTCAGCCTCCTCGGCGGTGTCGGCGACGCAGGCGTTGACGGTGAGGAACGTGGTCGGACGCTCGGCGTGGGCGCTGGGCCGGAAGCTCTCGCGGTAGAGCGCGAGCGCCTCGGCGGTGCCCTGGCCCGAGAAGTGGTGGGCGAAGACGTAGGGCAGACCCTCCTGCGCCGCGAGGCGGGCGGAGTAGTCCGAGGAGCCGAGCAGCCAGACCGGCGGGCGCGAGCGCGCCTGCGGGGTCGCGCGCAGGGCGTACTCCTGGCCGCGCAGATCGAGGGCGACCCCTTCGGGTGACATCATCGCCAGCACGTGCCGCACGTGGTCGGGGAAGTCGTTGACCGCGTCGGGACCGATCCCCGACCCGGTGCGCAGCGCCCAGCTGGTGACCGGGTCGCTGCCGGGTGCGCGGCCGATGCCGAGGTCGATGCGGCCGGGGTGGGCGGCCTCGAGCAGCGCGAACTGCTCGGCGACCACGAGCG
Organism: Nocardioides marmoribigeumensis; assembly: GCF_031458325.1. Classification (NCBI taxonomy): domain Bacteria; kingdom Bacillati; phylum Actinomycetota; class Actinomycetes; order Propionibacteriales; family Nocardioidaceae; genus Nocardioides; species Nocardioides marmoribigeumensis. The sequence goes on from NZ_JAVDYG010000001.1 coordinate 1,889,141, forward strand.
GGGCGTGGTTGGGCAGCATCACCCCGCCCGACCCGACGCGGAGGCGGTCGGTGGCCGCGGCCAGCATCGAGATCAGGACGGCCGGGTTGGTCGCGGCGACCGACGGCATGTTGTGGTGCTCGGCGACCCAGTAGCGGCGCAGGCCGAGGTCGTCGGCACGGCGGGCCAGCGACCGGCTCGCGGCGAGGGCGTCGCTGGTCGACTGGTCCTCGCGGACCGGGACGAGGTCGAGGACGGAGAGGGCGGGAGAGCTCACGTCAGACGACAACGGGCGGGTGGCACGGGACATTCCGTGCCACCCGCCCGCTCTCCCTTCAGGCCCTCGCCGACCCTCAGGAGCCGGTGACCTGCTGGTCGAGCCGCTGCAGGGTGTCCTCGAGCTGGTCGGCCGAGACCAGGGGGAACAGGCCCTTGTCGAGCAGCGCGCGGTCGGTGACCTTGCTCCAGTCGTAGGTGTGGCGCACGAGCGTGCGGTCGGAGCCCTGGCTCTCCAGCTCCCACACCCACTCCCAGCCCGGGGGCTCCTTGCCCGCGGGCGCGGTCTGCCAGGACAGCAGGTGGTTCTTGTCGAAGCCGGTGACGGTGTTGTCGGTCTGGTAGTCGCCACCCATGTGGTCGCCGGTCATGTTCATCCGGAACGAGTCGCCGACGCCCTCGATGCGGTCACCCTTGGCCACCGCGGTCACGAAGCCCGACCCGTCGAGGTCGGCGTGCCGGTCGGGGTTGCTCAGGACGTCGAAGATGGCGTCGCTGGAGGCGTTGATGGTGCGTTCGACGGTGATCGTGGAGTCGCTCATGGACAACCCATGCTCGTTCCCCAGAGCCTCAAACGTCCCCTGGGTCGCCGGCGGGCCCGACTCGCCCCGTCAGGTCAGCTCCTCGAGCGGGGCGACCAGGCCGGGTCGCGGCCGATCAGCCCGATCAGGCGGTCCTGGACGTCGGCGCCCTCGGGCACCGGCACGCGCTGCCCGAACTGGCCCGAGGCGGAGAGCACGTCGGCCATCGGCTCCATCCCGGCCAGGGACTGCTCGCAGAAGGTCCGGGGCAGGCGGTCGTCCTGGCCGGTGGCCCGGGCCAGGTCCCACGTGTGCATGACCACGTCGTTGGTGTAGAACCGGTCGACCACGTCGGCCAGCGTCATCTCCCCGAACATCTCGGAGGTGTAGGGACGCCCGGCCTCCGCCGGGTCGTCGAGCAGGCGCTGCACCTCGGCGCCGCGCCGGTCCCAGGCCGCGGCCAGGCCGTCGTCGTCGGGACTCTCCGGGGTCAGGTCGACGCCCAGGCTGCTGCTCAGCAGGCCCGGCAGCCACTCGAGCAGGTGGTGCACGACCGCGCGCGCGTCCCAGCCGTCGGGCGGGGCGTCGGCCGACCAGTCCTCCACCCCGCGCACCCGGCGGGCGAAGAGCTCGGTCGCGACGCGATGACGGTCGGCAGGGTCCTCGGGCCAGTCGCTCACGGGCCCACCCTGGGCCATCCGTGCGCCGCGGACAACCCCGTGGCGCCGACCCGGGTCGGGGACACTGGACCCATGGGCCTCAGCGACGACCTCAAGAAGGACCTGCAGAAGGCGGTGACCTCGGTGGGCGGCTACGTCGCCGCACGCGAGGAGCAGATCAGCGAGCTGATCGAGCGCACCGCCGGCAAGGTCGACGAGCGCACGGAGAAGCGCTACTCCGGCACGATCGACAAGGTGAAGGCCGGGCTGCACACCGGCGTGGCCAGGCTGGCCGAGCAGAAGGACGACGAGGGCGGTCCGGCGACGAGCTAGCCGAGCGCCTCGGGGTGCGGCCGCTCCTCCGGGGGTACGACGGCCAGCAGCGCCTCGACGCTGCCCTCCAGGAAGCGGGCCACCACCTCGCGGTCGTGCTCGTCGAGCTCGGCGTCGAGCTGCTCGAGCCGCTCGAGCATCGGGGTGAGCAGCCGCACGGTGTCGACCCGGCCGCGGTCGGTGATCTCCACGACCAGCCGCCGCCGGTCGCTGGGATGGGGGGTGCGGACCGCGTGGCCGTGGGCCACCAGCCGGTCCACGATGCCCGACGAGGCGGCCGTGCTCACGTCGAGCCGCCGGGCGATCTCGGCCGGGCCGAGGGGCCCGCGCGCGAGCATCTCGAGCGTCCGGACCTCGCTGCGGGTCAGGCCGGCCTGCTGGGCCACGGCGGGCTGCACCAGCTCGGCGACCGCCACCAGCCGACGCAGCGCGACCAGGGCCGGTGAGCTCGCGGCTGGGCGCTGGGCGACGTCCATTTGAATCTCGCTAACTGGGTTAGTAACTTCTTGAGAGACATCCTCAGCCTACCCCCGGAGACCCCCGTGAGCCTGCTGCGACTCCTGACCGCTCGGCGTACCTCCTGGGTGGTGGTGGTGCTCGGCCTCCTCGCCGCCGGCGCCCTCATCGGGGCGGTGGGACAGGCCGAGCAGCCCGTCGGCCCCCTCGTCTCCGCCGCCAGGGGCGCGGACAGCACCGAGGGCACGGCCCTGCAGCAGCGGCTGCCGGAGGCCGACGGCTCGGTGGCGGTCGTGGTGGCCACGGCGCCCGGCGACGGCACGCTGCCGCCGGCAGCGACCCGCCGGATCGCTGCCGCGGTCGCCGACGCCGCCGGCCCCGGGGTGCTCGGCGACGACAGCGAGGAGAGGCTGCAGGTCCTCGGCCCGCCGGTGCAGCCCAGCAAGGACGGCACCGCCGCCCTCACCGTGCTCCAGGTCCCCGACCTCGGCAACGAGGCCAACGCCGAGGCGATCGACCGGCTGCGCGACCGGCTCGACACGGCCGCCCCTCAGGACGTGCGGTTCCAGGTGACCGGCCCGGCCGCGGTCCAGGCCGACCTCGCCTCGGTGTTCGACGGCGCGACCTTCCGGCTGCTCGCGGTCACGGGCGCGGTCGTCGCCCTGCTGCTGCTCATCACCTACCGCAGCCCTGTCCTGTGGCTGGTCCCGCTCACCGTGGTCGGCGTCGCCGACCAGCTCGCCGGCGTGCTCGCCACCCGCTTCCTCGCCGCGATCGACGTGCCGTGGGACGAGTCGACGATCGGCATCCTGTCGGTGCTGGTGTTCGGCGCAGGCACCGACTACGCCCTGCTCCTGATCTCGCGCTACCGCGACGAGCTGCACGTGCACGAGGACCGCGGCGAGGCGATGGCGGCGGCCCTGCGGCCCACCCTGCGGGCCGTGGTCCCGAGCGCGGTCACCGTCGTCATCGGGCTGGTCACCCTCGCCCTCTCGGTCTTCCCGACCACCCGCGGCCTCGGGCTCGCCTGCGCGGTCGGCGTTCTCACCGCGGGGGTCATGGTGATGGCGGTGCTCCCCGGCGCGCTCGTGCTGGTCGGCCGTTGGGCGTTCTGGCCGCGCATCCCGCACTACGACGGCCGGGCACCGTCCCACGACCGCTCGCTGTGGGCCAGGGTCGGCCACGGCGTCGCGCGGCGTCCGGTCGCCATGGCGGCCACGCTGGTCGTCGTGCTCCTCGGCGTCGCCCTGGGCACGCTGCGCCTCGACAGCGGCCTGAGCACCGCCGACCAGTTCCTCGACACCCCCGAGTCGATCACCGCCGCCGACCGGGTGGCGCAGTCCTTCCCCGCCGGCCTCGTCGACCCCCTCGCGGTCGTCACCGAGGCCGACCCCGACGAGGTCGCCGCCGCGGCCGGACGGGTCGACGGGGTCGAGTCCGCCCGCGTGGGTGCACGGGGGGACGGCGTCGCCCAGGTCGACGTCGTCCTCGACGGGTCCGGGTCCACCGCCTCGCGCATCGAGTCGCTGCGCTCCGCGCTCTCGTCGTACGACGGCACGCACGTCACCGGGACCGAGGCGGTCGCGCTCGACGAGGAGAAGGGCAGCGAGCGTGACCGCGGCCTGATCATCCCGCTGATCCTCGGGCTCGTGGTGGTCGGCCTGGCCCTGCTGCTGCGCTCGGTGGTGGCTCCGCTGCTGCTCGTGCTCAGCGTGGTGCTGACCTACTTCGCCAGCCTGGGCCTCGCGGGCTTCCTGTTCGGGCCGGTCCTCGGCTTCGAGGCGATGAGCTCCAACGTGCCGCTGCTGGCGTTCCTGTTCCTGGTCGCGCTCGGTGTGGACTACAACATCTTCCTCGTCACCCGCGCGCTCGAGGAGACCCCGGGGCACGGCCTGCGCGACGGGATGGTGCGGGCCCTGGCCAGCACGGGCGGGGTGATCACCAGCGCCGGCGTGCTGCTGGCCGCGGTGTTCGCCGCCCTGGGGGTGCTCCCCCTCGTGGTGCTCGCCCAGCTCGGGGTGATCATCTGCATCGGCGTGCTGATCGACACCCTGCTCGTGCGCACCGTGCTCGTGCCGGCCCTGGCGATCTGGCTCGGTGACCGGTTCTGGTGGCCGCGCAGAGTCGACGCCGGCGGGGCGTGAGCCGGGCCTGAGGCACCGGACAAGGCCGAGACCCGCCGGGCCCGAGGGCGCGGCGGGTCTCGGTCGAGGGTCACTTCCTGGTGCTGTAGTGCAGCGGGTGCCCGGTCCACGCGCCCATGGCGATCGTGAACTTCTTGACGCACCGACCGCCCGCGAGGTACTTGCGGGTGTAGACGTCCTTGACGTAGCGGCAGGTCGACAGGCCCGTGCTGAGCGTCGGCTTGCTGGTGGTGCCCTTGACGTTGACCACGTCCATGCCCAGGGCGTAGGGACGGAACCACACGCAGCTGACCAGGCTGCCGCTGGCGCACTTGGTCCGGCTCGGACCGGTCGTGCGCGGGGCACCGAAGGTCGTGTTGACCAGGTCGGGGTAGTTGCCGTAGCGGTTGCAGACGCCGCTGTCGCTGCCGTCGGGACCGCAGCCGCCGTCACCGGTGTTGACCGCGACCGGCAGGTTGAACAGCTTGACCCGCGACCAGGCGTAGCTCACGTCGCGCCGGTTCTGGTGGGTCCGGCCGCCGAGGCTGGAGGTGGTGATCAGGTTGAGCACCCGGTGGCCGTGCGTCGCGTCGCGCTCGTTGAGCTTGTTGGCGGCGAAGTGGCGCTTCCAGTCCTTGATCCGGGGCGCGGTGGGCACCTCGCTGAGGATCAGGTCCACCGCGTTCCAGATGTCGTTCTTGAACGTGCAGGCGCTCCAGCGGGCAGCGCGGCAGTCCGCGTCCTTGGGGTCGGGGCGCATGCGCACCGGCCGGTCGAACGGCGAGCGGCCGTTGTTCATGACCGAGCCCAGGCCCACCGCGCGCGCCAGGCGCAGCATCGAGACGTAGGAGTCGGCGAACGTGGCGCCCTGGACCACCGGGTCGCTGGTGCACTGCGACTGGGCGGACCAGACGGGGCGCCCGTTGATGTCCTTGATGTACTGCGTCGCGGCCTGGCCGCGGTCGAACATCACGCCGTCCCAGCCGTCGGCCTTGAGGTCGGCGAGGATGCTCTTGATCCGGGTCTGGACGGCCCGCTCGTTGGCGTCGACGAACCACCACGTCGTCTTGCCGCCATCGGTCCTGCGGCCGACGGCGGGCGTGCCGTTGGGGTCGAGGAGCGTGCCCTTGTTGAAGCAGAACGCGCCGTCACCGTTGCTGATGTCGAGCCGGTCCTGGGTGCCGTTGCTCGGCGCCCAGAAGAACTGGATGTAGCGGTAGGCCTTGGCGCCGGTGGCGTGGATCGCGTTGACCGTCGGGGTCTCGTCGGTCGGGTGCTTGGCCGTGGTGACCACGACCGCGGCGCGGCCCCACTTCCGCTTCAGCGTGCTCACGTTGGCCATGGTGATCGGCGTGCTGCCGTCGTAGTAGAAGACGCCGTTGCGAACCTGCTTCTTGGAGTTCGTGAACGGGTTCTTGACCGTCGTCGCGCGGGCCGACGTGCCGTCGGGCGCGCCGTTGGCCGGCGCCTGGACCAGCGAGAGACCGACCAGGGCGGTCGCCGCGACGGCGAGCACCCCGACCCCTCGACGTGCGGACCGTCGTCCGAGACCTCGTGCCACCGTTGTTTCCCCCTGCGTCGTTGGTGAGAAGTAACCGGACAAGTCTCACCCGAGGAGCGTCCGCTTCACACACGTTTGCGCGAATCCTATGAGGCGGGGTGGCTCCGGGGCGAACCGAGACGGCGCAGCAGGAGGACGGCCCCGGCGAGCACCGCGGCGACGACCGCGAACCCGCCCAGCACGGCTCCACCGAGGGGTCGTGCGGGGCCCACGGACTCGACGGCGACCGGGGTCCCGGGGGCCTTGAACAGGCGTACGTCGCCCTGTCGCCACACCAGGTCGAGGTCCGCTGCGCTGCGCAGGCTCGAGGAGGGGCGGGCGTACTGCAGCCCCGATCCGAGCTCGGCGGGCCGGGCCAGCAGGAGGTAGTCGGCGCCGACCCGCTCGAGGCCCCCCGGCGACGGCGACACGAGGAAGTCGTGGACGGCCCGCAGGTCGGCCACGGCCGCCTGGAGGAACCCGCGCTCCTCGATCAGCGGCTGGCGGCCCTCGAGCGGGTTCTCGACGTGGCTGAAGTACTCCAGCGTCCCGCGGGTGGCCACGTTGGAGACCACCCGGGAACCGCGGGGGAGGTGCGAGCGCATCCAGGTCAGAGCCGCCAGGCCGTCGCCCTCCAGGACGTGCCGGGTCTGCATCGTGCGGTAGGTCAGCGGCGCCGACAGCACGAGGACCGCGGCGACAACCGCCACGACCGCGCCCCGGGCGGCCCGGGGGCGCCGTGCGGCGCGGGCGGCGAGGCGCTCGAGGACGGCCACCCCGCCGGCCACCATGAAGCAGTAGCCCAGCGGGAAGTAGCCGGCGATCCGGGCGTTGCCCGTGTGCTCGGGCACATAGGTGTCGTAGCGCAGCTCGAAGTACAGGACGGCCACCGCCATCAGCCCCATCGCCGCGACCGCGACACCCACCCCGCGCGCGGCCCGCGTGCGCCACGACACCGCGGCGCCCGCCAGGCCGACCACCCCGAGCACGACCAGCCAGCCCCAGTGCCAGGAGAGCAGCCCGTGGGCGGGCAGCGGCGAGAGCAGCGAGTCCCGCAGCGAGTCCCGCACCACCGGCTGGTCGAAGCGGCCGTTGCTGAACTGCACGAAGTCGAAGGTCGGGTCGCTCCCGCCGGAACCACGGGCGGGGTTGCCGGCGTCGGCCAGCGGGCTCGGCCGGCCCTGGACGGCGACGCCCTGGGTGACCAGGACGACGACCGCGGCGACCCCCGAGAGGCCGAGGACCGCGAGACGGCGGAAGAGGCCCTCCCGGCGGGTGGCCACCTCGAGCAGGACCGCAGGCACCAGCACCAGGCCGGTCACCGCGGCGGCGATGCCGTGCACGCTGACGTCCAGGGCCAGGGTCACCGCGGCGAGCAGGACCAGGTGGTGCTCGGACCGGCGCACGCCGACGACGGCCAGGCGCACGGCCGCGAACCCGAAGGCGATGCCGAGCGCCTCGGGCGAGTTGTTGCCCGCGGTCTCGACGAAGAACGTGGTCGCGGTCAGCACGAGCACCCCCGCGGCCGCCGGCAGGGGCCGGAACCACGAGCGCAGCGCGAGGTAGGCGGTGGCCACGAGCAGGAGGGTCATGGGCAGCCGCCACACCGCGACCGCGAGCGGGTCGGCCAGGTGCGGGGTGAGCCCCAGGAACGCCTGGGAGAGCAGGTTGAAGTCGAGGTAGTCGGGCTGCCACCGGACCTCACGGCCCCACTCGAGCACGTGGTCGGGCACGCCACCTGCCAGCGACAGCTGGCGACCCAGGCCCCAGTAGAACCACTGGTAGCTGTGCGAGGGCCGGTAGCCGCGACCCAGGACGCTGACCGACAGCGGCGCGGAGGCGACGAGCACGAACGCCGCGACCAGCGCGTGCCGCCACCGCACCCGGCGTACGGCGGCCAGGAGCGCGACCAGGCCGGCCAGCCCCAGCAGCCCGGTCGTCCACCCCATCGTCACCGGGGACAGCCGAGCGAGCCCGATCAGCGCGACCCCCAGCACGGTCGCGGAGACCAGGCTCAGGCAGACAGCGGCGGCGAAGCGGTCACCGGCTGACCAGGACGGGCCGGGCTGGCGACCCGCCCTGCGGCGTACGGCGTCACGAGCGGCCAGCAGGCCCGCACCCGGCAGCACGAGGACCGCGGCCCCCGCGGCCAGGCCGGTCAGGGCCGCCCAGACCGTCGCGCCGTCGACCACCGCCATCCCGGGGCCGTCTCAGGCCGGGTCGTCGACGAGGAGCAGGGGCCGGCCGCCCCATGCCGGCAGGTCGACCTCGACCGACCGGACGCACGCGTCGTCGGCGAGCCGCTTGCCGCTGAAGAGGTCCACGACGTGACGGCACGTGCCACCGGGGATCTCGACCTCGAGGCCGCGGACGGGCCGGGGCCTGACGTTGACCAGGACCACGCCGTGCTCGTAGGTGCGCGACCACACGCACCGCACGTCGGAGACGCACTTGCGCGAGACCGGCTCCTCGTCGACCGGCTCGCCCAGCTGGGCGTCGGTGAGCTCGGGGTAGAGGGCGTAGCGGTTGCACACCCCGCTCCTGGTGCCCCCCTTCGGGCACCCGCCGTCACCGGTGTTGACCGCGAGCGCGAGGTCGAAGAGCTTCACCCGTGCCCACTCGTAGTAGACGGTCGCGCGGTTCTGGCCCCGCGGCCCGCCCAGGGTGAAGGTGGTCAGGAGCCCGACGGTCCGGCGCCCGTGGTCGGGGTCCTTCTCGCTGAGCCGGTTGGCCCGGAAGGTCTCCTTCCAGTGCTGGTCGCGGGGGAAGGCGATCGCCTCGTTGAGCACCAGGTCGACGCCGGCCCACGCGTCGTCGAGGGTGCGGCATCCCTGGCGACCACGCACGGAGCACCGCGGGTCCTTGGGGTCGGGTCGCAGGGGGATGCGGGAGTCGAAGGGCGAGGTGCCGTAGTTGAGCATGACCTTCAGGCCCGCCTGCCGCGCGAGACCCAGGGTCGCGACGTAGGCGTCGGAGAACGTCGCGCCCTTCTGGTGCGGGTCGGACGTGCACGAGGAGGTGGCGTTCCACACCGGCCGGTGGTGGGCGTCGGCGGCGCTGGTCAGCGCGGCGCCGCCGCGGTCGAACATCACGCCGTCCCAGCCCACGGCCTCGAGCTTGCGGAGCTGGTCGAGGATCTCGGCGCGCACGGCCTTCTCGTTGGCGTCGATGAAGTGCCAGTCGGCGGCCTGGGACCCCTTGCCCGTGCGGCGCCCGAGGACCGGCGCGTCGCCGGAGCGGCAGAACGCCCAGCCGGGATGGGTCTTGAGGTTGATGCCCTCGTAGGCCTCGTCGTCCGGGGCCCAGTAGAACTGGACGTAGCGGTAGGCCTTCGCGCCGAGCGCGTGGATGGCGTCGACCGCCTTGCGCTCGTTGTCCTTGGCGGTCGTGACCACGACCGACGGGCTCCCCAGCGCGGACAGGTCGGCGCCCACGTTGAGGGGGTGCGCGCCCTGGTAGTAGAAGGTGGGGTTGCGCACCTCGCCCGACTTGTCGATCACGGGGTTCGACCCCGTCGACCGTTCGGGGGCGTCATTCCCGCCACTGCACGCGGTCAGGGCGAGCGCGGCGAGGAGCAGCGAGACGAGGAGGGGGCTCCTGCGGCGCCCGAGGCGCCTCGTCCGGTGGTCGGGCTGAGGCGAGGCCGGGTGCACCAGCACGTCCCTTCGTCGGTCGGTCGCGGACAGGCTCCGCATCCTAGAGGGGCCTGACCGCCCGGACATGGACGGCGTACCCGTCGCCGAGCGCCTGCACGGTCGGCGGCTCGGTCCCGAAGCCGTAGCCGGCCAGCGCCCCCAGCACGGGTCGCACCCCCGCGTCGACGTCGGCCGGGTGGTGCCAGCCGGGCGAGTGCTCGACCAGGTGGAGGGATCCGCCTGGCCGCAGCACCCGCCACACCTCGGAGGTGAGGTAGGCCGAGCGCCACACCGGCGGGACCGACACCGCGAGCACGTGGTCGACGGACGCCGTCGCCGGCCCCAGGTGCAGCAGGTCCGCGTGGACGAGCACGGCCCGGCCCTCCTCGAGCCAGCCGGCCAGGGTCACCCGCGCCTGCGCGACCGCCTCCGCCGACCGGTCGACCGCGAGCACGTGGCCCTCGGGCCCGACGGCCTCGCACAGCCGTGCCGCGGCGGTGCCGTCGCCGCAGCCCACCTCCAGCACCGTCTCGCCGCCGCTCAGCCGCAGCTGCTCGACCGCCCACACCTGGCGCAGGACGGAGTCGGGCATGCGGCGAGGCTACGGGTCCCCGGAAGCCCGGACGGGCCCCCTGCGTGCGGGTTACCGTGGTCGTCCGCCTCACCTGGGAGCCCGAGGTATGTCCCCCACGCCGCCACGTCCCGCGTCCGCACGGTCCGCCGTCGCCGCGGTCCTGACCGTCCTGCTGGCCCTCCTCGCCGGGCTGCTGTCCGCGGGCCCTGCCGACGCGCGGATCTACGACGCCGTGGTCGTCGACGACCCGGCCGGCGACCTGGTCGACGCCCGCTTCCCCGACCTCGTCCGGGTCAAGTTCCACCACGACGTCACCGACGGCCGGGAGTACTTCATCGCCAAGCTCCAGCTCAACCGCCACGTGCGCTGGCAGGGCTTCCGGACCGTGGGGTTCCGGGCCAACCGCTACTCGGTGACCACCAACTCCCTCGAGGGCCGCTACCGCGTCCACGTCCGGAGGCCCGGCGGGTCGGAGTACGTCTGCCACCGCTGCTCGGTCCGGGTCTCCCCGGCCCGCAGGCGGATCGTCTTCGTCCTCCCGTGGCGACGCATCGGCCGCCCCGAGCACGTGCGCGTGTCGCCGTCGTACGTCTCGTCGGGCTACCTGATGGACACCGCCGACGCCCCCTACCGCGTCCTGTACTGACCCACCGCGAGGGGGCACTTGTCCTGCTCCCCCGGCCGCGCCAGAGTCGGGGCATGAGTCCGGCGAGCAGCGACGCGCAGTGGTACGAGGCCAAGGTCCCCCCGCCCCTCCTCGGGCTGGCCGGGCTGTTCCTGCAGCACCGGCTCGCCCCCGCCGGGGGCGGGTCCTGGCCCAGGCGCGCCGCGGGCCTCGGCCTGAGCGGCGGTGCGGTTGCGCTGATGGGGTCCGCGGCCGGCACGTTCCGCCGGCGCGGGACCACGGTCGACCCGCTGCACCCGGACCGCGCCGAGCAGCTGGTCACCGACGGGCCGTTCGCGCGGACCCGCAACCCGATGTACCTCGGGATGGCCGCCGTGCTGGCGGCGCACGCCGTCGCCCGGGGCGGCGTGCTCACGTGGCTGCCCGTGGCGGGCTTCGTCGCGGCGATCGACCGCATCCAGGTGCCGCCCGAGGAGCGGGCCCTGCACCGGGTCTTCGGCCAGGACTACGCCGACTACACCCGCACCGTCCGGCGCTGGGTCTGAGGAGCACGGCGATGACCCGGCCCACGAGCGACCCCGAGAGCACCGACGAGACCCGCTGCGCGCCCACCGGCGCATCGGCCGTGCAGGTGCTGACCCCACGCGAGGTGCCGCTGGGCGGGCCGCGCGCGATGACCGTCCGCAGGACGCTGCCGCAGCGGGCGGTGAGCCTCGTGGGCCCCTGGTGCTTCCTCGACCACTACGGCCCGGACGAGGTCGGCACCACCGGGGGGATGAGGGTGCCGCGGCACCCCCACACCGGGCTGGCCACGGTGAGCTGGCTGTTCACCGGCGAGGTCGACCACCTCGACTCGGCGGGCCACGCCGCCCGCGTCCGCCCCGGCGAGCTCAACCTCATGCTGGCGGGCCGCGGGATCACCCACTCGGAGTTCTCCACCGCGGAGACGACCGTGCTGCACGGCGTCCAGCTGTGGTTCGCGCTGCCCGAGGCGACCCGGCACTCACCGCCGGGCTTCGCCCACCACGTGCCCCGCCCGGTGCGCGTCGGCGACGCCGAGCTGCGGGTGTTCCTCGGCTCGCTGGCCGGCGAGACCTCCCCCGTCGACCCCCGCACCGGCCCGATGGTCGGGGCCGAGGTGCTGCTCCCCTCCGGCAGCTCCCTCGTCCTCGACGCGTCCTCGGGCCTGGACCCGGCGTTCGAGCACGCCGTCCTCGTCGACACCGGCGAGGTGAGGCTGGTGGACGGCGACCCGGCCTCCGACGTGCTCGTCCCGCGTGACCACCTGGTCCACCTGCCGCCCGGGCGCGAGCGCCTCGAGCTGCGGGCCGGCGACGGTGCCACGGGGGACGCGCGGCTGGTGCTCCTCGGCGGCGAGCCGTTCGGGGAGCAGATCGTGATGTGGTGGAACTTCGTCGGCCGCAGCCACGAGGAGGTCGCCGACTTCCGCGCCCGCTACCAGGCCGAGCTCGGCTTCGAGGAGCCCGACCGCCCGCTCGAGGGCGAGGAGTGGTTCGGGCCGTTCCCCGAGGACACCCCCGACCCGCTGCCGGCCCCGGCGCTCCCCCGCACGCGGATGAGGCCGCGTGGCTGAGGGTCCGCGCCGGGCCGGCGCGACGTCGTACGCCGCAGGGGTGTGTCAGAGGCTGGTGCGGGCCAGCACCAGCGGGTGGTCGGTGGCCCAGTCGACCAGTCCGCCGTCGACCTTGAGGTAGCCGGAGAACGTGACGCCCGGGGTGCCCCAGACCCAGTCGATGCCGGCACGCCGCGGCAGGGCGCACGGAGCGGGGGTGACCTCGCCGGTCACCGGGTCCGTGGTCGGCGCGGCCGGGGTGCTCCACCAGGTCGAGGACGAGGTGAAACCGTTGGCGACCATGCGGCAGTAGAAGTTCACCCGGCGGTCGTTGAAGTCGCCGACGAAGACCACCGGCAGACCGGTCTGCGCGGTCAGGCGGGTCACGGCGGCCAGCTCGCGGCGCACCGAGATGTTGCGACGCCGCTGCCACTTCAGGCCCTTGCCGGCCACGTTGTGGACCGACATCACGACCGTGCGCTTGCCGGTCACGCGGTCGCGGAGGATCACCACGGGCATGGTGCGCACGAAGCGGCGGTAGGGGATGCGGAGCGAGGAGTCCGTGCCGACCAGCTCGAAGCGATCGCGGCGGAACGCGATCGCGTCCCGCGGGTCCTTGCCGGGGAAGAAGAGCTGGTAGGTGTCCCCCGCGATCCGGTTGAAGGCGCGCGCCTGGGGCTTCTCCAGCTCCTGGAGGCCGACCAGGTCGACGCCGTTGTCGCGGAGCAGCTGCACCGACCAGGCCATCCGTGTGGTGCCCGAGGGGCGCGGGTCCGCGCCGGCCGTGTGCGAGTTGCCGAGCACGTTGAGGGTGGCGGTGACGAAGGTGCCGGGCACCGCCTCGCCGAGGGTGCCGGGGTCGGTGGTGAGGCCGTCCGCGACGGCCTGCCCTCCGGTGGTGGCCAGGAGCGCGGCTCCCAGCGTGGCGGCGGTGGCGACGGTGAGGCGTCGCGCCGATCCGAGTCCGAACATGCGCATGTGGTCTGCCCTCCCAAGCAGATGTGGTCGCCGCCCTCTCCCTGGGCGACACCTCGAGCGTAGGGACCTCCGGGCCGCTTGTCCGGACTTTGGTCCCAAATCACCCCGATCAGCCCAGATCAGACGGGCCGGACATGGCACCGCCCCCGGCCCGGGGAGGGCACGGGGGCGATGGCCGGGCGGACCGTGCCGCGTCAGGCCTTGCGCTGCTCGACGACCACGGTCGACATGATCTTGTCGGCGAAGGTCTGCTTCTTGGCGTCCCACAGCGGCCACAGGTAGCCCAGGTAGCACGGGATGCCGTCGACGATGTGGACGATCATGCGCACGAAGCACAGGCCGGCGCCCATCGGCTCCCCCGAGTCCTCCTTGACCAGGCGGATGCCGAGAGCCTGCTTGCCGATGCTCCAGCCGGTGCGACCCTGCCGGAAGACGGTGTTCCACAGCAGGATGGCGAAGATCAGGACGTAGCCGATGACCGCGATCACGATGCCGACGGCGTTGCCGCCCTCGACGGACTGGACCCCGGTCGTCGGGTCGGTGGTGGCCCTCGCGCCCGCCCCGGCGATCGCGATGCCGATGCCGATCACGACGTAGGCCGGGATCGCCACGAGCAGGTCGACGAGGTAGGCCCCGACCCGCTTGCCCCAGTGGGCGTAGGCCAGGCCGGCGCCCTGCTGGGCGTAGGGGTCGGCGTAGGGGTCCCCGTAGCCACCTGCCTGGCCGTAGCCCTGGCCGTAGCCGGGCGGCGGGGGCGGCGGGGGCGGTGGCGCGGACGAGCCGCCCTGGTCCCCGGACGCGGGCGGGTCGCCCCAGGCGGGCGGGTCGGACTGGTTGCTCATGGTGCGGGAAACCCCCCTCTGGTGTGCGGCCCCGAGAGGTGACCCGGGCGCCGTGCCGGGCACGGGTGGCCCGGGCGCACAGCAACCTAACAGCGGCGCCGGGCAGAGTGGGGGCATGACGCACACGCCTGGGGAGGCCGGGACGGCACCGCCGACCCGCCTGCACCGACGCCTCCCCGGACTCGACCTCGGGCACGTCCGGCTCGGCTCCGGGCCCAGTCCCGTCCGCGAGCTCGGCGCGGAGCTCGGGGTGCCTGCCGGGCTCTGGGTCAAGGACGACGGGGCCTACGGCGACGGGCCGTGGGGCGGCAACAAGGTCCGCAAGCTCGAGTGGATCCTCCCCGAGGCGCAGCGGCGCGGCGAGCAGGTCCTGTTCAGCGTCGGTGGCATCGGGACGCACTGGGGACTCGCGCTCGCGACGTACGCCCGGAGGCTGGGGCTGAAGACGCTCCTCGGGCTCGTCGACCAGCCCGTCGACGACCACGTGCGCGAGCAGCTGGCGCGGCTGCTCACCAGCGGCGCGGAGATCCACCGGTTCTCCTCCCCGGCGCGGCTCAGGGCGGCCGCGCCCTGGCTGCTGTGGCGGGGTCACCGCGGCCGCCGGCTGCCGTGGTACCTCCCCGCCGGGGGCTCCAACCCGTTCGGGACGCTGGCCTACGTCGACACCGCGCTCGAGATCGCCGACCAGGTCGCGACCGGCGAGCTGCCCGAGCCCGGCACGGTGGTCGTGCCCGTGGGGTCGGGCGGCACCGTCGCCGGCCTCACCCTCGGGCTGCGCCTGGCCGGCCTGCGCAGCCGCGTGCTCGGCGTCGTGGTCAACGACGCCCTGCGCCTCGACGCCGAGGCCATGGCGGGGCTCGCCACCCGCACCGCCGAGCTGCTCACCTCACGCGGCGCCGGCCACCTCGCGCCGGTGTCGCCGGCCGACCTCGACCTGCGCACCGACTGGCTCGGCACGACGTACGGCGACCCGACGCCGGCCTCGCAGGCCGCGGTCCGTGACGCCGCTCGTGCGGGGCTGGGGCTCGAGCCCGTCTACACCGGCAAGGCCCTCGCCGCCGTACGCGACCTGCACGACCGGCTCGACGGGCCGGTCCTGTGGGTGCAGACCCACGGCCCGCGCTGACCCCCCGGGCTACCGACCGGACCATGCCGCCTGACCCGAAAGGACGGCGTGACCCGCCGCGCGCCTGGCGCGTTGTCCCGTCATGGGAGACACGAGGATCGCCGCAGCGCTGGCCTGCGCGCTGCTGGTGACGCTGGCGCCAGGTGCGGTGGGCCGGGCCGACGGGGCAGTGGGCGACGCGCTGGTGGCCGAGGCGCAGCGGCCGCGGCTGTTCGCCAGCGACGGCACGGACACGGCCCGTGCGGCGCGCAACCTGGCCGAGATCAACCTGGTCCCGTCGGTGGACACCGGCTACACGCCCCGCACCGACCCACCACGGACCGACGACCGGGCGTGCCCGCCCTCGCGGTGCCGCGACTACGACCTGCCCCGCCCGGCCGGGGTGAAGGTGACCCGGCCGCGGGTGCGGGTCCTGCTGCCGGTCGGCTACGCCTCCGACCCCGCGGTGCGCTACCCGGTCGTCTACCTGTTCAACGGCTCGCTGAGCCCCTACGTGCGCTGGACCCGCTCGACGATGCTCACCTCGATGTCGCGGAGCATGAAGGCGATCTTCGTGATGCCCGAGGGTGGCTACGCCGGCAACGCCGGCTACTTCACCGACTGGAAGGACGGTTCCTTCGACTGGGAGACCTGGCACACCAGGCACCTGGTCCCCTGGGTCGACCGGCACTTCCGGACGCTGCCGGGCGCCCGGGCCGCGGCCGGTGCGTCGATGGGCGCGTTGGGGGCGCTCAGCTACGCCGCCCGGCACGCCGGGCTGTTCCGTGCGGTGCTGTCGATCTCCGGGCTGATGGACACCGCCTCGCTGGTGCAGAACGGCACGGTGCTGCAGGACCTGCCCGACGACGTCGCCGACCAGGCCGGCATCCGCGGGCCCGACCTGCGACGGATCTGGGGCGACCCGGTGCGCGACCGTGCCACGTGGGCGGCCCACAACCCGGTCGACCTGGTGCCCCGGCTGCGCGGGGTCTCGCTGTTCGTCGCGGCGGGGACCGGCTACCCGCAGTACGACCCCGCCGACGCGATCCACTCCGGGGTGACCGAGCAGAACCTGTGGAACACCCACCGCGGGTTCTTCGCCGCCCTCACCCGGGACGGGATCCCCTACCGGGCACGGATCTCGGTCGGCCAGCTGCACGACTGGCCCTACTTCCACGACGCCATGGTGTGGGGGCTGCCTCGGATCATCTCCGCCGCGGCCCGCCGCCGTTGACCCGTCGGTAGGGTCGGGACATGCAGCGACGACTCAGCGACGAGGACCGTGAGTTCCAGGCCCGCATGCGGGAGATCATGACCACCAAGGTCCCGCAAGAGGTGCGTGACAAGGTCCGGCTGGGCCGGCTCCTGGGCAAGGACGACATCCGGGCCGCCCACCGCGCGCTGCACGCCGAGGGCGTGGCCGTGCCGTCGTGGCCCGAGGAGTACGGCGGCTGCGGCTGGACCCCGCTGCAGAAGGCCATCTGGAACACCGAGATGCAGCTGGCCTACGTGCCGCCGCCGCTGGCGTTCAACGCCGGCATGATCGGCCCGGTCATCGCGCAGTTCGGCAGCAAGGAGCTCAAGGACCGCTTCCTCCCGCCGACCGCGTCGCTCGACATCTGGTGGGCCCAGGGCTTCTCCGAGCCCGACGCCGGCTCCGACCTCGCCGGCCTGCGCACCACCGCGGTCCGTGACGGCGACGACTACGTGATCAACGGGCAGAAGACCTGGACCACGCTCGGTCAGTACGCCGACTGGATCTTCGTGCTCGCCCGCACCGATCCCGACGCCCGCAAGCAGGCCGGCATCTCGATGTTCCTGGTCGAGATGAGCACGCCCGGCGTCGAGCTGCGGCCGATCGTGCTGGTCGACGGGCACCACGAGGTCAACGAGGTGTTCTTCACCGACGTGCGCGTGCCGGCCGACCAGATGGTCGGCGAGGAGAACTCCGGCTGGTCGCAGGCCAAGTTCCTGCTCGGCAACGAGCGGGTCGGCGTCGCCCCGGTGTGGGCGATCAAGCGCCGCCTGGCCGACCTCAAGGCCCACGCCGCCACGGTCGCGACCGTCGACGGCACGGTGCTGGAGGACCCGCTGGTCGCGGCCCGCATCGCCGAGCTCGAGGCCGACATCATGGCGCTCGAGCTGACCGTGCTCCGCGTCGCGGCCAACTCCAAGGACGGCCGGCCCGACCCGGCCTCCTCGATCCTCAAGCTGCGCGGCAGCGAGCTCGAGCAGGCCGTGTTCTCCCTCGGCGTCGACGTCGCCGGCGCGATGGCCTCGGCCTGGGAGCCGGCCGACGAGTTCGTGCCCCCGGCCGACGGGTCCGACGAGGTCGGCGGCATCCCCGAGTGGGCGACCCACGCGATGCCCTACTACCTCAACTTCCGCAAGGCCTCGATCTACGGCGGGTCCAACGAGGTCCAGCGCCAGATCATCGCCACCGGCATCCTCGGCCTCCGCGGCTGACCGACCCGCCGACGACCCGCGACGACCCGCGACGACCCGCGACCACACAGACTCCGGAGACACACCATGGACTTCACCCCCACCGCCGAGCAGAAGGCCCTGCGGGACGCCGTGCGCGACCTGCTGGGCCGCCGCGAGCCCTCCACGGCGGTCGGCCGTCCCCGCCTCGACCCCGAGCTGTGGGGTGCCCTCGCCGAGATGGGCGTCCTCTCGCTGGCCTGGGAGGTCGCCGACGACGACGAGCCCGCTGCCGGTGCGGTGGAGGTCTCGCTGGCCGCCGCCGAGCTCGGTCGCGCGCACGCGGTCACGCCGTACGCCGAGAGCGTGACGGCCGCCCACGTGCTCGCCGCGACCGAGGAGGGTCGCGCCGTGCGCGAGGACCTCGGCACGGGCGAGGCCGTCGTCATCCCCGTCCTCACCGAGCCCAACCGGGCCTGGGGCGCGCCCCCGACCGTGACCGCCAAGGAGTCCGGCGACGGCTGGGAGCTGACCGGCACCAAGGGCCCGGTCGCCTACCCCGAGGCCGCGACCCACGTCGTCGTGACCGCCGACCAGGGGGTCTTCCTGGTGGCGTCGCCGACGGTCGAGGGCTCGGTGCTCGTGCTCGACGCCACCCCGGCGACGCTGCTCACCGACGACCCGGCGCTGCTGGTCCACGCGGTCGCGCAGGGCACCCTCGCGGCGTGCGCCGAGCAGCTGGGCGCGCTGGAGCAGGCGCTGGCGATGACGGTCGACTACCTCAAGAGCCGCAAGCAGTTCGGCGTCCCGCTGATGAGCTTCCAGACGCTGACCCAGCGCGCCGCGGTGATGTACACCCACCAGGAGCTCGCCCGCTCCGCGGTGCAGTACGCCGCGCTGGTGCTGGCCGACGCGACCGCGGCCGACGACGGCGTCGACGTGGCCGCGACCGTGGCGCGCGCCAAGGCCGTGGTCGGCAAGGCCGCGACCCTGGTCGGTGAGGAGGCGGTGCAGCTGCACGGCGGCATCGCGGTCACCCAGGAGTACGCCGTCGGGCACCTGCTCTCCCGGCTGGTCACCCTCGAGCACCTCTACGGCGACACCCGCAGCCAGCTGTCCCGCCTGGGCCGCTCGATCGCCGACCACGACGTCGTCCGCGTGCTGTAGATCGGAGTGACGGTCGCTCATCTCCCGTCGTACCACCGCAGGAGCGACCACAGCACCGCACCAGTCCCGCCAGGGTTGGCAGCCCGCACCCGGGGGCAAGTAACCCGCGACACGTTGTCGCGGTTACCCCTTTACTGCAACACCGTGTCGCACTAACCTCGAGCACCTGGCCGTGCCCGGCCAGGCTCAGCCGTCCACGACGAGGTGACGACATGACCGCAGCCCCCAGCCGCCCGGCCACCCGCTCCCCGCGCGCCGCACGACGTACGCCGCGCCCGGCCCGCTCGCTGCCCGGCAACACGCGCGCGCCCCAGGTGGCGTCCTACGAGGAGACGCTGCGCACCCTGTCCGAGGCGTCCGTGCACCAGCACTTCGACGCGTTCAAGGACATCGACTGGGACCACCCCGACTTCGCGATCCGCCGCGACGACCCGCGCTGGGTGCTGCCCGAGGCCGACGTGCTCGGCCGCCATCCCTGGTACAAGGCGCTCCCGCTCGAGCGTCAGATCGAGATCGGGATCTACCGCCAGGCCAACATCTGCAAGGTCGGGCTGCAGTTCGAGCAGATCCTGATCGCCGGGCTCATGCAGCACGCGTTCCACCTGCCCAACGGGTCGCCGGAGTTCCGCTACTCCACCCACGAGGCGACCGAGGAGTGCCACCACACGCAGATGTTCCAGGAGTTCGTGAACCGCTCCGGCGTCGACGCCCCCGGCGGCCCGCGCTGGTTCCGTGCGGTCGCGCCGTTCCTGCCGCTCGTCGCCCGCCCCCTCAAGGCGGCGTTCTTCGCCGGCATCCTGGCCGGCGAGGAGCCGATCGACCACGTGCAGAAGACCGTGCTGCGCGGCGGCGGCGAGATGCACCCGCTCATCCGGCGGATCATGCAGATCCACGTCGCCGAGGAGGCCCGTCACATCGGGTTCGCCCACATGTACCTCGAGCAGGTCGTCCCCCGGATGAACCGCGCCCAGAAGCTCGGGCTCTCGGTCGCCTACCCGGTCGTGATGCGGGTGCTGTGCGACGCGATCCTCGTGCCCCACAAGCAGATGGTCGAGGACATGGGCATCCCCCAGCACGTCGTCGACGAGCTCTGGTGGGACTCAGAGGAGTCGCAGGAGATGCTGCGCGACCTGTTCGGCGACGTCCGCACGCTCGCCCACGAGCTCGGCCTGATGAACCCAGTCAGCCGCCGGGTCTGGCGCGCGATGCGCATCGACGGACGCCCCTCGAGGTTCCGCAGCGAGCCGGCGGCCGCGTCGGCGAGCCGCGCCGCCTGACCCGCCATGCCGTACGTCGTCACCCAGTCCTGCTGCGCCGACGCCTCCTGCGTCGTCGCCTGCCCGGTCAACTGCATCCACCCCGCCCCCGGGGAGCCCGGCTTCGCCGAGGCCGAGCAGCTGTACGTCGACCCGGAGTCCTGCGTGGACTGCGGCGCCTGCACCACGGCCTGCCCGGTCGGGGCGCTCGTGCCGCACACGCTGCTGACGCCCGAGCAGGAGCCGTTCCTGGCGACCAACCGCGACTACTACACGGTCCACCCGCACTCCGACCGCGCACCGCTGGCGATCGTCGCGCCGCAGCGCCGGTTGCGGCGGCCCGGTCCGTTCCGGGTCGCGGTCGTCGGGGCGGGACCGGCCGGGCTCTACACCGCCGACGAGCTGCTCAAGCACCCCGAGATCAGCGTCGACGTGCTCGACCGGCTGCTCACGCCGTACGGCCTGGTGCGCGCGGGGGTCGCACCGGACCACCAGCACACCAAGCAGGTCACGGACCTGTTCGCCGCGATCGAGGAGCAGCCCGGCTTCCGCTACCGGCTGGGCGTCGACGTCGGGCGGACCATGTCTCATGACGACCTGAGGGCGCAGTACGACGCCGTCGTCCACGCCGTCGGTGCGTCCGGGGCGAAGCGTCTCGGCATCGAGGGCGAGGACCTGCCCGGCTCGGTCTCGGCGACGGAGCTGACCGGGTGGTACAACGGCCGCCCCGAGTGCCAGGACCTGCTCGTGCCGCTCGACCGCGAGCGAGCCGTCGTGGTGGGCACCGGCAACGTCGCGCTCGACGTGGCCCGCCTGCTCACGATCGACCCCGACGAGCTGGCGACCACGAGCATCGCCCGGCTCCCCGAGACCGCGCTCGGCCGCAGCGCCGTGCGGGAGGTGGTCGTGCTGGGTCGGCGGGGTCCCGAGCACGCGGCCTTCACCGTCCCCGAGCTGATCGGCCTGCGCGGCCTCGTGGCCCGGGGAGCGCTGCGGGTGGTGGTCGACACGGGCGGGCGGCCCCTGGACCCGGCCGACCCGAAGTCCGCGCTCCTCGCCGACCTCGCGGAGCTGTCGCGGGTCGGAGACCGACCGCCCCGCACCCTCGTCGTGCGGTTCCACACCACGCCGACCCGGGTGCTCGGCACCGAGCGGGTCGAGGGGCTCGAGGTGACCCGCGACGGCGTGAGCGAGGTGCTGGCGGCCGGGCTCGTGGTGCGGTCGGTGGGGTTCAAGGGCGCTCCCGTGCCGGGACTGCCCTTCGACGACGCGACCGGCACCGTGCCGCACGAGGCCGGACGGGTCGAGCCGGGGACGTACGTCGTCGGGTGGATCAAGCGCGGCCCCCGCGGCTTCATCGGCACCAACAAGTCCGACGCGGCCGAGACCGTCTCGGCGATCCTCGACGACCTCGACGCCGGGCTGCCCGCACCGGACGCGGTCCCCGGGCCCCTGCCCGGCGTGATCGGGCTCGAGGGCTGGCGCGCGATCGACGCGGAGGAGCGCCGCCGCGGCGCGGCGCAGGGCCGGACCCGCGCCACGATCGTCGACCTCGACGAGCTGCGCCGGATCGCCGAGGAGGCCGAGCACCGGACCCCCGCCACCCGGCCCACCCGCAGGCCGGCGCTCCGGCGTCGCCGCAGCTGACCGGCGGGCCGGTGAGCCGGTGAGCCGGTGAGCCGGTGAGCCACATCGGCGCCCATGTCGGGGCCGGCCCCGCCCGCTATCCTGCGCAGGTCCACACGAGAGCGACACGAGCGGGGCGTGACCCGGATGGCCGGCCACAGCGGCAAGACCGACGGTCGACAGTCACGCTGGGACGAGCACAACGAGGCCCGTCGCACCGCCGTCCTCGACGCCGCGATCGCCGCGATCGAGGCGGCCCCGGAGGGCGCCGAGGTGCCGGTGGCCGACATCGCCGCCCGCGCCGGGCTCAGCCGCACGGTGCTCTACCGCCACTTCGACGACCGGGCCGACCTCGACAAGGCGATCCGCGGCCGGATCTTCGAGCACCTCCAAGGGGTGCTCCTCCCGCGCGTGACCCTCGACGGCACCCCGGTGGAGATCATCCAGCGCATCGTCGGGGCCTACGTCGACTGGGCGACCGCCCACCCCCGTCTGCACCACGTCGTCCACCAGCAGCCGCTCGGCCTGCCGGGCAGCCCCACCGACCAGGCCATCGGCCAGCTGGCCCGCCAGATCCGTGACCTCATCGTGCTGGGCACGACGGTGCTGGCCTTCGAGGCCGACGACGACGTCCAGGCCGCGCTGGACCCCCTCGTCTTCGGCTTCATCGGCATGGTGATGGCCGCGGTCCACCGGTGGCTCGGGCGAGCCGATCCGGCGCCGGCGGCCGAGGCGTTCACCGGCCTGCTGAGCGAGGCGATCTGGATGCAGATCCACGGGATGGCCGCGGCTCGCGGTCTCGAGCTCGACGCCGACGTGCCGATCGAGCAGCTGCTCGCCGGCGCCCTGGAGAGCCCGGAGTCGGAGCCGGCGCTCGAGTCGACGGAGACGCCGTGAGGGGCGCGAGCGGCGTGGTCACCCTTCCCCGGCACTCGGTGCGCTGGGTGCTGGCCCACGGCATCATCCGCGCGCTCAACGCCCGGGAGGCCCGGCGCGGCAACCCGATCGCCCGCCTCATGAGCGACCCGACCGCACGGGCCGAGCCGTGGTCGACGTACTCCGGCGTCCGCGAGCAGGGACCGGTCCTCGGCGAGGGCTCGTTCCGCGTCACGGCCTCCCACGCGGTCGCCGCGGAGATCCTGCGCAGCGACGCCTTCGGCGTCCCGGCGGCCAACGCCCACTTCCCCGAGCCGCTGCACTCGATCTTCCTGGCCACGCTCTCGGAGTACGACGTCGGGCCGGTCGACCCGCCGTCCCTCCTGGCCCTCGACGCCCCCGACCATACCCGGCTGCGCCGCCTGGTGGCCCGGCACTTCACGGCTCGCCGGGTGGCACAGCTGGAGGCCGACGTCGTCGCGACGACGAAGGCGCTGCTCGACGGGCTCGACGGGCTCGACGGGCTCGACGGGCTCGACCGGCCGCACGGCGACGGAGCGGTCGACCTGGTCGAGCACTTCTCCGCCCGGCTGCCGGTCGCGGTGATCTCGCGCCTGCTCGGGGTGCCCGACCACCGGCGGGACGAGGTCCTCGCCTGGGGCAACGAGGGTGCCAAGCAGCTCGACGGCGGGCTGGGCTACCGCGAGTTCCTCGGCACCACCCGGGCCGTGACCGACATGCACCGCGCGATGGACGAGCACATCGCCGACCTGCGTGCCCACCCCGGGGACGACCTGCTGAGCAGCGTGATCCGCTCGGCGGACGCCCTGCCCGCCGACGAGCAGCCGACCGCGGTCGAGCTGCGGATGATCGCGCTGCTGGTGCTGGGCGCCGGCTTCGAGACCACGGTCAACCTGATCAGCAACGCGGTCGCGCGCCTCGACGAGCACCCCGAGGAGAAGGCGCGCTGCCTGGCCGACGAGTCCCTGTGGGACAACGCGGTCGAGGAGGTGCTGCGCCACGACTCCCCGGTGCAGCTGACCGGCCGCACCGCCGTCCGGGACACGACCGTCGAGGGCGTCGCGATCCCGGCCGGCACGACGGTGCTGATCATGCTGGGCGGGGCCAACCGCGACCCTGCGGTCTTCGCGGACCCCGACCGCTTCGACGTCGGTCGCGCCGAGGCCGGCGAGCACCTCGCCTTCAGCCTCGGCGCACACTTCTGCCTCGGCGCCCAGCTGGCCCGGCTGGAGGCGCGGGTGGCGCTGCGCGAGCTCTACTCCCGCCACCCCGACCTGCGCGTGGTCGGCACCCCTGTGCGCAAGCAGACCCAGGTGCTGCGGGGCTACGAGCACCTGCCCGTGGAGCTCGGCCCCCGTGCCTGAACCGGGCGCGAGCCCCTACCCCCGACGCCTCGACCGCGTCACGCTCCGGCTGATGCGGGTCGCCGACGCCGAGGTCCACGCGGCCTACCGCTCCGACCCCGAGGTCGCCCGGCACCAGCTGTGGGAGGTGCCCTACCCGGTCGAGAAGGCCGTCGAGTCGTTCCGCGACCAGGAGGAGCTCGACGACCTGGTCGTCGGCGGCTGGACGACTCTGGCGATCGAGGTCGACGGGCAGGTCGTCGGCGACGTGGTCTGTCGCGTCGACGAGACCGGAGGGGTCGCCGAGATCGGCTACACGCTGGCCCGGGCGCACCAGGGCAGGGGCTACGCGTGGGAGGCCGCCTCGGCGCTGGTCGAGGACCTGGTCGAGCGCATCGGGGTGGGCCGGGTCCTCGGCGAGCTCGACCCCGTCAACGTGCCCTCCCAACGGGTCCTCGAGCACGTCGGCCTGGTGTTCGAGTCCTTCACGCTCAGGTCGTTCCTGTGGCGCGGGGTGTGGAGCGACAACATGGGCTACGCCGCGACCGCCGAGCAGTGGCGGGCCTGGCACGACCGGCCGCGCACGCCGTTCGAGGACGTCCGGCTGGTCGAGCTCGACGCGACCACACAGGCGTCGTACGCCGCCCTGGGCACGCACCACTCCCAGCTCCGCTTCGTCCCCCCGCCGCTGGAGGTGTACGCCGCCGCGCAGTTCGGCGACCGCCTGCTGCTCCGCGGGATCGAGGCGGACGGGCAGCCGGCCGGGCTCGTGCTCCTCGGCACCGGGGACGAGTCGTGGACCGTCGAGGCCCTGCTGGTCGACCGGATGCTGCAGCGGCGCGGGGCCGGACGTGCGGCGCTGGACCTGGTCACGGACCTCGCGCGGACCTCCGGCGCCGGGTCGCTGCGGGCCCCGCGGCACGAGGGACCGGGGAGCCCGACCCGCTTCCTGCAGGCCTGCGGCTTCGTCGACGACGCGGAGCACCTGACGCGGCGGCTGTCCGGCTGACCCGGGCCGACGGCCCAAGTCGCCTGCAAGTCAGCCCCAAGCGGCGCGCCCCAGGGTGGGTGACGTCCCCGAGAGACGGGGCCACACCTCCCGAAAGGTCCACCCGATGCGCCAGATCGCCGGCCTCGCCGCCGCCCTCACCCTGTCCACCGTCGCCGTCGGCGCCGCCGTCCTCGGCCCGGCCGTCGCCTCGGCCGAGCCCGCACAGGTCTCCGACGGCCACGCCGTGGCCGGGGCGCAGAACGCCACCCTGGCGCAGCTCAAGAAGGCGCTGCGTCCCTTCCAGGACAGCCCCGCCGCCGCGGAGGCCGCGGGCTACGAGCCGTCCACGACCTGCGTCGCGGCGCCGATGGGCGGCATGGGCTACCACTACGTCAACCTGTCGCTGGCCATGCAGCCGGCAGACCCGATGCACCCCGCGGTGCTGGTCTACGTCCCGGGCGACGACGGCCGCCTCGCCCTCGGGGCCGCGGAGTGGTTCAAGGTCGACGAGGACCAGGACCTCTCCACCGACGGGGACCGCCCCGCGCTGTTCGGCCGTGACTTCGACGGCCCGATGCTCGGCCACGAGCCCGGCATGCCCACCCACTACGACCTGCACGCGTGGCTGTTCCAGCCCAACCCCAAGGGCGTCTTCCAGCCCTGGAACCCGACCGTCTCCTGCTGAGCGTTCGCCTGCTCCGGCCGGCGTCCGCGGGCATCCTGTCCCCATGGAGACCATCGGGTGGGTGCTCGCGGCGCTGGCCGGGCTGCTGCACGTCTACATCTTCGTCCTCGAGGCCCTGCGCTTCGACGACCCCGGCACCCGCGCGGTGTTCCGGATCGAGCCGGAGCACGCCGACGCGGTCCGGCCGTGGGCCTGGAACCAGGGCTGGTACAACCTCTTCCTCGCCGTGGGCGCCCTGGCCGGCGCCGGGTTCGGGCTCGCCGACCACCACGGCACGTCGGTCCCGCTGGTGGTGCTGGCCTGCGGGAGCATGACGGCCGCGGCGCTCGTGCTGGTCCTCACCGACCGCCGCATGCAGCGCTCGGCCCTGCTCCAGGGCACGATCCCCACCCTGGCGCTCCTCGCCCTCGCGCTGGGCTGACCGGCGCGCCTTCCCGTCGTACGACGGCGCGGGGGTTCCGCCTGTCGGTGCGGTCGGCGAGAGTGGCAGGCATGAGCCCAGACCGCAAGCAGACGCTGACCGGGTCCCAGGTCGAGGCCGAGGGACTGACCGGGTGGACCTTCGCCCTCGACGAGCTGTCCACCCGCATCTCGTGCCCCGACTTCGCCGCCGCCCTGCGCCTGGTCGTCGCCATCGGCGAGGCCGCCGAGAGCGCCGACCACCACCCCGATCTCGACCTGCGCTGGGGGCGGGTCGACGTGCGCATGTCGAGCCACGACGTCGGCGGGGTCACCAGCCGAGACGTCGACCTCGCCCGCACGATCAGCCGCCTCGTGCAGGAGCAGGGGGCCGAGCAGGCCAGCGACACCGTCTCGCGCCTCGAGCTGGCGCTCGACACCCCGTCCGCCGCGGAGATCCGGCCCTTCTGGGCGGCGATCCAGGGCCTGGAGGACGCCGGCGACGGCGAGTGGGCCGACCTGAAGGACCCCTTCGACCGCACGCCCACGCTGTGGTTCCAGGAGTCCGGCGACGAGGAGCCCCGGCAGCGCTGGCACCCCGACATCTGGGTCGACCCCGCCCAGGCCCGCGCGCGCATCGACGCCGCGCTGGCCGCCGGCGGGACCCTCGTGAGCGACGAGCACGCCCCGTCGTTCTGGGTGCTCGCCGACGCCCAGGGCAACAAGGCGTGCATCTGCACGTGGCAGGAGCGCGGCTGATCCCACCCGCGCCGAGCACCGCGACTGTCACCATGTCGGCGTGAGCGACACCGACCAGGCGGCCCAGGAGCGGGCCGAGGAGACCGTCCCCGCCTCGGAGGTCCGGGCCGAGCGCGCGGACCGCGTCTCGGCGACGCGCTCCCTCCGCCGGGGCCGCCGACTGTGGCGGGTGGCCAACCTCGGCGTCATCAGCGTGCTCATGGTGTCCAACACCGTCGGCGCGATCATCGCGCTGGTGCTGCCGATGTTCGTCATCCCGCTGCCGCCCTACCGGCCCGGCCACGAGCGCTCGACGCTGTTCTTCGTCGTCACCGTCGCGATCTACGTCGGCGCCGCGCTGCCGCTGGGCATCTGGCTCGGCCGCCGCGCCCAGCGCGCCGCGCGGCAGTGGCTGCTGTCCGGCCGACCGGCCACGCTGCGCGAGCAGCGCATCGTGCTGCGCACCCCGAGCCGGCTGTTCCTGGTGCAGATGTTCTTCTGGCTGCCCGCCGCCCTCCTCTTCGGCGCGCTGAGCCTCGGCCGCGGCTTCATGGGCGCCTTCTGGGTCACGGCCACTGTCGCCCTCGCGGGCGCGACGACCGCCGCGTCGACCTACCTCCTCGCCGAGCGGATCCTCCGCCCGATCGCCGCCAAGGCGCTGTCCCGGGGCGCCCAGGGCGACTTCCGTGTCAGCGGCGTGCGGCGGCGCGCGATCCTGGCGTGGGTTCTCGGCACGGGTGTGCCCGTCGGGGGCCTGCTCGCGGTCGGCATCGTCTCCCTGAGCACGGGCGACGGCTCCCGGCAGCAGGTGCTCGTCGCCGTGATCGTGCTCTGCGGCATCGGCGTGGTCGTCGGCTTCGCGACCGTGAGCGCGGTGGCGCGGGCCACCGCGGGCCCGATCCTCGGGGTGTCCCGCGCGCTGCGCCGCGTGCAGGACGGCGACCTCGACGTGTCGGTGCCCGTCTACGACGCGACCGAGATCGGGCGACTCCAGGTCGGCTTCAACGCGATGGTCGTCGGGCTGCGCGAGCGGGAGCGCATCCGCGACGCGTTCGGCACCTATGTCGACCCGGCGATCGCCGAGCTGATCCTGCGGGAGGGCACCGACCTCGACGGCGAGGAGCTCGAGGTGACGGTGATGTTCATCGACATCCGCGGCTTCACCACCTACGCCTCCGAGACCGAGGCCCACGAGGTGGTCACGCGGGTCAACCAGCTGTTCTCCACCGTGGTGCCGATCGTCCACGAGCACGAGGGGCACGTGGACAAGTTCGTCGGCGACGGCCTGCTGGCCGTCTTCGGCGCCCCGCGGCGCAACGAGCGCCACGCCGACGCCGCGCTGGCGGCCGCGCGGGCCATCGCCGAGGCCGTCCCCCAGGTCGACCCCGACCTCGGCATCGGCATCGGCCTCAACTCCGGGCCGGTCGTCGCCGGCAACGTAGGCGGCGGCGGTCGGCTGGAGTTCACCGTCATCGGCCACACCGTCAACATCGCCGCCCGGGTGGAGTCCGCGACCCGCGAGACCGGTGACACCGTGCTGCTCTCGGAGGCGACCCGCGACCAGCTGGCCGACCCTCCGGACCTCACCGCGCGCGAGGGCATCCACCTCAAGGGCCGCGACGGCGAGGTCACGCTCTACGCACCCGCCTAGCACCTCGGGTCCGTCCCCTGGGTCACACCGATCCCTGCGGTCACGACCTCGGCCCGGGAAGGTAAAGACCCGTCCTCGGTGCTTCACCGGGCCGCACGGTCCGTCGTAGTTTTCTCGGGCCTCGCACCCCCTGCGGGGCGGCCACCGTCGTACGCCGAGTCCTGCCGGTCGGTGGTCCCCGAACCGCTTGGCAGGAGCGGGGGACCCACGTTCCACGGGCTGCCACCGCAGCCCTCGGGGTGAAGCCGCGCGAGCGGCCGGGCACTCCTGCCCGAACCCGACAGCTGACCTCGCAGGCGTGTGGAGGAACCTTCATGCGCTCACGCATGCCTGCCGTCCGACGGGCGTCCCGTCGTACCCCCCTGACCGTCCTGTCCCTGCTCTCCTCGGCCCTGATGTCGCTGGTGCTGGTCACCGGCGCCGGCCTCGTCGTCGCCGGCGCCGCCCAGGCCGACACGCGGCCCTCGCCCGGCCCCACGATGCACTCGACCCAGCGGACGCCCCGTCCGCAGGCGCGGCCCCGGCACTACCGCGCCTGGCAGCGGATCGCCCACTGCGAGAGCACCGGCCGGTGGCACGTCGACACCGGCAACGGCTACTACGGCGGCCTGCAGATCAGCGCCGGCACGTGGCGGGCGTACGGCGGCCGGCGCTACGCCCGGCTCCCGCACCGCGCCACGAAGGTGAAGCAGATGCGGGTCGCCGAGCGCATCCTGCGCGGGCAGGGCTGGGGCGCCTGGCCCCACTGCTCGCGCGTCGCCGGCATGCGCTGAGCCTCGCGGGTCGTCCCGCACCGGCGACCTGCGCCGGCGTCGTGGCCGGACGGGCCGCGCGCTCCTAGGCTGTGCGGCGTGGGAGAGCAGGAGGTCTCGGGGGCGACGCGCTACCGCGCGTTCGGCGGGCTGGTGGTGCAGACCGCCGCGGGCGAGCAGGAGCTGCGCCGGCGCCGCGAGCGCGACGTCCTGGCGGTGCTGCTCGCCGTCCGTGCTCCGGTGTCGGCCGACCGGCTGCTCGGCGAGGTGTGGGACTCCGGCGCGGCGCTCGGCTCCCTCCAGGCGGTGGTCTCACGCCTGCGCGACACGGTCGAGCCGCGACGGACCGCGCGCGGGGAGAACCGCTGCCTGGTGAGCACGTCGGCGGGCTACGCGATCCGCGCCGACGTCGCGGACGTCGACACCTGGCTGTTCGAGGACGCCGCCGGACGGTGCCTCGCCTCGACCGACCCGGCCGGGGCGCTGACGCTCTTCGAGCAGGGCGAGGCGCTGTGGACCGGCGAGCCCTACGCCGACTGCTCGCCCGAGGCCGTGGTGGCGGCCCGGGCCCGGCTGGTCGAGCTGCGCGCCGCGGCCACCGAGCGCGCGGCCCAGGCCCTGCTCGACCTCGGCCGCCCCGAGCAGGTCGGGCTGGTCCTGGCGCGCCTGGTCGAGGAGCACCCGTTCCGCGAGCGCCTGTTCGCGCTGCTGGCGCTGGCGCACTACCGCTGCGGCCGCCAGTCCGAGGCGTTGGAGACCCTCCGCGACCTGCGCTCGCGCCTGGCCGACGAGCTGGGAGTCGACCCGACGCCGGAGGTACGCCGGCTGGAGACCGACCTGCTGCGGCAGGACCCGGCGCTGGACGGTCCCGTCGCGGCCCCGCGGTCGCCCGCGCCCGCCCCGGACCGTCCGGCGGCGCCCGGCGACGCGCTGGTCGGCCGGCAGGAGCCCCTGGCCCGCGTGACCACCCTGCTCGACCGGCTGCCGGTGGGGCGGCAGGTCGCCACCGTGCTGGGCGAGCCCGGCATCGGCAAGACCCGGCTCGTCGAGGAGGTCCTGCGCGGGGCGGCCGGTCGCGGTCTCACCACCGTGGTCGGCCAGTGCCACCAGGGCGACGTCGCGCCGGCGCTGTGGCCGTGGACGCAGGTCGTGCGTGCCCTCTCGCCCGACGCGGGGGCCGACCCGCTCCTGCACCCCCTCCTGGCCGACGGCGTGCCGGTCGACACCGGCTCGGGCTCGCTGCGCCTGTTCGACGCGGTCGCCGGCCTGCTCGAGGCCGCTGCCCGTGACGCGGGTGGGCTCGTGGTCGTGCTCGAGGACCTGCACTGGGCCGACAGCACCTCCCTCCAGCTGCTCGCCCACCTCGTGGAGCGCCCCTCCTCCGCCCCGGTCCTGCTGCTCGTGACCCGGCGGACCACCGAGGAGGACGGCGCCGAGCAGCTGCTCACCACCCTGGCCGCCCTCGCCCGTGCCGGGGCGGAGCGGGTCCGGCTCGACGGCCTGGGCCGGGACGACGTGGGGCTGCTGCTCGGCCGATTCCTCGGCCGCGAGCCCTCCACCGTCCCCGCCGGCCTGGTCGACGTGGTCGACGAGGCCACCGCGGGCAACGCGTTCTTCGTGCACGAGTACGCCCGGCTGCTGCAGACACTGGACGACGTGGACGCGGTCGACACGCTCCCGGTGCCGGAGGGGGTGCGCGACGTCATCGGCCAGCGCGTCACCCGGCTCCCGGCCGAGACCCGCGAGCTGCTGCGGGCCGCCGCCGTGCTGGGCCGCGACATCGTCCCCCAGGACGCAGCGGCGCTGGCCGGCCAGCCGCTCGACGAGGCGCTGGACCACCTCGACCTCGCCCTCGCGACCGGGCTGCTCGACGAGCACGGCGACGGCTACCGCTTCGCCCACGCCCTGACCCGTGAGGCGCTCTACGCCGACCTCTCCGCCGCCCGCCGGCTCCGCTGGCACGCACGCGCCGCCGACGTGCTCGCCGAGCGGCTCGGCGACGTGCCCGACGCCGCCGCGGACATCGCGCACCACGCCTCGCTCGCCGTGCCCCTGGGTCCCGACCGGGCGCGTACGGCGTTCACCTGGCTCGGGCGGGCCGCGCGGGTCGCGCTCGCGCGGCAGGCCCCGGTCGAGGCGCGCGACCTCTGGCTGCAGGCCCGGCGGGTGGCCGAGGAGCTCGGCCTCGAGGACGAGCGCCTGCACGCCATGCTCGGCGTCGCCCGCAGCGCCGTCCGCATGGGCACCTTCACCGAGGCGCCGGGGCTGGTGGAGGAGCTCGCCCGCGAGGCCAGCCGGCTGGGCCACTGGGACCTGGTCGCCGCCGCGGCCGCGACGTTCCACCAGGCGGGGGCCTGGACGTGGCGCACCCACGGCAGCAAGAACGAGGAGCTGATCGACCTCTTCACCGCCGCGCTCGACCACGTCGACGCCGCCGACGAGGCGACGCTCTGCGCGACGCTGACCATCGAGCACCAGTTCGGCTGGGACACCGCCGCCAGCGACGCCTACGCGGCGCGCGCGATCGCGGCCGCACGGACGGCCCAGGACCGCGACCTGCTCTGCTCGGCGCTGCTGGTGCGCCAGATCGCCAGCGCCGGCCGCCCCGACCTCGGGGGGCGGTCCTGGCTCGGCGAGGAGCTCCTCGCCGCCGGGCCCAGCGCGGAGATCGAGGTCGCCGGACTGTTCCACCTCGGCTTCGCCCAGCACGAGGAGGGCCGCGTCCGCGAGGCCGAGGAGACGATGGAGGAGGCGCGGCGCAAGGCCGCGACGCTGACCCACAGCGGCCTCGACGTCCCGCTCGCGTGGTGGCGCGCGGCGGTGGCCGCCAGCCACGAGGACCCCGACGCGCGACGGATCGCCGACGAGGCGCTGGCCCTCCACCTGGGCCAGGGCTTCTACTACGGCACCGAGCTGCAGACCCTGCACGCCGTCCTGCACCGGCCCCCCGGCACTCCCCTCGCGTCCGACGTCCTCGCCGGCGCCCGCAGCGGGCTCCACGCGGAGCGGGCGCTGGTGGCCTGGTCGCTGGTCGAGTCCGGTGAGCTCGACGCGGCCGCCGAGGTGGTCGGGGAGATGCCGCCGGCGTACGCCGTGGACTACTCCATCGAGGCGTCGTGGTGCTTGCGACTGCTGGTCGCCGCGGCGCTCGACCGCCGCGACGACGTCGCCGAGCTGCTGCGGCGCATCGACCGCTACACCACCCCGCTGGCCGTCTACGGCTCGGTCCTCCACCTCGGCGCGCTCGACCACTTCCGCGCGGTGGCGCACCGCGCCCTCGGCGACCCGGAGCGTGCCCTGGTGCTGGCCAGGTCGGCGGTCGAGATCAACCGGCGCTGCGAGATCCGCCCGTGGCTGCGCCGCAGCGAGGCGCTGGTGGCCGAGCTGGAGCAAGCCACACCCAAGTGAGTGGCAAGCGGGCCCGCTGATGCTCGTCCCACCACCGGGGAGGTCCCGGTGACCGGACGAGAGAAGGCACCCGATGACCACCAACCCGACCCAGCACCCGACCGCCGTCCCCGGCCAGGCCGCACCGGCCGGCCCCCGCGGCGCGCTGCGCTCGCTCGCCGAGCGGGTCTCCGGCCGGCTGCTCACCCCCGCCGACCCCGAGTGGGCCGCAGCGGTCGTGCCGTGGCGGGTCAACGTCGCCCAGCGCCCGGTCGCCGTGCTCGAGACCCACGACGCCCACGACGTGGTCGCGGCGGTGAGGTGGGCCGCCCATCACGAGGTGCCGGTGACCACGCAGACCACGGGCCACGGCGCGACCCACGTCGACGGGGTCAGCCCGGCCGACGGTGCCCTGGTCGTGCGGTGCACGGGCCTCACCGAGATCGAGGTCGACCTCGAGCGTCGTACGGCGTGGGTGGGCGCGGGCGTGCGCGCCGGACAGCTCCTCGCCGCCCTCGACGGGACCGGCGTGACGTTCCTGTGCGGCTCCAACCCGAGTCCGAGCGTGGTCGGGATGACCGTCACCGGCGGCCTCACCTGGTTCGGCCGTGCGTACGGCGTCGGCGCGGACTCGATCCGCACCGTGGAGCTGGTCGACGGTCTCGGCCGGCTGCGTCGCATCGGACCGGACGAGGCCGAGCGCTTCTGGGCCGTCCGCGGCGCCGGCGGCGACTTCGGCGTGATCACCCGCGTGGAGCTCGCACTGCACCCCGCGCCCCAGGTGCACGGCGGCCGCATGGTCTGGCCGGTCGAGCGGCTCGCCGAGGTGCTCGCGGCCTTCCGCGCCGTCACCGCGACCGCGCCGCGCGAGCTCACGGTGTGGCTGCAGGTGCAGCACTTCCCGGACGTGCCGTTCCTGCCCGAGGAGATCCGCGGGAAGTCGTTCGCCGCGGTGGCCTACACCTTCCTCGGCGCGGAGGTCACCGCCCTGATGCGCATGGCACCGCTGGCCGGCGTGGCGGGCCGGTTGACCGACACGTCCGGCCCCGTGGCGATCGGGGCCCTCGGCGACGTCGCGGCGGAGCCGGTCGACCCGACGCCCGCGATGGAGTACGCCCAGCTGCTGTCGACGATCGACGACACCACGGCCGACGCCCTGGTCGAGCAGGTCGGCACGCGGGGAGCCTGCCCGATCACGATCGTGCAGGTGCGCCACCTCGGCGGTGCGCTGCGCGAGGGCGGGACCTCGGCCTTCGGCACGATCGAGGAGGAGTACCTGCTGCAGGGCATCGGCATCCCCGCCGTCCCCGCGGTCG
This sequence comes from Nocardioides marmoribigeumensis, assembly GCF_031458325.1. Lineage (NCBI taxonomy): Bacteria > Bacillati > Actinomycetota > Actinomycetes > Propionibacteriales > Nocardioidaceae > Nocardioides > Nocardioides marmoribigeumensis. Next base: position 1,922,992 of record NZ_JAVDYG010000001.1, read on the forward strand.
TCCCGGCGATCGAGGGCGCCTTCGTGGGGCTGGACTCCGCGGCCGCCACGGTCGGCACCGGCCGCGCGCCGCTGGCCTTCCTCGGCGAGACGCCCACCGCGCGCTGGTGGAGCCCGGAGACCCGGGCCCGGCTGGTCGCCGCCAAGCAGGACCTCGACCCCCTCGGCGTCATCCGCTCCAACCGGCCGGTGGCGGGCTGACCGCGCACGGCGCCCTCCTCGCCCGTGGCGAGGAGGGCGCCGTCGTCCTCAGGCCGCGGGGCCGGCCTTGCGCGCCTCCTGCACCGCGACGAGCGCCTCGCGCAGCTGCTGGATCCAGTCGGCCTCGTGCTGGGCGACCAGGCGCACCGACCAGGCGAGGGCGTCGGAGCGCGAGCGGGCGACGCCGGCCTCGACGAGGGTGTCGAGGACCTGCCGCTCGGGCTGGCGCAGCCGGGTCATCACCGGCACCGACAGGTGGGTGAACAGCACCCGGGTCTCGCCGCAGGCGGCTCCCCAGGCGACCTTGCGGTCGAACTGGCGCTCGGCCTCCTGGGCGATGCGGATGCGCTGGGCACGGGTCTCCTCGCGCCAGCGCTGGATGCGGCCGCGCTCGGCGGCACGCGCCTCGGTCCCAGGGTCGGTCCCAGGGTCGGTCCCGGGGTCGGTCTCGTCGCCCTCGTCGGCGGCGGGGGTCGCGTCCGAGGCGGTGCCGGGTGCCGGGATCCGCCCCACGATCACGATCTCGTCCTTGTCGAGGCTCACCTCGGGAGCCTCGACGAACCACTCGTCGGGAAGTCGCCCCGACAGCCAGGCACTGATCGTCGTCATACTGTGATTACAGCATTACACCGCAACGCGCACAACGGCCCCGCCGTTCGCCCTGGGCGGAACCGCGCCCACTGGCCCGGCGCCCCGCGCCGCGTACTCCGACGTACGCGTGGTGGATATCCGATATGTCCAGCGCGTACGTCGGAGTACCCGCGGGGGAACACCGGCGCGCGGGGTCGTGTTCAGCACACGTGAGCACCCTCCCGAGCATCGCCGCGATCCACGTCGCCAAGGCCACGCGCCTGCCGATGCGCGCGCTCGACCAGGTGGTCGCCGAGGCGGGCAAGGGGCTGGTCGGTGACCGCTACCACGGCACGCGGCACCGCCACGTGACCGTGCAGAGCCTCCAGGCGCTGGCCGAGGCCGAGGAGCGCTTCGGCCGCGAGGTGCCCGCCCACCTGACCCGCCGCAACCTGACGCTCAGCCACGGCGAGGTGCCGCGCACGCCCGGCGCACGGCTGCGCATCAGCGTGGTGCTCCTCGAGGTCGTCCGGGTCGCGGCCCCCTGCAAGCTGCTCGACGACACGATCGGGCGTGGCGCCCAGGAGGCGCTGCGCCACCGCGGGGGCTCCGTGTGCCGCGTGCTCGAGGGCGGCACGATCGAGGTGGGCGACCCCGTCGTCGAGGTTCAGGCCCTCGCGACCACGTCCAGCGTCACCTCGACCACCTGACCCGGCCCGACCCCCTCGGCCTCACGGACCCAGTCGCGCAGCGGGACGACGTACCCGCCCTCGCGCGGCCACAGCGCGGTCTCCCACTCGCTGCCGCCGAGCGCGACCCGCACCGGGACCATCCCCCAGCCGTAGGTCACCTCGGCGGCCACGTCGCCGATCTCCTCGCACTGCTCCGGCGGCACCGCCACGAAGTGGTAGGGCGCCGGCCCTCGCCACTCGAACACCGGGCCGGTGACGCTCAGGCGCAGGCCGACCGGCTCGCCGTACTTCCGCCGCACCACCTCACACCTCGTCGGTCGCCGGCTCGGCCTCCAGCAGTCGCAGCCAGACCTCGCTCGCGGTCGGGTAGCTGGGCACGGCGTGCCCCAGCGTCTCGACGTCCAGGCGCCCGGTGACCGCGACCGTCGCGGAGTGCAGCAGCTCGGCGACGTCGGGCCCGACGAAGGTCGCCCCGAGCAGGCGACCGGTGCCCTGCTCGACCACGAGCCTGGCCTGCCCGGTCGCGTCGTCGCGCAGGAGCGCGGCACCCGAGGCCGAGGTGTACGCCGCGTCGCGGGTCTCGACCGACAGCCCGGCCTCGCGGGCCTGGGCCGCGGTGGGGCCGACCCACGCGACCTGCGGGTCGGTGAAGACCACCTGGGGGACGGGCACGTCCTCCGGCACGGACGGGTCGGGGCGGCCCTCGGCGCGGGCGGTGAGGAGCCGACCGACGAGGCGGGCCTGGTGCTTGCCCCAGTGGGTCAGGGGCGCGACGCCGTTGACGTCCCCGACGCTGAGCAGCCAGTCGGGGAGCGCACCGCCGTGGGTGCGACCGGCGACGTCGTCGGCGGTGAGGCCGGCGGACTCGAGCCCGACGTCGGTGACGGGGCGGCGCCCGGTGGCGACCAGCACCTCGTCGACCTCGAGCTCCACGGAGCCGTCGAGCCTCAGCGTGACCGGGCCGCCGTGGATCCTGCCGACGCCGGTGTCACGCACGTCGTCCCGCGAGGCGCCGGAGGTCCCGGTCGAGAGGCGGACCGTCACGCCGGAGGCCTCGAGACCGGCGACCACGAGGTCGGACACGAACGACTCCGCCCGCGGCAGCACCCGGTCGCCGCGCACGAGCAGCGTCACCTCCGACCCGAGCGCAGCCATCCAGCGGGCGGCCTCGCAGGCCACCACGCCGCCGCCGACGACCGCGAGCCGGGCGGGGACCTCGGTCACGCCGGTGACGTCGCGCGAGCCCCAGGCGCCGATGTCGCGCAGCGGCGGCGGCACCACGGGCGCGGAGCCGGTCGCCAGGACCACCGCCTGGCGAGCACGCAGGGTGCGGGTCGACCCGTCCGGCGCGGTGACCTCGACCGTGCGCTCGCCGGCCAGCCGGCCCCGGCCCCGCACGACCGAGATGCCGGCGCCCTCGGCCCACTCGACCTGGCCGCGGTCGTCGTACCCCGAGACCCAGGTGTCGCGCCGCGCCAGCAGCCCGGCCGGGTCCGGCTCCAGCGGACCCCGGATGCCCTGCAGGTGGCGGGCGGCGTCGAGCACGTCGAGCGGACGCAGCAGCGCCTTGCTCGGCATGCACGCCCAGTAGGAGCACTCGCCACCGACGAGCTCGGCCTCGACGATCGCGGCGGTGCGGTCCGAGCCGCGGATCGCGTAGTCGGCGGCGTTCTCGCCGGCGGGGCCGCCCCCGACCACGACGACGTCGTACTCCTCGGTGTGCTGTGGCGTCATCCGGCCAGTCTGCTGCACCCCGGGTGAGCGCGGCAGGCGCTACCGCGTGAGCGCCGGGCGGCCGCCGTACCTCACGGTGAGGACCTCCAGGAGGTGCCCGTCGGGGTCGCGGAAGTAGAACCCACGACCCCCGTCGTCGTGGTTGACCTCCCGCAGCCCGGAACCGTCGGGCTCGGCCCACCAGTCCGCCCCGGAGGCGTCGACCCGGGCGAGCACCCCGTCGAGGTCGGCCTCGTCCACGAGGAAGGCGTAGTGCTGCGGCACGACCGTGTCGTCCCACCCGGCGACGTAGAGGGCGACGTCGTTGGCGAGGTCGACCGCGAGGAACGGTCCCTCCTCGCGCGCCTCCGGCAGGCCGAGGGTCTCGGTGAGGAAGCGGGCGCTGCGCCCGCGGTCGGTGCTGGGCAGGATGTGGTGGTCGAAGCCGATGCTCATCGGGACTCCTTCGGGTCGTCGGTGGAACCAGTGGACCTCCCGGTCCTTGGCGCCCACTTGCAGCGCGCTTGCCTCGCACCCGTCCGGGGCCCGGCCGGGGACGAACCAGGGGCGTGGTCGAGCTCGCGCCGGGGTGGGCTCGTGGGGCCACATCGAGGACAGAGGGGGCCGACCGTGGGAGATCCGGACGCGATGTTCGCGAGCCGCACCGTCGGTGAGCACCTGCTACGTGGGGTCGTGGGGCTCCCGTTGACGGTCGCCGCGTTCGTCCTGGTCGGGACGCTCGGCCCCCTCTCGCTCCTCCTGCTGGTGCCGGCCGTCGCCCTGCTCCGCGGCTGCCCAACCTGCTGGGCGCTCGGGCTCGTCCAGACCCGCGAGCGCACGCGCTGCTCGACCGGTCGCTGCTGAGGGCTCGCGCGGCCCACCCGTGACCCCGTCGCGGGTCGTGCGTTGGACCTGCATGCCCCTCCCACGACGTGCCGCTCTGCTCCTCGCCGCCGTGACCGCGACCGTGCCGTCGCTCGGCGTGCCTGCGCTCACCCAGCCCGCCGGCGCGGAGAGCTACCCCTCCTCCACCTCCCCCAACGACCCGCCCGGCGCCAACGACTGGTCCTGCAAGCCCCCTGCGGCTCACCCGGAGCCCGTGATCCTCGTGCACGGCACGTTCGGCGACCGCACCCACCTGTGGGAGCCGATCTCCTACCGCCTGTCGCAGGCGGGCTACTGCGTGTTCTCCCTCGACTACGGCAACCGCGCCACCGGCCCGATCGAGGACTCCGCCCAGCAGCTGGCCGACTTCACCGCCCGCGTGCTGAGCGCCACGGGCGCCGACGAGGTCTCGATGGTCGGCCACTCCCAGGGCGGGCTCATGCCGCGCTACTACATCAAGAACCTCGGCGGTGCGGCGTACGTCGACGACCTGGTCGGCATCGCCCCCTCCAACCACGGCACCACGGTGCTCAACAGCACGATGTTCGACCCCTCCGGCGGCGGCTACTGCCGGGCGTGCGAGCAGCAGGTCGCCGGCTCGCCGTTCCTGACCGCCCTCAACGCCGACGACGAGACCCCCGGCGACGTCGACTACACGAACATCGTGACCACCCACGACGAGGTGGTCGTGCCCTTCACCTCCGGCTACCTCGAGGGCGGTCGGGACACCGCGCAACTGACCAACGTCGCGGTGCAGGACACCTGCCCGATCGACCCCAGCGAGCACGTCACGGTGCCGACGAGCGCGACGACCTACGCCTGGGTCGCCGACGCCCTCGCCCACGACGGCCCGGCCGACCCCCGCACGCCGGCCCTCTGCGGCGGCCCGTGACCGCCTGAGGACCCGCGGAGAGCCGGCTCAGCGGCCGGTGAACCTGGCCTGCCGTCGCTCGACGAACGAGGCCACGCCCTCGGCGACGTCGGCGGTGCCGAAGAGCCGCTGCAGCCCGGGACCGAAGCCGGCGACCGCCGCAGCGTCACCCTCGACCAGCGCCTGCTGGGCGCTCTCGAGGGTCGCCCGCACGGCCAGCGGTGCGGCGTCGCCGGCGATCGAGCGCGCCAGCTCCAGGCCCCGGTCGTACGCCGCCGCGGCGTCGGGCAGCACCTCCTGCACCAGCCCCATGCGCAGCGCCTCGGCGGCGTCGAACTCGTCGCCGGTGAGCATCCAGCGCATCGCGTTGCCCCACCCGCAGTCACGCGGGAACCGCATCGTGGCTCCGCCGACCGGGTAGATCCCGCGCCGCACCTCCAGCTGGGTGAACCGCGTGCCCTCCGCGGCGACCCGCACGTCGGCGGCGAGCAACAGCTCGATGCCGGCCGTCATGCACCAGCCGTGGGCGACCGCGACGACCGGGGTGCTCCACCGGCCGTCCAGGCGCCAGGGGTCGCGGCCCTGCTCGGGCACGAGCCCCTCCCCCGAGGCCATCGACTCCGCCACGTCGGCCAGGTCGAGCCCGGTGGTGAGGTGGTCGCCCGTGCCGTGCACGAGGCCGCACCACACGTCGGGGTCGTCCTCGATCACGCCGTACGCCAGCGCCAGGTCGCGCAGCAGCTGGCGGTTGAAGCTGTTGCGCTTCTCCGGCCGGGCCAGGCCCACCACGAGCACCCGCCCCTCACGGCGCAGGTCGACGGTCTCGAGCCGGGGCAGGTCGCTGGTCATGGACGCCCCCGCTCAGCCGTGGGCCATGTCGACGAACCGCGAGTAGTGGCCCTGGAACGCCACCGTGACGTCACGGGTCGGGCCGTTGCGGTGCTTGGCCACCAGCAGGTCGGCCTCGCCCAGGCGCGGGGACTCCTTCTCGTAGAGGTCCTCGCGGTGCAGCAGGATCACCATGTCGGCGTCCTGCTCGATGCTTCCCGACTCGCGCAGGTCGGAGATCATCGGCTTCTTGTCCGCGCGCTGCTCCGAGCCACGGTTGAGCTGCGAGAGCGCGATCACCGGGACGTCGAGCTCCTTGGCCAGCAGCTTGATCTGGCGGGAGAACTCCGAGACCTCGAGCTGGCGGGACTCGACTTTCTTGCCCGAGCTCATCAGCTGGAGGTAGTCGATGACCACCAGTCGCAGGTCGTGGCGCTGCTTGAGCCGCCGCGCCTTGGCGCGGATCTCCATCATCGTCATGTTGGGCGAGTCGTCGATGAACAGCGGCGCCGCGTTGACCTCCGACATCTTGCGCGCCAGGCGGTGCCAGTCCTCCTCGGTCATGTGGCCGTTGCGCATGTGGTTGAGCGGGATCTTGGCCTCGGCCGAGAGCAGCCGCATGGTGATCTCGGTGCGCGTCATCTCCAGGCTGAAGACGACCGCAGCCAGGTTGTTGTGGATGCTCGCGGCCCGGCAGAAGTCGAGGGCCAGCGTGGAGTTGTGCGTCGGGATGCTGGTCGGCCCGGCGAGGAACAGGTGGTCCGCCGCGGCCACCTGCACGCACCGCACCGGCACCGAGACGATCGGCTCGACCGACTCGATCTTGACCTGCGAGCCGTCGGGCAGGTCGACGGTGTGACCATCGGCGACGGTGCGCGCGATCTGGCCGGTGGTGACCGTGCGCGCGGGACGGTCGGGGCCGGAGCCGCTGCGGGTGACCCAGTTGTGCTGGTAGTCCGCGACGATCAGCGCCCCGTCGGAGAAGGTCACCGCGAAGCACGGCCGCCCGCGCATCACGCCCGTCGCCGCCACCACCTCGGTCGGCCCGCCGTCGGACCCGAGGACCTGGTCCCCGACCCGCACCTCGCCCATCGTCGTCCAGCCCGTCGGCGTCTCCAGCGGGGTGTCGAGGGCGAGCGCCTTGCCCACCGCGGGTCGCGCGGCGACCACGATCATCTGGCCGCCGTGCAGGCCGTTGGTCAGCTCGTCGAGCTCGGTGAAGCCGGTGGGGACGCCGGTCATCTCGCCGCCCCGGTTGGAGATCGCCTCGATCTCGTCGAGGGTGTCCTGCATGATCGCCGACAGCGGGGCGTAGTCCTCCGAGGTGCGCTTCTCGGTGACCTGGTAGACCTCCTGCTGCGCCGCGTCGACCACGTCGTCGACGTCGCCCTCGCCGGCGTAGCCCATCTGCACGATGCGGGTGCCCGCACCGACCAGCCGGCGGAGCACGGCCTTCTCGCGCACGATCTCGGCGTAGTAGCCGGCGTTGGCCGCGATCGGCACCGAGGCGGTGAGCGTGTGGAGGTAGGGCGCCCCGCCCGCGCGGACGAGCTCACCGCGGCGGCCCAGCTCGGCGGCGATCGTCACCGGGTCGACCGGCTCGCCCCGGCCGTAGAGGTCGAGGACGGAGTCGAAGATGGTCTCGTGGGCCGGCTTGTAGAAGTCGGTGCCCCGCAGCACCTCGACCACGTCGGCGATCGCGTCCTTGGACAGCAGCATCGCGCCGATGACCGACTGCTCGGCGTCGTTGTCCTGGGGCGGCATGCGGTCGTAGGTCATCGCCGACGAGCCTCCCTGCGCACCCTGCGGCGGCACGTCCGGGCCGCCCCACATGTCCAGGTCGGAGGAGTGCCCCGACTGGTCGGTCACGCTCACCTGAGTCTCCCTTCGCTCACTTGCGACCTCTGTTCGACCCCTGTGGTGTGACTCCTGAGGCAGGCTCCCACCGGTCACCGACAGTTGCCCGCCGGGCCCTCCGCGCAGGACCGTACGGGCCCGAGGGGTCCGTTCTCCACCCCGTCCTCCACAGCCCCCTGTGCATAACTGGTGGTCCCATGTGGAACACGCCGCGGTGCTTGTGCACAGCCTGTTCAGCAACCTGTGGAGTCGCGCGCGCTCTCCGCGCCCGCACCCGCTCTGACCTGCGGTGATGCGGCGGCACCGGTGTGAGGGAAAGAAAGTGGCGAAAGTTTTCGGCCCCGGTCCGGACACCGGACGTTCACCAGGACGATCGTCCCCGGGCGCGTCTCGCGAGGATCTGGTAAGGGCCCTCTCCACAGGAGCACCGAGTTCTGCACAGGTACGCTCCCCCGGTGCGGCAGCCCCGATACCACGACGGCTCCGACCCCTCCCATGACCCGAACGGGCCAGATCCGCTCGACCGCGAGGTGCTGGCCCGCCTGGTGCACCTGGCGCTCCCGGCCTTCCTCGCCCTCGTCGTCGAGCCGCTGTTCCTCCTGGCCGACTCCGCCATCGTGGGCCACCTCGGGACGCCCGAGCTGGCCGGGCTCGGCATCGCGGCCGTCCTGCTGCGCGCCGCGGTCGGCCTCAGCATCTTCCTGGCCTACGGCACCACCGCGTCGGTGGCCCGGCAGGTCGGGGCCGGCGACCTGCGCGCGGCGCTCCAGCAGGGGGTGGACGGGCTCTGGCTGGCCCTCGGCCTCGGCGTGGCCGGCGCCGCGGTCGGTCTGGCCGTGAGCCCCTGGCTGATCGCCCCCTTCGACGCCACGCCCGCGGTCCACGACCACGCGGTGACCTACCTGCGCCTCTCGTGGCTCGGCCTACCGCCGATGCTGCTGGTCCTGGCCGCCACGGGCGTCCTGCGCGGGCTCAGCGACGCCCGCAGCCCCCTGCGAGCCGCCGTCGCCGGCAGCCTCGGCAACGTCGTGCTCAACCTGGTCCTCGTCTACCCGGCCGGCCTCGGCCTGGCGGGCTCGGCGATCGGGACCGTGCTCGCCCAGACCGGCATGGCGGCGTACCTCGTGGCCGTGGTGGTCCTCCGGGCCCGCCACCACGAGTCCGGCCTGTCGCTGCGCCCGCACCTGCCCGGCGTACGACGGTCCGCGCGGGCCGGCGGCCCGCTGGTCGTCCGCACGCTCACCCTCCAAGCGGTCCTCCTGCTGACCACCTGGTCGGCCGCCCGGCAGGGGGCGACCGCGACCGCGACCCACCAGCTGGCGATGAGCGTGTGGACCTTCCTCGCCTACGCGCTGGACGCCGTGGCCATCGCCGCGCAGACGATGACCGGCGAGGCGCTGGGCGCAGGTGACCGACGCGGCACGCGGGCACTGACCGACCGGATGATCCGCATCGGTGCGCTGTCCGGGGTCCTGACCGGGGTCCTCCTGGCGCTGACCGCGCCCCTGCTGGGGCCGCTGTTCACCACCGACGAGACCGTCGTCCGGCTGCTCGGCCACGTCCTCCTGGCCGCCGCGGTCTTCCAGCCCCTGGCCGGCATCGTGTTCGTGCTCGACGGGGTCCTCATCGGGGCCGGCGACGGGCGCTACCTCGCGTGGGCCGGCACCGCGGTCCTCCTGCTGTCCGCCCCCGCCGTGCTCCTGGCCTCCACGACCGGCCTCGTCACGGTCTGGGTGGCGTTCGGGCTCACCTTCATCGGAGGCCGCGCGGCGCTGCTCCTGCACCGCTCCCGTGGCGACGCCTGGATGGTCACCGGAGGGTCGCCCTCACCCTGAGACGTGAGTGTGGATCACGTCCTGGCGGGCACCCTGGGGGCGTGAAGGAGCTGCAGACCCTCGCACTCGGGCTGGTCATCGTGTTCGTCGACGTCTCGACCCCCGACTGGGTGGCCGATCCCTTCGGCTGGATCCTGGTCCTCATCGCGCTGGCCGCGATCCGCGAGCAGCTGCCCGACTACCGCCAGGTCTCGCTCGCGGCGTGGACCAGCCTCGCGCTGTCCGTGGTCACCTGGCCCGAGAGCTCGGTGGCCCACGTCGACGGCTGGCTGGAGCTGCTCTTCGGCCTCCCGGTGCTCGCGTTCTGCTTCCTGCTCTGCGACTCCCTGATCGACGTCACCATCCCCGAGCACGCCGCGCGCTTCCGGGCCCTGTGCTGGGCCTTCGCCGTGCTGGTGCTCGCCCCGGTCGCGATCTACGGGCTGGGGTGGGACTGGCTGCAGCTGCCCGCGACCATCGCGGGGGTCGCCGCCAACCTCGCGCTGGTGCTGGTGCTGTTCGGCGCCTCCGACGAGGACGCCTACGTCCCGGCGGGGTCCGCCGCCGAGGAGGACGGGCTCTCCGAGCGCTCCCGCGACGGCTCCGCCGACCGTGAGGCCGCCGACTCCGAGGATCGCGGCAAACACCGGGCGTGAGCCCGCCTGCTCCCTCACACTGGAGGCGCTTCTCGGCGCTCCGCGCACCACCTCGACCTCCAGTGAGCTGATCCATGGCCCGACGTCGCCTCCGTCCCGTCCTCGCCCTGATGGGGCTCCTCACTCCTGCCCTCCTCGTCGCCGGGGCCGCCGCTCCGTCGTACGCCGACCCGGGGTCGCTGTACTGCCAGACCCCGGCGCCCCTGGGACAGGCCGACTGCACGGCACCGGAGGCGCGGATCTACAGCGCCAAGGCCGACCACGGCTACCAGGACCTGTCGCGGACCCCGGAGACGACGGCTCGTGACGCGGAGTTCTACATGAGCACCGTGACCGACGACCCCCAGGACGACGTCGACGGCGACAAGGACAACGACGAGGTCACCTTCACCTGCCAGCTGCTGCGCAACGACACCGTGGTCAGCGGTCAGGCGTGGCAGGAGTGCACCGACCCCGACCCGAGCAACGCCTACGCCTACGCCCGCGGCACCATCGCGTTCACCGAGCTCGCCACCGGCACCTACACGCTGCAGGTCAAGGCGAAGGACGCGGCGACGACCCCGCTCGGCGGCGACGGGAGCAACGAGCAGGCCACCCCCACCGAGCTCACGTGGACGGTCGTGCAGCCGACCACCGACACCACCCCGCCGCAGACCCGCCTCACCAGCGCGGCCAGGCGCTGGCACCTGTTCCCCTATGTCGCCGAGGAGTACGCCGGCGACGAGCCCCTCAAGACCGCCCGCTGCCGCCTGGGCAGCACCGTCCGCCAGTGCGACGGCTCCCAGGCCACGATCATGGGCCTGAGCGCCGGTGACTGGACCTTCACCGTCGCCGGCGTCGACTTCGCCGGCAACGTCGACCCGACCCCGGCGGTCAACCGGTTCACCGTGCCGGTGCCCAGCAGCAAGCTGCGGGCGAGCTCCGGCTGGACCAAGGGCACGCAGTTCGGCTACTTCTTCAACGGCTACTCCACGACCAAGCGCAAGGGAGCCTCGCTCAGCGCCGCCCGCGCCGGCACCCGCTCCGTCGTCCTGGTCGCCACGAGGTGCCCCGGCTGCGGCTCGGTCAAGGTGACCTACGGCAAGAAGGTGATCAGGAAGATCTCCCTGGCCGCGAGCGCGCGGCGCAAGCGCCAGCTCATCGCCGTGGGGTCGTGGGCCACGGCCCACCGCGGGCGCTTCTCCGTGGTCACGCTCAGCGGCAAGCCGGTCACCATCGAGGGGCTGGGCTTCTCCCGGCGCCGCTGACCCGGCCCGGGCTCGACCCCACCCGCCGCACGGATCCCAGGCGTGCCGGCTGGTCCCGTGCCCCGCAGCCGGTCACACTGCGGGGATGGTCGCGCCGCACCGCTTCACCCCGCCGCCGTCGTACGCCGGCGTCCGGAGCCTGCTCGACCTCGAGCAGACCGTGGTGCTCGACGAGCTGGCCCTGCAGCAGGCCCTCGACGATCTGCCTCCCGAGGTCCCCGAGTCCCCTGAGGACGGCCCCGGCGCCGGTCGCGACGCCGGTCCTGACGCCGGTCCCGACGACCTCGGCTCGCGGGTGGCCCGGCGCTTCTTCACCCTCTGCGAGAACCCCCGCACCCGGGCCCGCACGATGAAGGTGCTGCGCTCCAGTGCCGACAGCGCCGTGGGCGGGCGGCTCCTGGTGGCGTTCCTGAGCCGGATGGTCTTCACCCCGCTGATGCGCTCGCGCCGGGTGGACCACGTCACTGCGCGCGTCGAGCTCGCCTGCGCCCAGCTGGGCGGGGTCGCGGTGCTGCGCTACGTGACCCGGATGGAGCCGGTCGCCTCGATGGACGTCGAGGACCTGGTCGCGATGGTGGGGCCGAGCGTCCACCTCACGCTGACCAGCCCCTACGCCCGCTGACCCGCCGGGCCGCGCGCGCCGGCGTACCGCAGCCGCCGCCCGGCGTACGGCGGCAAAACTGGCACTCCCCGAGCGAAGTTTCGCTCGGGGAGTGACAAGCTCACTAGGTACCTAGTGAAACCGACAGCGCTCAGGCGGAGACCACGTTGAGCTGGACGGTCGCCTCGAGCTCGTCGTGGAGCTTGACGGTGACCTGGTGGGCGCCGAGCGACTTGATCGGGTTGCCGACCAGGATCCGGCGCTTGTCGACCACGTCGCCGGAGCCGGAGGCCACGGCGGCGTTGATCGCGGAGGCGATGTCGGAGACGGTGACGGCGCCGAACAGGCGGCCACCTTCCCCGGCCCGCACCTGGACGTCGACGGGGGTCCGCTCGAGGGCGGACTTGATCTCCTCCGCCTTGCCGAGGTCGCGCACCGCGCGCGAGCTGCGGGCGGCCTTGATCGACTCGATCTGCTTCTCGCCGCCGCGCGTCCAGCGGATCGCCACGTTGCGGGGGATGAGGTAGTTGCGGCCGTAGCCGTCCTTCACCTCGACGACGTCGCCGGGGGCACCGAGGCCGGTGACCTCCTGGGTCAGGATGAGCTTCATCTGGTCCGTCCCTCTCAGCGCGCGGTCGACGTGTAGGGCAGCAGCGCCACCTCGCGGGCGTTCTTGACCGCGATGGCGACGTCGCGCTGGTGCTGGACGCAGTTGCCCGTCACCCGACGCGCGCGGATCTTGCCGCGGTCGGAGATGAACTTGCGCAGGAGCGCCGTGTCCTTGTAGTCGACGTAGGTGGTCTTGTCCTTGCAGAACTGGCAAACCTTCTTCTTGGGCTTGCGCAGGACCGGCTTGGCCATTGTGGTGCTCCTTCAGTGAGCCCGGGGTGCCCCGGAATGGTTGCTGGATTGCGTCGTTGGTCGTGCTGGTGCTGCTGGGTCGTGCTGGGTCGTGCTGAGTGGCGCTCCGCCGTGGTGGGGCCGAGCCTCAGAACGGGGGCTCGTCGGACGAGCCGCCCTGGGAGCCCCACGGGTCCTGGGCCGGCTGGCCGCCGCCCTGACCGCCCCACGAGCCGCCGCCCTGGGGCTGGCCGCCGGAGCCGCCCCCCTGGGGCTGGCCGCCGGAGACGCCGGGGGTCGCCCACGGGTCGTCGGAGAAGCCTCCGCCGCCCTGGCCGCCCGGCGTGCCGCCGCCCTGGCCGCCCTGGTAGCCACCGCCACCCTGGCCGCCACCGAAGCCGCCGCCCTGACCGCCGGAGCGCTGGGTCTTGGCGACCTTGGCGGTGGCGTACTTCAGGGAGGGGCCGATCTCGTCGACGTCGATCTCGAAGACCGTGCGCTTCTCGCCCTCGCGGGTCTCGTAGCTGCGGGCCTTGAGGCGACCGGAGACGATGACGCGGCTGCCGCGGACCAGGGACTCGGCGACGTTCTCCGCTGCCTGGCGCCACACCGAGCAGTTGAGGAACAGCGCCTCGCCGTCCTTCCACTCGTTGGTGTTCTTGTCGAACGTGCGCGGCGTGGAGGCCACGGTGAAGTTGGCGACCGCGGCGCCGGAGGGGGTGAACCGCAGCTCCGGGTCAGCGGTCAGGTTGCCGATCACGGTGATCGGGGTCTCGCCTGCCATGAAGTCTCCTGGGTGTCGTCTCGTCGGGCGTCCCGGTGAACCTAACCCTCACCGCCGACACGGCGGGAGGGTCGTCCACAGGATCAGCGGATGTCGGGACGGATCACCTTGGTGCGGAGCACCGACTCGTTCAGCGTGAGCTGACGGTCGAGCTCCTTGACGGTGGCCGGCTCGGCCTCGAGGTCGATGACGGCGTAGATCCCCTCGGGGTTCTTCGCGATCTCGTAGGCCAGGCGACGCTTGCCCCACACGTCGACGTTGGTCACCTGCCCGCCGTCCTGACGGACGACGTTGAGGTAGGTGTCAAGGGACGGGGCGACGGTTCGCTCGTCGAGGCTGGGGTCGAGGATGACCATTACTTCGTACTTGCGCACAGCGGTCTCCACCTCCTTCGGACTCAAGGCGGCCACGGACGATCCGTGGCAGGAGGGCTGATGCATGTCTCGGCGGGGAGCAGCGTCGTCGGGACGCCTCCGCAGAGGACGGGACAGGTTATCAGCGCGGGACCCGGCTCCTGAAATCGTCCGCGGCGCGACCTAGCCTGGGCTCGTGAGCACCACACCCGCCCCCACGCCCCTCACCGCCGAGACGCTGCGCATCGGCGCCCACGTCGAGCAGACCGACCCGGTGCAGGAGGCCAAGGCCCGAGGCACCGACCTGGTGCAGTTCTTCCTCGGCGACCCGCAGGGCTACAAGGGCCCCGAGATCAGGTACGCCGGCGGCGCGGCCGGCCTGCGCGCCGACGCCGAGGCGGCGGGCGTCGACCTCTACGTCCACGCGCCCTACATCGTCAACGTGGCGACGACCAACAACCGCATCCGCATCCCCAGCCGCAAGCTGCTCCAGCAGCACATGGACGCCGCGGCCGAGATCGGCGCCAAGGGCCTGATCGTGCACGGCGGCCACGTCAACAAGGCCGACGACCCTGCGAAGGGCTTCGACAACTGGCGCAAGGCGATCGAGGCCACCGACCTCAAGATCCCGCTGCTGATCGAGAACACCGCGGGCGGCGACAACGCGATGGCCCGTCACACCGAGCGCATCGCCCGGGTCTTCGAGGCGGTCCAGGCGGCCGACCAGGCCGAGATGGTCGGCTTCTGCCTCGACACCTGCCACGCCCACGCCGGCGGCATCGCCCTCGACACCGCGGTCGAGCAGCTGCTCGCGGTCACCGGGCGCATCGACCTGGTCCACGCCAACGACAGCCGCGACGAGTTCGGCTCGGGCGCGGACCGCCACACGTCGTACGGCGCCGGGCGGGTCGACCACGACGCGTTCGTCGCGCTCATCAGGGCGGCCGGCGCACCGGTGATCGCCGAGACCCCGGGCGGCCCGGAGGAGCACGGCGCCGACTTCGCGTGGCTGCGCGAGCGCCTCTGAGCCGGCCCCCCTCCCTCCGGGCGGGTCGGCAACGATTCGGTGACAGTGCCGGGACCTCGGTCCCTCGGCGGTGGTCACAGCGGGTGACCTCGGCCTAGGTTGGGTCGGTATGACGACCAGCGCCGAGGAGATCAAGGCCGGCAAGGGCGAGCCACTCGTCGTGCTGGACCGCGTGAACAAGCACTTCGGGTCCCTCCACGTGCTGCAGGACATCGACCTCACGGTCAGGCGCGGCGAGGTCGTCGTGGTGATCGGTCCCTCGGGGTCCGGCAAGTCCACGCTGTGCCGCACGATCAACCGGCTGGAGACCATCGACGACGGCACGATCACCCTCGACGGCAAGCCGCTGCCGGCCGAGGGCAAGGCCCTCGCGCAGCTCCGGGCCGAGGTCGGGATGGTCTTCCAGTCGTTCAACCTCTTCGCCCACAAGACCATCCTCGAGAACGTCACCCTGGGCCCGATCAAGGTCCGCGGCGAGGACAGGGCGGCCGCGGAGAAGCGGGCCACCGAGCTGCTCGAGCGCGTCGGCGTGGCCCACCAGGCCGCGAAGTACCCCGCCCAGCTCTCCGGCGGCCAGCAGCAGCGGGTCGCGATCGCCCGGGCGCTCGCGATGGAGCCCAAGGTGATGCTCTTCGACGAGCCGACCTCCGCGCTGGACCCCGAGATGATCAAGGAGGTCCTCGACGTCATGGTCGAGCTCGCCGAGCAGGGCATGACGATGATCGTGGTCACCCACGAGATGGGCTTCGCCCGCGGCGCCGCCCACCGGGTGATCTTCATGGCCGACGGCGCGATCGTGGAGGAGAACACCCCCGAGGAGTTCTTCACCCACCCGAGGTCCGACCGGGCCAAGGACTTCCTGTCCAAGATCATCACCCACTGACGCGCGACCAGAGACCCCGAGACCCGGGACCCACCAGCACAGCCCGAAGCAGAACCCCGACCCGTGCGACCACCGCACAGGACAAAGGAGAAGCAGATGAGACTGAGCAGGACCCTCAGCACACTGACCGCGGCGCTGTTCGCCGTATCCCTCGCCTCGTGCGGCAACGCCGGCAGCGACGGCGGCGGGGGCGTCGACGTCAAGGTGGACGACAACGCGGCGTCCAGCTTCGACGACGGCACCCGCATGAAGGACCTCGCCGACAGCGGCAAGATCACGATCGGGGTGAAGTTCGACCAGCCCGGCATCGGTTTCAAGGGCGCCACCGACGACATGCCCAAGGGCTTCGACCCGGAGATCGGCAAGATCCTCGCCGCGTCGCTCGGCATCAAGCCCGAGGACATCACCTGGAAGGAGACGATCTCCGACAACCGGGAGCCGTTCCTGCAGAAGGGCGAGGTCGACCTGGTCATCGCGTCGTACTCGATCACCCCCGAGCGCCGCAAGGTCGTCGGCCAGGCTGGTCCGTACTACGTGACCGGCCAGCAGCTGCTGGTCAAGAAGGGCAGCGACATCAAGAGCGTCGCCGACATCAAGGGCAAGGAGGTCTGCTCGGTCACCGGGTCGACGTCCCTGGACAACGTGGAGGCGAAGGGCGCCAAGCCGCGCGGCTTCGACACCTACTCGGAGTGCCGCGACCAGGTGCTCAACGGCTCGGTCGACTCGATGACCACCGACGGCGCGATCCTCCTCGGCTACGCCGCGGAGGACCCCGAGAAGCTCGAGGTCGTCGGGGACCCGTTCTCCGAGGAGCGCTACGGCGTGGGCTACTCCAAGAAGTACCCCGAGATGTGCCAGTGGATCACCGACACCCTCAAGAAGGCCGAGGACGACGGGACCTGGGCCAAGGCGTTCGAGGCCACGCTCGGCAAGTCCGGCGTGGACACCCCCGAGCCGCCGGAGATGGACTCCTGCTCGTGACCTCGTGACCTCGTGACCGTGCGGTGACCCGGGCTCCGGCCCGGGTCGCCCCGGTCCCGGGGTCGCCCGGCCACCCTCGAACGAAAGGGCGGTGCTCTGAGTGGACGCCGTGTGGTCGAACTTCGACCTGGTCCTCAAGGCCTTCTGGCTCACGATCCTGCTGTTCGTGGTCTCGGGGCTGCTGAGCCTGCTGCTCGGCACGTTGCTCGCCGCGATGCGGGTCGGCCCCGTGCCGGTGCTCTCGAGGGCCGGGGCCGCCTACGTGCTCCTCGTCCGCAACACCCCCCTGCTGGTGATGTTCATCCTGGTGACGGTGGCGCTGCCTGACATCGACTGGGGCATCCCCGACCTCCACCTCGGTCCGCTCGAGGTGAGCAACTACTTCGCCCAGGGACTGGTCGCCCTCAGCGTCTACACCTCGTCGTTCGTGTGCGAGGCGGTGCGCTCCGGGATCAACGCGGTCCCGCTCGGCCAGGCGGAGGCCGCGCGCTCGGTCGGCATGGACTTCGGGCAGGTGATGCGCAGCGTCGTGCTGCCGCAGGCGTTCCGGGCCTCCATCCCCCCGCTGGCGAGCGTGCAGATCGCCCTGGTGAAGAACACCTCGGTGGCGGCTGTCTTCGGCATCGCCGAGGCCACGTTCCGGATGCGCTACTTCACCAACAACGACGTCTCGGCCCGCAACCAGATCTTCCTGATGTTCGCGATCGGCTACGTGATCATCGTCGAGATGGTCAGCTTCGGCTCCAACCGGCTGGAGCGGCGAGTGAGGACCGCACGATGAGCAACCGTTCCGCCACCGTCCTGTACGACGCGCCGGGTCCCAAGGCGCTGCGGCGCTACCGCGCCTACTCGCTCGTCTCCGCGCTCCTGCTGCTCGGCCTGGTCGCGCTGTTCCTGCTGCAGATGAGCCGGACCCACCAGCTCGAGTACGCCAAGTGGGAGTACTTCGTCACCCCGAAGTACCTCAGGATCATCCTCGTCGACGGCATCCTCAACACCGTCAAGGCCGCCGTGATCGCGATCCTCGTCGCGCTCGCCCTCGGGGTGGTGCTCGGCGTGGGCAAGCTGGCCGACCGCTCGTGGGTGCGCTGGCCGGCCTGGCTCTTCGTCGAGTTCTTCCGCGCGGTCCCCCTGCTGCTGCTGATCATCTACATCGCCTACTCGATCAGCTACGGAGGCGGCGTCGCCTACATCTGGTCGCTGGTCCTCGGGCTGGCGCTCTACAACGGCGCCGTGCTCGCCGAGATCGTCCGGGCCGGCATCGAGTCGCTGCCCACGGGACAGGCCGAGGCGGCCTACGCCATCGGCATGACCAAGGGGCAGGTCACCCGCATCGTCCTGCTCCCGCAGGCGGTCAAGGTGATGCTGCCGGCGATGATCAGCCAGTTCGTGGTCTGCCTCAAGGACACCAGCCTCGGCTACGCCATCCTGGCTCCCGGCATCACCATCGTGTTCAAGCAGATCGCCCAGGAGGGCCGCAACCAGGTCCAGTCGGCCCTGGTGATGGCGGCGATCTACATCTTCCTCAACGTGCTCGTCGTCGCGGTCGCCCACTGGGCCCAGCGCCGCTACGTCGGTGAGGGGGACACGGGCGCCGCGGCCGCCGCCGACGAGGCCGTCTGAGCGGTCCCGCGACACCGGTAGCCTCGCCCCCGTGACCTCCCCCCTCTCCGTCCGCACGATCACCCCTGACCAGCACCTCGGCTTCGTCCGGGCCCAGGACAGCGTGAGCTTCCTGCAGGTGCCGGCCTGGGGAGAGGTGAAGAGCGACTGGAGGCGTGAGTCGGTCGGGTGGTTCCGGGGTGAGGAGGTGGTCGGGGCGGGGCTGGTGCTCTACCGCCAGGTGCCCCGCCTCAAGCGCTACCTCGCCTACCTGCCCGAAGGACCGGTC
This sequence comes from Nocardioides marmoribigeumensis, assembly GCF_031458325.1. Lineage (NCBI taxonomy): Bacteria > Bacillati > Actinomycetota > Actinomycetes > Propionibacteriales > Nocardioidaceae > Nocardioides > Nocardioides marmoribigeumensis. Next base: position 1,941,685 of record NZ_JAVDYG010000001.1, read on the forward strand.
ATCGACTGGGAGGCCGAGGACCTGGCCGTGTGGCTCGACCCGATGGTGAGCCACCTCAAGGGCCAGGGGGCGTTCGGCATCCGCATGGGCCCGCCGGTGGTCACGCGCCGCTGGGACGCCGCCTCGATCAAGGCGGGGGTGGCCGACGAGTCGGTGCGCACCCTCGACCAGGTGCCGCCGCTGACCCGCGAGCCGGCGGGGGCCCGGGTGGTCTCGGCGCTGCGCACGCTCGGCTGGCGCGAGCAGAAGGCCGAGGGCGGCTTCGCGGCCGGGCAGCCGCAGTACAACTTCCAGGTGCCGCTCGCCGGCAAGGACGAGGACGCCGTACTCGCGGGCATGAACCAGCAGTGGCGGCGCAACATCAAGAAGGCCGCCAAGGAGGGCGTCGTCGCCGGGCGGGTGCCCGCCGACCAGCTGGCGCCGAGGCTGGAGGAGTTCCACGACCTCTACGTCCACACCGCCGAGCGCGACCACTTCACGCCCCGGCCGCTGTCCTACTTCCAGACCATGTTCCGCGCGCTCGGCGCCGAGGACCCCGACCGCATCGCGCTGTTCACCGCCGAGCACGAGGGTGACCTGGTCGCGGCGACGATCCTCGTCCAGGTCGGCACCCACGTCTGGTACTCCTACGGCGCCTCGTCGACCGACAAGCGCGAGGTCCGCGGCTCCAACGCCGCCCAGTGGGCGATGATCCGGCACGCGCTGGCCACCGGCGCGACCGTCTACGACCTGCGCGGCATCACCGACACCCTCGACGAGGACGACTCGCACGTCGGCCTGATCCGCTTCAAGGTCGGCACCGGCGGCGAGGCCGTGGAGCACGCGGGGGAGTGGGACCTGCCGGTCAACCGCGCGCTCTACAAGGCGTTCACCCTCTACCTGGCGCGCAGGGGCTGATCGCGTGCTCACCCTCTACGTCGACCAGGAGCGCTGGCAGGCCCACCTCGACTCCGTCGTGGCCACGGTGCCGGGCCTCGTCCCGGTCGCCAAGGGCAACGGCTACGGCTTCGGCGTCCCCCGGCTCGCCGAGCTCGCCCAGGACCTGGGCGCGGACACCCTCGCCGTCGGGACGTACGCCGAGGTGCCGGCCGCGCTCGAGCACTTCGGCGGCGACGTGCTCGTGCTCACGCCGTGGCGACCGTTCGAGGTGAGGGCGTCCTACTCCGGCCGCCTGGTCCACACGGTCGGCAGGACCGAGGACCTCGACGGCCTGGCGACCGCCTCGCGCGACACCGACCCCGACGCAGGTGGCCGGGCGCGCGTCGTGCTCGAGCTGATGACGTCGATGAAGCGGCACGGCTTCACCCCGGCCGGGCTGCGCGCCGCGGCCGACCACCTCGCCGGCGTCACGGTCGAGGGGTTCGCGCTCCACCTGCCGATGTCGCACGGGTCGCACCTCGGGGAGGTCGAGCGGGCGATCACCGACCTGGTCGCCTCGGGCATCGACACCCGGCGGCTCTACGTCTCGCACCTCACCGACGGCGAGCTCGCCGCCCTGGCCGCGTCCTACCCCGACTTCGAGGTCCGGCCCCGCATCGGGACCCGGCTGTGGCTGGGCGACCGGGGCGCCCTGCGGGTCAAGGCGACCGTGCTCGACGTGCACGAGGTCGAGCGGGGTGACGTGTTCGGCTATCGCGGGCGCAGCGCCCCCAAGCACGGCCACCTGCTCATCGTGTCGGGCGGCACCGCCCACGGCATCGGCCTGGAGGCCCCGACCGGCGGCGCGACCATGCGCGACCGCGCCGCCCGGGTCGCCAAGGGCGGGCTCGACGCGGCGGGGTTCGTGCGCTCGCCGTTCACCGTCGGCGGCAAGCAGCGGCTGTTCGCCGAGCCTCCCCACATGCAGGCCTCGATGCTCTTCCTGCCCGCCGGCGCCCCCGTGCCCGTCGTGGGCCAGGAGGTCGACGTGCAGGTGCGGTTCACCACGACCACGTTCGACCAGATCAGCCTCGTCTGAGGCCTCGGTCCGGCCGTCCCGGCCCCGGGGTCAGGTGGCGAGGAGCATCCGGGGTGGGCACATCGGGTCGTCGTCGGGGAACGCCCGGGCCACGTCGTGCTGGGGGCGCAGGATGTCGCGGACGACGACGGCGCCGAGGGAGAGCTCGGCAGCCATGCGCAGCACGATCGCCACGGCGTAGAGCGGGTCGGGTGCCCCGCCGGTGGCCGAGGCGGTGAGCCCGCCGATCATCCACCAGCAGGCCGCGAAGTAGAGCAGCTCGCCCGCCTGCCAGATCAGCAGCGGACGCCAGCGCGGGACCGCGAGGACGGCCACCGGGAGCAGCCACACGACGTACTGCGGGGAGTAGACCTTGTTGACCAGCAGGAACACCATGAGGATCAGGTAGGCCAGCTGGGCGATCCGCGGCACGTGCCGCGCGCGCAGGCCGAGCACGAGGATCGCCAGGCACCCGCCGCCGAAGACCAGCCACGACACGAGGTTGATCGTGTGGGGCGAGGCGGCGTGGCCGTGCTGGGAGAACGCCAGCCAGATCGAGCCGAGGTCGGGTCCGCGGCTGGAGTTGAAGGTCCAGAAGGCCTTCCAGCCCTCGAGGTTGTCGGTCATGGCCGGCAGGTTGGTGGCCAGCCACGCGCCGGCCGCACCGACCACGACGAGCCCGAGGTCGCGCAGCTGTCGGCGCCTGAGCGCGACGACCAGGAAGGCGCCGAGCACGAACAGCGGGTAGAGCTTGGCGGCGGTGCCCAGCCCGATCAGCACCCCGGAGAGGATCGGCCGGCCGCGTGCCCACGCCCAGAAGCCGCCGGCCAGCAGCGCCACCGGGATGATGTCCCAGTTGATCAGCCCCGCCGCCACCAGCGTGGGGGCCAGGACGTAGGGCAGCGCGTCCCAGGGCCTGCGCCGGTGCGCGCCGGCGAGGAAGAACGCCGCGAGCAGCGCGAAGGGCGCGAGCAGGACCGCGGTGACGCGGAAGTAGTCCAGCCGCTCCTGGTAGACGCTGGGCAGGTTGCCCACCTGGTCGACCGGGACCGTACGGCGGGTGGCGACGTCGACCTCGCCCGGCACGACCGCCTGGGTGACGATCGCGGCGCCGTAGGCGAAGTAGCCGGTGAGGACGGGGTACTCGAGGTACATGTAGCGCCCGCCGTTGTCGGTGAAGGGCACCCACCGCTCGGCGAACCCCCGCCCGGCGTAGAGGTAGGGGATGTCGGAGTAGCACATCAGGCGGTAGCGCTGGTCGGTGCCGTTCCACTTGCCGACGTCGCACGGGGCCTTCTGGCCGATCGCGAGCAGCCAGGTCACGCACGCCAGCGCCAGGACGACACGGATCGGCGTCCACCACGGGTGACCGGCCGAGCGGCGCCCGGCGGGACCGCCGAGGACCGCGCTGGCCTCCCGGGCCGTCGGGTCCTCGAGGGTCGGCGCGACGACGCCGGCCACCTCCCGCCTCATGCGAGGGTCATGCGGCGGCGGCCCGCCGGCCGGGGGCGCGACGGCGGCGCCGGCCGGACTGGCGGGTCGTCGCGGGTTCCTGGCTGCGGCCCGCTGGGGACTGGCCGGGCGTCGTCGTCTTCTGGGCGGCGGGGCTCTCGGTCGCCCCTCCGCCACCGCCGCCACCCGGCGGGGTCGCCGTCGGCGTGGACGAGGGCGGCCCGGACGGGCTCGGAGCATCGGTCGGCGTCGGGGACGACGACGGGGACTTGCTCGGGCTCTTGGTGGGCGAGGGGGTGTAGGTCGGGCTCGGCGGCGGCGTGTAGGGCTCGTGGCCCTCGGCGGTCTGCTCGAGGTTGGCCGGCGGCGGGAAGGGGATCTCCTCCTCGCCCTCGAGCGCCTTGCCCATGACCGCCGCCCACGTGCGGGCGGGGTAGTCGGCGCCGAAGAACGAGGACAGGAAGCCGTCGAGGGGCTGGTTGCCGTTGCCGCGGACGTACATCACCGCGGTGGCGAGCTGCGGGGTGTAGCCGACGAACCAGGAGGACCGCACGTGGCCGCCGTCGGTGGTCGCGGTGCCGGTCTTGCCCGCGATCGGGCGGCCGATGACGTTGGCGTTCTGGCCGGTGCCGGCGATCGCCACCTGCTGCAGCGCGTAGGAGGTGTCGGCGGCGACGTCCTCCGAGATCGCCGCCGTGGTGCGCACGTTGTGCTTGTAGGGCCGCGACCCGTCGAGGGTCTTGACCTTCTGCACGACGTACCACTTCTTGGCCTTGCCGCCGTCGGCGATCGTGCCGTAGGCGTTGGCCATGTCGATCGGGCTCACCGTGGCCGAGCCGAGCACGATGCTGAAGGTGTCGTCGAGGCCGGGCGCGTTGCGCGGGATGCCCATCGCGATCGCGTGCTCCTTGATCTTGCTGACCCCGTTGTCCATGGAGTCGGCGAGGTCGATGTAGGCGGTGTTGACCGACTTCTCGGTGGCGGTGAGAAGACTGATCGCGGAGCCGTAGCTCTCCCCCAGGCCCTCGCCCTCGTTGCTGAACTCGGTGCCGTTGACCTCGATCGGGGAGTTGCCGTCGAACGTGCTCTTGAGCGAGTAGCCGTAGTCGAGCGCGGTCGCCAGGGCGAACGCCTTGAACGTCGAGCCCGGCGCCCCGCCGGCGACGGCCCAGTTGAGCTGGCTCTTGAGGTAGTCCTGCCCGGCGTAGATCCCCCGCAGGGCCCCCGTGCGGGGGTCGACCGAGGCGACCGCGGGGTGGAGGCCCTTGAGCTTGGGGGCCACCTCCGGCACGCCGGCCTCGACGGCCGCCTGCACCTTCTTGTCGATCGTGGTGGTGACCCGCAGGCCACCGGTGAGGATCTCGCTCTCGCTGAAGCCGTTCTTGACCAGGTCGTCGTGGACCATCTTGAGGATGTGGCCGCGCTGGCCGCCGTTGCTGTTCTCCACCTTGCGCTTGGGGAACTTGGGCAGCCGGTAGGGGTCGCCCTTGACCGAGGGCAGCGAGCCCAGCTCGGACATGCGGTCGATGACGTAGGTGTAGCGAGACTCCAGCGCCGAGCGTGAGGCCTCGCCCTCGGCGGGGTCGAGGTTGTTGGGGTTGTTGATCATCGCGGCGAGCGCGGCGCCCTGCCGGACGTCGAGCTTCTTGGCCGGGATGCCGAAGTACGCGCGGGAGGCCGCCTCGATGCCGTAGGCGCCGCGACCGAAGTAGATCGTGTTGAGGTAGCCGGCCAGGATCTCGTCCTTGGAGAGCTGGCGGTGGATCTTGAGGCTGAGGATCGCCTCCTTGGCCTTGCGGGTGAAGCTGCGCTCCTGGGTCAGGTAGAGCACCTTGACGTACTGCTGGGTGATCGTCGACGCGCCCTGGGTGCTGCCGCCCTTGGCGTTGTTGAACGCCGCGCGCAGGATGCCCTTGGGGTCGATGCCCTTGTTGGAGTAGAACGTCGCGTCCTCCGCGGCAATGACCGCGTCCTGGACGTGCTGCGGCACGTCCTCCAGCGGGATCGTGGTGCGGTTCTGCTCGGCGAACTTGCCCAGCACGCTCTTGCCGTCGTCGTAGTAGACGTAGGTGGTCTGGGCCTCGAACCCCTGGTTGGGGTCGGGGATGTCGGTCGTGGCGTAGGCGAAGGCGAACAGCACCAGGCCGAGGCCGAACACCGTCGCCAGCAGCAGGAACACCCGCTTGACCCACGTGCGGGTGGTCGAACGTGCCTCGGGCCCGCGCTTGGGCGTCTTGTCACTCACGGACACAGAGCCTACGGGTCAGTAGGGTCCCCCGGCCGGTTTCGGCCAGGTGGTCATCGCCACGCCCGGGACAGGTTTGGGTTCACTTCGATATATCGATACGATACGTTCACGCGATAGATCGTGCCGTCACGTCGAGGCACACCGTACAACCGCCGGAAGGGGGACCACCGTGGCTCGTCGGGGCGACACGCTGGAGCTGGCCGTGCTCGGCCTCCTCCACGAGAACCCGCTCCACGGCTACGAGCTGCGCAAGCAGCTCAACCTGGTCCTCGGCTGGGGCCGGGTGCTGTCCTACGGCTCGCTCTACCCCGCGCTCAAGAAGCTGAGCAAGGCCGGCCTCATCGTCGAGGACGTCCTGCCGCCGGCCGCGCCGGGCACGGTGAGCCGCCGCCAGCGCATCACCTACCGGCTCACCCCGGCCGGTGACGAGCGCTTCGCCAAGCTGATGTCCGACTCGGGTCCCTCGACCTGGGAGGACGACAACTTCGACGTGCGGTTCGCGTTCTTCGGGCGCACCGACCGCGCCATCCGGCTGCGGGTCCTCGAGGGCCGCCGCTCGCGCCTGGAGGAGCGCCTGTCCCAGGTGCGCCAGGACCTCGACCGCAGCCACGGGCGTGACACCTACGCCCGCGAGCTCAAGCGCCACGGTGTGGAGTCCGTGGAGCGCGAGCTGGTGTGGCTCTCCGAGCTCATCGCCGCCGAGCGCGGCGAGGGGCGGACCCCCACCACCACCGACCACCCGACACCGACCGAGTAACACCGAGAAGAGATCAAGGAGAGCCCCATGGGTTCTGTCCGAGTCGCCATCGTGGGCGTGGGCAACTGCGCCACGTCCCTGATCCAAGGCGTCCACTACTACCGCGACGCGGACCCGGAGACCACGGTCCCGGGCCTGATGCACGTCAAGTTCGGGGACTACCACGTCTCCGACGTCGAGTTCGTCGCCGCGTTCGACGTCGACGCCAAGAAGGTCGGCTTCGACCTCTCCGAGGCGATCACCGCCTCCGAGAACAACACCATCCGCATCTGCGACGTGCCGCCACTCGGCGTGAGCGTGCAGCGCGGCCCGACCCTCGACGGCCTGGGCAAGTACTACCGCCAGACCATCGACGAGTCCGACGCCGAGCCGGTCGACGTCGTCCAGGTCCTCAAGGACGCCGAGGTCGACGTGCTCGTCTCCTACCTCCCGGTGGGCTCCGAGGAGGCCGACAAGTTCTACGCCCAGTGCGCCATCGACGCCGGGGTCGGCTTCGTCAACGCGCTCCCGGTGTTCATCGCCTCCGACCCGGAGTGGGCCAAGAAGTTCGAGGACGCCGGCGTCCCGATCGTCGGCGACGACATCAAGTCCCAGGTCGGCGCGACCATCACCCACCGCGTGATGGCCAAGCTGTTCGAGGACCGCGGCGTGACGCTGGACCGCACCTACCAGCTCAACGTCGGCGGCAACATGGACTTCAAGAACATGCTCGAGCGCGAGCGCCTGGAGTCCAAGAAGGTCTCCAAGACCCAGGCCGTGACCTCCAACCTCACCGGCTCGCTGGCCGACAAGACCCACGACCGCAATGTGCACATCGGCCCGTCCGACTACGTCGCGTGGCTCGACGACCGCAAGTGGGCCTACGTCCGCCTCGAGGGTCGCGCGTTCGGTGACGTCCCGCTGAGCCTGGAGTACAAGCTCGAGGTCTGGGACTCCCCCAACAGCGCCGGCATCATCATCGACGCCCTCCGCGCCTGCAAGATCGCCAAGGACCGCGGCATCGGTGGCCCGATCCTGTCGGCCTCGACCTACCTGATGAAGTCCCCGCCGGTCCAGATGCCCGACGACCTCGGTCGCGCGCAGGTGGAGGCGTTCATCAAGGGCGAGGTCGAGCGCTGACGCGCTGAGCCCCCCTCTCGGTCGGTCGCACGGGCCGCGCACCCCCAGCGGGTGCGCGGCCCGTCGCGCTCCCGCGAGCCGCCGCCGGGTCTACCCTCGGCGCATGAGCCAGCCTCCCGTCGGCCCCGGGCAGCCGTCCGAGCCGCGCCAGAACCCGCCGAGCACCCCGACCCCTCCGGGAGGTGGCCAGGCGCCTCCGCCACCGCCGCCCCCGCCGCCCCCGCCGTCGTACGGCGAGCAGCCGCCGCCGTCGTACGGCGACCAGCCGCCGCCGAGCGCACCCCCCACTGCCCCGTCGTACGGCGAGCAGCCGCCGCCCCCGCCCGGCACCGCCGGCGGCTGGGGTGCGGGCCCGGCCGGCAGCGTCACGGGCGAGCGCCCCGGCGAGCTGCTCGACCGCTTCGTCGCCCGTCTGATCGACCACGTCCTGCTGGGGGTGGTCAACGCGATCATCGCCTCGATCCTGGTGGTGAGCATCATCGGCCTCGACGCCGGCAACGGGTTCGGCATGATCGGCTCCACCGGCGGCAGCTTCGCCGCCGCGGCGCTCATCTCGATCATCGACGTGGCGATCTCGCTGGGCTACTTCGCCTTCATGGACTCCTCCCAGGGGCGCACGATCGGCAAGATGGTGATGAAGCTGCGCGTGGTCGGCGCCTCCGGCGGCCACCCGACCGTCCAGGAGTCGGTCAAGCGCAACATCTGGATCGCCTTCGGGCTGGCCGGGATCATCCCGTTCCTCGGCATCGTCGGCAGCCTCGCCTCCCTCGTGGCGGTGATCCTCATCGCCGTCGGGATCAACAAGGACACGGTCGCGCGCCGCCCGTGGACCGACGAGCTCGCCGGCACCCGGGTGGTCAAGGAGGCCTGACCGCTCCGCACCCGCTCACGAGCCCGGCTTGCAGACCGCCGCAAGCCGGGCTCAAGCGCGTCTCAAGAGCCCTCTCGCAGCCTGAGCAGGTCAGCACGACGACCTACCTCAGGAGAACGACATGCGAACCCTGCTCCACCGCCTCGGCCACACCTCCGCCGCCCACCCGTGGCGGGTCCTGCTCGGCTGGGTGATCGCACTGGCCGTCGCGGCCGGCGTCGCGTCGGCGTACGGCGGTCAGACCCAGGAGAACTGGGACGTCCCGGGTGCCCGCGCCCAGCAGGGCGTCGAGCTCCTGCGCCGGCACGGGGAGAACGCCGCCAACGCCGACGCCCGGGTCGTGGTCCACCGCGACCAGGGCGTGCTCACCGACGCGAGCGGCCGGGCGGCGCTGGCCGACCTCACCGCGCGGCTGGGCCGGATGCCGCACGCCGCGTCGGTGTCACCACCGCGGCTCAGCGCCGACGGTGACACCGCCCTGCTCTCGGTGGAGTACGACGCGCCCGTCACCCACCGCGACCTGATGGGCAAGGGCGAGCCGCTCGTGGAGGCCGTCGAGCCTACCCGTGACGCGGGGCTCCAGGTGGAGCTCAACGGCACCATGGCCGAGCAGTCCGCCGAGCCGATGAAGGGGACCGGCGAGCTGATCGGCATCGCGGCCGCGCTGCTGGTGCTGGTGCTCGCCTTCGGGTCGGTGGTCGCCGCCGGCCTCCCGATCGGCGCAGCGGTCGTCGGGCTCGTGCTCGGTGGCTTCGGCACCACGCTGCTCGCCGGGGCCATGGACGTCAGCCCGAGCGCCCCGATGATCGGCACGATGGTCGGGCTCGGGGTCGGCATCGACTACGCGCTGCTGCTCGTCGTCCGATTCGCCGAGCACCTGCGGGAGGGCGTCGAGGTCCGGCACGCCGCCGGGCTGGCCACGGCCACCGCGGGCCGCTCGGTGGTGTTCGCCGCCTCGACGGTGCTGGTGTCCCTGCTGGGCCTCGGGCTCGCCGGGTTGCCGACGTACTCCGCCTTCGGGCTGGTCACCGCGATCTCGGTCGCCGCCGTCGCCCTGGTCTCGCTCACCCTGGTGCCCGCGCTGTGCCGCCTGGGTGGACGTCGCATCCTGGCCCGCGCCGAGCGCCGGGCGACGCGACGCCCGCGCCGACCGGGGCGCGAGCCGCTGACCGCCCGGTGGGCGCAGCGGGTGGGGCGCCGGCCGTTGCCGTGGGCTCTGGGTGCGGCGGTCGTCATGCTCGCCCTGGCCGCGCCGGTGGTGGACATGCGCACCTGGCCGAGCGACATGAGCGTGCACGCCGAGGGCACCACGCTGCGCGAGGGCTACGACCTGGTCGCCGACGAGTTCGGCCCCGGGGCCAACGGCGCGATGCTCGCGGTCGTCGACCACGCCGCGGTCGTCTCGCCCCGGGCGGCGGTCGCGGCGACGGTCCGCGCGCTGGAGTCCGACGACCGGATCGCGGTGGTGGCCCCGCCGGTCACCTCCCGCGACGGCGAGCTCACCCTCGTCTCCGCCGAGCCGGTCTTCGGGCCCGCCGACGCCCGGGTCAGCGACCTCGTGCGCGACGTGCGCGCCGACCTGCCGGCGGGCGTCGACCTCACCGGGCTGACGCCGATGTACGAGGACATCTCCCAGATGCTGGCCGACCGGCTCTGGGTGGTCATCGCGTTCGTCGTGGGGATGTCGTTCCTGCTGCTCACGATGATGTTCCGCTCGGTGCTCGTGCCCCTCAAGGCGGCGCTGATGAACCTGCTGTCGATCAGCGCGGCCTACGGCGTGCTCACCGTGGTCTTCCAGTGGGGCTGGGGCGCCCAGCTCCTCGGCCTGGACCACTCCACCCCGGTCTCGAGCTGGATGCCGATCCTGCTGTTCGCCATCCTGTTCGGGCTGTCGATGGACTACGAGGTGTTCCTGCTCGGCCGCATCCGCGAGGAGTACGACGGCGGGGCCGACGCCCGGGCCGCCGTCGTCCGCGGGCTGGCCGCCACGGGCCGCGTGATCAGCTGCGCGGCGGCGATCATGGTCGCGGTCTTCTTCGGCTTCGCCACCGAGACCGACCCCGTGGTCAAGCAGCTCGGGCTCGGGATGGGCGTCGCGGTGGCCCTCGACGCCACCGTGGTCCGGATGGTGCTCGTGCCCGCGACGATGTCGCTGCTCGGCGACCTCAACTGGTGGATGCCGCGCTGGCTGGACCGGGTCCTGCCCCGGATCCGTCACGCGGAGGAGCCGGCCGCCGGGCAGTCGGACGGGCGGCCCGCCGAGCCCGAGCTCGTCCGGGTCTGAGCCGGGGGGAGCCGGGTCCGACATGATCGGGACATGAGGCGCCCGTCCGCAGGGGAGCCCGTCACCACCTCGGTGTGGTGGCGGGCTCCGGCGTTCGTGCGGCTGCTCCTCGTGCGGCTCCTCGGCCAGGTCGGTGACGGGGTCACCCAGGCCGCGCTCGCGTCGTACGCCCTGTTCAGCGACCGGCAGGCGGACCCGGTCGAGCTGGCCGCGGCGGCGGCTGTCGTGCTGCTGCCCTACTCCGTGCTCGGGCCGTTCGTCGGCGTGCTGCTCGACCGGTGGTCGCGGCGCCAGGTGCTGCTGGTCGGCAACCTGGTCCGCTCGGCGGTCGTCCTCGTGGTCGCGGTGCTGGTGGGGTCCGACGCCCCCGAGGTCGGGGTGTACGCCGCGGTGCTGGTCGCGCTCGGGGTCAACCGCTTCCTGCTGTCCGGGCTCTCCGCGGCCCTGCCCCACACCGTCCCGGTGGAGGACCTCACGCCCGCCAACGCGCTCACCCCGACGCTGGGGACCGCGGCGTTCGTCGCGGGCCTGGGTCTCGGCGGCCTGCTCCGGGCCGCGCTCGACGACCGCGGCGAGGCCGTCGCCAACGGGCTCGTCGTCGCGGCCGGCGTGGCGGCCTACCTCCTCGCGGCGGGCGCGGCGCTGCTCACCGCCCGCCGCGCCCTCGGGCCGGACCACCGCGTGGTGCCTCCCTCGCCGCGGCACGTCGCCGCCGGGCTGGTGGCCGCCCTGCGCCACCTGCGGCAGCGTCCGGTCGCGGCGGGCGCGCTGGTCACCGCGTCGGTGGTGCGGTGGGGGTTCGGCCTGCTCGCGGTCTCGGCGGTGCTGACGCTGCGCAACTCGACCTTCCGCGGCGACGCCGACCAGGCACTCGCCGCCGTGGCACGGTTCACCGGCGCGACGGCCGTCGGGTTCCTCGCCGCGGCGGTGCTGGCGCCCTGGCTCGCCCGCCGGCTCGGCCGGGCGGCGGTGGTGCGGCTCGCGGTCGTCCTGGCCGCGGGCGTCCTCCTGGCTGCGGGGCTGGCACCGAGCACCGAACTCGGGTGGGCCGTCCTCGGACTGGCCGGGGGCGTGGCGGCCCAGGGCGTCAAGGTGTGCGCCGACGCCCTCGTGCAGGAGCACGTCGACGACGACTTCCGGGGGCGGGTGTTCTCGCTCTACGACCTGGCGTTCAACGTCGCCGTCGTGACCGCGGCGGTCTCGGTCGCCGCGGCCGCCGACGACCGGGGCGTGCCCACCACGGGCCCGCTGCTCGCCGCCGCGCTGCTGGTCGCGCTGGTCGCGGGCCTCCGGGTCGGCGGTCCGCGGCGGCCGCGCGGCTGAGCCGGGTCCGGCGGGCGTTCCACGTGGAACACGGCCCCTCCCCGCCCCCACGCGGGGGACGGGGAGGGGCTCTGCCGGGCCGAGCGGGGTCAGACCGTGCCGCTGATCGCGACGTAGCCGATGAGCTGGCTCTTCGGGATGTCCGGACCGACGTTGCCCTGACCCCAGAACTTGTCGTCCAGGTTGGTCACCCAGCCCGAGCGTGCCGGGCTGATCGAGCGCCACACCCGGCCCGAGGGCTCGAGGTCGGTGGCCATCTGGCGCCAGGCCTGCTGGACGGTGAGCGCGGGCGAGGTCCAGAACAGGAAGGTCCGGGGGAAGAGGTACTCCGCGAACCGCCGGCCGGTGCCGCCGTTGACGCACTGGGCGAGGGTGTCGAAGCCGTTGAGCAGGTGCAGGCCGTCGAAGGCCGGCGCCCAGCGGGCGAAGTAGTCGTTGGTCCCGGTGGTGTCGCGCAGCACCTCGCACGACTCCAGCTGCATCCACTCCAGGTTGTCGTTGTCACCCCACCGGGCGTCCGACGGGGTGATCGAGCCGTCCTGGTGCGCGGTGTTCTTGAAGGTGATGCCGCCTGCGCTGCCGTGGCCGGTGTACCACTGGGCGTCGACCGCGTCGACGTACGACGAGTCGGAGCCGCCGGCCGAGGTCTTCTTGAAGTCCTGCTCCCAGGCGTTCATCCCACGCCAGTCGAACCTCACGGTGTGGCCCTTGCTCTGCATCACCGACCGGAAGCCGGCCGCGGAGTCCTGGGCGCACTGCCACTCGTCGACGGTGTTCTCGATGCCGACGGAGGCCAGCTCGCCACCCTGGCCGCCGTACCCCTGCGCCTCGACCTGGCCGCCGGTCGCGCCGAGCACGCCCGAGACCTCGGTGGTGATGCCGTTGGCGTCGGTGACGGTGGCGGTCAGCGTCTCGGGGACGGCCTTGCGGCCGCGGGCCGCGGCGGCGTACTCCACGCCCTCGGGGCTGCCCTTGAGGATCCCGCGGGTCGAGGAGGACCACTGCACCTTGAACGGCTCCTGGCCGCCGGTGAGCTCGAGGCGACCGGTCATCGCGGTGCCGTCGCGAGCGACCAGCAGGTCGGCGGCCGGGGTGAGCGAGGGCGCCGCGGGCACGAGCTTGCCGGGCTCGACGCCCTTGCCGTCGCGCTGCTGCACCTCGCACGCCCAGTGCGGCAGGAGGTAGGACACGGTGCCCTTGCCGGCCCCGGTGAGCCGCGGCGCGTAGTAGACCAGCTGCGGGTCGCCGAGCGGGGTGTTCGCGCCGTACATCGACCGGCACTGCTCCTGCGCGGCGTCGGGGCCGATGATCCCGACGTAGCCCGCCTTCTCCACCGACCGCGTGGCGAGCGTGAGCCCCTGCACCCCGCCCTTGGGGCCGAAGGTGACGCTCGTGCGCATCCCCGGCCCGGTGACCGGGACGTCCCCGAGCCGGTAGTCGAGGTTGACCGTCGTGTCGAGGTCGTAGGTCGCCAAGGTCCGGCCGCGCACGCCCGCGAGCGTCAGCCGGGTGTGGCTGGGGTGGGCCGAGGTCTCGAAGCCCTTCGGCAGCGGCAGCAGGTCGTAGGCCCGGCTCACCGCCTTGTCCTCGTTGAGCGGCCTCAACGCCTTGAGCCGCTCGAGGTCGAGGCGGCGGGCCACGGTGGGACGGCCGTCCTCGTCGGTGCCCTTGGCGCCGGTGAGCATCGGCACCCGGCCGAAGGACGCCGCGTTGACGAACGAGAAGGTGCCGTCACGCCGGAGCGCGTTGCGGATGCCGGCGCGCTCGGCCAGGGCCTTGGCCTGCTCGGCGTCGAGGCCCTCCGCGGTCACCTGGAAGTACGGCGCCTCCTGGGAGACGCGCGGGAGGTCGGCCCCGCGCGCGGTCGCCATGCTCAGGCCGAGCGTGGTGACGGTGGCGGCGCCCCCGAGGCCGGAGGCGAGCACGCCGGCGACGAGGACGCCGGCGGACGGGGCCGCGACGCTGCGGACCCGGCGCCGGCGGACACGGGGGGTGCGGGACGAGCTGGTGGGACGGGCCATGACGGTCCTCCTGGGCCGGGGCGCCGCCTGGGATCCGGCGCCGGTGTGGGAGGAGGAGCGCGCCGGTCCGGGGGAGATACCACCCGGACCGGACCAGTCCCGTGGAGGTCAGCCGGTCGACGGGCCGCGGGCCGCGGACTCCTCGACCCGGCGCACCAGCGCGGTCGACGAGCGCTCCGAGGCCCGGGCCACCGCCGGCTCCATCACCTTGCCCATCACGCGCCCGGCCGGGCCGAAGGGCAGCCGGTAGGTGATCTGGGAGGTCACGAGCGTCTCGTCGTCACCGAGCGCCTCGAAGGTCCACCGGGAGTCGGTCGAGAACCCCTTGACCGAGCGGAACTCGAGCAGCGCGTCCTGCTCCCACGCCACCACCTCCAGCCGGGTGCGGATCGGCACGCCGACGTGCATCACCACGTCGAAGACGGCGCCGAGCCCGTGGTCCCGCTCCCCGACCGGCTCGAACGTCTCCACCCCGAACATCCACTCCGGGACCCGGGTGTGGTCGTCGACGTAGGCGAACGTCTGCGGCAGCGAGGCGCGCACCCGGTGCTCGTTGGTCACGGTCATGCCCGAGGCCATCGCGCGCCCCTCAGCCGTTGAGCAGGTTGCCGACGAGACCGCCGCCACCCCCACCGGACTGCTGCTGGACGGGCGCCCACTCGCTGGGCTGCACGACCACGAAGCCGGGGCCGTGGAAGGAGTACTGGAACGCCTCGCCGGTGCCGCCGCGCAGCATCGACTTCATGTTCATGCTGCTCACCACGGCGGGCACGAGGTTCGAGGACCACGCGACCGCGGCCTGCACGTCGACGTACGTCGGCTGCTGGGAGCAGTCGAGCACCACCGGCGAGCCGACGGTGTGGAGCGCGACGGTGCCCGTGCCCTGGACGGTGGTGTTGAACAGCCCGCCGGCCATGATCCCGGCGCCCTTGACCCGGTTGATGTCCCACTGCAGGGCCGCGTCGAAGGCGAGGAGGTTGCGCCCGTTGACGCTGATGCCGTCGCCGGCCAGCTCGACCAGGAAGACGTAGCCCGCCTCGCTGGCGAAGAAGACCTCGCCCTGCCCGCTGACCCGCATGAGCGGGACGTCCTCGGCGGTCAGCACCTTCTTGAGCAGCTTGCCCATGCTGCCGGCCTTCTCGTGGTCGAAGCGGATCTGACCCTGGTAGGCGACCATCGCGCCCTTGACCGACAGCACGTCGGGCCCGAGGGCGACGCGCAGCATCTGGGGGTTCTGGAGGGCGAAGCGCTGCTGGGCCTGCACCTCGAGGTTGGACTGGGCGAAGAGCTCACTCTGCATGGGCAGAATCTAGCGCTGGGTGGCCCACCAGTCCTTCAGGGCGGCCTCGGCCTCGGCGGCCTCCATCGGGCCGTTCTCCAGGCGCAGGTCGAGCAGCCAGCGGTAGGCCCGGCCGACCTCGGGGCCCGGGCCGATGCCGAGCACCTGCATGATCCGGTTGCCGTCGAGGTCGGGGCGGATCGACTCCAGCTGCTCCTGCTCGCGCAGCCGGGCGATGCGCTCCTCGAGCTCGTCGTAGGTGCGGCGCAGCCGCTCGGCCTTGCGCCGGTTGCGGGTCGTGCAGTCGGCGCGGGTGAGCACGTGCAGCCGGTCGAGCTCGGGACCGGCGTCGCGGACGTAGCGCCGCACCGCGGAGTCGGTCCACTCGCCGCTGCCGTAGCCGTGGAACCGCAGGTGCAGCTCGACCAGGTGTGACACCGCGTCGGTCACGTCGGTGGGGAAGCGCAGCTCCCGCATCCGCTTGCGGGTCAGCTTGGCGCCCACCACGTCGTGGTGGTGGAAGGTGACCGTGCCGTCGTCGGTGAACCGGCGCGTGCGGGGCTTGCCGACGTCGTGCATGAGGGCGGCGAAGCGGGCCACGAAGTCCGGGCCGCCCCCCGGCAGCCGGTCCTCCAGGGCGATCGCCTGGTCGAGCACGGTGAGGGTGTGCTCGTAGACGTCCTTGTGACGGTGGTGCTCGTCGCGCTCGAGCGCGAGGGCGGGCAGCTCGGGCAGGACCCGCTCGGCCAGCCCCGACTCGACCAGGAGCCGCAGCCCGCGGCGCGGCTCGGGGGCGCACACCAGCTTGACCAGCTCGTCCCGCACCCGCTCGGCCGAGACGATCTCGATCCGGTCGGACATCGCGGTCATCGCCTCGACCACCTCGGGCGCCACCTCGAAGCCCAGCTGGGCGGCGAAGCGGGCCGCACGCATCATCCGCAGCGGGTCGTCGGAGAACGACATCTCGGCCGGCCCCGGGGTGCGGAGCGTGCGGTGCGCGAGGTCGACCAGGCCGCCGTACGGGTCGACCAGCTCGGCGTCGACCTCGCCCGGCACGAGCCGCAGCGCCATCGAGTTGACGCTGAAGTCCCGCCGGCGCAGGTCGCCGGTCAGCGAGTCGCCGAACGCGACCGCGGGCTTGCGCGAGTCGGGGGCGTAGTCGTCGGCGCGGTAGGTGGTCACCTCGATCGTCCACGGACCCTTGCGGCAGCCGATCGTGCCGAAGGCGCGCCCCATGTCCCACGTCGTGCCGGCCCAGTCCCTGAGGAGGCGCTCGGTGACGTCGGGGCGGGCGGAGGTGGTGAGGTCGAGGTCCTGCTGCAGCCGGCCGAGCATGATGTCGCGGACCGGTCCTCCGACCAGCGAGATCTCCTCGCCGGCCTCGGCGAACAGGCTGCCCAGCGGCTCCACGACGTCGGCGAGACGGCCCAGCTCGGCGCGGACGCGCTCCTGGATCTCGACGACGCTCAGCTCTCGGCCCGACACCCACCGAACTCTAGGAGGCCGTCCTCCCCGTGTGCGTCCCGCCCTCGGGGTGGGCCGTCGATAGCCTTGCGCGGTGACCCGGCCCCGACTCCCGCTGCTCCTCGCCGCGGGCGTCCTGGCCTCGCTCACCGCCCTCGCCGGCCCGGTCGCGGCCCCGGACGCCCGGGCGGCACCGTCCGCCACGCCGGCACCGACGCCCGGCCCGGCCACCGGCCCGGCCACCTCGGGGACCCCCACGGCCACCCCCGGCTCCCCCGGCTCGACGGGTGACCCGAGCGCGAGCCCGGCCGACCCCGGCGAGGGGCCCGAGCCCGCCACCGCCGACCGGCCGCCGCTCGAGGTGCGCCTGGAGTCGATCCAGCCGGCCGTCCTCCCCCGTCGCGGGGCGCTGCGCGTGTCCGGCACGGTCACCAACCGGACCACCTCGACCTGGACCGAGCTCCAGGCCTACCTCGCGGTCTCGCCGGACCCCCTGACGACCCCGGAGGCCCTCGCCGCGGCGCAGGCCGAGCCGGCCGGGCGCGAGTCCGACTTCGGCCGACTGGTCGACCCGGGGCTCTTCGTCGACCTGCCCGATCTGCCACCCGGTGGGTCCGCCGCGTTCCGCCTGGTCGTCCCGCGCGACCGCCTCGGCCTGCCGGAGACGCCCGGGGTCTACCGGATCGGGGTCCACGCGCTCGGCAGCGAGGAGGGCCTCGGCCGCGTGGCGGGCGCGGACGGCCGCGCCCGCACGTTCCTCACCCAGCTGCCGACCACCCCCGGGTCCAGCCCCGACCCGACACCCCTGGCGCTGGTCATGCAGCTGCGCAACCACGTGGTGCGCGCCCCCACCGGCGAGCTGGAGTTCCTGCGCGGCTGGCGCCGCACCCTCGCGCCCGACGGCCGCCTCGGCCGCCTGCTGGCCCTGAGCGACACCACCGCCGGCTTCCCGCTCAGCTGGGTCCTGGACCCCGCGGTCGTCGAGGCAGCCGGCACGGTCGCCGAGGGCAACCCGCGCACCGAGCTCGGTGGCCGCGCCTACGACGGCGTCGACGACGTCACCGACGGCGGCACCTCGGGCGACCAGGGGGCGAGCGGCTCCCCGGAGGCGTCCGGGGCCCCCGAGACCGCGGAGACCGCCGAGAGCCCGGCGAGCCCCTCCTCCGACGGGTCGGCCTCCCCCACCACCGGTCCGGACGCCGTCGCCGCCCAGGGCCGGGCCGACGCCGCGGCGTGGCTCGACGGTCTGCGGGACCAGGCTGCGCTGCACCCCACCTTCAGCGTCCCGTACGGCGACCTCGACGTCGCCGCGGCCGCGCGCGCCGGGGACACCACCACCATCGACCGGTCCGTCCGCACCGGGCTCGACACGCTCGCGCACTACACGGTGAGCGCCCGCCCCCTGGTCGCCCCGGTCAACGGCGCCCTCAAGGGCTGGATGCTCGACCGGGTCCCCCCGACGGTGCCGGCGGTGCTGAGCGACGCGGTCCTGCCGACGCTGGACGGGACCGTCTACCGCCGCGGCGACCGCCCGGTGGTGCTGTTCTCCCGCGACACGCTGCGTCCGGACGCCGACGCCGCCGAGGCGGCCGGGGTCGACCCCACCGCCTCCACCGCGCTCGGCCTGCGCCAGCGGCTGCTCGCGGTCACCGCGGTGCGCTCCCTGACCGGCGACGACCGGCCGCTGGTGGCGATGCTGCCCTCCGGCTGGGACCCGGGCCCGGCCTGGCAGCGCAGCGCGTTCTTCGCCGGCCTCGACGTCCCGTGGATCGCGGCGACCGGCCTGGGCGACGTGGCGGCGTCGGTCACCGACGCCACCCCGCAGCCGGACGACCGCGACTTCCTCTACCCCCCGGGCCGGCGGCGTGCGGAGCTCCCGGTCCGGATCGTCGAGCACGCGCGGGACACCACCCACGCCGGCGCGCTGCTCGACGACACGCTCGTCGACGACGACGCCACGGGTCCCCGGATCGGCCGTCAGGCGCTGCTCTCGGCCTCCTACTTCTCCCGCAGGCGCCCGGCACCCGCCGACCGCCGCCTGAGCGCCATCGAGGCCCGGGTCGACCACTGGCTGCGCCAGGTCCGGGTGGCCGCGCCGCCGTTCGTGATCTCCTCCAGCGAGGAGGGCAGCTTCCTGGTCCCGGTCACCAACAACCTCGACCAGCGGGTCCGCGTGGCGCTGCGTGCCCGGGTCGACGGCCCCGGGCTGGAGGTCTCCGCGGACCCGGCCGCCGACCTCGCGCCGGGCACCCGCCGGCCCTTCAAGATGCGCATCCGCTCCACCCGCATCGGGGTCCACACCGTCGACCTCGACCTGGTCACCGACAACGGCGAGAAGCTGTACGACGGCCCGCAGGTCCCCGTGCGGACCAGCAAGGTCGGGCTGGTGGTGTGGGTCGTCATGGGCGTGGCCGGAGCGGTGTTCCTGGCCGCGATCGTGGTCCGCATCGTGCGCCGGGTCCGCCGGCGCCGCCGTACCCCCGGACCGGTGCTGAGGAGGCGCGCGTGAGCGAGACCCAGAAGGAGACCTCGGTCCTGGGCTCCAGCGCGGTGATGGCCGCGGGCACCGTGGTGTCGCGGTTCAGCGGCTTCCTCCGCTCGACCCTCCTCGCCGCCGCGCTGGGCACCCAGCTGCACGCAGACGTCTTCACGATCGCCAACACGGTGCCCAACATGCTCTACATCCTGCTGGCGGGCGGGGTGTTCAACGCGGTGCTCGTCCCCCAGCTGGTCCGCGCGATGAAGCACGACGAGGACGGGGGCGCGGCCTACACCGACCGCATCATCACCCTGGCCGGCCTGTTCCTCGCCGGGGTCACCGCGCTGCTGGTGATCGGGGCACCGTGGCTGATGCGGCTCTACCTCGACGGGGCGTTCTTCACCGAGCCGTTCACCGCCCAGCGCGAGTCGGTCATCGCGTTCGCGCGGCTGTGCCTGCCCCAGGTCTTCTTCTACGGGATGTTCGTGCTGGTCGGCCAGGTCCTCAACGCCCGCGACCGGTTCGGGCCGATGATGTGGGCGCCGATCGCCAACAACGTGATCGCCGTGGCGGTCCTCGCGGCCTACCTGGTGCTGTTCGGCCCAGCCTCGGGCGACGAGCTGTGCGGCGGCTACACCGCCGGCCAGGAGTGGCTGCTGGGCCTGGGCTCGACGGTCGGCATCGCCGTGCAGCTCCTCGTGCTCCTGCCCTACCTGCGGGCCGCCGGGGTGTCGTTCCGCCCCCGCTTCGACTTCCGCGGCAGCGGGCTCGGGCACACGCTGCGCCTGGGGGTCTGGACGGTCGCGTTCGTGATCGTCAACCAGGTCGCCTACACCGTCGTCGTGCGCCTGGCCTCCAGCGGCACGGCCGAGGCGGCGCTGGCGTGCGGCCAGTCGTCGGCCTCGAGCGGCACGGGCTACACGATCTACTCCGGGGCCTTCCTGCTGGTGATGGTGCCCCACTCGATCGCGACGGTGTCGCTCGCGACCGCGGTCCTGCCGCGGCTCTCGCGGGCGGCCGCCGACGACGACCTGCCCCGCCTGGCCGCCCAGGTCGCCGCGACCACCCGCACGGCGCTCGCGCTGATCCTCCCGTTCGCGCTCCTGCTGCCGGCGATCGCGCTGCCCCTGGCCAATGTGGTGTTCCGCTACGGCGCGGCGAGCCGCACCTACGCCGACTTCGCGGTCTCGCTCGCCCTCTTCGCCCCCGGCCTGGTCTTCTTCACCGTCCACTACCTGATGCTCCGCGGGTTCTACGCCATCGAGCGCACCCGCACGGTCTTCTGGGTGCAGTGCGTGATCGCCGCGACCAACATCGCCCTCGCGGTCCTGGTCACCTCGCACGTCGACCCCCAGCACACCGCGCCCGGGCTCGTCGTCGCCTACGCCGGGTCGTACGCCGTCGGCGCGGTCTGCTCCTACCTCCTCCTCCGCTCGGTGCTGGGTGGCCTCGAGACGCCCGTGCTCGTGCGCTTCGCGGTCCGCATGCTCATCGCGTCCGGGGTGGCGGCCGCCGGCGCGTGGGGCTTCCGTGAGGTGCTGCTGGCGGTCTGGCCGCTCGGGGACGGCAAGGTCCAGGCGCTCACGCTGCTGGCCGGGTCCGGCGTCGCCGACCTGGCGCTGCTGCTGCTCGCGGCCCGGGTGATGCGCATCACCGAGGTCACCGAGGTGGTCGGCCTGGTCACCTCGCGCCTGCGCCGGTGAGACCAGCCCTCCGGGCGTGATTCGTGCCCAAGGGGACGAACCATCCGAAACCACCCCAGCGGGGTGGTCCGAACGTGCGCGTCCTCACGGGTTTGCTGGACCGGTCACCTGCCTACTCTTGAGAGGAGCAGATCGATCGGCAACGGTCGGGAACAGGGAGTCAGGTGCCGCACAGCGACGTCGGACCGGGCAGCGTGGTCGCCGACCGGTTCCGCCTGGAGGACCTCTTGGAGGACACCTCCGGAGCGAGGTTCTGGCGTGCCCGCGACCTCACGCTCGCCCGTGACGTCGCGGTGCACGTCGTCCCTGCCGACGACCCCCGCGCCCCTGCGCTGCTGACCGCCGCCCGCACCTCCGCCCTGGTCTCCGACGCCCGCCTGCTGCGCGTGCTCGACGCCGTGGAGCAGGACGACCTGGTCTTCGTGGTCCACGAGTACGGCACCGGGCTCTCCCTCGACCGCATCATCAACGAGCAGGGAGTGCTCGACCCCCGTCGAGCGGTGTGGCTCGTCCGCGAGGTCGCCGAGGCGATCGTGGTCGGCCACGGCAGCGGCGTCGCCCACGGGCGCCTGGTGCCGGAGAACGTCCTCATCACCGAGGCCGGCTCGGTCAAGCTGATCGGCTTCGTGGTCAGCGGCGTCCTCCACGGCCGGCCGGAGTCCGCGCCCGACGGCTCTGCGCCGCCGTCGGAGCACGAGTCCGACGTGACCAACCTGGGCGCCCTGCTCTACGCCTGCCTGGTCGGGAAGTGGCCCGGCTACCCCGACTCCGTCGTCCCGGCCGCTCCCCGCGACCACGGCCGCCTGCTGCGTCCGCGCCAGGTCAAGGCCGGCGTCCCCAAGGCCCTCGACACGCTGTGCGGCCAGATCCTCGCCGGCCCCGCCCGGGGCCGGAGGACCGAGGACCCCCGGTTCGAGTCCGCCTCGGCGGTCGTCGAGGCGCTCAGCCGCTGGCTCGGCGACGGCGGCGGGTCGGTGGTCACCCCCGGCACCGCCTACGCCGGCCCGACGGCCTACGTCGACCCCGCGCGGGCGCCCGGGACCTCCGGGCCGCAGAGCCTCGGCTCCTACGACGCCGACGACGAGGCCGACCCCGCGGCCGACCCCGTCGCCGGGAGCGACCGGGCCGCGGCTCCGGCCGACCCGGAGGCGACCCAGGCGAGCCCCCTGGCCCAGCCCGAGGCCCGGCCCCGGCGCGAGGACTCGCAGCGGCGTCCGGCGGCGGCCTGGGCCGGCGCGGCGGACGACCACGCCACCGTGGCCGCCCCCCTGCCTCTCCCTGTCCCCGGGGGCGAGGAGGACACCGTGCGGGCCTCGCGCCCGTCCCCGCCCGCCTCGGGCCCCGTGCCCTGGGGGCCCGACGCGCTGCGCGGCACGGGGTCGACCCCTCCGGCCCGCGGCGACCGCCCGGGCTCGGTCTGGCTGCGGCTGGCGGGCCTGGTCGCGGTGGTCGCGGTCATCGTCGTCGGGGTGCTGATCGTCTTCGGTCTCGGCAGCTCGCGCAACGCCGACGACCCCCAGGCGGGCGACGGCCCCACCACCGCCAGGAGCGACCGCACCGCCACCCCGGTCAAGATCGTGGGGGTCCGCGACCTCGACCCGCCGTCCCAGGGCGGCAACGGCGAGGAGCACCCCGAGGAGGCCCGGCTCGCCGCCGACGGCGACAAGGCGACCGCGTGGACGACCCAGAGCTACAACGACGGTCCGGCGCTCGCCCCCTACAAGCAGGGGCTCGGGCTGGTGCTCGACCTCGGCTCCGAGACCGAGGTCGGCTCGATGAGCCTGAGCCTCGGCGGCGCCGGCTACTCCTTCGACGTCTACGCCGCCCCCGAGGGCGCGGGCGCGCCGACCGACATCACAGGCCTGCGGCGGGTCGCCCAGGACAAGGGTGCGGGCGGCGAGACCCAGGTGCAGCTCGACCAGGTCACCACGCGCTACCTCGTGCTGTGGCTCACCGCGCTGCCCCCCGACGGCGGTTCGTTCCGTGGCTCGGTGGAGGAGGTCGTCGTACGGTCATGACGTGGCGACGACGGGACCCGGCTCCGCCGGTCCGGACGACCGGGACGACCGGTCGCTGATCGCCGCCCACGTCGCGGGTGACCCCGACGCCTTCGGCGTGCTCTTCGGTCGGCACCGCGACCGGCTCTGGGCCGTGGCGCTCCGCACGACCGGCGACCGCGAGGAGGCCGCCGACGCCCTCCAGGACGCGATGGTCTCGGCGTTCCGCAAGGCCGCGTCCTACCGGGAGGACGCCGCGGTGACCACCTGGCTGCACCGCGTCGTCGTCAACGCCTGCCTCGACCGGCTGCGCCGCCGCAAGGTCCGCCTCGCCGAGGCGCTGCCGGACGAGACCCACACCACCCCCGAGGCGCTGCGCGAGCCCCGGTCACACTCCCCCGAGGCCCGGGCCGAGCTGGCCGAGCGCCGCCACCGGGTCCTCGCCGCGCTGGCTACCCTCCCCGCCGAGCAGCGGGCGGCGATCGTGCTGGTCGACCTCCAGGGCCAGTCGGTCGAGGAGGCCGCCGCGGTGCTCGAGGTCGCGCCCGGCACGATCAAGTCACGGTGCTCGCGCGGCCGCACCCGGCTGGCCCCCCTGCTGGCCGACCTCCGCGCGGACGCGCCCCCGGGGAACCCCGACCCGCCCCCACGCGTCCCATCGGTGTCCGGCAGCCAGGCCCCCGCCCCCGGGGAGGGCGGGCCGGCGCCCCCGGCGCTGCGCTGAGGCCCCCCACCACCCCGACCACCACGACGCCCCGGAAGGAGGCGAGATGAGCACCGAGCACGACCCCGTCGGCCCCGGAGACCCGGTCGACCCCGAGGAGCAGGCGTTCGTCCGTGCCCTCCTGGGCGAGGTCGGCCGCGAGCCCGAGCCCCTGCCGCCCGACGTGGCCGAGCGGCTCGACGACGTGCTCGCCGGCCTGGTCGTGGAGCGGACTGCCGGTGAGCGGGCAGCCGGCGGCGCGGACGCGCCGGGGTCCCCGGCCGTCGTACCCCTGGAGCGCGCGCGGCGCCGCCGGCGCGCCCTGGCCGGTCTCGTCGCGGCGGCCGCCGTGGTCGTCGGCGGCTGGTCCCTGACCACCTCGGGCCTCCTCACCGGCTCCGGCGGGTCCGCCGACAGCGCGGGCGGCGCGTCCGGGGCGCTGCCCGAGGCCGCCCTCGGCTCGCAGGCGCCCGGGTCGTTCACCATGTCGTCCGACTCGCTGCGCGCCGACGCGCGCCGCCTGGTCGGCTCCGACCCGGCTCAGCTCGCCCGGCTCGAGAGCTCGACCCAGCGCCTCTCCCCGCTGCACGACCAGGCCGACGCCGCCCAGCTGCCTACGACCGACACCGGCGGTGCGCCGGGTCCCTCGCGGGTCCCCGCCGGCCGCTGCCTCGACCCGCTCGCGCCGGCCCGCCTGCCCCGCCTCGCCGTGACGTACGACGGCCGCGCCGCCACCGCGGTCCTCCGTCCGGAGCGGCCCACCGCGTCCGGGCGCGACCGGGTGCGCGTGGAGGTGTGGTCCTGCACCGCACCGGCGCGGCTGGCCTCGGTCGTCGTACCTCGGTGACGGCGACCCGGCCACGGGTGGCCACGCCGTGGCCCTCACCCCGAGGGGAATGCCGGCCACCTAGGATCGGTTGAGGCTCGTGAACGCCCGTCCACCCCGACCCGCACCGAGGAACGTCTCGTGAACTTCATCTCCGTCCCGACCAGCACCACCGCCACCGGTGGGACCGGCGAGGCCCAGGACGCCCAGCGGATCCGCCAGGTGATCATCATCGGCTCGGGCCCGGCGGGCTACACCGCGGCCGTCTACGCCGCCCGGGCGAGCCTCGAGCCCCTGGTCTTCGAGGGCTCGGTCACCGCCGGCGGCGCGCTGATGAACACCACCGAGGTGGAGAACTTCCCCGGCTTCCGCGACGGCATCATGGGCCCGGCGCTCATGGACGAGATGCGCGCCCAGGCCGAGCGCTTCGGCGCCGAGCTGGTCGCCGACGACGTCACCGCGGTCGACCTGACCGGCGAGGTCAAGCTGGTCACCGACGGCGAGGGCGTCGTGCACCGGGCGCACTCCGTGGTTCTGGCCACCGGCTCGGGCTACCGCAAGCTCGGCCTCGAGCACGAGGACCGCCTGTCCGGCCATGGCGTCTCGTGGTGCGCGACCTGCGACGGGTTCTTCTTCCGCGACCAGGAGATCGCGGTCATCGGCGGCGGCGACTCCGCGGTCGAGGAGGCGACGTTCCTCACCCGCTTCGCCAAGAAGGTCCACCTGGTCCACCGCCGCGACGAGCTGCGCGCCTCCAAGATCATGCAGGACCGCGCGTTCGCCGACCCCAAGCTCGAGCCGGTGTGGAACTCCGAGGTCGCCGCGATCCACGGCGACGACAAGCTCACCGGCCTCACCCTGCGCGACACGGTCACCGGCGAGACCCGCGAGCTGCCGGTCACCGGCCTGTTCATCGCGATCGGCCACGACCCCCGCTCGGAGCTCCTCGGCGGCCAGGTCGACCTCGACGACGACGGCTACGTCCTGGTGGACCACCCCTCGACGCGCACCAACCTCGAGGGCGTCTTCGCCTGCGGTGACCTGGTCGACCACCACTACCGCCAGGCGATCACCGCGGCCGGCACCGGCTGTGCCGCGGCCCTCGACGCCGAGCGCTACCTCGCCGACCGCGGCATCGCGGCCGCCGACCACCACACCGAGGCCGAGGCCGTCGACCCCGCCCAGGCCGGCGACGGCAGCGGCGGCACCGTCGAGCGCCCCGCGTCCGTCTCGGTCTGAGTGAGTCGCTGCCCTCGGGCACCCCGGCACCACCCCCGCACCCGTCAACCCGCACGCAGAGCACGAACACAAGGAGATCCCGTGGCTGAGATGAAGGTCGTGACCGACGACAATTTCGAGCAGGAGGTGCTCAAGTCCGACCTGCCCGTGCTGGTCGACTTCTGGGCCGAGTGGTGCGGGCCGTGCCGCCAGGTCGCCCCGATCCTCGCCGAGATCAACGAGGCGCACGGCGACAAGGTGCAGGTGGTCAAGCTCAACGTCGACGAGAACCCGGTCGTCGCCGCGCAGTTCCGCGTCACCTCGATCCCGACGATGAACCTCTACTCCGGTGGCGAGGTCGTCAAGCAGATCGTCGGCGCCCGCCCCAAGTCCGTCATCCTCAAGGAGCTGGCCGACTACATCGGCTGACCCTTCCTCACCCCGACCCCCCGATGGGCGATGACCTGCTGCGCCTCGGCGACGAGGACGACCGCGTGGCCGCGCTGCGTGCACGCCTGGCCGGCATGGGTCTGGTCGACGGGTCCCCGGACGCGGACCTCGACACCCCGGACGGCCCCTCCAGGCGCTTCGACGCCGACCTGGAGCGGGCCGTCCGCGCGTTCCAGCAGCAGCGGGGCCTCAGCGCCGACGGCATCGTCGGCCCCGGCACCCGTGCCGCCCTGGCCGACGCCGCCTGGGTGCTCGGCGACCGCGTCCTGGAGCACCTGCCCGGCGCGCTCGCCGGCGGGGACGACGTGATCGCCCTCCAGCGCCGCCTGCTCGACCTCGGCTTCGCGGTGGGGCGGGTCGACGGGCTGTTCGGGCCCGAGACCGCCGCCGGCGTCGCCGAGTTCCAGCGCAACGTCGGCCTCGAGCCCGACGGGGTCCTCGGCCCCGACACCATGGCCGCGCTCGGCCGGCTGCGTCCCCGCGCCTCGGGCGGCAACCCCAACGCGATGCGGGCCGCCGAGCGCATCCGTGCGGCCGGGCCGAGCCTCGACGACAAGCTCGTCGTGCTCGACGTGGTCCCCTTCACCACCGACGTCCCCGGCCTGGGGGCGGACGCCGCCCGGCTCGACGCCCTCGGCAGCACCGCGGTCGAGGCGGTCGCCTCGCTGGTCGAGCAGGGTCTGGTCGAGGTCGGCGCCCGCAGCCTGCGCACCACGCCCGGACCCGAGCGCGAGCGGGCGTGGGCGAGCAACCGCTCCGGTGGGGCGGTGTGCGTCTCGCTGACCACCGACGCCTCGACCGACCCGGGAGCCGGCGGCCTGTCGACGTACTACTACGGCATCGACGCCCACGACATCCGCTCCACCGCGGGCGAGCGGTTCGCCGGTCTCGTCCACCGCGAGGTCCTCGCCCGCACCCCCTTCGCCGACGGCGGCTGCCACGCCCGGTTCTGGGACCTGCTCCGCATGACCCGCATGCCGGCCGTGCGCATCGACCTCGGCTGCGTGACGCACGCGCCCGACGCGACGGCCCTGGGCGACCCCGAGGTGCTCGCCTCGGTGGCGCGCGCGATCGTCGTCGCCGTCCAGCGGGTCTACCTCGGCCCCGAGGACGACTCGCCGACCGGGCTGCTCAGCCTCGACGACCTCAGAGCGCTGCGGGACCGTCCGGACTCTCCCGAGGGATGACGACCGGGCGCCGCGAGACCGGCGCGGGCGCCGGCGCCGGGGGGCGCACGACGCCGATCAGCCGCTCCCACGCGGTGCCCACCTCCTCGCGCCAGCTGAGGGCCGTGCGCAGGTCGAGCCTCATCCGCGGGTGCGACGGGTGCGCACGCGCGGTGCGGAAGCCCACCCGCTCGAGGAACTCCGCCGGCACCGGCCCGCAGTCGCCCGCGAGGTCGCCGGCACGGGCCGAGGCGACCGCCTCCACGGCCTTGATGCCCCCACGCTTGACCAGGTCACGGGCCATCACCTGCAGCAGCACCCGGCCCAGCCCCGCCCCGGCGTACCCCTCGAAGACCACGACCGTGGCCAGCTGCACGGCGTCCTCGGAGACCGGGGCCGTGGCGAAGGACGAGGTGCCGGGGAACCACACCGGCGGGGCGTACTGCACGAAGCCGGCCGGCACGTCGTCGACGTAGGCCACCCGCCCGCAGGAGCCCCACTCGAGCAGCACCTGGGAGACCCATGCGGCCTTCTCGGCCTCCGCCCGTCCCCTGACCTCCTCGGCCGAGCCGTCCTGGAGGGCTCGACGGCGCACCGGGTCGAGCTCCCACAGCAGGTCGGAGCGCACCGCGGGAGGCAGGTCGAGCAGCGTGTCCTGGGTGAGGCGGGCCAGGCGCCTGGACATGTCGTCTCCTCCCCCTCGTGCCAGTGGGATGATCCAGGGTAGGCCCACCAACGGAGGACACCTCATGCCCGACGGCTCCCGTCGCACGCCCGAGAGGGTGGCGAGCACGCGTCTCGACAGCTACGTCGACCGCTACGCCGCCCGCACCAAGGGAATGACCGCGTCGGAGATCCGAGCTCTCTTCGCCGTCGCCAGCCGACCCGAGGTGGTCAGCCTGGCCGGCGGCATGCCCAACATCTCAGGTCTCCCGCTCGACGTCGTCGGGGGGGCGATCAGCGACCTGGTCGCCACCAACGGCCCCGTCGCGATGCAGTACGGCTCGGGCCAGGGCGACCCGGTCCTGCGGGAGCAGATCTGCGAGGTCATGCGGCTCGAGGGCATCGAGGCCCACCCCGACGACGTCGTGGTCACGGTCGGCTCCCAGCAGGCAGTCGACCTGGTCACCCGGGTCTTCTGCGACCCGGGCGACGTCGTGCTGTGCGAGGCGCCGTCGTACGTCGGGGCGCTGGGGGTCTTCCGCGCCTACGAGTGCGACGTGGTGCACGTGGAGATGGACGCCGACGGGCTGGTGCCCGACGCGCTGCGCCAGGCGATCCAGACGGTCCGGGCGAGCGGCCGCACGATCAAGTTCCTCTACACGATCCCCAACTTCCACAACCCGGCCGGCGTCACGCTCAGCGCCGAGCGCCGGGCGGAGGTCCTCGAGATCTGCCGCGAGGCCGACGTGCTCGTCCTGGAGGACAACCCCTACGGCCTGCTCGGCTTCTCCGGGGAGCCGATGCGCGCGATGCGCGCCGACGAGCCCGACGGCGTGATCTACCTCGGGTCGTTCTCCAAGACCTTCGCCCCCGGCTTCCGGGTGGGGTGGGCGCTGGCTCCCCACGCGGTGCGCGAGAAGCTGGTCCTCGCCCAGGAGTCGGCGACGCTGTGCCCGCCGGCGTTCAGCCAGATGGCGATCTCGGCGTACCTCCGCGCCCACGACTGGCAGGGCCAGATCAAGCAGTTCCGCGAGATGTACCGCGAGCGCCGCGACGCGATGATCGAGGCGCTCGACGACATGATGCCGGCGGCCGCGCGGTGGAACGTCCCGCAGGGCGGGTTCTACGTCTGGGTCACGCTGCCGCCCGGCCTGGACGCCAAGGCGATGCTGCCGCGCGCGGTCACCGCGCGCGTGGCCTACGTCCCGGGCACCGCGTTCTTCTCCGACGGGTTCGGGTCGCAGTCGATGCGGCTCTCGTTCTGCTACCCCACCCCCGGTCGCATCCGTGAGGGCGTCCGCCGCCTGGTCGGGGTGATCGAGGAGGAGCTCGAGCTGCGCCAGACCTTCGGCGCCGGTGGCCTCCCGGGGAGCACGGCCCTGGCCCGGGGCTACGAGGGCCCCCACACCGACCTGTCCTGATCCTCCGAGGAGCTGCTGTGTCCGAACGTGTGCTGGTCCTGGCCGGCGGTCTGTCCCACGAGCGCGACGTCTCGCTGCGGTCGGGACGGCGGGTCGCCGAGGCCCTGCGCGACCGCGGCTTCGAGGTCGAGGTGCGCGACGTCGACTCCACCCTCCTGGCCTCGCTGCGCGACGACCCGCCGGCCTGCGTGCTCCCGCTGCTGCACGGCGCCACCGGCGAGGACGGCGCGATCCGGGAGGTGCTCGAGCTCGCCGGCATCCCCTACGTCGGCTCCGGGCCGGCCGCCTGCCGCGTCGCCTTCGACAAGCCGGTGGCCAAGACGGTGGTGGCGGCCGCGGGCCTGGCGACGCCGGAGTGCGTCGTGCTCCCGCACGAGACCTTCCGTGAGCTGGGCGCCGCGGCGGTGATGGAGGCGATGGCCGAGCGCCTGGGCCTTCCGCTGATCGTCAAGCCCGCCCGGGGCGGCTCGGCGCTGGGCTGCACCGTGGTCCGGTCGGTGGCCGACCTGCCCTCGGCGATGATCGACGCCTTCGCCTACGGCGACGTCGCGCTGGTCGAGCGCTTCGTGCAGGGCGAGGAGGTCGCGGTCGGGGTGTACGACGACGGCGACGGCCCGCGCGCCCTCCCGGTCGTCGGCATCGTCCCCGACGGCGGGGTCTACGACTACACCGCGCGCTACACCGCCGGGTCCACCGAGTTCACCGTCCCGGCCCGCCTCTCCGAGGAGCTCACGGCCGCGTGCGCCGACGTCGCGCTGCGGGCGCACGAGGCCCTGGGCCTGCGCGACCTCTCCCGCACCGACCTGATCGTCGACGCCGAGGGCACGGTCTGGTTCCTCGAGGTCAACGTCGCCCCCGGCATGACCGAGACCTCGATCGTGCCGCTGGCGGTGGAGGCCTCCGACGTCGAGCTCGGCGAGCTGTTCGGCCGCTTGGTGCGCGCTGCCGCCTCCCGCTGAGCGACCCCTAGGATCACTGACATGGCCGACCTGCCCTACCGCGCGATCATCGTCCTCGGCAAGACCTGGTTCCGCGCCATGGACTTCCAGTGGCGCGTCACCGGCTCCGAGCACATCCCCAGCGAGGGCGGCGCGGTCCTCGCGATCAACCACGTCTCCTACGTCGACTTCATCATGGCCGGCTACGGCGCGGTGCCGTCCGGGCGCCTGGTGCGCTTCATGGCCAAGCGGGAGACCTTCGACCACCGGCTCAGCGGTCCGCTGATGCGCAGCCTGCGTCACATCAGCGTCGACCGCGCCGACGGCCAGGCGTCCTACGACGAGGCGGTGCGCTACCTCAAGGACGGCGAGGTGGTGGGGGTCTTCCCCGAGGCCACGATCTCGCGCAGCTTCGAGATCAAGGAGCTGAAGACCGGCGCGGTGCGCATGGCCGCCGACGCCGGCGTACCCCTCGTGCCGATGGTGCTGTGGGGCACCCAGCGGCTGATCACCAAGGACCACCCCCGCGACTTCGGCCGCCACAAGACGATCAGCGTGACCATCGGTGAGCCGATCAGCCCCGAGGGCGCCACCGCGGTGGAGAAGACCGCCGAGCTGCGCACCGCGATGGGCGCGATGCTCGACAAGGCGGTCGCGGAGTACCCCCCGGACGAGCAGCCCCCGGGCTCCTGGTGGCTGCCGGCCCGCTACGGCGGCACCGCGCCCACGCCCGAGGAGGCCAAGCGCCTGGACCGCGAGGAGCTGGCCGAGCGCGCCGCGAAGCGCCGTGCCAGGGCCGAGGCGGCCCGCGCGAAGAGGAGCGGCTGAGCTACTCCGCCTGGGGCTTGGCGTGCCGCGGCACGTCCTCGAGCTCCTCCATCGACAGGTGGAGCCCGAGCCCGTCACGGCAGAAGTCCTCGCCGAACGGGGTCAGGTGGATCGAGCGACGCACCACCTTGGCCCGCCGCACGCTGGCCATCGCCTCGAGCACGTCCGGCTGGGCCTCGAGCACCTGGTACTCCATCGGGTCGCGCAGCGTCTCCCGCGAGAACCAGATCAGGCCGAGCCGCTCCAGGTTGTGCAGGTAGGACGGCACCCGGTCGACGAACCGGCACCCGGCCAGCGCCCCGATCATGTTGAGGTTGGGCTGCACGAGGTTGGACGAGACCGTGCCGACCAGCCCGCCCGTGCGCACGTCAACGGTGGCCTGCGGTCCCTTGCGCAGCAGGAGCAGGAGGATGCGGCCCTCGTCGGGGGCGAGCTCCTCGATGATCCGGGCGTACGCCGGGTGGCCGCGGTCCTCGCTCCAGACGTCGCGTGAGGCGCGCAGCAGGTCCTGGCCCGCCTCGTGGAGCGGGTTGACCGGCTCCGGCGCGGCCGGGGGCGGGGCGGCCTGGGCCGGCGAGACGTTCTCGACGGTCTCGGTGACCACGCGGATGACCGGGTGGTGCGCCGCGGCGGAGCGCACGTGCCGCAGTCGCTCCTCGACGTCCTTGCCGACCAGCGCGCGACTGATCGCGGCGGCGGCGACCTGCAGGTCCTCGGCCAGCTCACCGGCGTGACCGGGGTGCATCGCGACGTCGACGACCCGTCGACCGGCGCTGACCCCCGTCGCCGCGGCCCAGAAGCCGATGCGGAACGACGAGACCGCCACCACGCGGGCGAGACCCGGGATGTCGGCGGCGGTGATGTGGTCGGAGCCCTTGAGCACCTCGAGCTCGCGGCCGTCCTGGCGCCGCCCGTTGCGCTCGCTCACCTCAGCGCCCCCCGCTCGTGCCGAAGATCAACAGGTGGGCCACCCCGCCCGCGAAGCCCATGATCGCGCCGTGGGCGTAGAGCATCCACTCGTCCTCCTTGATCGCCGCGCGCAGCATCTCGACGAAGTCGCGGGGCGGCAGCTCGCGGACGCGGTGGGCGAACAGCACGCGGATCTTCTCGCTCTGCCGCTTGGAGAACCCGGGGTCGCGGAAGGGGGTGATGGTGTGCGCGGCCGAGTCGTGGGCCACCTGGTCGCGGATCGCGTCGAACTCCCGCGCCCCCACCGCCACCCGCAGCGCGGCGCGGGCCGGCCCCGCCGCCCGGTCGATGGCCGGGCCCATCGCCTGCTCGAGCATCTGCTGCGTGCGGTCGCCGCGCGGCCCGTAGAGCAGGAAGTCGCCGATGTTCTCCAGCGTGATGACGTCGTCGGCCACGATGCGGGCGTAGACGTCGGCCACCTGGGCCTGCCGACGCAGGAACAGGCCGTGCAGCTTGATGCCGAGGATGCGCTTCTCCTCGACCGGCTCGAAGATCAGGGCCATGCCGAGCAGGTTGGTCACCCAGCCGACGATGACCCCCATGAACGGCAGGAGCCACCAGATGCCGAACTGGTGGTCGATGAAGGCGACCGGGATGCCGAGCAGGAATCCGAAGACGAACCCGAAGTTGACCATGAGCTTGAGCTCGCGGCCGCCCACGTCGTAGAAGATCCGGTTGACCAGCGCCGGGTTGTGGCGGAAGTGCTCGATCACCATGATCTTGGGGTCGAGCAGCTGGTCGATGTGCTCGCCGATCTCGTCGGTGATGTCGCCGATGATGTCCGGGAGCTGCTCGGTCACGCGCGAGATGATCGCCTCGCGGATCCGCGGCGGCAGGTTCTTCCACAGCTGCGGGTGCTGGCGGCGCATCACGCCGTCGACGATCTCAGGGACCTGCGGCTCCATGATCGTGACGATGTGCTCGGCGATCGCAGGCGGGTCGAGCTGCTGGTAGAAGTCGGCCGGCGTGCCGATCTTGGCGATCACCTTGTCCACGGCGATCGAGCCCATCTTGGCCGCGCGGGCCGGGACGATCCCCTGCCACCCGATCTTGCCGTAGAGCAGTCCCGGCACCTCCTGCAGCTTGTGGGGCAGGAGCCGGGCGAGGTCGGCCAGGCCGGGCACGCTGACGCCGTACAGCCGCACGGGGTTGAACAGCATGATCACGCCGGTCCAGTTGATCAACCAGCCGATGACCGCGGTGAAGACCGGGATGGTCCAGAACACGACCCACTCGTTCGAGAAGAACTCGGAGATCGCGTCCACGCAAGCACTCCTCGGGCGACGGGCTGGTGTCGCCGAAGATTATCGGACCTCCCGCCCCCCGAGGGAGGGCAAACGGCTGCTCCGGGGTGTGATGCTCGTCCTGGGATCGATCAGTCGATCTGCTGACTTCTCGCTTTGTCGACAAAGCGATCAGTCGCTCAGTCGATGAGTGGCTCAGTCATCTTGGGGACTCGTCGACTCGTCGTCATGACGACGTTCGTACGACGGGTCGATCGTGCCGATGATGCGGTCGAGGTCCTCGAGCGAGGCGTACTCGATGGTGATCTTGCCCTTGGACCGGCCCAGGTCGACCTTGACCCGGGTGTCGAACAGGTCCGAGAGCCGGTCGGCCAGGTCGAGCAGCGCGGGCGAGGTCGGGGACTTGCGCCGCGTGGTGGCCGGCTTGTCGTCCTGGTGGTCCCCGAGCGCGACGATCTCCTCCAGCGCGCGCACCGAGATGCCCTCGGCCACGACCCGGCCGGCGAGCCGGTCCTGGGCCTCGCCGTCGAGCACGCCCAGGAGCGCCCGGGCGTGACCGGCGCTCAGCACGCCCGCCGCGACGCGTCGCTGCACCGACGGCGACAGCTTGAGCAGCCGCAGGGTGTTGCTGATCTGGGGCCGGCTGCGACCGATGCGGCTGGCCAGGTCCTCGTGGGTGCACCCGAAGTCCTCCAGCAGCTGCTGGTAGGCGGCCGCCTCCTCCAGCGGGTTGAGCTGCACGCGGTGCAGGTTCTCCAGCAGGGCGTCACGCAGCATCGCGTCGTCGCCGGTCTCCCGGACGATCGCCGGGATCGTGTCGAGGCCCGCCTCCTGGGTGGCGCGCCAGCGGCGCTCACCCATGACGAGCTCGTAGCGGGCCTCCTCGCCGGCGACCTCGCCCTCGGTGAGACGGCGTACGACGATCGGCTGGAGCAGGCCGACCTCGCGGATGGAGTGGACCAGCTCGGCCAGGCCCTCCTCCTCGAAGACCTGCCGGGGCTGGCGCGCGTTGGGGATGATCGCCGTGACGGGGAGCTCGGCGAAGTAGGCCCCGGCG
Organism: Nocardioides marmoribigeumensis; assembly: GCF_031458325.1. Lineage (NCBI taxonomy): Bacteria > Bacillati > Actinomycetota > Actinomycetes > Propionibacteriales > Nocardioidaceae > Nocardioides > Nocardioides marmoribigeumensis. The sequence goes on from NZ_JAVDYG010000001.1 coordinate 1,976,101, forward strand.
ACCAGCGGCGGGTCCCCCTGGCTCTCCTGGCTCTCCTGGGCCTCCTGAGCCTCCTGAGCCCTAGTCGTCGCACCCTCGTCGTCCGCCGACCCGGCCTGCTCGTCGGCGCCGTGCCGCGGTGTGCCCTGGGCCGGGGGCGCGCCGCCGGGCATGCGCCCGATCCAGTCCGGCGACGCCGTCACGCGGTCGACCACGGCCGTGCCGGTGCCTCCCTCTGCCGGGGGAGTGGCCGGCGACGGGGGCGCGGTGGGGATCAGTGAGCCGAGGCCCCGGCCGAGCCCGCGACGGGGAGGGGTGGTGTCGGTCATGCGGGTCCTTCCTCAGGGGCGGCGGGGGTGCTCGCGTGCGGGGCGCCCACCGGCACGGCTGCCGGGGCGGGGACGGTGGCGCTGGTGGTGCTGGTGGTGCTGGCGGTGCTGGCGGTGCTCGTGGTGGACGCCACGCTCGCCGGGACCGGGCGCAGGGCGACGGTCACGGTGATCGGCGCGGTGCGCTGCTCGCTCACGACCGGGCCGGCCCCGGGCGCCGGGTCGGCGTCCGCCTCTGCCCGAGGCTCCGGCGCGTGGACCGGCTCTGCCTCGGTCACCACAACAGCCTCAGCCTCGGCGACCGGCTCGGTGACCGGCTCGGCGGGACCGCCCTCGGCCTCCCCCATGGCCGCTCCACGCACGGCGATCTCACGCGCCGCCTCGAGGTAGCTGAGCGCACCGGGCGAGTAGGGGTCGTAGGCGATCACGCTCTGGCTGAAGCTGGGCGCCTCGGAGACGCGGACCGAGCGCGGGATGTAGGTGCTGAGCACCCGCTCGCCGAAGTGCGCGCGGACCTCGTCGGCGACCGCGGCGGAGAGCCGGGTGCGGGCGTCGTACATCGTCAGCAGGACCGTGCTGATCTCGAGGTCGGGGTTGAGGTTGGCCCGGACCAGCTCGACCGTCTCGAGCAGCTGGCCCACGCCCTCGAGGGCGTAGTACTCCGACTGGATCGGCACGAGCACCTCCTTGGCGGCCACCAGCGCGTTGAGCGTGAGGAGACCGAGGGAGGGCGGGCAGTCGACGAGCACGTAGTCGAAGCGGTCCTCCGCGGAGGCGTCGAGGCCGGGCAGCGCGTCGAGGGCCTTGCGCAGGCGGTTCTCGCGGGCGACCTGGCTGACCAGCTCGATCTCCGCACCGGCGAGGTCGACGTTGCTCGGGACGACCCAGAGGTTGTCCACCTCGCCGGCCGGTCGCGCGAGGTCGGCGAGCGAGGCGCCGTCGACCAGGGCGTCGTAGACCGAGGCGTGCTCCCGGCCGTGCTCGATCGCCAGCGCGGTGGAGGCGTTGCCCTGGGGGTCGAGGTCGATGACCAGCACCTTGAGCCCACCCTGGGCGAGGGACACGGCGATGTTCACCGCGGTGGTGGTCTTGCCCACCCCGCCCTTCTGGTTGGCCACGACGAGGACGCGTGGCGCGGTCGGGCGTGGCAGCCGGACGGGCTCGAACGAGGCCGGAGCGGTGGGGGTCTCCCCCGCGTGGGCCTGGTCGTCCGCCTCGAGGGTGCTCGTCACCCGGTCACCGTGGTGCGTGGCGGGCGTCGTTTCACGTGAAACAGGGCCGTCCTCGACCTCGGACCCCACACTTTTCCTCCCTTGTGGAAAAGCCTGTGCACGACGCGGGGCCGGGTCGACAGGAGCGACAGGGGTGACGGGCGGGGCCGGTGCGACGGTGGCGGCGGCGGGAGTGTCGGTGTCCTGGGGGGCCGGCTGTCCGGCCGCGGGGCTCGCACTGCCGGCCGGGCTCGCGCTGGGCCCGGTGGTGAGGGGCGTCCCGGCTGAGGTCTCCCGGCGGTCCCGGCGACGGGAGCTGAACCAGGCCCGGGCCCGTGCGGTCCGGTCGGCCTGGGCGGAATGACGAGCCGACACGGGGCACTCCTCAGTGAGGGCGACGGCCCTTCCGCTGGGTGCTGCGGGGGCGCGGCCGTCGCGACGAACGGGACGGGACCCAACCTAATTCTCGGGCCCGCGCCGCATCCACTCGCACCGCCGTGGTGGGGACAACTATCTGGTCTGCACCGAGGGTGAGCACCGTCGCAGCCTCGTCGGCGCGCGGCCACGGGAGCCCCGCGAGCTCCTCGGAGGCGCTCGCGCCCTTCATCGCCAGGACGGCTCCCGCGGGTGCGCAGAGCGGCAGGCACCACGCGAGCAGCCGCTCCAGCGGGGCGACGGCGCGCGAGGTGACCACGTCGAACCTCCGGGTGCCGTGCAGCTCCTCGGCGCGCCCCCGGACGACCTCGACCTGGTCCAGCGCGAGGTCGTCGACGACCTCCTGGAGGAACGTGGTGCGCCGCAGCAGCGGCTCGATCAGCGTCACGCGGAGGTCAGGACGGCGGACGGCGAGCACCACGCCGGGCAGGCCCGCGCCGCTGCCGACGTCGGCGACCGAGGCGCCCTGGGGGATCGCGTCGGCGACGACGGCGCAGTTGAGCAGGTGGCGCTCCCACAGCCTCGGCACCTCGCGGGGCCCGATCAACCCGCGCACCACCCCGGCCTCGGCCAGCCAGTCGGCGTACCGCTCGGCGACAGGGAGACGGGAAGCGAACACCCCCGTCGCCTCAGGAGGCGCCGGGGGTGTTTCACGTGAAACGTGGTAGGTCATCGCTCGCTCACGACGCCGGCGTGATCACCACGTAGCGCCGGGGCTCGACGCCCTCGGACTCCGAGGCGAGCCCCTCTCCGGCCACCACGTCGTGCACGACCTTGCGCTCGAAGGGCGACATCGGCTTGAGGGAGACCGGCTCGCCGGTGTCCTTCACCTCGGCGATCGCGTCGCGGGCGATGCCCTCGAGCACCTCGCGGCGACGCGCGCGGTGCCCGCCCACGTCGAGCATGAGTCGCGAGCGCTCGCCGGTCTCGCGCAGCACCGCGAGGCGGGTGAGCTCCTGGAGCGCGTCGAGGACCTCACCGTTGCGCCCGACGAGGCGGTCGAGGTCGCCGCCCACGATCGAGACGGCGGCACGGTCGCCCTCGACGTCCATGTCGATGTCGCCGTCGAGGTCGGCGATGTCGAGGAGCTCCTCGAGGTAGTCGGCCGCGATGTCACCCTCACGCTCGAGCTGCTCCCGCCGGTCGACCGGCGCGTCGTCCTGGACCGTCTCCTCCGCAGAGTCCGTCATCTCCGTCTTCTCCGTTCTCAGCACGTCTCGGTGCACTGGTGGTGGTCGTGGAGCCCTGTCAGGGCTTCTTCTTCGGGGGGTTCTTGGGTCCGCCCTTGGGAGGCGGGGCGCCCTTGCGCTGCTGCCGGCTCTGCCGCTTGGGCTGCTGGCGCGACTGCCCGGGCTCCGCCGCGGTGCCGGACGCGGCATCCGCCACCGGAGCGCCGTCCTCGACCGGCGGGAGCCCCTTGCGCTTGCGCTTCTCGGCGTCCCGGTGCGCCTTCGCCTTCTCAGCGGGGGTGCCGGGAGCGGGGTTGTTGCGGATCACGTAGAACTGCTGGCCCATCGTCCACAGGTTGGAGGTGGTCCAGTAGATGAGGACGCCGATCGGGAACGCGATGCCGCCGACGGCGAAGACCAGCGGGAGGACGTAGAGCAGCATCTTCTGCTGCTGGGCGTACTGACCCTGCAGGGCGTCGGCCGGCATGTTCTGGGTCATCAGCTGGCGCTGGGTGAGGAAGGTGGTCGCCGTCATCGCGATGACCAGCACGGCGGCGAGGACCTTGACCTGACCGGCGGAGTCCCCGCTGGCCTTGGTGAACGTGTCGGCGATGTGCGCGCCGAAGATCTTGGCCTGCGACAGGGAGTCCGCCTGGTCCTGGGTCAGCACCCCCTTGGCGATGCCGTGGGCCGCCCGGTCGATGGTGCGGAACAGCGCGATGAAGATCGGCATCTGGACGATGAGCGGCAGGCACGCGGCGAAGGGGTTGGTCCCCGACTCCTTGTAGAGCTTCATCGTCTCCTGGCCGAGACGCTCCCGGTCGTGGCCGTACTTCTTCTGCAGCTCCCGCACCTTGGGCTGGATCAGCTGCATGTTGCGGCTGGACTTGATCTGCTTGACGAAGAGCGGGATCAGCGAGGCGCGCACCACGAGCGTCAGGCCGATGATCGAGAGCACCCACGTGATGCCGGCGTCGGCACCGAACACCGCGCCGAAGACCCGGTGGAACCCCGAGAGCACCAGGGAGATGAGGAAGTACAGCGGCGCCATGATGGCGCCGCCGATCGCCGACAGGGCTGACACGCGCGCTCCTTAGGAGGTGGGGGTCGGGGTGGAGTCCGGGTGGTCGTGCTCGGCCTGCTCGTCCAGGACGGCTGATGCGCCCCGTCGCGGGACGGGGTCGTAGCCCCCAGGGTTCCAGGGGTGGCAACGCCCGACCCGGCGGACGGCGAGCCACGAGCCCCGCAGGGCGCCGTGCTCGGTCACCGCCTCGAGGGCGTAGGCGCTGCACGTGGGGTAGAAGCGGCACACCTGGCCGTAGAGCGGGCTGATCGCGAACCGGTAGCCCTTGAGCAGCCAGATCAGGACGTACTTCATCGACGTACTCCGGATTGGGCGCGGTGGAGCACGCGCTGCACGCCCCGCGTGAGGTCCTCACGCAGCTCGGCGTACGACGACTCGGCGGCCGGTGGCAGGGCGCGGACCACGAGCAGCGACCCGGCAGGGAGCTCGGCGACGACCTCGCGGCTGAGGTGGCGCAACCGGCGCTTGACCAGGTTGCGCTGGACCGCACCGCCGACGGCACGGCTCACCACGAACCCCACACGAGGGGGCTCGCCGGCCTCCGGACCCCCCTCGGGCACGGCCACGTGCACGACGAGCGAACGGGAACCCGCCCGCCGACCACCACGCATGGCGGTCTGGAAGTCGGCAGGAGAGGTCAGTCGCGAGGTGCGGCTCAGCACGGCGCAGGCCCGGACGGGCCCGGAGGGACGCAGCGCCTCAGGCGGAGAGACGCTTGCGGCCCTTGCTGCGACGGGCGGAGAGGATGGCACGGCCGGCGCGCGTGCGCATCCGCAGGCGGAAACCGTGCGTCTTGGCGCGACGACGGTTGTTCGGCTGGTACGTACGCTTGCTCACGGCGGTCTCCGGGTGTCAGGTGGCACTGGGTTCGTGGTGACCGGGGTGTCCGCCGCGCGCGGCTCGGGGGCAGGGGGCAGTCGTCGACCCGGTCAACCCCTGCACGGTACGCGAGCGTCGCGACCGGGGTCAATTTGGGCCGGCTCGGACCACGTCGGACCGATCACCCGCCCACGAGCGGGGCTCTGACCGACACGCCGGACGGACACGCCGCAGGGGGCCGGCCCCTTCGGGTCAGGCCTGGTCCCGGCCTGTGGAGAACTCCTTGCCCCGGTCGCCACCGGCTTGTTAGCGTCCTTCCGCTGACACCGCGGAGCACCCGCATCGCCCGCATCCACACGGCTCCTCACGTCCGCCCCGATCGCGCTCTCGGGCGGCCCCTCGTCTCGTGGCTCCTCATGGCCGTCCTGTTCGTGCACACCTTGTGGATAACTCTGTGGGTTTCGTGTGTGTCGCTTCGACATCGCCGCCCATGGGAGGAGCAGGACGCGTGAGCACCAGCCGGACGAGGGAGACATCGCTGTGACGGGACCGACAGGACCCACAGGACCCACAGGACCCACAGGACCCACAGGACCGCAGGACCGGGACGAGGCCGTCCTCGCGCCGGGCGCCGACCCGGCCCCGGGGACGATCGAGGGCGAGTCGGGCGCCGACCGCCTGCGGCGGGTCTGGGAGGGCCTCATCGCCGAGATGCCGCCGGCCAACCGCGCGTTCCTGGCCGCGACCCGCCCCGTCACGCTGCACGGCACGACCGGGATCATCGCGGTGCCCGACGAGTTCACCAAGACCCGGCTCGATGGTCGGGTGCGCTCGATGCTCGAGGACGGCCTGGTCTCGCGGATGGGCTTCACCGTCCGGCTGGCGTTCACCGTCGACTCCCAGCTCGCCCCGCCGATCGACCCCACCCTGCGCGCGGCCGCTTTCGACCCCGGCGACATCGAGCTCGACGACGACGACTTGTCGGCAGAGCGACCTGACGACATGTCGACACATCGACTTGACGTCTTCCCGCCGGCCCAGCGACGCGAGGAGGGCGCCCCGCGCAGCCCGCGGCCGACCGGCAGCGTCCTGGAGACGCGCCTCAACCCGAAGTACCTCTTCGAGAACTTCGTGATCGGCTCCTCCAACCGGTTCGCCCACGCCGCCGCCGTGGCAGCCGCCGAGGCGCCCGGCAAGGCCTACAACCCGCTGCTCATCTACGGCGACTCCGGGCTGGGCAAGACCCACCTGCTCCACGCCATCGGGCACTACGTGCGCGGGCTCTTCCCCGACGCGAGCGTCCGCTACGTGTCGAGCGAGGAGTTCACCAACGAGTTCATCAACGCGATCCGCGACGACAAGGCCCCGGTCTTCCAGCGGCGCTACCGCGACGTCGACGTCCTGCTCATCGACGACATCCAGTTCCTCGAGGGCAAGATCCAGACGCAGGAGGAGTTCTTCCACACCTTCAACACCCTTCACAACGCCAACAAGCAGATCGTGATCACCTCCGACCGGCCGCCCAAGCGGCTCGAGGCGCTGGAGGACCGGTTGCGCAACCGGTTCGAGTGGGGCCTGATCACCGACGTCCAGCCGCCCGACCTGGAGACCCGGATCGCGATCCTGCGCAAGAAGGCCGCGATCGAGCGCCTGACCGCGCCTCCGGACGTGCTGGAGTTCATCGCCTCCAAGATCCAGACCAACATCCGCGAGCTCGAGGGCGCCCTGATCCGCGTCACGGCCTTCGCCAGCCTCAACCAGCAGCCGGTCGACCTGGTGCTGACCGAGATCGTGCTCAAGGACCTCATCCCCGACGGCGGTGAGCCCGAGATCACCGCGTCGCTGATCATCGCCCAGACCGCGTCGTACTTCGGCCTGAGCATCGAGGAGGTCTGCGGGCCCAAGCGCACGCGCAACCTCGTCGCGGCACGGCAGATCGGCATGTACCTCTGCCGTGAGCTCACGCCGCTGTCGCTGCCCCAGATCGGGCGCGAGTTCGGCGACCGTGACCACACGACGGTGATGTACGCCAACAAGCGGATCCTCAACGAGATGGCCGAGCGCCGCAGCACCTTCAACCAGGTCACCGAGCTCACCAACCGGATCAAGCAGCAGGCCCGTCAGCAGTGACGCCGTCGTCGCAGGCCTGGGGATGTCGGTGTGCACAACCGGCCGAACGACAGCAATTGCGTGTGCACAACCCGAGGCGGTCCTGGGGAACGTGTCGTTCCCTCAACAGCAGCGACGAGTTCACCCGGTCTGTCTCCACACGCCGTCCCCAGGCACCTGTCCGGCCTGACCTGCGGTTTCGGGGGTTCTCCCCAGCTTCCACGGTGCCTATGACGAAGGACGAATTACCAATTCGCTCCTCGGCGGTGAACTTCTCCTGGGGCCCCGACCTGGGGAGAACCGCACTTCCGGGGTGGTCCCGGACCGGCCACGACCACGCCGCCCTCCTCAACGCCGGTGGTGCGTGGCAGGATGCAACTCCCCCGCAGACAGCGCAGTTCTTGTCGTTCCAGCCAGGAGGCACCGCGTCGTGAAGTTCCGTGTCGAGCGAGACGTGCTCACCGAGGCGGTCGCGTGGGCGGCCCGCGGGTTGCCTGTGCGTCCGAGCATCCCCGTCCTGGCGGGTCTCCTCATCGAGACCGCCGAGGGAGGCGACGGGCTGGTGCTCTCGACCTTCGACTTCGAGACCTCCGCGCGGGTGAGCATCCCCGCCAGCGTCCAGGACGAGGGCCGGGCGCTGGTCTCCGGCCGGCTGCTCGCCGACATCTGCCGCAGCCTGCCCAACAAGCCGGTCGACATGGCCATCGACGGCGCCAAGGTGACCCTGCGTTGCGGGTCGGCGACGTTCACGCTGCAGACGATGCCCGTGGAGGAGTACCCCTCCCTGCCCTCGATGCCCGAAGCCGCCGGCAGCGTGAGCAGCGAGGTCTTCTCCCAGGCCGTCGCCCAGGCCGTCACCGCCGCGGGGCGCGACGACATGCTCCCGGTGCTGACCGGCGTGCGGATCGAGATCGAGGGGAGCCAGATCGCGCTGCTGGCCACCGACCGCTTCCGTCTCGCCCTGCGCGAGCTGACCTGGGACCCGGGCACCACCGACGCCGAGGCCAACGCACTCGTGCCCGCCCGCGTGCTGGCCGACACCGCCAAGGCGCTCAACACCGGCTCCACCGTCACGATCGCGCTCTCGGGCAGCGGGTCGGGCGACGGGCTGATCGGCTTCGAGGGCGAGGTCAACGGCGGCTTCCGCCGCACCACGACCCGCCTGCTCGACGGGGAGTTCCCCCGCGTCCGCACGCTGTTCCCCAGCGAGCACCTGACCACGGTCCGGATCGACCGCGCGGCGCTGGTCGAGGCCGTCAAGCGCGTCGCGCTGGTCGCCGAGCGCAACGCCGCCGTGCAGCTGCGCTTCGACGACAGCGGGCTCACCCTCGACGCCGGCCACAGCGACGAGGCCCTGGCCACCGAGCTCATCGAGGCCCAGGTCAAGGGCGAGAGCATCACCACCGGGTTCAACCCGCAGTTCCTGCTCGAGGGCCTCACCGCGATCGACCACCCCGTCGTCGAGCTGGCGTTCACCCAGCCCAGCAAGCCCGCGGTGATCACCGGGGTGCCCGACCTCGACGGCGAGAAGGACTCCTCGTTCCAGTACCTCCTCATGCCGCGTCGCCTGCTCGGCTGAGCGGACCGACCTACGGTGGAGGGCATGAGCGGAGACAGCGAGGGCGTGGACGCATGAAGATCGGGCTCGTCGGACTCGGCCGCATGGGCGGCAACATGCGCCAGCGACTGCGGGACGCGGGGCACGAGGTGGTCGGTTTCGACCGCAACCCCGAGGTCCGCGACGCCGACTCGCTCGAGGCGATGGTCGAGCAGCTGGAGGCCCCCCGCGTGGTGTGGGTGATGGTCCCCTCCGGTGACCCGACCCACGAGACGGTCGCGACCCTGGGTGACCTGCTCGACGAGGGCGACCTGGTCATCGACGGCGGCAACTCCCGCTGGACCGACGACCAGCGGCACGCCGACGAGCTCGCCGCCAAGGGCATCGGCTTCGTCGACTGCGGCGTCTCGGGGGGCGTCTGGGGTCTCAAGGAGGGCTACGCGCTGATGGCGGGCGGGGAGGCCGACCAGGTCGAGATCGCCCAGCCGATCTTCGACGCGCTCCGCCCCGAGGGTGAGTTCGGGTGGGTCCACGCCGGCCGCACCGGCGCCGGCCACTTCGCCAAGATGGTCCACAACGGCATCGAGTACGCCGTGATGCAGGCCTACGCCGAGGGCTGGGAGCTGCTGGAGGCGGCCGACGCCGTCGACAACGTGACCGACGTCTTCCGCTCCTGGCGCGAGGGCACCGTGATCCGGTCCTGGCTGCTCGACCTGCTGGTGGCCGCGCTCGACGACGACCCGGGCCTGGAGTCGATCCGTGGCTACGCCGACGACTCCGGCGAGGGCCGGTGGACCGTCGAGGCCGCGATCGAGCACGCCGTGCCCGCGCCCGCCATCGCCGCGGCGCTGTTCGCGCGCTTCGCCTCCCGCCAGGACGACAGCCCGGCGATGAAGGCGGTCGCCGCCATGCGCAACCAGTTCGGAGGACACGCGGTCAAGGCCGACGACCGCCACGCCGGGGCCGACCAGGCCCCCGAGAAGGGCCGCGACACCTCGTCCGGCGACGCCACCGACCGGCAGGACGCCTGAGCCGGGCGGCGCATGTACGTCTCCCACCTGACGCTCCACCAGTTCCGCTCCCACGCCGCCCTCGAGGTGGCGCTCGAGCCGGGGGTCACCGCGTTCCTCGGCCCCAACGGCCAGGGCAAGACCAACATCGTCGAGGCCGTCGACTACCTCGCCCGGCTGTCGTCCCACCGCGTCGCCTCCGACGCCCCCCTTGTCGCGCAGGGCGCGGAGCAGGCGCTGGTCAGGGCGGCCGTGGTCAAGGACGGCCGCACCGCCGTGCTCGAGGTGGAGATCAACCCCGGTCGGGCCAACCGGGCCCGGGTGAACCGGTCGCCGCTGCCGCGGGCACGCGACATCGTCGGGCTGCTCCGGACGGTGCTGTTCTCCCCGGAGGACCTGTCCCTGGTCAAGGGTGACCCGAGCGAGCGACGCCGCTTCCTCGACGACCTCCTCGTGCTCCGCACCCCGCGCCTGGCCGGGGTCCGGGCCGACTTCGACCGGGTGCTCAAGCAGCGCAACGCCCTGCTCAAGCAGGCCGGTGCCGAGCGCCGGGGACGCTCCTCCCGCCCCGACGAGCACTTCGAGAGCACGCTGGCGGTCTGGGACGAGCAGCTCGTGCGCCTGGGCAGCGAGATCACCGCGGCCCGGGCGGCGCTGGTCGACGACCTGCTCCACCCCCTGGCCGAGGCCTACGCCACGGTCGCCAAGGAGTCCGGGCGCAACGAGGCGACGGTGACCCACCAGCCGTCGGTGGTGGCCGAGGACCCTCACGACCGGGAGTCGCTGGCCCAGGCCTACGCGACCCAGCTGGCCGAGCGACGCCGCGAGGAGGTGCAGCGCGGCCTCACCCTGGTCGGGCCGCACCGCGACGAGCTCGCCCTCGCGGTGGGCACGATGCCGGTCAAGGGCTACGCCTCCCACGGCGAGACCTGGTCCTACGCGCTGGCGCTGCGGCTGGCGTCCTACTCCCTGTTGCGGGAGGAGGGTGACGACCCGATCCTGGTCCTCGACGACGTCTTCGCCGAGCTCGACACCGACCGCCGCACGCGGCTGGCCGAGATCGCCGCCGGGGCCGAGCAGGTCCTGGTCACCGCCGCCGTCGAGGACGACGTCCCCCAGGCGCTGGCCGGCGCCCGGGTCCACGTACGACGGGAGGGCTGAGGTGCCGGACCAGCCCACCCCCGAGCCGTCCGAGCCGACCGGACAGCCCGAGGCCCCACCCCACGACGAGGCCGGGCTCGAGCTCGCGCGGGCCGTCGCCCGGTCCCTGTCCGGGGTGCGGCCGCTGGGGCGTCGCCGACCCCGGACCCGACGCATCGACCCCCGGCTCTCCGGAGCCCACCCCGACGACCGCGACCCGCAGACCCTGGACGCGACGCTGGGCCGGCTGGTGGCCGAGCAGGGCTGGGCCACCGAGATCCGCATGCACGGCGCGCTCGCGCGGTGGGCCGCGGTCGTCGGTCCGGAGATCGCCCAGCACGTCTCGCCGGTGACCTTCGAGGCCGGTGACGAGGGCAGGCCGGGGCGCCTGGTGGTGCAGGCCGACTCGACCGCGTGGGCCACCCAGATGCGGCTCCTGGCGTCCACGGTGGTGCAGCGGCTCAACCAGGAGCTCGGCGACGGCACCGTCGGGCTGATCGACGTCCGGGGACCGTCGGGACCCTCGTGGACCAAGGGTCGGCGATCCGTCCGCGGGGGTCGCGGACCACGGGACACCTACGGCTGAGGAGCCCGGCGCGACCGGAGGACCTCAGGCGCCGCAGGAGTCGATCTCCGGCCCCTCCCCGCGTATGGGGACCCACGACCATCCCTGTTCGTCGCTCTCAGGGCCGTTCCGAGGCCTCATGCGGGCTGTTTCGGACGCCCCGACGGGGATTTGCCACAGCCGACACCTCCGTTTCGGGCGTCTGGGGGGCTAGAATGGAGCACAGGATGTCTTCCCGCGCAGCCGCCTGTCGGCCCGGTCCGGGAGGACGTCTGTCGTGTCCAGACCAGGACGCCGTCGGCGACCGGGTCCCGAGCTGAGGATGGTCCGTGTCTTCGAAAGAGCCCGATGAGACCCCCGAGAACACCACCCCCGCAGCACCCGCAGCACCCGCAGTCCCTGCAGCACCCGCGAGCCCGGCGTACGACGCCAACGCCATCCAGGTCCTCGAGGGCCTCGAGGCCGTGCGCAAGCGTCCCGGCATGTACATCGGGTCCACCGGCGAGCGCGGCCTGCACCACCTGGTGTGGGAGGTCGTGGATAACTCGGTGGACGAGGCGATGGCCGGTCACTGCGACCGCATCGTCGTCACCCTGCTGGACAACGGCGGCGTCGAGGTGGTCGACAACGGTCGCGGCATCCCGGTCGACATCCACCCGGTCGAGGGCATCCCGGCGGTCACCGTCGTGCTCACCGTGCTGCACGCCGGCGGCAAGTTCGGTGGCGGCGGCTACAAGGTGTCCGGCGGCCTGCACGGTGTCGGCGTCTCGGTGGTCAACGCGCTGAGCGAGCGGGTCGAGGTCGAGGTGCGCCGCGACGGCTACCGCTGGAGCCAGGCCTTCCACTACGGCGTGCCCACCGGCGAGCTGGAGCGTCACGAGGAGACCGACGAGACCGGCACGACCACCCGTTTCTGGCCGGGCCCCGACATCTTCGAGACCGTCGAGTTCAACTTCGAGACGATCGCCAACCGCTTCCGCGAGATGGCCTTCCTCAACAAGGGCCTCGAGATCGTCGTGCGCGACCAGCGGCCGCAGGCCGCCGAGATCGCGGAGGCGGTCCAGGACGCCACCGCCGAGATCTCCGAGGACGCCACCGAGGCGGAGGCCCAGGCCGAGGCCAAGGCGTCGGCCGGCGGCGGCCTCGAGCGGGTCTTCAAGTTCGACCGCGGACTGGTCGACTTCGTCGAGCACCTCAACAAGCGCCGCACGCCGGCCCACCCGTCGATCGTGTCCTTCGAGGCGCTGGCCGACGCGACCTCGGTCTCGGGGCTGGCCCTCGAGGTGGCTCTGCAGTGGAACACCGGCTACGCCGAGTCGGTCCACACCTTCGCCAACGCGATCAACACCCATGAGGGCGGCACCCACGAGGAGGGCTTCCGCTCCGCGCTCACGTCGCTGATGAACAACTGGGGCGAGGAGTGGGGCCTGATCAAGAAGAAGGAGGACCGCGTCTCGGGCGACGACGTGCGCGAGGGCCTGACCGCCATCGTGTCGGTCAAGCTGTCGGAGCCGCAGTTCGAGGGCCAGACCAAGACCAAGCTCGGCAACACCGAGGTCAAGGGCTTCGTGCAGCGCGTGGTCAACGACCAGCTGGGCGCGTGGCTCGAGCAGAACCCCGCGGAGGGCAAGGAGGTCGTCCGCAAGGCGATGTCCGCGGCCCAGGCCCGCATCGCCGCGCGCAACGCCCGCGAGCTCGCCCGGTCACGCAAGGGCCTGCTCGGTCGCGGTGGCCTGCCCGGCAAGCTCGCCGACTGCCAGTCGACCAACCCCGCCGAGTGCGAGATCTTCGTCGTCGAGGGTGACTCGGCCGGCGGCTCGGCCAAGGGCGGCCGTGACCCGCGGGTGCAGGCGATCCTCCCGATCCGCGGCAAGATCCTCAACGTCGAGAAGGCGCGCATCGACAAGGTGCTGGCCAACAACGAGGTCCAGGCGATCATCTCCGCGCTCGGCACCGGCATCCAGGACGAGTTCGACGTCGACAAGCTGCGCTACCACAAGATCGTGATGATGGCCGACGCCGACGTCGACGGTCACCACATCCGCACCCTGCTGCTCACGCTGCTCTTCCGGTTCATGAAGCCGCTCATCGAGCACGGCTTCGTCTACCTCGCGCAGCCGCCGCTCTACCGCCTGCGGTGGAACAAGCCGGCCGAGCACGAGTTCGTCTACTCCGACGCCGAGCGTGACGCGCTCATGGCCGCGGGCCTCGCGGCCGGCAAGAAGCTGCCCAAGGAGAACCCGATCCAGCGCTACAAGGGTCTGGGCGAGATGAACCCCGACGAGCTGTGGGACACCACGCTCGACCCCGACAGCAGGCTGCTGCTCCAGGTCACCCTCGAGGACGCCGCCCAGGCCGACGAGATGTTCTCGATCCTCATGGGAGAGGACGTCGAACAGCGCCGCAGCTTCATCCAGCGCAACGCCAAGGACGTCCGATTCCTCGACATCTGACTCGCCGGTCGAGCCTGTCGAGACCACACCCGCCGTACTCCTCCGTCTGAGCAGAGAGACCTCGAATGACTGACACCCCGACCACGCCGCCGCCCAGCCCGGGCGGCCGGATCGAGCCGGTCGAGCTGCAGGTGGAGATGCAGCGCTCCTACATCGACTACGCGATGACCGTGATCGTGGGTCGTGCGCTGCCCGACGTGCGCGACGGGCTCAAGCCGGTGCACCGGCGCGTGCTCTACGCGATGTACGACGGTGGCTACCGTCCCGACCGCGGCTTCAGCAAGTGCGCCCGCGTGGTCGGCGAGGTGATGGGTCAGTACCACCCCCACGGCGACTCGGCGATCTACGACACCCTCGTGCGCCTGGCGCAGCCGTGGGTGATGCGGGCGCCGCTGGTCGACAGCCAGGGCAACTTCGGCTCGCCGGGCAACGACCCGGCCGCGGCCATGAGGTACACCGAGTGCCGCATGGCGCCGCTGGCGATGGAGATGGTGCGCGGGATCGACGAGGAGACCGTCGACTTCACGCCCAACTACGACGGCCGCTCCGAGGAGCCGTCGATCCTGCCGGCCCGCTTCCCCAACCTCCTGGTCAACGGCTCGGCGGGCATCGCGGTCGGCATGGCCACCAACATCCCGCCGCACAGCCTGCGTGAGGTCGCCGAGGGCGTGCAGTGGTCGCTGGAGCACCCCGACGCGTCCCGTGAGGACCTGCTCGAGGCGCTCATGGAGCGGATCAAGGGCCCCGACTTCCCGACCAAGGGCCTCATCGTCGGGCGCCAGGGCATCGAGCAGGCCTACCGCACCGGTCGCGGCTCGGTCACGATGCGGGCCGTCGTCGACGTCGACGAGGACGCCCGCGGCCGGACCCAGCTGGTGATCACCGAGCTGCCCTACCAGGTCAACCCCGACAACCTGGCGATGAAGATCGCCGAGCTCGCCGACTCAGGCAAGATCCAGGGGATCGCCGACGTCAAGGACAACACCTCGGCGCGCACCGGCCAGCAGCTCATCGTGGTGCTCAAGCGCGACGCGGTCGCCCGGGTGGTGCTCAACAACCTCTACAAGCACACCGAGCTGCAGACCAACTTCGCCTGCAACATGCTCGCCCTGGTCGACGGCGTGCCCCGCACGCTCACCCTCGACCAGTTCGTCTCCCACTGGGTGACCCACCAGCTCGAGGTCATCCAGCGGCGCACGCGCTTCCGCCTCCGCAAGGCCGAGGAGCGGGCCCACATCCTGCGCGGCCTGGCCAAGGCGCTCGACATGCTCGACGACGTGATCGCGCTGATCCGGGCGAGCGCCAGCGCCGAGGCCGCCCGTGAGGGCCTGAAGGACCTGCTCGACATCGACGACCTGCAGGCTCGCGCGATCCTCGACATGCAGCTGCGCCAGCTCGCGGCCCTGGAGCGCCAGCGGATCGTCGATGAACTCAACGAGCTCGAGATCAGGATCGCCGACCTCAAGGACATCCTCGACAGGCCCGAGCGTCAGCGTCAGATCGTCTCGGAGGAGCTCGCCGAGATCGTCGCCAAGTACGGCGACGACCGGCGTGCGCAGATCATCGCGGCCGACGGCGACCTGTCCATGGAGGACCTGATCCCCGACGAGGACCTCGTCGTCACGATCACCCGCGGCGGCTACGCCAAGCGCACTCGCGCGGATCTCTACCGGACGCAGAAGCGCGGCGGCAAGGGCGTGCGCGGCGCGACCCTGCGCGGCGACGACGTGGTCGACCACTTCATGGCGACCAGCAACCACCACTGGCTGCTGTTCTTCACCACGGCGGGCCGGGTCTACCGGATGAAGGCCTACCAGCTGCCTGAGGGCGGCCGGGACGCCAAGGGCGGTCACGTCGCGGGCCTGCTGAGCTTCCAGCCCGACGAGCGGATCGCCCAGGTCCTCGCGATCAGGGACTACGAGCAGGCGCCCTACCTCGTGCTGGCGACCAAGGCCGGGCTGGTCAAGAAGACCCGTCTCGGCGACTACAACTCGCCCCGCCAGGCCGGGGTCATCGCGATCAACTTCCGCGAGGACGACGACGAGCTGATCGGCGCCGAGCTGTGCTCGCAGGAGGACGACATCCTGCTGATCTCCCGCAAGGGCCAGGCGATCCGTTTCCGGGCCGACGACGCCCAGCTGCGGCCGATGGGCCGCGCGACCTCGGGCGTCAAGGGCATGGACTTCCGCGGCGAGGACCAGATGCTCTCGATGTCGGTGATCAAGGCCGACAGCGAGTCCGAGGAGACCCCGCAGCAGTACGTCTTCACCATCACCGACGGCGGCTTCGCCAAGCGGTCCCGCATCGAGGACTACCGCACCCAGTCCCGCGGTGGTCTCGGCATCAAGACCATGAAGCAGGACGACGACCGAGGGGTCCTCGTCGGTGGCTTCATCGTCGTCGACGGCGACGAGGTGCTGGCGATCAAGTCCTCGGGACAGGTCACGCGCAGTGCCATCGACGACTCCCTGCGACCGACCAGCCGCGACACCAAGGGCGTCAAGTTCGTGGGGGTCCGCGAGGGTGACGCCGTCGCCGTGGTCGCGCGGTCGATCGAGTCCACCCTCGAGCGGACGCTGGAGGAGTCGGAGGGACCGGTAGCCTCTACGGAGGACGAGCCCGCAGGGACCGACGGTCCCGACGAGCCCGTCGCGGACGAGACAGTGGTCGCCGACGGGGAGACGGAGGAGAAGTCCTGATGGCCGAACGTGCAGCGGGTGACGCCGCCTCCGCGGCGTCCGCGGGGTCGGGTCGCTCCGGGTCGGGTCGCTCGGGGTCGACGCCGGCCTCCGGCAAGACGCAGGAGCGGATCAAGGAGGCCTACGCCCACTCCTCCCCCGTCGTCTCCGACGACACCGGGGAGAGCAAGCCCAGCGCCGCCGACCGGTTCGCCGCCGCGATGGCGGTCGCGAAGAACGCCGCGTCCTCCAACCCCTCCTCGGCGCCGACCCCGGCCCAGGCGGGCCGCAAGGTCCGCAAGGCCCGGCTCCGCCTGAGCCACATCGACCCCTGGTCGGTGATGAAGACCGCCTTCCTGCTGTCCATCGCGCTGGGCATCGTCACGGTCGTCGCCGTCGCGGTGATCTGGTCGGTCCTGGGCGCGGCCGGGGTGTGGGAGTCGATCGACAGCGCCGTGGGTGACGTCGTCGGCGGCACCGGCGCGTCGTTCGCCATCGAGGACTACCTCGGCACCTCCCGGGTCCTCGGCTTCACGATGCTCGTGGCCGTCGTCGACGTGGTGCTCGTGACCGTCGTCGCGACCCTCGGCGCGTTCCTCTACAACCTCGCGGCGGCCCTGCTCGGCGGCCTCGAGGTGACGCTGGCCGAGGACGCCTGATCCGGTTTGGGGCGGTCCCGGCGGGTGCGGTAATCTCTCTCGTCGGCCGGGCTGTCCATCTGCCCGGCCTCGTTGCGAGGGCCTATAGCTCAGACGGTTAGAGCGCTTCCCTGATAAGGAAGAGGTCACAGGTTCAAGTCCTGTTAGGCCCACCACCCAGCACCTTTCGGCGAAGGGACACCCTCTGCGATGAAGAAGCTCCTCCTGCTGGTCGTCGCCGGTGCCGGCGCCGCCCTGGCCCTCAAGAAGAACCAGGAGGCCCAGCACGAGCTGGCCCTCTGGTCCGAGGTCACCGACCGGGTGAAGAAGTCCTCCTGAGCCACCCTGCCGTCGTACGACGGCGGCACCCGGGGCCATGGCGCAATTGGTAGCGCACCTGCTTTGCAAGCAGGGGGTTAGGGGTTCGAGTCCCCTTGGCTCCACCACGATCCCCGGTCCGGTCCCGGGGTCGATCCCGGGCCCGAGGTCCCTGGACACCCCCCAGACCCGGGCGTCTACTGCCAGACATGACGTGGTCCGACGCGCACGAGCACACCCCCCGCTGCTGGTGGGACCACCGCCGTGCCGGGTGGACGTGTCCGCCTCCCGTCGCCGTCACGACGCTGCCGGCCCAGGCGTCCCCCGTGGAGCTCGAGACGGAGGTCGGGGCGCTCGCCGACGTCCCGTAGGATGGGCGGCGTCGAGAGGGAGTAGTCCCCAACAGTCGCATCGACACACTGGCTCCTCCGGGGGCCCGGTGCGACCGGCCACCAGGTCCCGTGCGGACCGTGGCGGACGAGACTCTCGGCCGATGCAGTGACCTGTCGTCGACGCCCGTCGACCCGACCCCACTGCCCGGCCGAGGGACGTCTGAGAGGGCAGACCGCGGCCGGGCCGCGAAGGAGCCCCTGTGTATGCCTTCTGGCTGAGCACCGCCGTCATCTTCGTCGCCGAGCTCGGCGACAAGAGCCAGCTCATGGCCATGACGTTCGCCACCCGCTACCGCGCCCGCGACGTGCTGCTCGGCATCACCGTGGCGACCGCGGTCGTGCACCTGGCCTCGGTGGCCATCGGCCACACGGTCGGGGCGGCCTTCGGGGACTACCAGGGCTGGATCTCGGTGGCCGCCGGCGCGGCGTTCCTGGCGTTCGCCGTCTGGACGCTGCGCGGCGACGAGCTGACCGACGAGGAGGCCGACAAGGCCCGCAGGGCCACCGGCGCCGCGATCCTCGCCGTCGGCACGGCCTTCTTCCTCGCCGAGCTCGGCGACAAGACGATGCTCGCGACGATCACCCTGGCCACCAAGGAGAACTGGCTCGGCACCTGGATCGGCTCGACGGTCGGCATGGTGGTGGCCGACGCGCTCGCCATCGGGGTCGGGGCGGTGCTCGGCAAGAAGCTGCCCGAGCGGGCGATCACGATCGGCGCGACCATCGCCTTCGTGCTGTTCGGCCTGGCGCTCATCGTCCAGGGCACACGCGCGATCGCCTGAGGCTCAATGGCCGTGCGGGGCCTCCGCGCCCTGGGGGAGCCGGTTGGGCAGCACGAACGCCAGGGCCACCACGACCAGCGCGAGGCCGGCCGCGACAGCGAAGGACGTGCGCAGTCCACCCACGAACGCAGCGTCGGCGCTCGCCCCACCGGCTGCGAGGGACGCGGCGCGGGACGACACGACGGTGACCGCGACGGCGGTGCCGATCGCGCCGGCGACCTGCTGGACCGTGCCGAGCATCGAGCTGCCGTGGGAGTACAGGTGCTGCGGCAGCGCCCCCAGCCCGAGCGTGAACGCGGGGGTGAAGAGGGCGGCCAGGCTGATCATGAGGAGCAGGTGCGCCCCCAGGATCACGGCGTACGGCGTCGACTCGCCGATGCGGGACAGCGCGGCGAGCGCGGCGACCACGCCGATCGACCCGGGGATCACGAGCATGCGGCCGCCGAAGGAGTCGAACGCCTTGCCGACGCGCGGCCCCAGCAGGCCCATCGCGATGCCACCGGGCGCCACGAGGAGACCGGTCTGCAGCGGGGTGAGGCCGCGCAGCTGCTGGAGGTAGAGCGGCAGCAGGATCATCGAGCCGAGCATCGCCATGAACGCCACCGACTGGAGGAGCAGGCTCACCGTGAAGGTGCGGTGGGTCAGCGTGCGCAGGTCGAGCAGGGCGCCCTTGCCCTGGGCCAGGCGGTGCTGGCGCAGGGCGAAGCCGCCGATGACGAGCAGGCCGAACCCGATGTAGGCCAGGGGCGGCACCGCGCCACTGTGCGTGGAGCCGATCTCGCTCAGGCCGTAGACCAGCGTGCCGAAGCCGAAGGCGGCCATCACGACGCTGGACCAGTCGACCTGGCTGGCCTGCGGCTCGCCGACGTCCTCGAGCCGGCGCAGACCGAGCACCGCGACCGCGCCGGCGATGGGCAGCACCACGAGGAACAGCCCGCGCCACGAGGTGAACTGCAGCACCAGGCCGGAGACGGCGGGGCCGAGCGCCGGCGCCACCGAGATCGCCAGCATCACGTTGCCCATCACCCGGCCGCGGTCGTGCTCGGGCACCACCATCATCAGCGTCGTCATGAGCAGCGGCATCATCACCGCGGTGCCGGAGGCCTGCACGACCCGGGCGCCCACGAGCAGCCAGAAGAACGGCGCGACCGCGGCGACCGCGGTGCCGCCGATGAACAGCGACATCGCCACGGTGAAGGCGGTGCGCGTGGTGACCCGCTGGAGGAACCAGCCGGTCACGGGGATCACCACGGCCATCGTCAGCATGAACGCGGTGGACAGCCACTGCGCGCTGCGGGCGGTCACCTCGAAGTCGGTCATGAGGCGCGGGATCGCGTTGACCATGATCGTCTCGTTGAGGATCACCACGAACGTTGCGGTCACCAACCAGCGCAGCACGGCGTAGGGGTGGGCGACCGTGGTCTCGGCGGCGGTGGTCGGCGCCTCGAGGACGGGGTCGGACATGGGGCTGGTCACGGAGTCTCCTGCACGGTGCTCAGGGCTGGTCTCGGGTTGTTCGGCGGATGGCGCTCGTGGAGGGTCAGACCGCTCGCCGCGCCAGAACTCATCGGACCATGCCGGTGATCCTCCCCCGTGAAGGTGCGACCGGTCATCCGGTTTTCGGCCGACCACGACGGCTGCGCGGGTGGGCAGCGGTGTCCCGCCGCGCGAGCTGCTGGCCCGTGCCCGCGCCGAGGTCAGGGCGTACGGCGGCCGGGTCGTCGGCGGTGAGGTCGCCACGGTGGTCCGCGAGGACGGCGGCTTCCGGGTGCACCTGTCCGACGGTCGCGCGACCCGGTGCCGCCGCCTGGTCCTCGCGACCGGGGTGGTCGACCACCTCCCCGAGGTGCCCGGGCTCGCGCGGCACTGGGGTGGCGACGTGGTGCACTGCCCCTACTGCCACGGGTGGGAGGTGCGTGGTCGGCGCGTCGGCGGCGGCCGGGGCCCTCGCCGGGGCGCACGTCAACGGCGACCTCGTGCTGGAGGAGAGCGACCCGGACCTGGTGTGAGGGCTCAGGCCCCGGGGGTGCGGCTGGCCGGGAAGGACGCGGGCTCGGGCCGCAGCTCGGGCAGGAAGTGCCCGAGCAGGTCGCGCCAGGTGACCGCCCCGAGCGGGCGGCCGGACGGCTCGACGACGGGCAGCCAGGAGAAGCGGTGCGTGGCGAACAGCCGCGCGACCTCCTCCAGCGTCGCCTCCGGCCCCACGGTCACGGGGTGGTGGTCCATCACCTGGTGCACCGGGCGGCGCAGGGTCTGCAGGTCGCGCGCCTGCTCCGAGGCGGTGTCGAGGTAGGGGCTCAGCGCTCGCAGCACCTCGCGGTCGGAGACGACACCGCGCAGCGTCGAGTCCTCGACGACCAGGACGTGCTGCACCCCGTGGCTGACGAAGACCTGGCGGACCGTGCCCAGCGTGGCGTCGGGCCCCACCGTGATCGGCGGGCCGCTCATCAGGTCGGCGGCACGGACCGTGCCCAGGCTCAGCTCCACCCCGCGACGGTACGACGGGCCGCGGGTCCGTGACCGGCGGAAACGACTGCTTCGGGACGCAGGACCGTGTGAGCCAGGACCTAGGACCCGGATGCGTATCGACCGCCACCGGGGGCACCCTGCGGGCATGACACGTCACGCACCCCAGCGCGTCCTGGTGACCGGCGCCGGCGGCTACATCGGCTCCCGCCTGGTGCCCGAGCTGCTGCGGCGCGGTCACCACGTGCGGGCGACGTTCTCCCGGGGCACGTCCGACCCGGCCCTGTGGTGGGTGCACGAGCGCGGCTGGGCCGACCGGCTCGAGGTGGTCGGCATGGACGCCGGCGAGCCCGAGCAGGTCGAGGCGGCCGTCGAGGGCGTGGACGCGGTCTACTGGCTGGTCCACGCGATGGGCGGCCCCGACTTCGCCGCCCGCGACCGCGAGTGGGCGGGCACGATGAGCAAGGCGGCCGCCCAGGCCGGGGTGGGCCGCATCGTCTACCTCTCCGGACTGGTCCCCGACGTCGAGGAGAGCCGGCTCTCCGAGCACATCGCCTCGCGGCTGGAGGTCGAGCGGCTGCTGTCCACCGACGGCGTCCCCACCCTGACGATCCGGGCGGCGATCGTGATGGGGTCGGGCTCCACGTCCTTCGAGATGCTGCGTCACCTCAGCGAGCGGCTGTGGGTGCGCGGGGTGCCGATCTGGCTGCGCTCCAAGGTCCAGCCGATCGCCGTGTCCGACGTCGTCGAGGCCCTCATGGGCGCGCTCTCCGCGGACCCGGTCACCCGCTCCTACGACGTGGGTGGCCCCGACGTCGTGCCCTACCCCGCCCTCATGGCCACCGCCTCGCGGCAGATGCGGCTGGTGCGGCCCAGCCTGCCGCTGCTGCTCGCCCCGACGCGGCTGGTCGGGTTCGTCGGCGGTCGTATCGCACCGGTGCCCACCACCACGGCCGAGTCGCTGGTCGGGAGCCTGCACCACGACATGGTGTGCGGGCCCGACGCCGAGGACTTCCTCCGCGACCTGATGCCCGAGGGCCACCGGCTCGTCGGGGTCGAGGAAGCCGTGACGCGGTCGCTGACCCGGCCGCGCGCCGGCGTACGCGCGCGGGACCGGGACCCGCTCGGTCCCCTGCCCGGTGACCCGGCGTGGGCAGGCGGCACGACCCACCTCTTCGACGGCCGGGTGAGGCGCCGCGGTGGCCTCCTGCGCCGCCTGGCGCTCGGCCCGGTGTGGCCGGAGTGGCCGCCCTACGACTGAGAGGGGTCGGTGCGACGCTCCGGGCTGAACCCGTGGTCGAGGCCCCACAGCACGGCGTTGGTGCGGCTGGTGACGCCCATCTTGCGATAGCTGGTGCGGATGTAGGACTTGACCGAGTTGATCGACAGTGAGGCGTGCTCGGCGATCTCCTGGTTGGACAGCCCCTGGGTGATCAGCGCGATCACCTCCGCCTCACGAGCGGTCAGGCCGGCGTCGCGTCCGGGCCACCCGTCCTGGGCGTCAGAGTGCGAAGACCCGTTGGCCCGGCCGTCGACGACCCGGTCGGCGCCGTGGACGCCGTCGAAGGTGCCGTGGTGCCCGTCGACCACGCACTCCCCGGCGTGGACCCGTCGGAGCGCGGAGACCAGGTCACGGGCGTTCGCGGTCTTGGAGAGGTAGGCCGACGCCCCGCGCTGGAGCGCCTCGTCCACCAGACGCCGGTCGAGGTTCCAGGAGTAGACCGCGACGCGACGCACGCGCGGGTGACCGACCAGCTCGTGCAGCGCGGCGGAGCGGCCGTGCAGGGCGACGTCGACCAGGGCGACGTCGAGGTCGTGGTCGAGGGGCTGGCGCGAGTCGAGGGAGCGGAGCTCGACCTCCTCGGCGAAGGGTCGCAGCATCTCGGCAAGTCCGCGGACGACGACCTCGGCGTCGTCGATGATGGCCAGACGGATGGGCATGCCAAGGAGTTTATGTAATCAGCATCCGTCACCCCTCAGGGTGATGCTCGCCGCGGACACCCCATCATCGCAGGTCAGGGCGCCGCGGGGCCTCAGACCAGCGGCCGTCCGAGCCGGTGGCGCAGCCGCATGTCCCACACGTTGAGGTGGATCGGCCCCCACCACAGCACCGACGGCGTGAGCGCCTTCACCCGGCGTACGACGGCACACAGCCGCCGCAGCCGCCGCTCGTCGCGCTCGGTCCACCGCAGGCCCATGGCGTCGCGGAACTCGGGGTGCAGGAAGCCGGTGTTGACCCAGCGCATCCACCGGCCCATGAGGAGCTGCAGCGGCCGAGGGAGGAAGCGCACCTCGAGGATGTCGAGCAGGTAGGCACGCGTGCGCTCGTCGATCGAGATGCGCTGCTTGCCGGCCTCCCAGTAGTCCCAGAAGTCGGCCAGCGTCGGGGGCCACAGCTCGCGCGGCACCTGCAGCGAGGTGGCGAAGCGGGTCGCGTGGCGGTAGAACTCCTCGGCGTCCTCCGGTGACGGCTCGCCGTGCACCCGGCAGCGGTAGTCCCACGGTCCCAGGAACAGGCACGCCGCGACCCAGCGCTGCAGCTGGGGCGAGAAGGCGTTGTAGCGCACCGGGCTCGACGCCCGCGAGCGCACCTGGCGGTGGACGGTGTCGACGGCCGTGCGGAACAGCTCGCGGTCGCGGTCGGAGCCCACCAGCGCGACCGCGAGGTAGGTGCCGGTCGTGCGCGCCCGCTTCCACGGGTGGAGGAAGATCTTGCCGCTGTCGACCACGCTCTCCTGGACGCCGTAGCCCACCTCCGGCCACGCCAGCTGCATGACGACGTTGGCGCCCCCGCCGAAGGCGACGGCGGTCAGGTCGATCCACGGCCTCAGGTCGTACGCCGGGTCGGGGTCGGGCACGACCCGGCCGCCCCAGTCGCCGGGTCCGGGCAGGTGACGGGTGCTCATGCTCGTCAGACCAGGGGACGGCCCAGACGGCGTCGCACCGCGACGTCGACGAGCAGCAGGTTGAACGGGAAGGCGCGCAGCGCGTCGGGCAGCGGCCACAGCGCCGCGCCGAGCACGCGCAGGAACGTGGCGTGCCACAGGTCCTGGGTGCTGCTCCACTCCAGGCCGAGGAGCTCACGGACCTCCGGCGGAAGGAACCCGGTGTTGGAGAAGCGGACGAGCGGCGCCAGGGCCGCCGAGAGGGGGAAGGGCAGCACGCGGGCCTCGAGCAGCGAGCGGAGCATCCGGACCGTGTCGTCGTCCATGCCGCTCGCGGTGGCCTGGGCCAGCCCGTTGGCCCAGTACTCCTCGAAGGCCTCGAGGCTCTCGTGCCACATCTCGTCGGTCACCTGGAGGGTGGTGCCGAAGCGGCGGCCCATCTCGAAGACCTCCCGCTCCTGCTCCGGGTCGAGCGGGCCGTGCATGCGCTGCGCCATGTCGCGCGCGCCGTAGTACAGGCACGAGGCGACCCACAGCTGCAGGCCGCGGTCGAAGGCGTTGTAGGGCACCTCGGCGCCCGGCGCCGACCGCACCTGGCGGTGGGAGCCGTTGACCGCCTCGCGGTAGGCGGCGCGGGTCTCCTCGTCGCCGTACATCGCGACCGCGAGGTAGGTCAGCGTGGTGCGGGTGCGCTTGAGGGGGCGGGTGAAGATGCTGCCCGAGCTGACCGGCGACTCCAGGACGCCGCGCGCCACCGGGCGCCACGAGAGCTGCAGGGCGACGTTGGCCCCACCAGCCAGGACGGCTCCGATGCCGTCGACCTTGCGGTGCAGGCGGCGGCGCTGGTCGGGGTCGCGGCCCAGCAGGTCGCCCCGGCGCGTGCCGGTCGGGAGGTGCCGGACCGGCGCGTCCGCGGCGGATGCCCTCGTGGAGACCACGGTCGACCCCTTCCCGTGCGTTACCGTTTCCTGGACCCTAGGAGTGACAACACCCGTAGTCAATCGCCCGGACGTGCCAGAGAGGGGTGGGTCGTGGACCAGCCCGGTGCCGACGACGAGCACCGCCTCTGGGGCGGCACGACGCTGGCCGACCGCCGGGCCGGGCGTCGCGAGAAGCTCCTCGCCGCCGGCCTCGACCTGCTCGGCTCCGACGAGACCGGCGGGGTCTCGGTGCGGGCGGTGTGCCGCCGCGCCCAGCTGACCGAGCGCTACTTCTACGAGTCCTACCGCGACCGCGACGCCCTCGTCGTCGCGGTGTACGACGAGGTGGCGGCCGAGACCCAGCGGGTGCTCCACGAGGCGACCCAGGGGCTGGAGGACCAGGAGGCCGTGGCCCGGGCCGCGGTCGAGGCGATGGTCGGTCTCGTCCTCGACGACCCGCGCAAGGGCCGGGTGCTCCTCCTGGCCCCGATCACCGAGCCCCAGCTCGCCGGCCGCGGGATGCGCTTCATCCCCGCGGTGATCGACATGGTCCGCGAGCACCTCTCGCGCGACGTCTCCGACCAGGACCGCGCGATGATCGCGACGGGCCTGATCGGCGCGCTCATGGGGCTGTTCCACGGGTTCCTCACCGGCACGCTCGACGGGGTCACCCGCGACCAGTTCGTCGAGCACTGCGTCAAGCTGCTCGTGACGGCCGACCGCCTCGAGTCCTGAGGGCCGGCGCGGCGCTCAGCCGCGCAGGGCGTCGTACTCCTGCTGGTCGTGGGCGCTGAACACCCGGACCTCGTCCCCGTGCTCGGCGTGCAGGGTCTGCAGCCGGGCGAGGTTGTCCACGCGCCGCCGGTCGTCGGCGGCCAGGACCCGCTGGAACGCCCTGAGCGCCGGCGGGCAGGTGCGCGGGGTGGCCTTGTCGCCGTGGAAGAAGTAGGCGTCGCCGGCGTGCAGCAGCCAGCCCTCGTCGCCCGGCCGGCGCACCGCGACCGCGCTGTGGCCGCGGCTGTGGCCGTGCAGGGGCACGAGGAGCACGTCGTCGGCGACCACGCTCGCCCCGCCCAGCCCGAAGAAGTCCTCGCCCGGCTCGTCGTGCTCGACCCACCGCGGGCCGTGCGCCCACTGGGCCGGGACGTAGCGCATCCGCTCGTCCAGCCGGGGGTGGCGGGCGGCCTCGAGCTCGCGCCGGTGCACGTGGACCCGTGCCTGGGGGAAGTCGCCCAGCCCCCCGGCGTGGTCGAGGTCGAGGTGGGTCAGGACGACGTCGGTGACCGCTGCGGGGTCGACCCCGCGGCCGGGCAGCTGCGCGAGGGCGGTGTCCTCCCGGCGCAGGTCGAACCCGATCAGAGCCGGGGCCACGTGACCGATGCGGCTCCGGCCCTCGCGCACGTCGGCGGTGCCGAAGCCGGTGTCGACCAGGACGACCCGGTCCCCGGTCTCGACCAGCAGACAGTGGGCCACCCAGTCCCGCGGGACGAGCCCGACCCGGCCCGCCAGGGGGTGCATGCTCGCGCAGCTGAGGTGCTGGATCCGTGTGGTCACCGCGACATCCTGGCAGGACCGGCGACCCCCGCTGCTCACGTACGCTCGAGGGGTGCCTCCCACACCCGCGCGACACCCCTCGACGGTGCGTGTGCTGGTCGGGCCTCCCCTCCTCCTGCTGCACCTGGCCGGCGTCCTCGCCGTGAGCGCGGCCGGGTGGCTGGGCTGGTGGCAGGTCGGGGCCTGGCAGGCCCACCGCGAGGACCGTGCGGCGGCCATCGCCACGGCCGACCCCGTCCCGCTCGACCGGGCCCTCGGCCCCGACGACGCGTTCTCGGGCGAGGACGTCGGCCGGCCGGTGGAGGTGCGTGGGCAGTGGCTCCCGCAGGTGCTGCACGTCGACCAACGACACCGCACCGCCGACCCCGCCTCGGCGTCCGGGGCCTGGCAGGTCGGCCTGCTCCAGGTCTGCGACGACGGCGCCGACTGTGCCGGGGCCTCCACCCTCCCGGTGGTGCTCGGCTGGACCCCGACCACGCAGGGGGGACTCGCCCCGCGCGGTCGGGTCGACCTGACCGGCTGGCTTCAGCCCTCGGAGAGCAGCGACGAGGTGGGCGGACCGGTGACCGGGGACGTCCTTCCCGCCCTGCGGACCGCCGACCTGCTCGACCGGGTGCCCCACGACGTCTACAGCGGCTACGTCATCCTCCGCTCGCCTGCCGCCCAGCGGGGCGACCTGGTCCCGGTCACGCCCGAGTCGCTGCCCGACCCCCCGGCCTCGACCGCGCTGCGCAACCTGTTCTACGGGGTGGAGTGGTGGGTCTTCGCCGGGTTCGCGGCCTACCTGTGGTTCCAGTGGTCCCGCGACGCGGTGCGCACGGCCCAGGGACGCGGCGGCACCGACGGCACCGACGGCACCGCCGGCACCGACGGTGAGGGGCCGACCGCCGACCCGACCCCGGACCCCCGCCCGATAGTTTCGAGCCCATGAGCACCGGGACCGACGGCGTGACTGGCACCGACCGCATCCGGCTGGCCGCGGCGCTGGCGCGCTACCGCGCGCTGGCCAACGTCGTGGGGGTGCTGCTGATCGTGCTGTGCCTGGTCGGCCTGCCCCTCAACGAGGCCCACCTGGTCGATCCGGCGTGGTTCCCCGTCGGCAGCACCGGCCAGCAGGTCGGGGACGCGATCTCGAAGTACCTCGGCGTCGCGCACGGCTGGCTCTACATGCTGTTCCTGCTGCTCGCCTTCGTGCTCTCGCGGCGGGCCCGCTGGGCGCCGGGCTTCACCCTCGTGACGCTGGTGTGCGGCACCGTGCCGATCTTGTCCTTCTGGGCAGAGCACCGCGCCACCCAGCAGGTGCGAGCACAGCTGGATGGCGCGGATGGTGGGACTGCCGGCTGACCCAGCCGCCGAGTCGGTCCCGGTGTTCTCCCGATCAGTTCTTGCTGACGTCGACCTGCTCGGCCGGAGCGTCGGGCGTGGTGGGCTCGTGGGGCTCGTCGACCTGGTCGGAGGCAACCTCGCCCGGGGTGCCGCCCGCGGCGTCGCCCTCCGCACCCGAGGCGGGAGCGGCCGGGGTCACCGGGGTCTGCGCGGTCGGGGCGCCGGCGGCCGGACGCGGCGCGGGGGCCGGCGGCGGGGTGGCGGCCTGCCACGTGGGGGCGGGGTCACCCTGCAGGCGCTTGACCACCAGGGCGGCGACGCCGCCCAGCCCGGCCAGCACGAGCAGCTTGCGCAGCTTGCCGCCCTTCTTGTTGGTCGAGGCGTCCGCGATGAAGTCCGGCGTGCGGTCGTCGGGCAGCCGGTCGTCGAGGCGGGTGGCGACGTTGGCCGCGGCGTCGGCCAGCCGCACGCGGGCGGCGTCACGGGCACGCTCGGCCGCGGGGACGGCGCGGTCACGCGCGTCCTCCAGGACCGGGGTGATGCGCTCGCGGGCGTCCTCCAGCGCCGGCCCGAGGCGGTCGCGGGCGTCGCTGAGGGCGGGTCCGACGCGCTCGGAGAGCTCGGCGGCCTGCTCCTTCGCCTGCGCGGCGACCTTCGCCAGCTTGTCGGACTTCGAGGACCTCATCGTGTCTCCTTCACAGAACCTGGGTGAGCCCGGCTGAGCCCGGTGGGGCTGCGGGCCTCTACATGGCGACCGTGCCCGTCGCCCCGAGGGCGAAACCTCGCCCGGCTGGGGCCGGATGAGAGGATCGACGGGTCCGGACCCCGGACACGTCCCTGACCCAGAGTCCGACGAGACCCGAACGAGAGAGGCACTCGTGGCCGACCAGCTCGCAACGCTCCGCACCAACCGTGGAGACATCACCATCACGCTCTTCCCCCACCACGCCCCGGCGACGGTGGAGAACTTCGTCGGCCTGGCCACCGGCACCAAGGAGTACGCCGACCCGGAGACCGGCGCCAAGCGCACCGGCAACTTCTACGACGGCCTGACCTTCCACCGGGTCATCGACGGTTTCATGATCCAGGGCGGCTGCCCGCGCGGCGACGGCCGCGGCGGCCCGGGCTACCAGTTCAAGGACGAGTTCCACCCCGAGCTGCAGTTCGACCGCCCCTACCTCCTGGCGATGGCCAACGCCGGCCCGGGCACCAACGGCTCGCAGTTCTTCATCACCGTCGGCCCGACGCCCCACCTCAACCGTCGCCACACCATCTTCGGCGAGGTCGCCGACCAGGCCAGCCGCGAGGTCGTCGACGCGATCGCGACCACCGCGACCGGCCGCGGCGACGTCCCGGTCGAGCCCGTGGTGATCGAGTCGGTCACCATCGAGGAGCGCTGAGCGCGCCCGACCCCGACCCCGACCCCATGAGCCAGCACGAGACCGGGGCGGCCTCCGAGGCCGTCCCGGTCTGCTACCGCCACACCGACCGCGAGTCCCACATCCGGTGCCAGCGCTGCGAGCGCTCGATCTGCCCGGACTGCATGCGCCCCGCCGCGGTCGGGTTCCAGTGCCCCGACTGCGTCAAGGAGGGGGCGCGGACCACCCGTCAGGCCCGCACGCCGTACGGCGGCACGCGGCACGGGGGCGGCCCCGTCGTCACCTGGACCCTGCTCGGGCTCAACGTGCTGGTGTTCCTCGCGATCAGCTCGACCGGCGGCAACAGCAGCCGCGTGCTGAGCACCCTCGGGCTGCTGCCCCGCAGCGTCGGCTTCCCCGACCCGTCGTCGCCGCAGGGGTTCTACGTCGCGCGCGGCGTCGCCGACGGGGCCTACTGGCAGCTGCTGACCTCGACGTTCGTGCACGTCCAGGTCTGGCACGTCTTCTTCAACATGATGGCGCTCTACCTGCTCGGCCCCCAGCTCGAGCTGGTGCTGGGCCGGCTGCGCTTCGCCGCGGTCTACCTGCTCTCGGGCCTGGTCGGGTCGGCCACCGTCTACTGGCTGGCCCCCGCCTCCTCCCTCACCGTCGGCGCCTCGGGGGCGATCTTCGGGCTGATGGGAGCGCTGCTCGTGCTGGCGCTCAAGGTGGGGGGCAACGTGCAGGGCCTGCTCACCCTGGTGGCCGTCAACGGCGTCATCACGGTGCTCGGCGCGCAGTACATCTCCTGGCAGGGCCACCTGGGTGGTCTAGTCGGGGGCGTCGTCCTGGGGGCCGTGATGGTTTACGCCCCGCGTGAGCGGAGAGGAATGCTGCAGATCGTGGGCTCTGGCCTCGTGGCTGCCCTGATCCTCGCCGCGGTGGTCGCGCGGTCGGCGGTGCTCTCGGGCTAGCCGATCCGGACGGGAGTCTTTCCACACCGCGGAACAACCATGTGGACAACTACACCGGTGTGATTCCCTCACAGCCGTGGAGAACCCTGTGGATAACCCGGGGATGATCAGGCCGGCGGAGCCGACCGGGCCTCCAGCGCCTCGGTGAGCAGCCCGACCAGCGTGTCCAGCTGCGGCCCGGTGGTGTCGACCTCCTCGGCCGACCCGTCCAGCGCCCGCGCGGCCAGCCCGGCCTTGGTGCCGATCAGCTCTGCGACCCGCGCGTCCACGGTCTGGGCCGCGATGATGCGCCACGCGGTGACCGGGTCGCTCTGACCGATGCGGTGGACGCGGTCGATGGCCTGGGTCTGCTCGGCGTCGGTCCACGACAGCTCGGCCAGCACCACGTTGGAGGCGACCTGGAGGTTGACCCCCACCCCCGCTGCGGTGAGGGAACAGACGATGACCTGCACGTCCGGGTCGTTGACGAAGGCGTCGATGCTGGTCGCGCGCTGACGAGGGGTCTGGTCGCCGCGGATCGCCGACCAGCGGATGCCGCGCTTGGTGAACGTCTCCTGGGCGGTGTCCATCACGTCGATGTGCTTGGCGAAGAACACGACCTTGCCGACGCTGCGGGCCAGCTGGGCGGTGTAGTCGGCCGCCAGGGGTGCCTTGGCGCGGCCGATGCGGCGCACCATCGAGAAGATGTTCTCCCCGCTCTCGGAGGAGGACTCCTCCAGCTCGCGGGTGGCGACGCGACGCACGAGCTCGAGGTCGAGTCCCTCCGCCGGCGGCTCGGCGGTGCGCGCCTCCACCGCGGCGTCGTAGCGACCCACCAGGCGCCGGACCAGCTGCTCCTCGGCGGCCCGGATCGAGGCGCCCGCCTCGTCGTCGAGCTCCACGGGCAGGTCGGCGATGCGGCGCTCGGGGATGTCGGCGGCCACGTCGACCTTGCGGCGGCGGACGATGCCGAGGTCGATGACGCAGCGGCGGGCCGCCGGGTAGAAGCCCGGGTCGAGCGGGGACAGCCCGGTCTCCTCCAGGGAGTCCATCAGCTCGGCGAGCGGCTTGCGGTCGTCGATCCAGCCGAGGAACTGCCAGATCGCCCGGAAGTCCTCGATGTCGTTGATCAGCGGGGTGCCGGTCAGGGCCATGAGCAGGGGCCGCGTCACCCGCGTCCGGATGCGCTCCGAGAGCTCGAGCACGTGCTGCGAGCGCTGGGAGGTCTTGTTCTTGATGAAGTGCGCCTCGTCGACGACCATGCCGCGGAAGCCCAGGTCACCGAGCCACCCGACGTGGCGGTCGAGCACCTCGTAGTTGACCACGATGATGTCGGCGAACCCGTCGATGGTCTCGCCGTCGCCGTGGATGACGGTCGCCCGGTGGCGCGGGGTCCACAGCTCGGCCTCGTGGGCCCAGTTGGCCTTGACCACGTTGGGGACGACCGCGAGCAGCGGGTAGGCGTTGGCCGCCTGGGCCGCCAGCAGCGCCTGCGCGGTCTTGCCGAGACCCGGCTCGTCGGCGAGGAGGAACGTGCGGTGGCCCTGGCGCGCCGCCGTGACCAGCCGGGCCTGGTGGCGCATCAGACCACGGCCCTGGGGGACGAGCACGTCGTCGGCCTCGGGCAGGTCCATGCACGCCGACTCGCCCGGGACGGACTCCTCGAACGCCCGGAACAGGGGCCCGAGGAGCTCCCAGTGGGCCAGCTGGCCGCGGGGACGCGAGGGCCGCCGGGGCGCGCTGAAGTCGGGGGCGAGGAAGGGGTTGGCCAGCTGGCGGGAGACGACGGACTGGGGGACGACCCGCCGTTCGCCGCCCCCGCCGGGACCCGAGGTCGACAGTCGGTCGGTGGGCTCCTCCTCGGGGTCCGGCTCGAGGCCGGCAGCGGCCTGCATCTCCCGCTTGAGGCGGCGCGCCTCGGCCGAGACGACGGCGTCGTCGCCGAGGAGCTCCAGCAGCGAGGACTCACGGGCCGCCGTCTTGGCCAGGATCGTGGCCACCCCGTCCAGACGCTTGAGCTGCTGGTCGCGGAACGACTCGCTCACGGTCTGGTCGGCGCGGACCGCGGCGCGGGCCTCGCGGACCAGCAGGGAGACCACCTGGAACCGGGTGCGCACCGAGGAGGTCACCCGGCCGCGCTCGACCGCGCTCTCGATCTCCCGCACGCCGCGCGCGAGCACGGGGATGATGCCGTCCTCGTCGTGCTGACGGCGCTCACCGCGCTGCGAACCCCCGCGCGACCGGGGCGGCTGCTGACGCCCTCGTGCCAACGGTGTCCTTCCTCTTTCCCTGGTGTCCTGCGACCGCCCGCTCACTCCCAGTGAGTGGCGTAGACGAACCCGACGGCCATGAAGGCGACGCCCACGATCAGGTTGTAGTTGCCCAGCTCGCGGACCAGCGGGAGGCTCGCGTCCTGGCTCGTCACGTAGTAGACGACGATCCAGACCAGTCCGAGCAGGAAACATCCCAACATGCCGACCACGACCCCGCGACCGCGGCCCAGTGGGGTGGACGGACGGGCGGCGACCGCGAGGCCGAGGAAGATCAGGCCGAAGCCGATCAGCCAGTTCCAGTCCTTGAGGTCGGCGAGCTTCTTGGGCGTCTGGTCGTCGTAGACCTGCGTGACGTAGTAGACGACGTAGGCGATGCCGGCGACGACGAGCAGGGCCGCGAGCGCGGTCGGCACCACCTTGACCGGGTTGGCGGCCGGGGTCTCCAGACGGGTTGCGGTGCTGCGCGGCTTGGACACGGAGGTGCTCCTCGGGGCGGTTCGGTCACGGGTGGCCGTCCGTTAGCGTAGTCAACGTGCGCTGGAGACCTGACTGGAGCCGCCGGACCGTGGTCGCACGCACGCTCACGGTCACCGTCTTCGCGGCTGCCGGGCTGCTCATGGTCACCAGCGCCGAGCACGCCGCGGGCACCGACCTGCGGCCGGAGAGGTACGACGACCTGGCGGGCCTGGCCCGCGAGCAGGCCGGCCGGGTGGCCGACCTGCGCGCCGAGGTGACCCGGCTCAACCGGGAGGTCGACGCGCTCAGCAAGGGCGCTGCCGGCTCCGCCCTGCGCACCGTGCGCGACCGGGCCCCGGCCGAGCGGCGCGCGGCGAGCCTCGACCCGCTGATCGGGCCCGGGCTCGTGGTGACCCTCGACGACGCCCCCAAGGACGTGCTCGCCTCGGCCGGTGACCTGGTCAACCAGGCCCTGGTGCACCAGCAGGACATCCAGGGGGTGGCCAACGCGCTGTGGGCCGGCGGTGCCGAGGCGTTGACCATCCGCGGGGTGCGGGTCATCTCCACCACCGGCATCAAGTGCGTGGGCAACACCGTGATCCTCAACGGCGTGCCCTACGCCCCGCCGTACGACATCGCCGCGATCGGCGACCCCGAGCGCCTGCGGCAGGCGGTCGAGGACAGCCCCTACGTGCAGGCCTACCTCGACCGGGTCGACGTGTGGGAGCTCGGCTGGCAGGTCGAGGCGCAGGAGCGGCTCAGGGCCCCGGCGTTCAGCGGGCTGCTCGACCTGCGGCACGCGAAGGTCATCACCCCCTGACCCCGGGC
Source organism: Nocardioides marmoribigeumensis (assembly GCF_031458325.1). Taxonomy (NCBI): domain Bacteria; kingdom Bacillati; phylum Actinomycetota; class Actinomycetes; order Propionibacteriales; family Nocardioidaceae; genus Nocardioides; species Nocardioides marmoribigeumensis. Next base: position 2,009,789 of record NZ_JAVDYG010000001.1, read on the forward strand.
AGGGTCAGCCGGGATCGACCGCCAGCACCGAGTTGGGCTCGAACCGTGGACGCTGGTCGAGGTCCTCCCGCGTGGGGCGGACGAACTCGAACCCGCCGGTGGTGACCAGGTGCCACTCGTGGTCACCGCCGGCACGTCCGAGCACGGGCTCGCTGACGCCGGCGTAGGCGTCGATGAGCCGGGTGGCGCACTCCAGGTGGCTCGGCGGGAAGTGGAAGGCGTTGCGGTCCACCTCCTCCTGGCTGCCCAGCAGCGTCAGCGGCCGGCCCAGGCTCGCCCCGCAGACCCCGCACACCCGGGACAGGGCGCACTGGATGACCCGGCTGCGCTGGAGCTCGCGGGCGGTCGGCGTGCGGGGCGACCCCGGCACGGGCGTCCCGCACGCGAACGGCACGGGAAGCCCGAGGTCGGGGTCGAGCGGCAGGTCGTCGAAGTCGCGTGGTGCGGGGTCCACTCAGACCTCCGCGGGGCTGCGCGACCAGCCACCGAGCTCCCGGCGACGCGAGGGCCGCTCGGCGTCGGATTTGCGGCGGTAGTCCCGGGTGTCCTCGTCGCCCCCACGGCCGGCGGGCGGCTCGGGGCGGGAGGGCTGGTTGCTGGAGGTGTACTTGTTGGGCAGCGACAGCTTCATGATCGTGCGCAGCGCCTGGCCGTACTGCTTGTACAGCGGCCCCGTCGTGTAGGGGATGTCGTACTTCGCGCACAGCTCCCGCACCCGCTCCGAGATCTGGCCGTAGCGGTTGCTCGGCAGGTCGGGGAACAGGTGGTGCTCGATCTGGTAGCCGAGGTTGCCCGACAGGATGTGCAGCAGCGGACCACCCTCGAAGTTCGCGGCACCGAGGATCTGGCGGAGGTACCACTCCGAGCGGGTCTCGTCCTCGATCTCCTCCTCGGTGAAGTGCATCGCACCGTCGGGGAAGTGCCCGCAGAAGATGATCATGTAGGACCACAGGTTGCGCATCAGGTTGGCCGTGGCGTTGGCCGTGATGGTGGTCTGCCAGTTGGGGCCGCTCAGGGCGGGGTAGACGACGTAGTCCTTGACCACCTGGCGGCGGACCTTGCGGCCGATCTGCTTGAGCTGCCGCATCATCTCCTTGGGGTCCTTCTCGCCCTTGCGGATCCGCTCGATGTCGAGGTCGTGCAGCGCGACGCCCCACTGGAAGAGCGTGGCCAGGAGTGCGTTGTAGACGGGCTGGCCGAGGTTGGCCGGGTGCCACTTCTGCTCGCGCGCCATGCGGAGGATGCCGTAGCCGATGTCGTTGTCGTAGCCCAGCACGTTGGTGAACTGGTGGTGCACGTAGTTGTGCGAGTGCTTCCACTGCTCGGCCGGCTGGGCGGTGTCCCACTCCCAGTTGCTGGAGTGGATCTCCGGGTCGTTCATCCAGTCCCACTGGCCGTGCATGACGTTGTGGCCGATCTCCATGTTCTCGAGGATCTTGGCGATCCCGAGCATGGCGGCGCCGGCGGCCCAGGCGGGCTTCTTGTTGCTGAACATCAAGGTGACGCGGCCGGCGAACGCCAGACCGCGCTGGACCTGGATCATCCGGTTGATGTAGGCGGCGTCGGCGTCGCCGCGCGACTCCTCGACCTCCTTGCGGAGGGCGTCGAGCTCGCGTCCGAGCTGCTCGACCTCCTCCTCGGTCAGGTGCATGTACTCCGCCACGTCCGAGATGGCCATAGGTGTCCTTTCGTTGGGTCCGGTGGTGGGACCGGGGTCAGATGTCGAGGGTGCAGTCGCCGGACGCCGCGGTCACGCAGGTCTGGATCTGCTCGTTGGGCTGGTCGAAGACCTCGCCGTTGCGCAGGTCGACGGCCTTGCCGTCGATCTTGGTCAGGGTGCAGGTGTGGCAGATGCCCATCCGGCAGCCGTAGGGCATGCCGATGCCGACCTCCTCGCCGGCCTCGAGCAGCGTCGTGGCGCCGTCGGCGTCGAAGGTCTTGCTGCTGTTGCGGAACGTCACCGTCCCGCCCTCGCCGTCGCCGCCGAGCTCGAGGGTGAACCGCTCCAGGTGGAGCTTGTCCTCGAGGTCGTGGGACTCCCAGTGCTCGGTCAGCGCGTCGAGCATCGGGGCGGGACCACAGGCCCACACCTCGCGCTCCTTCCAGTCCGGGCAGAGCTCGTCGAGGTGCTGGGCCGGGTCGAACATGCCGGCCTCGTCGGTGTAGAGCTGGTGCAGCGTGAGGTGGTCGGCCTCGGACTCGAGCTTCTCCAGTTCCTCGCGGAAGATCATCCGCTCCTTGGTCGGCGAGGAGTAGTGCATGACCACGTCGGGAGCGTCCGCCCCGCTGAGCTGGCCGCGGCGCTGCATCGTGCGGATCATCGCCATCACCGGCGTGATGCCGCTGCCGGCGACCAGGAAGAGCATCTTGGACGGCGGCGGGTCGGGGAGGATGAAGTCGCCCTTGGGCGCCGCGAGCCGCACGATCGTGCCGGGCTCGAGGCCGTTGACCAGGTGGGAGGACAGCAGGCCCTCGGGCATCGCGCGCACCGTGATCGACAGGGTGCGCCCCTTGCGCTGCGGGGGCGAGCTGACGCTGTAGGAGCGCCACTGGAACTTGCCGTTCACCGGGATGCCGATGCCGACGTACTGCCCCGGCGCGTGGTCCCAGCGCCACCCCCAGCCGGGGCGGATCACGATCGTGGCGGCGTCCTCGGTCTCAGGGATCACCCGCTCGATGCGCCCCCGCAGCTCGCGCGAGGTCCACAGCGGGTTGACCAGCGAGAGGTAGTCGTCGGGGTGCAGCGGTGTGGTGAGCTGGGAACCGATGCGTCGGACGCGCTCCCACGGGACGGTGCTGCTGGACCCCATCGCGACTCCTTCACGAGACGACCTCATGGACAGACGGACGCCCGGACGAGGTGTCCCGAGCGACCCGGCTCAGTGAACAGGTGTTCGCTGGCCTGCGCAAGGGGTGTACCCGTGGTGACGCGTTCTAACCGGACGGCGTCGGAGTCGGGGTCACCGTCGTCCCAGGCTCCTCACCAGCCGCAGGAGTGGTCGCGGAGGTCGACGAGGGGGCGGGCTGCGACGGGGTCGGGGTGGGCGTCGGGGTGGGCGTGGGCGTCGGGGTCGGCTCCTCGTAGGTGGAGACGACGATGCGCACGGTGGAGCCACGCGGGGCGGTGGTGCGCCCGGTCGGGTCCTGGTCGAGCACGATGCCCTTCTGCGCCGGTGTGTCGGGGTCCTCGTCGACCTGGACGTCGAACCCGGCGTCCTGGAGCCGCTGGCGGGCGGCGTCCTCGGTGTAGCCGATGACGTTGGGCACCTCGACCTGGCCGCGCGAGAGCACCAGCGTCACGCTCGAGCCGGCCGGCACGGTCTCGCCGGCATTGGGGTCGGTCTCGATGACCTGGTTGCGGGGAGCATCGGAGTCCCGCACCTTGTAGGTGACGTCCAGGCCGAGGTCCTGCATCACCTGCGTGGCCTCGGCCTTGCTCATGCCGATGACGTACTTGACCACCACGTCGGACTTGCCGGCCGAGACCTTGAGGTCGACCGACGACCCCTTGTCGACCTCGTCGCCCGCCCCGGGGTCCGACTCGAGCACCTGCCCCTTGGGGACGCTCTCGTCGTTGACCCGCTCGACGTCGTTGACCGTGAGGCCGGCCTTCTGGAGCTTGGTGACCGCAGCCTGCTCGCGCAGCCCCACCACCTGGGGCACCGTCACCTGGGGGGTGTCGTCGCCGAAGAGCTTGAGGCCCGCCCAGAGCGCCCCGGCGAGCAGGAGCAGCGCGAGGAGGGTGAGCAGGACGACCGGCCACGAGCGCCGCTTGTCCTGGTCGTACTCCGCGACCGGGCCGCGGAAGATCGAGGTCTCCTCGGCGTCGGGGACGGGCACCGGCGGCGGGACGACGGCCGTGGGCGCGTCGACGGGGTGCCCGTCGAGGTAGCGGCGGATGTCGGCGAGCATGTCGGCGGCGGACTGGTAGCGGTCCTCGACGCGCTTGGCGAGCGCCTTCATCACGATCGCGTCGAGCGCGGGGTCGAGGTCGGGGTTGAACCGCGACGGGGGCTCGGCCTGCTCGCGGACGTGCTGGTAGGCCACGGAGAACGGGGAGTCGCCCACGAACGGCGGGCGGCCGGTGAGCAGCTCGAAGAGCAGGCAGCCCGTGGAGTAGACGTCGGAGCGGGAGTCGACCGTCTCGCCACGGGCCTGCTCGGGGGAGAGGTACTGCGCGGTGCCGACGACCGCGGAGGTCTGGGTCATCGTGCTGGTCGCCTGGGAGATCGCCCGGGCGATGCCGAAGTCCATCACCTTGACGTCGCCGCTGGGCGTCAGCATCACGTTGCCGGGCTTGATGTCACGGTGCACGATGCCGTTGCGGTGGCTGTAGTCGAGTGCCGACAGCACGCCGGAGATGATCTCCAGCGCCCGCTCGGGGAGGAGCTTGCGGCCGTCGTTGAGCACCTCGCGCAGGGTGCGTCCCTTGACGTACTCCATGACGATGTAGGGCTGGACGTGGCTGCCGTCGGGCGCCATCTCCTCGCCGGTGTCGTAGACCGACACGATCTGCGGGTGGTTGAGGCCGGCTGCGGCCTGGGCCTCGCGGCGGAAGCGGGCCTGGAAGCTGGGGTCCGTGGCCAGGTCGGTGCGCAGCCGCTTGATCGCCACCTCGCGCCCCAGGCGGACGTCCTGGCCGTGGCGCACCTCGGCCATGCCACCGCGGCCGAGCAGGTCGCCCACCTCGTAGCGACCCCCGAGGCGCAGGGGCTGGGGGTCCGCGGGGCCGTCGGTGCGGTCCATGCTCACCCCTCTCCCAGACCGGGCAGCCCGTCGACCGGGCCGCCCTTGCCCTTGCCCTTGCCCTTGCCGTCCTTCTCGTCCTTCGCGGGCTTGTCGGGCTTGTCGCCCTTGCCCGGGCCCGGCTGCGCCGGCTCGTCCCACACCTCGAGCGTCACCTGCGAGCCCCGGTCGACCTGGCCGGTGGGCCGCACTGCAGCGACCGTACCGGCCTGCTCGCCGCCCGGGTTGGTCCGACGCTCGGAGACGGGTTGCAGACCCTGGTCCTGCAGTCGCTGCGAGGCGGTGTCCTCGGGCTGCCCGACGTAGTCCGCCGGGTCGACCGTCACGGTGTCCGAGCCCTGGTCGGCACCCGACCCGGCACCCGACCCGGCACCCGACCCGGTGCCGGAGCCGGTCCCGGAGCCGTCGTCGCCGGACCGGACGGCCCGCACGAACCCGGCGAGGAGCAGCAGGGCGAGGAGGGCGAGGAGGACCATCAGCGCCACGCGGCCCCGGCCGGCACCGCGGCGTCGGCCGGAGCCGGCGTACGACGGCAGGTGGGTGGTCGGGGGGCCGGGCGCCCCGGGCGCCCCGGGCGCCCCGGACGTCATGGCCAAGGTGGCGGTGGGGTCGTCGGAGGTGGCCGCGGCCCCGGGAGGCGCGCCCTCGGGCCACACCGGGGTGTCGCCGCGCAGGGCGGCCGCCATCTCGGCGCCGTCGGCGAAGCGCATCGCGGGGTCCTTGGCGCAGGCCCGGTCGACGACGGCGCGCATCCGCTCCGGCACGTGGTCCGGCAACGGCGGCAGCGGGTCGCGCACGTGGCGCAGGGCCGTCACCACCGGGGAGTCGGACTCGAACGGCTTGGTCCCGGTGAGGCACTCGAAGAGCACGACCCCGAGGGCGTAGACGTCGCTGCGCGGGGTGGCGCGCTCGCCCTCGGCCTGCTCGGGGGAGAGGTAGTGCGGGGTGCCGACCAGGTGGCCGGTCATGGTGAGCGAGGCGGCGTCGGCGGCCCGGGCGATGCCGAAGTCGGTGACCTTGACGTGGCCCCGCGGGTCGACCAGGAGGTTGCCCGGCTTGACGTCGCGGTGGACCACTCCGCGGGTGTGCGCGGCGGCGAGGCCCTCACCCGCCTGCGCCACCAGGTCGGCGGCCCGCTCGGGAGTGAGCGCGGGGTCGCCGATGATCGCCGACAGCGGCTGGCCCTCCACCAGCTCCATCACGAGCATCGGTCGCGGGGCGCCGCCGTCGGGGTCCTCGCGTTCGCCGTAGTCGAGGACCGAGGCCACGTGGGGGTGCTGGATGGCCGCCGCCAGGCGCGCCTCCTGCACGAAGCGGGTGCGGAACAGCTCGTCGCCGGCGTACTCGGCCTTGAGCACCTTCACCGCGACGTCACGGTGGAGCAGGGTGTCCTCGGCGCGCCACACCTGGCCCATGCCGCCGGTGGCGATCAGCTCGACCAGGTCGTAGCGGGGCCTCGGCTGCGTGCCGGCCGGCTCAGTCATTGAAGATCACGGCTTCCATGACCCGCTTGGCGATCGGCGCGGCGAGGCCGCTGCCGGAGATCGCGTCGCGGGCGACGCCGGCGTCCTGGACGATGACCGCGACGGCGACCTTGGGGTTGTCGGCGGGGGCGAAGGAGACGAACCAGGCGTAGGGGTTGCGGTCCTCCGCGCTCTGGGCCGTGCCGGTCTTGCCGGCCACCTCGACCCCGGGGATCTGCGCCGGGGTGCCGGTGCCGCCCTTGACGACCTCGACCATCATCCGGGTCAGCTCCTGCGCCGACGAGGCCGACATCGCGCGCTCGGGCATCTGCTCGCCGTTGTTCTTGTCCAGCACGCTCAGGTCGGGGGAGCGCACCTCGTCGACGAGGTAGGGCTTCATGCCCTGCCCGCCGTTGGCCACGGTCGCCGCCACCAGCGCCATCTGCAGCGGCGAGGCGGCCACCTCGTACTGGCCGATCGCGGAGTAGGCGGGGTAGGGACCGGGTGCCTCGGCGGGGAAACGGCTGATCGCCTGGGGTCCGATGCCGGAGAGGTACTTCTGGCCGAACCCGAACTTCTGGGCCTCCGCGCGCAGCTTGTCGACCCCGAGGTCGAGGCCGATCTTGCCGAAGGAGACGTTGCACGAGGTCATCAGCGCCTGCGTGAGCGTGATCTTGTCACCGCCGCACGTCGAGCCGTTCTCGTTGGTCAGCGGCTTGCTGGCCTGCGGGAGCTTGAGCGAGGCGCCACCCTGCACGATCGTGTCGCCGTCGTACTTCCCGGTCTCCAGCGCGGCCGCGGCGGTGACCAGCTTGAACGTCGACCCGGGGGGATAGATCTCCTGGATCGCCCGGTTGACCAGCGGCTCGGTCGGGGCCTTGAGGAGCCGCTCGTAGGCCGTGGTCTGCTTGGCCGGGTCGTGGTCGGCGATCAGGTTGGGGTCGTACGTCGGGTTGGACACCATCGCGAGGATCTTGCCGCTGCGGGGCTCGAGGGCCACCACGGCCGCCTGGGTCCCGGACCCGAGGGCCTGGATGCCGTCGAAGGCCGCGGTCTGGGCGGCGGGGTCGATGGTGAGGGTGACCGAGCCGCCCTTGGGCGGGGTGTTGGACAGCGTGTCGACCACGCGGTTGACGAACAGGCGCGGGTCGCTGCCCGAGAGGACGTCGTTCTGGCTGGCCTCGACGCCGGTCGCGCCGTAGACGTAGGAGAAGAACCCGGTCAGGTGGGCGTACTTGAACGGCTGGGGGTAGCGGCGCTGGAAGGAGTAGCGGTCGCCGCTCTTGACGCTCTCGGCGACGGCCTTGCCGCCCACGAGGATCGCGCCGCGCTCCCGGGAGAACTCCGCGTCGCGCACCCGACGGTTGTCGCTGCGGTCGTTGAGGTCGCCCGCGTGGACGTACTGCAGGTAGGTCGCGTTGAGCAGCAGGGCCAGGAAGAGCGCCAGGCACCCGACCGCCATCGTGCGGATCTGCTTGTTCACCGCACGCTCACCACCTGGGTGTCGTCGTCCATGCCGGCGCCCTCGGGGCCGTCGGCGGGGCGGAAGTCGGGCGCGGGCCGCCGCACCTGGTCACTGATGCGCAGCAGCAGGGCGACCACGACCCAGTTGGCGACCAGCGAGGAGCCGCCGTAGGACATGAACGGCGTGGTGAGGCCGGTCAGCGGGATCAGCTTGGTGACCCCGCCGATGACCACGAACACCTGGATCGCGAAGACGACGCCGAAGCCGGTGGCCATCAGCTTGCCGAAGTCGTCGCGGGCGATGAGGGCGGTGCGGAGCGCGCGCTCGACCACGATGCCGTAGAGCAGCACGACCGCGATGAGGCCGGTCAGGCCCAGCTCCTCGCCGACGGCCGCCACGATGAAGTCGGACTCGGCGAACGGGATGCGCCACGGCGAGCCCTGGCCCAGGCCGCGGCCGACCAGCCCGCCCCACGCCATGCCGTACATCCCCTCGATGATCTGGCCGTACTTGCCCGGGTCGGAGAACGGGTCGAGCCAGCCGCCCACGCGGGTCTGGACGTGGGTGAACGCGGCGTAGCCCATCGCGGCGCCGCCGACGAACATCACGCCGCCGAGGACGAGCCACCCGGGGCGCTCGGTGGCGACGTACAGCATGACCACGAAGATCCCGAAGAACAGCAGGCTCGAGCCGAGGTCCTTCTGGAAGACGAGGATCGAGAGGCTGATCAGCCACATCACGAGGATCGGGCCGAGGTCGCGGCCGCGGGGCAGGTCGATGCCGGCCACCCGGCGACCGGCGAGGGCCAGCGCGTCGCGGTGGAGCACGAGGTAGCCCGCGAAGGCGACCACGAGCGCGAGCTTGGCGACCTCGCCGGGCTGGAAGGAGAAGCCGCCGATGCCGATCCAGATGCGGGCACCGTGGATGTTGCGGCCGAGCCCCGGCACGAACGGCAACAGCAGGAGGACGACGGCGGCCAGGCCGGCGGTGTAGGTGAACGCCTGCAGGCGGCGGTGGTCGCGCAGCACGAGCAGGACGACCGCGAACAGCACCACCCCGAGCGTGGTCCACATCAGCTGCTTGGAGGACAGGTCACGGTCGAGCGCGAGGTCGAGGCGGTAGATCACCGCGAGACCGAGCCCGTTGAGCGCGGTCACGACCGGGAGGAGCACGGGGTCGGCGTAGGGCGCGGCCAGGCGGACGACGACGTGGGCGCCCACGGCGAGCACGGCGAGCCAGGAGGCGTAGCCGACCATGTCGGCCGGGATCTTGCCCTCGCGCCCGAGCCCGACGGCGGCGTACGCCCCGATCCCGACGGCGAGGGCGAGGAGGAGCAGCACCAGCTCCGCACCGCGCCGGCGACGGTGGACGAACTGCTCCACGCCGGCGAGCACGCTCACGAGCTGCCTCCGGAGGGGCTGGCGGACGACGAGGGGCCGGGAGAGGGCGACGCGGTGCCACCGGGGCACTCGGCGCCGACGGAGCCGCTGCCGCCCGGGGAGGCCGAGGAGGCCGGGGAGCTCGGCGCGGCGCCGGGGCTCGCGGTCGCGCGCGGGGAGCGCGACGCCTTGGGCGACCGGGAGGCCTTCGGTGAGGCGGCGGTGGTCGGGCTGACCGCCGGGCAGTCGGACTTCTCCTTGTCGCGGGCCAGGTTGGCCACGACCTTGCGGGCCCCGGTGAGGCTCTCGGCGGTGATGCCGTCCTCGACCAGGCCCCGGTTGTAGGAGGTGAGGTCGGACAGTGCGAGGTCGGTCGGCTGCTCGACGTGGCTGAGGCTGACCAGCGGGAGGTCGACCTGGACCCCGCGGTAGATCGCGACGGTGTCGCCGTCGTCGGCGACGTAGTACTGGCTCTGGGTCCAGGTGTAGCCGGCGTAGAGCGCGCCGATCGCGAGCAGGAGGGGCACCAGCAGCAGGAGGCCGCGCCGCAGGGTGAGTCCACGCCGAGGCGGGCGGGGGGCGTAGCGCAGCTCCTCGGGGTCGAGGGCGTCCGCGGCGTCGGCGGGCACGGCCTCGATCTCCCCGGTGTCGTGCGGCCGCCCGCGCAGGCGCGACAGGACGCCGCGCCGAGGCTGGGCGGCAGCGGCGCCGACCAGCATCGGGCCGACCGAGGCGGCGGCCGACTCGGGGTCGTCGGCGACGTCGGCACCCACGACCTCGGCCGTGATCACCGTGACGTTGTCGGTCGAGCCGTGGTCCAGCGCGGACTGCACGAGCCCGAGCGCCGCGGAGTCGACCGAGCCCTCGCCCAGCAGCTCGGCGATCTGGGCGTCGGACAGGGCGCCCGAGCAGCCGTCGCTGCACAGCATCACCCGGTCGCCCGGCTCGAGGTCGACGTAGAACAGGTCGGGCTCGGTCTCGTGCACGCCGTCGACCGCCCGCAGGATGATGTTGCGGTGGGGGTGGACCCGGGACTCCTCCTCGGTGATCCGGCCCTCGTCGACCAGCGTCTGCACGAACGTGTGGTCGGCCGTGACCTGGCGCAGGGTGCCGTCGCGCAGGAGGTAGGCGCGGGAGTCGCCGACGTGGGCGAACCCGAGCCGGTGACCCTCGAGGAGCGCCGCAGTGAGGGTGGTGCTCGTGCCGTCGAGCTCACGGTCCTGCTCGACCATCTCGGCGAGCCGGTCGTGCACCTTGAGCACCGCCCCGGCCAGCGCGGTCAGGGCGGCGTCGTCACCGGCGTGCCCCGCGGGGGCGGGACCCTCGGGCGCGTCGAGGCGCCGCAGGATCGAGATGGCGGTCGAGCTGGCCACGTCGCCGTAGGCCTGGCCACCCACCCCGTCGGCCACCACGAGGAGCCGGCCGCTGGCGTAGCCCGAGTCCTGGTTGTCCTTGCGGTGGCGACCGACGTCGGAGACGGCCGCGAAGCGCAGCCGCACGGCGTCGTCCGGGAGGTCGCCCGGGAGGTCGCCCGGGGTGGTGGCCGGGGTGTCGTCGGTCATTTCTTGAGCTCGAGGGTCGTCTTGCCGACCCGCACCCGGGTGCCCAGGGAGATCGCGGTGGCCTGGGTCAGTCGCTGGGAGCCGAGGTAGGTGCCGTTGGTCGAGCCGAGGTCCTCGACGTACCAGGTCTCCCCGGACCTGGCGATGCGGGCGTGTCGCGTGGAGACGTAGTCGTCCTCGAGCCGGATCGCCGCGTCGGTGCCCCGGCCGACCAGGATCGGGGCGTCGGCCAGCGAGACGGTGGTGCCACGGCTGGGTCCGTCCAGCACGACCACCTTGGTGGGTTGGCCGCGACCGGCCTTGGGCGGCTTGGCCGCGGCCCGCTCGGCGGCCTTGCGCTCGCGGCGGCTCGGCGTGGCCGGGGCGCTGTCGACCCGGGCGCCGAACATGTCGGACCGGATCACCGAGATCGCCCCGAAGACGAAGATCCACAGGATCGCCAGGTAGGCGAAGCGGATCAGCATGAGGGTGAGCTCCTGCATCAGGCGTCCCCCACCCGTACGACGATGTCGGTGTTGCCCAGGCGGACGGTCGCGCCGTCGCGGACCGTGGTCTCGCGGATCTTGTGCCCGTCGACCAGCGTGCCGTTGGTCGAGCCGAGGTCGGCGACCTTGACCTGGCGGCCGTCGAGGCGGAACTCCGCGTGGCGGCGGCTGATGCCCGGGTCGTTGATGCGCAGGTCGGCCTCGGCGCCACGACCGACCACGAGGCCGTCGTCGGTGATCGCGTGGCGTGAGCCGTTGACCTCGACGGTCGCACGCCGGCTGCCCGCCTGGGTCTCCGGCGCCTTGCTGCCGCCCTGGACGCTGGCTGTCGCGCTGCTGCGCACCCGGAAGCGCCCGGTGACCAGGTCCTCCTGCTCGCTGAGGTCGATCGTGACCTGACCGGCGAAGACGTAGTGCTGCTCGTCGGCGTGCTCGCGCAGCATCTCGATCAGCTCGGTGGTGAGCGTCTCCTGGTAGGGGCTCAGCCGGTCGTAGTCCATCGGGGAGAGCTCGATGTGGAACGTGTTGGGGACCAGCCGCCGGTTGCGGGAGAGGATCTGGGCGGAGTTGTCGACCTCGCGCTGGAGCGCCGCGGCCAGCTCGACCGGCTGCACCGCGCTCCGGAACGCCTTGGCGAAGGCTCCGGAGACGGCGTGCTCCAGTCGCATCTCGAACCGCTGCAGCATGCCCATGCGGGTGCCTCCTCTCGATCGCCGGCTCGAAACCCCTGCGCGTGGGGGCGCGCGGGGTGCCCGCCTCGGTCGTGCGGGGTCGGTGGACACCGCTTGGACACTGCCCAGCCCGACCCGGTCCTGAACACCCGTGAGGGTGTGTCTCCGGTCATGCCCGGGGACACGGTCGATGCTATCGGGGGTGGTCGCCGTGGACGCGTCGCCCCGCGCCGCCCGTGCGACCGGGGGGCGACGGGCGTGCGGCGGCCCGGTTTGGGTGGCCCGGACGCCGTGGGATATCGTGAGCGCGCTTCTGGCGCGAGTGGCGGAATAGGCAGACGCGCACGGTTCAGGTCCGTGTGCCCGAAAGGGCGTGGGGGTTCAACTCCCCCCTCGCGCACAAGACAACGAGCCCCTGGCCTGCGGTAACGCAGAGCCAGGGGCTCGTTCGTTCGCCCGCGATACTCGCGGCGATACTTACGCCTCGCGCATGTCGGCTTCCCTGTGTGGCCCTAGCCTTGTGGTGTGTTGCCGTCGAGGGTGTGCTGGAGGAACCGGCCATGAGTTTGCCGCCGTGGGACTACTTCATGATCCCCGTGTTGCAAGTCCTGAGCGGCGGCGAGGTCCAGAGCCTTCGGGAGCTTCGGGATGCCACCACGACCTTGACTGGACTGACCGAGGCGCAGCTGGCTGAGACACTTCCAACGGGAAAGTCCATGGCCGCCAATCGAATTGGCTGGGCAGCGTCGTACCTCACCCGCGTCGGCGCACTCGATCGTCCCCGTCGTGGGCATTACCAGGCGACGGACCTCGGCATGGAGCTCCTCGCTGAGCATCCGGCAGGGATCACCGAGGCTGAGCTCAGAAAATTGGCGAAGGAGGGGGACGAGTGGTGGCTCGCTGGCCGAGCAGTCGACGCGAGCGTCGGACCTAGTGTCGAGCCAGTTCCGGTCACCGCGATTGATCCGACCGAGCAGGTTGAGCAGGGTGTTGCTCGGATTCACCAAGACGTGGCGGCGGAGTTGCTAGAGAGATTGGTCGCCAACGAGCCGACATTCTTTGAGCGGGTGGTCGTCGATCTGCTTGTCGCGATGGGATACGGCGGAGCTGACGGTCGCGCTTCAGTCACGAAGCAATCGGGCGATGAAGGCATCGACGGGATCATCGATCAAGACGCCCTTGGCCTCAACCGTGTATACGTTCAGGCGAAGCGCTACGCCGTAGACCGGGCCATTGGGCGGCCGGACCTCCAAGCCTTCGTCGGCGCCCTGAGTGGCAAAGCTGACGGCGGTGTCTTCATCACTACTGCCCGCTTCTCGCGGGATGCGAGCGTGTACGCCGACGGAGTTCCTACCCGCCTCGTTCTCATCGACGGCGCCCGGCTGACGAGTCTGATGATCCGATACGGCGTCGGGGTGCAGGTCAAGGACACCTATCGAATCGTCGAGATCGACGAGGACTTCTTCGAGTAAGGCTGGGTGGGTGCCTACGAGTTGTGGTTGTAGAGCATCGCCCCAAGTTGGGCCGCGGCTTCCTTGCCCATCGACGGCATCACGTGGGAGTAGATGTCCATCGTGATCCCGATCGTCTCGTGGCCGAGGCGCTCCTGGACCACCTTCGGGTGGACACCAGCCTTGAGCAGCCAGACCGCGTGGGTGTGGCGCAGCGAGTGAAAGTGGATCGCCGGGATTTGGTGGTTCACCGGCTGGGTACGACGGAAGCGGGCGAGTTGCTGGCGGAAGGTTCGGGAAAACGACTCCGGCAGCCTCCACGAACCTTCCTCGTCGCCGAAGACGACCATGTCGGGGTTCACGAGCTTGATGGCGAGGTTGCCCGCCCGGTAGACGCGGAACCAGCGGAGCCGGTTGGCCGTCTGCTCGTCGATATCGACCACGCGGGTGCGCCCGCTCTTGGTGGGCCCTTCGACGAGTCGCTGCTTCTCACCCTTGACCTTGACGGTGGTGACAGAGCGGGCGACGGCGATGGTGCGGTTGTCGAGGTCGATGTCCTTCCAGCGCAGCCCGAGCAGCTCGCCGCGGCGCATGCCGGTTGCTAGGGCGACCTTCCAGGCAACGACGTACTCGTCGCCGACGTTGTCCTCTGCCCAGGTGAGGAACTGTTGGGCGTCCTCGGGCGACCACCACATCATCTCGGGGGCCTTCGCTGCCTTGGCGCTCGGCGGGCGGGCGTTGTCGGCCGGATTGGTGGGAAGGCCACGGCCGGCGTCCTTGATCGCGTCCGCGAGGGCCTTGCGGAGAATCGTGTGGACGTAACGGACCGTGCGCGCGGAGAGCCCGCCCGTCCCGTCCGCCCGTCCCTCCCGTTCCAGGTCGCGGTAGAACGCGTCGATCTTCGACGTGGAGAGGTGGGCGAGAGTGATCGAGCCGATGCGCGGCTTGATGTGGATGCGCACATTCTTGCGGTACGACGCCTCGGTGGACGGCGCGACCCGGATGCCGTCGAGCCACTCGTCCAGATACTCCCCAAGCGTCTGCCTTGTCGGCGGGACGTAGCCGCCCGCCTGCTCACCGGAGCGGATCAGGTCTCGTAACCCCTTGGCTGCCTCCTTCTGCGTCAGGAAGCCACGCTTGACCCGCTGGCGGGGAGTGCCCGTGTCGTCAGGGACGGTGGCCTTGACGTAGTAGCGGCGACCGGCCTTGGTGTCGTACTCGACGATCGACCCTTCACCACGCGCCCGCCTGGGCCGGCCAGTCATGTCCGCTTCGCCTTCTTCGCCCTTGTGGTGCCGAGCACCGCGTCGACTGCTTGGACCTCGGCGGTCTCGCCCTCGGGGTCGGTCTCCAGAAGCCGTTCGCGATGCCACTTCAGCCGTGGCGTGAGTCCCGCATGCTCGTCGACCAGTGCGCGAGCCTGGGCGACGGCAGCGTCGTACTCGGTCCGTGCCTCACGCAGCCTCTCCAGCTTGTCGACCGCTGTCATGTACGCACCCCAACCGCCGACCTCGTAGGTGATCGAGGTGGGCAGGACGAACTCGTCCATCGGGATGCCGAAGACGCGGACGAACGCGAGCAGGTCGTCGACAGTGATCTCGCGCGGGTTGTCGTATGCGAGCATGCGGCTGATCGCACCCTGGGACAGGTGGTAGGGCGGACGCAGGTCGGCCAGACGACGGCTCAGTTCGCTCTGCGACCAGCCGCGTGCCTCGAGCTCGCTGCGGAGCCGCTCCACGACCGAGTCCTGAGCGCCGTACCGCTCGACGAGCCGGAACGTTTCGTGCGGGAGCATGGGCACCTCCTAACGGAATACGCTAGAAATCTACGCCGGTATCCGCTAGACAGCAAGAGGGGGCGCGCGTAGCGTTATCGGACAACGGAGCAACGTTCCCCTCGTTCTCCGATAGGAGCCGATCCATGAACCCGACCGAGCTGGAGACCCGCACCTTCATCAAGACGACCGAGTGGGCAGAGCTGACGCTCACCGACGCGCGCACCGTCCGTCGCGCTATCGAAGCCGGCCAGATACCCGCCGTCCACATCTGCGCAGCGATCAGGATCCCCGCGGAATGGGCACGCCGACAGCTTCGTCTCGGGCTCGATCGTGAGGCGTCGTGATGCTTACGACGAATCCGTACGCCACGACATACACGTCATGCAGAACGAGGGCGGGTTCCGTCCGTACGGATCACGGGCAAGCCCGATGACCGGGGAAGGGCGCATCAAACGCCACGTCAACGTCTGCCCGCGCTGCGGCGAGCCCGTGCCGGTCAAGACGACTGGCCGGCCCGCCAAGTGGTGCTCCCAACGGTGTCGGCGAGCAGCCTACGAGGAGCGCCGCGCCGCCAAGCGGGGCGCCATCGCCGTCGAAGTCGTCGAGCATGTGAAGTACGTCGAGCACGACCTCGACCAGTGCCTCGCCGAAGTGCTGACCTCATCACTGATGTGCCGCCGAGCCGTCTACCGCTGGCGACAGATGCTCCGAGACGGCGAGCTCCACCAGGCCGGCTGGCGTGAGCTCATCGCACCGCTCCTCGGGCTGGCGGAAGCGATCGAATGGCGAGCCAAGGGCGACGGCCGCGAGAAGATCGACCTCCCGAACGACCACGGGCGACCGCGTCGGAGCAGCGAGATCACCTTTACCCGCGACCATTTCTCCCGCGAGATCCGCTGGCTCATCTCGAAGGCGGATGCCGACCCGTGGGAGTGGGAGCGCCAGGGCCTCCGCGAGTTCCTCCGGGCGCTCGCTGCGGCGCTCACGCAGATGGAGCGCTACTACGAAGTCCGCCGCATGAAGGTGCCGATCAACCAGCTCGTCGTCGCGGCTGACGCGGTCCACTTGGCGAGGGCGCAATGACCGTGGGGGACTCGCCCATGACCCGTATGGACGGAACCAAACCTCGCGGTGCCAGACGTGTGGGCACATTCGACGGGCGGCGCCGCGGCGTTGGGTGCTGCATCCGCCTCTGGCGGACGACGGGTGCCAGATCCAGGTGAACGCCGACGCGGTCACATGGTGAGGCAATAGCCTTCCCCGTA
Source organism: Nocardioides marmoribigeumensis (assembly GCF_031458325.1). Lineage (NCBI taxonomy): Bacteria > Bacillati > Actinomycetota > Actinomycetes > Propionibacteriales > Nocardioidaceae > Nocardioides > Nocardioides marmoribigeumensis. The sequence continues at coordinate 2,026,053 of NZ_JAVDYG010000001.1, forward strand.
TGTCGCACGTCGTCGAGCTCTTCTGGCGCGCAATCACAGCCGCTGACTTCTTCAACATCGAGCGCAAGCGCAAGTACGCCCCTGCGGGTGGCGGTGGCCAGACCTACATCAGCATCTCCTTCCGTGGCCTCTCCTACGCCGAACTAGGCAAGTTCCTGGGAATCACGCCGCCGGGGTTGGTAGGGACGACTCGGCCCGAGAAGACACTGAGGGCCGTCGTGACCGCCTACGACCCGAAGGCTGCTGCGGACCTGACCTTCCGAGCGCGCTACCGTCCGCCGCAGTCCGACGATCGGTACTACATCGCGACGCAGAATCGCCAGTACCCGAATCAGTTGCGGCACCCAGCGTGGACGGCGCAATATGGCTTCCCGCAGGCGCACGACGAGGTTTCGTCGTCCCAGGATCCCCGCATGCCGGACCTCACCTACCTGAAGGTGTGGGTGGCGAAGCTTGACGACGGCTCGTATGCGGCTGGCTACTTCAACTCCGGTTCCGTCCCTCCGGCGCTAGCGTCCGTGACTGCTCTTCGCCCGCTATTCGAGCCATATGACGAAGGGAATTCGGCTGGTGTCATCGATCTCGGCGGACGTGGAATCACGTTGGCTGACCTCGCGGGCGACGCCAACCCGGACCAAGAGCTGGCAAGAGAGTCGCCCGAAATCCTCGAGGCCCTCGATGCCACCAAGCGAGCGTCGGGTCGCCGAGCAAGCGGCCAGGGACTACGAGCCAGTGCTGCCGAGCGTCAGGCTATCGAGAGGCGGGCAGTCGAAGTCGCAACCGCTGCGCTGAAGGCAGACAAGTGGAAGGTGGAGGACGTGGGGCTCTACCGGCCGTACGACCTCCACTGCACACGCAGGGGCGCAGAGAAACGTGTTGAGGTGAAGGGCACGACTGGTGATGGGTCCGCCGTGCTTCTCACTCCTGGTGAGGTCGCGCATGCTCGCGACAATGCCAACGTCGCGCTCATGATTGTTTCCGGCATCACTCTCACGGCCCAGAGCGACGGCTCGGTTGTGGCATCGGGCGGTGTCTTGCGAGTCATGGACCCCTGGGCCATCGATGGCGATGGGGAGCTGACGCCGACCGGCTACGGCTACCGGCTGGTGTAAGCCCGCTCAGTCCGTTCGGATCATGTAGAGGTACTCGGTGACCGTGCCGCCTACGCCACCTCGGTTCGACTTGAATCGCTGATGCGGGAAGTCGAAACGCTTCACCTCGCCGAACTCTGAGAAGAGGCCGGTCATGGTGCCCACGTCAAGCAGGCCGTCCTCGCTGTAACTCACGAAGAACAGTGAGCAGTCCATCTTGTTGAACGTCGCGGCGAAGGCATCCGCAATGTTCCGCTTGCTGCAGAAATCCGAGTACTGATCCCACCAGTCACGGAGTCCGCTAACGCCGATGGCCTCAGGGTCGTCACCTCGGGCCAACGTCTCCAGGATGTGGTAGTTGGCGGCGTACTGGCGCTTCATGTACGGCGGATCCAGGTAGCAAGCGTCCGCGCTGATCTCGCTCGCAATCTCCTCGACAGCACCTTGAAGGACGATGTGGTCCTCGGTAGGCCCTTGCTCGAAGCCAGTCGGGCGCAGTGTGATTTCGCGGAGGGCGCTGGAAGACCAGGTCGAGCGGTAGTGACCGTACGTGCCCGCGATGTTCGCAACACGGTTCGCCGCGAGCACGAGGTCGTGGTGCAACAACGACGACTCGACATCTGACAACCTCGGCTGCCAAGCTCGGAGTTGCTCGCGGATCGCGTCGATTCGTGCAGCGTTTGTTGAGCTGAAGTACTTGCGGGCGGCACACCCGGCAGCGGGCGTTCCGTCGGGGCTGTACTCCCGCCAGAACAGACCCTCAGTCGGTTCAAGAGCGTTCAGGCTCGCGAGGACTCCGGCGTAGTTCATCCCGAGGCCATCGAAGGACGGAGCCGCATCAAGCTGCAATCGGACCCGTGCGTGATGGACTGCGAAGGTGAGGAGATCGCTAGCCACAACTCGGTATCCGCGCTGGCGGAGAGCCGCTGACATGGAGGCGGTTCCGCACATCGGGTCCGCGACGACGGCTTGGGGGGGCAGGTAGTCCGCCACCACGCCGAGGATTACATCGGCGATGCGAGTCTTGTTGCCGATGTAGCGGTATGACATCAGGCAGCTCTCTCGGCCTGCAGGCGACCAGCAGCCTCGGTCCGAAGATGCGCGAAGGCCTGCAGCGACTGAGTGCCAGAGAGAACGGAGTCGACCCAGGCACACCCTTCTGAGTCCAGTCCATACAGGCCGGCCACTAGCCGGTCTACTGCGGACTCGGCTTCTGCACGGCCTTCCATGGGTGCTGAGCGTACGTTGCGCGCCGCACGCGCGATTGCCTGGGCCTGGAGCCAGTCGGGCGTGTCAGGCTTCGGAGTTGGGATGGGGAGAGTCGACAAGACCTTTGGTGTGACGTATGGGTGGGACCGCCACTCCGTTTCGCCGGTTCGCGAAAGGTGGACTGCGAGCAGGACACGCGAGCACAACATGCCCTCCAAGTAGTCCAGCACAAACTCTGGGGCGTGGGGCTTCGGCGTGTAGTGAAAGACGACCTGCGTGGTGTAACTGCCGGAGGTGTCAAGCGACGCGTTGAGTCCAAGGCCGGTCTTGCGAACGAGCAGCTTGTCACCTGCGTAGAGCGACTCGTCCTTGTACTGCACTCCGTCAAGTCCGATGCGCAGCCAGCGTGAAGGCGATGCGTCGTAGCGACGCACGTCCTCGCCGACGATCAGAGGCACCCATCCTGCGGGGTCTGCGGGATCCTGAAGTGAAGCGGCCGTCACGACCTCCCAGGAAAACGTATTGCCGCATGCAGTGCACATGGGGTCTCCGGCTCGGGGAGGCTGGCGGTGAATGCCGCACGCCCCGCATCGGACTAAGGCTCCAGACTTGCCCATTTCAACGCCGCGGCCGGCTGTGACCCAGGAGGTCCATTTTCCCCCACGCGACTCGATGTGGCGGATGCTTCGAGCTGCTTCCGCGGAGCCCGCCGGCAGGAAGTTCGCTGCGGGATCCGCGGCCCACTCCCGCTGCTCGCACACCGTTTCGATCCGTGTGACCTCTTCTGCCAAGGTGACGCTTCCGTCGCGAATGCGTCGGCGGGCGTGGTACGGAAGGCGAATGCACTGGATCGTTCCGTCAGTGACCTCGCCTGTCGTGAAGACAATCACGGCGACGCCGCGGAAGACACCTTCGAACCACCCCTCACCTAGTCGGGCGACTGAATGCAACCGCGTGCGGGTGAGCAGAAGACGGCGAGCTGCCTCGTGCTCGGGAAGGAAGATCGCATCGGGCAGGATTGCCGCGACCGTAGTGCCGACCGGCAGTGCCTTGACGCTCCACTCAACGAAGAGGTCCCAACTGTCGTACTGCCCGTTGGCGAGCTCGTAGCCGAGTTCCCGCAGTTCGGCACGAGAGATGTCGAGTTCCGCCCCCCAGGGCGGATTCATAATCGCGGCGTCCGCGTCGCTGACCGCGGGGGCTGTCAACCGCAGGGAATCAGCAACGAGTGTCGTCGCGCGCTCCCCCCAACGGACCTTGACCTCGTTGGTCGCGGCAGCCGAGAGATCGATGCCTACGACAGACTCCAGCTCAGGCACTTCGGCGCTGACTGCGCCGAGTAATGCGCCGTCTCCGCAAGCGGGGTCGAGTACACGCCGGATCGGGCGACGCGAGTGGCTGCGCAATAGCGAGGCGACCCAGCGCGCGAGTAGATCCGGCGTGTAGACAGCGCCTAAGAGTCGCCTATCTGACTGCGGTCGGATGCCTCCGACAACCGGCGTGGCCGCGTCCACCTCGAAGAGTGCGAGCTCCGCAGTCATTGGCCCTCCTCTCGGGCAGTTGGTCGAGGGCCTGCGGGGAGGCCGAGATCCGTGTCAGAGTAGTGAGTAGCACGCTACTCGTTAGGACCGACAGAACCCGACATGACAAGCCGCCAGCTCAACATTCGGCTGAGTCCGGATGCCCGGGATCAGCTCGAAGCGCTTGCCTTCGTGCGGCGGACATACGCTTCAACGTTGGCTCGGGACGTCGTGCTGGACTACCTCGGTCGGTACGCCAATGAGCCCGGGGTGAAAGAGGCCTTGGCAGCCCTTGCCGCCCATGACGCTGCCGATCAACCCAAGCGCAACGTGCACCGGCTCGACGTCGCGTGGACCGATCCTCCGCGCTGAAGTAGCCGACCCTCTGAGGTTGACCTCGCGAGTCGCCAGTCAGCAACTCGTCTCGGCGTCGCGGTGGAAAACCGAGCCTGTGGAAGGTGCTGCTGATACTCAGAGCGATACTGACTCTGACGTGCATGGAGTCTCCGGCGGCGCTCGTCGAGCGGGGACCTCGGGTATCGCACGCTCAGCCCGCCCGCGTCGGACCCCAATGTCACCGCTGAAAGTTGAGTTCAACTCCCCCCTCGCGCACCAGCAGACAGCCCGAGGGCCGTCCGTCCGACGAGGACGGACGGCCCTCGGTGCTTCCTGGGCCTCGGAGGCGACCGGAGTCGCTCAGTCGCGGTCCGGGTCGTACGGCGGCCGGAAGCCGGCGCGTCCGCTCGTGCCGGCCGAGCGCAGGGCGGCGCGACCGACGGCGCGAGCCGACCGGGTGAGGGAGGACTCGGGGAGACCGGAGATCGCCGGCGGCATCACCACGACGGGGCACATGGCGGCGTAGACGATCCGCTGGGCCAGCAGCGGCGACATCGACGGCGCCCGCGGCGCGTCGATCACCAGCACGTCGGCGTCGTGAGAGGCGTTGATCAGGCCGCGGCGCTTGCTGCCGTGGATCACGATGGTCTCCGCACCGTGGTCCTCGCCCAGCACCTCGGCCACGTCGCGGGCCAGGGCGGCCCGCTGCTCCTCCCTCGAGTGCTCGGCTGCCTGGGCGGCCGGGGACGGCGGTCCGGACGCCACCTCGGTCGAGGGTCCCGGGTGGACGCGGACGGCGACCAGCCGACCGCCGTTGGACCGGGCCAGCGACTGCCCCCACCTCAGCGCGGTCGGTGACTTCGACGTGGCGCTCACACCGACGACGACGGTGTAGGGCCTCTCCTGCTCGTTCATGACGCTCCCATGCTCTCGTCGTTCGGTGGCTGTCGGTCCTGCTCAGACCGGCAGGTGGGTGATCTGGTTGCCCTCCTCGTCGTGCTCGGTCAGCGGCGGGGCGATCTCCTCCAGGGACTTGCCCTCGGCGTCGACGCCCCACACCGCGGCCGTCAGGGCACCGAGGAGCATGACGGCCGTCGCCCCGAGGTAGCCCCAGAACATCGGCGTGCGGTCCGTGCCGTCCCCGATGAGTGCGCCGTAGAGGACCGGACCGAGGGCGCCGAAGCACTGCGCGATCGCGAAGAAGTAGGAGATCGCCTGACCGCGGACCTCCTGGGGGAAGATCTCCGAGACGGTGAGGTAGCCGGCCGACGCCCCCGCCGAGGCGAAGAAGAACGAGACGCACCAGAACGCGGTGTGCGTGTAGGGGTTGAGCGAGTCGGCCATGAAGAAGAACGCCGAGATGCCCAGCACGATGCCGCTGATCGCGTAGCAGCCGCCGATCATCTTGCGCCGGCCGACGGTGTCGAACAGCGGTCCGAGCAGCAGCGGCCCGAGCAGGTTGCCGACGGCGAAGGGGAAGAAGTAGAGCGCCGCGGTCGACGAGCTGAGGTCGTAGAAGTTCTTCAGCACCAGTGCGTAGGTGAAGAAGATCGCGTTGTAGAGGAAGCTCTGGGTGATCATCAAGGTGGCACCCAGGACGGTCCGGGTCGGGTAGAGCTTGAAGAAGACGTAGACCAGCTGCTTGGGGGTCAGACCCGAACCGGCCTTGATCCACTTGGCGTCCGAGTCGGGGTGGTCGGGGAGCTTGTTGCCCGAGTCCCGCACCTGCTGCTCGATCCCCTCCACGATCTCCTCGGCCTCGTCGGCGTGGCCGTGGGTGACCATCCAGCGCGGGCTCTCGGGGATGTGGCGGCGCAGGTAGATGATCCCCAGGCCCAGGATCGGGCCGATGAAGAACGCGATGCGCCAGCCGATGTCCTGGCCGAATCGGTCGGTGTCCAGGAGGATCGAGCTGGCCACGGCACCGAGGGCGGCACCGGCCCAGTAGGTCCCGTTGATCGCGAGGTCGACGCGTCCTCGGTGCTTGCCCGGGATCAGCTCGTCGATGGCGGAGTTGACCGCGGAGTACTCACCGCCGATGCCCATGCCGGAGATGAAGCGGAAGAGCAGGAACACCCACATGTTGGGGGCCAGACCGGCGAGCGCGGCGCCCACGAGGTAGACGACCAGCGTCAGGGTGAACATCTTCTTGCGACCGAGGGTGTCGGTGAGGCGGCCGAACAGCAGTGCTCCCACGACCTCGCCCGCGAGGTAGACCGTGCCGGCGAGCCCGACGTCGGCCGAGCTCATGTGGAGGGTCTTCTCGAACCCACCCGCGGCGACGATCTGGATCTCCAGGCCGTCCAGGATCCACGCGGTCCCGAGCCCGAAGATCACCATCCAGTGGAAACGCGACCACGGCATGTCGTGCATGCGGGCCGGAATCATGCTCTTGACCGGCTTCTCCTGCACTTCTGCGGAGGCGGACATGGAACACCCCTTCTCTCCCTCGACGTATGTGCCCTTTACCCGATGTGTCCTCACTCACACGGGTCGGCGCGAGCCGTTTCCGCGGCAGGCATGCCTCGACGGCACGTCTGGCGGTGCGCGGCTTCCGTGGCTCGGGCAGGTGTGGTTGCGAGGGGCGCTGGGTCCGTTCTCGGGCGTGACCCGGCCCGGACGTGGGTCCCTTTGCCTTCGTGCCCAATGGCACTCACGTCGCCCGCCCGACTGACCTACACATGACTCAGCGCCCAGACCCCGCGCCACTGTCGAAGCAGTTGAGGCAGACGCTCAGCGTCTGCAGACGGGGAGCAAGCCGTGGGCGCACTTCTTCCAAGCACGCAAGGGATTCCGAGGCTTCTGCCGCCTGATCCCCGCTGTGCCGCCCCCTCCCCTCACCGCGTCCCCGCCACCCCGGCCCATCCCCTCCGGAGGCTCGCATGAGCAGCTTCGCCCTGCCCCTACGTCACGGTCGGCGGACCGCCGCCGTCCTCGGTGCGGCGGCCCTCGTCGCGGCCACGCTCGGCTCCGGTGCGTCGGCCGAGACCGCGGTCGCGCCCGCGGGTCCGGCCCCCGGCTATCCCGCACCGGTGTCGCCGGACGTCGCGCCGGCAGGACCCCTGCCGGTGCGGGGCGGAAGCGTCCCGGTGACCAGCGGGCTCACCGTCGTCGGCGGCACGGCGAAGGCGTCGACGACCACGAGGACCGCCACCAAGGCCCCGTCCACCACGTCCACCACCTCCACCACGTCCACCACTGCGTCGACGACGAGCACGGCAGGCACCACGAACACCGTGGCGACCTCGACCAGGAAGGTCGCGCTGAGGGCGCTCGTGCTCGCGCAGTCCGACGACGACCTCGAGCTGCCGGCCTGGACCTCCACGCTGGACCGCCTCGGGGCGTCGTACGACGTCGTCCACACCCGGTCGCAGGACCTCACCGCCTCCTCCCTGGTGCGTCCCGACGGGACGGGCCGCTACAACGCCGTGCTGCTGACCGACGCCATGCAGGCCTACGTCGACGACTCGGGGGCGTTCGTGAGCGCGCTGTCCGCCGACGAGTGGAACCTCCTGTGGGCCTACGAGCGGGACTTCGGGGTGCGGCAGGCGACGCTCTACGCCAGCTACGGCTCGTGGCCGGAGGACTACTGCCTGACGCCGGTGTCGGAGGGCGGGACCGGCAGCTCGACGATCACCGCGGGGCTCACCGGTGCCGGCGCGCCGCTGATGAGCTTCCTCAAGCCGACCGCCCAGGTCCCGATCACCGAGTCCTACGTCTACCGCGACGCGATCGCCGACGGGTGCGACGCCCAGCCGGTCCTGACGGCCGACAACGGTGACGTGCTGGGGGTCAGGTCGGTCTCGACGGACGGCCGCGACCGGATGGCGCTGACCTTCACCTCCAACCAGTACCTGCTCCAGGCCAGGCTGCTCGCCTTCGGCCTGTTCCGCTGGGCCAGCCGGGGGATGTACTTCGGCGAGCAGCGGCACTACCTCGAGGTGGACGTCGACGACTGGTTCAACTCCACGGACGAGCGCTACCCCGACGCGACGATCAATTCCGACCCCGGGTTCAGCATGTCCGGGCACGACGCCTACAACGCGAGCCAGCAGCAGAAGGCACTGATCGCGTCGTTCCCGCAGCTGAGCGGCTTCCAGCTCAACCTCGCCTACAACGCCGGCGACGCCGACACCTCGGCCGGGAAGACCTGCTGGCCCAACGGAGGGATCAACCGGCTCACCGCGACCTCTCGGTGCCTCAAGGGCGAGTTCCAGTGGCTCAACCACACCTTCACGCACCCGAAGATGAACTTCACCGACTACGCCACGAGCTACTCCGAGATCACCCAGAACCTCACCGTCGGCAAGGACCTCGGCCTCAACGCGCCCAAGGCGGTGCTCAAGACGGGTGAGTACTCCGGGCTCGGCGTCTACAACCCGGACCCGGACAACGACATCGACCCGCCGATCGACCACGGGCTGATGGCGTCCAACCCCGACCTCCTGGCCGCGGCCAAGGCCGCCGGTGTCAAGTACGTGCACGGCAACATGTCGTTCGCGTCCCACCGGCCGGCGTGCTTCAACTGCGGCGTGGTGCACCCGATGGAGCCGTCGATCATGGTCGTGCCCGACTGGCCGACGAACATCGCCTACTTCGCCACCACGCCCGACGAGGAGACCTCGTTCTACAACTGGTTCTACGGACCTGGCGGGAAGTTCCCGTTCTTCCCGGCCGACCAGACCTACCAGCAGGCGATCGACCACGAGTCCGACCAGGCGCTGCTGCAGCTGACCGAGGGGTCGATCTACACGCACACGATGCACATCGGCAACCTGCGGGACTACGGCTCGGGCAGCACCCTGGCCTTCGACTGGATCAGGGCCGTCGCCGCGAAGTACACCGCGCTGTACTCCGTGCCGCTGCTGAACCCCACGTGGCCCGAGCTCGCGTCCTACGTCGCGGACCGCAACAAGCACTTCGACGAGCTGCAGCAGGGCGTCGGCGCGGTCTACGACCCGGTCAACAACAACATCACCGTGCTCACCCCCAAGGCCGGCAAGGCGACCGTCAGTGGTGCCAGGGCAGGTGGCGCCACCACGTACGGCAGCGACGTCTCGTCGGCGCTCACCCTCAAGCGCAACACCGCCCTCGTCGTCCCCGCGAGCCCGCTGCCGTGAGGATCGCCCTCGTCTCGGAAGGCACCTACCCCTTCGCCATGGGCGGTGTCAGCGTCTGGTTCGACCAGCTGATCCGCGGGATGCCCCAGCACTCCTGGGGAGTCGTCGCGCTCACGGTCGACGGCACCGAGGAGCCGATGTGGGAGGCCCCGCCCAACCTGGTCGGGGTGCGCACCATCCCGCTGTGGGGCCCCCACCGGTTCCGGCCCGGCGCGGAGGTGGGCGAGGAGTTCGTCTTCCCGTTCTCGGTGCTGGTGGCCTCGATGATGGCCCCGGTCGCGACGCGGTCCGAGCAGGCGTCGAAGGACCGCACGGCGTTCCTCGTCGCCCTGGAGGCGCTGCACGACCTGGCGCAACGCCAGGACGTCGCCGACGCCCTGACCTCGCCCGCCGCGCTGACCGTGCTGATGGACGAGTGGAACAGCCTGTACGGCGACGGGCTGAGCCTCGGCGACGCGCTGCAGGTGGCGCTGCTGCTGGAGCACATGCTGCGCCCCCTCTTCGCGGACGCGGTCCACGCCGACCTCGTGCACTGCTCGATGAACGGCCTGTCGATGTTGGTCGCCATGGCGGCCAAGTGGACCTACGGGACGCCGGTGCTGATGTCCGAGCACGGCATCTACCTTCGGGAGCGCTACCTGTCCTACGTCGAGGAGGACGCACCCCACGCGGTGAAGGTGCTGGTCCTCAGCTTCTTCCGCCTGCTGGCCGGGGCCGGCTACCTCGTCGCCGACGCACTCGCGCCGCACTCGAGCTACAACCGCCGCTGGCAGCTGGAGAACGGCGCGCGCCCCGAGCGCATGTGGACGATGTACAACGGTGTGTCCCCCGCGCACTTCCCCGAGGCCGTGGGTGAGCCGCACGTCCCGACCGTCGTCTTCATGGGGCGCATCGACCCGCTGAAGGACCTGCACACGCTGGTCCGCGCCTTCGAGATCGTGCACGCCGAGATGCCCGAGGCAGTGCTGCGCATCTACGGCGGCACCGCGGCGGAGAGCCGGGACTACCGCGACAGCTGCGTGAAGCTGGTCCACACGCTCGGGCTGGAGGACTGCGTCGTGTTCGAGGGCCGGGTCGACTCACCGGTCGAGGCCTACCACGCCGGGAGCGTCGTCGCCCTGAGCAGCATCTCGGAGGGCTTCCCCTACACGGTGGTCGAGGCGATGGCCTGCGCGCGCACCGTCGTCTGCACCGACGTCGGTGGCGTCAAGGAGGCGGTGGGCGCCTGCGGCCTCGTCGTGCCGCCGCGCGACAGCGCCGCCTTCGCCGCCGCCTGCCTGCGGCTGCTCCGCGACCACGAGCTGCGGCGGTCGCTCGCCGCGGGCGCACGGGCACGCATCCTCGAGCACTTCACGCTGGACCACTCCCTCGCCGCCTACTCGCGCCTCTACGACCACCTGACCGGGGTGGCCCCCCAGGAGGGTCCGCCTCCCGGGGCCGACGGCCTCGAGTGGACCGCGCTCGACGCCAGCCTCGTCGCCGGACCGGGGGTGGGTGAGCGATGAGCCGTCTCGACACGCCCTCGGCCGGCGTGGTCGCCGCGATGCAGTCCCTCGAGGAGCGGGTCGGTCCCGTCATCGCGCAGACCGTGGACGCGCTCCAGGTCGCCGCGCTCCTCGAAGCCGACGGCATCACCGACGAGGTCGCCCGCGACGTCTACGGCTGCAGCGACGTCTTCCGGCTGGCCGTCAAGGTGCGCCGACGCTGCCTGCCCGGCGCGGAGACGAGCCGGAGGGCACCGACCGTCCAGGCCTTCGGAGACCTGCGGGGCGTCGACCGGCACGGTCCGCGGCTCCTCGCCCACGGTCCGCTCTACCTCCTCCCGGCGACGCTCTTCCCGCCGGTGCTCGCGCTGCTGGGCTCGCACCGACTGGTCACCGGCCTCGTCGTGGGAGCCGGGCTCGCGTGGGTCTGGGCAGGGGTCTCGACGTGGCTGGCCTACCGGCTGCTCGGCCTGCACCGCGACACCGACGCGGCACGCCTGCTGCAGCTGTCCGCCCTCACCGGGCTCCCGCTCGCGGCCGGCGGCGCGGTGGTCGTGACGCTGACCAGTGGTGGGGGACCTGGGCTCGTCGCCGTGGCCTGCGGGCAGATGGCCTACCAGATGGGCGCCACGCTCCTGATGTTCCACCACCGCGAGCGACACCTGCTCCTCGCGATGCTCCCGGCCGTGCTCGCCGGCCTCACCTACCTCGCGCTGCCGCGGGCCGACGCGTCGGCCGTCCTGGCGGTCGCCGTCGGGACCGTGTCCGTCGTCGCGGTGCTCGTCCTCTCGCTGGACGACCTGCACGGGATCGCCCCACGCACGAGCCTCGCGGGGATGCTCCGGGCAGCGGCCGAGGCCCGGGACTCGGTCCGCACGGCGCCCGGTCAGGTCGGCCTCGTCGCGCTCCACACCGCGCTCTCGGCCGCCTACCTGCTCCACGCGCAGTCCCGCTACCTCGGGGGGTCGCTCCAGGTCTCGGCCGGCCTGCTGCCGCTCATCGTCGGGATGGGTCTCGTGGAGCTCCTCGCGCACCGCTTCCGTGCCCGGGCGCACGCGCTCCTCGGCGTGGTGAGCTATCCGTCCGAGCTCGCCGGACGGGTGCTCCGGCTCGTGATCGGCGACGTCGTGGCGTGCGTGGTCGGCGTGCTGGTGCTCGGCTCCGTCCTCCTCGTCGCCCTGGACTCCCAGGGTCTGCTGACCCCCGCGGGCGTCGCGATGACGGTGGCCGGTGCCTTCCTCGCCGCCGCCTACTACGTGAGCTTCCTGCTGATCGGGATGGGCATGCTCGGGCCCCTCATCGCGTCGGTCGGCCTCGCCCTGGCGGTGCACGTCCTCGTCGCCGCTCTCGTGCCGGCGGCCCGTCACGGGCTCGCCGACACCTCCGCCTTCGCCGGGACCGCCCTGCTGCTGCTGGTGGTCTCGCTGTCCCGACTCGTGCCGGCCGTGACCGACCCGAGGGCCCACGCATGACCACCACGTCAGAGAGGGAGAACCCGATGCACGCCGTCGTCCTCGCTGGGGGCAAAGGTGTCCGCCTGCGTCCCTACACCACCTCGTTGCCCAAGCCGCTGGTCCCGATCGGGGACCACCACGTGATCCTCGACATCATCCTCGAGCAGCTGGCGCAGCACGGGTTCCGCTCGGCCACGCTGGCGATCAACCACCTGGGCCGGCTCATCCGGGCCTACGTCGGCGACGGGTCGTCCTGGGGACTGGAGATCGACTACGTCGAGGAGACGCACCCGCTGTCGACGTGCGGCCCGCTGTTCGGCATCCCGGACCTGCCCGAGCACTTCTTGGTGATGAACGGCGACCTGCTCACCGACCTGGACTTCGGCGACCTGATGCGACGCCACGTCGCGTCGGGTGCGCCGCTCACGGTCGCCACGGTGCCGACCACGGCCAGGATCGACTTCGGCGTCCTGGACGTGCAGGAGCAGCAGATCCGCGGCTTCGCGGAGAAGCCGTCGATGGTCTACTCGGTCAGCACCGGGATCTACGGGATGTCCCGTTCCACGATCGAGCCCTACCCGGCCGGCCTCGCCTACGGCTTCGACCAGCTCATCCTCGACCTCATCGCCGAGGGCCGTTACCCGGCCAACTACCGGCTGGACGGCTACTGGTCCGACATCGGCCGACCGGAGGACTACGACGAGGCCAACCGCACCTGCGACGGGCTGCTCGAGAGGCTGCTCCCGGCCCGACGGGCAGCGGCGCAGGAGGTCCCGGCCCAGGTCGCGGCGGAGGTGCCGCGCCAGGTCCGCCGCGAGGTCCCGGACCCCGTCGAGCAGGCGACGGCATGACGACCGCACTCGTGCTCGGGGGGTCGGGCTTCCTCGGGCGGCACGTGGTCGCGGCGCTCGCAGCAGACCCCCGGATCACCCGGGTGCTGAGCCCCCCGCGGAACAGCTGCGACGTGATGACCGCCGCGCCGGGCAAGCTCCAGGAGGTGCTGGCGGGGTTCGACCCGGACGTGGTCGTCAACTGCACGGGCCGCCTCGACGGCAGCGCGGAGCACCTCGCCGAGGCCAACACCGCGGTCACCGCCAAGCTGCTCGCGGTGATGGAGCGGAGCCGTGCGCGCCTGGTGCGGATCGGCTCGGCCGGGGAGTACGGCGTGGTGCCGGTCGGGGTCCCGGTCGCCGAGGACGCCCCGGCCGCGCCGGTCGGGCCCTACGGTGCCTCCCACCTCGAGGCGACCCGCCTGGTGGAGCAGGCGCACCGCACCGGCCGGGTCGACGCCCTCACCCTGCGGGTGTTCAACCCCATCGGGACCGGCCTGAACGGCAGCACCGTCCTGGGCAGCGCGGCCACGCAGATGCGGGAGGTCCTGCGCGGAGCGCGGCACCACGTCCGCCTCGGCCCGCTCGGTGCCTTCCGTGACTTCGTCGACGCCCGCGACGTCGCCTCGGCCGTCGTCGCGGCGACGTTCGCGCCCTCGACCCGGCCGACGTACAACGTCGCCGGCGGGCGTGCCACGAGCGTGCGCGACGCGGTGAGCCTGCTGGCCCAGGTGGCCGGCTACACCGGGGAGGTCCGGGAGGCACCCTCGCTGCCCGGCCGCTCGGCCGGCGTGGACTGGATCCAGGCCGACATCGGTCGCGCCCGGGAGGACCTCGGCTGGCAGCCGCAGCACGCGCTGCGGGACTCGCTGACCTGCATCTGGCGCGACGTCGCGCCCGTCGACCGGCGTCCTGGGATGGACGCACCCACCGTGCCCCGCCGACCGGCGGCGGCCACCTCGATCCCACTTGGGGGAAGATCCTGATGAGCAAGAACATCGGCATCGTCGGCATGGGCTACGTCGGCCTGACCCTGACCGCCGCCCTGGCCGAGGCCGGCCACACCGTCCACGGCGTCGACGTGCAGCAGTCCGTCGTGGACGCGCTGTCGCAGGGGCGGCCGCACATCTTCGAGCCCGGCCTGGAGGAGGTGTTCCGGGAGCTGGTCGGGTCGCGGATCCTGATCAGCACCCAGCTGCCCCGCACCGGCCTGGACGCGGTCATCATCTCGGTGTCCACACCGGTGGACGAGGCGACCCAGGAGCCCAACCTGGCCAACCTCGCCGCCGCAGCGCGCGACATCGCCCGCTGGTGCGACCCGGACACGCTGGTGGTCGTCCGGAGCACCGTGCCCATCGGCGCGTCGCGCTCCGTGGTGCTCCCGGCGCTGCTCGAGGCCTGGCCCACCGCCCGCCTCGCGATGGCGCCGGAGCGCACGATCCAGGGTCAGGCCCTGCGCGAGCTGGTGGAGCTGCCGCAGGTGGTCGGTGGGCTGGACGAGCGCAGCCTCCAGGCCTGCATCGAGGTGTTCAGCGAGCTCTCGCGGGAGATCGTGCCGGTCTCGAGCCTCGAGGCGGCCGAGATGGTGAAGCTGTCGAACAACTGCCACACGGACCTGATCTACGCCTTCGGCAACGAGCTGGCGCTCATCGCGGGCGCCCACGGCCTCGACCCGCTGGAGGTCATCCGGGCCACGAACCTGCACTACCCGCGACCGGACCTGGCCAAGCCGGGCTACGTCGGCGGGGGCTGCCTGACCAAGGACCCCTATATCATGATCGACAGCTCCCGGGACCACGAGCCGTTCCTGGTGCGGCGGGCCCGTGAGCTCAACGAGCACATGCCGCGACACGTCGCCCAGACCGTGGTCGACATGCTGGTCGAGCGCCGCGGGACGGCGGCGGGCGCGTGCCTGGCGGTCCTGGGCTGGGCCTACAAGGGGGTGCCGGCGACCGACGACATGCGCGGGACCCCGATCGCGGCGATGATGCCGGTGTTCGCCGAGGCGGGCGTCACGGTCCTGGGGCACGACCCGGTCGTGACCGACGAGGTGATCCACGCCTACGGCGGGGAGCCGGTGAGCCTGGACAAGGCGCTCGGCGAGGCCGACGCCGTGCTGGTGATCAACGACCACCCCGACTACCGAGCCATCCAGGTCGACACGGTGTGGAGCGAGCGGCACCCCCTGTTCGTCTTCGACTCGTGGCGGGTGCTGGACGAGCGGGCCGTCACCGGGGCGGGCGCCCACTACGCGAGCCTGGGGTACGCCGGTCGGGGAGCCGAGCCGCAGGCGGTGCCGGCATGAGGGTCCTGGTGCTCGGCGGCGCGGGCTTCATCGGTGTCCACCTCTCCCGCCGCCTGCTCGCCGAGGGGGCGGACCTGACCATCGTCGACGACTTCTCCCGCGGGCAGGACGACCCGGAGCTCGCCGCCATCCGCGACCACCCGGCCGTCACCGTCGTCTCGGCGGACCTGACCTCGCCCGCGACGTGGGCTGCGCTGCCGCACGGCTGGGACCAGGCCTACCTCCTGGCGGCGATCGTCGGGGTGCGCAACGTCGAGCGCGACCCCGCCCGCGTGCTGCGGGTCAACACGCTGAGCGTCCTGCACCTCCTGGACTGGGTGCGGGGTGAACCGCGGGTGTTCTTCTCCTCGACCAGCGAGGTCTACGCCGGCGGGGTGGACGCCGGGATCGTGCCCGTGCCGACCGGCGAGGACGTGCCGGTGATGATCGAGGACGTCCGGTCCCCCCGGTTCGCCTATGCGATCAGCAAGCTCCTGGGCGAGGCGGCCTTCCTGCACGCGGCCACTCCGACCGGTGTGCGGGCCGTGGTGGGCCGGTTCCACAACGTCTACGGACCCCGCATGGGGTGCGACCACGTCGTCCCGGAGATGGCGCTGCGGGCGATGGGCGGGGAGGACCCGTTCCTCGTGCCCGGGGCCGACCAGTACCGCTCCTTCTGCTTCGTCGACGACGCCGTGGACGCGGTCGTCCGGCTCATGGCCGACGACCGGGCGGTGGGGCAGGTCGTGCACATCGGCGACGACACCGAGGAGACCAACATCGGGGACCTGGCCAAGCTGGTGTGCCGGGTCGCGGACGTCAGCCCGCGGATCCTTCCGCGTCCGGCGCCACCGGGCTCGGTCCACCGCAGACGCCCCGACCTGTCGAGGCTGCGGTCCCTGACCGGCTACGAGCCGGCCACCTCCCTCGAGGAGGGCGTGGAGCGCACGGTCGCGTGGTACCGCACGAGGTACGCACCCACATGACCCGGCGACCGCTGGCGTTCTACTACGGGACCGGTGCGGTGCCCGAGCTGACCGCCTACCAGCGGGTCGTGCTGCAGCGCGGCTCCTACTCACCGCTGCAGCTCGCTTCTCTGACAGGGGCACGCACGCACCCACTGGCGTACGTGTCCCTGTCGGAGGACGAGGGACCGCCGGCGCCCTGGCAGCGCCGGGACCGGGACCCGGACTGGGGCGGGGTGCGCGTGCACCTGGACGACCCCCGGTGGACCCGGCACGTGACCCAGCAGGCTGCCGAGGCCCTGGAGGCGGGCTTCGCGGGCCTCTTCCTGGACACGCTCAACGTGGAGTGGACCCATCCCGAGGACATCCCCCACCTGCTGGCCCTGGTGGCCACGCTCCGGGAGGTGGTCGGGACGGCCTACCTCCTCGCCAACCGCGGCTTCGCGCTCCTGCCGATGCTGGCCGAGCTGGTCGACGGGGTGGTCTTCGAGTCGTTCTCGGTGCGCTGGCTGGCCGGTGACGGCTATGCGCCCTGGCCGCCGGACGTGCTCGAGGGCCATGCTCGCGTCGCCGAGCGGCTGCTGGGCTTCGACCTGGACCTCTTCGCGCTCGACTACGCCGACGACGAGGCGCTGGCCGCCTTCGCCGAGCGCAGGGCCCGCCAGTTCGGGATGAGCTGCTTCGTCTCGGACCGGTTGCTCTCGCGCCTCCCCCAGCGAGCACCGGTCGGCTGAGCCCCCAGAGCCGACCGGTGCTCCCCTTCCCTCAGCTCACCAGACGGTGGGCGAGGTGGTCGCGCACGGGACGCGCCCACCGTTGTTGGGCAGGCCCAGCTGGAACCTCGCGGTGTTGAAGTGCCGGTTCCTGGAGTCGCTGCAGATCGTGCTCCACCGCTTGAGCATCGGCTTGTACTCCGCGACCCAGACCGCCTTGTTGAGCTTGGTGAAGCTCTGGAGGCCGGGATAGGTCTTGCCGTCGGCGGGGTTGTAGACGCTCGTGCACTCGCGGTACTGGTAGCACTCCTCGGTGAGGTTCCAGTCGAAGTACGGCGCGAGGTCGTGGGCCTGCTCCAGGTCGCCCTTCATGCCGACGCTCAGCCCGAGCTCGTGGGCCCAGGACGCGACGGCGATGTTGTAGCGGATCTGGTCGGCGTAGGTGAGCGGGAACCCGGACCGGTTGCTCCACCCGGTCATCTCGTCGGGCTCCACGGCGTCGAAGCCCTTGTCCTTGCAGCGCTGCATGCGTGCCTTCATGATCGGCGCCAGCTCGTCGACGCGACGGATGTCGAGCCAGTAGGAGTCGTTCCAGCCCGAGTCGGCGTTGCCCCAGATGCGGGGGGTGATGGCCTGGAACTTCGCGGCGTCGTCGCGGTAGGTCTCGTAGACGCCGACGTCGATGTAGCAGATCACCTTCTTGCCCATCGCGTGCAGGGCGCTGACCGTCGCCGCGGAGTTGTACTCCAGGTCGATGTCGTAGACGTCGGGTGCCGGCAGCGGCTTGCCGGTGGGGTCCTGCAACCCCATCTGCACGGGGTCGTCGAGGTCGAGCGTGTCCTCCAGGACCCACTGGAAGGCCAGGGGCCTGTCGGCGGTCGGTGACCAGACTCCGGTGGCGGCGCCGGCCGGGCTGGAGAGGCCGACGGCCGTGAGGCCGGCGGCGCTGGTGAGCGCGAGAGCGGCGAGCGCTCCCGAGCGGAGTCGGCGCACCAGCCGTGGGGCGTGGCGGTGCAGGTGGTGGGTGAACGACATGGAGTCCCTCCCAGGCTCTGTCGTGTGCGGGTCCCCCGAACACGGGAACACTAGGGAGGAAACGGATGAAGAAGAGTAAAACGGGACAAATGGGTGCAGCACCCAAGCATCTGTCTAGAGGACTAGTCCGCGCGCCGGGAGCGCGCGCCCTCACCACCGGCGCGGCGAGGTGGTCCGGCACGGCAGCCGGCCACCGCCGGTGGGCAGGCCGAGGCGGTAGCGCGCGGTGTTGACGTGGTGGGTCCGGGAGTCCGCGCAGATGCTGCGCCAGCGACTGCTGGAGAAGCGGTGGTACTCCGCGACCCACACCGCCTTGTGCAGCCTGGTGAAGCTCTGCAGCCCGGCGTGCACCCGACCGTCGGCCCCCGGCCCCTCGTTCCACACCCGCGTGCACTCGCGGTACTGGTAGCACTCCTCGGTGAGGTTCCAGTCGAAGTACGGCGCGAGGTCGTGGGCCTGCTCCAGGTCGCCCTTCATGCCGACGCTCAGCCCGAGCTCGTGGGCCCAGCGCGCGACCGCCTTGTTGTAGCGGATCTGGTCGGCGTAGGTGAGCGGGAACCCGGACCGGTTGCTCCACCCGGTCATCTCGTCGGGCTCGACGGCGTCGAAACCCTTGTCCTTGCAGCGCTGCATGCGTGCCTTCATGATCGGCGCCAGCGCGCGGACCCGTCGGATGTCGAGCCAGTAGGAGTCGTTCCAGCCCGAGTCGGCCCTGCCCCAGATGCGGGGCTTGATCGCCCGGAACTTCGCGGCGTCCTGGCGGTAGGTCTCGTAGACGCCGACGTCGATGTAGCAGATCACCTTCTTGCCGCGGGCGTGCAGCGCCCTCACCGTCGCCGCGGAGTTGTACTCCAGGTCGATGTCGTAGACGTCGGGTGCGGGCAGGCGCGCCCCGCCGAAGGTCCGCAGCCCCATCTGGACCGGGTCGTGCAGGTCGAGCCGGTCGGCCAGGACCCAGTGCAGCCTGGAGGGGTGCGCGGACGTCGGCCTCCACCACCCGGTCGCGGCGGCGCTCGTGGGGGCGGCGCGGACCAGGGTCGCGGCGCAGAGGAGGGCGAGCGCGACCAGGAGCAGACCGCGAGGGCGGGAGGTGGCCATGACCCAGCGTAGGTCGGTCGGACGGGCACCGTCAGGTCGGACGAAGGGTCCTCTTTCGGGGGTTCCGGTTGCCGGGCCCCCCGGGCTGGGGCAGAGTCACCCCGTGCCGTCCGAGTCCTCCGGCGACCCCTCGACCGGGGCGAGGAGGTTCACCTCCGTCCGGGAGTCCTGGGCCGAGTTCTGGGCCAGCCCGGTGCGCATGCGCGTCTACTACTCCCTGGTCATCGTCTCCGCGCTCGTCCTGCCCTGGGCGGTCCCGCTCGGCCTGGAGGTCACCGCCCCGGAGTGGGCGACCGTCCTCACGCTCGTCGCGATCTCCGTGCTCAACGTCGAGATCAGCCGGCACCTCTCGGGCGGGATCGCGACCACGCACCAGCCCCACAAGGCGCTGTCGGCCTGGGCGTTCGCCAGCGGGCTCCTCCTCGCCACCCCGTGGCTGCTGGTCGTCGTGCCGCTCTCCTACGCCCACGCCCGGTGGCGGGGCATCCGGGTGCCGCTGTGGAAGTGGATCGGCTCGGCGGCGTACCTCGTGCTGTGCGGCTACGCCGTCGCCTGGGTGCGTCACCTGCTGCTCGGCGACCGGGTCAACTGGATGGACGGCCAGGGCGGTCGAGGCCTCGCCGTCATGCTCCTGGCCGGGGTGGTGTTCCTGGCCCTGGAGGGGTCGCTGTTCTGGGGCAGCGCGCTCTTCAACCACCGCGAGGACGAGGTGTGGCTGCGCGCCACCCTGCTCAGCCCGAGCTTCTACCTCGCCGAGGGCGGCGTCCTGCTCGTCGGCGGCCTGCTCAGCGCGGTCTGGACGGGTGGGTCGTGGTTCAGCCTCTTCTTCGTCCCGATCTACGTGATGATCCAGCACGCCGTCCTGCTCGTGCCCCTGCGCGAGCGCGCCGCCGCCGCCGAGATGCTGGCGGCGAAGAACCGCGCGCTCGGCGAGCTCAACGAGGACCTCGAGGAGGCCAACCAGTTCAAGGTCGACCTGCTCGGCATGCTCGGACACGAGCTGGGCAACCCGCTCACCTCCATCGTCGGCTTCGCGGAGTTCGGTGCCCTCTCGGCCGCGCGACGCCGCGAGACCGAGTCGCAGCGTTCCTTCGACGTGATCGGGCGCAACGCCGAGCAGATGCGGACCGTCCTCGCCGACATCCTCAGCCTGGTCACCAGCGAGCGCGGCGCCCTGACCGCCGTGCCCGAGCCGTGCGTGCTGTCGCTGCGGCTGACCCACGTGCTCGCGGGCCTGCGCCGCGCCGACCTGCCGGCCGTCGACTGCCCACCGGACCTGACGGCCATGGTCCAGCCGTCACACCTGGACCAGATCGTCGGCAACCTGCTCAGCAACGCCGAGAAGTACGGCGGCGGGGTCGTCGCCGTGCGGGCCTCGACCGTCGAGGACGGCTGGGTGGAGGTGGCCGTCGTGGACCACGGGTCGGGGGTGCCCGAGGAGTTCCGTCAGCACCTGTTCAACCGCTACACCCGGGACACCGCCACCGCCGAGCAGGTGATCGGCACCGGTCTCGGGCTCTTCATCAGCCGCGAGCTCGCGCACGCCAACGGTGGGGAGCTGCTCCACCGGGAGGCCGAGCCGCAGGGGTCGGAGTTCGTGCTCCGGCTGCCCGGGACCCGACCGGGTCCTAGGGCAGTGGGCGTCCCATCGGTCGCGCCCGCGCGCTGACCATCGCCGGGTCCGCGGACCGGGCGCGCCACACCTCGAGGTCGCCCTCCTGCCGCACCCGCTGGTAGTTGCGGGCCAGGACCTTCATCGCGTGGGTGTCGTCCATGCCCCAGTCCTGCAGCTTGTCGGTGCGCGTGACCACCCAGGTCGCCCGCTGCTGGGCGAGGACGGGGGTGAGCTTGGTGAGGTCGGGGTCGTCGGTGAGGACCGGGACGCTCCACAGCTGGGGGTAGGGGCTGTTCATGTCGGCGGCCTCGAGGATGGTCGGGCGCCCGAACGCGACGACGGCGGTGCGGCCGAGGTGGGCGTGCTCGCGGAGGTAGGTCGCCACCGCCTTCTCGTCCGCCGAGCCCTGCGGCGGGTCCTGGAGGAAGGGCACGGTCACCACGCACGTGGCGGCGACCACGCCGCCGACGATCGCCAGGCGCGGCGCCCAGCGCCACCAGCCCGCCCGGGGGTGGAGCCGTCCCAGCGAGAGGGCGAGCACGAGCGTCAGCCCGGGCACGGTCCCGACCAGGTAGTGCAGCCAGAAGCCACCGCCCCCCTTGACCGAGAAGGCCTCGAACAGCACCAGTGCGGTCGCCACCCACGCCAGGGCCGGGTCGTCGGGACGGATGCTCCCGCGGGTGGCGGCCGGTCGCGCCGCCGCGCGCTCCGGCGTACGACGGACGCGGCGTGCCAGGGCGCGCCAGGCCCGGCGCGGGACCAGGAGGGTGGGGAGGAGCAGCAGGACCCACGGGGCCCCGCTGGAGGTGAACGCGCCGACCATCTCGCCCCAGCGCTCGGACTTGGCGTGGCTGGGACGACCGAGGACCTCGGCGGCGCGGAAGCGGTACATCACGACCGCGTCCCACAGACCGCCCAGGCTCGTGCCGCGCTGGATCGCCAGGAGCAGGAGCGGGACGACGAGCGCGACCGCGCCGGCCAGGGCGCCGAGGACGACGTCGCCCACCGGCCGCCAGGCCCGTCGTGCGGCGAGCACGAGCACCAGGCCGCCCAGCAGGACGCCGACGTCGAGGAGGTTCTGCTTGATCGAGAGGGCCGCCGCCCCCGAGGCGCCGGCGCAGACCGCCCACCACAGCCGGGCCCGGCGGGACGGGTCACCGACGGTGGCGCGGAGGGCGCCGAGGATGCCGGCCATGAGGAACGGGAGGGCGAGGATCTCGCCGTCGACCACGTTGACGTCGAGGTTGGGGGTGGAGAGCAGCGCGGCCGTGAGCACCCCGGCCCAGACCGCCGGCCAGGTGCGGCCACGCGTGAGGGTGCGGGCCACGGCCACGGCGAGCAGGACCGAGGCGACGGCGGCGAGCAGGCCGATGACCCGCAACGTGATGCTGCCGCCGAGGTGGGCGGCGAGGCTGTAGATCGCGGTGATCCCGGGCGGCCGCGAGACCCAGTAGTCGCCGTAGAGGCTGCTGCCGTGGGACCACTGGGCCCCCATGCGGAGGAAGCCGGCCTCGTCGGGGCTCAGCGGGGCGTGGATCAGCGCGAGGCGGACGCAGGTGACGCCGGCGAGGGCGGTCAACAGGACCGCGAGGGCGCCGCGGCGCTGCCAGCGGGGAGGAGCCTCGGCCCGCGGCCGGGCAGGCCGGGCAGGTGGGGTGGTTCCCGTGACACCCGCGTCACCGGTCGTCGGCTCGGGGCCTCCCGAGCCCTCCCAGGTCGTCTCTCTGCGCACACCCCCAACGTGCTCAATTGACCCGGCACTCATGCCAACAGCGGGTGACGTTCTTCTGGACGACACCTGGCTCCTTCCCTCTCTCGCGCCCCCGGTGTGAGCATCCCCACCTCTCCCACGGTTCTACACGGTCGGCGGGTGCCAGGCGTGGCCCGGCCGGACGGCCCTCCAGACCACCAGGTCGCCGGACCGGAAGGCCGGGCGGTAGTTGCGCGCGAGGAGCCGCTCCGCGCGGGTGCCGTCCAGGCCCCAGGCGGTCAGGGCGCGGGGGTCGACCAGCACCCACTGCGCACGCCGGTGACGGATCAGCGGCGCGAGCTGCCGCAGCCGGGGGTCCTCCACCCGCATCGGCAGGCTCCAGATCAGCGGGTAGGGGCTGCGCATCCCGGCGGCCTCGAGGATCGACGGGTGCCCGAACGTGACCACCGCGGTGCGACCCAGGTGGGCGTGGTCGCGGAGGTAGCGGGTGACGGCGACCTCCGCGGCCGGTCGCGACGGGGGGTGCACGAGGACCACGCCGAGGCCGACCACGGCGGAGGTGACCGTCGCCCCCAGGACGGTCCAGGTCGGCAGCGCCGGCAGGTGGCCGCTGCGGTGGCCCGTGGTGAGGGCCAGGACGAGGGCGAGCCCCGGCACGAGCCCGACCAGGTAGTGCAGCCAGAACGAGCCGCCCGCGGTGACCGAGACCAGCTCCCACGCGACCAGCACCGCCGCGACCCAGCCGAGCAGGGGGTCGGACGCGGTCACGGGTCCGCGCCTCGCGCCGGGGCGGTGCAGCAGCTCGGGCAGCCGCAGCAGCACCAGCGGGGCCCCGGTCAGGACCAGCGCGAGCCCGAGGTCGCGGGCCCGGGTGGCCGCGGCGTGGGTCGGGGCCGAGAGCACGTCCGCGGCGCGGAGCCGGAACAGCACCACGGCGTCCCACAGCGCCGGCGGCGACGTGCCCCGGGTCCAGGCCAGACCCAGCACCACGGCACCGGTCAGGGCGGCTCCCACGACCGCCCCGCCGGCGAGCAGCAGGGCCGCGCGCGGACGTCGTCGTACGGCGAGCACGACGGCCAGGCACGCGACGGCCACGACGACGTCGGCGAGGTTCTGCTTGACCGAGAGGGCGGCGGCGCCGGCCGCCCCCGCGGCGAGCGCCCAGCCGAGGTGGCCCCGTGGCGCCAGGGTGGCGCGCAGGGCGGCGACCAGGCCGGCGAGGAGGAACGGCAGCGCGAGGACCTCGCCGTCGACCATCGTCACGTCGAGCAGGCGGCTGGAGACGAGAGCGGCGACGAGGCCGGCGGTGGTCGCCGGGGCCCAGCGACGGTCGGGTGCGACCGTGCGGGCGAGCCGGGCGGCGAGCAGCACGGACACGACGGCGGCCAGGACACCGAGCAGGCGGAGGCCGGTCGCGCCGTGTGCGAGGGCGAACAGCGCCAGGAGCCCCGGCGGCCGGTCGACCCAGTAGTCGCCGTACAGGCTGCGTCCCGGCGACCACTGCCGGGCGATCAGCAGGAAGCCGGCCTCGTCGGGGCTGAGCGGCGCCGCCAGGAGCAGGAGCCGGACCGCCGCTGCCAGCGCGGCCGCCAGCACGACCACCTGGGTCGGGCCGGTCACGCGCGGACGCCGCATGCCTCCTCATCGTCGGCACCTGACCTGCCAGCGACCTGACCGGTGCGGGTCCGCGTCAGTGGGCGGTCGGCAGGACGACCTCGAAGGTGGCGCCGGGGCCGCCGCCCGGTCGCAGGCGCACGTCGCCGCCGAGGCTGCGCGCGACCCGCCGCGCGAGCGGGAGGCCGAGGCCGCGGGTGGTGAAGACCTCCTGGTCGCCGACCCCCGGCCCGTCGTCGCTCACCAGGACCCGCACGCGCCCGTCCTCGACCTCGGCGGTGACCGAGACGTGGTCGGCCAGCCGCAGGGCGTTGTCGACCACCGGTGCCAGGGCGCGGGCGGCGAGGTCGGCCGGAGCGGCCACCCCGGTGGCCGGCACGCGGACCGTGGTGCGGTCCTGCCCCCCGAGCCCGCGCACGACCTCGGCGACGGTCTCGGCCAGGTCGCAGCGCCCGGTGCCGTGGGCCAGGGCGCGCGCGACCTCGAGGAGGCTGGTGATGGTGGCGGCCATCGAGCGGCAGGACGCCCGGATCTCCTCGACGTCGGCCCGCAGGTCCTCGTCGAGGTCGTCGCGCTGCGCCACGAGCTCGGCGGCGGCGGCCACGGTCGTCAGCGGCGTGCGCAGCTCGTGGGCCAGCTCGGAGGTCAGCCGCTGCTCGGCGAGGATCGCGCGGGCGACCTTGTCCAGCAGCCCGTCGAGGGTGTGGCCGAGCTGCTCGATCTCGTTGCGGGGCGGCCCGAGGTCGAAGCGGCGGTCCAGGTCGTGCTCGCTCCACTCCTCGGCCGTGCGCGCCATCGAGGTCACCGGTGCGAGCACGCGGCGGCTGACCAGCGCCGCCGCCAGGGTCGTGAGGACGACGATCACGACGCCGGCGACCGCGGCGACGAGGAGCGCCTCCTGCTGCTCGTCGGCGTAGGGGTCCAGGGGCTCGGTCACCACGACGACCCCGACCGCACCGGTGCCCAGGACGAAGCGGCGGGCCATCACCTTGACGGCGCCGCGCTCCGTCGTGGCTCTCACCACCCGGTCGCGGGGGGAGGTCGAGAGCCGGGCGTAGAGCCGCTCCAGCCCGCGCGGCGGGACCCCGGCGACCGCGGTCGCCGCGGCGTCGTACACCACGACGTCGGGGGGCAGGCCGCGCACCACCGGGACGCTGCCGGTCGACAGTCCCCGCGCCTCGGCGACCACGCCCTCGGCGCGGGTGCGGAGCACCCGCTCGACGGCCGCGTCGGAGGTGTCCTCGAAGGCGAGGTGGGCCACGAGCAGGAGCACCAGCGCGGCGAGGGTGGCCAGGGCCGCGGTCGCGACGACCGCACGGCGGCGGTACGACGACAGCGGCTCCGCCCCCTGCGGGGTGCTCACGGGGTGCTCACGGGGTGCTCATCGCAACCGGAACCCGACCCCGCGGACCGTCTCGATCCGGACCGGGGACCGGATCTCCTCGAGCTTGGTGCGCAGCCGGCGCACGAAGCTGTCCACGGTGTTCTCGCTGACGATCGCGCCGTCGGGCCAGGCCGCCGCGACCACGGAGTGCCGCCGGACGACCTCCCCCGGGCGGGAGGTGATCGCGGCCAGCATGCGGAACTCGGTGGGGGTGAGCAGGACCTCGGCCGACTCGGTGCGGACGGCGTGGGTGAGGGGGTCGAGCACCAGACCGACGGGTCCGGGGTCGGCCACCGGTGCCCGGCGGCCGAGCACCTGGAGGCGGGCGAGCACCTCGCTCAGCTCGAACGGCTTGACCACGTAGTCGTCGGCGCCCACCGCGAAGCCCTCGAGCTTCTCGTGGGTCGCGCCGAGCGCGGTGAGGAAGAGCACCGGGGTGAGCTGCCCGGCCGACTTGAGCGCGCGGACCACGTCGCGGCCGTCGGCGTCGGGCAGTCCGATGTCCATCACGATCGCGTCGAGGGTCGCGTCGGTGAACTGGCGCAGGGCCTCCCCGCCGTCGTGGGCGACCACGACCTCGTGCCCCGCGCCGCGCAGGCCGCGGACGAGCAGCCGGCGGATCGGCTCGTGGTCCTCGCAGACGCCGATCCTGAGCGCGGTGGTCACGGGTCCTCCTGAGGTGGGAGGGCCCAGCCTGACGCAGCAGGGGGAGGCTGCGCCAGGCCGGGTGTCCGGGGTGGGGTCAGGACGGGTCGGCCTGACCGTGGGGGTGGTGGGGCAGCAGGTCGTGGCGGTGGTCGTCGTGGTGGCCCTCGGGCGGCTCCTCGTCGGCGCGGGTGACGGTCAGGTAGAGCACGACGGCCAGGATCGTGCCGAGGAAGATCAGGCTGGTCCACATCGTGCCGAGACCCAGGCCGCCCTCGCTGCGGTCGGAGGCGAGGAAGTCACCGATGTTGGCGCCCAGCGGGCGGGTGAGGACGTAGGCGACCCAGAACGACAGGACGGCGTCCAGGCCGGCCCGCCACGCGAGGAGCACGGCGATGCTGAGGCCCAGCGGCAGGAGGATCGAGACGCCCGGGCTCCAGCCGGTCAGGTCGAGGGTCCAGTCGCCCAGGGCGGTGCCGAGGGCGAAGGTCACCAGGACCACCAGCCAGTACCACGCCTCGCGCGGCGTCGTCGTGATCGAGTGGATCGACAACGTGCCCTCGCGGGCGTACCAGAGGCCGAAGACCACGGCGAGCAGGATCGAGAACACCGTGGAGCTGATCCACAGCGGGACGTCGTGGGCGTCGGTGAGGTTGTCGGTGAGCAGCGTGCCGAGGACCGAGATGAGGACGACGGCCAGCCAGTAGACCGACGGGACGTACCTGCGGAGGCGGAACTGGACCGCCATGACGACGACCGTCGCGACGCCGAACAGCACCGTCGTGGGGACCAGGCCGAAGCCGAGGGTCTCGTTGACGTAGTCGGCGAAGCTCTCGCCCACCGTGGTGCACAGCACCTTGATCACCCAGAACCACAAGGTGATCTCGGGGACCTTGCTGAGCATCTGCCGGGCGGTGCGCGAAGGGGCGGTAGCGGTCATGCCTCGAAGGGTGCGGGGTCGAGCCTGCACAGAGCCTGACTGGCGCGAGGACGCTCAGGACGCTCAGGGCGCGCGAGTCTCAGCGCCAGTGGCGGCGCAGGACCGTGGTGGCGGAGAAGGGGTCCGTGCCCTGGGCCGCGGCCAGGGCGCCCGCGCCGGCGGGGCTGCCGGTGAACAGCACCTGCCCGTCGCCGACCCAGTGCCGCCAGGCCGCGAGCAGGCAGGCCGCCCGCTCGGCGTTGACGCCCAGCATGTCGGGGACCTGGTGCCACACGACCCCGTCGGGAACGAGGGCGGCGAGGGCGGCGACGGCTGCCCGCGGGGTGCGCAACCGCACCCGGTCCGGCAGCTGGGGGCGGCCGGTGAACGTGGACCGCGACACCACGTAGCGCGGGGTCCCGACCGGCGCGAGCAGGTCGTCGAGGGTCTCGGCGAACAGGTGGGCGTCCTCCTCGGAGGAGTCGAGCCGGCAGCGGTGCTCCCCTCCGGCGTGCACCTCGACGACCACCGCCTGGGCCCCCGCCCGGGTCAGGCTCGCGGCGTGCAGCGCGTCGGCGACGGCCGCCGCGCACCGGGAGGCGGTCGGGGTGTGCCCGGCCCGCTCGGCCTGGTCCACCGCCCAGGCGGCGTAGGCGTGGTCCCGCCGTCGTCGCCGATCGCGAAGGACCGCCACCCCGCCCGCGACCCCGGCGAGGCCGCCGAGCCCGGCCAGGCCCACCAGGGTGGTCGCGGTGGTGAGCAGGGGCGTCCCCCCGGCGACCACCGCGGAGGCGAGGACGGCCCCGGCCGCGGTCGGGTCCTGCCAGCCCGAGAGGTCGTCGGGGCCGAGGTCGGGGTCGCGGACGTCGACCCCGTGGGGACCGAGCAGCACCGTCGGCGGCACGAGCGCCGGCCGGGAGACCGACTCGTCGCCGACCGCCACGACGGGGGCCGCGTGCGGGCCGACCACCCGCAGCGTGGCCGCCACCTGGTCGGCGTACGGCTCCCCGACGCGCCAGCGCGCCCGCACCTCCTCGCGTCTCCCGGCGCGCTCGCGCATGCGCGTGTTGACCGCGGCGAAGTCCGCCACCGGCGGCGGGGCGTACGGCGAGAACGTCGCGTCGAGGTGCGCGACGCCGTCGACGACGTCCCCGTCCCCGTCGACCCCGAAGAAGCCCTGGTGCTTGCGGACCAGCCGGCCCCAGTCGTTGGCGCCCTTGGGGTGGGCGTCGCTGACGCAGACGACCGTCCAGCTGGTCGCGACCTTGTCCGGCCAGGCCGGGTCGGTGCGCAGCGCGCGGCCGCGGGTCTGGACGACCGCCGTCAGGGTGGTCGCGGTGGTGAGGTCGACCAGGCCGGTGATGCTGCGCGCGTCCCACCCCTCGCCGAGCAGCCCGCGCGTGCCGACCAGCACCTGGGTGCCGCCCTGTTCGAGGAAGGCGGTGACGTGGCCGACCCAGTGCCGGGGGGTCCACGGGCCCTCGACCGTCGCGACCGGGCCGTCACCGACGACCTCCAGCCGGCCCGCCCACCGGGGGTCGCGGCCGGCGACGAGGTCGACCAGCGCCTCGAGCGTGGGCCGGGCGCCCGCCACCGTGGAGCCGGTGACCAGCATCGGGGAGAGCGTCGCGGTCGTGGGGTCGGTGACCAGCGCCTCCACGGCGGCCAGGGCCGACCCGGACTGCACGTCGAGGACGCCCTGGAGCCCGGTCGGCAGGGTCGCCGAGGCGCGCTCGTGGTCGCAGAGCACCAGCATGCGGGTCCGCGCGCCCAGCACGGACAGCTCGTGGGCGACGATCCCCACCGCGGCCGTCGTCTTGGCGTGGGAACGGGCCAGCACGCGGTCGATCGGGGTCCGCCCGCGGCGCACGCCACGGCGGGTCAGGACGTAGCCCACCGACGGGAGCGCCCGTCGTACGGCGTCCAGGACCTCGGCGTCGCGCGGGTCCTCGCTGCGCAGGAGGTGGCGCCGCGCCCAGTCGTCGACCAGGTCGGCCCAGTCGTCGGCGTCGGGGCCGCGGCGGTGCTGCTCCAGCAGCCGGGCGCCCTCGGGCAGGTCGAGCAGGCCGGTGTGCACCAGCCGGAGCGCCGCGTCGGTCAGCGCCGGCTCGGCCTTGGCCAGCTCGGCCCAGGTCTGCACCTGCGGGACCGGGGTCACGAAGCGCGCCCGGGTCCACTCCAGGAACGGGACGGAGCCGAACGCCGGGTCCGTGAGGTACGCCGTGAGCTCGCGCCAGCGCGTCGCCTCGGCGGCCAGCCACTCCTCCTCGTGGGCGGTCGGGGTGGTCAGCCAGGCCAGCTCGGCGAACGGCGCGAGGTGTCCCTCCTTGACGACCGCGGGGACCCCCACCCGGAAGACGACCTCCCCGAACAGCTCGTCGACCTGCCGGGCCTCGTCGGGAGTGAGCGCGTCGGGAGGGGTGGCGGTCAGGCCGAGCACGGTCGCGTCCCCGACGAGGTGGAGCAGCTCACCGAGCAGGCGGCCCCAGACCTCGAGCAGGTGGTGGCACTCGTCGAGCACGAGGACCAGGCCGTGCCCGTCCGACGCGACCTCGGCGAGACGCTCGACCAGCTCGCGGCCGTTGGCGTGGAGGCGGTCCAGGAGCACGCCGCCCAGGCCCTCCTCGACCGTGGCCCCCGGGTCGTCGTCGACCTCCGCGTCGGCGTCGAAGACCGCGACGGACTGGTAGGTCAGGCAGGTGACGGGGAACGTCAGGTCGCGGTCCACGCCCGCGACCAGCCCCTGGTCGCGGGCCGCGGCGACCCACTGCGCCTGGATCGCGGTGTTGGGCGAGAGCACGACCGCGCGGGTGGCGCCCTCGCCGAGGAGCCGGGCGACCGTCTCCAGGCCGACCCGGGTCTTGCCGGCCCCCGGGGGCAGCACCACCCAGGCCCGTCGCCGGTCCGCGGCCCACGCCTGGTCGAGCGCCGCCAGCGCGCGCGCCTGGTGGGTCCGCAGCGGAGGCAGGCTCTGCGGACGGGAGGCACTCACCCGTCCTATGGTGCCGTCCGGGACGCCGTGCGGCGTCGGGAGGCGGGGAGGCCGTGCGCAGGAGTCGGCTCGAGGCGTTCAGCGACGGCGTGCTCGCCATCGTCATCACGATCATGGTGCTGGAGCTGCACCGGCCGGAGGGTCCGCACTTCGCGGACCTGGCCGAGTCGTGGAACGGCCTGCTCTCCTATGCGATCTCGTTCGTCTACGTCGGGATCTACTGGAACAACCACCACCACCTGTTCCAGCTCGTCCGGCAGGTCGACGGGATGGTGCTGTGGGCCAACCTGCACCTGCTGTTCTGGCTCTCGCTGCTGCCGTTCACGACCGCCTGGACCGACGAGACGCACTTCGCGCAGGACCCGACGATGGTCTACGGCGTCAACCTGCTGATGGCCGGCGTGGCCTACTACCTGCTCCAGCTGACGCTGAAGCGGCTCGACCCCCACGGCCACCTCGACCGCGCCCTGGGCGCGGACCTCAAGGGCAGGTCCTCGCCGGTGCTCTACGTGATCGGCATCCTGGCGGCCCTGGTCAGCACCTGGCTCAGCGTGGCCGTCTTCGTCGGCGTGGCGGCGATGTGGCTGGTCCCGGACCGGCGGGTGGAGCGGACCATCGCCGAGGTCCACGGTGACGGCTCACCCGAGCCGCTCTAGCGTGGGGAGATGACCACTCCCAGCTCCCTCCTGGTGGACGCCGTCGGACGCGTGCACGAGGACCTTCCCGGACTCCTCGACGGCCTCGACGACGAGACGCTGCGCTGGCGGCCGGACCCCGCCGCCAACCCGATCGGCTGGTTGGTCTGGCACCTCACCCGCGTGCAGGACGACCACCTCGCCCAGGTCGGCGGGGTCGAGCAGGTCTGGACCTCCCAGGGCTTCGCCGACCGGTTCGCGCTGCCGTACGACGTCGGGGACATCGGCTACGGCCAGTCCAGCGACCAGGTGGGTGCGTTCCGGGCCTCGGCCACCGACCTCCTCGCCTACCACGCCGCGACCCATGAGCTGTCGGTGCGCGTGCTCGAGCAGGAGCAGGACCTCGACCGGGTGGTCGACGACCGATGGGACCCGCCGGTCACGGCCGCGGTGCGGCTGGTCTCGGTGGTCAACGACATCACCCAGCACCTCGGCCAGGCGGCCTACGTCCGCGGTCTGCTCGACCGCCGGTGACGGCCCGCCCTCCTGCCCCCGGGTTCGCGGTCATCGCGCTGCTGGCCACCCTCACGGCCTTCGGGCCGATGTCGCTCGACCTCTACCTCCCGGCGTTCCCCGACATCGCCCGCGACTTCGACGTCGACAGCCACGCCGTCCAGCTCACCTTCTCCGCGGCGCTGCTCGGCCTCGGCGTCGGCCAGGTGGTGTGGGGGCCGCTGGGCGACCGCTACGGCCGGCGCGGGCCGCTCGTGCTGGGCATCGCGGTCTACTCGGTGGCCTCGCTGCTCATCGCGGTGGCGCCGTCGCTGCCGGTGATGGTGGCGCTGCGGTTCCTCCAGGCGGCGGCCGGCTCGGTCGGCATCGTGCTGGCCCGCGCGATCACCCGCGACCTGTGGCGGGGCCCCGACCTGGCCCGGGCGCTGTCGACGATCATGCTCGTCTTCATGGTGGCCCCGATCCTGGCGCCGGTGCTCGGGGTGAGCGTCCTCGCGGTGGCCTCGTGGCCGTGGGTCTTCGTGCTCCTCACCGGGTTCGGCGTCGTGTGCATCGTGGGGGTGCTGCGGCTCCCGGAGACACTGCCGGCGGACCGTCGTACCGACCACGGCGTGGGGGGCGCGCTGCGCCAGTTCGGCACGATCGTGCGGCTGCCCGGCTTCGTGCCCTACGCCGTGGTCTCGGCGCTGGGCAGCGTGGCGCTGTTCACCTACATCTCGTCCTCGCCGGCCGTGCTGATGGACGGCTTCGGGCTCAGCCAGACCGTCTACGCCGCGTCGTTCGCGGGCATCGCGGGCGGCATCGCGGTCGGCGGCCAGGCCAACCGGCGCATGCTGGCGGTGCTCTCGCCCCGCCGGGTGCTCCGCGGTGCCCTGCTCGTGCAGTGGCTCGGCGGCCTGGCGGTCCTGGTCTCGGCGCTGACCGAGGCGCCGGTCTGGGTCTACCTGCCCTGCCTGGCGGTGGCGATCGCCACCGTCATCCCGGTCAACGCCAATGCGGTGGCGCTCGCGATCGATCCGTTCCCGCACGCCGCGGCCTCGGCGTCGGCGCTGGTGGGCGGCGCCCAGCAGGTGCTGGCCGGTGCGGCCGTGACCGGGCTCGGCGCCCTGGCCCTCGACCCGTCGGTGGCGACGCCGGTCGGCATCACGCTGGCCGCGACGCTCGGGATGGTCTCGCTCACGCGGGCTCACATGGTGGGTCACGACTAGCGACTGCGCATACCATCGGACGGTGCTCCCGCTGCGCTGGGCGAAGGGACGCTCGAGCTGAGGAGTGGGGCCGAACGATGGTGACCAGGCGAGCCGCAGGACCCTCGGAGCCGCTGACGGCGGTCAAGCGGGTGAGCCCGACCCACGAGGTCCGCGAGCAGTTGCTGGCCGCGATCGAGTCGGGGCAGTACGCCCCCGGTGCGCCCCTGCCCTCCGAGCGCGAGCTGTGCGAGATCTTCGGGGTGAGCCGGGTCAGTGTCCGCGAGGCGATCGCAGGCCTGGAGGCGATGAACCTCATCACGGTTCGCCACGGGCTCGGTGCCTTCGTCCAGCAGAGCATCAACGAGCGCTACGCCGGCTCGTTCGCCAAGTACCTCGAGCTCCACCGTGACCAGCTGATCGAGCTGGCCAAGGTGCGCGCTCCGCTGGAGGCGCTCGCCGCCGAGGAGGCCGCACGCCACGCCGACCCGACCGCCCTGGCCATCGTGCAGGAGGCCGCGGTCGCCTTCGAGGAGGCGGTCGAGTCCGCTGACCGGGCGCGGGCGGCCGCGCGCGACCGCGAGTTCCACCTCGCGATCGCCGACGCCTCGATGGGCCGGCTCCTGCCTCGGATGATCCACGAGCTCAACAGCCTGCTCACCGAGGCCAGGACCGCCACGTTCGCCCAGCAGGGCCAGCTGGAGCAGTCGGTCGCGGACCACCGCGCGATCCTGGAGGCGCTGGTCCGCGGCGACGCCGACGGTGCCCGTGGCGCGGTCGAGCAGCACATGAGGCGCATCGGCGAGTGGCTCGCCGGGCTGCCCGACGGCGAGGGCTGAGCGGCCGCCTCCGGCCCCATGACAACCTCGACCCACAGCCCTAAACTGGTCTGACGTCTGTTGTCTGCTGTTATGGAGGTGTCGCGTGTTCACCAAGGTGCTGGTCGCCAACCGTGGCGAGATCGCGATCCGTGCGTTCCGCGCGGCCTACGAGCTCGGCGCCGCCACCGTGGCCGTCTTCCCCCACGAGGACCGCGGGTCCGAGCACCGGCTCAAGGCCGACGAGGCCTACGAGATCGGCCAGCGCGGCCACCCGGTGCGCAGCTACCTCGACTCGGATGCGATCGTCGCGGCCGCGCTGGCCTGCGGGGCGGACGCGGTCTACCCCGGTTACGGCTTCCTCTCGGAGAACCCCGCGCTGGCCGAGGCGTGCGCCGCGGCCGGGATCACCTTCGTCGGTCCCTCGTCCGAGGTGCTCACCCTGACCGGCAACAAGGCGCGGGCGATCGCCGCCGCCCGCGCGGCCGGCGTGCCGACGTTGCGCAGCGTCGCGCCCTCGACCGACGTCGAGGAGCTGGTCGCGGCAGCCGCGGAGATCCCGGTCCCCCTGTTCGTCAAGGCGGTCGCCGGCGGCGGCGGGCGGGGCATGCGTCGGGTCGAGGACCGTGCCGAGCTGGCGGAGGCGATCCGGACTTGCATGCGCGAGGCCGAGGGCGCCTTCGGCGACCCGACCGTCTTCGTCGAGCAAGCGGTCGTCGACCCGCGCCACATCGAGGTGCAGATCCTGGCCGACGGCACCGGCTCGCCGGACGGCGTGATCCACCTCTACGAGCGGGACTGCTCGGTCCAACGGCGTCACCAGAAGGTCGTGGAGATAGCTCCTGCCCCGCGGCTGGACCCAGCGTTGCGGGACCGGATGTGCGCCGATGCGGTGCGGTTCGCCCGCGAGATCGGCTACACCTGCGCCGGCACGGTGGAGTTCCTGCTCGACCCCGCCGGCACCTACGTGTTCATCGAGATGAACCCGCGGATCCAGGTCGAGCACACCGTGACCGAGGAGGTCACCGACGTCGACCTGGTGCAGGCCCAGCTGCGCATCGCCTCCGGCGAGACCCTGGCCGACCTCGGCCTCTCGCAGGAGGCCGTCCAGCTCCGTGGCGCCGCCTTGCAGTGCCGGATCACCACTGAGGACCCGGCCAACGAGTTCCGACCCGACACCGGCACCATCACGGCGTACCGTTCGCCCGGCGGCGCCGGCATCCGAGTGGACGCCGGGACGGCGTACGCCGGCGCCGAGGTGTCGCCGCACTTCGACTCGATGCTGGCCAAGCTGACCTGCCGAGGCCGGACCTTCGACGACGCGGTGCGCCGCGCCCGGCGAGCAGTCGCGGAGTTCCG
The DNA here is from genome assembly GCF_031458325.1 of Nocardioides marmoribigeumensis. Taxonomy (NCBI): domain Bacteria; kingdom Bacillati; phylum Actinomycetota; class Actinomycetes; order Propionibacteriales; family Nocardioidaceae; genus Nocardioides; species Nocardioides marmoribigeumensis. Next base: position 2,060,584 of record NZ_JAVDYG010000001.1, read on the forward strand.
CATCCGCGGTGTGGCGACCAACATCCCCTTCGTCGCTGCGCTGCTGGACGAGCCGGAGTTCCTGGCCGGCGGGGTCACGACGTCGTTCATCGAGCGGCATCCCGAGCTCCTGACCGCCCGTTCCCAGGGCGACCGCGCCACGAAGCTGCTGGACTACCTGGCCGACGTGACGGTCAACCAGCCGCACGGCCGGGTGCCGGTCTCGGTCGAGCCGGCCGCGAAGCTGCCCGCGCTCGACCTCCGCGCCCCGATCCCCCCAGGGTCGCGCCAGCGGCTGCGCGCGATCGGCCCGGAGGCGTTCGCCACCGAGCTGCGGGAGCGCACCGCGGTGGCGGTGACCGACACGACGTTCCGCGACGCGCACCAGTCGCTGCTCGCCACGAGGGTTCGCACCCACGACCTGCTCGGGGTGGCCGGGCACGTGGCTCGGACGACCCCCGAACTGTGGTCCCTGGAGTGCTGGGGCGGCGCGACCTACGACGTCGCGCTGCGGTTCCTGTCCGAGGACCCGTGGGACCGGCTGGCTCGACTGCGGGCGGCGGTGCCCAACCTCTGCCTGCAGATGCTGCTGCGGGGGCGCAACACGGTCGGCTACACGCCCTACCCCACCGAGGTCACCAGCGCCTTCGTCGAGGAGGCGGCCGCGACCGGGGTCGACGTGTTCCGGATCTTCGACGCCCTCAACGACGTCGAGCAGATGCGACCCGCGATCGAGGCCGTCCGCGCGACCGGGACCTCCGTGGCCGAGGTCGCACTGTGCTACACCGGCGACCTGTCCTCGCCCGCCGAGGACCTCTACACCTTGGACTACTACCTCCGGCTGGCCGAGCGGATCGTCGAGGCCGGCGCGCACGTGCTCGCGATCAAGGACATGGCGGGACTGCTCCGCGCGCCCGCGGCGCACACGCTCGTGACCGCGCTGCGCGCGCGGTTCGACCTCCCGGTGCACCTGCACACCCACGACACGCCGGGGGGGCAACTGGCCACCCTGACCGCGGCGATCGCCGCCGGTGTCGACGCCGTCGACGCCGCGGCCGCCCCGATGGCGGGCACCACCTCCCAGCCGCCGCTGTCCTCGCTGGTCGCGGCCACCGACCACTCGCCGCGTGCGACGGGCCTGTCCCTGGCCGCGGTCAACGCGCTGGAGCCCTACTGGGAGGCGGTGCGGCGGCTCTACGCCCCGTTCGAGTCCGGCCTCCCCGCACCGACGGGCCGGGTCTACCGCCACGAGATCCCCGGTGGCCAGCTGTCCAACCTGCGCCAGCAGGCGATCGCGCTCGGCCTGGGCGAGAAGTTCGAGCAGGTGGAGGACATGTACGCCGCCGCGAACGACATCCTCGGCAGGATCCCGAAGGTCACACCGTCCTCGAAGGTGATCGGCGACCTCGCCCTGGCCCTGGTCGCCGCCGGTGCTGATCCGGCCGCGTTCGCGGCGGACCCGTCGTCGTACGACATCCCGGCGTCGGTGATCGGCTTCCTCCACGGTGAGCTCGGCGACCCGCCCGGAGGGTGGCCGGAACCGTTCCGCACCCGTGCGACCGCCGGGCGCTCCTGGTCGCCGTCGGTGGGCACGATGACTCCGGAGCAGGCGATCGCGCTCGAGAAGCACCCGCGCCGCACCCTGCACGAGCTGCTGTTCCCGGGCCCCACGCGGGACTACGACGAGGCCCGCGCCCGTTGGGGCGACCTGTCGGTCGTCCCCACACCGGAGTTCCTCTACGGGCTGCGGGCCGATCGCGAGCACGCGATCGACCTCGACGAGGGCAAGCGCGTGCTCCTGGAGCTGGAGGCGATCGGCGACCCGGACGAGCGCGGCTTCCGCACGGTCCTGGCCCGGGTCAACGGGCACCTGCGACCGGTCAGCGTCCGGGACCGCTCGGTCGCCGCCGACGTCGCGGCGGCCGAGAAGGCCGACCCGACCCGGACGGGCCACGTGCCCGCCCCCTTCCCGGGCGTCGTCTCGGTGAGCGTCGCCGAGGGGGAGGAGGTCGCCGCCGGCGAGGCCGTCGCGACGATCGAGGCGATGAAGATGGAGGCCACGATCACCGCGCCCGTCGCGGGCACGGTGGAACGCGTCGCCGTGGGCGGCCCGACCACGGTCGAGGCCGGTGACCTGGTGCTGGTGGTCCAGCCCTCTCGACGCGACCCCGCAGCACTGGCATGATGTGTGACATCTTGACTGTGACCGGTCCGGGTCGCCGAGGGTGACCAGGGGCCGCTGAGGAGGCGACATGCGCGGGCTGCAGGACAGAGGCATCGTGGTGACCGGGGCCGCCGGCGGCATCGGCGCGGCCGTGGTCGAGCGGCTCGTGACCGAAGGTGCCAAGGTCGTCGCGGTCGACCTCGTCGCACCGGAGCTGGACGGCGTGGTCGCCGCGCGCGCGGTCGACGTGACCGACGAGGACTCGGTCGCCGCCGCGTTCGCCGAGGTCGGTGAGCTCATGGGCGGGATCGACGGCCTCGTGGCCGCGGCCGGCATCCAGGCCTCGGGGCCGACCCACGAGCTCGAGCTGGACACCTTCCGCAAGGTCCTCGACGTCTCGGTCATCGGCACGTTCCTGTGCGTCAAGCACGCGGTCCCCGCGATGCTGGAGCGAGGCGACGGGCGGATCGTGACGTTCGGCTCGACGGCGGCGGTCTGCGCCGCGCCGGAGCTGACCTCCTACGCCTCCGCCAAGGGCGCCGTGCTCCAGCTGACCAGGTCGGTGGCGGTGGAGTACGCCGCCCGCGGCATCCGTGCGAACTGCCTGTGCCCGGGCGGGACGATGACACCGATGATGCGCGCGATCGACGAGCGCCGCACCGGGCCCGACCACTTCCGCGAGCGCCACCCCATCGGGCGCTACGCCGAGCCGGCCGAGATCGCCTCGGCTGCTGCGTTCCTGCTGTCGGACGACTCCTCGTTCGTCGTCGGCGCCGCCCTCATGGTCGATGGCGGCTACTCCTGCGCGTGACAAGCGCTGGAGGCAGGACGTAAGATGTCATACAAGTGACGAGAAGGAGAGCTCCATGGAACGACCTGACGGCGAGGAGGCCCTCGGCCTGCTGCGGCGCATGCTCTTGATCCGCCGGTTCGAGGAGCGGGCGGCCAAGCTGCGCGCGGGAGGGCTCATCCCCGGGTTCCTGCACCCCTACATCGGTCAGGAGGCCGTCGCGGTCGGCGTGTGCGCCGCGCTCGGTGACGACGCCGTGCTGACCTCCACCCACCGCGGGCACGGTCACCTGATCGCCCGTGGCGCGGACCCCGCCCGGATGTTCGCCGAGCTGTTCGCCCGGACCACCGGCTACAACGGCGGCAAGGGTGGCTCCCTCCACATGATCGACGCGGCCCTGGGGTTCCTCGGGGCCAACGGCATCGTCGGCGGCGGCATCCCGCTGGCGGCCGGCGCCGCGCTCCAGCTGCGGCGCGCCGGCCGCACCGCGGTCGGGGTGACGTTCTTCGGCGACGGCGCGAGCAACGAGGGCTCCTTCCACGAGACGCTCAACCTCGCAGCGCTCTGGAAGCTGCCGGTGCTGTTCGTCTGCGAGAACAACCTCTACGGCGAGTTCACCCGCCAGGACCGCCACCAGCTGATCACCGACGTGGCGGAGCGCGCGTCGTCGTACGGGATGGCCGGTGTGGTCGTCGACGGCAACGACGTGCTCGCCGTGCGCGACGCCGCGGCCGACGCCGTGGCGCGTGCCAACGCCGGCGAGGGCCCGACCCTGCTGGAGGCGAAGACCTACCGCCACCGCGGCCACTTCGAGGGCGACATGGGGCGCTACCGGCCCAAGGACGAGGTGGCCGCCTGGATGGCGCGTGACCCGATCGACCTGTTCGCCCAGCGGATCCAGGACGAGTGGGACCTCCCCGAGGAGGCCGTGGTCCAGGTGCGGGCCGAGGTCGAGCAGGAGCTCGACAAGGCGACCGCGTGGGCCAAGGAGCAGCCGCACCCGGTGCCGAGCGGTGCGCTGGAGGACGTGTACGTCGAGACCTACGAAGGAGCGGTGCTGCGATGAGCCGGTTCACCTACGCCGACGCCGTTCGGCAGGCCATTGCCGAGGAGATGGAGCGGGACGAGTCGGTCTTCATGATCGGCGAGGACGTCGGCGAGCCCGGCGGCGTCTTCGGGGTCACCAAGGGCCTCTGGGAGCAGTTCGGCCCGGACCGCCTGTGGGACACCCCGATCTCCGAGGAGGCGATCGTCGGCGCGGCCGTCGGTGCCGCACTGGTCGGCGGCCGCCCGATCGCCGAGATCATGTTCGGCGACTTCGTCACGCTGGCGATGGACATGATCGTCAACCAGGCAGCCAAGATCCACTACATGACCGGCGGTCGGCTCTCGGCTCCCATGGTGGTGCGGATGGTGACCGGCACCGCTGGCTCGACGGCCGCCCAGCACTCCCAGAGCCTCGAGTCGTGGTTCGTCCACGTGCCCGGGCTCAAAGTGGTCGCGCCCAGCACGCCCGAGGACGCCAAGGGCCTGCTCCGCAGCGCGATCCGCGACCCCGACCCGGTCATCTACTTCGAGCACAAGCAGCTCTACGGCGGTCGGGGCGGCCCTGCCGGCGACGTCGTCCAGGTCGAGCCCATCCCCTTCGGGGTCGGCCGGGTCCACCGGGAAGGTGAGCACGTCACGATCGTGTCCTACCTCAAGACCCTGCACCACGCCCTCGCGGCCGCCGAGGCCCTCGCGGAGGAGGGCATCTCGTGCGAGGTCTGGGACCCCCGGACACTGGTCCCCTTCGACCACGCGGGCCTCCGCCGCTCGCTGACCAAGACCGGTCGCCTGCTGGTCGCGCACGAGGCCGTGACCCGCGGCGGCTTCGGCGCGGAGATCGCGGCCTGGGCCGCTGAGGAGTGCCACGACGTGCTCACCGCACCGATCACCCGGGTCGGCGCCCGCAACGCGCCGGTGCCCTACGCCCCGGAGCTGGAGTCGCACGTCATCCCGGACGCCGACCGCATCGCCGACGCTGTCCGCAAGCTCGTCGGCTGAGCGCCGGCACCGACCCGCAAGGAGCAAGCATGGCAACGACCTACCCGATGCCCCAGTGGGGGATCACGATGGAAGAGGGCACGGTCACCGAATGGATCGCCCAGCCCGGTGACAAGGTCGCCGAGGGCGACGTCCTCGCCGTGGTCTCGACCGACAAGATCGACGTCGACTTCGAGTCGCCCGTGGCCGGGATCGTCGCGGCCCACCTCGCCCAGGAGGGCCAGACGGTCCTCTGCGGCGGTGATCTGGTCGTCATCGCCAGCGACGAGGCGGACCTGGCCGACTATGAGGCCTCCTAGCCGCCGGAGAGCCCACCCCGAGCGCGGGGGCCGAGTCGTGCCATTCTGGAGAGGAGCTGGTCGTGACGACCGGCAATGACGCGGGCCCGATCTTCACCACGGTGAAGCGGGTCAGCCCCACCCACCAGGTGCGTGAGCAGCTGCTCGCGGCCATCCAGCGCGGGGACTACGGGCCCGGTGCTGCCATCCCTTCCGAGCGGGTCCTGTGCGAGACCTTCGGCGTCAGCCGGGTCAGCGTGCGCGAGGCGATCGCCGGGCTGGAGTCGATGGGACTGATCCGCGTCGAGCACGGCCGGGGGGCCTTCGTCCGCGAGTCGGTCAACCAGTCGTTCATGCGCCCGTTCGGCAGGTACCTCGAGGAGCACCGCGGTGAGCTGCTGGAGCTGATCAAGGTCCGAGGCGCCCTCGACGAGCTCGCGGTCGCCGAGGCGACCGAGCACGCCGATGCCGTCGGCCTGGACCGGCTGCAGGCGGCCAACGACGCGTTCGGCGAGGCGGTCGACGCCGGTCGCGACGACGTCGACGTCGCGCGGTGCGACGTGACCTTCCACCTCACCATCGCCGAGCTGGCCGGCGGCGTCCTGCTGCCCCCGCTGGTGCGCGAGCTCAACGGGGTGCTCGGGGAGTCGCGCCTGCTCATGCTGGCCCGGCCGGGACAGCGCGAGCGCTCGGTGGCCGAGCACCAGGCGATCATCGACGCGCTGGTCGCCCGCGACGTCGTCGCCGCGCGCCGGGCGGTGCGCAAGCACCTCGAGCCGATTCGCGACTGGCTGTTGGAGTCCGCCCAGGAGACGGCCCAGGAGTCGGCCCAGGAGTCGGCCCAGGGGTCCGAGGAGACCCCGGACTGACCGCGCACCGAGCTCCACACGGCGACCAGCCGGCTCCACCTCGCGGGTGGAGCCGGCCCCTGTGCTGGCCAGGCTGGTCGGGCCGGCGCGCCGACCCCCGCGCCTCAGTCGTACAGCGTGGTCGTCGTCGGCACGGCGTCACCCAGCCCGGCGCGGGCCACGATCGCTGCGGCCCGCTCGCGCGCCTCGGCACGCAGCGCGGTCTCGTCGACCGTGGCGACCCGGCCCTCGGCGAACAGCGGGCGTCCGGCCACCCAGGTCTGGGCGATGCTCGCAGCGCTGACCGACCAGACCACGGCCTGCACCGGGTCGGCGTACGGCGTCCACTCGTGGTGGTCGAGGTCGAAGAGCACCAGGTCCGCCTGCTTGCCGACCTCGAGCGAGCCGATCTGGTCGTCCCAGCCGAGGGCCGCGGCGCCGTCGATCGTCGCCATGCGCAGCGCCTGCCGGGCGCCGACCAGCGTCGCGTCGAGGCGGGCGTCCTTGAACAGCCCCGCCACCAGGTGCACCTGGCGGTGCAGGTTGAGGTTGCCGGCCGCGGAGACCCCGTCGGTGCCGAGCCCGACCTTCACCCCGGCCTGGATCATCTCGGGGTACTTCCCGATCGCGGTCGCGCCCTTGGCGAGCTTGAGCGAGGTGGAGGGGCAGAACGCGACCGAGGCACCATGCCGGGCCAGCAGGTCGACCTCGTCGTCGCGGACCGCGACCGCGTGGGCGAGCACGAGGTTGGAGCCGAGTCCACCTGCCTCGGCGACCCGGGTGATCGGCCAGTGGCCGTACTTCTTCTCGCTGACGCGACTCTCCTCGATGCTGGAGGCGATGTGGTAGGTCGTCCCGACCCCGAGGCGCTCGGCGAGGTCGCGGGCACCGACGTGCAGCTCCAGCGAGCACGGCTCCTTGCCCTCGATGTTCACCCAGCACCGGATGCGGCCGTCGGCATGGCCGTTCCAGCGGCGCACGGACTCCTCCAGCGCCTGGAGGGCGACCTCGTGGTCGGGAAAGAAGTGGTGGTCGACCATCTCCTGGGACCAGCCGGGCGGGATCACCTCCGGCTTGCGGTCGGCGGCGTGGCGCCCGACCACCCCTCGGATTCCGAGGTCCCCGGCCGCGGTGGCGGTCAGACCGGCGTCGTTCTGGGCGCCCATGTCGAGGAAGCACGTGGTGCCCGAGCGCAGCATCTCGGCGGCGCCGAGGGTGACACTGACCCGCTCGTCCGCCTCGTCGACGTGAGCGTAGAACGGCTTGGCCCAGTGGAAGACCCAGGCGCGGGTGGCCAGGACGTCGGGGAAGACCGCGCGGGAGAGGGTCTCGGACAGGTGCACGTGGGTGTCGATCATGCCGGGCATCACGCCCAGACGTCGGCCGTCGACGACACGGTCGACCGCGCGACCACCCAGGCGACGACGCACCTCCTCGGCCGGGCCGATGTCGACGATGCGGGTGCCCTCGACGAGCAGGGACGCATCCCGCAGGACGGTGTCGTCGCGGTCCACGGTCAGCGCGAACGCGAGGTGGTCGATCAGCGTCCGCTGCAGCGGAGCCTCCTGGTCGGCGTCGGACATGCCTGTTCCTGTCGCTTTCTCGTCGGCCGCCCATCCGCGCGGTCCGGAGATCGTTCGCGGCGAGTCGGTGTGAAGGGGGTTGACCTCAGTAGGTCGAGTCCTATCATATCTGTTGTATGACCAGTTGCAAGGAGCGAGCATGACCCGTCCCGTCCTGACCAAGCTGATCAAGCACCTCGCCGACGAGGGGCTCGACGCGCTCGTGTGCGTCTCGCCGGAGAACATCGCCTACGCCGCGGGCTTCGTGATCCCCTCGCAGACGTTGATGCGGTGGCGCCACGCCGCGGTCGTCATCACCGCTGCCGGCGACGAGGCGATCCTGTGCGTCGACATGGAGGAGACCACGGTGCGCGCGGCGCGCCCCGACGTCCGGGTGGAGGCGTGGACCGAGTTCGGCGGCGACGCGATGACCTCGCTGGCCGACCTCCTGCGCGAGATGGGCCTGGCCGACGCCCGGGTCGGCATCGAGCTGGGCTACCTCGCCCAGGCCTCCTATGCCCAGCTCGTCGGCCGCCTGCCGGACATCGACCTCGTCGACGCCGACCGGCTGCTGGTCGAGGCCCGACGGGTCAAGACGCCCGACGAGGTGGAGCTGCTGGGTCGGCTCTCACGGATCTCCGACCAGGCGATCCACGACGCGCTGGCCGGCGTGCGCGCCGGCGACACCGAGATGGACATCGCCGCGACGCTCACCCGCCGGGTCTACGAGCAGGGGGCCCAGCAGTTCAAGCTGATGATCGTGGCCACAGGCGAGCGCAGCGAGCTGCCCAACGTCGGCCCGACCTCGCGGGTCCTGGTGCCGGGGGACGTGTGTCGTGTGGAGATCTTCTCGGTGATCGACGGCTACCAGGCGGGCGTCTGCCGCACCGCGGTGGTCGGCGATCCCTCCGCCCAGGCCCGGCAGGTCTACGAGAACCTCGTCGAGTGCAAGCACCGAGTGCTCGAGGCGATCAGGCCCGGGACGCGGTGCGCCGACGTGTACGCGACCTACCGCCAGACCTTCGACCGACTCGGTCTGGCCCCGATCTCGTTCGTCGGCCACAGCATCGGGGTCAACCTGCACGAGGCCCCCTACCTCGGTCCTCAGTCCGAGGCGGCCCTGGAGGAGGGGATGGTCCTCGGCATGGAGCCGCTGGTCTATCGCACCGGTCACGGCTTCGGCATGCAGATCAAGGACATGGTGACGGTCACCGGCGACGGGTGCCGCCTGCTGTCCGACGTCACCGACACCGACCGGCTCTTCCGGATCGAGGCCTGATGACCGTCCAGCCGGAGACCCACACGACGGAGAAGGTGAGCCGGGTCCGTCGGGTCATCGCCCAGCGGATGAGCGAGAGCCTGCGCTCGACCGCCCAGCTGACCAGCGTCGTGGAGGCGGACCTGTCGGCGGTCATGGAGGCCCGTCGACGGTCCGGCGCGGCGTTCCGCGAGCGGCACGGGGTCTCGCTCTCGCCGTTCGCGGTGGTCGCCCGGGCCGCCCTCGACGTCATCGCGGACCACCCCAAGATGGCCTCCACCCTGGACCTCGAGGCGGGCACGGTGCGCCACAGTGCCCTGGTGAACCTCGGCGTGGCCGTCGACACCCCCGAGGGCCTGATCGTGCCCAACGTGAAGTCCGCCGAGCAGCTGACGCTGCCCGACCTGGTGCGGGCGATCGCCGACCTCGCCGACCGGACGAGGAGCCGCCGCCTCCGGCCCGAGGACATCGAGGGTGGCACGTTCACGATGACCAACACCGGGTCGCGGGGCTCGTTGCTCGACACCCCGATCCTCAACTACCCCGAGCTGGCGATCCTCGCCGTCGGACGGGTGGTGCGCCGGCCCGTCGTACGCCGCGACAGCGACGGGGCGGAGACGATCGCGATCGCCGACACCGGGTTCCTGTGCCTCACCTACGACCATCGCCTGATCGACGGCGCCGACGCCGCCCGGTTCCTGGAGGACATCCGCACGCGGTTGGAGAGCGGGGAGCTGATCTCGGCGTCCGCGCTGGGGCTGGACGGGTCATGAGCACGGGACCGGAGCACCGCCTCGACCACGTGGGGATCGTGGTGCCTTCCCTCGACGACGCGATCGAGTTCTTCGCCGAGCACCTCGGCGCGCGGGTGGAGTTCTTGATGGACCCCTTCGAGGACCCGACCGGCGCAGCCCCGGCCCGCTTGGGGGCGGCCCACGGACGGTCGTTCGCGCTCGGCATGCTGCGCCTGGGGAACGCCCGGCTCGAGCTGCTGCAGTGGTGGCCCCCGCACGACGCTCCTGCCTCTCCCGCCGACGGCGTGGGCGGCGTGCACGTCGCGGTGGAGGTGGCCGACGTGCCGGCGGCTCTCGCACGGCTGCGCGCGGTCCCCGGGGTGCGGGTCCTCGGCGAGCCGGCCACCTTCCGTGGCGGGCAGACCCCGAACCTGGTCAATGCCTTCGTCACGACACCGTGGGGACTGCTGGTCGAGCTGCTGACCTGGCTCGGTCCCGATGAAACCGACGTGTGACCCTTGACACCATGACAAGACTGTTGTCTGGTATAACACATCAGACCAGTGAGGAGAGCTGATGAGCACCGCAGAGCAGCGAATCCCCCCCGTCACGACCGCCTCGTCCCCGGAGCCGGCGCCCCCCGCCCACCGGCCCCCGGCGCTGCCCCACATCCGGGTGGCCGACGTGGCCAAGACCTATCCCAACGGGACGATCGCCCTTGCGCCGGTGGACCTCGACATCAGGGAGGGTGAGTTCGTCTCCCTGCTCGGGCCCTCGGGGTGCGGCAAGTCGACCCTCCTGCGGATCATCGCCGGCCTGATCACGCCCACGAACGGCGAGGTGGAGATCAGCGGCAGCGCCCGGCGCGCCTTCGTCTTCCAGGACCCGACGCTGCTCCCGTGGCGCACGGTGGTGAAGAACGCCCGTCTGCTGCTGGAGCTGGAGGGCATCCCGAAGGCCGAGCACGAGTCGCGCGTGGCCGAGGCCCTCGCCAAGGTCGGGCTGGCGGGGTTCGAGAAGTCCTACCCGCGTGGCCTGTCCGGCGGCATGCGCATGCGGCTGTCGTTCGCGCGGGCCCTGGCCCTGCGCCCGCAGCTGTTCCTCATGGACGAGCCGTTCTCGGCGCTCGACGAGATCACCCGCGAGACGCTCCAGGACGAGCTGCTGGAGATCTGGGGCGTGGACGGCTTCACCTCGGTCTTCGTCACCCACAACCTCTACGAGGCCGTCTACATGTCCCACCGGGTCGTGGTGATGTCGCCGCGTCCGGGCCAGATCGAGCGGATCTTCGACATCCCCTTCGACTATCCCCGCAAGCCTGAGCTGCGCGCGACGCCGGAGTTCGCCGCGATCACCCAGGAGATCTCGACCTGCATGAGGGAGATGAAGCGATGAGCACCACGTCCCGCGCCGCGGCTCCCAGCCTGCACGCGTCCCGAGGAGAGCGAGTCGGGCGCCGGATGCGCGACCTCCTTCCCCCGTTCGTCGTCTTCGTGCTCTTCATCGCGGCCTGGTGGCTCCTCGCCGCGACCGTCTACGGCGACCAGAACTTCCTCCTGCCACGGCCCTGGGCCGTCGCCGAGGCCTCGATCGAGCACCGCGACACCCTGCTCTCCGGCCTGCGCCTGACCTTCATCGAGGCGGTCAGCGGCTTCGTCGGCGCGATCGTCGTCGGCATGGCGGCCGCGATGCTCATGGGCCTGGCCAAACCGCTGGAGCGCAGCCTCTACCCCTACGCGGTGCTCCTGCAGACGGTGCCGATCGTGGCGGTCGCCCCGGTCATCGTCCTGTGGTTCGGCTACGGCACCCGTTCGGTGATCGTGATCGCCTTCATGATCGCGCTGTTCCCGATCATCAACAACACGCTCCTGGGCCTGCTGAGCGCCGACCGCAACCACCTCGACCTGTTCCGCATGCACAACGCCTCGCGCATGGTGGTCTTCGGCAAGCTCCGCCTCCCGGGGGCGCTTCCCAGCATCTTCGCCGGTCTGCGGATCTCGGCCGGGCTCTCGGTGATCGGCGCGATCGTCGGCGAGTTCATCATCGGCTCCGGCGGCGAGGAGGGCGGCCTCGGTGTGAAGGTCCTCTTCGCCCAGAGCCGGCTGGCCACGGACCTGCTGTTCGCGGAGGTCCTCGCCGCCACACTTCTCGGGTTCTCGTTCTTCGTCGTCGTCAGTGCCATCTCCAACCGGCTCCTCCGGTCCTGGCACGAGTCGGCGCTGAAGGCGGACGCCTGATCCAGGCGCTCGCTGACCGTCCCTTCATCCCGTCCCGCTACCTGTCAGGAAAGAAGCTGTCATGAAGCAAGTACGTCGTCGCCTGGGAGCGACGCTCGTCGCCCTCTCGGTGCTGCCCGCCATGTTGTCCGCCTGCGGCTCCGACGACGGTTCGTCCGAGGGTGGGGACAAGTCCGCCACCTTGCTGATGAACTGGTTCGCGCAGGCCGAGCAGGGCGGCTACTGGGCCGCCGATGCCGAGGGCCTCGCCAAGGACGACGGGGTCGACATCAAGGTCCAGCAGGGCGGGCCCGGCATCCAGACCGTCCCGCAGGTGACCGCCGGCAAGGCCGAGTTCGGTGTGGGCAATGCCGACGAGATCATGGTCGCGGTCGAGAACGGCCTGCCGATCGTCGTCGTCGCCTCGGCGTTCGACGAGAACCTGCAGTGCATGATGTTCCACAAGTCCACCGGCATCTCCGGCTTCGCCGACCTCAACGGCCACATGGTCGCTCGGGTGCCCAGCCCGTACTGGGACTACCTGAAGAAGGAGTACCACCTCGACAAGGTCAAGGACGTCAACTTCACCGGCTCGATGGCCGACTTCAAGCGCAACAAGGACCTCGTCCAGCAGTGCTACATCACCGCCGAGCCCTACGTCGCCAAGCAGCAGGGCATCAACGACGTCGGCTACCTCTCGGTGGCCAAGGACGGTGGGTTCAACCCCTACGGCAACGTGCTGTTCACCACCGAGAAGCTGATCAAGCAGGACCCCGACCTGGTGCGCGCCGTCGTCCACGCCTCCGTCAAGGGGTGGGAGAACTTCCTCGACGACCCGAAGCCCACCAAGGACCTGATCCTCAAGACCAACCCGGACGTGGACGGTGACGGCTTCGACTACGCGCACGACGCCCTGGTCAAGGACGGCTACCTCGGCGACGACATCGGCGGCATGACCGACGACCGGTGGAAGACGCTGCGTGACCAGCTGGCCAGTGTCGACCTGGTGCCCGCGGACTTCGACTACAAGAAGGCCTACACCACCGAGTTCCTGCCCTGAGCCGGCTGAGCGCCTGAGCTGACCGGGCCCGGTCCCCCGGGACCCGGTCAGCGGCCCTGACCCACCACCTTTCCTGCCGTCCTCCGGCGTGCGTGCCTGACGTACGCCGGAGGACGGTCTTCGGAGTCCCCCATGAGCGCAGAACCCCTCACAGTCCTCCGTGGTGCGACCGTCGAGGGCCGCGGCGTCGTCGACGTGCACCTCCGCGGCGAGCTGATCGAACGGATCGTCCCGCACCAGGCCGCGGACCCGGCCGGGACCGGAGAGCCCGTCGAGTCGGTCGACCTCAGCGGTCACGTCCTCCTCCCCGCCGCCGTCGAGCCGCACGCCCACCTCGACAAGGCCCTGCTGTGGAGCAGGGCGGCCAACCCGGGCGGCGACCTCGCCGGGGCGATCGATGCCCACCACCGCGTCGCCGGCTCGATCGGCGCCGCGGACGTCCGCGACCGGGCCCTGGCCGCGCTCCAGGTCGCCGTACGCCGCGGCTACACCGCCGTGCGCAGCCACGTCAACGTCGAGCAGGAGCCGGGCACCTGCTCGCTCGAGGCGCTGCTGGGCGTGCGCGAGGAGGTGGCCGAGGCCGTCGACCTCGACCTGGCCGCGATGGTCGGGCTCCCGGTGACCGGTGAGGCGGGCCGCGCCAACCGCGACCTGCTCGACCGTGCCCTCGAGCTCGGCGCAGACCTCGTGGGCGGCGCCCCCTGGCTGGACGACCGGCCGCACGAGGCCGTCGACCTGCTCGTCGGTGCCGCGGCGGCGGCCGGACGCGGGGTGGACCTCCACCTCGACGAGACCCTCGACGACCGCATGCTGGCGGTCCGGACCTTCGCCCGGGCAGTGGAGCGCCACGGCCTGGGTGGGCGTGCCACGGCCTCGCACTGCGTCAGCCTGGGGCAGCAGACCGAGGAGGAGGCCCGGTCGGTGGCCGCGGTGCTTCGCGAGGTCGGCATCGCCGTGGTCACGCTGCCGCAGACCAACCTCGGCCTCCAGGCCCGTGGAGTCCGCACCCGTGCGCCCCGCGCGACCGCGCCGGTCCAGCTCCTGCGGGAGGCCGGGGTCACCGTCGCCGGTGGTGGTGACAACTGGCGAGACATGTTCAACCCGGTGGGGCGCATCGACCCGCTGGAGACCGCTGCCCTGCTCGTGGCCGCCTGCCACGTCTCCCCGGCCGAGGCCTACCTGATGACCTCCGCGGAGGCCGCGGTCGTCACCGGACGGCCGCGGCGGACGGTCGAGGAGGGCGCGCCGGCCGAGCTGCTGGCGGTGCGGGCCGACGACGTCGCGGGCGCGGTGGCCGACGCCACCGAGCACCGCACGGTCGTCCACCGAGGGCGCGTGGTCGCGAGGACCGAGGTCACCCATCGGCCGGTGCGCAACTGGCCTGACATGTGATATGTTGTGAGTGTCGCTGAGAGAGAAGGCTGTCCGATGACCGACACGTTCGTCCGGCCCGACTGGACCCCCCTGGACCTGCCCCGCGCCGAGCAGTCGTTCTGCGTGACCAACGGGGACCGGTTCGACACCACCGACCCGACCACCGGCGAGGTCGTCGCCTCGCTGACCGCCTCGACGCTCGAGGACGTCGCCGGCGCCGTGGAGCGCGCCAGGGCCGCCTTCGGTCGCCGCGGGTGGCGCAACGACGGGCAGGTGCGCTGCCGGGTGCTGTTCCGCTACGCCGAGGCGCTGCGGGCCAACCGCGAGCGGCTGGCCGAGCTGCTGACCCGCGAGCAGGGCAAGACCCTGGCCGAGTCACGCAACGAGATCGAGGGCTCGGCCGACATGGTCGAGTTCTACGCCGGCCTGGCACGCAGCACCTACGGCCGGGCGATCCCGGTCGGGGACGACGCGCACTCGGTGATCCTGCGCGAGCCCCTGGGCGTCGTGGGGGTGATCACCCCGTGGAACTGGCCCGTGGTGCTCCTGATGCGTGCGCTGGCTCCTGCCCTGGCCGCCGGCAACACCGTCGTGGTCAAGCCCGCCAGCCTGACCCCCGCCGTGACCGTGGAGTGCCTCGCGCTCCTGGCCGCCGACCCCGACCTGCCCGAGGGCGTCCTGACCTGCGTGCTCGGCTCCGGTGCGGTCGTCGGGGACGCCCTGGTCACCAACCGCCATGTCGAGATGATCGCCTTCACCGGCGAGTCCGGCACGGGGATCAACGTGCTCAAGCAGGCCGCCAACGACCTGCGCAAGGTGTCCCTGGAGCTCGGCGGCAAGTCCCCCAACATCGTCTTCGCCGACGCCGACCTCGACAAGGCGCTCGACGGCGCCGTCAACGCCGCCTTCACCACCAGCGGCCAGATCTGCACTGCGGGGAGCCGGCTCCTGCTGGAGGACTCGATCTACGAGGACTTCCTGGCCCGGCTCACCGAGCGGGTCCGGGCGCTACGCCTCGGCGACCCGCTGGACCCGACCACCCAGATGGGTCCGGTCGTCTCCCGCTCGCAGCAGACGTCGGTCAACGGCTACGTCGAGCTGGGCCGCGCCGAGGGCAAGCTGCTCGTCGGCGACGACCTCGATGACACCGAGGCGCTGCGGCAGGGCTGCTACGTCGCCCCCGCGATCGTGACCGACCTGCCGCGCTCGTCACGCGTGGTGCAGGAGGAGATCTTCGGACCGGTCCTCGTGGTCCAGCGCTTCTCCGGCGAGGCGGAGGCGATCGAGATCGCCGAGGACTCGCAGTTCGGCCTCGCGGCGGGCATCTGGACCAGCGACCTCAACCGCGCCTGGCGCGTGGGTCGGGCGGTCAGCTCCGGGACGATCTGGATCAACACCTACCACCACTTCTACCCCGAGGCGGAGGTCGGCGGGTTCCGCCAGTCCGGCCTGGGACGTCAGCAGGGCCTCGAGGGGATCCACGAGTTCACCGAGACCAAGCACCTCAACTTCGACTCCAAGTCCACCCTCTTCTAGGAAGGGCCACCCCATGCCGTTCGTGATGGTTCACCTCTGGGAGGGCAGGACCCTCGACCAGAAGCGCGCGCTGACCAAGGCGATCACCGACGCGATGGTCGAGCATGCCGACGCCAACCCCGACGCCCTGCACGTCACCGTGCAGGAGTACTCCCGCGAGAACTGGGCCCGCGCCGGCGTCCTGGGCGTGGACAGGACCGACGCATGAGCCTCGACCTGCTCCGCGCCGAGCGCGCCGCGCTGCTGGTCATCGACCCGCAGAACGCCTTCTGCCACCCCGAGGGCACCCTGGGGATCTCTGGGGTCGACGTCGCCCCCGCCCAGGCCGCCATCGGCAGGATCCGCGAGCTCGCCTCGGCCTTCCAGGAGGCCGGGCTCCCGGTGGTGTGGACCCAGCAGGTCCACCTCGCGCGCGACGTCAGCAGGTCCCGCAAGGTCCTGCCGTCCCACACCCAGAAGCGCAACCGGGTCTCGGCCCTGTCGGGCACGTGGGACGCCGACTTCGTCGACGAGGTCAAGGACCTCGTGACCGACCCGACGTACGTCGTGGTCAAGCACCGCTTCGGCGGCTTCTACGAGACGCGCCTGCAGGCCCTGCTCGACATGCTCGGCGTCAACGCGCTGTTCATCGTCGGCGTCACCGCCAACGCCTGCGTCGAGACCACCCTGCGCGAGGCCTACCTCCGTGACTACGACGTCGTCGCCGTGCGCGACGGCATCGCGGCCGTGCGTCCGGAGTGGACCGAGACCGCGGAGGGCGTCTGGGCCCACTACCTGGGCGTGGTCTCCGACACCGAGGAGGTGCTCGGCTGGCTCTCCCGCGCCACCCGCCCCCAGGCGCTCGGCGTCCACCACCTCCTCCTGGAGACCCAGGACCTCGACACCTCGGTCGACTTCTTCGTCGACGTGCTCGGGTTCGACGTGCGCAAGCGCGAGGACTTCCGCGACGGCCGGCGCCTGGTGGTCACCCACCAGGGTCTCGGCCTGACCGAGGGCGGCAGTGGCGCGACCGGGGTCCTGCAGCACCTGTGCTTCAGCGCGCGCCACATCGACGCCATCGCCGAGCGGGCCAAGGCGGCCGGCCACACCATCGTGCGCGGCCCCGGCCCCGGCCCCTACGGCCACACCGTCTACGTCCTGGACCCGGACGGCAACGAGATCGAGCTCTTCGACGCCGAGACCAACTGAAAGCCGAGACACGACCCGTGAAGATCACCGACATCCAGATCCACCTGGTCAAGCTGCCCGCACGGCGTGACCACAACTGGGCCAGCAAGATGGCCACGCCGATCGGCCACCACGCGATCCTCGAGCTGACCACCGACGAGGGCATCGTCGGCTGGGGCGAGGCCCCGGCCGGCGGCACCTGGGGCGGGGCCCACATGCGCTACTACGGCGAGACGCCCGAGACCGTCCGTCACGTGGTCCTCGACCACCTGCTGCCTGCGATCCAGGGCCTCGACCCGCTGGACATCAGCACCATCCACCGCCGCATGGACCAGGTGATCAAGGGTCACCCCTACGCCAAGGCCGCGGTCGACATCGCCTGCTACGACGCGGCCGGCAAGGCCCTGGGCGTCCCGGTCTCGTCCCTGCTCGGTGGCCGCCACCGCGAGGGCATCGAGGTCGCGCACTCTCTCGGCATCATGGACCTCGACCGGTGCTTCGCCGAGGCCGAGGAGGCCGTGGCCGAGGGCGCCCGCACGATCAAGTGCAAGACCGGGCTCGACCCCGAGCGTGACGTCGCGCTGGTCCGAGGCCTGCGGGAGCGTCTGGGCGCCGAGGTCAAGATCCGCGTGGACGGCAACGAGGGCTACAGCTCGGTCAACGAGGCCGTCGACGTCACGCTGCGCCAGGAGGAGTACGACATCCTGCTGTGCGAGCAGCCGGTGGCCGGGGCCGAGGGGCTGGCCCGCGTCGCCTCGCGCATCTCCAGCCCGGTGATGGCCGACGAGTCCGCCTGGACCGTCCACGACATCCTCGAGCTGGACAAGCTCGACGCGGCGGCGTGCATCTCGCTCTACGTGACCAAGCCGGGCGGCCTCTACCGCGCGCGCCAGGTGGGCGAGGTGGCCGGGCACCTGGGCATCTACACCGACATCGGTGGCTCCATCGAGACCGCCATCGGCAACGCCGCGAACCTCCACCTCGGCACCGCGATGGCTAACGCCGTGCTGCCCAGCGTCTGCCCGGTCTCCCAGCCCGAGGGCCGCGAGGGGCCGCGCATGGCCGGGGTGTACTACCTCGACGACCTGGTGACCGAGCCCTTCCGCTTCGTCGACGGCGTCGTCATGGCCCCGACCGGTCCGGGCCTGGGGATCGAGGTCGACCGCGAGAAGATCGCGCGCTACACGGTATGAGCGCATGAGCGTCGTCACGGTGCTCGGCGGCGGCGGCGGAGGTCTGTCCGCTGTCGTCGAGCTCACCCAGGCCGGCCACGAGGTGCGGCTGTGGAACCGCAACGAGCGCACCATCGCGCCCTACCTCGAGCGCCAGGTGCCCCACGCGGGCGTCCTGGGCAAGGGCCGCGCCGAGCCGGCCCTGGTCACCACGGACCTGGCCGCCGCGCTGGCGGGCGCGGAGGTCGTCGTGGTGTGCCTGCCGAGCCTGGCGCACGGCCGGTTGTTCGACGACCTGGCCGCGCTGGGCCTCGACCTCCCGGTCGTGCTCAACCCCGGTCACACC
Organism: Nocardioides marmoribigeumensis; assembly: GCF_031458325.1. Taxonomy (NCBI): domain Bacteria; kingdom Bacillati; phylum Actinomycetota; class Actinomycetes; order Propionibacteriales; family Nocardioidaceae; genus Nocardioides; species Nocardioides marmoribigeumensis. Next base: position 2,079,114 of record NZ_JAVDYG010000001.1, read on the forward strand.
GGCGGCGCCCTGCACGCGCGCGGGGTGTTCCTGGAGCGCGGCGCGAGGCTGCCCCCGCTGGCGGAGCTCAGCACGCTGACCTACGTCGCGCGGGTCGGCAGCGACGCCACCGTCGGCATCACCGGGCGGGCTGCCCGCGTGCGTGCGGCTGCCCTCCCGGGCGGGAGCGAGGCGCTCGACTGGGCCCAGCGACTCTTTCCCGGCGCCGACCCGGTGCCCGACGTCCTGGCCTCGAGCCTGTCCAACGTCAACCTGGTCCTGCACCCGCCCGGAGCCGTGCTCGGCCTGGCGTGGGTCGAGGCCACCGGTGGCGACTTCACGTTCTACGTCGAGGGCATGACCCCGGCCGTCGCGGCAGTCATGGCCGCCCTGGACGACGAGCGCCGCGCCGTCGCGCGCCGCTTCGGCCACGACGTGCCCTCGCTCCTGCAGGAGATGGCCGGCATCGGCACCGTGGAGCCGGCGGCCGCGGAGGTCGGCGACCTGTGCGCCGCGATCCGCGGAGGCGAGGCCAACAAGGCGATCCGAGCGCCCGGGTCCACCGAGCACCGCTACTACCGCGAGGACCTGTACTTCGGCCTTCTCCCGTTCCTCGCCCTCGCCGAGGTCGGGGGCGTCGACACACCGGCCGCCGCCGCCCTGTTCGCCCTCGGCGACCTGGCGGTCGACGCTCCGGCCGAGGCCCGCCTCGATGCCCGTGCCCTCGGTGTCGACGGCCTCACCGCCGACGAGCTGCTGGCCGTCGTACGCCCCTGACCCGAAAGGAGATCTCGATGGACCTGTCGCACCGCACCATCGCTGTCGTCGGCGGCGACGAGCGCGAGCAGGAGATCGCGCGGCTGGCCGCCACCACCGGCGCCACCGTGCGCGCCTACGGCTTCCCGGTGCCGGAGGGAGGGATCCCCTCGGTCCTCGCCAGCACCAGCGCGGCCGAGGCACTCGAGGGCGCCGACTACGCGCTCTTCCCGATCCCGGGTCTCTCGGCCGAGGGCGCGCTGTTCGCTCCCGAGTGCTCCGAGCCGATCGTGCCCGACCGGGATCTCCTCGCCAGGATGGCACCCGGCGCCACGATCATCCTGGGGTGGCCCGACGACAAGCTCCGCGCCGCGGCGGAGTCCCTCGGGATCGCCTTCAGCGAGTACGAGCACGACACCGAGCTGATGCTGCTGCGTGGACCGGCGATCATCGAGGGCGCCCTGCAGGCGGCCATCGCCAACACGCGGGTGACCATCCACGACGCCACGGTCGCGGTGGTGGGGCACGGCAACGTCGGGCGCCTGCTGACCCGGACGCTGGTGCAGCTCGGCGCGCACGTGCACCTGTTCGCCCGCAACCCGGTCCAGCGCGCCGACGCCTACGCCGCCGGCGCCCGCCCCCACCCGCTGGAGGATCTGCCGCGCGTGGCGCCCCAGCTGGACATGATCTTCTCCACCGTGCCTTCGGCGGTGGTGTCGGCCGAGGTCCTGGCCGCGGTGCCCGCAGGGGCGCTGGTCATGGACCTCGCCGCGCCCCCCGGCGGCATCGACCTCGCCGCTGCCGAGAGCCACGGACACCGTGCGATCTGGGCCCGCGGGATGGGGCGCCGAGCGCCGGTCACGGTGGGGCGAAGCCAGTGGTCCGGCATCGAACGCCGGATCGAGCAGATCGAGGAAGGACGAGGCCATGCAGGCTGACCTGCTGTTCCGAGGTGGCCGCGTGGTCACCCACACCGGAGAGTTCCGCGGCGGGCTCGCGGTCAGTGACGGACGGATCGTCGCGATCGGCGCCGACGACGCGCTGCCGTCGGCGCGACGCGAGATCGACCTGGACGGCCGGGTGCTCATGCCGGGCGTCGTCGACCCGCACTGCCACCTCGGCGTCAACTACGACTACGACGAGGACATGCGCACCGAGACCGCCGGCGCGGCCAGCGGTGGGGTGACCACGGTCCTGCTGTTCATCCGCAACCCGGAGGGGTCCTACATCCCCTTCTACAAGGACCGCCGGGCGCGCGGGGAGCAGCAGGCCTCGATCGACTTCGGCTTCCACTTCGGCATCCAGCGCGAGGACCACATCCCGGAGATCGCGCAGGTCGCCGCGGAGACCGGCGTCCGGTCGTTCAAGTGCCACATGGGCTACGAGCGCGGCAACCCGATCGGCATCGTCTCCTCCACCGACGCGTGGGTCTACGGCGCCATGCGCGAGGCGGTGAAGCTGCCCGGCGGGGTGGTCTCCGTGCACTGCGAGAACACCGACATGGTGGAGCTGCTCAAGAAGGAGATGATGGCCACCGGGCGGCAGGACCTTGCGGCCTACACCGAGTCGCGGCCGACCTTCGTCGAGGAGGAGGCCATCGGGCGCATGATCAAGCTCGCCGAGCTGACCGGCTGCCCCCTGTACATCGTGCACACCAGCGTCGGGCGCGGCCCCGAGCTGGCGGCCGAGGCCCGCGCGCGCGGCATCGACGTGACCATGGAGACCTGTCCGCACTACCTGCTGCGGACGGCCTACGACGAGGACCTCGGCCCGACGGCCAAGATCTCCCCGCCGTTGCGTGACCTGGAGCAGCAGGCCGGGCTGTGGCGAGGGATGCTCAACGGCTCGATCGACACGCTGGGCACCGACCACGTGCCGTTCATCAAGACCGGTGGCGACCTGTGGAGCGAGAAGCCCGGGGTGGTCTCGTTCAACTGGGAGCTCCCGTTGATGCTGCACCACGCGGTGCACGAGCGTGGCATGTCGCTCTCGCGGCTGGTGCAGCTGAACTCCTACAACCCGGCCAAGCGCTTCGGTCTGGCTCCCCGCAAGGGCACGCTGGCCGTCGGCGCGGACGCCGACCTCGTCGTGGTCGACCTCGACGAGGAGCGCACCGTGACCCCGACCGGCAAGGGCACCTGTCTCTACGACGGCTGGACGCTGCGCGGCTGGCCGGTGATGACGGTCTCGCGCGGCAGGGTCGTGTTCGAGAACGGCGAGGTCGACCCCGATGCCGTCGGGCACGGCCAGTGCGTCAACCGGCCCGAGAGCGAGCGATCCTGATGCTGCGCTCGATCTCGATCCAGCTGATGTGGACCGACCGCCCGCACGCCGAGCGCGTGGAGGCCGCCGCGGCCGCGGGGTTCGACCTGGTGGACCTGTGGGACCGCCGCGACAGCGACCTCGACGGCGTCGCCGAGACGGCCCGTCGCCACGGGGTCGGCGTCAACGGGTTCTTCGGCAACCGTGACCACTCCCTGTGCGACCCCGACGACGTCGACGCCGCGATCGCCGAGATCGCGGAGAACCTCGACGCCGCGGTCAGGGCGGGCGCCCGCCAGCTCCACCTGTTCAGCAACGCGATCCGCCCCGGCGGCGTCGTGGCCCCGCTCCCCGAGCTGGACCGTGCCGAGCTGATCAGCACGGGTGTCCGCGCCCTGCGCACAGTCGCCCCTCGGGCGGCCGAGGCGGGGGTGCAGCTCGTGCTGGAGCACCTCAACACCGTCTTCCTGCCGGGCTACCTGTGGGACGAGGTCGCGGTGACCACCGAGGTCGCGCAGGCCGTCGACCACCCCTCGGTCGGCGTGGTGTTCGACGTCTTCCACCAGCAGCTGGTGCGCGGCAGGCTCACCGACAACCTCGTGGCGTGCCTGCCCTGGCTGGTGCGGGTCGACATCGCGCAGGTCCCCGACCGAGCCGAGCCCGGGCTGGGTGAGGTCGACCTGGGGTTCCTGCGCGACGTCCTCGCGCGCCACGGCTGGGACGGCACGATGACCTTCGAGATCGTGCCCAGCGACGGAGATCCCGCCACCGCCGTGAAGGACATCGACCGGCTGTTCCCCAAGGTCTCGGCATGAGCGCGCACCAGCTCACCGACAAGGTCGTGGTGATCACCGGCGTCGGCTCGATGCGTGGGCAGGGCGCTGCCGCCGCGCGGCTCTTCGCCGCGGAGGGCGCTCGCGTGGTCGCCACCGACCTGCCCTCGTCCGAGGGCGAGGCGACCGCCACGCAGCTCGGTGTGGAGTTCCGTCCCCTGGACGTCACCCGGGCCGAGGAGTGGAAGGCCCTCGTCGAGGACGTCGTGGGCCGGCACGGACGCATCGACGTGCTGGTCAACAACGCCGGCCTGTGGTGCGCGACGCCACTGCTCGAGATGGTCCCGGAGGAGTACGACCGCGTCGTCGCGGTCAACCAGACCGGTGTCTACCTCGGGATCGCGGCCGTCGCTCCGGTGATGCGCGACCAGGGGTCCGGATCGATCGTCAACACCTGCTCGGTCTCCGGCATGCGGGGCGCCGGCCAGCCGTTCGCCTACGCGGCCTCCAAGTGGGCGGTGCGCGGGATGACCCGGGTCGCGGCCCACGAGCTGGCGCCTCACGGGGTCCGGGTCAACGCGGTGAGCCCGGGTGTGGTGGACACCCCCATGATCCACGGGGGTGCGGAGGTGCTCGACCGGCTCGCCGCCCTGGTGCCGATGGGCCGCGTCGCCCAGCCGGACGAGGTCGCTCACGTGGTCCTGTTCCTCGCCGGCGCGTCCAGCAGCTACATCTCCGGCACGGAGATCAGCGTCGACGCCGCGTTGACCGCCTAGGAGCTGCCGTGCCGTTCCTGGTCACCTGCCGCGACGTCGCGGACTCCGCCGGCCTGCGCGCGGAGCACCTGCCGGCCCACCGTCGCTATGTCGACGAGCGGGCCGAGCAGATCCTGCTCTCCGGACCGCTCACCGACGACGACGGCGTGCGGCGGGTCGGCCAGCTCTTCGTCCTCGACGTCCCCGACCCGCCGGCGGCCTCCGCCTTCATCCGCCAGGACCCGTTCACCCGGGCCGGCGTCTTCTCCGACATCACGATCGATCGTCTGGAGCTGCGCTTCGACGGGGGACGTCGCCTCCCTCGCACCGACTGACAGGAGTGTTCACCCATGACCACGCTCGACGAGCCGCTCGCCACCTTCGACCCCGACGTCCACGCGGCGATCACCGCGGAGCTCGCCCGCCAGCAGGGCACCCTGGAGCTGATCGCCTCGGAGAACTTCGCGCCGGTCTCGGTGATGCAGGCGCAGGGCTCGGTCCTGACCAACAAGTACGCCGAGGGCTACCCGGGCCGCCGCTACTACGGCGGCTGCGAGCACGTCGACGTCGTCGAGCGGCTCGCCATCGAGCGGGTCACCGCGCTGTTCGGCGCCGAGGCCGCCAACGTGCAGCCCCACTCGGGCGCGCAGGCCAATGCCGCCGCGATGTCGGCGCTGCTCGACCCGGGGGACACGATCCTGGGCCTGGATCTGGCGCACGGCGGTCACCTGACCCACGGCATGCGGCTCAACTTCTCCGGCAAGCTCTACAACGTCGTGGTCTACCACGTCGACCCGGACGACTTCCGGGTGGACATGGCCGAGGTCGAGCGCCTGGCGGTGGAGCATCGACCCAAGCTGATCGTCGCGGGTTGGTCGGCCTACCCCCGCCACCTGGACTTCGCGGAGTTCCGGCGCATCGCCGACCTCGTCGGCGCCCACCTCATGGTCGACATGGCGCACTTCGCCGGCCTGGTCGCAGCCGGACTCCACCCGAACCCGGTGCCGCACGCCCACGTCGTCACCACGACCACCCACAAGACCCTCGGTGGGCCGCGTGGAGGTGTCATCATGAGCACGGCGGACCTGGCGAAGAAGCTCAACAGCGCCGTCTTTCCCGGCCAGCAGGGCGGTCCGCTCGAGCACGTCGTCGCCGCCAAGGCGGTCGGCTTCAAGCTGGCCGGGTCCCCGGAGTTCCGCGAGCGGCAGGAGCGCACGCTGGAGGGCGCCCGGATCCTCGCCGCGGCTCTCGGTTCCGATCGGGTCCGCGACGCCGGGGTCAGCGTGCTGACCGGCGGCACGGACGTGCACCTGGTCCTGGTGGACCTGCGCGACTCGGAGCTGGACGGCAAGCAGGCCGAGGACCTCCTGCACTCGATGGGCCTGACGGTCAACCGCAACGCGGTCCCCTTCGACCCGCGTCCCCCGATGGTCACCTCCGGCCTGCGCATCGGCACCCCGGCGCTGGCCACCCGCGGCTTCGCCGCCGAGGAGTTCACCGAGGTGGGCGAGATCATCGCCACCGCGCTGAGCAGCACCCCGTCGGAGGAGCTCAGCGCCCAGCTGCGGAGCCGGGTCGCCTCGCTGGCCGCCCGCGTCCCGCTCTACCCGGGCCTGTCGTGACAGCCGTCGCCCCGGGGGGGCGCAGGCTGCTGCGGCTGGAGGTCCGCAACGCTGCTGTCCCGATCGAGAGGAAGCCGGAGTGGATCAGGACCCGCGCCCGGATGGGCCCGGAGTACACCGCGCTGCAGCAGCTGGTGAAGTCCGAGGGACTGCACACCGTGTGCCAGGAAGCCGGCTGCCCCAACATCTACGAGTGCTGGGAGGACCGCGAGGCCACCTTCCTCATCGGCGGCGACCAGTGCACCCGACGCTGCGACTTCTGCCAGATCGACACCGGCAAGCCCCAGCCCCTCGACCGTGACGAGCCCCGCCGCGTCGCGGAGTCGGTGCAGACGATGCAGCTCAAGTACGCCACCATCACCGGCGTCGCCCGCGACGACCTGCCCGACGGCGGCGCCTGGCTCTACGCCGAGACCGTCCGCGCGATCCACGACCTCAACCCCGAGACCGGGGTGGAGAACCTGATCCCCGACTTCAACGGCCGCCCCGAGCTCCTGACCGAGGTCTTCGAGTCCCGCCCCGAGGTCCTGGCCCACAACGTCGAGACCGTCCCGCGGATCTTCAAGCGCATCCGCCCCGCGTTCGGCTACGACCGCTCCCTGGACGTGCTGACCCAGGCCCGCGCGTTCGGCCTGGTCACCAAGTCCAACCTCATCCTCGGCATGGGCGAGACCCGAGAGGAGGTCTCCCAGGCCCTGGCCGACCTCCACGACGCCGGGTGCGAGCTGGTCACGATCACCCAGTACCTGCGCCCCTCCCCCCGCCACCACCCCGTAGAGCGGTGGGTCCGGCCCGAGGAGTTCGTCGAGCTCGCCACCGAGGCCGAGGAGATCGGCTTCGCCGGCGTCCTGTCCGGCCCGCTCGTGCGCTCGTCGTACCGCGCGGGACGGCTCTACCAGCAGGCCATGGACCGCCGCACCACGTCAGGAGCCCTCGCATGACCCACGTCGACGTCCTGGTGCTCGGCGCCGGCCCCGGAGGCTACGTCGCCGCGATCCGTGCCGCCCAGCTGGGCCGGTCCGTGGCCGTGGTCGAGAAGCAGTACTGGGGAGGCGTCTGCCTCAACGTCGGCTGCATCCCCTCCAAGGCGCTGCTCAAGAGCGCCGAGCTGGCGCACACCCTGACCCGGGAGAAGGCGGCCTTCGGCATCGAGGGCGACGCGACGATGGCCTGGGCGCCCACGCACGCACGGTCGCGTCAGGTCAGCGACGCCATCGTCAAGGGCGTCCACTTCCTGATGAAGAAGAACAAGATCGCCGAGGTCCACGGCTGGGGCACCCTGACCGGCCCCCAGGCGGTCTCGGTCGCGCTCGAGGACGGGACGACCGCGGACTACACGTGCGACGACCTGATCATCGCCACCGGGGCGACCGTGCGCACGGTCCCGGGCGTCGAGCTCAACGGCACGAGTATCGTGAGCTACGAGGAGATGATCCTCGCCGACACGCTGCCGTCATCCGTCGTCATCGGCGGGTCGGGGGCGATCGGCGTGGAGCTGGCCTACGTGCTGGCGAACTTCGGCGTCGAGGTGATCCTCGTGGAGTACCTCGACCGGATGGTGCCCACCGAGGACGCGGAGGTCTCCAAGGAGCTCTCGCGGCACTACCGCCGGCTCGGCGTCAAGGTCCTGACCTCGACCGCGGTCCTGGGTGTCGAGGACACCGGCTCAGGTGTGAGCGTGCGCGTCGCCCCGGCCGGGGGCGGGGAGGAGCAGGTTCTCCACGCCGACCGGTTCCTGGCGGCCTTCGGCTTCGCCCCGCGCGTCGAGGGTTACGGGCTCGAGGCGACCGGCGTCGCCCTGACCGAGACCGGAGCGATCGAGGTCGACGAGCACTGCCGCACGAGCGTCGAGGGGGTCTATGCCATCGGCGACGTCACCGCCAGGTTGATGCTCGCCCACGTCGCCGAGGCGATGGGCATCGTCGCGGCCGAGCACCTGTGCGGGCAGGACCCCCGTCCGGTGGACTACGACTTCGTCCCGCGCGCCACGTACTGCCAGCCGCAGATCGGGTCGTTCGGCTACACCGCGCAGCAGGCCAGGGACCGTGGGCACGAGGTCACGACCGCGTCCTTCCCGTTCGCGGCCAACGGCAAGGCCAAGGGCCTGGGTGAGGCCGTGGGGTTCGTCAAGGTCGTCGCCGATGCCGACCACCGGATCCTCGGGGCCCACATGATCGGCCCGGACGTCACCGAGCTCCTGCCGGCACTGACCCTCGCCCAGACCCTCGGCCTGACCGCCGAGGACGTGAGCCGCAACGTGTTCGCCCACCCGACGCTGTCCGAGGCCGTCAAGGAGGCGATCCACGGGATCACCGGGCACATGATCAACCTCTAGGTCAGTCGGGTCAGAACGCACCCATGGTCGCGCCGGCGTTCACCGCGAGGGTCTGGCCGGTGATCATCCGGGCCTGCGCACCGCTGAGGAACGCGACCGTGGCGGCGACGTCCTCGCCCTCGATGGCCGTGCGCAGGCATTGGCCGGCGACGGCTTGCTCGAAGACGGACCGGTCGAGCTCGGCCAGGGCGCTCGCGGTGTGCACCAGGCCGGGGGCCACGGCGTTGACCGCGACCCCGTAGGGCCCGAGCTCACGCGCCATGGTCCGCGTCATGCCGACGATCGCAGCCTTGGAGGCGACGTAGTGCAGGTAGTTCGCCATCCCGAACGCGGCGGTGTTGGAGGTGATGTTGACGATCCGTCCTCGTCGCGCGCGGCACATCAGCGGCGCCACCGCGCGGCTGCACAGGAACACCGAGCGGGCGTTGGTCTCCATCACCCGGTCCCAGGTCGCGACGTCGATCTCCCAGAACGGCACGCGCGGCACCCCGCGGAAGATCCCGGCGTTGTTGACCAGGACGTCGACTCGCCCGCGCCACGCCAGGATGCGTGCGATCGCCTCGGCGACCTGGTGCTCGTCGCACAGGTCGGCGGTGAAGCCACGCAGGCGCCCGCCGCCGCTGCCACCGCCGCGGTCGTAAAGCGTCGCGCTCGGCTCGACCACGTCGAGCAGGGCCACGTCCGCGCCCAGGTCGCGCAGGCGGTGCCCGATGTCGGTGCCGAGGGCGCCGGCGCCGCCGGTCACGATCGCGACCTGGCCGCGCAGGTCCGCACTCGCCGGCAGGGGGACCTCGGCCACGGCGAAACCTCCTCGGGTCCGGGGAGCAACTGGTCTGACATCAGGTATCCTGCCTCCAGGTCTCGGCGATGACAAGGACGGGAGCCCTCTTGACGGCCGATCCGGGCTACGACCCCTTCCACGACCCGATGCTGGGCGACCCCTATCCGCTGTTCGCGCGGGCGCGGGAGGAGGCGCCGGTCTTCTACGCCGCGCAGATCGACCACTGGGTCGTCGCCCGGCGAGCGGACATCCTGGAGGTCTTCCGCGACCTCGACAGCTTCTCGGCGACGAACTCCATCACCCCCATCACCGAGCTCGGCCCTGGCGCCCAGCAGATCCTTCGCGACGGCGGCTGGGGGATCACGCCCGCGCTGGGCAACAACGACCGCCCCGAGCACCTGAGGTTCCGCCGCAACGTCAGCCGCGCCTTCACCGCCCGGAGGGTCGCCGAGCTCGAGCCGTTCATCACCGAGAGGGCCCACGAGGTGGTCGACGGGTTCGCCGCCGCCGGTGAGGCGGACCTCGTCAGCGCCCTGCTGTGGGAGCTCCCCGCGCGGGTGATCTTGCACCTGCTCGGGATCCCCGAGGAGTCGGCCCCGATCGTGCAGGAGGCGGCCGACAACCGGGTGCGCTTCATCTGGGGCAGCCTGGAGCCGCTGGAGCAGGAGCGGCTGGCCGAGGCCATGGTGAGGTTCTGGGCCCATCTCCGGCAGCTGGTCGAGGAGCGGATCGCCTCTCCCCGCTCAGACCTGACCAGCGCGCTGCTGGAGGTGCGCGGCGGCGACGACTCCGTGTTCACCGTCGACGAGATCTGCAGCGTGCTGTTCGCCTTCCTCACCGCCGGGCACGAGACCACCTCCAGCCTCCTGGCCAACGCGGTCCGCCGGCTGCTGGAGGACCCGACCGCGTGACAGGAGCTCGTGGAGCGGCCAGAGCTCGCCGAGCGCGCGGTCGAGGAGACGCTGCGCTTCGACAGCTCGGTGGTGGCCTGGCGCCGCAAGACCCTGCGTGAGGTGCGCATCGCCGGCGTCAAGGTGCCCGCCGGCGCCCAGGTGCTGATGCTCCTCGGCGCCGCGAACCGCGACCCGGAGGTCTTCGAGGACCCCGAGGCCTTCCACCTGCACCGCGAGAACGCCGGGGACCACCTCAGCTTCGGGCACGGGATCCACTTCTGTCTCGGCTCCGCGTTGGCCCGGTTGGAAGCCCGTGTGGTCCTTCGGGTGCTGGCCGCACGACTCCCGGATCTCCGCCTGCGGCAGCCCCAGCAGCTGCAGTTCGTCCCGAACATCGCCTTCCGCGCCCCCACCAGCCTGCAGGTGGTGTGGACGCCCCGCTGACCGCACCTCACGCCGTACGGCGACGCAGCGTGGCCGACCCGAGGGCGAGCGCCGCGACGACGAAGCCCGCGATCACGAGCAGCGGGACGGCCACGTCCGGGCTCGCGCTCGTGCCCACCTCCTTGGTCGCGTCGACGATGTAGCTCAGCGGCAGCACGTCGGACAGCACGGCGAGCGGGCCCGGCATGTCCTCGCGCGGGGTGAGCAGCCCGCACAGCAGGAACTGCGGCAGCACGAACGCCGGCATGAACTGCACCGCCTGGAACTCCGTGCGCGCGAACCCGCTGGCGAGCAGGCCGAGGCTCGTGCCCAGCAGGCCGGCGAGGAGGGCGACCACTAGCAGCAGCCAGAGCGGGCCCGCGACGTCGAGGCCGAACAGCCCGACCGACAGCCCGGAGACGAGCAGGGACTGGACGACCACGACCCCGCCGAACGCCAGGGCGTAGCCGAGGATCAGGTCGCCCTTGCCGAGCGGTGTGGTGAGCAGCCGCTCGAGTGTGCCCGACTGCCGCTCGCGCAGCGTCGCGATGCTGGTGACGATGAACATCACGACCATGGGGAAGACGCCCACCAGCGACGACCCGATCCGGTCGAAGACCGGGGTGCCGTCGTAGATCCAGGCGACCAGGCCGTTGAGCACGCACGGCACGACGAGCATGAGCGCGACCGTGCGGTGGTCGCCCCGCAGCTGGGCCAGGACCCGGCCGGCGGTGACGGTCGAGCGGTGCAGGTCGAGGGTCGCGGTGCTCATCGGGAGGTCCTCTCGGTGCCGGTGCCGGTGCCGGTGCCGGTGGCGGCGTTGTCGGCGGCGTTGTCGGCGGCGCTGTCGATCAGGTGCAGGAAGGCGGCCTCGGCGTCCCGCTCGCCGGTGGCGCGCAGGAGCCCGTCGGGGGTGTCGTCGGCGAGGATGCGCCCCTCGCGCAGCAGCAGGAGCCGGTCGCAGCGCGCCGCCTCGTCCATCACGTGGCTGGAGACCAGCAGCGTCGTGCCGGTGTCGGCGAGCTCGTGGAAGAGCCGCCACAGGTCGCGCCGCAGGACCGGGTCGAGCCCGACCGTCGGCTCGTCGAGCACGAGCAGGTCCGGCTCGCCGACCAGCGCCGCGGCCAGGCTCACCCGCGACTGCTGGCCGCCGGAGAGGTTGCCGACCAGGTCGTCGGCGTGGGAGCCGAGGTCGACGCGCCCGATCGCGGTCTCGGCCGCCTCCTCCGCGGCCCGGCGGTCGCGGTGCAGGAGCCGCGCGAAGTAGCGCGTGTTGGCGCGGACGGTCAGGTCGTCGTACACGCTCGGGGCCTGGGTGACGTAGCCGACGCGGCTGCGCAGGGCGGGCGAGCCGGCGGGCTCCCCGAGGACCGTGACCGTCCCGGACTCCACGACCTGCACCCCGACGACCGCCCGGATGAGGGTCGACTTGCCCGAGCCGCTCGGGCCGAGCAGACCGGTGACCTGGCCGGCGGGGACGCCGACGGACAGGTCGTGGAGCACCTCGCGGTGCCCCCGTCGTACGACGAGCCCGGTGACCTCGACCGCGTTATTCATCATGTGATGAATGTACGCCGGGCGGGGCGCCCGCACAACGGCTGCGGTCAGTGGACCGGACCGGAGAGGTAGCGCTGGAGCGTGGGACCGACCGCCGTCGCCAGCGCCGCCGGGTCGGCGTCGGCGATCCCGGGGAGCCGGACGACGTAGCGCGCGACCGCCAGCCCGATCAGCTGCGAGCCGACGAGCCCCGTGCGCAGGGGAGCCTCCGCCTCGGGCATGAGGACGCCGAGGCGGCCGAGGACGTCGGCGGTGAGGTACTCGCGGAACGCCTGCAGCGCGGCCTCGTGCTCCAGGGCGTTGCGCAGCAGCCCCCGCAGGCGGTCCTGCGCGTCGGCGTCGTCCCACAGCCCGAGGAACGTCGCGACCACGCGCTCACCGACCCCCTCGAGCGACCCGGACTCGGTGAGGATCCCGCCGACCAGGGCCGCCGGGTTGGCCGGCGCGTCGAGCGTGGCGGTGAACAGGTCGTCCTTGCCGTCGAAGTAGTGGTGCACCAGGGCCGGGTCGACCCCCGCCCGCCGGGCGACCGCGCGCAGCGACGTCGCGGCGTACCCCTTGAGCGCGAACTCCTCCCGGGCCGCCTCGAGGATCGTCGCCCGGGTGTCCTCGCCGGCGGGCCTCCGCCCCCGCCGTCGTACGCGCTCCGTCACCGGCCCAGTCTCGCAGGGGCGGCTGGGGGTGCGGTTTCACTAGGTACCTAGTGACGTTGTCACTTCCCGAGCGAAGTTTCGCTCGGGAAGCACCAGCTTCGCCGCGGGCCCGGGCTCGAACCGGCGCGCTGCCCCGCAACAGCGGAGCCCGCTCGTGCGTGAATACAGGTGTGAGTGCCGAGCAGGCCGCCCTGGGGCGGTTCGTGGACGAGCAGGGAGCCGCGTTGCAGCGGTTCGCCTGGCTGCTCACCCGCGACCCCGAGCGGGCGGCGGACCTCACCCAGACCGTGCTGCTGCGGCTGGCGAGGCGTGGGGTGGCCGACCTCGCCGACCCGGCGACGTACGCCCGGCGCGCGCTGGTCAACGAGCACCGGAGCCAGGGACGTACGACGGGCGCGCGCGTGCGCGCCCTCGCCCGGCTCGGCGCGGGGCCCCACGCGCCCGGCCCGGACCCGGCGCACGCGAGCGGGGAGCGGGACGCGATCTGGCGGGCGCTGGCCGCCCTGAGCGACCGACAGCGGGCCGCGGTGGTCCTGCGCTATTACGAGGACCTGCCTGACGAGCGGATCGGCGAGGTGCTCGGCTGCCGGCCGGCGACGGTCCGCAGCCTGGTGGCCAGGGCGATGCCCGTGCTGCGCGAGGCGTTGAGGAGCCCGACGAGCGAGAGGACGAGCCGTGACCGACCTCGATGAGCTGCTCCGCGAGCAACTGCGCGCGGCCGCCGACGAGGGGCCGGCGTTCGTCGCTCCCGACCTGACCGGGGAGCCGCCGGCGACCCACCGCCGCCGCTGGCCGGCCGTCCTCGCCGCGGCCGCGGTGCTGGCCGTGGGCGGGGTCGGCTACACCGTCCTGCGCGAGCCGGAGCAGGTGGGCAGCGCCGACTGCGGCTACGTCGTCCGGTGGGACGGACGGCGCTGGACCGGCATCGGGATCGACCGGAGCCCGGTCGCCGGCGACACGCTCGGCCAGGGAGCCGTCCTCGGGTGCGACGAGGGTCGCGGGCGCATCCCCGACGAGCCCGTGGTGGTGCGGTCCGTGCGCGGGGTCGATGCCCGCGAGGCGATCCTCGTCGGGGGCGAGGTGCTACTGCCCGAGGGTTCGACCACGTTGCCCGGTGCGCTGCGCGGGGCCCGGGAGCCCGTGCGGTGCGACCTCGAGGGGACAGCCCGGCTCGCCGGCCGGTGGACGGGCGCGACGGGCCCCCGGAAGGTGCGCTTCGACGGCGACCTCCGGCCGCCGTACCGCATCGACTTCGTCACCTCCGACCAGCGGGTCACCGACGGCTGGGCGAGCGTCGTGCTCCACGCCCGCGCCACGGCGACCTCACGGCCCCTGCGTCCGGCGGAGGTCAAGGCCATGCTGTGGCACGAGGGCGAGGAGGTGCTCACCGCGCACTGCGTCGACGGGCGCTTCGTGGCGGACTCGATCGATCCTGGGAGCTGACGCCGGCGGGAGAATTGGCACTCCCCGAGCGAAGTTTCGCTCGGGAAGTGCCAACGTCACTAGGTACCTAGTGAAACTGGACCCCTACGGCGCGATGCCGACGTACTTCACCGAGAGGTACTCCTCGATCCCCTCGAAGCCGCCCTCGCGGCCGAAGCCGGAGTGCTTGACCCCGCCGAAGGGGGCGGCGGCGTTGGAGATGATGCCCTGGTTGACCGCGACCATCCCGCTCTGGAGCCCCTCGCTCACGCGGATCATGCGGCCGAGGTCGGTGGTGAAGACGTAGGCGACCAGGCCGTACTCCGTGTCGTTGGCGAGCCGGAGCGCCTTGTCCTCGTCGGAGAACGTCGTGATCGGCGCGACCGGGCCGAAGATCTCCTCGTGCACCAGGTCGGCGTCGGCGGGAACGTCGGTGAGCACGGTCGGCTCGTAGAAGTAGCCGGCCTCGCCGGTGGCGCGGCCGCCGGTGACGACCGAGGCGCCGCGGGAGGTGGCGTCGTCGACCAGCTCGCTGACCTTGTCCTTGGCCTTCTGGTCGATCAGCGGGCCGACGGTCACGCCTTCGTCGGTGCCGCGGCCGACCTTCTCGGCGGCCATGCGCTCGCCGAACCGGCGCGCGAACTCGTCGGCGACGTCCTCGTGGACCAGGAAGCGGTTGGCGGCGGTGCAGGCCTCGCCCATGTTGCGCATCTTGGCCAGCATCGCGCCGTCGACGGCCTTGTCGAGGTCGGCGTCGGGGAAGACCAGGAACGGCGCGTTGCCGCCCAGCTCCATCGAGACGCGCAGCAGCTGCTCGGCGGACTGCTCGACCAGCTTCTTGCCGACCCCGGTCGAGCCGGTGAAGGTCAGCTTGCGCAGGCGGGGGTCGGAGATGAGGCGGCCCATCACGTCACCGGTGCGGGAGGTGGGTACGACGTTGAGCACGCCCTTGGGAACGCCCACCTCCTCGAGCACCTGGGCCAGGCGGAGCATCGTGAGGGGGGTCTGCGAGGCCGGCTTGACCACCATCGTGCAGCCGGCCGCGATGGCCGGGCCGATCTTGCGGGTGCCCATCGCCAGCGGGAAGTTCCACGGCGTGATCATCAGGGTCGGGCCGACCGGCTGCTTCATCGTCAGCAGCCGCGAGCTGCCGTCGGGCGAGACGGAGTAGCGGCCGTGGATGCGCACGACCTCCTCGGAGAACCAGCGGAAGAACTCGTTGCCGTAGGTGACCTCGCCCTTCGACTGCGCCAGCGGCTTGCCCATCTCGAGGGTCATCAGCAGGGCGAGCTCGTCGGCGCGCTCGTTGATCAGCTCGAACGCCGAGCGCAGCAGCTCGGCCCGCTCGCGGGGCGGGGTGGCGGCCCACTCGGCCTGCACCGCGACGGCGGCGTCGAGCGCGGCCA
Source organism: Nocardioides marmoribigeumensis (assembly GCF_031458325.1). Taxonomy (NCBI): domain Bacteria; kingdom Bacillati; phylum Actinomycetota; class Actinomycetes; order Propionibacteriales; family Nocardioidaceae; genus Nocardioides; species Nocardioides marmoribigeumensis. The sequence goes on from NZ_JAVDYG010000001.1 coordinate 2,094,731, forward strand.
CGCCGTCCTCGACGGTCGCGTCGGCGATGCTCGTGAGCACCTTGCCGGTCGCGGGGTCCTCGACGTCGATCTGCTTGCCGTCGGACCCCTCTCGCCACTCGCCGCCCACGAAGAGGCCGGTGTTGAGGGAGGACAGCAGGGAGCTCTCGTTCATGTGGTCAACCTATGCGTGGGCCGAAGGGGTGGGGTCAGCCGAGGACGGCGGCGAACGCCTCGTCGATGAGGTCGAGCCCCTCGGACAGCAGGTGGTCGGGGGACGACAGCGGGGGCAGGAAGCGGAAGACGTTGCCGAACGTGCCGCAGGTCAGCGTGACCAGGCCCTGGCTGTGGCAGTGCTTGTTGATCGCGGCGGTCGCGGTCGGGTTGGGCGTCAGGTCGCCGGCGCCGGCGGTCAGCTCGATGGCCAGCATCGCGCCGCGGCCGCGGATGTCGGCCACGACGTCGTACTTCGACCGCAGCGCCTCCAGGCGCGGCAGGAAGAGCGCCTCGACCTCGCGGGCGCGCCCGCACAGGTCCTGCTCCTTCATCGTGCGGATCGCCCCGAGCGCGGCGGCGCAGGCGACCGGGTTGCCGCCGTAGGTCCCGCCGAGGCCGCCGGAGTGCACCGAGTCCATCACCTCGGCGCGGCCGGTGACCGCGGCGAGCGGGAGGCCGCCGGCGATGCCCTTGGCGGTGGTGATCAGGTCGGGCACGACGCCCTCGCGGTCGCAGGCGAACCAGTCGCCGGTGCGGCAGAAGCCGGTCTGGATCTCGTCGGCGATGAGCAGGATGCCGTGCTCGGTGCAGTAGTCGGCGACCATCCGCAGCCAGCCCTCCGGCGGCACGATGAAGCCGCCCTCGCCCTGGATCGGCTCGATGACCACCGCGGCGCAGCTCGTCTCGCCGACCTGCGCGTGGAGCATGTCGACGAAGGCCTGGAACGACTCCTCGGCGCAGCGCTCGGGCGACCCGGGCCAGCGCAGCGGGTAGGCCATCGGCGCGCGGTAGACCTCGTTCGCGAACGGACCGAACCCGTGCTTGTAGGGCATCGACTTCGCGGTCAGCGCCATCGTCAGGTTGGTGCGCCCGTGGTAGGCGTGGTCGAACGCCACCACCGCCGAGCGCCCGGTGAACGTGCGCGCGACCTTGACCGCGTTCTCGACCGCCTCGGCGCCGGAGTTGAACAGGGCGGATCGCTTGGTCGAGGCCTCGCCCGGGGTGAGCTCGGCGAGCTCCTCGCACACCGCGACGTACTCCTCGTAGGGGGAGACCATGAAGCAGGTGTGGGTGAAGTCGGCGGCCTGCCGGGCGACGCCCTCGACCACCGCGGGCGCCGCGTTGCCGACCGTGGTCACCGCGATGCCGGAGCCGAAGTCGATCAGGTGGTTGCCGTCGACGTCGACGAGGATGCCGCCCCCGGCGCGCTCGACGTACGCCGGGAGGCCGACCCCGACACCGGAGGACACGGCCGCCTCCTTGCGGGCGTGGAGCTCCTGGGACCGGGGTCCGGGGATCGCGGTGAGGAGCCTGCGCTGCTGGTCCACGGAGGTCGGGGAGGAGGTCATGCGTCCATGATGGATTCTTCGGCCACGACTGTCCAGGTGGGACGAATCCTGCGGTCGATCGCGTCCCACGCGACGGAATCGGTGGCTCCGAGGCTCACGCCGTGAGCACCTCGACGGGCCCGGGGGAGGGCTACTCCTGGGCCAGCGCCTTCTGGTCGAAGGTGCGGGGGGTCTCGATGTGGTCCCAGCGGCTGATCGGCCAGACGATCGCCCAGACCTTGCCGACGACGGCGGACTCCGGGACCGTGCCGCCGCCGGGCAGCTGGCGGTGGTAGCGCGAGTCCTCGCTGTTGGAGCGGTTGTCGCCCATCACCCACAGCCGGCCCTTGGGCACGGTCACGGAGAAGTCGCGGTCGGAGGGCTTGCTGCCCTTCTTGACGTAGGAGTCCTCGACCAGGGGGACGCCGTTGACGGTCAGGCGGCCGTCGGGGTCGCAGCAGGCGACCCGGTCGCCGCCGACGCCGATCACGCGCTTCACCAGGTGCCCACCGGTGGGGTAGAGGCCGATGGTCGACAGGCCCTTCTGGACCGGGTTGAGCGGGGGCGGCGGTCCGAGCCAGCCGCCCGGGTCCTCGAAGACGACGACGTCGCCGCGGCGGACCGGCGAGCTCCAGTAGGACCACTTCTCGACCATGATCCGGTCGTTCTTGATGAACAGCGGCTCCATCGACTCCGAGGGCACGAAGAACATCTGGACGAGGAAGGTCTTGATCCCCAGCGCGAGCAGCAGCGCGAGGACCAGGAGCACGACCGCCTCGACCGAGGCGGGCACGTGACGCCGCTTGCGCGTGGCCGCGGGGCCTCCGTCCGGTCCGACGGGGCTGGGGTCGCCGGAGGGACGGGAACGCCGCATGGTGGGGAATCTACCCAGGAGGGTGCAGGCCGGTCCGACCGAATCCCGAAGTCGGTGGGTAAAGCGCCCGCCGGGGGGAGAGAATGCGCCCATGGGAGAACAGCTCCGGCGCGGAGGGCGCCGGGCGCGGTTCGGGGGACTCGCCGGCATCGTCGTGCTGAGCTCGCTCCTGACCGCGTGCGAGAAGGGGACCGCGGGTCCGCTGGGTGCCGACGACGGCACCCCGGGGACGTCGTCGTCCCGCAGCGCGTCCCAGGGCTCCGACAGCACGACCCGCACCAGCGGCGACGCGTCGTACGCCGTCGACGCGCCGGGGCGCTTCAAGCCCCCGCTGCGCACCGCCGACCTGCTCGTCACCGCCTCCCACACGCTGCCCGACCCGCTGGTCACCCGCATCCGCCGGATCCAGGGCGTCCGCGCCCTCGTGCCGTTCTCCTACGCCGCGGCCTCGGTCGACGGGCGCACGCTGACCGTCGCCGCCGCGGACCCTGCCGCGTTCCGGGTCTTCACCCCCGACGCGACGGCGCAGGCGCAGTTCGTCTGGGACCGCCTGGCCGGCGGCGAGGCCGCGGTCGACGTGACGACGCCCAAGAAGCTGGTGGACGCCAAGGACATGGTCCGCCTCGGCAGCCGCGACGACTCCCCGCTGGTGCACGTCGGCGCCTACGCCCCGCTGGTCCAGCGGGCAGCGGGGCTCTCCACCCGTCCGGTGGTGCAGGTCGTGGTCAACCCCAAGCGCGGCGAGCAGCTCGGTCTCCCGACCCGCAACGCGCTGCTGATCAGCACCGGGTCGCGGACCCCGTCCCTGGTCAAGAAGCAGATCGACAAGCTGCTGGCCGGCGACCGGGCCGGGTCGGTCCAGCTGCTCGCGCGGGAGTTCGACAACGCGCTCCAGACCGCGGTCCTGGCCGGCACCTCGGTGTCCGACGCGATCGGCACCTTCAGCTACACCAACGGCCCCGACGGCACGATCAAGCCCGACCAGCGCTGGGTCGACGCCTACATCCGCACCGAGTCCGTGCCCCTGCTGGGCGACGTCACGTGCAACAAGGCCTTCATCCCTCAGCTGCGAGCCGCCCTCACCGAGATCGTGCAGGCGGGGCTCGCCTCCTCGATCCACCCCGACGAGTACGCCGGGTGCTACTACCCGCGCTACATCGGCCGCAGCGCGGCCAACGGCCTCTCGCTCCACTCGTGGGGCATTGCGGTCGACCTCAACGTCCCGGGCAACCAGCGCGGCACCAGCGGCGAGATGGACCGCCGCGTCGTGGCGATCATGAAGAAGTGGGGCATGGCCTGGGGCGGGGACTGGAACTACACCGACCCCATGCACTTCGAGATGAACCGCGTGGTGCGGCCCGGCTGAGCCACCGGCTGAGTCATCCGGCTGGGCCACCTCCCGGCACGACGACGGGCCCCCGCCTGCTGGCGGGGGCCCGTCGGTCGGTGTGAGGTCACTTCTTGGGCATGAGCACCTGGTCGATGAGGTAGACCGTGGCGTTGGCGGTGTGGACGCCGCCGCAGATCACGTGGGCGCCGTTGACCTTGAGGTTGTCGCCGGAGCCGGTCACCTTGACGGTGCCGCCCTCGACGGTCTTCTGCGTGCCGGTGACGTCCGCGGGGGACAGCTGGCCGGGGACCACGTGGTAGGTCAGGATCTTGGTGAGGAGCGCGTCGTCCTTCTTCAGCGTGGGCAGCGCCTTCTTCACGGCCGGGGCGGCGAACGCCTTGTCGACCGGGGCGAAGACGGTGAACTCGCCACCGTTGAGGGTGTCGACCAGGTTGACCTTGGGGTTGACCTTGCCGGACACCGCGGCGACCAGGGTGGTCAGCAGCGGGTTGTTGCTCGCGGCGGTCGCCACCGGGTCCTCGGCCATGCCGGCGACCGAGCCCGCGCCGTCCGGGACGGCGTTCGCGTAGTCGGCGCAGCCGGGGCCGACCAGGTCGGAGGCCGGGTCCATGGTGGACGCGGAGGGGCTGTCGCTGGTCATCGGCGTGCTCGCCTCGGCGGCGGCCGCGTCGTTGCTCGTGTCGTCGTTGCTGCCGCAGGCGGCGGTGGCGCCGAGCGCGCAGACGACCATGGCGGTGGCGGCGTACTTCTTGAGTCGCATCGGGGGAGATCCCTTCGGTTGTGTGCGGTGATCAGGGCCGGTCTGTCCGGACCCTCGGTCTGCTCGGACCCTCGGGGCCCTCGTCTCACTGGCTGTTCGGTCCCGGGTGGGGAGCGGATTGGTGAGTCTGCAGAAAGTTTTTGTAAAGCTGACAAAAATCTGAGAAGCCTGAGATCAGGCGGGTCTCAGGGGTCGGTCAGGCCACGAAGACGGTGACGCTGTGCCAGCCGGTGGAGCCGTCGGGCGCGATGGGGGCGCGGGCGCCGGTCTGGGTGTAGCCGCTGCCGTCCTCGGCCCGCACCTCGATGCGGTGGTTGCCCGGCTCGGCGTCCCAGGGGAAGACCCACTGGCGCCAGGTGTTCTTGTTGTCGGCTTCGCCGAGGCGCGCCGCCTGCCACGGGCCGCCGTCGATGCGGACCTCGACCTTCTCGATGCCGCGCGTCTGCGACCAGGCGACCCCGGCGACCGGCACGCGGCCGGCCTTCACGCGGGCGAAGGAGTCGGGCACGTCGATGCGGCTCGAGGTCTTGATCGGCGCCTGCGCGTCGTAGCCCTTGTTGGTCCAGTACGCCGTGAAGTCGGAGAAGCGCGTGACCTCCAGCTCGGTCAGCCACTTGGTGGCCGAGACGTAGCCGTAGAGGCCGGGGGTCACCAGCCGCGCGGGGAAGCCGTGCTTGAGCGGGAGGGGCTCGCCGTTCATCGCGATCGCGACGAGGGCCTCGTCCTGGTCGTCCATCAGCCGGTCGAGCGGCGTGCCGGCGGTCCAGTCGTCGGCGCTGCGCGAGCGGACCGCGTCGGCACCGTCCTTCACCCCCGCCTCGGCGAGCAGCTCCCGGACGGGGACGCCGAGCCAGGTGGCGTTGCCGAGGTAGGGGCCGCCCACCTCGTTGGAGACGCAGGTCAGGGTGATCCGGCGCTCGACCAGGTCACGAGCCAGCAGGTCGTCGTAGGTGAGCTCCAGCTCCTTGTCGACCATGCCGTGGACGCGGAGCGTCCAGGTGTCGAGCGGCACGTCGGGCACCTTGAGCGCGGTGTCGACGCGGTAGAAGTCGGCGTTGCTGGTGAGGTACGGCGTCACGCCCTTCACGCCCACCTCGACGCCCTCCGGCACCGGCGGTGCGGGGGTGCTGGGGCGGGGCAGCCTCACCCCGGCGCGGTCGGCGGCCGCGGCCAGGCCGCCGTACGCCCTGGTGAGGGCGCCTCCGACGACGGCGCCGACGGTCACGGCGCCGGCCGCGAGGAGGAAGCGACGACGGTCCAGGGAGCGCTCGGCCGGCGTGCTGCCAGGCGTGGAGGCGGCGGGCACACCACGCAGCGCGGCGAGCATCAGGTGCAGCCCGCCGAGGGAGGCCACGGCGAGCACGACCGCGGGGACGAGCCGCGCGCCGGTGCCCGCCGTGGCAGACCGGTCGGTGACCATCGCCACGGTCGCGACGACGGACATCACCGCGAACACCCCGAGGCCCACGCGCGGCCGGCGCACCCCCACGGCGCCGGCCACGAGCGTGATCAGCAGGAGCGCCGCGGCGATCCCGCCGAGCAGCACCGGCTTGTCGTTGGTGCCGAAGTGCTCGACGGCGAAGTCCTTGAGCTGCCCCGGGGCGGCGTCGACCATGCGGTTGCCCACCGCGAGGAACGGCCCGGTCACGCCGGACAGGAGCGCGGCGGCTCCCTCGGCCAGGCCGAGGCCCGCGAGGGCGGCGAGGACGCCTGCGACGCCACCGAGCAGCCGGCGGCCGGACGTCCTGGCGTCCTGGGTCTCTGGCTCGCTCATCTGCGTCGTCATGCCCGGGGTTCGGCCGTGGGACCGCCCGAGATGGGTGGTCTCTATCCTCGGGCTCATGCGCTCCCTCCAGGTGACCTCCCTCGACGGCCCCTCCTCGGTCTCCGTGGCCGACGTCCCCGAACCCACCGCCGACGACGGCCAGGTGCTCGTGGAGGTCAAGGCGGTGGGGGTCTCGTGGCCCGACCTGCTGCAGACGCGGGGGGAGTACCAGCTCAAGCCCGAGCTGCCGTTCCAGCTCGGCGTCGACTTCGCCGGCACGGTGCGCTCGGCCCCGGGGTCCTCGGGCTTCTCGATCGGTGACCGGGTCGCCTGCGCCCTGCCGTACGGCGGCGGGGCCGAGCTGGTCGCGACCCACCCGGACGGCGTGTTCCCGCTGCCCGACGAGATGAGCTTCGAGCAGGGCGCCGCGATCCCGATGAACTACCTGACCGCCGAGTTCGCGCTGCGCGAGCGGGGTCACCTGCAGGACGGCGAGACCGTGCTGGTCAACGGCGCCGCGGGTGGCGTCGGCACCGCCACGATCCAGGTCGCCAAGGGCATGGGCGCCCGCGTCATCGCGGTCGCCTCGACCGAGGACAAGTGCGACTTCGCCCGCCGCGCGGGCGCCGACGAGGCGGTCGTGGTCGAGGGCTTCCGCGACGCCGTCAAGGAACTCACCGGCGGCCAGGGCGTCGACGTGCTGGTCGACGTCGTCGGCGGCGACCTGATGACCGACTCGCTGCGCAGCCTCGGCACGCTCGGGCGGCTGCTGGTGATCGGCTTCACCGGCGGCACGATCCCCGAGGTGAAGGTCAACCGCCTGCTGCTCAACAACATCGACGTGCGCGGCGTCGGCTGGGGCGCCTACGCGATGCTGCGCGGCGGCTACATGCGCGAGCAGTGGGACCGGCTCGTGCCGATGATGCGCAGCGGTGCGATCGACCCGCCGATCGGCCGCACCTACGCCTTCGAGGACGTCAGTGACGCGCTGCAGGAGATGGCGGAGCGGCGCACGCTCGGCAAGTCGGTCCTGGTCCTCTAGCGCAGGTCAGACCTCGAACTTGGGGTCGAGCACGTCCTGGCTGTCGGGGTGCTTGCGCAGGTAGGAGGCGAGGAACGAGCAGGTCGGGTGGATCCTGACGTCCTGCTCGCGCGCGAAGCGCACGACGCCCTCGGCGAGGCGCTGGCCGAACCCGCGGCCCTCGTTGCCCTCGAACACCTCGGTGTGGTGGAAGGTGTAGACGCCGTCGTCGCAGACCTCGTAGGCCGCGAAGCCCACCAGCGCGCCGTCGACGTGGGCGTCGATGCGTGAGAGCTCGGTGTTGTCGGTGGTGGTCAGCGTCGTGGTGGGGGCAGCACTCTCCATGCGCACACGCTAGGTGAGCGGGGGCCGGAACCCGAGCGAGTGTGACCCGTCCGACAGCGCCGACCCTGTGAGGCGGGTCTCAGGTGCGGGCCCGCAGGAACGACCCGGTGCGCTCGGTGCCGAGCGCGTCCCCGGCACGGCCCGACCCGAAGACCCTCGTGCCGTTGACCAGGACGGCCTTCACGGCCCGGTCGGAGCGGTTGACCATGCGCGGGAGGCCGTCGTACGACGCGACCGGCGCCTCGGCGTAGTCGTCCATCGAGTCGTCGAGGCCGGCCGGGTCGAGCACCACGAGGTCGGCCCGGTCGCCGACGCGGAGGTGGCCGGCGTCGAGGGAGTACCACTCGGCCAGCTCGCCGGTCAGGCGGTGGACGGCGTGCTCGAGCGACATGAACGGCCGGCCCGCCTGCTCGGCCCGGTGGACGCGTCGCAGCAGCTTGAGCCCGAAGTCGTAGAACGCCATGTTGCGCAGGTGGGCGCCGGCGTCGGAGAAGCCCATCTGGACGCCGGGGCTGACCGCCAGCTTGTCGGCGTACCTCGGCCGGTGGTTGGAGATCGTGGTGCGCCACCGCAGCTTGGTGCCGTGCTCCACGACGAGGTCGAGGAACGCGTCGACCGGGTGCAGCGGCTCGCCGGAGGCGGTGAGGCGGCCGCGCTCGATGCCGACCTGCCCGAAGGTCAGGCCGACCAGCGAGCCCAGGCGCGAGTCGTCGGGGCACTCGACGATCTCGGCGTCGAAGAAGTCGCGGTGCCACACCCGCATGCCGAAGCGCTCGTCGTAGTCCTTGCGGAACCGGCGGCGGTAGTCCTCGTCCTGGAGCAGGGCGTTGCGCTCGACCTGGTCGGCGAGGTGGAGCGCGGCGGCCCCGGAGCCGAACTCCTCGAAGATGACCAGGTCGATGCCGTCGGCGTAGACCTCGAACGGCACCGGCAGGTGCTGCCAGCGGAAGTCGCCACCCAGCCGGTTCAGCGTCGCCGCGATCGGGTTCATGATGTGCACCAGCAGCGGGTTGGCCTTGATGTCCGCGGCGGACAGCAGGGTCGTCTTGAGCTGCGGGCGGCGCAGACCGCGACCGCCGGGGGCGCCGGGGCCGACGGGCAGCGAGGACAGCGTCATCGCCGCGATGCTGCGCACCGAGGTGATGTCGGGGCCGCCCTGGAGCACGCGGCGCCGGGCGCGCAGCACCTGGTTGAGACGGCGGCGCTCCTTGGTGCGGGCGTACGTCGACGGGAGCGTCCGCGACCGGCACACCTCGCCGTCGAGCTTGTCGAACAGCAGCTGCTGGGCCGACATCCCGACGAAGCCGGCGTCGAGGGCGTCCTCGAGGAGCTCCTCCATGCGGGCCAGCTCGCCGGCCGTCGGCCTGACGTCCTCGCGGGTGGCGCGGTCGAGGCCCATCACCGCGGCGCGGAGGTCGGAGTGCCCGACGAACGCCGCGAGGTTGGGGCCGAGGGGCAGTGACTCGAGGAAGTCGACGTACTCCTTGGCGTCGCGCCAGCCGCCCGCCCCCTGCTGGGCCTCCTCCAGGGCGGCGATGACGTGCTGGCGGGGGATCGCCTCGACCCGTCCGAACAGGTCGCCCGCGGTCGTCGGGTCGACGTGCAGGGTGGAGAGCGAGCAGGAGCCGAGCAGGATCGTGGTCACGCCGTGGCGCAGCGACTCGACCAGCGCCGGCTCGCGCAGCACCTCGACGTCGTAGTGGGTGTGGATGTCGACCATGCCGGGGAGCACCCACTGGCCCGCCGCGTCGATGACCGTCGGGCACCCGGTCGCGTCGAGCTCGTCGGCGCTGATCGCGACGACCCGCCCCTCGCGGATGCCGAGGTCGCGGACCTCGCTCGGGGCGCCGGTCCCGTCGAACCACCGGCCACGGCGGACGACGACGTCGAAGGGTGCGGGTGCGTCAGGCATGGGCGGATGGTGCCACGCCCGAGCGGCGACCGACCAGACCCGAGCGGGTCACACGGCCGGGGAGGGCGTGGGGGTGGGCGTGGGGGTGGGCGTGGGGCTCGTGGCCGGTCCCTGCCGGGCCACCCAGGTGCCGTAGGAGGCGAGGCTGTCGGTGAGCAGGCCGTCGGCGCCGGACTCGCGCAGCACTGACCAGTCACGGGCCAGCGAGGTCTTGCGGCCCAGCACGAGCAGCCCCTGGTCGCGCAGCCCGCCCACGAGCTCCGGGGTGGCCAGCGAGGCGGGCAGGTTGAGCCCGTCGGCCCAGGTGCGGATCCGGGCGACGTCGGCCGGGGTGGAGGCGATGCCCTGCACGCGGAGCCCCGGCTCGATGTGACGGATCGCCTCCAGGTTGGCGCGGTGGAAGCCCAGGACGACGGTGCGGTCGACCAGGCCGCGCGAGCGGATCGCGTCGACCAGCCGGTGGTAGCGCGCCGGCGACCACGAGGCCGGGGGCCGCTTCACGTCGACCACCACGTCGGTGCCCAGCCGCACGACGAGGCCGAGCACCTGGCCCAGCGAGGGCACCAGCTCGTGGCCACGGCGGCCGCGGCACCGCTGCTGGATGGCCGCCAGGGTGCGGGCCGCGACCCGGCCTCGGCACGTGGTGGTCCGGTCCAGCGTCGGGTCGTGCATCACCAGGAGCCGGCCGTCGCGGGTCAGCTGCACGTCGAGCTCGACGGCCGTGGCGCCGTACCGGACGGCCCGGCGGAACGACGGCACGGTGTTCTCGGTGACGTCCCGTGCCGGGTAGCCGCGGTGCCCCACGATCGCGAACCCGGCGGCCGGGTCGGCGGCGACCAGCTGCGCCCGCCGGGGGCGGTCGGCCCGGGCGCTGTGCTGCGGCCAGGCCGCTGCGGTGACCAGGAGGCACAGCAGCATCGCGACGACGGCCGCCGTCCCCGCCGGTCGGCGTCCCGAGAGCATGCGCGGACGCTAGCCGCGCCGTGTGGTGGCGGGCGGGAGGCTCGCGGCGGGTCCCGCAATCCGCTGGACCTGCCCGGCACGGGTGGCCTTGACTGCCCCCGTGACGACCATCCAGGGCCTCCCGGCCGGCCTCACCACCCGCCCGCTGCGAGCCGAGGACTCCCGCGCGGTCTACGAGCTCATCGCGGCCTGCGAGCGGCACGACGTCGGCTCGGTGGAGATCGAGGAGGCCGACCTGGTCGGCGACTGGGGGCGGCCGAGCTTCGACATCGCGAGCTCGACGATGTCGGTGCACGACGGCGACCGCCTGGTCGCCTACGCCGAGCTGACCAGTGACACCCGGGCCGACGCGCACGTGCACCCCGACCACCGCCGCCGCGGCATCGGGACGGCCCTGAGCGGGTGGGTGCGGGCCACCGCCCGCGCCCGCGGCTCGGCCGTGGTCGGCAGCCCGGTCCCGCAGGGGTCGGACGGGGACCGGCTGCTCGAGCGCCTCGGCTACTTCGTGCGGTGGGAGTCGTGGGTCCTCGAGCTGCCGCCCGGTGCCGAGATCGCCGCCCAGCCGCTCCCGCGCGGTCACACGATCCGCACCGCTGCGACCGAGGAGGACCAGCGGGCGGCCTGGACGATCCTCGAGGACGCCTTCCTCGAGTGGTCCGAGCGCGACCGCGAGCCGTTCGAGGACTTCGCCGCCGAGGTGATGGGCCGGCCGGGCTTCGAGCCGTGGCACCTGCGCCTGGTCGTCGACGGGGACGGCGTCCCGGTGGGGGCGTGCCACCTCGTCGTGTTCCGCGGGGAGGACACCACCCAGGGCTACGTGCAGAGCCTCGGCGTACGCCGGGACCGCCGGCACCAGGGCCTCGCCCGGGCGCTGCTCGCCGACGCGTTCGCCAACGCGCGGGAGGTCGGGGCGGTGTCGTCCGAGCTCAGCACGGACACGCGCACCGGCGCCCTCGGGCTCTACACCCGCGTCGGCATGCGCGTGCGCCAGACCTGGCTCCACCGCGCCTACGACCTGACCCGTCCGGAGCCTGCCGCGCGGCCCGTAGGCTCTGGCGCATGACGATCCTCGACGACGCCCGCCCCGGCATGGACCCGGACGTCCGCCCCCAGGACGACCTCTTCGGCCACGTCAACGGCCGCTGGCTGGCGGAGACCGAGATCCCCTCCGACCGCGCGAGCTGGGGCGCGTTCCACATGCTCGCCGAAGCCGCGGAGTCCCACGTCCGTGCGCTGCTCGAGGAGGCCGACGCCGAGGCCGACCAGGCGCCCCCGGGCAGCACGACCCAGCAGATCGGCCACCTCTACCGCTCGTTCCTCGACGAGGCACGCGTGGAGGAGCTGGGCGCGAGCCCGGTCGCCGCGGCACTGGCGGAGATCGCCGCGGTCACCGACCACCCCTCGCTCGCCGCCCACGTGGGCCGGGCCGAGCGCACGGGCGTCGGCGGCTTCTTCGGCGCCTACGTCAGCACCGACGACCGCAACAGCGAGCGCTACCTCGTTCAGCTCGTGCAGGGCGGCCTCGGGCTGCCCGACGAGTCCTACTACCGCGAGGAGAAGTTCGCCTCGATCCGCGAGGCCTACACCGGCTACCTCTCCGCGCTCTTCGCCCTGGCCGGCGACCTCTACGCCGAGGACCCCGACGTCTCCGCCGCGCGGGTCCTGCGCCTCGAGACGCGCCTGGCCGAGGGCCACTGGGAGCGGGCGGCGACCCGCGACGTGATCAAGTGCTACAACCTGATGACCTTCGAGCAGCTCCGCGAGCTCGCCCCGGCCTTCGCCTGGGAGGAGTACGCCGAGGCGCTCGGCGCGACCGAGGAGACGCTGGCGGAGGTCGTGGTCCGGCAGCCGAGCTACCTCGCCCACCTGTCCGGGGTCGTCGCCGACCAGTCGGTCGAGCTGGCCGACTGGCAGGCCTGGATGTCGGCCAGGACGCTGCGCTCCGCGGCGCCGTACCTCTCCTCGGCCTTCGTCGAGCGCAACTTCGACTTCTACGGCCGCACCCTGTCCGGCACCCCCGAGCTGCGAGCCCGCTGGAAGCGTGCGGTCACGTTCGTCGAGGGCTCGGTCGGCGAGGCCGTCGGCGAGAGGTACGTCGAGCGGCACTTCCCGCCGGCCGCCAAGGCCGCGATGGACGAGCTGGTGACCAACCTGCTCGAGGCCTACCGCCGCTCGATCACCGACCTCGACTGGATGACCGAGGCCACCAAGGCCCGCGCGTTCGACAAGCTGCGCACCTTCCGGCCCAAGATCGGCTACCCCGAGAAGTTCCGCGACTACTCCGCGCTGCGCGTCGAGCCCGGTGACCTGTGGGGCAACGCCCAGCGGGCCGCGGAGTTCGAGCACGACCGGCAGCTCGGCAAGATCGGCTCGCCGGTGGACCGCGACGAGTGGCACATGCTGCCGCAGACCGTCAACGCCTACTACAACCCCGGCATCAACGAGATCTGCTTCCCCGCAGCGATCCTGCAGCGTCCGTTCTTCGACCTCGACGCCGACCCGGCGGAGAACTACGGCGGCATCGGCGCGGTCATCGGTCACGAGATCGGTCACGGCTTCGACGACCAGGGCTCGGAGTACGACGAGCTCGGCAACCTCAACGAGTGGTGGACCGAGGCCGACAAGGCGGCGTTCCGCGAGCGCGCGGACAAGCTGATCGCGCAGTACGACGGCCTCTCGCCGCGCGCGCTGCCCGAGGAGAAGGTCAACGGGGCCCTGACCGTCGGCGAGAACATCGGCGACCTCGGTGGCCTCACGATCGGCCTCAAGGCCTACCTGATCAGCCTCGGCGACCGGCCGCTGCCGGAGTCCGACGGGCTCACCGGCACCCAGCGGCTGTTCCTCAACTGGGCCCACGTGTGGCGCACCAAGGACCGCACCGAGCTGGCCCTGCAGCGGCTGACCGTCGACCCGCACAGCCCGCCGGAGTTCCGCGCCAACATCGCCCGCAACCTCGACGAGTTCCACTCCGCCTTCGCCACCCGGCCGGGCGACGGCCTGTGGCTCGAGCCCGAGGAGCGCGTGCGCATCTGGTGAGCGTTTTGTCCTGGTGCGCAAGGGGTACATGTGTGTCCGACGGACGCGGCACGCGTCCCTGGTGAGAGGAACACACCATGACCATCGGCGGCGGAATCCTGCTCTTCGTCATCGGGGCCATCCTGGCCTTCGCGGTCGACGTCGACATCCCGGGCATCGAGGACAACACCCTGGGCTACATCCTCATGCTGGCCGGCGTGCTGGTCGCCGTGCTGAGCCTGGCCGCCACCCGGCGCCGCCACAGCACCGTCGCGGTCACCCGCGACGCCTCGGGTCGTGAGGCCGTGACCGAGCGCCACACCGACTCCACCGGTGGTCCGGTCGTCTGAGCGCCCACCCGCCACCTGACGCGCGCCCGTCGCGCGTCACCACTCGCACGAGCCTCTTCGCGGGGCTCGTGCTCGTGATTTTCCTGACCGCCCTGTCCGCCGTGCTGCTGCGCGACGACAGCCCGGCCGCGGACTGCGCCGTCGCCGTCTCCTCAGGCGAGACGAGCCCCCAGCTGGTCCCGCGCGCCGCCCTCCTGCCGGCCGGCTCGGTCGGCCGGCAGCGCCGGCGGGTGGTCGAGGCGGTCGAGGGTCTCGGCGGCCCGGTCGGGTCGGTCATCACCGGCCGGTTCTTCGAGCGCCTGACCCAGCGCCCCAGCGTCGTGGCGTACGCCGACCGGCTGGCCCTGGTGACCACCCCGCAGCCCGGGCGCGCGGTCGTCGACGTGGTGGACGTCGACCGCGCCCGGACCGACTGGCGCGTCGACCTCGCCGGGGACCCGGCCTGGACCACGTTCACCGGTGGGCCGGTCGGGGAGGACCTCGTGCTGGCCTTCTCCGGGCCGCAGCCGAGCCTGCTCACCCTCGCCGGCGACTCGGTCCCGCTGGTCTGCGGCGACCTGCCGCGGACGGGCCCCTCCACCCTGGTGCGCACCGACCAGGCGGGGTCCGACGTGGTCGTGGGCTCGGTGGGGGCCGACGGACGGCGGGTGGTCCGCCTGGTCGACCCGGCCACCGGCAAGGTCGGCTGGACCCGTCACGGACGAGGGGCCCTGGCGTCGGTCTCGGTCGCCGGCGACCTCGTGCTCCTCGCCCGGGCCGACTCGGCCTCGCTCGCGACCGGGGGTGCACCGACGCCGGGCCCCGGCGCGTGGGTCGAGGCGCTGTCCCGCTCCGGCGGGTCGCAGGTCTGGGCGCACCGCGGTCCCGCGGCTGCCCTCCTGACCGCCGGACCCGACGGGTCGTCGTACCTCCTCCGGACGGGGGGCCGGCCCCGCGTCGTCGCCCTCGACGCCAGGGGCCGGGTCCGCTGGACACGGCCCGTGCCCGTCGGCTTCCGGTCCGCCTGGCTGTGGGCCGACCGCCTGGTGCTGCGCGGCCCGGACCCCCGGGGCGGCGCGATGCTCCGCGCGCTCGACACCTCCTCCGGACGGCCCGCGTGGACCGTGCGGGCACGACAGGCCCCTCCGGTCGGGGACAGCCCCCGGCCGGGTCTCGGGACGCCGCTGGTCGAGGACGGCACCGCCTGGGTGCCCGCCCCCAACGGGCTCCTCGAGGTCGACGTGGCCTCCGGCCGCGCGACCCGGCACGACTCGACCGCCCGGGTGGACGAGCTGCTGCGCCTCGGCGACCGGGCCGAGGGACGCGTGGCGGTGGTGAGCGGCACCGCCCTGCTGGTCACCCGCTGAGCCTGCGCTCCCGCCTAGACTTCCCTTCCGCCCGGGCGCCGACCCGGACCGTCTCCCGGAGGGGCCCGTGGCCAAGTCCAAGGCACCGATCGTCACAGCCGTGGTCGTCGGTGTGGTCGCGGTCGTGGCGGTCAAGCTCATCGTCGGGGGCGGTGGGTCCGAGAAGACGCCTGGTGCCACGCCGAGCGACGCGGGTCGCGACACCAGCGGCTGCGTCTCGCTGACGGTCGCGGCGTCCAGCGAGAAGGCGGCGCTGCTGGGGCGGATCGCCTCGGCCTACGAGGACACCGACCCCGAGGTCGGCGGCACCTGCGTCGCGGTCGAGGTGACCTCGGTCGCCTCGGGCGGCGGCGAGCAGGCCCTGGCGCGCGGGTGGGACGAGGAGCTCGACGGCCCGCGTCCCGACGTGTGGACCCCGGCCGCCTCGACGTGGGTGGGCCTCCTGCAGCAGGACCTCGCCGCGAAGGACAAGCCCGACCTGGTCCCGGACGAGACGCCCTCGATCGCCTCGACGCCCCTCGTGCTCGCGATGCCGCGACCGATGGCCCAGGCCCTCGGCTGGCCGGCCAAGTCCCTCGGCTGGAGCGACGTGCTGTCGCTGGTGGAGGACCAGCGCGGCTGGGCCGCGCTCGGCCACCCCGAGTGGGGCCGCTTCACGCTCGGCAAGACCAACCCCAACCTGTCCACGTCCGGGCTCGCCGCCACGATCGGATCTTTTGTCGCAGCGACAGGAAAGTCGTCCGACCTCACCGACCGGGACCTCGAGGACCCGCGGGTGCGGAGGTTCGTGCAGACGGTGGAGCGCTCGGTCGTCCACTACGGCGACACGACTCTGACCTACCTGTCCAACCTGCAGCGCGCCGACGACAGGGGCGCGTCGCTCGGCTACGTCAGCGCGGTCGCCGTGGAGGAGAAGTCGGTCCTCGACTACAACAACGGCAACCCCACCGGTGACCCGGCGACGCTGGGCGACCACGAGAAGCCCGCGGTGCCCCTGGCGGCGATCTACCCCAAGGAGGGCACGCTGTTCTCCGACAGCCCGTGGGTGACGCTCGACGCCCCCTGGGTCGACGAGGACAAGCGGGCCGCGTCCGCGGACCTCCTGTCCTACCTCCGCAGCGCCAAGGCCCAGAAGGTCTTCACCGACGCCGGCTTCCGGACCTACGACGGCAAGCCCGGCAAGCCGATCACGACCAGCGAGGACCTCATCGCCGACGGGGTGAAGGTCACGCTGAGCCCGCCGGCACCGGCCGTGCTCTCGCAGGTGCGCTCGGCGTGGACCCAGCTGCGCAAGCCCGCCCGCGTGCTCATGCTGCTCGACGTGTCCGGGTCGATGGGCGAGCCCGTGCCCGACGCCGGCGCCTCCAAGCTCGAGCTGGCCAAGCGGGCCGCGATCCGGGCGATGACCCAGTTCGCGCCGACCGACGAGGTCGGCCTGTGGGCGTTCACCACCGACCTCGACGGCGAGGAGCAGATCTACCGCGAGCTCGAGCCCGTCCTGCCGATCTCCCGCCAGCGCGACGACCTGAGGCGGTCGATCCGGTCCCTCACGCCGCTCAACGGCACCCCGCTCTACGCCGCGATCCGTGCCGCCGTCGGCACGATGGGGACGTCCCTGGACGCCGACAAGATCAACGCCGTGGTCGTCCTGACCGACGGCCGCAACGAGTACCCCGCCGACACCGACCTGGCCGGCCTCGTCCGCCAGCTCGGCGGGGGCAGCAGCGAGTCACCCGACACCTCGCTGCGGGTGTTCACGATCGCCTACGGCGAGGGGGCCGACCTGGAGACCCTCCGCCAGATCAGCGCGGCCAGCAACGCCGCGGCCTACGACGCGACGCGGCCGGAGAGCATCGACAAGGTGTTCACCGCCGTGCTGAGCAACTTCTGAGTCGGGCCGGGTCGACGATGGGTTTCGGCAAGCAGGTGGCCAGGGCGGGACGTGACCCGTGGCTCCTGGTGACCTCCGGGGTCGGCGGCGGGCTGGCCTGGGCCGTGCTGCCGGTCGCCGGTGTCGCCGGTGCCGCGGCCGCCCCGGTCGGCCTCGGCATCGCCGCCGCGATGTGGGGCGTCGGGGCCGTCGTCGGGGCGTTGAGCGGCAAGGACGACGACGACTGGGACGAGGAGGAGGTCGAGGAGATCGGGCTGCGTCCCGGCACTCCACAGGCCACGATGGTGCGGGCGATCCACGGCTACGTCACCGACCTCGAGGACCTCCGCGCCTCGCCCCTGCCCGACAGCGTGCTGGACCAGTCGATCACCGCGCTGGTCGCCGCCCAGGGTGCCGAGCAGACCGCGGTGCGGGTCGCGGCCGCGGTCGACGGCCTCGACGACGCCCTCCGGCGGAGCAGGCGCCCACCCGGCCAGGAGCCGCGCGGCGGTGCGCTCGCGGCGGTGCAGCGGATGGCCGAGCGCCGCACTGCCCTGCTCACCAAGCTGCAGCACAGCGTCGACCAGGTCGCCGAGGTCTACACCAAGCTGCTGGAGATGCGGGCGAGCGTGGCCGCCCTCGATGTCGGCGACGGGGCCGACGAGGTCACCCGGGTCAACGCCTCGCTCGACGCGCTGCGCGGATCGCTGGCCGAGCTCGAGGACGAGCGTCGCGCGCTCCCGTGAGCCGGGTCGCATCTGTCGGACCCCTCCGGTAGGCATGACCCCATGACGACCGGGAGCTCGGGACCCCTGCTGCGCTTCCAGGCGCTGTGCCTGGACACCGACGCCGCCCACCTGGAGCAGGTGGCGGCGTTCTGGTCGACCGCGCTGGGCTGGGAGCGCGAGCCCGGGCACGGCGGTGCCGTCCTGCGCGGCGAGGGGCCGGGGGCGTCGCTGTGGATCGACGTCGTCCCGGAGCCGCGCACCGTCAAGCACCGCACCCACCTCGACGTGCGCGTCGACGACGTCGAGACGCTGGTGGCCGCCGGGGCCCGGGTCGACGACGCGACGTCCTTCCCCTGGGTGGTCCTGCGCGACCCCGAGGGGGGCGAGCTGTGCGCCTTCCCGACGCGCGAGGACCGGGGCCCGGGGCTCTACGAGGTCTGCACCGACTGCGGTCCCGACCCGCTGCCGATCACACGCTGGTGGGCCGAGGTGCTCGGGGCCCACGCGGGGCAGGACGAGGGCGACGACTGGGCCCACCTCGCGTCGGTCGAGGGCGCCCCCTTCGAGCTGTGGGTGTTCTGCCCCGTGCCGGAGCCCAAGACCGCCAAGAACCGCTTCCACCTCGACTTCCGCGCCACCCGCCCCGACACGGTCGACCTCCTCGTGCAGCGCGGCGCGACCGTCCTCCGCGCGCCCGACCGGGAGATCTCCTGGCACGTCCTCGCCGACCCCGACGGCAACGAGCTCTGCGTCTTCCCGGCGGAGGGCTCGTGAGGTCAGGGGACGAGCAGCGCCGGCACGGCCGAGAGGACGGTGGCCCGGCCGAGCACCGCGAGGCCGTCGTTGGCGCCCGTCCGGGCGAGCCCGAGGCGGTGGTCGCTGCCCGCCCGCTCCAGCAGGGAGTTGACCGCGCCGGCCGGTCGCACGGTGCAGTCCCGCCACGGGTCCTCGACGTCGGGGAGGCCACGTTGCCCGTCGGCCCAGCCGTAGAGCCGCACCCGCCGGTCGCCGACCTCGACCTCGTAGCCCGTCGACCCCTCCCGGTGCGGGGACTCCACGGTCGTGGTCCTGCGCCGCTCGCCCCACGACAGCCCGGACCGCGCACCGGCGCGGACGAGGGTCCTGACCAGGTCGTCGTGCTCGCTCACGGCACCATCCTGCCGGTCAGGGCGGTGGCGGCATGAGCATCCACCTCCATCGCGGCACCGACACCACCGTGCTGGCCGACGGCCTGGCCGAGCTCCTGGCCGCGCTGCTGCCCGACCCCTTCGCCGAGGAGGTCGTGGTCGTCCCCGCCAAGGGGGTGGAGCGCTGGCTGGCCCAGCGGCTGTCGCACCACCTCGGGGCAGGGCCCCGCGGTGGCGACGGCGTGTGCGCCGGCGTCCGGTTCCTCAACCCACGCTCGCTGGTGGCGATGCTGACCGGCACCGAGGACGACGACCCGTGGGACCCCGACCGCTTCGTGTGGCCGCTGCTGCGGGTGGTCGACGGCTCGCTCGACGAGCCGTGGTGCGCCACGCTCGCCCGCCACCTCGGCCACGGCGGAGCCGACCCCCTCGACGAGCTCCGGCGCGACCGTCGCTACGCCGTCGCGCGTCGCCTGGCCGGGCTGTTCTCCTCCTACGCCGTGCAGCGCCCGCAGCTGGTCTCCGACTGGCGGGTGGGTCGCGACACCGACGGGGCCGGCGGTGTCCTGCCCGAGGACCTCCGCTGGCAGCCCGAGCTGTGGCGCCGGCTCCTCGCCGAGCGCGACGTGCCGGCCCCCGACCAGCGGCACGCCGCCGTCGTGGAGGCGATCCGCGGGGGCGCCGACCTCGCGCTGCCCGACCGGCTGTCGATGTTCGGCCACACCCGCATGCCGCGCACCGAGCTCGAGCTGCTGCGCGCGGTCGGCGAGGTCCGCGAGGTGCACCTGTGGCTGCCGCAGGCCTCCCCGGCCGGGTGGGAGCGACTGGTCGAGGAGACCGCGGCCGGACCGGTCCGCCGCAGCGACGACGCGGGGGGTCGGCTGCTGCACCACCGGCTCCTGTCCTCGCTGGGACGCGACTCGCGCGAGCTGCAGCGCTCGCTGAGCCTGCTCTCGCCCGAGGTCGAGACCGTCCACGCGCCACCGGCCGGAGCGGCCGGATCGTCGGGGTCGTCCGGGTCGTCCGGGTCGTCGGGGGCGCCGGGGGCGTCGGGGCCCGCCACCCTGCTCCAGCTGCTGCAGCACGACCTGCGCGGCGACCTCGACGCCGGTGAGGTCGCGCGGCTCGGCGACCGCCCGCGACCGGTCGGCGACACCTCGGTGCAGGTGCACTCGTGCCACAGCCCGGCACGCCAGGTCGAGGTGCTGCGCGAGGTGCTGGTCGGGCTCCTGCAGGACGACCCGACCCTCGAGCCCCGCGACATCCTCGTGATGTGTCCCGACGTGGAGGCCTACGCCCCGCTGTTCTCCGCGACGTTCGGGCTCCTGGACTCCGTCGGCGCCGACGGCCACCCCGGTCACCAGTTGCGGGTGCGGCTCGCCGACCGCGGTCTGGGCAGCACCAACCCGCTGCTCGAGACCGCGCTGCGGCTGGTCGAGCTGGCCGGCGGCAGGGCCACCGCCAGCGAGGTGCTCGACCTGGTCGCCGAGGACGTCGTGCGGCGGCGCTTCGCCCTCGACGAGGACGACGTCGGCGAGCTGCGCGCCTGGACGGAGCGCTCGGGCGTGCGCTGGGGGCTGACCCCCGCCCTGCGCGCCGACTTCGCGATGGTCGGCTTCCCCCAGAACACCTGGCAGGCCGGGCTCGACCGCGTGCTCCTCGGCGCCGCGATGGCCGAGGGCGACGTGCTGGTCGGCCGGCGCCTGCCGCTCGACGACGTCGGCAGCACGGGCATCGACCTGGCCGGCCGCCTGGCCGAGCTGGTCGAGCGCCTGGGCTCGACGGTGGAGGCCCTGCGGTCGGCCCGCACGCTGACCGAGTGGGGCACGGCCCTGCTCCACGGCGTGACCGCGGTGACCGACGTCGCCCCGAGGGACGGCTGGATCCGCACCGAGCTCGAGCGCCAGGTCGCCTCGATCCTCGACGAGGGCGGAGCGGCGGGCGACGGCACGACGCTGCGGCTGGCCGACGTACGCCGCCTGCTGCTGCAGCACACCCAGCCGCGCCCGACCCGCGCCAACTTCCGCACCGGCGAGCTGACGGTCGCCACGCTGGTGCCGATGCGCTCGGTGCCCCACCGCGTGATCTGCCTGGTGGGCCTCGACGACGGGGTGTTCCCGCGCAACACCGTCGCCGACGGTGACGACGTCCTCCTGCGCGACCCCGTGACCGGCGAGCGTGACCCGCGCGGCGAGGACCGCCAGCTCCTCCTCGACGCGGTGCTGGCCGCCGGCACGACCCTGGTGGTGACCTACACCGGACGCTCGATCCACAGCAACGAGGAGCGGCCGCCTGCCGTGCCGCTCGGCGAGCTCCTCGACGCGCTCGACCTGACCGCTCCAGGGGCGCGGACCGGCGTGCTGACCCACCACCGGCTGCAGCCGTTCGACCCCGACGCGTTCGGCGCGCAGCGTGCCGCGACCTCCTTCGACCGCGCCGCGCTCGAGGGCGCCCGTGCCGTCGTCGGTCAGCGCCGGCCCCGTCCGCCGTTCCTGGCGGCGCCCCTGCCCGAGGGCCGCGCCGCGGTCGACCTCGACGGACCGACCGACGGCGGCCTGGTGGTGACCCTCGAGGACCTGCAGCGGTTCTACCTCAGCCCGGTCAGGGGCTTCCTGCGCCAGGGGCTGGGTGCCGGCCTCCCCGCCGAGCACGACGCCGTCGAGGACCGCATGCCCGTCGAGCTCGACCACCTCCAGCGCTGGGCCCTCGGCGACCGGATGCTGGCGCGCGCGGTCGCGGGCCAGGACTTCGAGACGGTCTGCAACGCCGAGCTCACCCGCGGCCAGCTGCCGCCGGCCGGGCTGGGCTTCGCCGCGATCCGCGACGTCACCCAGCAGGTCAACGGCCTCTACTCCGCCAGCGCCCGTGACCGGCAGGTCACGCCGACCGCGGTGGACGTCACCGTCGACCTCGTCGTCGACGGCGTGCCGTGCCGGCTGACCGGGGTGGTCCCCGACGTCCGGGGCGACACGGTCGTCCGGGTCGCGTTCGGGTCGCTGTCGGTCAAGCACCGGTGGCGGGCGTGGCTCGACCTGCTCGCGCTCAGTGCCGCCCACCCCGACCGCGCCTGGACCACCGCGACCTACGGCTGGGTCAAGCGGGCCGGCACCGCCGAGGTGTCCCGCATGGGCGGGGTCACCGACGCGGCCGGTCTCCTGGCCGGGCTGGTCGCGCTCCAGCGCCGCGGCCTGCGAGAGCCCCTCCCGGTCCCTCCCCGCACGGCCTACAAGCTCGCCGAGGCGCGGCTGCACCACAAGAGCGACTACTGGCCCATCCGCCGCGAGTGGGACCACGACGACAACGCCGTCGTCCCGGGCGAGAGCGCGGCGCCCGAGCACGTCCGGGTCTACGGCGTCCGCGCGCCGGTCGACGTCCTGCTCACCGACGCCCTCGACGACGACCCCGGGCCCCGCAGCGAGCGCAACCGCCTGGCCCGGCTCGCGTGCTTCCTGTGGAACCCGGTCTTCGAGCACGAGCAGGTGAGACACGCGTGAGCAACGTGATCCCGCTGCGACCGGGGCCCGCGACCTTCGACGTCTGCGGCGCCCTCCCCACCGGCACGACCCTGCTCGAGGCGAGCGCGGGCACCGGCAAGACCTGGACGATCGCCTCGCTGGTGGCCCGCCACGTGGTCGAGGGCCACGTGCCGCTCGACCGGATGCTCGTGGTGACCTTCGGCCGCGCGGCCAGCCAGGAGCTCCGCGAGCGGGTGCGCGAGCGTCTGGTCGAGGCCGAGCGGGCGCTGGCCGGCGGGCCGGCCGGCGACGGCCTGCTCGAGCTGCTCACCGACGTCGAGGAGACCGAGCGGGTCGAGCGGCTGCGCCGGGTGCGCGAGGCGCTGGTCGACTTCGATGCCGCGACGATCGCCACGATCCACCAGTTCTGCCAGCTCGTGCTCGCGGGTCTCGGCGTGGCCGGCGACAGCGACCGCTCGGCCGTGCTCGTGGAGAACCTCGACGACCTGCGCGAGGAGGTCGTCGACGACCTCTACGTCCGCAAGTTCGCCCCCGGCGACACCGCCCCGGCCTTCAGCCGCCGCGACGCCACCAAGATCGCCAAGGTCGCGGTCGGCGACCCCCGGGCCACCCTCGAGCCCCGGGCGGCCACGGCCGAGACGACGGCCGGCACGCGCCTGCGCTTCGCCGAGGCCGTGCGTCGCGAGATCGACGTGCGCAAGCGTCGCCTCGGCGTCCTGTCCTACGACGACCTGCTGGGCCGCCTGGCCGACGCGCTCGAGGCCGAGGACTCCCCGGCCCGCGAGCGCATGCGCGGTCGGTGGTCCCTCGTCCTGGTCGACGAGTTCCAGGACACCGACCCGGTGCAGTGGCAGGTCTTCGACCGCGCGTTCTCCGGCCACGCGACGCTGGTGCTCATCGGCGACCCCAAGCAGGCGATCTACGCCTTCCGTGGCGGTGACGTCGACACCTACCTCCAGGCCAAGCAGACCGCGAGCGCGGAGCTGACGCTCGGCACCAACCACCGCAGCGACGAGCCCCTGGTGGCCTCGCTGACCGCCTTCCTCGCCGACGCCGAGCTCGGCACCGACATCGTGGTGCGCCCCGTGACCGCGGCCCACGAGGGGAGCCGCCTGGCCGGGCTCCCCGAGCCCTCGCCCTTCCGGCTGCGGCTGCTCGACCGCGAGCAGTGCGGCGGTGCGGGGGCCAAGCCGCTGGCCATGCAGGCGGTCCGCGAGGTCGTGCCGGACGACGTGGCCGCCGACGTCGCGCGACTGCTGTCCTCGGGAGGGACCTTCCGCGACGGCGAGACCGACCGGCCCCTCCAGCCCGGCGATGTGGCCGTGCTCGCCGCCAAGCGGGCCGACCTCGACCGGGTGCACGTGGCGCTGGCGGCTCGGGGGGTGCGCTCGGTGGTCGCGGGGTCGGGCAACGTCGTGACCACCGAGGCGGGCACCGACTGGCTGGTCCTGCTCGAGGCGCTGGAGCAGCCCCACCGGCCCGAGCGGGTGCGGGCCGCGGCGCTGACCGCGTTCCTCGGCCACAGCGCGGCCGAGCTGTCCGAGGGCGGTGAGCCGCTGACCGAGCGGCTGGGCGACCGCCTGCGCGACTGGGTCGAGCTGCTGCGCGCGCGAGGAGTCGCCGCGGTCTTCGAGGTCGCGGTGAGCGAGGGCGGTCTGACCCGGCGGGTGCTCGACGTCGAGGACGGCGAACGCCTCCTCACCGACCTGCGCCACCTCGCCGAGCTGCTCCACGACCGGATGACCCGCGAGGGCGTCGGCCTCACCGGCCTGCTGACCTGGCTGCGCGAGCAGCGCGAGGAGGCCGAGCGCGAGTCCGACACCGAGCGCACCCGGCGTCTGGACAGCGACGCCGCCGCGGTCCAGCTGGTGACGATCCACGGGAGCAAGGGCCTGCAGTACCCCGTCGTCTACCTCCCGTTCGTGGCCGACTACTGGGAGCGCAAGGAGGAGTTCCCGCTCTTCCACGCCGAGGACGGCTCGCGCTCGATCGACGTCGCCGGCGAGGACGCCGTGCCGGCCCACGTCGCCAAGGCCAAGCACGAGCTGGCCCAGGAGCAGCTGCGCCTGCTCTACGTCGCGATGACCCGTGCCCAGTGCCAGCTGGTCACCTGGTGGTTCCCGAGCAACAACACCGCGACCTCGGCGATGCATCGGCTCCTGATGGGCCGCCGGCCCGGCGACTCCGGGCCGCCCGAGCCACGCCCCGCCGTGCCGACCGACGCGGAGGCGGTCGCGCGGGCCCGCGCCTGGCAGGACCACGGCGGTCCGCGCGTCGAGCGGGTGTCGGTCTCGGGCACCACGGTCCGTGCCGCGGCGCTCGACGCCGCCACCCTGGAGGCACGTCGGTGGACGCGGCGGGTCGACCGCGACTGGCGCCGCACCTCCTACACCGGGCTCAGCCGCGCCGCCGAGGAGGGCGACGCCCGCGCGGGCAGCGCCGAGCAGCGGCCGGGCTTCGCCAGCGAGCCGGAGTCCACGCCCAAGCAGGACGAGCCCGCGCTGCCGCTGGTCGAGGAGCTCACCGCGGCCGACGGCGTCCCCTCGCCGATGGGCGAGCTGCCCAGCGGGGCGACCTTCGGCTCGCTCGTCCACGCCGTGCTCGAGGACGCCGACCCCGACGCGCCCGACCACGCCGGCGACCTGCACGCCGAGCTGTCGCGCCACATCGAGACCCAGCGCGTGAGGTGGCCGGTCGCGGTCGGCACGACCGAGCTCGCCGACGCCCTCGTCGCGGTCTGCACCAGCCCCCTGGGGCCCCTGCTCGGCGGCCGCACGCTGGCCACGATCCCCAAGCGCGACCGGCTCGAGGAGCTCGACTTCGAGCTGCCGCTCGGCGGTGGCGACCGCCCCGTCGGAGCCTCGCCGCTGTCGGCCGCGGGCCCCCTGCTGCGGCGCCACCTCCCCGAGGGCGACCCGCTGCTGCCCTACGCCGACGTGCTGGACTCGCCGGGCCACCAGGCCCAGCGCCTGCTCGGCTACCTCTCGGGCTCGGTCGACCTCGTCGCCCGGGTCGACGGCCGTTACGTCGTCGTCGACTACAAGACCAACTGGCTCGGCCCCTTCACCGACCCCCCGACGCCGTTGACGTCCGGTCACTACACCCCCGACCGGCTGGCCGCGGCGATGACGCACTCCAGCTACCCCCTCCAGGCGCTGCTCTACGCCGTCGTGCTGCACCGGTTCCTGCGGTGGCGGCTGCCCGGCTACGACCCGGACACCCACCTCGGCGGCGTCGCCTACCTCTACCTGCGTGGCATGTGCGGACCGGACACCCCTGTCGTCCAGGGCCGGCCCTGCGGCGTCTTCTCCTGGCGTCCGCCCGTCGGCTTGGTGGAGGACCTCAGCGACCTGCTCGACGGGAGCCCGCGATGACCGACACCCCTGCCCTGCCGGTGGCGACCGGGCTCCCCGTGCTCGAGCCGCACGACCGGCGGCTCGCGTCGGCCGCCGAGGGGCTCCTGGCCTCCTTCAACGCCGCCGGCGTCCTCGACGCCGCCGACGTCCAGGTGGCCAGGCGCGTCTCCACCCTCGTCGAGGAGAGCGACGAGACCGTGGTCCTCGCCGCCGCGCTGGCCGTGCGCGCGGTCCGCAGCGGCTCGGTCCGGCTCGACCTCACCAGCGTTCACGAGGCCGAGCCCGCGTGGACGACCGAGGGGTGGGCCGGCACCCTCGCGTGGCCCGACCCCGGGCCGTGGGTCGAGGCGGTCGGCGCGAGCGCCCTGGTCGACGCCGGAGTGCTCCACGTACGGGAGACCCACGTCTACCTCGACCGCTACTGGCAGGAGGAGGAGCAGGTCGCCGCCGACCTGCTCGCCCGCGCCGGTCACGCGCACGTCGTGGACGAGGACGCCCTGGCCGCCGCCCTCGCGGCGTACTTCCCCGAGCGGTCCACGCTCGACTTCGACGACCAGCGCCGCGCGGCCGAGGTGGCAGGGCGTCACCTCACCAGCGTGATCACCGGCGGTCCAGGCACGGGCAAGACCACCACGGTCGCCCGTCTCCTGGGCGTGCTCGCCGCCGTCGCGGGCGACCGACCGCTCCGGGTCGCGCTCGCGGCGCCGACCGGCAAGGCCGCCGCCCGCATGGCGCAGGCCGTCCGGGAGGCCACGTCCTACCCCGACTTCCCCGGGCACGGCGAGACCTCGGGGCCGGCCGCCGACCGGCGGGCGCGCATCGAGGCGCTCGACGCCTCGACGCTGCACCGGCTGCTCGGCTGGCGGCCCGACTCCTCGACGCGGTTCCGCCACGACCGGTCCAACCCGCTGCCCTACGACCTCGTCGTGGTGGACGAGACCTCGATGGTGTCCCTGACCCTGATGGCGCGGCTGCTCGAGGCGATGCGGCCAGGGGCGCGGCTGGTCCTGGTGGGCGACGCCGACCAGCTGGCCTCCGTCGAGGCGGGTGCGGTGCTCGGCGACCTCGTCCGCGGCTGGGAGGCGGCCGGTGGCCCGGTGGGCCGGCTCCGGCAGGCCCGCCGCTTCGGCCGCCACATCCGCGCGTTGGCCGGCGCGATCCAGACGGGCGAGGTCGACGAGGTGCTGGCGATGCTGCACGACGGCGTCGAGCCGGACGACCCCGACGAGGGCCAGGTCGGTCTCGCGACCACGGCCGAGGTCGAGGACCTGCTCGCGGACCGGCTCGGCGGGCTCCGGGCCGCGGCCGCGGCCGGCGACCACCGGGGTGCCCTCGAGGCCTTCGCCGCCCACCGCCTGCTGTGCGCGCACCGCGACGGCGCCTACGGCGTGAGCACCTGGAACCACCGTGCCGAGCGCATGCTGCTCACCGCCTCCGGCGAGACGTGGATGCCGGAGTGGTACGCCGGCCGGCCGTTCATCGTGGACCGCAACGACCGGGGCCTCCACCTGTGGAACGGCGACACCGGGGTCGCGTGCACCTCCTCCGACGGCCGACTGGTCGCGGTCGTCGACGACGGCCGCTCCGCGACCGGGCGCGTGCTGCCGACCGGCCGGCTGGCCGACGTGACCACGGCCCACGCGATGACCGTGCACCGCAGCCAGGGCAGCCAGTTCGACGAGGTGACGGTCCTGCTGCCCGAGTCCGGCTCGCTGGTCCTGACCCGCGAGCTCTTCTACACCGCCGTCACGCGCGCCAGGCGCCGCGTGCGGGTGGTCGGCAGCGACGCCGCGATCCGCGCGGCGGTCACCCGCCGCGCCCAGCGCGCGACCGGTCTCGCCGACCGTCTCGGATGATCCCCGGCGTCAGTGCGCCGCCTGCCGGGCACGCTGAACGGCCGCGATGACCAGCAGGCTCAGCAGGAAGACCAGGAGCAGCACCGG
Source organism: Nocardioides marmoribigeumensis (assembly GCF_031458325.1). Classification (NCBI taxonomy): domain Bacteria; kingdom Bacillati; phylum Actinomycetota; class Actinomycetes; order Propionibacteriales; family Nocardioidaceae; genus Nocardioides; species Nocardioides marmoribigeumensis. The sequence continues at coordinate 2,122,456 of NZ_JAVDYG010000001.1, forward strand.
TGAGAGGAGCAGCAGCAGGATCGTCGCCACCACGGCGGTGACGACGGCGGCTCGCACGGCGGGTGAACCCGCCGCCCAGGCCCCCCGGAGCGCGGCTCGGAAGGCGCCCTTGGCCGTCAGCTTGGCCGCCTCGCCCGACGCGACACCCCCGAGCTTGCCCGTCCATCTCGTGACCTGCTCGTCCAGCCTCGCGGCGGCACCGCCCACGGCGGCGTTCAGCACGGCCGTGAACGCGCCGGCCGGACCCTGCTCACCTGCGGTCGGCGTGGTGGCGGTTGCACTCATGGATTGCTCCCTTCCCTCTGGGTGAGCGTTGCCCTCCTGCGGGCGCTCCATGCGTCCGGCTCGGGTCCGACTCCTAGGCTCGTCACCATGGACGACCAGACGATGACGGGCCGCACGGTCCTGGTGACCGGCGCGAGCGACGGGATCGGCGCGGAGGCCGCACGGGTGCTGCACGCCCGCGGAGCCCGCGTCCTGGTGACCGGACGGTCGGCGGACAAGCTGCGGCCGGTCGCGGAGGCCGTCGGCGCCGAGCCGCTGGTGGCGGACTTCTCCCGCCTCGACGACGTACGCCGGCTGGCCGGCGAGGTGGCCGAGCGGACCGAGCGGCTCGACGTGCTGATGAACAACGCGGGCGGCACGTTCAGCCCCAAGCAGCGCACGCCCGACGGCCACGAGCCCAACTTCCAGGTCAACCACCTGGCGTCGTTCCTGCTGACCCATCTCCTGCGGCCCCAGCTCGCGTCAGCCGGGTCGAGCCTGGTGGTCACCACCTCGAGCGTCGCCAACCTGATGGGACGCATCGTGCTCGACGACCTCGACTACGAGCACCGGCGAGCGATCGAGTTCCCCGCCTACGGCACGGGCAAGCTGATGAACATCCTGTTCACCCGCGGGCTCCACCAGCGCTGGGCCGGCGACGGCATCGACTCGGTGGCGGTGCACCCGGGGCCGGTCGGCAGCTCGTTCGGCCGCGACTCGTGGGTCGTCGGGCTGCTCTACCGCTCGCCGCTGAAGCGGTTCGCGACGATCTCGGTCGAGGACGGCGCGGCGCCGCTGGTCGCCCTCGCCGAGGCGGGTCCTGGTCCGTCCGCGAGCGGTCGCTACTACAGCCGCTTCAAGGCCGACGGGCTGGAGAACCGCCAGGCGCGGCGGCAGGACCTCGTCGACGGGCTCTGGGAGCGGTCGGCCGCGCTGGTCGGCGTGGCCCCCTAGGCCCGGCCAGGGCCGGCGGTCGGGCGAGGACCATCGCCCCTGTCCGGCCGCGGGTCGCGGTGCCATCGTGCTGGGGTCGGGCGCGATCCGCGGGCGCCCCTGCACTCGGGAGTGGCCATGGCCCGTCGATCCCCGCACTCTCGCTGGGCCTTCGTCGTGGTGGGGGCTCTCCTCGCGGCCCTGTGCGGCACGGTCCCCGCGGTCGCCCAGGCACGACCCGACCTGGTCGTGCGCGCGGTCTCGGACAAGGCGGCGGCGCGGTCCCCGGGCCAGTCGTTCCCGGTCTCCGGCAGGGTGAAGAACGTCGGCACCGCCCGGGCTGGCTCGAGCCGGACCGGCTTCCTGCTCTCGCGCGACACCAGCCGGAGCAGCACCGACGTCGTCCTGAGCGGGCGCAGCTCGGTCCCGAGGCTGAGTCCGGGCGCCTCGGCGACCGCCACCACGACCGTCACCGTCCCGGCCGGCACCGCCAAGGGCTACTACTACGTCCTCGGGTGCGCGGACGTCACCCGGGTCGTCGCCGAGAGCAACGAGTCCGACAACTGTCGGGCCTCCACCGCCGTCCTGACCCGGGTGCTGGTGCGCCCCAAGCCCCCGGCGCCCGACCCCCTGACGATGCCGATGACGTTCAGGACCGCCTCGGCGAAGTCGGTGGCGATGAGACCGGGCACGGCCGGCTCGCTCTCCGTGAAGACTCCCGACGGCACGACCTACAGCCTGTCGGTCCCCAGCCACGCCCTGCCGGCGCCGACGACGATCACCCTCACCCCGATCGCCTCGGTGGACCCCGCGGTGCTGTCCGGCGGCCTCGTGGCGGGAGCGCGTCTCGAGCCGAGCGGACTCCAGCTCCTGCAGCCGGCCATCCTCACCATCACCCCCGCCGACCCGAGCCGGCTCACCACGCCGGCGGGCCAGCACGACCTGACGCTGGCCTTCGACAAGAGCGGGTCCAACGTCCACGGCTACCCCGACAACAGCGAGCTGCCCGGCCTGACCGCACCGGCCGGGTCGATCCGCTTCCGCGTCGAGCACTTCAGCGGTGAGCTCGAGGCCCGCGGCACCTCCGCCCAGGTCGCCTCGGTCGAGGGGCACCTGCCGGTCGGTCCCGACGCGACGCTCGAGTCGCAGATGAACGACCTCGCGGGGCAGGTGCGCGACGGCGAGATCACCGAGGCCCAGTTCGGCACCAAGATGGGTGACCTGCTGGTGGAGAGCTTCGTCGCCGGGGTGCTGCCCGCCATCAACAAGGCCCTGGCGTCCACCGGCACCCGGGCCGACGGTGACAAGGCGTGGGCGGCCTACACCCACTGGGGGCACTGGATGATGGTCATGGGGTTCGAGGGCGGCACCAACACCCGTTACCGGATCGGCTACGACCAGCTCAACGCGGCGGGCCAGGACGCCATGGTGCAGATCCTGAGGAAGTTCTTCGACAAGGACCACGACGACTGCCTCAGCGGGGCGGAGCCTGCGATGGCGATGTACTCCGGGATGCTGCGCATCGCCTCCGTGGCGGCCCGGCTCGGCAGCGTGGAGTCCATCCTCGGCGCCGACTACCAGGACCGGATCGACGAGTGCGGCGCCAAGGTCAAGCACACGTGGAGCGGCACGCTCCACTACTCATCGACGGTGACCGAGGACTGCACCGACCCGTGCACCCACTACCTGACCGAGGTGAGCGCCAAGCTGGTCGTCGGCTTCGTCGAGGAGCTGCCCGGCAACCAGCACTGGCTGGTCGACGGCGGGTCCTACGACGTCAGCACGTACGAGCACAGCGAGACGACGTACGCCACCGCGTGCACCCACGTCGAGGACAGCCGGCAGGCGGCGAGCGGACCGATGTCGCAGGCCGACAGCTACTACCTCAGCCAGTACGACAACAACCCCAAGGCCTACACGCAGTTCGCCGTCACGACCACGTCGGACGAGGCGATCACGCAGACGCGCTCGGACTGCAGCGAGGACAGCTTCACGCTGTCCGACCGCTACTACCGCGTGGGTCCGCTGCAGGGCTGTCCTGCGGGCGCCACCAATCTCGAAGGGGTCCCGAGGACGACGGGTGGCCAGCGCACGCTGGACTTCACGTGCGCGGTCGACACGACGTCGGGCGGCGTGCACACGGTCATCGACGTGACCGGCACGCTGACCCGCAGCCCGTGACTCAGGCCCGCGGGTCGTCCAGCACGTCGCGCCAGGAGTGCTGCGGCTCCCAGCCGAGCAGCGAGCGCGCCTTGTCGATGGCGTAGAACGTCTCGTCGCGGCCCATCTCCTTGCGGACCTCGACGCCGTCGTAGAAGCGCTCGCGCACCTCGGCGGTGGTCGCGGCCACCGACATGTCGGCGTTGGCCACGTTGAACACCTCGTAGCCCAGGCCGTCCGTGGCCAGGCAGCGCTCCACCATGGTCCCGAGGTCGCGCACGTCGATGTAGGCGAAGATGTTGCGCCGTCGCAGGGAGGGGTCCCCCAGGAAGGGCGGGAACATCTCGGCGTACTCGTGCGGCTCGATCACGTTGTTGATCCGCAGCCCGTAGACGTCGGCACCGGTGCGCGCCTGGAACGACCGGGCGGTGACCTCGTTGGCGACCTTGGACATCGCGTAGGAGTCCTCGGGCACCGTCGGGTGCTCCTCGTCGACGGGCAGGTAGAGCGGCCTGCGCTCGCCCTGCGCGAAGCAGATGCCGTAGGTGGTCTCCGAGGAGGCGAACACCACCTTGCGGATGCCGAGCCGCGTGGCCGCCTCCAGGACGTGGTAGGTCGACAGCGCGTTGGTGGCGTAGGTCGTCGCGTCCGGCGCGAGCAGGATCCGCGGGACGGCGGCGAAGTGCACCACGGCGTCGTACGACGGCTTCTCGGGCAGCTCGAGCTCGTCGAAGGTCGCGAGCCCCGCGAGCGCGGAGTAGACCTGCCCGGCGTCGGTGAGGTCGACCTGGAGGTCGGCGACGTCGTCGTGGCCGAGCGGGGTGAGGTCGGCGTTGGTGACGTGGTGGCCGAGCGAGGCGAGGTAGGGCGCGACGTGGTGCCCGGCCTTGCCGGACCCGCCGGTGAAGAGGATGCGCATGACCCCAGCCTCGCAGCCGGGCTCAACCCGCGAGCGCCTCGAGCCGCTGCACCGCGGCCGGGGCGTCGCGGGCGATGCGTCCCAGGATCTCGTCGAGCTGGGGCGAGCCGGGGTGGTCGGGCGGGACCCGCGAGGCGTTGATCGCGACGCCGTCGGCCCAGGCCGCGACGTCCGGCGCGGCGCGGAAGGCCGCGGTGTTGCGCAGCCCCTGCACGTTCATGCGCGCCCAGTCCTGCAGCGAGTTGCCGAAGCGGGAGGGCCGGCAGAGGGCGTTCTTGACCGCGTCGTCGAGACGCCGACGGGTCCCCTCGACGTAGCCCGTGATCGCGGCGCCGAAGCAGGGGAACCCGGCCCGCACGGGCTGGAGCGTGATGACCTCGTCGGTCCAGATCGGCACCATCGGCGGGTTGCGCAGGCCGTCCGCGGCGCAGTGGACGACCACCGCGTCGGGCGGGACCTGCACGGAGCCCTCGTCGAGCTCGAGACGGCCGCGGCAGGCCCGCCGCACGTGCCCGAGACGTACGACGTCGGTGACGGTGCGCAGCAGCTCCAGCTCCCAGCGCCCCAGCGTGGGGGCCTTGGCCATCGTCGGGGTGACCGCCGGGTCGATCCGTAGCATCGTGCCGGACTCCTCGAGGGCGAGGAAGAACGACGGCAGGTCGGGCGCGGTGAGGGCGTGGTGCAGGAGGTCGGCCACCATGCCGAGGTAGCTCTCCGGCCGGGGCTGGATGCGCGCGCGGTCGAGCATCCACGGGTCACGCGGGCGGACCCAGGTGATCGCGCCCGGGTCGAGCCCCCGCCTGCGCAGGAGCCACACGATCGTGTCGGTCGCGGTCTTGCCGGAGCCGACCACCACGAACCGGTCGGCGTCGACCCCCACCACGTCGTTGGCTGCCACGGCCCGGACGTCGCCGTCGACGCCGAACGGCGCCGGCACCTCGGCGGGGACGAGCGGCGACAGGAGCCGGCCGTCGACCACCCGGCAGGACGAGGGGACCTCGTGCACCACGCCGTCGACGTGGAACGAGCGCCGGCCGTCGTGCTCGGCGCCGCGGAAGAGCCGCACGCGACCGGTCCCCTCGAGCCGGGCGAGGACGCGGTCGTAGTAGTCGCACACCTGGTTGCGGGTCGCGCGCTCGTGCAGGCCCGCCTCGGGACCCTCGGTCTGGACCGTGCCGCCGAGGACCGTGGAGGCCACGCCGTAGAACTGCGAGGCCTGGTGCAGCCGGACGAAGGGGTACGCCGCGCGCCAGTGCCCGCCGGGCCCGTCGCGCCGGTCGACCAGCGCCACCCGGGCGGTCGGGTCGTGGTCGACCAGGGCGTCGGTGAACGCCATCCCCATCGCACCGGCGCCCACCACCAGGTAGTCGACGTCCACCAGCGGGCTCACCCCTGCAGCGTGTCACCCGCGCCCTTCGGCGACCCGGGCCCTCGGGGCAGACTGGGAGGACCCGAGTCCCTAGGAGAACCCCATGCGCGTGAACGCCTACGCCGCCCCGGCGGCCGGTGAGCCCCTGGCCCCCACCACCATCGAGCGCCGTGAGGTCGGAGCCCGCGACGTCCTCATCGAGATCCAGTACGCCGGCATCTGCCACTCCGACATCCACACGGTCAACGGCGACTGGGGCCCGCAGCCGTTCCCGGTGGTGCCGGGCCACGAGATCGTCGGCACGGTCGCCGAGGTCGGGTCCGAGGTGACCGCCCACCAGGTCGGCGACCGGGTCGGCGTCGGCTGCCTGGTCAACTCGTGCCGCGAGTGCGACAACTGCAAGCGGAGCGACGAGCAGTACTGCACCAAGGGCGCCATCGGCACCTACGCCGCCACCGACCGCGACGGCACCACGACCCAGGGCGGCTACTCCACCCACGTCGTCGTCGACACCGACTTCGTCGTCCGGGTCCCCGACTCGCTCGACCCCGCCGCTGCCGCGCCGCTGCTGTGCGCCGGCATCACGACGTACTCCCCGCTGCGGCACTGGGGCGCCGGCCCGGGCAAGAAGGTCGCGGTCGTCGGCCTCGGCGGCCTCGGCCACATGGGCGTCAAGCTCGCCCACGCGATGGGCGCCGAGGTGACCGTGCTCTCGCAGTCGCTGAAGAAGCAGGAGGACGGCCTGCGCCTCGGGGCCGACGACTACTTCGCCACCTCCGACCCGGACACGTTCAAGCACCTGCGCAACCGGTTCGACCTGATCATCAACACGATCAGCGCCCCGATCGACGTCGACGCCTACCTCAGGCTGCTCGCCGTCGACGGCACGCTGGTCAACCTCGGCGCCCCGCCGGAGAAGGTCAGCCTGAGCGTGGGCTCGCTGATCGGCCGCCGCCGCTCGTTCGCCGGCTCGGCGATCGGCGGCATCGCCGAGACCCAGGAGATGCTCGACTTCTGCGCCGAGCACGGCATCGCCGCCGAGGTCGAGGTCATCCCCGTCGACCAGGTCAACGAGGCCTACGAGCGCGTCCTCGCCTCCGACGTCCGCTACCGCTTCGTGATCGACAGCTCGACCCTGGCCTGACCCTGGTCTGACCCGCCCCGCGGTGGGACGCTGGAGGGGTGCCGACGGACTCCTCCGGCGGTCCCGCCGACCGGGCGCTGGCGGCGGGCCTGGTGCAGCCGGACCCCACCACGTGCGGCTCGAGCGTGCTCGTGGTCGCGCGGATGCTCACCGACCCGGCCTACGCCTCCTTCGTCGCCGACGGGACCCACGCGCTGGCCGGGGTCTCCGCGGCCGGTGACCCCCAGGACAGGTTCGCCCGCGAGGCGCTGGCGATGCACCGGTCCACGAGCAGGGCCCGCAGCGTGGCGGGGCGGCTCCAGGTCCCGTGGCCGACCTCGCTGGGCACGCAGCCATGGGCCCTCGCGGCCGAGCTCGGCCGCAGCGGGACGTCGTACGACGTGAAGCCGATCCTGCCCGGCCAGCGGCAGGCCGCCTTCCGCCGCACGGCGAGGCTGGCCGCGTCCGGGCAGGCCGTCCCGCTCTACGTCGGCAACCGCTGGTCGCCGCGCCACGTCGTGCTCGTCCTGCCCGACCCCGGGGCGACCGAGGCCGAGGTCCGGATCTACGACCCGGCGAGCGGGCGGCGCTACCCGATCACGTCCGAGGACTTCGTCGCGGGCACGCTCGACGTCGCCGGCTGGCACGTGCCGTGGGTGGTCGTGCTGCCGAGCGCCTGACCAGCGCCTTATCAGCGCCTTATCAGCGCCTGGTCAGGGCGCGTCACGCGTGGCCACGACACGTGCCGGCGACCGACCACCGAGACGGTGGACCCGGCCCGAGCCCCCGTCCGGTGTCCGGGCCCGGCAGATCGATCGACGACCCGAGAGGTTCCTCGTGCCTTCACCGGCATCCACGTCTCCGACGGGGACCCGACCGCGGCCGGCCTGCTCGGCGCCGAGGTGCCCGACCTGAGCGACCCGTCGTGGCGCACGTTCTGGACCCGGCAGCACGGTGACAACGTCACCTGGGAGGTGCACTGGGGCTCGGCGCGCTGAGTCCCAGCGGTCCGGACCCGAGGTCCCGAAGGCCTAGGCTGGACCGGTGACGGACCAGGGACTCTTCGACCTGCCGGCGGCCCCGGCCCCCACCGCAGCACCGGCGCGCCCCGCGCCGACGCGCCGACGCAGCGGCCCGATGGTCGCCCTGCCGGGCGCGCGGACGGTCTACACCGACGGCGCGTGCGCGGGGAACCCCGGCCGTGGGGGCTGGGCCTGGGCGACCGACCGGACGACCCACGCCTCGGGCTCGGAGGCCGTGACGACCAACCAGCGCATGGAGATCCGGGCCGCGCTCGAGGCGGTCACCGCCCTCGAGGGGCCCCTGCTCGTGGTGAGCGACTCGACGTACGTCGTCAACTGCTTCCGCGACCGCTGGTGGGCCGGCTGGCTGGCGCGCGGGTGGACCAACTCCCAGAAGAAGCCGGTCGCCAACCGGGACCTGTGGGAGCCGTTCATCCACCTGGTCAACGAGCGCGACGACGTGGCCTTCCAGTGGGTCAAGGGGCACTCCGGCCACGCGATGAACGACTTCGTCGACGGCCTCGCCGTCGCCGCCCGGCTCGCCCCGGTCGGCTCGCCTTCCTGACGGCCCGCGCGGCGACGCCGATAGCCTGCGCCCATGACCACAGCCCCGGGGAGCATGCGCGACCTCACCGACGAGCTGCGCGAGCGCCTCGCGACGGCCAGGCAGGGCGGGTCGGAGTCCGCACGCCGCAAGCACACCGACCGCGGCAAGCTGCTCGTCCGTGACCGGGTCGACCGGCTGCTCGACCCGGGCAGCCCGTTCCTCGAGCTGAGCCCCCTGGCGGCGTACGGGATGTACGCCGACGCCGACGACTGGGCGGTCCCCAGCGCCGGCATCGTCACGGGCCTCGGCCAGGTGGAGGGCCGCACGTGCGTGGTCGTCGCCAACGACGCGACCGTCAAGGGCGGCACCTACTACCCGATGACGGTCAAGAAGCACCTGCGGGCGCAGGAGGTCGCGGCCGCCAACCGGCTGCCCTGCGTCTACCTCGTCGACTCCGGCGGCGCGTTCCTGCCGATGCAGGACGAGGTGTTCCCCGACCGCGAGCACTTCGGCCGGATCTTCTTCAACCAGGCCAACCTCTCGGCCCGCCGCATCCCCCAGATCGCCTCGGTGATGGGCTCCTGCACCGCGGGCGGCGCCTACGTCCCGGCCATGTCCGACGAGACCGTCATCGTCCGCAACCAGGGCACGATCTTCCTCGGGGGCCCGCCGCTGGTGAAGGCCGCGACCGGTGAGGTCGTCACCGCAGAGGACCTCGGCGGCGGCGACGTGCACGCCCGCACCTCGGGCGTGGTCGACCACCTCGCCCAGGACGACGCGCACGCGCTGGCGATCGTGCGGTCGATCGTGGGCACGCTGCCTGCGGTCCCGACGGGCGCGGCCGACGGCACGGTGGAGGAGCCGGCGCTCGACCCCGAGGGGCTCTACGACGTCGTCCCGACCGACGCGCGGACGCCGTACGACGTGCGCGAGGTGATCCGCCGCGTGGTCGACGGCAGCCGGTTCCACGAGTTCAAGGAGCTGTACGGCGAGACGCTGGTCTGCGGGTTCGGGAAGGTCCACGGGTTCCCCGTCGGCATCGTGGCCAACAACGGCATCCTGTTCTCCGAGTCGGCCCTCAAGGGCGCCCACTTCATCGAGCTGTGCAACCAGCGGGGGGTCCCGCTGCTCTTCCTGCAGAACATCAGCGGCTTCATGGTCGGCCGGGAGTACGAGAACCGCGGCATCGCCCGCGACGGCGCCAAGCTCGTCACCGCCGTCGCCTGCTCGGTGGTCCCCAAGCTGACCGTGGTGATCGGCGGCTCGTTCGGTGCGGGCAACTACGGCATGTGCGGCCGGGCCTACGACCCGCGCTTCCTCTGGATGTGGCCCAACGCCCGGATCTCGGTGATGGGCGGCGAGCAGGCCGCGTCGGTCCTCGCGACCGTCCGCCGCGACGGCATCGAGGCCCGCGGGGAGCAGTGGTCGCTCGAGGACGAGGAGTCGTTCAAGGACCCGATCCGCCGGCAGTACGAGCAGCAGGGCTCGCCCTACTACTCCACCGCCCGCCTCTGGGACGACGGCATCATCGACCCCGCCGACACGCGCCGCGTGGTGGGGATGGGCCTGGCCGCGGCCGCCCACGAGCTCGTGCCCGCCCCTGGACCGACGCCGTCCTACGGCATCTTCAGGATGTGAACATGTCGCTGCGCGAAGCAACGGCGCGAAGCGCCTCAAGGGCTCTGTGCGGCTGCGCCGCGCCCTCCTTCTGTTCGGAGGAACCAGGGCTTCGCCGGTTCCTCGGTCAGGCCTTCGCAAGCTCAGTCCTGAGGGATGTGTGATGGGAATCCAGACGTTGCTGGTCGCCAACCGCGGCGAGATCGCCCTGCGCGTCATGCGCTCGGCCAAGGCTCGGGGGCTGCGCACGGTCGCGGTCTACTCCGACGCCGACCGCAGCGCCCCGCACGTGCGCGCGGCCGACGTCGCGGTGCGCATCGGGCCGACCCCGGCGACGCAGTCCTACCTGTCGATCGAGGCCATCCTCGACGCCGCGCGGCGCACCGGTGCCGACGCGGTCCACCCCGGCTACGGATTCTTGTCAGAGCGATCACAATTCGCTCGCGCGGTGACCGAGGCCGGCCTCACCTTCGTCGGCCCGTCCGCGGACGTGATGGACGCGATGGGCCGCAAGGACCGGGCGCGCGAGATCGCCGAGCGCGCGGGGGTGCCCGTGGTCCCGAGGGGAGAGGACGCGCCCTTCCCCGTGCTGGTGAAGGCGGCCGCCGGTGGCGGCGGCAAGGGCATGCGCGTGGTCCACCGGGCCGAGGACCTCGACGACGCGATCGCCGCGGCCAGGCGTGAGGCCGCCTCGGCCTTCGGCGACGACACCATCCTGGTCGAGAGGTACGTCGAGCGCGGCCGTCACGTCGAGGTGCAGGTGCTCGCCGACGCGCACGGCCACGTCGTCCACCTGTTCCACCGCGACTGCTCCGCGCAGCGCCGGCACCAGAAGGTCCTCGAGGAGGCGCCGGCCCCCGGCCTGTCCGACGAGGCGAGCCGCACGCTGCTGGAGTCGGCGGTGGCGCTGTCGCGCGAGGTCGGCTACACCAACGCCGGCACGGTCGAGTTCCTCGTCGCCGGCGAGCACGGCAGGGAGGAGGTGTTCTTCCTCGAGATGAACACGCGCCTCCAGGTCGAGCACCCCGTCACCGAGCTCGCCGTGGCGGTGGGGGGCGAGCCGCTCGACCTCGTGGACCTCCAGCTCGGCGTCGCCGAGGGCGAGCCGCTGCCCTTCACCCAGGACGACGTGACGATCGTCGGCCACGCCATCGAGGCGCGGGTCTACGCCGAGGACGCGTTCGGCGGGTTCCTCCCGCAGGCGGGCCAGGCCTCCCTGGTGCGCTGGCCGGAGGGCCCCGGCGTCCGCGTCGACCAGGCCCTGGAGCCGGACCAGACCGTCACCACGGCGTACGACCCCATGCTCGGCAAGGTGATCGGCCACGGGCCGGACCGCGAGGCCGCGCGCCGTGCGCTGGTCGACGCGCTCGACCGCACCGGCATCCTCGGGCTGACCACCAACACCGGCTTCCTGCGCGCGCTGGCGGCGAGCGAGGAGTTCCGCGACTCGGTGGTCGACACCGCGTGGCTCGACCGCAACGAGGTGCCCGCCCCCGCCGACGACCCCGCCCGTGTCGTGGCGGCGTGGACCGACGCGTGGGTCGCGCGGGCGAGCGCGCGCCCGGGCCCGTTCACCTCCGACGGCTGGCGGCTCGGCGGCGAGCCGGCCGCGATGCGCGTCGAGCTCGACCGCCCCCTGTCGGTCGACCTCGCCGGCGGCACCGTCACCGACGGCGACGAGGTCCACCAGGTCACCCATCACGACGCCGCGCTGCACGTGGTGCGGCTCGACGTCGACGACCACCCGGTGACGGCTTTCGTCAACGCCCAGGCGGGTTTCGTCGACGTGGCGTGGCGCGGGCAGCGGTTCCTCTTCGGGCGCCGCGACCCGTTCTCGCTCGCCGCCGCCGGCACGGCCGACGGCACCCTCACCGCCCCGATGCCGGGCACGGTCCTCGCGGTCCAGGTCGCCGAGGGCGACGAGGTCGTGGAGGGTCAGGTGCTCGGCACCATGGAGGCGATGAAGATGGAGCTCGCGCTCAAGGCGCCGTACGCCGGCGTGGTCGCGCGCGTCGGCGCCACCGCCGGCGAGCAGGTCGCCCTGGGCACCGAGCTGTTCCACGTGGAACCGCACGAGGCCTGAGACCCGGACTCTCAGGGACGCCCACCTCGGTCATCAGGTGCCGCCCCTGCCACGCGGCCTACGCTGGTCGCGTGAGCACCACCCTCCCTGCCGTCCACCGCGCCCCCGCGCTCCCGGAGCGCGTGACGATCTACGAGGTCGGCCCCCGCGACGGGCTGCAGAACGAGAAGGCGATCGTCCCGGTCCACGTCAAGGCGGAGTTCATCGCCCGGCTCGAGGCGGCCGGGCTGCCGGTGGTGGAGGCGACGAGCTTCGTCCACCCGAGGTGGGTGCCCCAGCTCGCCGACGCCGAGGAGCTGCTCACCATCGTCGACCACCGCGGCACGATGCCGGTGCTGGTCCCCAACGAGCGCGGTCTCGACCGCGCGCTGGAGGCCGGCGTGCGCCACGTGGCGATCTTCGGCAGCGCCACCGAGACCTTCGCCCAGCGCAACCTCAACCGGTCCTGGGACGAGCAGTTCGCGATGTTCGAGCCGACGGTCAAGCGCGCGCTCGCCGAGGGCGCCGACGTCCGCGCCTACGTCTCGATGTGCTTCGGCGACCCGTGGGAGGGCGCTGTGGACCTTCAGCGCGTGGTCGACAGCGGCCGACGGCTGCTCGACCTCGGCTGCTACCAGCTCTCCCTCGGCGACACCATCGGCGTCGGCACGGCCGGCCACGTCACCGCGCTGCTCGACGCCTTCAACGCCGCAGGTGTGCCCGACGACCTCCTCGCGGTCCACTTCCACGACACCTACGGCCAGGCCCTGGCCAACGCGCACGCCGCGCTGGAGCACGGCATCACGACGTACGACGCCAGCGCCGGCGGCCTGGGCGGGTGCCCCTACGCCAAGTCGGCCACGGGCAACCTGGCCACCGAGGACCTGGTGTGGATGCTCCGCGGGCTCGGGGTCGAGACGGGGGTCGACCTCGACGCGCTGGTCGCCACCAGCGTCTGGATGGCGGGGGAGCTGGGCCGGCCGAGCCCCAGCGCGGTGGTGCGCGCCCTGGGTTCGTCGGTGGAGCCCGGAGGCGACTGACACAATCGGCGCATGGCCGACGTCGTCCACCTCCACGTAGGTGCGCCCAAGACGGGCACGACCTACCTGCAGGACCGTCTGGCCCTCAACCGCGGGTCGCTCGAGGACCACGGCGTGGCCTACCCGATCGGCCTCAAGGCCGACATGTTCGGCGCCGCGCTCGACCTGATCGACCTCCCGTGGGGCGGTCAGCGCGAGGCCGTGCGGGGCGACTGGGAGTCCCTCATGGGCCGGGTGCGGCGCGCCCCCGGACGGGCGATCATCAGCCACGAGATCCTCGCCGGCGCCAAGCCCAAGCAGGTCGAGAAGGCGATGCGCGACCTGGCCGAGACCGAGATGCACCTGGTCTTCTCCGCCCGCGACCTCGCCCGGCAGATCCCCGCGGAGTGGCAGGAGACGGTCAAGCACCGCCGCGTCCACACCTTCAGGCGCTTCCTGGGCCAGGTGATGGAGTCCCCGCGACGCAACCCGCGGATGTGGTTCTGGCGCGCCCAGTCGCTGCCCGACGTGCTCACCCGCTGGAGCTCGGGCCTGTCGCCCGACCGCGTGCACCTCGTGACCGTCCCGCAGAGCCGGGCCGGCGGGACGCTCTGGACGCGCTACTGCGAGGCGCTCGAGCTCGACCCCGCCTGGCTGACCGAGGACAGCGAGCGCGCCAACGTCTCGGTCGGCATCGACGAGACGATCATGCTGCGCCGCCTCAACCGGCGCCTGCGGGCGGCCGACCTCGACTCCGAGTCCTACCGCGCGATCGTCCGCGAGCTCGTGGTCCACCAGCGGCTGGCCCTGCGCGAGGACAAGCGCAAGGTGACGCTCCCCCCGTCGGCCTTCGACTGGGCCGAGGAGGTCGCCGAGGAGTGGATGGAGTGGGTGCGCGGGTCCGGCATCCACGTCGTCGGCGACCTGGAGGACCTGCGGCCCCGGCGGCCCGACCCGGACGCGTCCTGGGAGGACCCCGACAAGCCCCGCCAGGGCAAGGTCGGCGACGCGACGATGGACGCCCTGGTCACCGTGATCATGGAGCTGGCCGAGCGCCCCGACCCCGACCAGGGCCCGGTCTCGCGGCTGGCCCGCGCCGCCCGTCGGCTCCGGGGCGACACGCCGTGAGCGAGGGCAGCGAGCGGACCGGCGACTCACGGGTGGACGCGTGAGTCCTGCGGTCCCGGCCGTGACCGACCCGCTCGAGCGCGCGGCCTGGTCCTGGGTGGCCCACCTCCTCGCCGGGGGTACGACGGCCTGGGCAGCCTGGGTGGAGTCCCCGGAGTCGGTCGCGCACGACGTGAGGCGGCCGGTGGGCCTCGACGCCCTCCCGGGCGCCGCGCAGCTCGAGCTGCTGCGGGTGCTGGTCGAGGCCGCGGGCGCGCCGCTCGAGGAGTCCCTCGCCCTGCGGGTCCTGCGCCGCCCGGCCCCCGGACGCGGGCCGGTCGACCTGCCGCTGGGCTGGCCCGGTGAGGGGCAGGTGACCGCCGACGGCTTCCACCACCGGTCCGCCCCACCCACCGACCCCGGCTCGCTCGACGTGGAGGAGGTGCTCCGGGTGGCGGCGGGGGTGATCGCCGACCTGCTCCTCGAGGAGCCCGCCGCGCCCCGGCGGCGCACGCGAGCGGTGCCCACCCGCCTGCCCCGGCCCCGGACCGGCCCCTCGGTCTGGGTGGAGGGCCCGCCGCGCAGCCGGGCCGCGGTGCGGGCCGAGCTCGCGGCGGGCGGGACCCGTCTGCACCGCCCGCGGCTGAGGTGGCGGGGCGGCCGCACGTTGCCCGACCGCGTGCTGGTCGTCGTACCCCCTCTGGAGCGGGGGCTCCTCGAGGTGTGGGAGGACCGCAGCGTGGCCGGGGCGGCGCGCCGCTGGGAGCGGTGGGTGCAGGAGATCCAGGGCAGCAACCGGCTCCCCCCCTCGCTGCGCTCGCGGAGCGTGGCGCTGTGGTGGGCCGAGCGGATCGGCGCCGACCGGGTGCAGGTCACGGTGCGGCACGGCGTGGACGCGGCCGGTGACCTGAGCGCGCTCGAGGTCGACGTGCTGCGGCGGGTCAACGCGGTGCTGGTGCTGCACCGCGGTGGCGACGACCGGGCCGCGATCGCCGCCCGGCTGGGCGAGCGGCTGCAGGGCCTCGGCCGGTCGATCGGGGTCCCGGGCCCCGCCGAGCTGCGGGTGCCGGTCGCCCAGCTGCGCTGGCTCCAGGCCTGGTCCGCACGCATCACCGACGGGCTGACCCGCGCTGGCTACCCTGTCGACGGCGACCTGGCGTCGCTGCGCCCCCGACCCCCCGCGGAGGGCGACGTCCACTCGCTCGACCCCCGGGAGGTGCTCGCGCTCATGACGGCGCTGCTGCTGCCCGGCCGGGCTGCGCGACGGGACCCCCGATGAGGCGCGTGGTCCTGCACGTCGGGACCCCCAAGACGGGCACGTCGTTCGTCCAGGACCTGCTGTTCCAGCAGCGCGAGGCGCTCGCGGCGCAGGGCGTGCTCTATCCCGCCGACCGGTTCGACGCCCACTTCCTGGCCGCGCTCGACCTGATGGAGCTGCGCTGGGGCGGGCTGGAGCACCAGGCGGTCGGGGCGTGGGACCGCCTGGCCCAGCAGGTGCGGGCCTGGGAGGGCCACACCGTCATCGTGTCCCACGAGATCCTCGCCCGCGCCTCGGTGGAGCAGGTGCGGCTCGCGCTGGAGTCGTTCGGCGCCGACCGCGAGGTGCACGTGGTGCTGTCGGCTCGCGACCTGGTGCGCCAGATCCCGGCGGAGTGGCAGGAGAACGTCAAGCACCGGCGCACCGTCGCCTACCGCGACTTCCTCGACCAGGTCACCGCGGACGTCCCCGAGACCGAGGTGGCGACGTGGTTCTGGGGGGTCCAGGAGGTCCCCGCGATCCTCGGCCGGTGGGGCGGCACCCTGCCGCCCGAGCACGTCCACGTGGTCACGGTCCCCAAGCCGGGGTCGCCGCGGTCGCTGCTGTGGGAGAGGTTCGCGGGCGTCTTCGGCCTCGACCCGCAGGCCTGGGCCTCCGAGTCCGAGCGCGCCAACCCCAGCCTCGGCGCTCCCGAGACCGCGCTGGTGCGCGCGATCAACCAGCGGGTCAACGGCGGGGTGCTCGCCAACGACCACTACCGCGACCTGGTCCGCGAGACCCTCGCCCACCGCGCGCTGGCGCACCGCCGCGGCTCGCCGAGGCTGTTCCTGCCGCCCGACGTGCGCACCTGGGCCACCGACCTGTCCCACCGCTGGATCGCCGAGCTCGAGGCCAGGGAGTACGACGTCGTCGGCTCGCTCGAGGACCTGCGCCCCGACACCGCCGACGCGACCGGGTTCGTCGACCCCGACGAGCAGGGACCCGCCGATCTCGTCGAGCCGATGATGGACGCGGTCGTGACCCTGCTGCAGAAGGGTGCCGAGCTGCGCGAGGAGGTCGAGCGGCTCCACCAGGAGCTCGACAGCACCCGCCACGAGCGCGACCAGGCCTACCTCGCCGCCGGGCTGCTCCACCGCGCCAAGCACGCCCTCGTGCGGCGCTCGGAGACCCACCGCACCGCCCACCTCGCGCTCAAGGCCTACCGCCGGGCGCGGGGTCGCTGACCGCTCACCGGTCGGGCCGGAGGAAGGCCCCCACGGCCCGGAGCGCGGTGAGGACGTCGTCGGTCCAGTCGCCGCCCAGCAGCAGCATCGACTCGCCCCCCATGAAGCCCAGCCCGACCAGGGTGGCGATCGTGCGGGGGCGGAAGGGGCCGAGGTCGCCGAGCTCGTCGGCCGCCTCGGTGACCACCTGCTCGAGCAGGTCGAACCACCCGCGCAGCAGGCGGGTCACCTCGGCGCCGATCGCCGCGTCGCTCCACCCGGCGGCGATCATCTCCTGCAGCATCCGCACGTAGCCCGAGGCGAGGTCCTCCTCGAGGAAGTCGCAGGCCTGGTCGTAGCGCTGCCACAGCGGCGCGTCGGCGCCGTACATCGCCGCCTGCCGGGCCAGCAGTTGGGTGTTCTCGTGCGTGAGCAGGGCGAGCACGAGGCCCTGACGGCTGCCGAAGTGGTAGTGGATCTGGCTCAACGGCACGCCCGCGCGGTCGGCCACGCGCCGCGTCGAGAGCTGGGCGTGGCCGTCGGTGAGCAGGCACTCGCGGGCCGCCCCGATCAGCCGGTCGCGCGTCCCTGCGGTCATCGCCACTCCTGGAGGTCGGGGGGTCTTGTCGGTCGGTCGACCGAATGCTAGCGTACGACGATCCCGTTCGGTCGATCGACCGAACCCGGCGGACAGCCGGACGAACCACCAGGAGGACGCCATGCCGCTCATCGAGGTCAACGTGATCAAGGACGTGTTCAGCCCGGAGCAGAAGCGCCGGATCATCACGCGCCTGACCGACGCCATGGTCGAGATCGAGGGCGAGAACATGCGCCCGGTCACGTGGTGCGTCGTGCGCGAGGTCGCCAGCGGCGACTGGGGCATCGCGGGCAACCCGCTGACCACCGAGGACGTGCGGGCCCTCGCCGCGGGCGTCCCCGCCGGGGTCTGAGCCGGAGCCGGGCGGGCCCCTGGCCACCGGGTCGCGAGCGCAGGAGACTTCAGGCATGACGCGCTCGTGGACCCGGGCCGGCCGCCGGCCCCGCCGCGTGCTCTACCTCTCCTCGCCGATCGGGCTGGGGCACGCGCGGCGCGACCTCGCCATCGCCCAGGAGCTGAGGCGGGCCCACCCCGACCTCCGGGTCGACTGGCTCACCCAGCACCCGGTCACGCGCGTGCTCGAGGACGCCGGCGAGCACGTCCACCCCGCGTCGGCGTGGCTGGCCGGCGAGTCGGCCCACCTCGAGGGCGAGTCGGGCGAGCACGACCTCCACGTCTTCCAGGCGATCCGGGACATGGACGAGATCCTGGTCAACAACTTCATGGTGTTCCACGACGTGGTCGAGGAGACCGCCTACGACCTGGTCGTCGGCGACGAGTCCTGGGACGTCGACTACTTCCTGCACGAGAACCCCGAGCTCAAGCGCTTCGCCTTCGCCTGGATGACCGACTTCGTCGGCTGGCTGCCGATGCCCGGCCTCGGGGCCCGCGAGGCGCTCCTGACCGCCGACTACAACGCCGAGATGCTCGAGCAGCGGGCGCGGCACCGCCGGGTCCGTGACCGCCAGGTGTTCGTGGGCAACCCGGACGACGTCGTGGACGAGTCGTTCGGGCCGGGCCTGCCCGGCATCCGCGAGTGGACCCACGAGCACTTCGACTTCTCCGGCTACGTCACCGGCTTCGACCCGCCCTCGGCCGAGAGGGTCGCCCGGTGCCGCGAGGAGCTGGGCGTCGGCCCCGACGAGCTCCTCTGCGTGGTCGCGGTCGGCGGCTCCGGGGTCGGGGAGCCCCTGCTGCGCCGGGTGCTCGACGCGGTCGGGCCGGCGCGCGACCTGCTGCCCGGGCTGCGCTTCTGGGTGGTCACGGGCCCCCGGATCGACCCGTCGCGCCTGCCCGAGGTCCCGGGCGTCGAGGTCCGTGGCTACGTGCCCGACCTCTACCTCCACCTGGCCGCCGCCGACGTCGCGGTGGTGCAGGGCGGGCTCACGACCACGATGGAGCTCGCGGCGGCCGAGGTGCCGTTCCTCTACGTGCCGCTGCAGCACCACTTCGAGCAGAACGTCCACGTCCCGCACCGCCTGCGCAACTACGGCGCCGGCCGGTGCACGCCCTTCGAGGAGGCCTCCGACCCGCACCGGCTCGCGGAGGCGATCGTCGCCCAGGTCGGCAACGAGGTCACCTCGCGGCCGGTCGAGACCGACGGCGCGGTGCGCGCCGCCCGGATGCTGGAGGAGCTGCTGTGAACGACCGCACGAGCGACGAGCAGGCGGTGCGCGCCACCGCCCTGGACTACTTCGAGGGGTGGTACGCCGCCGACCTGGCCCGGGTGGACCGGGCGCTGCACCCCGCGCTGGTGAAGCGCTCGGCCGTGCAGGTGGGGGCGCAGCCGCCGAGCCTGACCACCAAGGAGCGGATGCTCGAGCTCGTCCGGGCCGGCGGGGGCGTCGAGGACCGCACCGACGACCCGATCGAGGTCACCGTGGTCGACGTCCACCACGACGTCGCCGCCGCCGTGGTGCGGTCCGCGCAGTACCGCGAGTACCTCCACCTCGTGCGCACCGGCGCGCGGTGGCAGGTCGTCAACGCCTTCTGGCAGCTCACCGACCCGGCCGGCGAGCCCGGGCAGGACGACGCGCGGTGAGGACGCTCGCCCCGGACGTCTCGGCCCGCAACGAGAGCGACGGCGTCCGGATCCACCACGAGGTGTGGGGCGAGGTCGGGAGTGGGAGGGACCGCACGGTCCTGCTGCTCCCGACCTGGACGATCGTGCACAAGCGGCTGTGGAAGGCGCAGGTGCCCTACCTCTCGCGCCACCTGCGGGTGCTGACCTACGACGGTCCGGGCAACGGCGGCTCCGACCGTCCGCTCGACCCGGCGGCCTACGACCACGACCAGCAGGTCCGGCACGCCGTGCGGGTGCTCGACGCCAGCGGCACCGACCGGGCGGTGGTCGTCGCCTTCTCCCAGGGGTGCACGTGGGCCCTCGAGCTGGCCGCGTTCCACCCCGAGCGGGTCCGGGGCGTGGTCCTGATCGGCGCGGCCGTGCCGCTCACCGACGGGCACGCGGTGCGCGTCGCGGAGGGGGACCCGTCGGGGCTGCCGCCGTCACGGGTGCCTCTGGTCGAGCAGGACCCCGACGAGCACTGGGCGAAGTACGACCCCGGCTACTGGCGCGAGCACCACGAGGACTTCTGCTGGTTCTTCTTCGGCCGGTGCTTCCCCGAGCCCCACTCCACCAAGCAGGTCGAGGACTGCGTCGGCTGGGCGCTCGAGACCACGCCGGAGGTGCTCGCCGCCGAGGCGCTGGCCAGGCGGCCGAGCCGCGAGCTCGTGGAGGGCTGGTGCCGGTCGCTGACCGCACCGGTGCTCGCCCTGCACGGCGACGAGGACCTGATCAGCCCGCCGTCGCGCGGACGGCGGATCGCCGAGCTCACCGGCGGGGAGTACGTCGAGCTCGTGGGCTCCGGCCACGTGCCGCAGGCCCGTGACCCGGTGCGGGTCAACCTGCTGGTCGCGGAGTTCGCCGCACGGTGCTTCGCCGCGGACGGGTGAGCCCGGGCCTCAGTGCGGGTGCCGGCGCGCCATCAGCTCGCGCGCGGCGTACCTCCCGACCTGCCAGGTGTTCCACCCGTCGGAGCTCGCGCCCCACACGCCGCCGGCGACGGGCACGCGACGGATGACGGTGCCGGCCGCCCGCTTGCCGATGACGCGACTGATCAGCGCCGAGGTGACCTCGCCGGCGACGAGCGCGTCGAGCTCGGGGTCGTGGACCGGTGCGGTGACCAGCACCGAGGGGCGGCCCGGGATGCGGCGCTTGCGGACCAGCTGCTTGACCGCGTCCTCACCGAGCACGCAGAGCAGGATCGCGTTGCGCACGCGCCCGTCGGACAGGTCGTAGCCCCGCAGGTGGGCGATCGTGGCCACCATCCGGCACTGGAGCAGGGCCAGCCCGGCGATGTTGGCCGGGATCGTCGCCGGCGCCGTGGTGAGGCCCCCGAGGTTGGTCACGAAGCCCTCACCGGCCGCGAGGCCGGTGTGGGTCTTGACCACGTCGTTGACCGCCTGGTCGACCGCGCCCTCGTTGTCCCGCAGGTGCTTCTCGGCGACGGCAGCGGCGGACGGCAGCGGACCCACGCCGTTGATCGCGCGCAGGAGCGTCTGGTGGATGAAGCCGCGGTTGAGCTTGGGTGCGACCTTGTGGACGTCGGGGACGACGGCGTCGATGACCTTGCGGCGGATGCCCATGGGGTCAGTCTTCCCAGGAACGCCAAGAGGGCCACAATCGGTCTCGTGCAGAGGGGTGGCGGGGTGTGGGCGGACCTGGCGGCCGCGTGCGTCTGGGACCTGCCCGACCTGCGGGCGATCCCGGGCCTCGACCTCGACGCCGACCTCGACGACGGGGGTGTGGGCGACCTGGTGTGCGCGGGGGCGGACCTCGCCCCGGAGACCCTCGTCCGCGCGTACTCCCTCGGCCTCTTCCCGATGCCCGACCCCCGCGCCCGCCGGCGGAGCGCGCCTCCGACGTGGTGGTCGCCGGCCGAGCGCGGCGTCCTCCCGCTGGACGGCCTGCGCGTGACCCGGTCGCTGCGACAGAGCGCGCGACGCTACGACGTGCGCCTGGACACCGCGTTCACCGAGGTGGTGCTCGGGTGCGCCGACCCGGCTCGTGAGGGCGGGTGGATCGACCGGGACTTCGTCGCGGCGTACTCCCGGCTCCACGAGCTCGGCCTGGCCCACTCGGTGGAGGCGTGGTCGGACGGCGAGCTGGTGGGCGGGCTCTACGGCGTCTGCCTCGGCGGCCTCTTCGCGGGCGAGTCGATGTTCCACACCGCGCGCGACGCGAGCAAGGTCGCCCTCCTCGGGCTCGTCGACCTGCTGCGCGACGGGGAGCCCGACCGGCTGCTCGACGTGCAGTGGTCGACCCCCCACCTCGCCTCGCTCGGGGTGGGGGAGGTGCCGCGCTCGACCTACCTCACACGGTTGCTGCCGGCAGCACTGGAGGTGCCGGAGCCGCGGTGGGCCCTTCCCCGAGCTTGACCAGCACGACGCCGGCGAGCACGAGCGCACCGCCGCCGAGCTGCACGGCCCCGGGCAGCTGGCCCAGCAGCAGCCAGGCGAACAGCACCGCGCAGAGCACCTCGAGCAGCGCGACGAACGACGAGAGCCGCGAGCCCAGCAGCCGCCCGGCCGCGACCCCGGAGGCGTAGGCCAGGGAGGCGGTCACCAGTCCGAGCGCGAGCACCGGCAGCCACCACGCCACCTCGACGCCGCGGTAGTCGGCCGCCGCGGTCGAGGCGCCCATCGGCAGCGCCCCCACGAGGCCTGCGAGCCCGAGCACGACCGCGCCGACGACCAGCCCGGCGGTCGCCAGGGCGAGCGGCGGGAGGTCGAGGCCGTCGTGCCCGTTGATCACGAAGTACGACGCGGCGCCGACCATCGCGCCCAGCGCCCACAGCACCCCGACCGGGTCGAGGGACGCCCCCGACAGCAGGTCGAGCACGAGCACCAGGCCGGCCGCGGCGATCACGGCACCGGCGACGGTGAGCCGGCCGGGTCGCTCGCCGTGCGCCGCCCAGAGGAACAGGACCACGGCCGCGGGAGCGGTGTACTCGATCAGCAGCGCCGGCCCGACGTCCATCCGGGCGACCGCGGAGAAGTAGCACAGCTGCGCGCCCGCGACCGCCAGCACGCCGTACGCCGTGACCAGGCGCCACGAGGCGCGCAGGACCGCCCAGCGGCCGCGCATCGCCCGGACCCCGAGCGGGGCGAGGGCCAGGGCCGCGAGCGCGACGCGGAGGAGCACGACCGACCCGGGGGTCCACCCCGTGCGGATGAGCCCGGTCGCCAGCGGTCCCGACAGGGCGAAGCTCGCCGCCGAGACGACCGCGAGCCCGAGGCCCCGCGACAGGGCCGAGGGTGCGGGGAGGGTCACCTCGTCATGGGTCAACGTGCTCATGGGACCTGACGGTAGGCCCGCTCGCGTAAGGTGTCAACGTGACTTTCGCCCATGACGTCGAGGACGCCCTCCGGGCAGCCGTCGCGCTGGTCAACTCCGCGGAGGAGCCCGAGACGCTGACGACGACCGGTGAGCTCGCGGCGTTCTTCTCGCACCACGGCTACACCGGCCGTCACGACGGCACCGCGGCCGAGCTCGCCGCCGTGCGCGAGCTGCGCCCCGAGCTGCGCGCCCTGCTCCTGGCGCCCCGCGACGAGGCGGTGGCGCTGGTCAACGGCATCCTCGCCGAGGAGCAGGCCGTGCCGCGCCTGGTCCGCCACGACGCGCTCGACTGGCACCTGCATGCTGTCGGCGACGACGAGCCGCTGGCCCGCCGGATCCGGGTCGAGACCGCGATGGCGATGCTCGACGTGATCCGCGCCGACGAGCACTCCCGCCTGGCCGTCTGTGCCGACGAGACCTGCGAGGCGCTCGCCCTCGACCTGTCGCGCAACCGCTCCAAGCGCTACTGCTCGGCGACCTGCACCAACCGCAACGCCGCCGCGGCCTACCGTGCCCGCCAGTCGGTCTGAGCCCTATTTCAGGAACTTCGAGGTGCGCCGGTCGGCCAAGGGCTTGCCGCCGGTCTGGCAGGTCGGGCAGTACTGCAGCGAGGAGTCGGCGAAGGACACCTCGCGCACCGTGTCGCCGCAGACCGGGCACGGCTGGCCGGTGCGGCCGTGGACGGCGAGGTGGGACTTCTTCTCGCCCTTGAGCTCGGCGGCGTGCAGGCCCTCGGAGCGGGTGACCGCGTCGGCCAGGGTGGTGCGCAGCGCGGTGTAGAGGCCGTGGAGCTTCTCGGGGTCCTCCAGGATCCCGGACGCCGGCGCGAAGGGGCTCATCCTGGCCGCGTGCAGGATCTCGTCGCTGTAGGCGTTGCCGATGCCGGCGATCGTGCCCTGGTGGCGCAGCACACCCTTGATCTGGCTGCGGCCCTGGCCGCGGAGGATCTCGGCGAGCTCGTCGACGGTGAAGTCCTCGGTCATCGGGTCGGGGCCGAGCGAGGCGACGCCGGGCACCTCGAGGGGGTCCTTCACGACGTAGATCGCCAGCCGCTTGCGGGTCCCGGCCTCGGTGATGTCGAGCCCCGAGCCGTCGTCCAGCACGATGCGCGCCGCCAGCGGCGACTTGGAGCTCGGCTTGGGCGGGAGCGCGGGGACCTCGTCGCGCCAGCGGATCCATCC
Organism: Nocardioides marmoribigeumensis; assembly: GCF_031458325.1. Taxonomy (NCBI): domain Bacteria; kingdom Bacillati; phylum Actinomycetota; class Actinomycetes; order Propionibacteriales; family Nocardioidaceae; genus Nocardioides; species Nocardioides marmoribigeumensis. Next base: position 2,146,235 of record NZ_JAVDYG010000001.1, read on the forward strand.
GGCCCGCGACAGGTGGACCAGCAGGTGCAGCCCGGAGGCCTCGAGGTCGAGGAACTTGCCGTGGCGCGAGACCGAGTCGACCATCGCTCCCGACAGGGCGGACAGCGGCGGGTCGTAGGTCTTGAGGGCGCTGAACGCGGCCAGGTCGACTCGGGCGATCGCACGGCCGGCGAGGCGCGTGCGCAGGTCCGCGGCGAGTGCGTGCACCTCGGGCAGCTCCGGCATGCGGCCGAGTCTAGGAGCAGGCGTCGAGCGCGGTGCGTGCTCGGGCGGTCCACTGCACGTTGCCCGTGCGCTCGAGCAGCTCCAGCGCGGCGGTCAGGTGCCGGCGGGCCGCGTCCACGTCGCCCAGGGCCAGGCAGACCTCGCCGAGGATGCCGTCGTAGGCGCCGAAGACGCCGGAGAGCTGACCGGTGACGACCAGCCGCCCGGCGTGCGGCGTGAGCACGCGCCGCGAGTCCTCGAGCACCTCACGGTCACCGAGCGCCACCGCGAGCGCGGCCCGGACGACCGTCGCCGACGCGCGGGTGTAGTCACGGCGGGGAAGCGGGACGGCGACCAGCTCGCGGGCAGGCTCGGGCTCGCCCACCTCGAGGTGGGCCAGGCCGCGGGCGTAGGCGAAGCCGGTCACCCCCAGCACCTGGAGGCCGTAGTCCATCGCGTCGGCCAGCTCGTGCAGACGGCCCTGCTCCCAGCGCAGGTGAGCCCGCTGCCCCCACTCGTCGATGGCGAAGAACTCCGCCAGCGGGGTCGGCGCCGCAGCCGCCTCGTCCAGGCGCTCCCAGGCCTCGTCGTGCAGCCCGTCGTTGATCATCAGGCCCACCCGGGCGGAGAGGACCTGCCGGGCCAGGGTGGGGTCGCGCAGGTCCGCGGTCCGCCGCTCGAGGTCGGCCACCACGCGACGCGCGTGGTCCAGGTCGCCCTGCTCCGCGGCGTACGTCGTCGCCTGCAGGTCGGCGACGACACCGAGGACCGTGTGCCCGCGCACGAGGCCGCGCAGCCACTGCGCCGCGAGCCCTCGCTCCTCGACCAGGCCGGGACCGCGGCAGGCCACCACGGCGTGGTAGGCGACGCGCCGTGAGAGGTCGGGGTCGAGCGCGTGCGACTCCGCGTGCAGCACCCGCAGGTCCGCGGCGACCGCCTCCTCCTCGCCGATCGCGCCCCACAGCATCATGCGGACCCCGCGCCCGAGCACCTGGGCGGGGGAGTCGGGAGGGAGCCGGTCGAGCGCGCTCTCGAGCCGGGCGACCAGCCGCTGGGCCTCCTCGGCGTCCTGGAACGGGATCCACACGCCGTGCCCCGCGAAGGCGTCGAGCGCCCGCACGACCTGCTCGGCGTCGTGGCGCTCGTCCGCCAGCGCGAGGGCGCGGACCACGACCTCCCGGGCGTCGCCGAGCAGGCCGGCCGCGTGTGCGGCGTCGGCCAGCCCGAGCAGCAGCTCGAAGGACGTGCCGGGGTCGCCGCCGGCGACCGCGTCGGCGGCGACCGCCTCCTGCCACAGGGGGACCGCGGCCTCCGCGGCCCGGCGGTTCATCGCCGCCCGGGCCGCCCGGGCGCAGAACTCGGCCGCGGCCGCGGCCTGCGCGGGGCCCAGCTCGGCGGCCGCGACCCAGTGCCGGGCGATGGCGGCGTGGCGGTCGTCGCGGTCGCCGAAGACGCGGGTCAGCGCGACCGCGCACCGCTCGTGCGCCAGCGCCTGCCACGCGCTGCTGCGGCGGGCGAGGAGGGCGTCGACCAGGAGGCTGTGGGCGAAGCGCACGGTGAGGGCACCCGCGCCCGAGCCCGAGGCGCGCACGAGCCCGGCGCGCTCCGCCGCGTCCAGCACCTCGACGGCCTCGACCATCGGCACGCCGGCGACCTCGGCGACCACCCAGGCCTGCGCCTCGTCGCCGACGACGGCCGCGGCCTCGAGCACCGCCGTGGCCTGCTCGCCGAGCGAGGCGACCCGGTGGGCGACGACGTCGCGCACCGCCTGCGGCACCTCGGTGCCGGACAGAGCGACCTGCGTGACCAGGAACGGGTTGCCACCCGTGCGGGCGAGCACGTCGGGGGCGTCGGGTCCACCGGGTCCGGTCTCGCAGCCCAGGTCCGCCAGCAGGCGGTGTACGTCGTCCACGCCGAGACCGCCCAGCTCGACACGGCGGGTGCCGAGGTGGGCCAGCCGCGACATCGTCGACGACATCGCCGAGGCCTCGTGGCTGCGCGCGGTGCCGACCACCGCCAGGCCCGGGACCCGGGCGGCGACGGCGTGCTCGAGCAGCCGGAGGGTGGGGGCGTCGGCGGCGTGGAGGTCCTCGAGCACGACCAGGAGAGGTCCGGTCGCGGCCAGGTGAGCGACCACGGCGTCGTAGAACCGCAGCCGTGCCCCGTCGCTCTCGCCGGCCTCGGGGGTGACCAGGGTGCCCTCGATGAGGGCGCGGACCTCGGCGGGCGCCTCGACCTCGGGACGCAGGGAGGCCAGACCGCGCAGCACCTGCTCCCACGGCCACAGCGGGGGGACGGCGCCGTGGTCGGGGCTGCGGCCCCACAGCACGGGCAGCCCTGCGCGCGCCGCCAGCTCCTCGACCAGCGCCGACTTGCCGACGCCGGGGTCGCCGAGCACGAGCGCGCTGGGGTCGGTCCCGGCCGTCGCGCCGCGGACCAGGTCGAGCAGGGTCACCAGCTCGTCCTCGCGGCCGACCAGCCGGTGCTGCGCACGTGCGGAGTGAGGCGGCACGTGGGAGGTGGCGGGTGGGGCGGGGGGTGGGGCGGCCGGTGGTGTCGGCGGGTCCAGCTCCTGACGGAGGATGGCGGCCTCGAGCTCGCGCAGCGCGGGCCCGGGATCGAGCCCGAGCTCCTCGGCGAGCACCTGCGTGGCCCGGCGCACCGCCCCGAGCGCGTCGGCCTGCCGGGCGGAGGCGTGGTAGCCGCGGGCCAGCAGCTCCCAGGCGCGCTCGCGCAGCGGGTCCTGCTCCACGAGCTCCTCCAGGGCGGGCACGGCCTCGGCCTGGCGCCCCAGCTGCAGCTGCATCGCGGCGCGCTCCTCCACCGCGCAGCGGCGCAGGTCCTCCAGCCGCTCGGCGGACGCGCGGGCCCACTCCTGGTCGCGGACGTCGACGAGGACCTCGCCGCGCCACAGGGCCAGCGCCGCGTCGTACGCCGCCAGCGCCTCGGCCGCACGGTCCTCACCGGCCAGCTGGCGTCCGGTGGCGACCAGCTGCTCGGCCTCGCGCAGGTCGAGGTCGAGCTGCTCGGTCATGAGCGCGTAGCCGGTGTAGGAGCTGACCAGCACCTGCGGCGGTCCGGTCGCCGGCTCGAGCACGCGCCGCAGGTGGGAGACGTAGACCTGGATGCCGCTCTTGGGAGAGCGGGGCTGGTCCTCGCCCCAGAGCCGGTCCGCGAGCGTGTCGACGGGCAGCACGCGGTCGGCGTGGAGAGCGAGGAGGGTCAGGAGGGCGCGTTCCTTCGGGCTGCCGATCGGCACCGGGCCGTCGGCGCGCAGGAGCTCAGCGGGTCCGAGCAGGTTGAGCCGCACGCGGCACATCCTAGGAACCCGCGCACCCCTGCGCCCCGGGCCGATGGTCACCCTCCCGGCCGTCCGCGTCGTCTCCTCCACCCCCCGTCAGCGAGCGCCGGCGAGGTTGGGCGGGAGGGGGAGCGCCGGCTCCGCGGTGCCGTAGAGCGCGACCATCCGCCGCTGGTGGGCCGGCCACCAGAACATCCGGTGCAGGACGCGCACGACGGCGGGGTGCTGCGCCAGGGCGGCCTCCCGCTCGGTCGCGGTCAGGCAGCTGAAGATCCAGCCGAACACGACGGGGGTGCGTCGCAGCCCGATCTCCTGCATCGCCTGGCGCCGGTCCTGCTCCATCATCTCGGGCGTCCAGTGGGCGAGGATCAGCGGCACCGCCGTGCGCTCCTCGTGGTCGAGGTGCGCGTTGAGGTGGGCGTGCAGCGCGGCGAGGTCGGCGGCCCGCTCGGGCAGCGGGAGGCTGCGGTCGCTCGCCCGGGCGATCAGCGGGTCGAGCACCGCGTGCTCGGACTCCAGCGCCTCGAGGTCCTCGGCGGCCTCCGGTGCGGCCTGCAGGAGGAACGGCCAGACGTGGACGTCCTCGTGGGTGTGGTGGGCGTGGAGGATGTCGAGGACGAGGCCGACCTGGTCCTCGATGAGGGCGGCGTGCGCCTCGTCGCGCGGCGCCCGGGCGGCCTCGGCCAGACGCCCGAACTCGGCGCGGAAGCCGGCGTGCATCGACAGGAAGCCCTGCAGGTGCTCGATGGTGATCATGGTGTGCTCCTCGGGTGTGGGGTGGGTGGATCGGTCTCGTCCCGGTCGGGACGGGCACACCGTCGCCCCCGGCGCTTGGGGACCGGTTGCCGAACGCTTGTCGTCCCCACAGGGCCCGCTCAGCCGGGGGCTGGTCAGGGGCCAGGTCCGTGGGCGACGATGGGCCATGGCCGGCGCGCAGGGGATCGGGACGCAGATCGCGTCCGCACGGTCCGGGGAGCTCTTCCTCGACGACCGCGGCGAGCAGCGCACGCTGCGCCTGACCTGGCACCGCGAGGTCGACCTCGTCGTGCTGTCGCTGTGGCGCGAGGGCCGGTGCACCGGCACCTTCCGGCTCCGGGTGAGCGAGGTGCCCACGCTGATCGCCGCCCTGCAGGCGGGGCTCGAGGGGGATCTCCCGTCCGCTGGCGATGTCTAGCGCTGGGGCTAGACATGCCTAGCGATCCCTCGCGAGTCGCAGCGCTGCGACACGATCACGCTCGCTAGCCAAATCTACGGATCGCGCTAGAGCGCGCCATACCGTCTGATCGTGGACCCGATCAGGAACCCCTACGCCCCCGGCGCCGGCCAGCGCCCGCCCGAGCTCGCCGGCCGCGACCGGGAGCTGCAGCAGTTCGAGGTGACCCTCGAGCGGGTCGCCGCCGGGCGCCCGGAGCGGTCCATGGTCGTCTCCGGGCTGCGGGGCGTCGGCAAGACCGTGCTGCTCAACGCCCTGCGCAGCCAGGCGGTCAAGCGCGCCTGGGGCACCGGCAAGATCGAGGCCCGCCCCGACCAGTCGATCCGGCTGCCGATCGCCCAGGCCACCCACGCCGCCGTCCGCGAGGTCGCCCACCGGCACCGCGACCCCGACCGGGTCGACGAGGTCGCGAGCGTGCTCAAGGCCTTCGCGCTCAAGACCGAGCTCAAGGACCGCAAGGGCGTGCGCTGGCAGCCGCCGACCGACGTCCCCGCCGCCCGTGGCCGCGCCGACTCCGGTGACCTCGAGCTCGACCTGGTCGAGCTGTTCTCCGACGTCGCCGAGCTCGGTCGCGACCTGGGCGTGGGCATCGGCCTGTTCGTCGACGAGATGCAGGACATCGCGTCCGAGGAGCTGGCGGCGATCTGCGGCGCGGTCCACGAGATCAGCCAGCAGGGCGCCCCGCTCGTGGTCGTCGGCGCCGGGCTGCCCCACCTGCCGGTCGTGCTGTCGGCGTCGAAGTCCTACGCCGAGCGGCTGTTCCGCTACGTCTCGGTCGACCGGCTCCCGCGCGAGATGGCCGACCGGGCCTGGCTCGTGCCCGCCGCCGAGGAGGGCGTCGCCTACGAGCCCGAGGCGCTCGACGCGCTCTACGAGCTGACCGACGGCTACCCCTACTTCGTGCAGGCCTACGGCAAGGTCACCTGGGACGTCGCGGTCGGCAGCCCGATCCGCCCCGACGACGTGGCGGCGGCCTCGCCCGAGGCCGAGGCCGAGCTGGCGGTCGGCTTCTTCGGCTCGCGCTACGACCGGGCCACCCCGGCCGAGCGCGACTACATGCGCACGATGGCCGACCTCGGGGCCGAGCCCGGTGCCCCCGACCGGGTCACCACCGCCGACATCGCCAAGTCGCTCGGCCGTCGGCCGCAGTCGCTGTCGCCGGCCCGCGACGGGCTGATCAAGAAGGGCCTGATCTACTCCGCCGAGCGCGGCTCGGTCGCCTTCACGGTGCCGCACTTCGGGCAGTTCCTGCGCCACCAGCGCTGACAGTGGCGCCAGTGTTCGGGCTCCGCGCCGTGGGTCACGGACCCCTGCCCCGGTGGCCGCGAGGCGGCGACGAGTTCGGCGGATCGGGGACCAGTTCGGCGGCTCCCGACACGAGTACGCCGCCCAGAGGTGTCCGCATCCGCCGTACTCGAACCGGATCCGCCGAACTCGAACCCGTGCCGGTCTTCCGCGCCGCGGAAGCGGCGAGCGCTACAAGCGGCAGAGCCTGCTGCTCGACGACGAGGGCGTCGTGCGCCACGTGCAGATGCCGATCACCGACCCGTCGGGGTCGGTGGCCGAGATGCTCGAGGCGGTGCGGTCGCTCAGAGGTCGAGGCGCATGACCGCCCGGCGCGACCCGGGCCGGGCGACCTCGGCCAGCCCGGCCGCGGCGAACGTCGCGACCGTCCCGACGTGCAGCTCCTCGCTGATCACGTCGGTGCGCGTGAGCGGGTAGGCCTCGATCGCCCGTGCCCCGCCGGCCCGGGCGTGCTCGACGGCCGCCGCGGCGAGAGCACGGCTGACCTCGCGCCGGCGCCGACCGGACCGGACGAACAGGCACGTCACCGCCCACACCGAGTCGTCCTCGCGGTCCTCGTCACGGCCCTCCCAGGGCACGCGGAAGACCCGCACCAGCCCGTCGTACGACGAGCGCGGGGCGACCGCGCACCACCCGACCGGCTCGGCCACGTCGTAGGCCACGAGCCCGGACGTGGTGCCGGCGCCGGGGTCGCCGCAGCTGGTCTGGTCGCGCAGCCGGGCTGCCCGCTCCTCCGCGGGGAAACTGCCGAAGGACTCGCCCGGTCCGAGGCGGTAGCGCTGGCACCAGCACCGCGGACCCGGACCGCGGTCGCCGAACACGGACTCGGAGGTCCTCCCAGGTCGCCTCGTTGGCGGGGCGCACGGTGTAGCCCGGCGGCTGGGTCATCGTGGCCGGAACCCCGAGCAGAGGACGCGCAGGTAGCCGATGCGGTCTCCCTCGGGCGTGCTCCGGTAGTAGACCTGCTGCTCGGCCACGTGCGACCCGTCGGCGTTCTCGAGGTCGAAGCGATAGCTCACGCGCTCGGTGTCGCCGACCACCTCGCCCTCGGTGACGGTGTCGCCGACGATGCGGTCGGACTCCTTGAACCAGTGGCCGAGGACGGTGTCCACGACCTCGTCGGGGCTGCTGCCCTCCCACGTGCGTCCCGGGGTGAGCCCCCGGAAGTCCACCTCGGGGGCGAGCAGCGCCCGCATCCCGGACTCGTCCTTGTCGGCGATGGCGCGCGCGAGATGCGCACCGAGGGTGTCGCTCATGGGGGCCAGTGTCCACCCGGTCGGGTGAGCGCACCAGCCCCTGGTGTCACTCGGGTGTGACCAGCTGCGGTGGTCGCTGCCGACCGGTACGTCGAGCAGTCCCGCCGGTCGAGCTCTGCCCAGCGGGAACGACCCGACCTGACGCCAGCCGGGCTCCTCGGTGAGCAGCGACGGCCCCGCCCACAGCGAGATCGCCTCGACCCGCTGGGTCACCGGCAGCTGCCGGACGACCGCCGTCTCCGCGACCCGGAGGTCCTCGACCGTGTGGTGGTGGAGGGTGAACGCCGGGACCGCCCGCGCCACGTCGGTCAGGGCTGCCAGGTCGGCCTCGCGCAGCGCCGCGAACGGCACGAAGGGGAAGACGACGGTCACGTGCGCGGGGTCGCCCACGCGAGCGGCACGGTCCAGGCGGCTCCGGTGCCGGCCGACGACCGGCTCTGCGGCGGGGACCGTGATCAGCAGCGCGGTCTCGACCGGGTCGGTCACTCCTCGGTCTGCTTGGCCCACAGGTTCACGCCCGAGTCGACCGCGTGCCGGTCGATCTCGTCGAGCTCCTCCTGGGTGAGCGGCGGCGCGTCGAGGGCGTCGAGGTTGGTGTCGAGCTGCTCGACAGAAGAGGCGCCGATGACCGCGCTCGTGACGCGCGGGTCGCGCAGCGCCCACTGGAGGGCGAGCTGGGCGAGCTTCTGCCCGCGACGCTTCGCGATCTCGTTCAACGCACGGACGCGGTCGAGGACGTCGTCCTCGAGGCCTGCGAGCGTCGAGTCCTCGCGGGCGGCGCGCGAGTCCTTGGGCACGCCCTCGAGGTAGCGGTCGGTGAGCAGGCCCTGGGCGAGAGCGGTGAACACGATGCACCCCATGCCCTGCTCCTCGAGCTCGTCGAGCAGGCTCTGGCCACCGTCGGTGGGCGCCTCGATCCAGCGGTTGAGCATGGAGTACGACGGCTGGTGGATGAGCAGCGGCGTGCCGAGCTCACGGGCGATCGTGGCGGCCTCGCGCGTCCTCGCCGCCGAGTACGACGAGATGCCGGCGTAGAGCGCGCGGCCGGACCGCACCGCGGTGTCCAGCGCCCGCATCGTCTCCTCGACCGGCGTCTCCGGGTCGAACCGGTGGCTGTAGAAGATGTCGACGTAGTCCAGCTGCATCCGCTTCAGCGACTGGTCGAGCGAGGCGAGGACGTACTTCCGCGACCCGCCGCCCTGGCCGTAGGGACCCGGCCACATGTCCCACCCGGCCTTGGTGGAGATGACCAGCTCGTCGCGCAGGCCCTTGAAGTCCTCGGCGAGGTAGCGGCCGACGTTCTCCTCCGCGCGGCCGTAGGGCGGGCCGTAGTTGTTGGCCAGGTCGAAGTGCGTGACACCGCGGTCGAAGGCCCGCCGCAGGATCGCGCGCTGGGTCTTCTCGGGCCGGTCGGTGCCGAAGTTCTGCCACAGCCCGAGCGAGATCGCCGGGAGCTTCAGGCCGCTCCGCCCGGTGAAGCGGTAGTCCATCGAGTCGTAGCGGTCCTCGGCCGCGCGGTATGCCATGTCCCGACGTTAACCGGCGCGCCTCAGAGCTCCGCCTCGGACCTCAGCACGCAGAACAGGTTGCCCTCGGGGTCGGCCAGCGTCACCCATCCGCTGCCGGGTCCGCAGATGCCGCGGTGGTCGGCGTGCAGGAAGGCGCCGTACGCCAGGAGCGCAGTCACCTCCTCGTCGCGCGTCCGCTCCCGGGGGCGCACGTCGAGGTGGATGCGCGGTCGTCCAGGCAGTCGATGGTGGTGTGCGAGACGGAGCAGGCCATGGCTCAGTCCTACGGGTCACGGGCGGCCGGCGCCAGCGGTTTGCCCGTCGGCCGGGCGTCCCATCCCTCCATGGCGTACGTCGTGCAGCCGGCCGACCGCCTCCTGACCTCGTCGAGGTGGCGCCCGAGGAATGACGCCCTGGGCCTGGGTGTTCCACACCTCATGACCACCTGGGGAATCATCGGAAGCGGCAACATCGGCACCACGGTCGCGCGCCTGGCGATCGACGCGGGACACGACGTGGTGCTCAGCAACAGCAGGGGTCCCGAGACCCTGACCGACCTGGTCGAGAGCCTGGGCGACCACGCCCGCGCCGCCACCGCCGAGGAGGCGGCCGAGGCCGGCGACGTCGTGCTCGTGACGATCCCGCTCAAGGCCTACCGCGACGTGCCCGTCGAGCCGCTGCGCGGCAAGACCGTGCTCGACACCATGAACTACTACCCGCAGCGCGACGGCGAGATCGCCGAGCTCGAGGACGAGTCGACCACCACCTCCGAGCTGCTGCAGGCGCACCTGCCCGAGAGCCACGTGGTGAAGGTCTTCAACAACATCTTCTTCCAGCACCTCGCGACGCTCGCTCGTCCCTCGGGCGCCGAGGACCGCAGCGCGCTGGCCATCGCCGGCGACGACGCGGACGCCAAGAAGAACGTCACCGAGCTGCTCGACGAGCTCGGCTACGACGCCCTCGACCTCGGCCCGCTCGCCGAGGGCTGGCGCATCCAGCGCGACACCGCGGCCTACGGCACGCAGTACGCCGCCGACCCCGAGGACTGGACCAAGGGCGCCGAGCCGGCCGGCGTCGACGAGGTCGGCACCCGGGCCGCGCAGGCCCTGCGCTACCGCGACGCGTGAGGGTCACCCGCCAGGACGTGCTCGACGCCGCCCGTCGCATCGACGGCCGGGTCCGTCGTACGCCTTTGCTGCCGCCGGCGCAGCGGGACTCCGTCTGGATGAAGTGCGAGCTCCTCCAGCACTGCGGCGTCTTCAAGACCCGTGGCGCGTTCAACCGCCAGCTCGCCGGGCTCGAGGCCGGCGAGATCGGCGGGGGCGGGGTGGTCATCGCCTCCGGTGGCAACGCCGGCCTGGCGCAGGCCTTCGCCGCGCGCGAGCTCGGCGTGCGGTGCACGGTGTTCGTGCCCGAGGCGGCGCCGCAGGTCAAGGTCGACCGCATCCGGGCCTACGACGCCGAGGTGCGACCCGTGGGCGCTGAGTTCGCCGAGGCGCACCTGGCCTCGGTGCGGTTCGCCGAGGAGCACGGGGCGGTGCTGCTGCACGCCTACGACCAGCTCGAGGTCGCGGCCGGTGCGGGCACGATCGCCGAGGAGATCCTCGAGGACGAGCCGGGCATCGACACGATCGTCGTCGCGGTCGGCGGTGGAGGGCTGTACGCCGGCATCGCCGCCTCCGCGCTCGGTCGGGCCCGCATGGTCGCCGTCGAGCCCGAGCGCTGCCCGACCCTGCACGCCGCCCTGGCCGCCGGCGAACCGGTCGACGTCGAGGTCGGCGGCGTGGCAGCCGACTCCCTCGGCGCACGCCGCCTCGGCGAGCTGGCGTTCGCCGCCACCCGGGCCGAAGCGCCCGTCTCGGTCCTGGTCACCGAGGACGAGATCCTCCGGGCCCGCACCCGCCTGTGGCAGGACTTCCGCCTCCCGTCAGAGCCCGGCGCTGCCACGGCGTACGCCGCCCTCACCTCCGGCGGCTACGTCCCGGCCGAGGGCGAGAAGGTCGCGCTCGTGGTGTGTGGTGCCAACACCGACCTCGCGACGTTGGCGTGAATCCTGGCGGCCCAGCCCGCATCTCCTCGGCCACCGCGTGGCTGGCGGCGTCCGGCTCCGCGAGCAGCCCGGCGACGACGCCGTCCTGGTCGGCGGACGAACGGTTCTGGCTCAGCTTGGCCGTGAGCCGGGTGACGGCCTCGCGCAACCGGTGGACGTCGTGGAAGACCTCGACGGTGCCCTGAGCTCGACGGCTGAGTAGTTCCAGGTGGGGACGACGCGTCCCGCTCCAGATGATCGGGAGCAGCGTCGCCACGGGGTAGCCGTCGGCGCCGACCGTGACCAGCTGCGCCGCGCCGCTCTGGGCGACGAACGCACGCATCCGATCCTCCTCGTCCATGGCGTTGAAGGGCGGGACGTACACGAGGCACCTCCGTGCTCGGTCGTTGACGACGTGCTGTGCGGCGACGAGCAGCATCGTCGCTCGGACGGTGACGTCGAGATGGGTGGACGCCCCGGGTCAGGTCGGCCTATCTGCGGCGGTTGAAGCGGACGTCGCCGTTGGGCAGCCGGACGGCGAGGTAGCGGTCGTCGTGGGCGCGGTGGTGATGGTGGCTGCAGAGCAGGACGGCGTTGTCGATGTCGGTCTTGCCGAACCGGCCCCACGGGAGCCAGTGGTGGGCCTCCGCCCAGGTGCCGGGGACGTCGCAGCCCTCGGCGCGGCAGGTCCGGTCGCGCAGGAGCAGGGCTCGTTGCTGGGCCGGTGAGAACAGCCGCCGGTTGTAGCCATAGTCGAGGATCTGGGACTTGCCGCCGAGGACGACGGGGAGGATCTGGGCGTTGCAGGCCAGGCGCCGGGTCTGCGCGGCCGTGAGCTGGTTGCTCGTCGCGGAGACGCCGTCGACGAGGCCGCCGGGGATCGCGGCGGTGGTGAGCACCTCGGCGGTGCCGAGCTCCTTGCACAGCGCGTCGTAGTCGATCGTGACGACGATCTGGGTGGCGTTGCCGCCGTGGACGGGCAGCCGCTGGGGGTCGACGGTCTCGAGGAACGTGCAGAACGCCTGCCCCAGCCGACGCGGGCGCGGGAGCCGCTGGACCGGGTCGGGGTGGCTGGTCAGGGTGCCGTCGTCGCCGCTGGCACCGTCGGTCGGGTCGAGCGTGCTGGCCTTGCGCGGGTTGGTGAAGGCCTCGAGGTAGACCGCGAACCGCGTGCCGGACACCTCGTCGATCTCGCCGGTGAACGCGATGCGCCCGTCGGCCTTGCGGCGCAGCCGCAGGGTCGCGCCCTCCTCGGCGTCGGTCTCGAGCGCGGCCAGGCGACGGGCCTCGACCTCCTCGGCGACCTCGGGGGCCACGACCTCGAGGATCTTGCGGCCGAGCGCGGCCAGCTGTCGCGGGCCGTGGTCCGCAGCGAGGGCGACCAGGTGGGCCTCCGCCTTCTCGAGGACCTCGGCGTCGACCCACGGCGCCAGCCCCTGGAGCGAGCGGGCCATCGTCCGCGCCTGGGCCAGCGACACGTCCCCGGTCCTCATCGCCGCGGCCACTGCTGTCCACCGGCGGTCGAGGTCGGCTGCGAGCCCGGCGTCGGCCTTGGCCGCAGCGGTCTCGGTGCGGGTGGCCTGGGAGTACCACCCCGCGACGTCCCGGGCTGCGACGTCTGCGGCCACGTCGTCCGCGTCGGCCATGATCCGCATCCGCAGCTCGACCACCTGCGCCTCGGCCCGTGCGAGCCTCCTCAGGGCGAGGGCCTTGGTCTCGGTGCGCATGAACGCCGGGTTGACCTGGACGACCGAGACCAACGCGGTCTCGATCGCGTCCAGCGCGGTCAGCACCGGGTGCTCGGGCACGGCGGAGGAGGACGGCTGCGGCAGGGACTGGGTCACGCTGCGGGCCTCCTCCACGGATCGGCGACAGGACAGTCACACGGGCGCGTGTGTCTGCTGGTCGCCGCTCCGGGGGCCCTCACCGGGCTAGATCACCGTTCGAACCATCGCAGCTGAGCCCATACCCCCGAGATGGCGCAGGTGGTCCGCTCTGACGGCGGCGTCTGGCTCGAGATCTCCGGGCTCTGAGGAGAGCATAGCACACGCTGGACCACAAGCGAACACCAGTTCGAAAGATGGGGAGAACGTGCTGCGGCCCGGGGCGGCCCGCGGGTCAGCCCAACGCGGCCCGCGCCTCGCGCGCGGCCACCGAGTTGTAGATCGTCCCGACCACCTCGCCGTCGAGCCACTCGGTCAGCCGGGCGGCCTCGGCCTCCAGCGCCCGCCGGCCGGCCGCGGGGACCTCGCTCTCGACCGACACGTGCACCCGTCCGTCGGGGGACTGGAACCACGCCCCGACGACGCGGCCGTCCCACCAGGCGGTGGCACCGATGTTGCCGGCCCGGTCGGTGTGGCGGTCGGGGTCGGGGAGGTAGAAGCCGCGGGCCTTCCAGCCCATGACCGTCGGGTCGAGGACCGGCAGGAGCGCGGCCCACGCGGACACGTGTCGGACCGGGGCGACGTCGTCGGGCAGGACCCACCCGACCGCTCCCGAGTCGAGCGAGACCGGGACGGCTCCGAGGCCGGCGAGGGCCCGGCGTACGACGGCCTTGGTGTCGCCGAGCCACCACTGCAGGTCGCCCTCGGTGCCGGGACCGAACGTGCGCAGCCAGCCGGCCACCAGGGCGGCGTAGCCCTCGTCGGGGTCGGGCCGCGACGGGACCTCGCCGAGCCAGGTCTCCATCAGGGTCCAGGTCGGCTTGTTGATCCGCCAGTGCCCTGCGTTGCGACCGCGCACGAGCAGGCCGTCGGCGGCGAGGTGCGTCATGATCCAGGGCGCCACCGGGGTCGGGGAGCTGTAGGACTTGCCCGGAGCGGGGTCGACCAGCACGTCGAGGTCGGGTGTAGCCGCGCGCACCTCGGCCGTCGTCCGCGCCTCGCCGTCGGCCAGGACCGTGAGGAACGCGGCCTCGGCCTCGCGCAACCAGGTGGCGCCGTCGTCGGTGTGGCCGGCCTTCTCGAGCATGCCAGCGTGGCGCGCCCGCTCGGTGACGGCGACCCGCGCGGACGAGCTCGCGAGCGCCGCGGGCAGGAGCGAGCGCGGGAAGACGAAGAGGGTCCGGCGCATCGCCAGCTGCTTGACCACCGACCGGTCGTCGTAGAGCGCCCGCTCGACGTCGGCGACCGACCGGTCGCTGCGGGCGGCGACCGCGAGGTGGACGCTCGCCGCCTCGGTCGCGTGCAGCACGGTCATCGCGCCGACCACCTCCTCCACCGAGGACAACCGGTGGTCGGCGTGGAGCCCGTGCCTCCGCGCCAGCCGCGCGCGACGCTCGTCGTCGGTGACGTGGCGGACCGGCTGAGGAGCACTGGCGGGCATGTCTTCCATCTTGTCGGTGGGCACCGACACGATGGGTCGATGGCTCGCACGATCTTCTACACCGCCTCCAGCGTCGACGGGTTCATCGCCGACCAGCACAACTCCCTCGACTGGCTGGTCGACACCGACCACGCGCTCCCCGAGGACCATCCCGACGCCTACCCCACGTTCGTCGCCGACATCGGTGCGCTGGTGATGGGGTCGACCACCTACGAGTGGGTCGCGGCGCACGAGCCGTCGTCGCGCGAGCAGTGGCCCTACGAGCAGCCCACCTGGGTGTGCACGCACCGCGAGCTCCGGCTCCCCGCCGCGGGTCGCGTCGAGACCTGGTCCGGTGACGTCGCCGGGCTCCACCCACGGCTCGTCGAGGCCGCGGAGGGCAAGGACGTCTGGGTCGTCGGGGGTGGCGACCTGGCCGGCCAGTTCCTCGACGCCGGGCTGCTCGACGAGGTCCATGTGCAGCTCACCCCCGTCGTCCTGGGCGCCGGTGCCCCGCTCCTGCCGCGCCGGGCGCCTCTCCGGCTGCTGGGGGTGAGGCAGATGGGCGACTTCGTCGCCACGAGGTACGCCGTCCAGCGGTGACGGCCGTGGCACGCGGGCGCGTGACTACGCTGCCGGGATGCCGACCCCCGACGCACCGCCCCTCGGCGAGGACCGGATCACCAGCTTCACCCGCGCGGGCCTCACCTTCGACGTCCGTGACACCGGGCCGCTCGAGGGCGACGTGGTCGTGCTGCTGCACGGCTTCCCCCAGCGCGCCGCGAGCTGGGACCAGGTGGCCGCCCACCTCCACGCGGCTGGGTTCCGCACGATCGCCCCCGACCAGCGGGGCTACTCCCCGGGCGCACGGCCCATCCGCCGGCGCGACTACGCCCTGCCGCTCCTGGCCGACGACGCCGCGGCCCTGCTCGACGCGATCGGCCGGCCGGTCCACCTCGTCGGCCACGACTGGGGAGCCGCGGTCGCGTGGCTCGTGGCGGGCAGCCACCCGGCCGTGCGGTCCCTCACCTCGGTCTCGGTGCCGCACCCGGCGGCCTACCTCCGCGCGGTGGCCGGACCCCAGCTGCTCAAGTCGTGGTACGTCCTGCTCTTCATGCTGCCGCGGGTCACCGAGCTCATGGCCACCCGAGCGCCTGCGCGGTTCGTCGCGCAGCTGCTGGCGTTCGGCATGACCGACCAGGAGGCCGACGGGGTGCTCCGCGACGTCGTGGCGTACGGCGCGCTGCCGGGCGGCCTGGGGTGGTACCGCGCGATCCCGCTCACCGGCCGCCGCACGCGCGCGATGTGGCAGCAGAAGGTGTCGGTGCCGGTCACCCACGTATGGAGCACCGGCGACACCGCGCTGGGCCGGAGCACGGCCGAGCTCGCGGAGCGGTGGACGACCGGGCCGTTCGAGCTGGTCGTGCTCGAGGGTCTCAGCCACTGGCTGCCCGAGCAGGCGCCCGACGTGCTGGCCGAGGTCGTGCTCAGCCGGATCGAGGGCTGAGCTACTCGGACCCGCCGACGTCACGTCCGTCGGCGTCGTAGGCCAGGTCCGTCACCCGTTGGTGGTGGTGGCTGATGTCGTGGCTGAGCCGCAGCAGGTGGCGGCGCAGGCGCTCGGCGTCCTCGTCGGGCGTCGCGTCGGTCAGGCGCGTGCCGAGGGAGCCGAGCCGGTCGAGCAGCCGGGTCCGCTCACGGTGGAGGCGGCCGGCTCGCGCCGCGACGGCGCACTCCTCGACCACCTCCTCGGCGGTGAGGGCGGCGCCGACCGACGCCATCCGTTGCTGCACCACGTGTCGCCACGTGCGCGGCGCGGGGGGAGGACAGACGAGAGCCTGCTCGAGACCTGCGACGGCGAGGTTGAGTCGCTGCATCGGATCACCTCCGGGGGGCCTGCGGGGGTGGTGGGGAGTGATCCGAGTGTGGGACCGGCGTGTCGGCTTGTCCAGATCCGGGACGGTCGGACAATGCCCGCTGCGTGAACCCGGTCCGATCAGGTCCCGCCCGCTCTGCTGTAATCGATGCCCGTGCCCCCCAAGTCCCGCGAGCCCCGCGCACCCCGCCCCACGACCGCCTACGCGTTCGACCGGGCGCTGCTGGTCCGGGCGATGGGCATCCTGCTGCTGGTCAACGGCGTCGTGGTCTTCGGGGTGGCCGCGCTGACGGTCGTCGCCTCGGTCTCGGGCCTCGTCCTCAGCGTCGTCGTGGTCCTCGCCGCCCTCGTGCTCGTCACCGCCGGGACGTGGCTGGGTCGCATGCGCACGATGGTCCGCTTCGACGACGACGGCTACCAGGTGCGCGTGCTCCGCGGGGCCGGGGTGAAGCAGGCCCGCTGGCGCGACGTGGAGGACGTGGTCACCACCACCTCCGCCGGCCAGGACTGCGTCGTGCTCCGCCTGCGCGACGGGCGTACGACGACGATCCCGCTCGGCGTGCTCGAGGGCTCGCGCCAGGTCTTCGTCGACGACCTGCGGTCCCGGCTCGACCGGGGCCACGGCTACCGCCGCCTGCGCTGACCCGGCCCCGGAGTCGATTGGCGGCCCGCCGAAGCCGCCCGGTAGCCTGTCCCCGGCCGGGAGGTGTCGCCTAGTCCGGTCTATGGCGCCCGACTGCTAATCGGGTTTGGGGCAACAACCCCATCGAGGGTTCAAATCCCTCCACCTCCGCCGACCTGAGGGCCCGTCACGTCACGCGTGACGGGCCCTTCGTCGTACCCCGGGAGGACGCCCGGGAGGACGCCCGGGAGGACCCCCGGGAGGACCCCCGAGACCCCGCGGGACGACGCTGCGGACAAAGGTTCCAGCCGGACGTATCAGGCCCGGCCCCGACCCCCTCCTCGGTCTCAGGGTGCGACGTCAGAGCGGTCGTCACGCCCGGGCAGCGGAGGGCTCGGTCCCAGGAGGGGAGAGACCGGGCCCCCCGCTCGGCTCTAGGCTCAGCCCACCACCGCTCCTACCCGGAGGTCAGTGATGCAGGAGCCTGAGCAGCAGCAGCCCCTCAAGAACCCTCGAGCCCGCCTCACCCCCACGCCGCCGTTCCTGCGGGACGTCGCGCAGCAGTACCTCAACGTGCGCCTGCTCGACCCCCTCACCGCCTACCAGGTCAGGGGCCAGCACGGTATCAAGCCGACGGCGTTCCTCGCCGACTCGCTCCTGGTCCGCGGCCGGGACCGGACGACGATCGCCACGCTGGAGGAGGTCGCCGCCGAGGCCGGCTTCAGCCTCGCGTGGGACGCCCGGGTCGCCGAGGACCAGGCGCTGCTGGACCGCGCCGAGCTGGCGAAGGACGAGCGCGAGGCGATCGAGGCCGTCTGGGTGCGCCGGGTCCGGCTCGTCCCCGCCGAGGAGCCGGTGCAGCCGGTCTACAAGCCGATCGACACGTGGCGACTCCTGCAGGCCTACCGCGTGCGCGTGATGGACGACCCGCAGCGCCTCGCGGACGTCGGCCTGGAGCACCCCGCGTCCGCCGACCCGTTCACCGGGGCGCATCCCTTCACCGGAGCCCACCCCTTCACCGGCGCCCACCCGTTCACCGGGGCGCACCCCTTCACCGGCGCCCACGGCGTCAGCGGGTCCGCCGGTCTCGACGCCTACGCCTCGCCGGGCTGGGGGGGACGGCAGCCGGTGAGCTGGAACGGGCTCGCGCCCACCCCGTCGTACGACCTGGACGGCACGGTGCCGCGACCCGTCGTCGCCGTGCTGGACACCCCCATCGGCGAGCACCCGTGGCTGCGCAAGGAGTTCGTGCGCCACGACGTCGCCGTGCTGGGGGAGCCGATCGGCCACCACGCGGAGACTCCCGCCGAGGAGGAGGCCGAGGAGAGCGGCATGACCGAGTGGATGGTCGGCGAGCTCGGCCAGGACTCCGGCCACGGCACCTTCATCGCCGGCCTGGTCCGGCAGGCCTGCCCCGAGGCCCTCGTCCTCGACGTCCCGGTGTTCGGCAACGACGGCGTCGTCGCCGAGTCCGACCTGCTCCGGGCCCTCCAGCTCATGGCCCTGCGCCAGCTGCTCGCCCGGCGCGACGCGCTGCCCGACGAGGTCACGGAGCCGGTCGACATCCTCGTGCTCTCGCTCGGCTACTACCACGAGCAGCCGGAGGACGCCGCGTTCGACGCCCTGCTCCGTGGCCCGATCGACCTGCTCGGGCGCCTCGGCGTCGCCGTCGTGGTCTCGGCCGGCAACGACGCCACCGACCGGCCGATCTATCCCGCCGCGTTCGCCCCGCACACGCCCGCCGGGCTGACCGCCCACCCCGGCTGCGTCCCGGTGACCGCGGTCGGCGCGCTCAACCCCGACAGCACGATCGCGCTGTTCAGCAACGACGGCCCGTGGGTCCGGTTCCGCCGCCCGGGCGCGTCCCTGGTCAGCACGATGCCGACGACGTACGACGCCGCGCTCGAGCCGACCAACGCCCTGGTCAACGCGGACGCCGAGTGGCGGACGGGGCTCGACCCCGACGACTTCTCGTGCGGCTTCGGGGTGTGGAGCGGCACGTCGTTCGCGGCGCCCGTCTTCGCCGGTCAGCTGGCCGCCGCACTGGCGGCCCGCCTGCTCGCCGGCGACACGACCGACCGGGTCGCGCTGATGCGCGAGCTGCTCGACCAGATGCCCGGCGCGCGCGAGAAGCGGCCCCCCGCCATCGACCCGGCGGAGGTGGACTGATGAGCGACACCCCCGGCACCCACGGCACGCACGACACCCACGGCGCCGCCCCGACCCTGGTCACCCGCGCATCGGCCGCCTTCGCGGCCTACCAGGCCGGCGACCGCTTCGCCTTCGACACCCTCGTCGAGGTCGTCACGCCGCTGATGTGGCGCGTGACCCGCGGCGCCGGGCTCGACCCGACCACGAGCGAGGACGTCATCCAGGGCGTCTGGCTGGCGCTGCTCCGCTCCGCGGAATCGGTGCGCGACCCGCAGACGATCGTGAAGTGGGTGCTCACCTCCACCCGCCGCGAGGCGTGGCGTCTGTCCAAGCGCACGCGCACCGACCAGCAGCGCAGCGGTGCGGTCTTCGGGGTCGACAGCGAGGAGCTGATGCAGATCCCGGCCGCCCGCGAGGCCGGCCCGGAGGAGCGGGTGATCGCCGACGACCGCCAGCGGCTGCTGTGGGGCCACGTGCAGACGCTGCCCGAGCGCTGCCGCCAGCTGCTCGGGGTCATCGCGTACGCCGACAAGCCGGACTACGCCTCGCTCGCCGAGGCGCTCGGCATGCCCGTCGGCTCCATCGGTCCCACCCGGGGCCGGTGCCTGGCCAAGCTGCGCGACGCGCTGGCCAAGGACTCGGCCTGGGCCGGTCACCAGCAGGAAGGACTCACCCCATGACCGACGACGACTTCCCGACCGGCGTGAGCGCCGACGTCGAGGCCCTCGCCACCGCTGCGATGGACCGCGAGGACGAGGCGCTGCTGCGCGAGCTCGACCTGCTGCTCCGCCAGGCCGACCCGATGCCCGCCGACCTGGTCGACCGGGTGCAGTTCGCCCTCGCGCTCGACGAGCTGCACGCGGAGGTCGCGGAGATGACCCGCCTGTCCCTCGACGCCCTGGCAGTCCGCGCCGACCCGACCGTGGAGGCGGCGACGACGTCGCTGACCTTCAAGACCGACGCGTTCACCGCGATGGTCACCGTGACCCGCACCGGCGACGACGCGTTCCGCCTCGACGGCTGGGTCGCCCCTCCGGTGCCGCTGCGCGTGGTCGTCCGGATGCAGGAGGGGGTGCGCGAGGTGGAGAGCGACGACTCGGGCCGCTTCGTCGTGGACGGCCTGCCCGGCGGCTTCGCCCAGCTGGTCTTCCACCACGACGGCGGGGCCGTCGTCACGCCGATGTTCGAGCTCTGAGCCGCGGGACCGCCCCGTGTCGATGCCCACCGTGGACACCACCCCGGACGGCCTGCGCGCCGAGCTGCTCGCCGCCCGCGAGGAGGTCCACCTCGGCCGCCCGGCGCAGGCCCAGGAGCGCTACCGCTCGGTCGCGGGCGCCCTGGGCGAGGCCGACGACGGCTCCCGGGTCTTCGCCGAGCTGCGGGCCCGGGTCCTCCTCGGTCTCGCGATCGCCGACTTCGAGGTGACCGGGGACCTCGCCGCCTCGATGCGCCTGATGGACCAGGCGTCCGCGGAGCGGCAGCGCGCCGACTGCGCCGAGCTGGTCGCCCCGATCGCGGGGGCGCGGGGGCTGCTGCTGCTCAGGTGCGGCGACGTCGACCGGGCGCTGGACGCGCTGGACCAGGGCGTCGCGCTCCTCGACGCGGCGCCGGTGGGCGACCAGCTCTCGCTGCTGCTCAATCGCGGCACCCTTCACCTCGAGCGCGGGGCGCTCGACGCCGCCGCGGCCGACTTCGCCGAGTGCCTCGAGCGGGCCGGGGCGGCCGGGGACCGGATGCACGCCTGGAAGGCCCGGCACAACCTCGGCTACGTCGAGTTCCTCCGCGGGCAGCTGCCCCGCGCCCTCGCGGTGATGCGCCAGGCCGAGACCGACAACCCGGGAGCACCCTCGCCGATCGCCCTGCTCGACCAGGCCCGCGTGCTCCGGGAGGCCGGCCTGACCGACGCGGCCGCCGACCTGCTCGAGCGGGTGGCCGGCATGTTCGAGGAGGCCGGCCTGGAGCAGGACCTCGCCGAGACCGAGCTCGCGCTGGCCGACTGCGCCCTGCTGGACCCCGACACCGTCGAGGAGTCCGTCGACCTGGCCTACTCCGCGCTCGCCCGGCTGACCCGTCGCGGCAACACCCGCTGGCAGCGCCGGGCCGAGCTCCAGGTGCTCCGCGCCGAGCGGCAGCGCGTCGAGCCGTCCGGGAGCACGGCGCTCGCCGACCTCGCCGACCGGGCCGACCACCTCGCCGCCACCTGCGCGGGGGAGCACCGCAGCGATCTGGCCCACCAGGCCGGCCTCCTCGCCGCGGAGTGCCGGCTGCGCAGCGGGCGGTCCGCGGGCCTCCCGCCCGTGCGGCAGGGCGACGACGTCACCACCCGCCTGCACACCCGCGAGGTGCGGGCGCTCGCGCTCGACGCGGCCGGGCAGCCGCGCCGTGCGCTCGGGGAGGTACGCCGGGGCCTCGCCGAGCTCGGCGACTACCAGCGGTCCTTCGGCTCGCTCGACCTCCGCACCGCCAGCGCCGTGCACGGGGCGGCCCTGGCCCGGCTGGGGCTCGACGTGGCGCTGCGCAGCGGGTCGGCCGCCGCGGTGTTCGACGTGGTCGAGCGGGGGCGGGCCGTCTCGACCCGCCTGCCACCGGTGCGCCCGCCCGAGGACCTCGGCACCGCCGCCCTGCTCGCCGAGCTCCGCCGGGCCGAGGAGGAGCTGCGGGCCCACGAGGGCGACGCGGCAGACGGCGAGTCCGCGCACCTGCGCCGCCGCGTCGGCCACCTCCAGCGCGAGGTCCGTGAGCTGGCCTGGACCCAGGGCGACCACGACGACGGCGCCGAGCCCGAGGCGGCCGCCGAGGCCCCCCGGGCCGGCGCGGTCCGGTCGACGCTCCGCGAGGCGGGGCAGACACTGGTCAGCTTCGCCCGCGACCGGGGCGAGTGGGTCGCGGTCGTGCTGGGCCGTCGTACCCCCTCGGTGCACCGGCTCGCCCGCATCGACGTGGTCGCCTCCCGGGTCAGCCGGCTGCGCGCCGACCTCGACGCGCTCGCCATGCCGTTCCTGCCGGACGGGATCCGCGACGTCGTCCGGGCCTCCGCCGAGGGCGTGCTGGCCGAGCTGGAGGCGACGCTGCTGACGCCGCTGGGGGTCGACGGACCGCTGGTGGTCTCCTGCTCGGGCGACCTCTGCTTCCTCCCGTGGGGCCTGCTCCCCTCGCGGCGCGGGCTGCCGACGGTCACCGCGCCGAGCGCCGCGGCGTGGCTGCGGGGCCACGCCGCGCGGGCGCAGGGGCGTGGCGACCGGGTCGTCGCGCTGGCCGGCCCCGACCTGCGCCAGGCCGCCCCCGAGGCGCGGGCCGTGGCCCAGACCTGGCCCGGGGCGACGCTGCTGGACGGACCGGCCGCGACCGGCGAGGCGATGCGCGAGGCGTTGGCCGGCGCCGACCTCGTCCACGTGGCCGCCCACGGGACCCACCGCCAGGACAACCCGCTGTTCTCCAGCGTGCGTCTGGCCGACGGGGCGCTCTACGCCTACGAGCTCGGGCGCAGCGGTGAGGGCTTCGCGGGCTGCGTGGTGCTCTCGGCCTGCGACGCCGGCCTGGCGACGTTCCGCCCCGGTGACGAGTCGCTCGGCCTCTCGCAGGTGCTGCTCCAGCTGGGGGCCCAGGTGGTGGTGGCCGCGGTGGCCCGGGTCAACGACGAGGCCTCGGCCACGCTGATGACCCGGCTGCACGCCGAGGTGGCCGCCGGGACCGACGTGGCGGGCGCGCTGGCGGCGGTCCAGCACGATCTTGCAGAGGACGGCACGCTCGTCGCCCTCGCAGCGGTGGGCGGGACGTGGTGACTTAGCCAGATTCTGCAAGAAAATGCAGTGCAATCACCTGCGGTCCGTTCCGGTGGCGACCGGCTCGGTGAGGCCCACACAATAGTGACCACGAGCTCCCCTCACCCCCGGCCCGGGATCGCACCCGGAGGGAGGCTCGCCGAGGAGGGACCCCCGATGAGCAAGCGCACCGTCACCCGCATCGTCAGCACGGTCGTCGCGACCGCCGCCCTGGCGTTCAGCGTGACCGCCCCGGCTGCGGAGGCAGCCAACACCAAGCAGGGCAAGCACCAGGTCATCCAGTACAAGGACACCGGCTGGGACTGACACCCCCGGCTCCGGCCGCGGTCCCGTCCGAGACACCGCCTGCCTGCAGAGGAAAGGAACGCACCACCACCCCACCTCACCCACCGAAACGGAAGCGGATCATCACGTTCTCCCACCCAACCCCCACGTGGTCGTTCCGCGAGTGAACCTCACCAGTGGCCGTCACCCCAGTCGACTGCATGCCCCCCAGACTCGCAGTCGGTTCGGCCAGGTGGACAAGCTCCGAGGAGCAGCAGACTCAGTCTGCTGCTCCTCGTTCCAATTCCGGGCCGGGGACCGCCGCGTCGTCGGCCGGTCGCTGCCCGGCCCGGCTGATCGCCCAGGCGAGCTGGAAGCGCGTCTGCACGCCGTACTCCTGCTTGAGCGAGGAGATGTACGTCGCGTATGTGCGGGGGCTGACCCCCATGCGCTTGGCGCTGGCGGCGTCGCTGTGGCCCTCGACCAGCATCCGCAGCGCCATCGCGCGCACGTCGTCGGCAACCGTGCGGTTGACCTGGTCGTCGACGGTGAACGGCAGGGCCCGCTCCCAGGCGCGCTCGAAGATGTCGACCAGGTAGCCGACGATCGACCGGTCGGTCACGACCACGGCGACGGCGTTGTTGGCCGACCCGGGGATGAGCGCGACCTGCTGGTCGAAGACCAGCAGACGCTTGAAGAACTCGTCCAGGGTGCGAGTCTCTGCACCGAAGCGCGCCATCTCGAAGACGTACTCGCGCGTGGCCGGTGACTGCCTCGCGGAGTGCTGGTAGAGCGTGCGCATCGAGACCCCGCGCTCCAGTGCGGCGCGGTCACGGTCCTCCACCGCGGCGAGCGTCGTGGCCTTGCGCCGGCCGTAGGGCTGGGCGGTGAGGATCTCCTCGGTGCTGCGCATCACCTGGGCGGAGATGAACTCGTTGATCGCGTCGAGGGAGTGGATCTGCATCGCGCCGCCGTGGTTGCCGCCACTCGAGCGCCAGGTCTGCTGCAGCCGGCCCAGCACCTCGTGCCACTGGGCCGACTCGCGCAGCAGCTGGCTGCCCTGCTGAGCCAGCGGCACCACGATCCGGTCGCTGGTCGCCGTGGGGTCGAGCGGGGTCCAGCGACGCGCCACCTCGTCGTACTGCAGGAGCCCGAGGGCGACCAGCTCGTCACGGGCGACGGCGTGCTCGCTGCCGGGGGCGTACGCCGGGTCGTCGGCCTCGATCCAGCCGTGCTCGACGGCGGCGGTGTAGACCTCGCCGCCGAGTCCGCTGAGCAGCTCGCGTCGGGCCCGGTCGGTCACGGGGACCAGGGTGTCAGATCACCCCGCGTCGCGGATCAGGTCGAGCGCGATGTCGACGATCATGTCCTCCTGGCCGCCGACCAGCCCGCGCCGTCCCACCTCGAGCAGCAGGGTGCGCGCGTCGACGCCGTACTCCTGGGCCGCTCGCTCGGCGTGCCGCAGGAAGCTGGAGTAGACGCCGGCGTAGCCGAGCGTGAGCGTCTCGCGGTCGACCTGGACGGGCCGGTCGCGCAGCGGGCGCACGATGTCGTCGGCGGCGTCCTGGAGGGCGAAGATGTCGCAGCGGTGCTTCCACCCGAGCAGGTCGGCGACGCCGATGAAGGGCTCGATCGGGGCGTTGCCGGCCCCCGCACCCTGGCCGGCGAGCGAGGCGTCGACGCGGTAGACGCCCTCCTCGACGGCGGCGACCGAGTTGGCCACCGACAGCGAGAGGTTCTCGTGGGCGTGGATGCCGATCTGCGTGGACTCGTCGAGGACCTCGCGGTAGGCGCGGATCCGGTCGCGGACGTCGTTCATCAGCAGGCGGCCGCCGGAGTCGGTGACGTAGACGCAGTGGGCGCCGTAGGACTCCATGAGCTTGGCCTGCTGGGCCAGCTCCTTCGGCGGGTTCATGTGGCTCATCATCAGGAAGCCCGAGACGTCCATGCCGAGCTCGCGGGCCGCGTTGATGTGCTGCGCGGACACGTCGGCCTCGGTGCAGTGCGTCGCGATGCGCACCGACCGGACGCCGATGTCGTAGGCCCGCTTCAGCTCCTCGACCGTTCCGATGCCGGGCAGCAGGAGCGAGGTCAGGACGGCGTTCTCGATGTTCTCCGCGGCCGCCTCGAGCCACTCCCAGTCGGTGTGGCTGCCGGGGCCGTAGTTGACCGAGCCGCCGGCCAGCCCGTCGCCGTGCGCGACCTCGATCGCGTCGACACCGGCCTGGTCGAGCGCCTTGACGATGCGGCCGACGTCCTCGGGGTCGATCCGGTGGCGGATCGCGTGCATCCCGTCACGCAGGGTGACGTCCTGGATGTAGAGCTCGGTCATGCCTGGGCCTCCGGGTCCGTTCGTCCAGCTTGTCGAGACGCGATCTCCTCGGCCACCCGCAGCGCGGCCGAGGTCATGATGTCGAGGTTGCCGGCGTAGGCCGGGAGGTAGTGGGCGGCGCCCTCCACCTCGAGGAAGACCGTCACCTTGGTGGTGACCGCGGAGCGGTCGACGCCCTCGGGCAGCAGCGTGTGGACGGGCTCGTCCTCGCCGACCGGGGCGAACTGCACCTGCTGCTTGAGCCGGTAGCCCGGCACGTAGTCCTGCACCTGGGCGACCATCGCCTCCACCGACGCGGTGATCGCGTCGCGGTCGGCGTCGCCGACCAGGCAGAAGACGGTGTCGCGCATGATCAGCGGCGGGTCGGCGGGGTTGAGGATGATGATCGCCTTGCCGCGCCCGGCGCCACCGATGTCCTCGATCGCCTTGGACGTGGTCTCGGTGAACTCGTCGATGTTGGCCCGCGTGCCCGGCCCCGCGCTGCGGGAGGAGATCGAGGCGACGATCTCGGCGTAGGGCACGGGCGTGACCTGCGAGACCGCCGCGACCACCGGGATCGTGGCCTGCCCGCCGCAGGTGACCATGTTGACGTTGCTCGCGCCCGCGCCGAGGTGCTCGGTGAGGTTGACCGTCGGCACGACCATCGGACCGACCGCGGCGGGAGTCATGTCGACCAGCGTCTTGCCGTACGGCGCGAGCGCCTCGGCGTTGGCGAGGTGGGCCTTGGCCGAGGTGGCGTCGAAGACGATCGAGATCTCGTCGAACTCCGGCATCGCGATGAGGCCCTCGACGCCCTTGCTCGTCGTCGGGACGCCCATGCGGGTGGCGCGGGCGAGGCCGTCGGAGTCGGGGTCGATGCCGACCATCGCGGCCATCTCGAGCGACTCGGAGAGCCGGAGCACCTTGATCATCAGGTCGGTGCCGATGTTGCCGCTGCCGATGACGGCGACCTTGGTCTTGCTCATGAGTCCTCCTCGGACAGGGCGGAGAAACGGGCGGTCACGGTGCCGAGCGAGCTGATCGTGGCCTCGAACGTCGAGCCGGGCGGGGCGGGGACCATCGGGCCCAGCGCCCCGGAGAGCACCACCTGGCCGGCCTCGAGCGGCTGGCCGTAGTCGCGGGCGGTGCGGGCGAGCCACGACAGCGCGAGCAGCGGGTCGCCGAGGCACATCGACCCGTCGCCGGCGCTGACCTGCTCGCCGTCCTGGGTCATCGTCATCTGCACCTCGACGGGCTCGAAGTCGGTGAGCGGGACCCGCTGGTCGCCGAGGACGTAGAGCCCGGAGGAGGCGTTGTCGGCGACGGTGTCGGTGATCCCGATCCGCCAGTCGGCGATGCGGCTGTCGACGACCTCGATCGCGGCGACCGCGTAGTCGACCGCGGCCCGGCACTGCTCGACGTCGAGGTCGCCCTCGGCGAGCCCCTCCTTGAGCACGAACGCGACCTCGGCCTCGGCCTTGGGCTGGAGCAGCCGCTCGCTGGGCACCTCGTCGAGGCCGGTGACGTCCATGTCGTCGAACAGCACCCCGAAGTCGGGCTGGTCGACGCCGAGCTGGGCCTGCACCGCGGGGTTGGTCAGGCCGGTCTTGCGGCCCACCACCCGCGTTCCGGCGGCGAGACGGTGCTCGGTGAGGCGGTGCTGGACGGCGTACGCCGCGGCGATGTCGCTGTCGCCGAGGAGGTCACGGACCGGGGCACAGGCCTTCCGGGTCGCGGCCGCCTCCTCGAGGCGCTTGGCGGCCTCGTCGACGAGGTGGTCGGGGATGCTCATGGGCTCGAGCATGGGCGGTCGGCCCGGGCCCGGGGTAGCAGGATGTGCCGCTCAGTGGGATGGCCGGCGTGCCCAGGTGGCGGCGATGCCGGCTCCGGCCGCGCGGACGAGCCGGGCCGCCGCCTCCGGGCGGAAGCGGGTGACGGGTCCGGTGACGCTGACCGCGGCGACGGCGCAGTCGTCGGGGTCGAGGACGGGGGCCGAGACGCAGCAGAGGCCGACCTGGCTCTCCTCGCGCTCGAAGCCCACCCCCTGCTCGCGGATCGCCTCGACCTGCCGGCGCAGGAGGCCGGGGGCGACGATCGTGCGGGGAGTGCGCCGGACCAGGCCGCCGGCGACCACCTGCTCGAGGAGGTGCGGCTCGGCGTACGCGAGGAGCACCTTGCCCACGGCGGTGCAGTAGAGCGGCATGCGACCGCCGACCCGCGACGGGCTCAGGGCCTGGCGGTGGCCGCCGAGCTTGGCGACGTAGACGACCTCGGTGCCGTCGCGGACGCCGAGGTGCACCGTCTCGTGCGTGCGCTCGTAGAGGTCCTCCATGAACGGGATCGCGATCTCCATCAGCTGCCGCTCCACGCTGGCGCGCATGCCGAGCTCGAAGAGGCGACCGCCGAGGTGGTAGCCGTCGGTGCCCTTCTCCACCAGGCGCAGCTCCACCAGGTCGCCGAGCATGCGGTGGACCGTGCTCTTGGGCAGGCCCGTGCGCTCGACCAGCGTGGAGAGCGAGACGCGGTGGTCGGCCTGGAAGGCGTCCAGCAGCAGGACGGCGCGACCCAGGACCGAGTCGGGTGGTCCTGGGTCGCGAGACGTCACCGCGCCATTCTGGCGCTGCGGGGCCGGGAGCGGGCGGGGGTCAGCGGAAGTACGCCCGGCGGGAGACGGCCCGGTTGATCGACTCACCCGTGGGGGCGAAGTAGAACCACAGCGTGCGGTGGCCCCGCGGCATCCCGGTGACCCGGATCCGCACGTGCCCCTCGCGCATCAGGCCGGTCGCGCGGACCCGGCCGCCGTTGCGCACGACCACGCGGGTCGGCTCGGAGAGCCGCTGGCCGGCGACCTTGGCGGTGATGTCGAACAGCACCCCGCGGCGCAGCCGCGTCTTGTGGGTCTCCAGGCGGAGGATGCCGCGGATGTAGCGTCCGCGCGTCTCGTCGACCATCGGGCGGTAGCCGGGGCGCGTCCAGGTCACGCGGGCCGAGATGTGCCGCCTGACGTCCCGTCGGGTGAGGGCGTACGTCGTGGCGTTCGCGCCGGCGACCGGCTGGCCGTCCCGCAGCCACGTGATGTGGCGGGTCGCCTGCTGCCTGACCGCGCCGGGGGTCACCTGCAGCACCTGGCGCTGGATGTTGTGGCCGGTGACGGTGCTGCGCCGGGTCAGGGTGAGCGGGGCCCGGTTGACCGCGCTGGTGGTGAAGGTGCGCGTGACGGGGGCGTAGCCGTAGCGGCGGGCCGTGACCACCACGGAGATCCGGTGGCCGGCGTGGCGCGAGGTGAGCGGGAAGCGGTTGCCGGTCGCGCCCTCCACGTCCTTGCCGTCGACCTGCCACTGGGTGGTGACGCGGCCGGGCCTGGGGCTCCAGCGACCGGTCGTGACCGACATCGTGCGGTTGACCTCGGCGCTCCCGCTGAGGTCGGGGGCCTGGGTCGCGGTGAGCTGGCCGGGCAGGACGCGGGCGGTCTTCTGGGAGGCGGCCCGGGTCGTCGGGTAGCCGTAGCGGCCGGCCGACACGATCACCTGCACCTGGCGGTCGAGCATCCGCGGGGTGACCCGCAGCGTCGACCGCGTGGCGGCCGGGAGCACCTTGCCGCCCATCTTCCACGTGTAGGAGATCCTCGAGGGCGACGGCGTCCAGGAGCCGCTGGAGGCCCGCAGCGTGCTGCCGACCTTGACCGCGCCGAACACCTGCGGGGCGGCCTGGCTGTCCATGCGGCGGTCGTTGAAGTGGATGAAGCCGGCCGGCCAGCGGTCGTCCCGGGTCACGCGGGCCCAGGAGAAGTCACCGCCCCAGCTGTCCTGGCTGATGATGATCTCCGAGGAGGAGATCACCTTCTCCACGTAAGCCACGTGCCCGGGGCTGCCGTCGTTCCACCAGGCGATGGCACCGACGCGCGGGGTGTCGTCGGTGATGCTCGACATGTGCTGGCCCCAGTAGATCGCGTTGCCGCCGCCGCTCCAGGGGCGCGAGTCGCCCATCCCGCTCCTGATCATGCGGTAGGCGGCGTAGTTGGTGCAGTTGTGCCCCGGGTACATCCGCCAGTAGCTGCGGTCGTTGGCCAGCCCGTAGCCCGAGGCGGTCATCCCCCGGTCCGAGCACGCCTTGTAGCCGTCGCACAGGTGCGTCCCGGCCGCGAGGGCGGGTGCTCCGGTGCCGACGACGGCGGTGGTCACGAGCGCGACGGACGCTGCTCTGAGGGCCGACTTGAGGGTGTGGTGTGCGGTCACTGGCGTTACTTTGGTGCACTTGTGTGACTGGTGTGAATACTTTTTCTGAAACACACCGTTGTAATTCACGAGGCACGCGGGGTGCGTGTGGTAGAGACCCGGATTTCTCACCCCCTCGGGCGACTCCGGTGGACGGTCGGGGGAGCAGCCCTCCCGATTTCAGGTGGACCCGGCCCGTCCGCTATCCTCGACCGGTCCCCGCGAGGGGACGGGCGCCCGTAGCTCAACGGATAGAGCATCTGACTACGGATCAGAAGGTTAGGGGTTCGAATCCCTTCGGGCGCGCGGTGTGATCTCTCGAGAGATCCCGGACAGTCCGGACCCCTGGGTGGGTCCGGACTTGTTGTTTTTGTCGGGGTCCGGGTGGCCGGCCGACGGGTTGGCGCACGTCGGTGTGTCGTGCGGTAGGAAGCAGCATGACCACGGTGGAGACGGTGCTGGGTGAGGTCCCGACGAGCTCGTTGGGGCGGGTGCTCATGCACGAGCACGTCTTCTGCGACACCAGCCTCGAATACCGGGGCGACGGGCTGCTGCACGACGTGCGCCTCGCGACCGAGGAGCTGGCGCCCCTGGCGTCGGAGCCGACCACCGTCGTCGACCTGTCCACCCAGGAGATCGGACGTCGGCCGAAGGACCTGCGCGAGGTCTCGCGCGCCACGGGGGTGCACATCGTGATGGGGTGCGGCCACTACCGCGATCCCTACCTCGACCGCGCCACCTTCGACCGCAGCTCCGTGCCCGAGCTCACGGAGCGGCTGGTGCGTGAGATCCAGGAAGGAGTGGACGGCGTCCGCCCCGGGATCATCGGCGAGATCGGGGCCGACCGGGGGTTCGTGTCGGCGGCTGAGGAGCGGTCCCTCCGGGCGGCCGCTCGCGCGCAGGCACGGACCGGGCTGACCATCAGCACCCACTCCGCTCGCTGGCCCGTCGCACGGGCCCAGCTGGAGATCCTGCGCGAGGAAGGTGCCGACCCGACCAGGGTCGTCGTCGGTCACCTCGACACCGTCCCCGATCCGGCCCTGCACCTCGAGGTCGCGCAGGCGGGGTCATTCGTGGAGCTGGACTCCGTCGGTACGACGAGCGCCTACCAGGACGGCCGGATCGTGGAGTACGTCCTGGCCCTGGTCCGGGCCGGCCACCTCGACCGGGTGCTGCTGTCCCAGGACGTCTCCTCGGCTCGCACCTCCGAGCGCACGGCGGACACGGCTACGGCCATCTCTTCTCGTCGTTCGTGCCGCGGCTCGTGCGTGCCGGCCTCGACCCCGCGGAGGTCGATCGGATCCTCGTCGACAATCCTGCGCGAGCGCTCGCCCGAGCGTGACCTCACGCCGGCTTGGACGGCGGCTCGGCGTCCAGGGAGCGACAGACGAGGTCCGCGTGCACGTCGGCCACCTCCTGCAAGGACAACCGGCCGCGGGGGCGGTACCACGACGCCACTCCCGTGCACTGCACGAGGATGGCGTTCGTGGCCACGCTGACGTCGGCGCAACGGAAGGCGCCGCGCGCGCAGCCGTCCTCGATCGTCTCGCGGAACAACCGCTGATACCGGTCTCGGCCCGCGACGATCTGTCGTCGCGAGGCCGGCGACAGCGCCCGGATCTCGGTGTCGGAGATCAACGCCTCCTTGCGGTGCTGGACGTGGAGGGTCACGTGGGCGCGGACCATGGCCGCGAGCCTGTCCAACGGGGCGGAGTGCGCCTCGTGGGCGGCCACCGCGGCTGCCGTGAGCGCGTCCTGGAAGCCCTGCATCACGGTGAGCAGCATCGTCTCCTTGCTGCTGAACCAGTGATAGACCGACGCGGGCTGGATCTGGGCCCGTGCTGCGATCTCGCGCATCGAGGTCGCGTGGTAGCCCTGCTCGAAGAAGCAGCTCACCGCGCCCGTGAGGATCCGTCGCGCCGTGCCTCCGTCGGGTCCGTGCGGCATGTCAGACATCCAAGCAGCCGGCTTGGTCCGGGTCACTGAGGACCGGCCAACAGGATGGTGAGCTCAGGGCGACGACGCAGCATGTCGGTGACCAGGTCCGGGGCGCCGGGCAGGAACCCGGTGGCGATCGTCAGGCGACAGGTGCTGCTCAGCGACTCAGCGATGAGCGCCGCGGCCGGGAAGGACGTCGCCATCGAGAAGAACAGCACCTCACCGTCGTCGCGGCAGCTGAGGATCGCGCCACCCTCGCAACCCGGCACGTTGGCGCAGGCGAGCACCAGGTCGGCCTGCTCCCCTCCGAAGGCCGACCGGACCGCGGTCATCGTGGCGACCGGATCGGTGCAGTCGACGGCGAGGACCGCGTCCGCCCCGGCCTCCCGCGCCACCGTGACGGTCTCCGGGGGCCAGCAGAGACCCAGCACCCGACCCTCCTCCCCGAGGCGGGAGCGCAGCGCGGCGACGGACAGGAGACCGGCCTTGCCGCCGGCGCCGATCACCGCCACGCGCATGCCGGGGCGCGCCACCGCGTCGGCCCAGGCCGGCGCCCCGACGACGTCCATGGCGGACAGGAACGCGTCACGGTCCAGGTCGTCCGGCACGTGCGCCCACGCGGCGGCGGCGCTCAGCACGGCGTGTCCCCGTACGCCGACGTGCGGCGAGGCCGGGTCCAGGGAGGTGACGGCCGTGAGCTCCAGGGGCGTGCAGGTCAACGAGACCAAGGAGCACAGCAGCGTCCCGGGCGCGGGCTCGCTGCGCCCGGCCCCGAGGGCCGCGACCGTGCCGATGAGCATGCCGCCCGACCCGGTCACCGGATTGTGCAGCTTCCCTCGCCTGCGGACCAGCTCCAGCAGGTGCTCCGCGATGCGTTCGGCGTCGTCCCCGCACTCGTTCCGCAGCTGTGACCACGACGCGCTGTCCACGTTGAGCGCATGGACGTCGACGACCACCTCGCCTGGCGCCGGGTCGGCCGAGGTCTCCAGCCGCTCTGCCTCGTACGGAAGGGCGTGCGGTGGTCCGACCACGCGGTTCAGCCCCAGGTGGACCCACGCCTCGCGACCGGTTCGTCGGGGGTGCTTCCCCGCAGTGCCAGCTTGTGCCATCATCCCCGTAGCCTAACGATCGTTCGGCAGGCTGCCTAGAGCGGCGGAGAGGAGATCCGGGCACGATGGGACAGGTGGTGGCCGTGCTCGGTGGCGGCACGA
Organism: Nocardioides marmoribigeumensis; assembly: GCF_031458325.1. Lineage (NCBI taxonomy): Bacteria > Bacillati > Actinomycetota > Actinomycetes > Propionibacteriales > Nocardioidaceae > Nocardioides > Nocardioides marmoribigeumensis. The sequence goes on from NZ_JAVDYG010000001.1 coordinate 2,178,723, forward strand.
TGGGCCGCGGGATCGCCCGCTGCCTGGCCGGCCACGTCCCCGTCCGGGTCTACGACGCCTCCGACGAGGTGCGTCAGGCGCTGACGTCGGAATGGGCCGACGCGCCGGTGCTCGGCGTCGACGTCGCGGCGGACGTGGAGGAAGCCGTCGCCGGTGCCTCGGTGGTGCTGGAGTCGGTGTCGGAGGAGCTCGAGACCAAGGTCGCGGTCCTGTCGGCGGTCCGCGAGGCCACCGGTCCGGACGTCACGGTGGGCACCAACACCTCCTCCCTCGACCTCACGGTGCTCGGAGACCGGGCGGGGATCCCGGACCGGCTGGTCGGGGTCCACTGGTTCAACCCGCCCGAGGTGGTGCCCGGGGTCGAGGTGGCGGCACCGGAGCGTGTCGATGCGGTGCACGTCCGACGCGTCACCGAGCTCCTCCGCCTGATCGACAAGGTCCCGCTTCCCGTCGGCGCCACCCCCGGCTACGTGGCCAACCGGCTGCACGAGGCGCTGCTGGCGGAGGCGATCCGGTGCGTGACCGACGGGGCCGCCACCGCGCAGCAGGTCGACGCGGTCGTGCGCAGCACCTTCGGGCCCCGCTTCGCCGTCGCCGGACCGTTCGAGGTGATGGACCAGACGGGACTGGTGGTCCAGCGCGAAGCCTTCGCCAACCTGGAGGCGTCGCTCTCCAGCCCCGCGTTCCGAGTGCCGCCGGTCCTCGACTCACTGATCTCCGAGGGGCGGACGGGCCTCTCGGCAGGAGCCGGCTTCTACCAGTACGAGCAGGACGCCACGGAGGTCGTGGCCGAACGAGTGGCCCGGTTGCAGGCCGTCCTTGCCGTCTGCACCCCCAGCACCCAGGAGGAAGCACGACCATGACCACCCGAGCTCGAGCCTGGGTCCGGATGCGGATGACACCCGGTGACGCCCGCTACGCCGGCGACCTCGTCGACGGAGGGCGCATCATGCAGCTCTTCAGCGACCTCGCCACGGAGCTGTCCATCATGCTCGACGGCGACGAGGGACTCTTCTGCGCCTACGACAGCGTGGAGTTCCTCGCTCCGCTGCACAGCGGCGACTTCATCGAGGCCGAAGGCGTCGTGACCCGCGTCGGCAACACGTCCCGACAGATGGCCTTCGAGGCCAGGCGCAGGATCAGGCCGAGCCCGGACCACGGGCCCACGGCCGCTGAGGTCCTGGCAGAGCCGGAGCTGCTCGCCCGCGCCTCGGGCACGGTCGTCGTGCCCGCGGACCGTCAGCGCCTCCGCCCCACCGTCCCGTCGTCCAACGGATCCGACCCAGCACAGTCCCCGCCTGAGGAGGCCCACAGATGAACCAGTCCCACCCGTTCGGCGCGACCGGCCCGAACCTGACCCGACGTGGCCTGCTCCAGACCTTCACCGCGAGCGGGCTGCTCGTGGTCGGGGGCTCGCTCCTCACCGCCTGCTCCGACGACAAGACCGCTCCCGGCGGGGGAGGCAAGGGGAAGGCGGGGGGCCGGCTGCGAGTGGGGGTCGCTGGTGGCAGCGCCAAGGACACCATCGACGCGCACCTGGGCGGCACCACCGACCCCGACGTCGCGCGAGGGATCCAGCTCTTCGAGCCGCTGGCGATGCGCGACAAGGACTTCCACCTCGAGATGCTGCTCGCCCAGTCCATCGAGCCCCACCAGGGCCGTGCGGACGCCTGGGAGATCCGCATCAGGGACGGCGTCACCTTCCACGACGGCAAGACCATGGACCTCGACGACGTGATCTTCTCCCTGAAGCGCATCGTCGACCCCGAGAACCCAGGGACCGGAGCGTCGTCGCTGTCCGGCATCGACATGTCGGGGCTCAAGAAGCTCGACGACCGCACCCTGCTCGTGCCGCTGACGGCCCCCGACTCGGGCTTTCCCGACCAGATCGGCCAGTACTTCAACACGATCGTGCCGGTCGGCTACGACCCGAAGCGTCCCGTGGGCACGGGCCCGTTCAAGTTCAAGAGCTTCACGCCGGGCGAGCAGAGCGTGTTCGTGAAGAACGAGAACTACTGGCAGAGCGGACTGCCCTACCTCGACGAGCTCGTGATCATCGACTTCGCCGACGACACCGCCCGCGTCAACGCGCTGCGGGGCGGTCAGGTCGACGCCATCTCCAACCTCCCACCCAGCCAGGTCTCGAGCATCGAGTCCGGCGGGCGGGCGAGGGCACTGGTCGCCGAGACCGGAGGCTGGCAGCCGCTGCTCATGCGCGTGGACCAGCAGCCGTTCCAGGACGTCCGGGTGCGCCAGGCGTTCAAGCTCATCGCCGACCGGGAGCAGCTCGTGCAGCAGGCGCTCGCCGGGCAGGGCCAGGTGGGCAACGACATCTACGGCCGCTACGACGAGGCCTACGACAGCGGGCTCCCGCAGCGTCAGCAGGACCTCGACCAGGCGAAGTTCCTGCTCAAGCAGGCCGGGGCGAGCGGCGCGCAGGTCGAGCTGACCACCGCCCCGTTCCACTCCGGCGTGGTCGAGGCCGCGCAGATCTTCGCCGAGCAGGCCAAGGGTGCCGGCGTCGACGTACGCGTCCGCAAGGTCAACGAGGCGACGTACTGGGGACCCAACTACCTCAAGTGGACCTTCTCCCAGGACTTCTGGTTCACCCGGACCTTCCTGGCCCAGGTCGCCCAGGGCAACCTGCCCAACGCGCCCTACAACCAGACGCACTGGAAGGACCCGCGCTGGGTGCAGATGTACGACAAGGCGAGGACCGAGCTCGACGAGAGCCGTCGCACCGACGTCATCCACGACATGCAGAAGCTGCACCACGAGGAGGGCGGGGAGCTCATCTGGTCGTTCGCGAACCAGATCGACGCCGTCGCGGCCAACGTCAGTGGCATCGAGCCCGCCAAGTCAGGCATCCCCCTGATGAGCTACGGGCTCAAGCACGCACGCGTTGCCTGAGTGGTCCGCCGACCTGCCGGACGGGTCGGCCCGCGGTCGAGGAGGTCGGAAGTGGTGAGGTCGTGCTGAAGCGTCTCCTGGTACGTCGGTTCGGTCTCGGCCTGCTGACGATCTGGCTGGTCTCGGTGCTCGTCTTCCTGGGCACCCAGGTGCTCCCGGGCAACAGCGCCCAGGCCATCCTGGGCAAGCGCAGCACACCCGAGCGGCTCGCGGCCATGGAGAAGCAGCTGCACCTCGACCAGTCGGTCCTGCAGCAGTACCTCAACTGGCTCGGCGGGATCCTCACCGGCGACCCGGGCACGTCCCTGGCCTCGCAGCAGCCGGTGTGGCACCTGCTGTCCGACAAGATCGTCAACTCGGCCGTGCTGATGCTGGTGGCGGCTCTCATCACGATCCCGTTGTCGATCCTCCTCGGGACGTGGGCGGCCGTGCGTCGCGACCGTGCCGTCGACCATGCCATCTCGACGACGACGCTGGTGCTCGCGGCCGTGCCGGAGTTCGTGATCGGCATCCTGCTCGTCCTCACGCTCGCCACGAGCGTCCTCCAGGTGTTCCCGGCGGTCTCCCTGCTCGCGCCGGGTCAGTACCCGTGGAACCACCCGGCGGTCATGGTCCTGCCTGCCCTCACGCTCATCCTCGCGGCCACGCCGTACATCAGCCGGATCATGCGCGGCTCGATGGTCGAGGTGCTGGAGAGCGAGTACGTCCAGATGGCCCGGCTCAAGGGCATGCCCGGACGGACCGTCATCTGGCGCCACGCGGTCCCCAACGCGCTGGTGCCGGCCGTGCAGGTCTCGGCCCTGATCCTGGCCTGGATGGCCGGCGGTGTGGTCCTGGTCGAGTACGTCTTCGCCTACCCCGGCGTGGGTGGCGCGCTCGTGGACGCGGTCGACAACCAGGACATCCCGGTCGTGCAGTTCCTCGCGCTGCTCGCGGCGGTCCTCTACGTCACGCTCAACCTGGCGGCCGACGTCATCAGCATCCTGCTGACCCCGCGAGCCAGGACGGCCCGAGCATGAGCATCCCGCTCGGAGAGAGCGTCGAGGTGGAGCCGACAGGCGCCGCCCTGGGAGAGGGAGTGGCGAGCACGAGCGGCCGGCCGCCCCGGCGTTCCGGGTGGGAGACGGGCAGACGCGCCCTGAGGCTGGGCCGCACGCGGGTCGGGCTCGGGATCTGGCTCACCCTGGTGACGCTCGCCGTGCTGGGGCCCTGGCTGGCGCCCTACTCGGCCACCGAGTTCGTCGGCATCCCGAGCACCTCGTCGGCGGCGCACACGCTCCTGGGGACCGACAACCTCGGGCGCGACGTCCTCAGCCGCTTCCTCAGCGGTGGCCGGTCGGTCATCGCGCTGTCGCTCGTGGCTGCCCTGATCGGCGTGGGCACCGGGACCCTGGTCGGCGTCGTGGCGGCGTACTTCCGAGGCGTGCGCGACGACGTCCTGATGCGAGCGGCGGACGTCCTGATGGCGTTCCCCCAGATCATCTTCGTGCTCGTCCTGCTGGCCGGCTTCGGCTCGAAGCTCTGGCTGCTCGTCCTCGCCGTGGGGATCACCCACGCACCCCACACCGCGCGCGTCGTGCGCGGCGCCGCCATGGACGTGGTCGAACGCGACTTCGTGAAGGCCGCAGAGGCGATCGGCGTGCCTCGGCGCACGGTCGTGCTGAAGGAGATCATCCCCAACGTCAGCAGCCCGATCCTGGTCGAGCTCGGTCTGCGCATGACCTACTCGATCGCCCTGATCGCCGGACTGAGCTTCCTCGGCTTCGGCCTCCAGCCGCCCTCGGCCGACTGGGGACTGATGATCAACGAGAACAGGCTGGCGATCGAGCAGCAGCCGTGGGCGGTGCTCCTTCCGGTGCTGGCCATCGGCCTGCTCACCGTGGCGTCCAACCTGGTCGCGGACGGCATCGCACGTGCCTCGATCGGCATCGACAGGAGCAACGGATGAGTGTCGGGCCCGCAGTCCTGACCGTCGAGAGCCTCTCGGTGGTGATCACCCGCACCGGCGACCACATCGTCGAGGAGGTGGACCTCACCGTCCGACCCGGCGAGGTCCTGGGTCTCGTCGGGGAGTCGGGCTGCGGCAAGACGACGGTGAGCATGGCCATGCTCGGACACACGCGCGTGGGTGCGCGGATCGACCACGGTCGGATCGCCGTGGGTGGGCGGGACCTCACGACGATGAGCGCGAGGGAGCTGCAGGGCGTCCGGGGTCGCACCGTGGCCTACATCCCCCAGGACCCGCCCACCGCGCTGAACCCGGCGCTGCGCATCCACCGCCAGCTCGAGGAGGTCCTCGAGGTGCACGCCCCCGACCTCTCGGCCGAGGAGCGCCGAGCGCGTGTCGTGGCGACCCTCGCCGAGGTGGCCCTCAGCGGCGACGACGAGTTCCTCCAGCGCTATCCCCACCAGCTCTCCGGCGGACAGCAGCAGCGCGTCGTCCTCGCCATGGCGTTCGTGGCACGGCCCCAGGTGCTGGTGTGCGACGAGCCGACCACGGGCCTCGACGTGACCACCCAGGCACGCGTGCTGGAGACGGTGCGCGAGCTGTGTCGCTCCCACCAGGTCGCTGCCATCTACGTCAGCCACGACCTGGCGGTGGTGTCCGGCATCGCCGACCGGGTCGCTGTGATGTACGCCGGCCAGGTCGTCGAGATCGGTCCTCGCGAGGACCTGTTCCATCGGCCGCGGCACCCGTACACGCGTCGACTGATGCGTGCGATCCCTCGCTTCGAGGGTGAGCAGGCGCCCCAGGGGATACCCGGACACGCGCCACGTCCCGGCGAGCGAGTGCTCGGCTGTGCCTTCGCGCCGCGCTGTCCACTGGCGACCTCCGCGTGCACCGAGCAGGTGCCGCCCCTGCAGACCATCGGGCCCGACCACGCCGTGCGCTGCATCCACCACGATCGGGCGATGGCCCTGTCGGCGACCGGTGTGGACCGGGTGACCGGCGCGGTGCCGGGTGACGAGCTGTTGCGTGTCGGTGCCCTGACCGCGTCCCACGGGCGGGTCCAGGTGCTCCACGGCATCGACCTCGACGTGCGTGCCGGTGAGTGCCTCGCCCTCGTGGGGGAGTCCGGCTCCGGCAAGACGACCACGGTCCGGTGCATCGCGGGCCTGCACCAGCAGTACGACGGCCTGGTCACGCTGGGCGGCGAGGAGCTCGCCCACACCCCCCGCCGCCGGACCGTCGAGCAGCGTCGCCGCTTGCAGTACGTCTTCCAGAACCCGTATGCCTCCCTCAACCCGCGCTACTCGATCAGGGACGCGATCGCGGTGCCGCTGAAGCTGTTCCACGGCCTGGGTGGGGCCGCCGCGGCGGCGAGGACCACCGAGCTCCTCGACCAGGTGGCACTGCCGGGGACGGCGGCGCGCCGCTACCCCGACGAGCTGTCCGGCGGTGAACGTCAACGCGTCGCCATCGCCCGCGCGCTGGCTGCCGACCCGTCCGTGCTGCTGTGCGACGAGATCACCAGCGCCCTGGACGTCTCGGTGCAGGCGACCATCATGGAGCTGCTGGCCCGCCTGCGGGAGGAGATGGGGCTGTCGCTGGTGTTCGTCACCCACAATCTCGCGCTGATCCGAAGCATCGCGGACCGCGTCGCGGTGATGCAGCACGGACGGATCGTCGAGGCGGGACCGGTCGCCGAGGTCCTGGACTCTCCCCGCGACGAGTACACCCGGCGACTCCTGGCCCACACGCCTCAGCTCGACGCCGCGCCCTGAGCGCGTTCGTCGACCACGACCGAGCACGACCGACCTCGAGGGTGACCGATGACCAGCACGAGTGTTCCCGCCCCGGCGACCTCCGGCGAGCCCCTGCTCATCACCGTGGCGCCCACGGGAGCGGAGATCGACAAGGCCGACGTCCCGCAGCTGCCGACCACGCCGGAGGAGGTGGCGAGGACCGCGGTGGAGTGCCGCGAGGCGGGGGCGGCGATGATCCACCTCCACGTCCGGGACTCAGAGCACCGGCCGACCCTCGACCTGCCGCTGCTGAAGGAGTGGGTGGCCGCGGTGCGGGAGAGCACCGACCTCGTCGTGCAGCTCTCGACCGGCGGCTCGGTGCACGACCCCTTGGACAAGCGGCTGCAGGTCCTCGATGCCGAGCCGGACTCCTGCAGCATCACGATGGGCACGACGAACTTCGGCGACGAGGTCTTCCTCAACCCGTGGCCGTTCGTCCGCGACCTGCACCTGCTCGCCCGCGACCGAGGCGTGGCTCCGGAGTACGAGCTGTTCGACCTCGGTCAGGTGCACGCGCTCCAACGGCTGCTGGACCAGCACGGGCTGCCGGTGGGGGAGCGGGTGCACGTCGATCTCGTCATGGGCGTGCCCGGCGGGATGAACGGGACGACCGACGCCCTGGTCGCGGCGGCACGGGACCTCCCGCCCGCCGTCACCTCGTGGTCCGCGACCGGCATCGGCCGGTCCACCATCCCGGTGATGTTCGGGGCGCTGTCTCGCGGCGGGCACCTGCGCGTCGGCATGGAGGACACGGTGACCTACGCGCGCGGTGTCGCGGTCCGGTCCAACGCGCAGCTGGTGGAGCGGGCGGCCCGGGCCGGTGTGCTGGCACAACGCTCCCCGATGGCGCCGGACGAGGCGCGCGCGATGATCGGTCTGCGATGAGGCAGGGGCGCCAGGACGTTGCTATGGTCCGGGCATGACGGCATACGACGTGGAGCAGGTGGCGGTGGCGTTCGCGCCCGCGCACATCCCGTCGCACGTGCCGTCCGGCGCTGCTCTGCTGGCCCTTCGGCTCAACGAAGAGGCACGCGGCATCAGCGGGCTCGACGTCCTGCGACGCAGCGTCGACCGCGCCCCGCCCGCCGTGTCCTGATCTCAACGCCCCCGCGTCGCCGCGCCAACGGCGCCGCTTCTCTGCGCGTCGCCCCCTCTCCGACGAGAGCGCCCGGGGCGGCGCCACGTTCATCAGGACTCGCCATGACCTCTCTCATCTCCCCGTCCACCTCGGCCGCACCCCCACGCCCCGGACCCGGCGCCGACCTGGTCGAGCTGCCGGAGCCCACCGGTCTCGACCTCACCTCGCCCACCGAGGTGGACGACCACCTGGCGGCCGTGGAACGTGCTCGCCAGCGCCAGCTCGACGCCATGCGCCCGACCCGGTCCGACCCCGTCGCCGAGGTGTGCCGCGCCAACTTGGAGCGCATCCTGGCCGACGTGCGGGCCGCCCGTGCTCGCGTGGCCTCGGGTCGGTACGGCACCTGCACCCGCTGCGGCCTCGCGATCGCCCCGGACCGGCTGGCACTGCGCCCGTGGGCAGCGGCGTGCACGCGGTGCACCGACGCCCAGCGCTGAGACGACGAAGGAGAACCGCTCGATGTCACGCCACGTCGCCGTCGTCGGCGCCGGGATGGTCGGCCTGTCCACCGCCTGGCACCTCCAGCAGCACGGCATGAAGGTCACCGTCCTCGACCGCAGCCACGTCGCCGCCGGCTCGTCGTGGGGCAACGCCGGATGGCTCACTCCTGCCCTGACCGCGCCGCTGCCCGAACCCGCCGTGCTGGGCTACGGCATCAAGGCCGTGCTCAGCCCGGCCTCGCCTGTCTACGTCCCGCTGCGCCCCGACCCACGCCTGCTGCGCTTCCTGGGCGGGTTCACACGTCACAGCACCGCTCGACGGTGGGGCGTGGGGATGCGCGCCTACGTGCCGCTCAACGCACGAGCGCTCGACGCCTTCGACGAGCTCAGCGACGCCACCGGGCGAGCCGACGGCGTCATCGACGGGGTCCCCACCGGCGCGGTCACCTTCCCCGCCGACCCGTTCCTCGCCTGCTTCCGGACCCCGGAGGAACGAGCGCCCCTGGTGGCTGAGCTCGACCACATCGACGCGGCCGGCCAGGAGGTGAAGTACGACGTCCTGACCGGCGACGAGGCCCGAGCCCTGGCGCCGGCCCTGTCAGGCCAGGTGGGGGCCGCCGTCCAGCTCCACGGTCAGCGGTACCTGCACCCGCCGGCCTTCCTCCAGGCGTTGGCCTCGGCCGTGCAGGCCCGTGGCGGACGGATCGTCGAAGCGGCGACCGTCACAGCGGTCGAGCCGGGTCCCGACGGGGTGTCGGTGACCGCTCGCGTCGACGACGCCCTCGACACGCCTGACCGGACGACCTCGGAGGTCCGCGCCCGGTTCGACGCCGTGGTGCTCGCCAACGGCGCGTGGCTCGGCTCCCTGGCCCGGCGGGTCGGGGTCCGGAGCGTCGTGCAAGCGGGCCGTGGCTACTCCTTCAGCGTCAGCAGCGCACAGGTCCCGGCCGGCCCGGTGTACTTCCCGAGGCAGAGGGTCGCGTGCACGCCACTCGCGACGGTCCACGGCCCCCGCCTCCGCGTCGCCGGGATGATGGAGTTCCGGGCGCCCGACGCGGCCTTCGACCATCGACGCATCACCGCCATCGTCGACTCGGTCCGGCCGCTGCTCACGGGAGTCGACCTCGACGACCGTCACGACGAGTGGGTCGGCTCCCGACCCTGCACCGCCGACGGTCTGCCCCTCATCGGCGCCACTGCCGCCCCCGGCGTGTTCGTCGCCGGCGGGCACGGGATGTGGGGCATGGCGCTCGGTCCGGTGACCGGCAAGCTGCTCGCCGAACGCATCGCCACCGGTCGCAACCCCGCAGAGCTCGTTCCGTTCGACCCGTTGCGCTGACCCGGTCAGCGGCCGCGGCCGAGGAGGCGTTGGGTGACCGGGTCCTTCTGGCCCTGGGCGCTGCCGGCGCGCGACATCGAGCGGAAGAGCGCGCCGCCGGCGTACCAGCTGACGACGATGCCGCCGAGCACGGCGACGGTGAGGGACAGGCTCTGGTCCTCGGGCCAGGGGCGGGCGCTGTAGTCGCTGGTCGCGATGCGCAGCAGCGCCAGCGGAGCCAGGAACGCGCCGGCCATGAGGCCGACCAGGGCGAGACGCCGGGGGTGGAGGTACCACGCGCGCGTGTCGACGGCGCGCTCCACGCCGCCCGTGCCCCAGTCGGCGGCACCGCCGTCCTGATCGGCGACGAGCCGGGGCAGCAGCTGCCACCAGCAGAAGGCGGACACGACCCGCCGGCCCGCGGCGACCACCGGGCGCGAGGCGACGAACGCCCCGACCACGAGCGCGGTCCCGGCGACCAGCGCCACGACCCGGAGCGCGGCCGGGCTCCCGTGCCACGCGGCGGCGGCGAGGGCGGCGACGCCCGCCACGCCCAGCAGCCAGCAGCCGACCCCGGCGCCGAGGCGCTGGGGCGAGGAGAGCTCGGCGTCGAGGGCCTTGGTCGCGCGCGAGCGCTCCCACAGCGGCGGGGCGGTGAGGGCGCCGGCGGCGTGCGCCTCGGTCGCCTGCTCGGCGCCCTGCACGTGCGGCCACGCCTCGGCCGACACCAGGGCCGGTCGGTCGGTCATCGCTGCTCCCTGCCACGATCCATGCCCTGATCATGCAGCAGGCCGGTGGCGTCGAGGACGACCGTGCCCTCGGGCAGGTCGTCACCGCGCCGCCACGGCCGCGCCCCGATCGTCAGGTGGGCCTGGGCGAGCGCCATGACGGGCCGGTCGGCGAGCGTGGGGCACAGGCCGGTGGTGACCAGGACCCGGTTGCTGTGGTCGGGCAGGGCGCCGAGGTGCATCACCGCCTGCACGACGCCCGGGTCGTCGGGCTCGAGTCCCGCCGCGGTCAGGGGCGCGAGGTCGACGTCGTAGGCCGCCGCCCGTCCGTGCAGGGCGAGGCCGGACCGGCCGTCGGCGGTGGTGAAGCTCTCGACCAGCTCGGCCTCCGCGCGCGCCTCGCTGCCGACGTAGGCCTCGATGACCGCGACCGGGTCGAGGTCGCTGGTGCCGGGCAGCACCACCTGCTGCAGCAGGAAGACCCAGACGGTCAGGTCGTCGTCGGTGAGCGTGAGCCGCCCCGTGTCGTCGTACGACGGCTCGCGGTCCTGGCGGACGGCGAGCATCGCGCCGGCGGCGTCGAAGGAGCGACCGGCCAGCGCGGAGCGCAGCCGTCGGTGGACGTCGTGCAGGTGGGCTCGTGAGATCTCGTCGAGTCCCGGGGTGTCGTCGAGCAGCCGGTCGAACCACGCGGTGGCGGAGGCGTCGTCCTCGAAGGCGGCGAGCTCCACCCACCCGGCGGGCACCGGGACGAGGAGGGCGGTGTCCCCGGTGTCACGCTCAGTCGTCGTCACGGGCCTTGCGCCATCCGTCGGCGAGCTTGTCGTCGTAGTAGGTGTGGCCGCCGAGCAGGCTGAGGATGCCGTCGGTGGCGTCCTTGCTGTCCTTCATGCGCAGCGCCATGAACCCGCCGAGGGCGGGGACGAAGAGGTCGTTGACCGAGAGGGCGACGGTGGTCGGGCGCGCGATCGAGGCGACGCCTCCCTGGATCGCCATCGCGAACGGCCCGGTCTCGAGCGCGGCCTTCATCGTGGGGGTCGCGGCGCGGACGACCGCACCGAGCGCTGCGCCGGCGCCGAGGCCGACCAGGCCGGTGAGGAAGGCCTCCTTGGCGCCGGGCCTGCCCATCAGGGCGTCGATGCCGGACATGCCGGTGTCGAGGACCGAGGCGAGCAGGGCGGCGGTGACCAGCCAGCCGGCGCCGGGCACGAAGAGCGCGGCGATGGCGAGCACGATCGCCGCGACCGCGACGATCTTGTGCAGGATGTCCCACCAGTTGTCCTTGACGAACTCGATCACGTCGCCGAGGAAGGTGGTGACGTCCTCGACGACGTCCTTGAGCTTGTCCCAGAAGCCGGGCTCGTCGGGGGCGGCCTTCATCGCGGTGTCGAGCGCGCCGGCCGCGGTCACCGCCGAGTGGGTGACCTCCTCGGCGAGCGAGCGGGCGCGGGCGAGCACCTGCTCGAGCTCGTCCTGCCGGGCGCCGCGCGCCGCCGACAGCGCCTGGTGCCGGTCCTGCCAGTGGTCGCGGGCCTGCGCGTCGGCGTCGCCGGTCGGCTTGGCCCCGAGCCCGTCGAGCGAGGCCGACGCCGCGTCGAGCCGCCGCCGGGCCTCCTCCGCCTCGCGCTCCAGGGCGCGGGCCCGGGACTGGTAGCCGTCGAGCGACTCCACCCAGTGGTCGAGCGCGCGGGAGGCGGTCGAGAACGCCTCGTGGGCCTCGGTGATCCGCGGGGCGAAGTCGGCGCTCATCAGGTCGCGGTAGGCGTCGGCCGCCTTGCCCACCCACTGCGCCTGGCCGTCGCCGCGGACCAGGTGGGCCACCTCGCCGAGCGCGTGCGTGACGTCGCGGAGCGTGCGGGCCATGTCGCGGCCCGGGCCGACCTCCCCGGGCGCCGGGTCGAAGCCCAGCGCGGGGTAGGTCCCGCTCACTGCGCGTCCTTGTCGAACGACCGGGCGAGCTCCTGGTCGAGCTCGGTGAAGGCCTCGACCGCCGACTGGAGCGCGTCGCCGCACGAGCCGCTGAACTCGCCCAGCTTGCCGATGCCGTAGTCCCACTCGTCGCCGAAGTCGCGCAGCTTGCCGACCAGCCGCTCGACGCCCGCGGCCTCGGCCGGCAGGTCGCGCATCGCGCGGCAGGACCGCGTGAGCAGGTCCTCGATGTCGGCGATGGTCGCGCGGCTGCGCGCCAGTGCCCCGAAGTCGACGTACAGGTCTGCCATGGCTCCCCCCAGAGATGGTCCAGTGTCGGCTATGTCCCGGATCAAGACGATGGTCCCACAGGGTGTGGATGGTCAAACCCCGATCACGGGCGGCCGGCGTCCCCGATGCTGTAACCGCCGGCGGCCCAGGTCGTTGAGACCTCGGTGGCGCCGCCACCTCGCCTCTCGGAGGGAACCACATGCACCTGCCTCGCCGCTCCAGCTGCTCGTCCCGCCGCCTGCTGACCGTGGGTACGGCGGCCGCCGTCGCCTCGGCCGCCCTCGTCGCCCTGGGCTCGGCGTCGCCGGCCACGGCCGCCTCGGACCTCAGCGTCCCCTCGCGCCCGGGCAGCGTCAGCACCACGTGGAAGGGCACGGCGCCGTTCAACAACGGCAACTCCGGCCTCGTCTGGGGCCAGGTGGGCGTCGACGACCCGACCGGCGCCTGCGACCCCAGCCACCCGACGCTCAACAGCCAGCACCAGGTGAAGGTGTCGTTCCCGTCGCTGCCGGCGTCCTACGAGACGCTGGTGCGCTTCTCGGTGAGGTGGACCGACGACGCCGGCGGCAACACCACCAACGACCTCGCGATGTACCTCTTCGGCCCCGACGGCAAGCTGGTCGCCGCCGCGGACGGCTCGCAGAACCTCGAGGGGATCAACGTCACCGCGCGCAAGCCGGGCACCTACAACGTGCTGGTGTGCGCCTTCCAGAACCCCCCGACCGGCACGCCCTACACCGGCCGCGCGACGGCGTACACGATCAAGCCGGGGACGGTCACCGCCTCGACCGTGAAGGCGCCGACCTACCACCAGTACAGCGCCCCGGCGGGTGTGGCCGACAACGCCGGCGAGCCGAGCATCGGCAGCAACTGGAAGTCGGGCAAGACGCTCTTCACCAGCAACACCGACGAGTACGCCGTCACGTTCAACGACGCGAAGCGCACCTCGCACTGGAAGAACGTCAACACCGACCCGACCGACCCGTCGAACAAGATCTCGCTGGACCCGATCGGCTGGACCGACCACACCACCGGTCGCACGATCGTCAGCCAGCTCTACCTCGCCTGCTCCGCGACGGCCTACTCCGACGACGACTTCGCCACCCCGGGCAAGCCGTCGCAGGGCTGCGGCACCGGCATCAACGGCTTCGACCACCAGACCATCGGCGGCGGCCCCTACCCCAAGGGCATGTCGGGCAGCTACCCGCACGCGGTCTACTACTGCAGCCAGGGCGCGGCCCTCGTGCTGGGCAAGGCCTACTGCTCCCGCAGCGACGACGGCGGGGTCACCTTCGGCTCCCCGGTGGCGCTGTGGAACACCGAGTGCTCCGGCATCCACGGCCACGTGCAGGTCGGGCCCGACGGCACGGCGTACGTCCCCAACGCGGTGTGCGGCAACCGGCAGGGCGTCGCGGTCTCGCGCGACGGCGGGCAGACCTGGAAGGTGCGGACGATCCCGCACAGCATCGCCGGTCAGTCCGACCCCTACGTCGGCATCGGGCGCGACAACACCCTCTACGTCTCCTACGCCGACGGCACGGGCGAGGCGCGGGTGGCGATCTCCCGCGACCACGGCGCCACGTGGGCGCGCAACCTCAACGTGGGCAGCCTCGCGGGCATCCGCAACACCGAGTTCGCCATGGTCGTGGCCGGCGACGGCAACCGCGCGACGGTGGCCTTCCTCGGCACGCGCACCCCGGGCTCGACCCAGGCGGCGTCGTTCGGCAAGTCGGCGGACGGCACGACCTACACCGGTGGCACGTGGCACCTCTACCTCGCCACGACCTACGACCGCGGCGCCACGTGGAAGATGGTCAACGCCACCAGGGGCAACCCGGTGCAGCGCGGCTGCATCTGGAACTCCGGCGGCAGCAACCCGTGCCGCAACCTGCTCGACTTCAACGGCATCACGATCACCAAGGGCGGCCGGGTCATGGTCGGCTTCGCCGACGGGTGCGTGGGCTCGGTCTACGACAAGGCCAGCAACTGCGTGGCCAGCACCAAGGTGGCCGCCAACGGGCTGACCAACCACGGGGCGATCGTGCGTCAGGTGGGCGGCCGCACCCTCTTCCGGAGGTACGACGGGTGAGCACGTCTGCGCGGATCGCGGTGGCGCTGGGCCCGTTGCTGGGCGTGCTGCTGCTCGCCGGCTGTGGCGGCTCGGGGGACGGGACCGCAGAGGCCGCCGTCGACACGCCGGCGTGCCTGGCGAGCCTCACGCCGACCGCGGTCCCGAAGGACGGCTCGTTCCCGGAGGACTGGCCGTTCCCCGACGGCACGGTCGTGACGGGGACCGAGCAGGTGCCCGGCGGGGGCCTGGCGGTCACCGCGCAGGTGGGCGCCGAGTTCAACCAGGTGCTGCCGTTCATGCAGCACGACCTCGAGGACGCCGGGTTCGTCGCCACCAAGGGCGAGGCCGAGCGCGACGACGCCGAGGCGACCTGGGCCGGCCACGGCTGGTCCGGCACCTGGGCGATCAAGGAGTCCGAGACCTGCAAGGGCACCACCCTGCTCCAGGTGGCCGCCGTCGAGCAGTAGTCCCCACCACCCGGGCCGCCCGTCAGCGTCCTCGGGTGGTGGGGACCGGGCTCACCCCTCGTGGACCGCGGTCACGGTGAAGGTCAGCGTCACCGTGTCGGTGGGGGAGACACCGGGCGGCAGCGGCTCGCCCGGGTCGCCCAAGTCCGAGAGCAGTCCCGTCCCCGACTGGTGGCAGGTCCACAGGTCGCCGGACGGACCGGTGCTGCCGTTGCCCTTGACCATCGTCTCCGGCGGGAAGAGGTAGGAGCCGGTGGTGTCGTCGTACGCCGAGAAGGTGAAGGAGGTCGGGACGAGGGTCCCGGACCCGCCCGACACGATCTTGCCGGCGCTCCACCCGCCGTCGGCCCGGGTTCCGGGGGTCCGGATCACCACGTCGCCGATCCCGTCGCACTGGTAGGTGTCGCTGCTCTGTCCCAGCCCGGCCGGGTTCTCGGCGTACGCCGGCACCGTGGCCATCGACGCCGCTGCCGCGACCGCGATCCCCACCACGGCGATCCGCTGCTCGAGTCTCATCCTTCGTCCTCTCGGTCGTGGCCGGATGGGCCCCCTGGCCCCACACCCCACGGGCCGGCCGGGCCTCACGCTAGGTCGGCGAGAGGCGAGCGGGCACTGGGGAAAACCACACACTTTGGGGGGCGGGACCGGGAGGGGGGAATCAGCGCAGGCGGGACGCCAGGCCCGCACGGGAGCGCACGCCGACCTTGGCGTAGACGCGGGTCAGGTGCGCCTCGACCGTCCGCAGCGAGATCGAGAGGGCCGCGGCGACCTCCTTGTTGGACAGGCCCTGTACCACCAGCGTGGCCACCTGCTCCTCCGCCGGGGTGAGCGCGCCCGCGCTGCCGGCCCGTCCGCTCACCCGGGCCAGCTCGGACTCCGCGGTCGCGACCCAGCCGAGCGCCCCCATCTCCCGCAGGTCGAGGACCGCCGCGGTGAGGGTCTCGCGCGCCAGGCGCCGCCGGCGGGCCCGGCGCAGCACCGCGCCCAGGGTCACCCGGGTCCTCGCGGCGTGGAAGCGCATCCCGACCGACGCGAAGGCGGCGACGGCGGCCTCGAGCTCCTGGGCCGCGCGGTCGAGGTCGCCCTCGGCCTCCGCGAGCACCCCCGCGGCCCGGCGGGCCATCCCGGCCGAGGACGAGAGCCCCGTGACGGCGGCCCAGGCCCTCAGGTCCTCGAGCCGCTCGCGGGCCCGGCAGCGCTCACCGGTCGCGACCAGCGCCTCCACGAAGTCGCCGAGGTAGCGCCACTGCCGGGGGACCGACAGCTCGCGCGAGCGGGCCAGACGGTCGCAGGTCTCGAGCTGGCGGCGGGCCTCCTCGGCGTCGCCCCACCAGAGCTCGAGCCTGCCTCGGGCATGGGCGAGCATCGCGCAGCTCCACTCGTCGAGCTCGGCGTCCGCGGCGAGCTGCCCCTCCCGGCGTCCGGCGGGGAGGTCGCCGGCGTGCGCGGCGGCGAGGACGGCGAAGGCGGCGGCGATGCCGACCCGGCCGTGCTGCTCCAGCTCCTCGGCCAGCGTGCGGGCGCGGGTGGCGAGCCGGCCCCCTTCCTCGACCCGGCCCAGCCAGAGCGCGAGCTCGGCGCGGTGGCCGAGGACGTCGACCAGGGAGGCCAGGTCCCCCACCTGCTCGGCGCGGGCGTGGCAGGTGTCCAGCAGGGTGTCCGCCTCGTCGAGGCGGTCGAGGTACTTGATGCACTCGGCGTAGCAGGTCTCCGCCGCCCACGCGACCGGGGGCGGGTCGGCGAGGGTCCGCTCCAGCTCCATCGCCTCGAGGATCTCCGCGGGCATCCCGTCGCCGCGGTGAAACCGGGCGAGCGCGATCTCGCGCAGCGCCTGGGCGCGCAGCCGCGGGTCGTCCTCCGGACCAGCGGACAGCAGGGTGAGCGCCTCCCGGGCGTGGGACAGCCGCTCGGCCGCGTCGGCATGGCTGCGGTCCACGAGCGCGAGGTGCGCTGCGGCCGCGACCAGGGGAGCGTCCCCGGCCTCCTGGAGGGCGGCGCGGGCCTCCCGCTCGGCGGTCGTGGGCCCCTCGAGCTCGTAGAGGACCTCGCTGAGGGACACCCGCGTCGTCGCCCGGTCCGCGCCCGGAGCGAGCTCGTCGCGCAGCCGCTCCAGGACGTCCCGTGCGCCGTGGAGGTCGCCCGCGTCCACCAGCGAGGCTCCGACCAGGCGGCCACGCCGCGCGCGGTCGGCCACGTGCTCGAGCGGCGTCAGGTCCCGGGCCAGGGCACCGAGCTCGGCCGCCCCGTGCGGGGCGCCCCGTCCTCGGGCCCGCAGCGCCGCGCGCTCCACGACGGCCGCGACCTCGGCGTCGGTCCCCTCGCAGGCGCGGGCGCGGTGCCAGGCCAGCTCCTCCTCCTCGAGCGGCAGCTCGGCGAGGCGGCGGTGGACGGCCCGGCGATCGGCCGGAGCGAGGTCGCCGAGGAGCGCGGCGGCGTAGAGCGGGTGGGCGAAGCGCACCGCGGACCCCGAGGTCAGCACGAGCCCGGCTCGCCGAGCCTCGGCGAGGTGCTCCGCGACGCCGGGTCCGCAGCACCGGGTCAGCAGGTCGACGGTGGGTCGGGCGACCGCGGCGGCGTGGGCGAGCACGTCGCGCACGGCGTCGGGCAGCGACGACACGCGCTCGGCCACGGAGCCGGCGAGGGCGTCGGAGGGCACGAGCTCGCTCAGCCGGTCGGAGGACCACTCGCTCTGCTCGGCGACCGCGCGCGCCAGCTCGAGGGCCAGCATCGGGTTGCCCGACGCCGCGCGGTGCACCCGGAGGGCCAGGGAGTACGACGACGGCTCGCCCAGCACCGAGCGCACGAGTCGCACGCCGGCGTCGACGGGGAGGGGGCCGACGGCCAACCGGTCGCCGAGGGCGGCGAGCTCCTCCTCCACCGGCTCCCGCACCGTGGCCACGAGGCTCACCCGGCCGCGGAGCCGCCGCACCGCGTAGGTGAGCGCAACCAGGCTCTCGCGGTCGACCCACTGCAGGTCGTCGACGGCCAGCAGCAGGGGGCGGTCGCGCCCGGCACGCTCGAGGAGCTCGCGCAGGGCGACCGGCACCGCGGCGACCGTGGCGCCGGCGCCGGCCGGCGCACGGGTGAGCAGGGCGACCTCGAGCGCCGCCCGGTGGTGGGCCGGGAGCCCGTCCAGGTGGGCCGGTCCCAGCCCGGCGACCACGTCGCCCAGGGTCACGTAGGGCAGGGACTGCTCGATCTCGGTCGCGCGCACCCTGACCACGCAGCGCCCCGCCACCTCGGCGCGGCGGGCGAGGGCGGCGAGCAGCGTCGTCTTGCCGATGCCGGCGGGCCCGGTCAGGAGCAGTGCGCCGGCGCCGGCGGTGCCGAGGTGGTCGACCAGGACGGCGATCTCGTCCTCGCGCCCGAGGGGCTCCGGGAGGTTGTCGACCACGTCCCACCTCCGGCCCGAGCATCGGCACCCGGCCACCGACCTCTTCCTGGATACCAGAAGTTCGGCCGGTCGACCCTGGATCAGGTCGCCTCGGCGGTCTCCCGGCCGGCGTCGCCCGGCATGACGAGCCCGGAGAGCAGCAGGGCGAGGGCGATCACGGCCGAGAGCGGGACGTAGGAGGTCAGGCCGAGCAGCAGCACGCCGACGACGAACGCCCCCGAGCTCGAGGCGTTGAGCACCCGGCGGCGGAAGATCCACAGCGGGAGGACCGGCTCGGCGGCCCGTGCCTCGACCGCGACGAACGAGACCAGGAGCACCGCGGCGGCGGCGAAGATGCCGAGCCCGAGGGGGGAGCCCCATTCCCAGCGCACGCCGCCCTCGAGGAGGCCGAGGAGGTCGAGGAGCAGCAGGGTCCCGCCGGCGGCGAGGAGCCCGGCCCCGAGGTACGACGGAGGCCATCGCCGAGACGCTGGCGAGGTGGCCCTGCACCTTGGCGCGCTCGGCCATCGAGTAGATGTCGCCGACGATCGTCATGCCCATCGGCTGGACGGCGCCGGCGCCGAGCCCCTGCACGAGGCGGAAGACGATGAGGGCCGGCATGCTCCAGGCGAGCCCGCACAGCAGCGAGCCGACGACGAACAGCCCGATGCCGAGGAGCATGACCGGCTTGCGGCCGGGTGGTGTGTTCCCGCGGGCGGTCAGGCCGCGGCCGGCACCCAGGCGGAGAACCCCGCCGCGGGGAGCCGGCGGCCACCGGGCGTGGGCTCGACGACCCGGGCCGGAGGGGCCACGGCGACGCCGGCCGGCTCGAAGCGGTGCTCGCCGGCCGCCATCGCCAGGCGGAACGCGGTGAGGATCGGCAGGGTCGGGTCATGGTCGGGACCGAGCACGGGACGGCGGCGGGCCTCGCGGAGGCGGGCGACGAAGGCCTGCTCGATCTCGGTCATCGTCGCGCCCGGCGTGGTGCCGAGGACGTCGTGGACGTTCATGGGCCTTCTCCCTTCCGCTCTCCCGTGCGTGTGTCCTGCTCAACGAGGCGTACGGCGGGCGGTCACGGGGGGCCGGGTAAAGGAACGTCTGTCAGCGGTCTCCGATCCTGACCGAGTCGAGCAGCGCCTGCGCTTCGGCCCGGTGGTGCCCCTCGGGGTCGAGGTCCCAGCTCGCGACGAGCATGGACGCCGGTCCGGGACCTGGCGTCAGGACGTGCCAGAGGTCGAGCGTCGCCTTCCCGCCCCAGCCGGGGGCGATCTCCACCCCCCCGACCACGGAGCGCAGCTGGTAGGGGATCCCGCTGGCGGTGGGGCAGCCGCCGTCGGTCTCGAGACGCAGGTGGACCGCCGTGGTGCCGAAGGCCCTGACCACCCGTGGCGCCTGGAGCACCCGGGCGCGGGCGAGCCGGCGCAGCGGGGCGACGTTGGCGACCAGGCGGGACGGGTCGGCCCCGAGGGCCGCGAACCTGCGGCTGCTGCAGGGGGCGAGCCGCAGCCCGACGTCGGGGAAGAAGAACACGGCCGCGCCGTACTCGTCGCGCATGTAACCGTTCCACCGCAGGCCCATCCCCGACTCGAACCACTCCCAGTGGTCGCTGGGGGCGTCGAAGGTCAGGGACAGCCCGTCATAGCTGAGCTTCTGCGGCCCCGCCAGCAGGACGCCCTCGCCGAGTGAGTCCTTCATCCGCAGGCTGTCGTACCACGTGGTCGTCCGGGTGGGGGACGGCGACTTGGCCGGCGTGGGGCTCGCGTCGTCGCGACCGCCCGTCGATGCGGCGATCCCGAACCCGGCGACGACGGCGAGCGCGAGCGCACCGACAGCGGTCGCCGTACGGCGGCGGCGCAGCCTGCGGCCGCGACGGTCGAGCTCGGCGAGGTCCGGAAGGTCGAGACCGAGCTCGGCGCGCTCGCGGAACTGCTCGATCCTGAGCTCAGACATGACGCACCTCCTGCTCGGTGGACAGCGCTCGGGCCAGGGACTCCCGGCCGCGGCTCAGGCGGGACTTGACCGTGCCCTCGGGGAGTCCGAGCTCGCGCCCGACCTCGGCGACGGACAGGTCGGCGAGGTGGTGGAGGGCGACGACCTCGCGCTGGTCGGCGGGCAGGGCGCGCAGCGCCTCGATCACGTCGAGGCGGTCGTCGAGCCCCGGGACATCCTGGGGCTGCTCGAGGCGCTCCTTGATCCGCGAGAAGTTGCGCAGCTTGCGCCACCGGCTGCGGTGCAGGTTGATCGCGGTCGTGCGCAGCCACGCCTCGGGGTTGGCGGTGCGCGCGAAGCGCTGGCCCGCGGCCGCGGCCCGGACGAACGCCTCCTGCACCAGGTCCTCGGCCTCGACGCGGTCACCGGTCACGCCGTAGAGCTGGACCACCAGACGCCGATAGCTCAGCAGGAAGACGTCCTCGAGCCGGTGCCCGGCGGGGACGAGCTGCTCGGGGATCGGAGTGTCCATGTCGTGCCCCTTCCTCGGGGAGGACGACTCCTGACGATGACCTCGGGTTCCCCGCCGGCGCAAGCGCCCCTCAGCCGGTCTGGGCCACCAGCCCGGCCGCCTCGACGCCCGCCACCGCGGCGGCCTCGTCGTTGTCGGAGGTGTCGCCCGAGACCCCGACGGCGCCGAGCAGGTCGCCCGCCGCGTCGTGGACCAGGACGCCGCCGGGCACCGGGACGAGGGCGCCGACCGCGTGGGTGACGGCGGCGATGAAGAACGGCTGCTGCTCGGCACGGGCCATCAGGGCGCGCGAGCCGAGGCCGAGCGACACCGCGCCGTGGGCCTTGCCGAAGGCGACCTCGAAGCGCTTGGTCGACGAGCCGTCCTCCCGCTCGACGGCCAGCACGTGGCCCCCGGCGTCGAGGACGACCACGGTCAGGGGCTTGAGCCCCTGCTCCTGTCCGTGGGTGCGTGCGGCGGCGATGATGCCGCGGGCCTGGTCGAGGGTGAGGCTCACGAGTGTCCCTTCACGATGCGTCGGTAGTGGTGCAGCAACGGTTCGGTGTAGCCGGCGGGCTGCTCGAGCCCCTGGAGCACCAGCGCCCGCGCGGCGGCGAACGCCTGGCCGTCGTACGACGGTCCCATGGGGGTGTAGCCCGGCTCGTCCTGGTTCTGCTCGTCGACCACGTCGGCCATGCGGCGGAACGCGGCCTCGACCTCGTCGAGCGTGACGACCCCGTGGTGCAGCCAGTTGGCGACGTGCTGGCTGGAGATGCGGCAGGTGGCGCGGTCCTCCATCAGCGCGGTGCCGTGGATGTCGGGGACCTTGGAGCACCCGACGCCCGCGTCGACCCAGCGGACGACGTAGCCCAGGATCCCCTGGAGGTTGTTGTCGAGCTCGGCCCGCTCGTCCTCCTCGCTCCAGTCGGCGTCGGCGGCGACGGGGATGGTCAGCAGCTGGGTCAGCGTCGTGCGGCGCTCGCCGCCGAGCTCGCGCTGCCGCTCGGCCACGTCGACCTGGTGGTAGTGCAGCGCGTGGAGGGTCGCGGCGGTCGGCGAGGGCACCCAGGCGCACGTCGCGCCGGCGCGCGGGTGGCCGACCTTGGCCTCGAGCATCGCGGCCATCTCGTCGGGCATCGCCCACATGCCCTTGCCGATCTGGGCGTGGCCGGGGAGGCCGCAGGCGATGCCGATGTCGACGTTCTGGTCCTCGTAGGCCTGGATCCACTCCGACGACTTCATGTCGCCCTTGCGGATCATCGGGCCGGCCTGCATCGAGGTGTGCATCTCGTCGCCGGTGCGGTCCAGGAAGCCGGTGTTGATGAACGCGATGCGGTCGGTGGCCCGGCCGATGCAGGCCTTGAGGTTGGCCGAGGTGCGGCGCTCCTCGTCCATGATGCCGAGCTTGATCGTGTTCCTGGACAGGCCGAGCAGGTCCTCCACGCGGGCGAAGAGGTCGTCGGTGAACGTGACCTCGTCGGGTCCGTGCATCTTGGGCTTCACCGCGTACGTCGACCCGGTGCGGCTGTTGCGCAGCTCCCCGCGTCCCTGCAGGTCGACCAGGCTGCACAGCGCCGTCATCACCGCGTCGAGGATGCCCTCGGGGACCTCCTCGCCGTCGAGGAGGACCGCGTCGGTGGTCATCAGGTGGCCGACCTGGCGCACGAAGAGCAGCGACCGGCCGTGCAGCGTGAGGGTCTCGCCGGTGGGGGAGGTGTAGGTGCGGTCGGGCGCGAGCCGCCGCACGAAGGTCTCGCCGCCCTTGGTCACCTCGGCCTGCAGGGTGCCGCGGTTGAGCTCGAGCCAGGCGCGGTAGCCCGCCACCTTGTCGTCGGCGTCGACCGCGGCCACCGAGTCCTCGAGGTCGATGATCGTGCTCACCGCGGCCTCGACCAGCAGGTCCTTGACGCCGGCCGCGTCGGTGCTGCCGATCGGGTGGTCGCGGTCCACCTGGATCTCGACGTGGAGACCGTGGTGGACCAGGAGGAACCCCTCCTCCCCACGGTGCCCCGCGAGCTGGGTCGGGTCGGCCAGGCCGGTCTCACCAGAATTTGTCGTGACGACAAGATGCCGCCCGTTGAGGGAGTACGACGTCGCGTCGGCGTGGCTGCCGTCGGCGAGCGGGAAGTGCTGGTCGAGGAAGCCACGGGCCCGCGCGATCACCTCCGCGCCGCGCGTCGGGTTGTACGACGACCCGGGGGCCAGGTCGCCGTCCTGCGGGATCGCGTCGGTGCCGTAGAGCGCGTCGTACAACGAACCCCAGCGGGCGTTGGCCGCGTTGGCGGCGAAGCGCGCGTTGAGGGCGGGCACGACGAGCTGGGGCCCCGCGACCGACGCCACCTCCGCGTCGACGTCGGCGGTCGTGACGGTGACGGACTCGGGCTCGTCGACGAGGTAGCCGATCTCGCGCAGGAACGACTCGTAGGCGGCCGCGTCCTCGACCGGGCCGGGGTGCTCCCGGTGCCAGTCGTCGAGCTGCGCCTGCAGCTCGTCGCGCCGGGCCAGGAGCTCGCGGTTGCGCGGCACGAAGTCGACGAGGATCGCGCGCACCCCGTCCCAGAACGCGTCCTCCTCCAGCCCGGAGCCCGGCAACGCCTCGTCCCTCACGAAGGCGCGCAGCACGGGTGCGACCTGCAGGCCGCCGATCTCGTCGTACGTCATGGGTGTCCTTGTCGCTCGGTCGTCAGCGGGGGTCACAGGCTCTGTCGGCTGGTTCAGAGAATCGCGCCGGGGTTGAGGATGCCGTGCGGGTCGAGCGCCTGCTTGACCCGCCGGTTGAGCTCGAGGGCGTCCTCACCGATCTGCTCCCCGAGCCAGGCCTTCTTCAACCGCCCCACCCCGTGCTCGCCGGTGATCGTGCCGCCCAGGGAGATCGCCAGGCTCATCACCTCGCCGTAGGCGAGCTGGGCCCGGGCCTGCTGCTCCTCGTCGGAGGGGTCGGTGACGATGAGCGGGTGGGTGTTGCCGTCGCCGGCGTGCGCGATGACCGCGATGGTGACGTCGCGCTCGGTGGCGATGTCGGCGATGCCGTCGACCAGCGCCCCGAGCTGGGGCAGGGGGACGCCGACGTCCTCGAGCAGCAGGGGGCCGGTGCGCTCGACGGCCGGGATCGCCTGCCGCCGCGCGACCACGAACGCCTCGCCCTCGTCGGCGTCGGTGGTGTGGAAGACCTCGGTGGCCTTGTGGTCCTGGCAGATCTCCTCGATCTGCGCGATCTCGCGCCCGGCGTGCTCGGCGGGCTCGTCGGACTGGATGACGAGCATCGCGGCGGCCTCGCGGTCGAGCCCCATGCGGGTCAGGTCCTCGACGGCGTTGATCGTCGGCCGGTCCATGAACTCGAGCATCGAGGGGCGCATCACCCGCGTGATCGCGAGGACGGTGTCGGTCGCGTCGTCGAGGGTGGCGAACGTCGCGACGAGCGTGGCGGGCGGGCGCTGTGCCGGGATGAGCCGCAGCACGATGCGCGTGATGATCCCGAGCGTGCCTTCGCTGCCGACGAACAGCTTGGTCAGCGACAGGCCGGCCTTGTCCTTGAGCCGCGGGCCGCCGAGCTCGACGGCCGTCCCGTCGGCGAGCACCACCGTCATGCCGAGGACGTAGTCGGTGGTCACGCCGTACTTCACGCAGCAGAGCCCGCCCGCGTTGGTGGCGACGTTGCCGCCGATCGAGCAGATCTCGTAGGACGACGGGTCGGGTGGGTACCACAGCCCGTGCTCCGCGGCCGCCGCCTTGACCTGGGCGTTCATCGCGCCTGGCTCGGTGACGACCGTGCGGGTCACCGGGTCGACCTCGATGTGCGTCATCCGCTCCGTCGAGACCACCAGGCAGCCGTCCTGCGCGGTCGACCCTCCGGACAGCCCGCTCCCCGCACCGCGGGGCACGACCGCCACGCCGTGCGCCGCCGCGAACCGCACCGCGGCCTGCACGTCCTGCGTGCTGCGCGCGCGTACGACGGCCACGGGGACCCCTGCGTCCGGGTCGTTGGCGCGGTCCCAGCGGTAGCCGGCCATGCGGTCCTCGTCGACGACCACGACGTCCGGTCCGAGCTCTGCGACCAGCTCGTCGAGTGCGGTCTTCGTGTCCTGGCTCACCCTCGGGAGCCTAGCCCCGCGGACCAGTCCGGTCAGGCGGGTCGTGGCACCTCGACCGGTCGGCCGAGGTCGTGGGTGCCGAGGTGGTCCACGAGGAACCAGTGGCCGGTGGGGGCGCGCCACAGTGACCCGGTGAGCAGGGCCTGCTCGTCGGTGAGGGGGTGGGTCTGCCAGTGCCCGTGGGTCTTGGTGCGGTGGTGTCGCCGTCCGAGGGGGTGGAGGTTGGCGGTGTTGGACTGGCCCGGGGGGCCGGTGGGTCGGTGGTCGTAGGTGCGCAGGTGGTCCAGGTCGCAGGTCGGCGAGGCCTGCCGGCCGTGGGGGAACTGCTCGACGGGGTGCCGCAGCCGCACCGACTCCCGGATGTGGGCCGGGACGTCGTAGGAGTCTGGGCCCGGCGCTGCTGCTGCGCCATCGTCGAGGACGGCGCCCGCAGCAACGCCCCCGCCACGACCGCCATCGCCCGGGGGAACGGCAAACCGCGCGAGGTCCGCTGCGGTCGCGGCGTCGACCGCCCGCGCGTCGTCGTCGTCCACCTCCGCCTTGGCGGTCGCGGTCGCGACCCGCCGGGCCTGCCACACCGGCACCTTGCCCGCCTTGACCAGCGCGTCCAGCCGCGGGTGGCGGTGCCGCAGGTTGAGCGCGTCGTCGATCTGCGAGCCCGCCGCCCACGACCCCACCCCGATCAACGCCCCCAACGTCGGGGCAGCGAACTCCGAGACCACCATCCCCACCGGCCCCACCGGCCCCGCCGGCAGGAGCCGCTCCCCCACACCAGCGCCGGCTGCACCAACCGACCCTCCCCCACACGCACCACCCCAGCAGGACGTCCCGCCGCAGGGAACATCCTCACCACGACGGGAGGAGGGAGCGAAGTCATGCCCCATTGAATCGAACGAGTGTCCGATCCACCACCCCTGACCAGCACCGATGTGGAGAAGTCGCGCCGCTCAGTCGACCACCGGGTCGGGGACCGGGGAGGCGTCGAGGGACGGGCGGGACCGGTGCGCGTGCGCGCCCTCCTCGTCGGAGTGGGTGAGCGCCACGTAGGCCACGAGCGCGGCGAACAGCACGAGCCCGACGGCGGTCACCGCGCCCGTTCCCCAGCCGAGACCGCCTGTGGAGGGCTTGGCCGCCAGCCAGTCGGCGACGCTGGCGCCGAGCGGGCGCGTGAGGGCGTACGACGTCCAGAAGCACGCGACGGCGGGGAGCCCCAGGCGCCACAGCACCAGCGGGACCAGGATCGTGACGCCGAAGATCACGATCGACCAGGCGAAGCCGAGCCCCGCGTCGATCGCCGCCGCATCCCCCAGGGCCGTCCCGAGCCCGAAGGTCAGCAGCACCGTCCCCCAGTAGAAGCGCTCGCGCCGGCTGGTGATGATCGAGTGCACCGAGAGCGTGCCCTCGCTGCTGCGCCACCAGGCCAGGAGGCCGCAGAGCAGGGCGAGGTAGACCAGCGAGTCGACCCAGTACGGCGTGCCGAGCAGCACGTGCGGACCGTCGGCGATCATCGTGCCGAACACCGCGACCATCAGGACGGTCGTCCAGTAGCGGACCGGGTGGTAGCTCTCGGCGCGCAGCTGCCACCGCAGGGCGGCGACGAATCCGCCGATCCCGACGACGGCGGCGACGGGGATGCTGTGTGTCCCCATGAAGTCCGAACCGGTCTCCCCGATGCCGGTGGTGAGCAGCTTGACCACCCAGAAGGTGAGCAGGACGTCGGGGACCTTGGGCGCGGCGAAGGTGCGGGTGCTCATGGGGCGCCACGATGACGGGCGGCCCCTGCACGCAACCTGACCGCTGGGCCCGCGAGGCGGGCGTCGGTCCGGCTACTGGCCGGCGGCCCACTCGGTGGCCAGCCTGTCGGCCTTCCACTCGCGCTCGGAGGTGATCGCCTCGTGGAGCTGCTCGCCGCGCCTGGCCAGCTCGTGCTCGCGCTCGAGGTCGACCGTCTCCAGGTCCGGAGGACCCGCCTGACGGGGGACCTGCGCGGCCGTGGCGCGGACCGACCTCAGCTCGCCCAGCTCCTCCAGCACGCTCGCGAGCTCGTCGCTCAGCGTCCGGGCGCGGGGCCACGGGTGGCTTGTCATGAGGGTGTCGGCCAGCTGGTCGAACTCCGCTCGCGTCGGCTCGGGGAGGTGGGCGCAGGACTCGTGGCGCCAGCGCCCGGTCAGGGTCCGGCGGGCGGGGGAGCCGAGCAGGTAGCGGTGGCAGCGCGCGCAGCGCACGCCCATCGGGGCAGATGGGTTGGTCTCGCCGGTCGTCCGGGGGGTCGGGTTCGGCATGGCACTCCTCAGCAGTCACTCGCACGGTAGGCAGGCTCCGCGGCCGGGTCGCAGGGCCGGTGGGCCCCCGTCCGGCCCCCAAGGGTCCGGGTCCCGACGTTTCGTGCAGTCCGACCACCCCTGTGGTCCGTAGGTTGTGACCGTGTCCGAGCTGAGCCTGGGTTCCTTCTCCTTCGAGGACGTGCCGACCGAGGAGGTCGAGGCCGCCGAGGAGCTGTACGGCGGCCTGGCCGCCGACGTGCGCAGGCTCGTCGACGTGACCATCCGCAGCCGGGTCGACGCCGGTCGGGTCGCGGAGGCCCGCGAGCTCGTGCAGGGAGCGGCCGACGTCCTGGCCCGGGACGCCCTCGACGGCCCGGCCGGCGTGCACTACAACGCCCACGGCCGGTCGTGGAACTGGGGCAACACGGTCGTCGGGGTGCGCAACGCCTTCGCTCCGCCGGTCCGGCTGGTGTGGGGCGACGACGACGTCGTGCGGTCCGCGGTGACGCTCGGGGCGGCGTACGAAGGGCCTCCGGGGAGCGTGCACGGCGGGGTGTCGGCGCTGCTGCTCGACCACCTGATGGGCGAGACGGCCAGCGCGCGGCACACGCGACTGACGGTGACCGGCACACTGACGCTGCGTTACGAGCGGCCGATCCCGCTCGGGCCGGTGCGGATGGAGGCCCGCGTCGGGAAGGAGGAGGGCCGCAAGGTCACCGTCGAGGGGTGGATCGGGCCCGACGACGACTCGGGTCCCTCGGTGAGGGCGAGCGGGCTGTTCATCGTGCCGAGCTGGGCGGCCGGCCCCCATGGTGCCGACCCCACCCCGCCCGGCGGGTCGCTGGACTGACGGGGATGCGACTCAAGCCCGGCCGCCCGGACCTCGCGGCCCACTCCGCCCTCGTCGACGCGGCGCTGGCGCGGCTCGCGCCGTCGCGGGTCGAGGCGGTCGTGCCCCTCCACGGGCACTTCGACCACGCGATGGACTCCGGGGTCGTCGCGCAGCGCACCGGGGCGTTCCTGGTCGGCAGCGCCTCCGCGGTGCAGGTCGGCCGAGGCGCCGGCCTGCCGGAGGACAGGCTCCACGTGGTCACGCCCGGCCGGTCGGCGGTGTACGGCGCGTGGACGCTGACCTTCGTCGAGTCCGCCCACTGCCCGCCCGACCGGTTCCCCGGCACCATCGACGCCCCGCTCCGGCCACCGGTCAGGGCCTCGGCCTACCGCTGCGGCGAGGCCTGGTCGATCCTCGTGGGGCACGCCTCCGGTCGCCTGGCGCTGGTGCAGGGCAGTGCCGGGTTCGTCCCCGGGTCGCTCGAGGGCCACCACGCGGAGGTCGCCTACCTCGGAGCGGGCCAGCTGGGCGTGCTCGACGAGGGTTACCTCGTCGACTACTGGCGCCACACCGTCCGCGCGGTCGGTGCCCGCCGGGTCGTCCTCATCCACTGGGACGACTTCTTCCGTCCCCTGGACCGACCCCTGCGGGCGCTGCCCTTCGCCGGCGACGACCTCGACGTCACGCTGCGGGTGCTCGGCCGGCTGGCCGCGGACGACGGCGTGGCCCTGCACCTGCCGCGCCTGTGGGAGCGCGAGGACCCCTGGTCCGGTCTTCGCTGAGGCGACGGCATGACCCACGTCACGTCGCCGATCCCGGTGCGGGTCCCGACATCGGGGCACCGGTGAGGAGAGGCCCCGGGGTCTGAACCCCGCGAGGCCCGCCCTTTCCCGCACCTCCACCACCCCATGCGCACACCGCCCTCCGGGCGGGAGTGCCGTGTCGCGGTGTGCGTGCGGGCCCTGATCGACGATCGAGAGGAACCGCATGAGCAACGAGAAGGCAGCAGAGGCCCGCGAAGGCCTGGTCGGCCACCTGGTCGGCAAGGCCAAGGAGGTCGCCGGCGCGGTGACCGGCAAGGACGGCCTGGTCGAGGAGGGCCAGCTCCAGCAGGCCGAGGCCGACCACCGTCGCCAGGCCGTCGCCGAGGAGGCCGTGGCCGAGGCCGAGCGGGCCGAGGCGACGCAGGAGGCCGACGAGGCCCGCCGCGAGGCCGCCGAGCACAAGGCGGACGCCGCGCGCACCACCGCCGCCGAGAAGTCGGCCGCCGAGGCCCAGGCCGTGGGCGAGGAGCGCGCCGCCGAGCGTGCCGCCGCGACCCGGGAGGCCGCGGGTCGCGACGCCGCGGAGAGGCAGGCCGACGAGCTCGCCGAGCGCCGCCTCACCGAGGCCGAGGAGCTCGCCGACGAGGCCGAGGCCACCGAGCAGCGGGCCCAGGCCGAGAGCGCGCGACTCGCGCGCGAGGCCGCCACCGCCGACCAGCAGGCCGCGCAGCTGCGCAGCCCCCACCAGAACTGAGGACCCCGATGAGTGCACTTCTCACCTTTCCCTACAAGCTCGCCCGCTTCCCGCTGGGCCTGGTCGACAGCACGGTGGCCGACCGGCTCCCGGTGACCTCGGCCCCGCGGCTGGTGCTCGACAAGGTGCTCGGCTCGGCCGACCGCTTCGCCGGCTCCGTGCTCGGTGACGACGCGCTGGCCGCCCGCGGCTCGCAGCGCCTCCGGCGCACGGAGCAGGTCGAGCAGTCGGTCTCGCTCTCGCAGCAGGCCGCCGACGCCCGTCGTGAGTCCCGCGAGACCGCCGAGGCCGGCCAGGAGGAGGCCCAGCGTCAGCGCGAGGCCGCCCAGGAGCGCGCCACCACCGGTCTCGAGGAGGCCGACCGCGCGGAGGTCCAGGGCAAGCAGCAGGCCCGGACCGAGGCCGAGACCGAGGCCGCGACCAAGAAGGAGGTCGCCGCGAAGCGCGCGGCGGGTCGCAAGGCCGCAGCCGAGCGCCGCCGCCAGGCCGAGGCCGCCAAGGCCGACGCCGCCGCGAACGCGACGCAGGCCGAGGCCGCCGCCGTGATCCAGGACGCCGACGAGGCGCAGGCGTCCGCGGACGAGGCGCGCTCCGACGCCGACCGGCTCGACCAGCTGGTCGGGGCGAAGAAGCGCGAGCGCACGCAGGACTGACCCGACGGGGTCCGGTGGGTCCGGTGCGTCCGGGCTCGCCGGTCACCCTCGCTGCACCGCCTCCCGCCCTCCGGCATGAGACGGGCGCGAACGGGCACGATGGGAGAGGCGACCCAGGGGCCGCGCGCGGCCGCACCGACGAGGTGAGAGGGTGGCGCAGCGAGCAGGAAGTCCCGGACCCCGGCGACCTGGACCCGTGCCGGCGCCGAACCCGAGCACGCCGCCGCACCGCTGGCCACCACGCGGGCGGCGGCGTCCGAATCGCAGGAGAGCCCATGACCGTCACCATCCGGACCCGGCCCGTGCCGTCGACGACGGCCGAGGTCGCCGCCCCCTCGCGCCCGACGAGCGGTCGGACCGACGCTCCGTCGCACGGTCTGACCCAGGCCCAGGTGGAGCAGATCGGCGCGGAGCTCGAGGAGATCCGCCTCTCGGTGGTCGGCTCGCTCGGCGCGAGCGACGCGGCGTACATCCGGCGCGTGATCGCCGTCGAGCGCCACCTGCGCGCGGGCAGCCGTGCCGTGCTCCTGCTGAGCGCACGCTCGCGGACGGCGTGGTGGCTCGGGACCGCCGGGCTCGCGGTCGCCAAGATCCTCGACAACATGGAGATCGGCCACAACGTCCTGCACGGCCAGTGGGACTGGATGCGCGACCCGACGATCCACTCCAGCACCTGGGACTGGGACCACGCCTCCCCGGCCGCGCAGTGGAAGCGGGCGCACAACGAGACCCACCACGTGCACACCAACGTGATCGGCCGCGACAACGACCTGGGCTACGGCATCATGCGCGTCGACGAGGCGCAGGAGTGGGAGCCGCGCCACCTCGCGCAGCCCCTGCTCAACCTGGTCAACGCGTGCATCTTCGAGTACGGCATCGCGACCTACGACCTGGACCTCGGGGCGACGCTGCGCGAGAACCGCGGCTTCACCCCGGAGATGAAGCGCGACCTGCGCACGACCCTGCGCAAGGCGGCCAAGGGCGCCCTGCGCGACTACGCGATGTTCCCGCTGCTGTCCGGACCGTCCGCCCGCGGCCAGCTGACCGCGAGCCTCACGGCCAACTTCGCCCGCAACGTGTGGAGCCACTCGGTGATCATGTGCGGCCACTTCCCCGAAGGCGTCTCGACCTTCGAGGTCGACGAGGTCGACCCCGACGAGTCGCGCGGTGAGTGGTACGTCCGGCAGATGCTCGGCTCGGCCAACATCTCCGGCGGCCCGCTGCTGCACCTGATGGCGGGCAACCTCAGCCACCAGGTCGAGCACCACCTGTTCCCCGACCTGCCGAGCAACCGGTACGCCGAGGTGGCGCCCCGGGTGCGCGAGGTCTTCGACCGGCACGGCCTGGCCTACAACAGCCGGCCCCTGGTGCCCCAGGTCGCCTCGGCCTGGCACAAGATCGTGCGCCTCTCGCTGCCCGACGACGGCTGGCGCGGGCTGGTGCGCCGGACCAGGGCCAGGGCCAGGGCCAGGGCCGCGGTCAGCTGAAGATCATGCAGCTCGACGTCGCGTGGGCGACCAGGCGGCGCTGCTCGTCGTACACCTGAGCCTCGGCGAGGGCAGTACGCCGGCCGCGCTGGAGCACGCGCCCCTCGGCGCGCAGGCAGCGCTGCTCGTCGTACACCTGAGCCTCGGCGAGGGCAGTACGCCGGCCGCGCTGGAGCACGCGCCCCTCGGCGCGCAGGCGACCGGACGCGACGGTCGCCGGCCGCAGGAACTTCACGGTGAGGTCGAGGCTGGTGTAGGCCTCGCCCGCCGCCAGCGTGGAGTGGACCGAGCAGGCGGCGGCGGTGTCGAGCATCGTGGCGAGCACGCCGCCGTGGACCGAGCCCAGCGGGTTGTAGTGGCGCTCGTGCGGCACCAGCTCGACGGAGAACGCGCCGACCTCCCCGTCGACGTTCTCCAGCCCGAGGGTCTCCGCGATCGGGGCGTGGGGCAGCACGCCGGAGCCGATCGCCTGCAGCTGCTCGATCCCGGTCATCGCGGCGAGGTCCTGGGTCCGTGTCATGGACCCAGGATGACGAGGGGTGGCTGAGTCTGTCAACCAGACCTAGAGTGGGGGCATGAGCACCGCCCCTGCCCTCGCGTTCTCCACCGCCAACTGCCAGGTCGCCGGCGCCCTCGAGGTGATCGGGGAGACCGGCACGATGCTGGTGCTGCGCGAGGTGTTCAACGGGGTCCGCCGCTTCGACGACATGCGCCGTCACAGCGGGCTGTCGCGCCAGGTGCTGAGCAACCGCCTGGCGACCCTGGTCGAGCACGGCGTCCTGCGACGCGTGCCCTACCGCGACGAGGGGGCCCGCGTGCGCCACGAGTACCGCCTCACGCCCAAGGGCTTCGACCTCTACCCGGTGCTCGCCGCCCTGGCCCAGTGGGGCGAGCGGTACGTCGCCGGACCCGAGGGCGTCCCGGTGGAGCTCGAGCACCGCGGGTGCGGCGCCGTCGTCCGGCCGGTGCTGGTGTGCGACGAGGGGCACCGCCTCGACGACCTGCGCCAGGTGGCGACCCGGCCCGGGCCCGGGGTGCGGCCCTTCGCCGAGGCGTGACCACCTGACAAGACCAGACTTGATTCTCTCCAGAGAACCGAGAAGGGTGCAGGAGTGCCCCCGACCGACCTCGCCACCACGCTGCGGGGGGCCTCCCTGCGCGTGACCCGACCCCGGCTGGCGGTCCTCTCGGCGGTCCACGCCCACCCCCACCTCGACACCGAGGCCCTGATCCGCCTCGTGCGCGCCGAGGTCCCGACGGTCTCCCACCAGGCGGTGTACGACGTCCTGCGCGTCCTCACCGACTCGGGACTCGTCCGGCGCTTCCAGCCGGCCGGGGCCAACGCCCGCTACGAGGCTCGCGTGGGGGACAACCACCACCACGTGGTGTGCCGCACCTGCGGCGCCATCGCCGACGTCGACTGCGCCGTCGGCCACGCACCCTGCCTGACCGCCTCCGACGACCACGGCTTCACCGTCGACGAGGCGGAGGTCGTGTGGTGGGGCACCTGCCCCACCTGCGCGCCCGCCCCGACCGCCTGACCGCACCACCCGACGTACCCCCCCGAAGAGATCTGCGAAAGGAACGACATGAGCGACAGTCCCGAGACCGCCAGCCCGCAGGGCGTCGACCGCAAGGCCGAGGAGGGCTGCCCCGTCATGCACGACTCGTCGACGTCCCAGGGCAGCGAGAGCGAGAACCCGGTCCTCGACTCGCCCACCCCTGACACCAACCACCGGCCCCGCACCGTGCAGGACTGGTGGCCCGACTCCCTCGACCTCTCGCCGCTGAAGATCCACTCCGAGAAGGCCGACCCGATGGGCCCCGGCTTCAGCTATGCCGAGGCCTTCGCCGATCTCGACGTCGAGGCCGTCAAGCGTGACGTGGTCGAGGTCCTCCGCACCTCGCAGGACTGGTGGCCCGCCGACTTCGGCCACTACGGCGGCCTGATGGTCCGCCTGTCGTGGCACGCGGCCGGCACCTACCGCATCTACGACGGCCGCGGCGGCGCCGGCGACGGCAGCCAGCGCTTCGCCCCGCTCAACAGCTGGCCCGACAACGCCAACCTCGACAAGGCCCGGCGCCTGCTGTGGCCGGTCAAGCAGAAGCACGGCCAGAAGATCTCCTGGGCCGACCTGCTCGTCCTCGCCGGCACCGTCGCGATCGAGGACATGGGCCTGCCGACCTTCGGCTTCGCCTTCGGTCGCGAGGACATCTGGGAGCCCGAGGAGATCTACTGGGGTCCCGAGGACGCCTGGCTGGGCGACGAGCGCTACGCCGACGAGCGGCAGCTCGACGAGGTCCTCGGCGCGGTCCAGATGGGCCTGATCTACGTCAACCCCGAGGGCCCCAACGGCAACCCCGACCCGCTGGCCTCGGCCAAGGACATCCGCGAGACCTTCGCGCGGATGGCGATGAACGACTACGAGACCGTCGCCCTCATCGCCGGCGGCCACACCTTCGGCAAGACCCACGGCGCCGGTGACGCGGACCTCGTCGGCCCGGAGCCGGAGGCCGCCCCGCTGGAGCAGCAGGGCCTCGGCTGGCTCTCCTCCCACGGGTCGGGCAAGGGCAAGGACGCGATCACCTCGGGCCTCGAGGTCACCTGGACCCGCACCCCGGTGCAGTGGAGCCACGACTACTTCGAGCTCCTCTTCAAGCACGAGTGGGAGCTCGAGAAGAGCCCGGCCGGCGCCCACCAGTGGGTCGCCAAGGACGCCGAGGCGGTCATCCCCGGCCCGACCGAGGACTCGCCCAAGCGCAAGCCGACCATGCTCACCAGCGACCTCGCGCTCCGCTTCGACCCGGAGTACGAGAAGGTCTCCCGCCACTTCCTGGAGAACCCCGAGGAGTTCGCCGAGGCCTTCGCCAAGGCCTGGTACAAGCTGCTCCACCGCGACATGGGTCCCGTGTCGCGCTACCTCGGCCCCTGGGTCGCGGAGCCGCAGCTGTGGCAGGACCCGGTCCCGGACCACGAGGGCCCGCTGGTCTCCGACGACGACGTCGCCACCCTCAAGGCCAAGGTGCTCGACTCGGGCCTCTCGGTGGCCGACCTGGTCACCGCTGCCTGGGCGTCGGCCTCGACCTTCCGTCACACCGACAAGCGCGGTGGCGCCAACGGCGCCCGGATCCGCCTCGAGCCGCAGCGCGGCTGGGAGGTCAACGCCGGGGTCGACCGCGTGCTCGACGTGCTCGAGGGCGTCCAGCAGGAGTTCAACGGCGCCGGCGGTGCCCGGGTCTCC
Source organism: Nocardioides marmoribigeumensis (assembly GCF_031458325.1). Classification (NCBI taxonomy): domain Bacteria; kingdom Bacillati; phylum Actinomycetota; class Actinomycetes; order Propionibacteriales; family Nocardioidaceae; genus Nocardioides; species Nocardioides marmoribigeumensis. Next base: position 2,213,641 of record NZ_JAVDYG010000001.1, read on the forward strand.
CTGGCCGACCTGATCGTCCTGGCCGGCACGGCCGCGGTCGAGAAGGCCGCCCAGGACGCCGGGGTCGAGGTCACGGTGCCGTTCCACCCCGGACGCACCGACGCCTCGCTGGAGCAGACCGACGTCGAGTCCTTCGGGGTGCTCGAGCCCCGCGCGGACGGCTTCCGCAACTACCTGCGGGACGGCGAGAAGCTCCGGCCCGAGACCCTGCTGGTCGACAAGGCCTACATGCTCGGCCTCACCGCCCCGCAGATGACCGTCCTCGTCGGTGGCCTCCGGTCCCTCGGCGTGACGGCCCCGGGCAGCAGCCACGGCGTGCTCACGGACAAGGTCGGGGTGCTCTCCAACGACTTCTTCGTCAACCTGCTGTCCCCGGGCACGCAGTGGAAGGCCTCGGAGTCCGACGAGAACGTCTACGACATCAAGGACGTCGCCTCGGGCGAGACCCGGTTCACCGCCACGGCGGCGGACCTCATCTTCGGCTCCAACTCGCAGCTGCGGGCGCTGGCCGAGGTCTACGCCAGTGACGACGCCAAGGAGAAGCTGGTCTCCGACTTCGTCGCCGCGTGGACCCAGGTGATGGACGCCGACCGGTTCGACCTGCGCTGACCCAGCGCCGGCGTACGACGCGAGCCCGGTCCCCTCTCGTTGCGAGGGGGACCGGGCTCGCGTGCGTCAGCCCGGCTGGGCCGCCGGCCGTGCCTGCGCCGGGGCCACGGTCTGGTGGCCCGGCCGCTCGAAGAACATGACGGCGACGAAGCCCACGACGAACGCCGCCGGGACCAGCCAGGAGGCCTCGGCCATCGCGGTCGAGAACCGGTCGATCACCTGCGGCGGGAGCCCGCCACCGGGCGACTCGCCCTGCGTGGCCGGGTCGAAGACGAGGCCCTGGGCGGCGAGCCGCGAGTCGATGAGCACGGCGACCGCGGCGGAGCCGAGCACCGAGGCCACCTGGCGGGTCGCGTTGTAGACCCCGGCCCCGGCGCCGGCCTGGTGCATCGCCAGGTTGCGGGTCGCGGTCGCGCTGTTGGGCGCCCACACCAGGGCGTTGCCGACGCCGAACACCGTCATCGGCGCGATGATCGTCCAGACCGACGACCCCGGCGTCATCTGGTGCAGCACGACCACCATCGACAGCGCCAGCAGCGCGAAGCCGGCCCCGACCAGCCGGCGCGGGTGGACGCTGTCGGTCCAGCGGCCGACGACCGGGGCGAGCACCATCGTGGTGACCGCCATCGGCGTGAACAGCAGCGCCGCCTCGGTCGGGCTGTAGCCCCGGACGAGCTGGGCCCAGAGCATCAGCGGGAAACCGAAGGCGGTCACGGCGAACCCCATGCAGGAGATCGCGACGTTGGCCAGCGAGAAGTTGCGGTCGGCGAAGAGGTTCATCGGGAGCAGCGGCTCCTCGGTGTTGCGGCGCTGCTGCCAGACGAACCCGGCCAGGACGACGACGCCGGCGACGATGAGCAGCGGCACCGACACGAACCCGGTGATCCGGCCCCAGTCGTACTGGTGGCCCTCCTGGATGCCGAAGACGAGCAGGAACATCGCGACCCCGCTCAGGGCCACGCCGAGCCAGTCGAAGCGGTGGGGGTGGGTCGGCAGCAGCGGGACCAGGCGCCAGGCCAGGACGAAGCCGACGACGCCGACCGGCACGTTGATGAAGAAGATCCACTCCCAGCCGAGGGAGTCGACCAGCACGCCGCCGAGGATCGGGCCGACGAGCATCGCGAGCCCTGCGGTCGCGCCCCACATCGCCATCGCCTTGCCGCGGCTCTCGGCCGGGAAGATGCGGGTGATCGTCGCCATCGTCTGGGGCGTCATCAGCGCGCCGCCGATGCCCTGGAAGGCGCGGGCCACGATCAGGGTCTCGACCGAGTGGGTCAGGCCGCACCACAGCGAGGACAGGGTGAAGACCGCGAGGCCGGCGAGGTAGACCCACTTCTGCCCGAAGCGGTCACCGAGCCGGCCGGTGATGAGCAGGGGCACGGCGTAGGCGAGGAGGTAGGCGCTGGTCACCCAGACCACGGAGTTCACCTCGGCCTGGAGGTCCTCGATGATCGCGGGCGTCGCGACGGACACGATCGTGGTGTCGACCAGGATCATGAAGAACCCGAGACAGAGGGCGGCGAGGGCCGCCCACGGGTTGTAGCCGGCGGCCGGGCCTGCCGGGGACGTGCGGGGCTGGGTCTGCGTCACCCCACCAGGTTAGGTCTCGACACCGACGATCCGGTCGACGAGGAACAGCAAGGTGTCCCGCAGGAGCCGGTGGGCCTGCTCGCGGGTCAGCGCCCCGCGCCGGGCCCACTCGCGGGCGGTCGCCTTGGCGAGCCCGCCGTAGGCCCGGACCTGGGCGCGCGAGAGCTCGTCCTCGGCATCGAGCCCGACCAGCTGCAGGACCCGGCGCGCGGCCAGGTCGTCGGCCTGGTCGAGGATCGCGGCGACCTCGAGGTCGTCGGCCACGCCCTCGGTGCCGAAGACCGCGTAGTTGGAGGCCGCCGGCAGCGCGACCGAGTCCAGGAACCACCGGACCGCGATGTCCACCCGGTCGGGGAGGGCCTCGGGCAGGTCCTCGGGCACGACGTCGGGGGCGGGCACCAGCAGCCACCGGCGTACGACGGCGAGGTAGAGCCCGCGCTTGTCGACGAAGTAGTGGTTGAGCAGCCCTCGGGCGATCCCGGCCTCCCGCGCCACCTCGACGGTGGAGACCTGGGTCCACGGGCGCTGCTCGAACAGCCGGGCGGCGGCGGTGATGATCTCCTCGCGGCGGGCGTCCGGGGCCATGCGGCGCGCTCGAGGCACCGTGGCCCGGGCGGGCTGGCTCGTCACGCGACCCAGTCTGTCACGTGGGTCACCGCCGTCCGCCCTCTGTTGGCAACCTGCCAACAGAGGGCTAGCATCTGCGCCCATGTCACCGGCGCCCCCGACCTCGACCTCCCGACGCCGTGCCCCGCGGTCCCGCGACGTGCCCGTGCCGCCCGGTTTCGAGATGCGGCGCCACATGTCGGGCCTCGGGTCGCAGCTGGCCGGCAACGCCAACGTCGTCATGCAGCTGAGCCGGCCCGAGGTCGGCTACGGCGTGATGAACAGCCGCGTGCACAGCGGCTCGGCGCTGCGCCACCCGGTCAAGCGGGCCCGCACGACCTTCACCTACCTCGCCGTCTCGATGCTCGGCACCGACGAGGAGCGGGCGATCTTCCGCCGGGCGGTCAACGGCCAGCACGCCCAGGTCACCTCCACGCCCGAGGAGCCGGTCTCCTACCGCGCGACGGACCCCGAGCTGCAGCGGTGGGTCGCTGCGTGCCTCTACGCGGGGACGCGCGACATCGCCGTACGCCTGCACGGGCCGCTGGACCCCGACGAGGCCGACGCGCTCTACGCCCACTGCGCCCGCTACGGCACCACGCTGCAGATGCCGGCCGAGGCGTGGCCGGAGGACCGGGCGGCCTTCGAGACCTACTGGGCCGAGTCGCTCGGGAAGATCCACGTCGACGACGCGGTCAGGGCCTATCTCGTGCGCCTGCTGACGATGGGCGCCACCAACCCGGTGGGCCGTCTCGTGGTCGGCTCGCAGCTGTTCGCCACCCGCGGGTTCCTCCCGCACGAGTTCCGCCGGGCGATGGGGCTGCCGTGGTCCTCCGACGACGAGCGCCGCTTCGAGCGGCTCGTCCGGCGTGCGGGGCGGCTCGAGCGGCTGCTGCCGCTGTCCTTCCGCGCGCTGCCCTTCGACCTCCTGCTGGCCGACCTGCGGTGGCGGCACCGCACGGGTCGGCCGCTGGTCTGAGCCGGGACGGGCTCAAACCTGATCGAACGTAACTTTTCAGTCTCGTTGGCGTTGTGCCAGCGCAGGTGACCGTCATCACAGCACGCCAGGATCGGGAGATCGCATGACACAGGCCGTGGGTGCACCGGCGCGCGTGTCGCTGCGCCGCCCGCTCGTGCCCGTGGGCAGGCTGTTCGCCTTCGGCCTCGAGGTGCTGCGCGCGATGTTCCAGCGGCCGTTCCAGTGGCGCGAGCTCAGCGACCAGGCGTGGTTCGTCACCCGCGTCTCGCTGCTGCCGGCGATGGCGATCACGATCCCGTTCGGCGCCGTCCTCAGCCTCCAGATCGGGTCGCTGTTCCGTCAGCTCGGCGCGACCTCGTTCACCGGCGCCGCCGCGGTCACCGGCATCGTCCAGCAGGCCGCGCCCGTGGCCACCGTGGTCATCGTGGCCGGTGCCGCCGGCACCGCCGTGGCCGCCGACCTCGGCTCGCGCAAGATCCGCGAGGAGCTCGACGCGCTCGAGGTGCTCGGCATCTCCCCGCTCCAGCGCCTGGTCGTCCCGCGGGTCATCGCGATGGCCGTCGTCGCGGTCCTGCTCAACGGCGTCGCCACCGCGGTCGGCACCGGCGGCGCCTACGCCTTCAACGTGATGGTCCAGGGCGGCTCGCCCGGCGCCTACGTCCACGCCTTCACCGCGCTGGCCCAGCTGCCCGACCTGTGGGTCGGCGAGCTCAAGGCCCTCGTCTTCGGCCTCATCGCCGGCATCGTCGCGGCCTACCAGGGGATCAACGCCAAGGGCGGACCGCAGGGCGTCGGCGACGGCGTCAACCAGTCCGTCGTCGTCTCCTTCGTCCTGCTGTTCGTCGCCAACCTGCTCATCACCGCGGTCTACTTCCAGATCGTCCCGCCGAAGGGGCTCTGAGCGATGGCCACCATGGGGACGAGCGCGCCCGCCCGGGCCTGGCGGTCGGCGTACTCCGGCCTGTCCGACCTGGGCGACCAGGTCGCGTTCTACGCCCGCAGCATCGCCGGCACCCCCGTCGCCCTCACGCGCTACCGCAAGGAGGTCCTGCGCCTGCTGGCGGAGGTGAGCCTGGGCCGCGGAGCGCTCGTGCTGGTCGCCGGCACCCTCGGCATCATCGTGTTCGAGGTCCTCGCGGTCGGCTCGGTGGTCGGCCTGGTCGGCTACCAGGGTCTGCGCCAGGTCGGCATCCAGCCCTACGTCGGCTTCCTGTCGGCCTACTTCAACACCCGCGAGGTCGCGCCCCTCGTGGCCGCCAACGCGCTGGTCGCCACCGTCGGGGCCGGCTTCACCGCCCAGCTCGGCGCGATGCGGATCAGCGAGGAGATCGACGCCGTCGAGGTGATGGCGATCCACTCGATCCACTACCTCGTCAGCACGCGCATCGTCGCGGCCTTCATCGCGATCGTCCCGCTGTTCCTCGTCGGCCTGATCGGCACCTACGCCGCGACCGAAGCCGTCTCGATCCACTACTACGGCCTGACCAGCGGCACCTACGACCACTACTTCACGCTGTTCCTGCCGCCGATCGACATCCTCTATGCCTTCGGCAAGGTGCTCGTCTTCGCGGTGATCCTGACGTTGGTCTGCTGCTTCTACGGCTACACCGCGTCGGGCGGCCCGGCCGGGGTGGGCGTCGCGGTGGGCCGCGCGGTGCGCATGGCGACGGTGCTCATCGTCGTCTCCGACTTCTTCCTCAGCCTGGCCCTGTGGGGCTCCACCACGACCGTGCGGATCGCGGGGTAGCGCGGTGGCCAGCCTCGCCTCGCACCGCCGCCCGCTGCTCGGCCTCACCTACCTGGTGACCGTCGTGCTGCTGATGGCCACCAGCGTCGCGGCCTACGACAAGGCGCTGCCCTGGCAGCGCACCGCGTCGGTCTCGCTGCGCACCACCCAGGCCGGGCTGGGGCTCAACCAGCAGTCCGACGTGAAGTACCAGGGCCTCCTCGTCGGCGAGGTCCGCTCGATCGAGAGCGACGGCACCGCCTCGACGGTCCGCCTCGCGCTCGACCGCGACCTGGTCGGCACCATCCCCGCCGACGTCGACGCGATGATCGTGCCCAAGACGCTGTTCGGCGAGAAGTTCGTCGACCTCCGGCGCCCGGCGGACCGGCCGACCGACCGGCACCTCGCCGACGGCGACACGATCGAGCAGTCGCAGACCTCCGTCGAGCTCGGCGAGATCTTCGACCGTCTCGTGCCCGTGCTCGAGACCCTGCAGCCCGCGCGGCTCTCGGCGGTGCTCTCCTCGCTGGCCGACGCCCTCGACGGCCGCGGCGCCGACATCGCGCGCAGCCTGCGCACGACGCGCACCCTGCTGCGACAGCTCTCCCCGGCGTACGGCGACCTGGTGGCCGACTTCCGCGACCTGGCCACGACCGCCGACGTCTACGCCGACGCCGCGCCCGACCTGATCCGCACCTTCTCCGACGCGGCCGCGATCGCCCGCGACAACCTGGTCCCGCACGAGCAGGACCTCGCCGCCCTGCTGCGCTCGGCGACCGGCACCTCGCGGGTCACCGAGGAGGTGCTGCGCACCAACCGCGACCGGCTGGTCGCCCTCTCCGGGCGGTCGCGGCCGGTGCTGAGGGTGCTGCGGACCTATGCCCGCGAGGTGCCCTGCATCCTGAGGACGCTCGAGGCCGGCAACCGCCTGGCCAACCTGGCCGCCGGGGTGCGCCAGCCCTACATCGGGCTGAGCGTCGACATGGTCGTGGACCGCGACGGTTACGACTATCCGAAGGACCTCCCCTCCAACCCGCGGGCGGAGGCCAACGACGAGAACCTCCCGCGCGGCGTCCCGAGCTGGGCCCCGCACTGCCCGCGCCTGCCGCAGCGGGTGCTCGATCTCCCCGAGTCGCCGCTGCCCTACTCCCAGGACCCCTACGGCCAGACCTTCCGCGCCCCCAGCGCGTCGGGCGGCTCCGCCTCCCCGTCCCGTACGACGGGTGGTCGCGCCGACGCCGCCACCGTGCGCAGCGCGCGGGAGGCCCTGGCCCGGGCGATCGCGGCCGAGCAGCTGGGCGTCCCGGCCCGGAGGCTCCCGCCCTACGCCGAGCTGCTGATGATGCCGCTGCTGGCCGACGGGCAGGTGAGGCTGCCATGAGCGGGCACCGCAGCGCGATCCCCAGCTCCGCCTGGAAGATGGCGGTCTTCGCCGCCGTCACCCTGGTGCTCATCGGCCTCCTGGCGACGCTGATCGGCAACATCTCGCTGACCAGCACGCGCACGTTCTACGGCCGGTTCACCGACGCCACGGGGGTGCTCCACGGCGACCGGGTGCGCCTGTCCGGCGTCGAGGTCGGCAGCATCCGCGACATCACGCTGGTCCCCGGAGACGAGGGCCGCCAGCAGGCGCTGGTGGAGTTCCAGGTGCGCGACGACGTGCCGATGTCCACCGACGCCCAGCTGGAGCTGCGGTTCGAGAACATCGTGGGCCAGCGCTACCTCGCCATCGAGCAGCAGCCAGGCGGCACGCCCATGCGCCCGGGGGCGACGTACGACACCGACCACACGACGCCGGCGCTCAACCTGACCCAGCTGTTCAACGGCTTCCAGCCGCTGCTGCGCGCCCTCGACGCCGACCAGACCAACCGGCTGTCCTTCCAGCTGGTCCGGGCCTTCCAGGGCGAGGCCGGCAACATCGCCGACCTGCTGCGCCACACGGCCTCGTTGACCCACACGCTGGCCGACAAGGACGCCGTCATCGGCAACGTCGTGCGCAACCTCAACGACGTCCTCACCACCGTCGACCAGCGCGACCAGCAGCTGACCGCGCTGATCGTGCAGTTCCGCAACCTCATGGTGGGGCTGTCCTCCGACCGCGAGACCGTCTCGATCGCCCTGCCCCGGCTGGCGCGGCTGCTCGGGTCGACCAGCGGCATGCTCCGCGACATCCGGCCCGGGCTCAAGACGTCGGTCCGCAACCTCGGCAAGGTCGCCCGCCAGCTCGACATCGACCGCGACGTGCTGCAGGCCTCGCTCGACGAGATCCCCCGCAAGCTCCAGCTGATGGCCCGCACGGGGTCCTACGGCTCGTGGTTCAACTTCTACGTGTGCGGTGCCGAGGTGCGGCTCAAGGTGCTCGGCGGGCAGCTCTACCTCGCGACCCCGGCGGTGGCGTCCAACGAGGCCGACTCCGTGTGCGCCAAGGCCGACGTGTCCGCCGAGGAGATGGGGGACACGGCCCGATGAGCTCCCACAAGACGCCCAAGCGCGCCGGCCGCGTGGCGTGGACCGAGCGCGACCCGGCCGTCATCGCTGTCGTCGGCCTCGTCCTGATCGCGCTGCTGCTCCTCGTCGCGGGCAGCTGGCAGCGCCTGCCGTTCGTCGACCGGAGCACCTCCTACCGCGCCGAGTTCACCGACGCCGCCGGGCTGGTGACCGGCGAGGAGGTGCGCGTCGCGGGGGTCAAGGTCGGCACGGTCCGCGACATCGAGCTGGCCGGCGACAAGGTCGTCGTCGGCTTCACCGTCACCGGCGTGCGGCTCGGCACCCGCACCGAGGCCGGCATCGAGGTCAAGACGCTGCTCGGCCAGCACTTCCTGAGCGTGACGCCGGCCGGCCAGGGCTCGCTGCGGGAGGACGCGCTCATCCCGGTCGCCCGCACCTCGACGCCGGTCAACATCGTCCCGGCGTTCAACCGCCTCGCCGACGAGACCGCCCACACCGACACCGCCCAGGTGGCCGCCGCCTTCGACAGCCTCGCCACCACCCTGCGCCGCACCGCGCCCGACATGGAGGGCGCGCTCACCGGGCTGTCGCGGCTCTCCACCAGCGTGACCAAGCGCGACCGGCAGATCGCCTCGCTCTTCGACAAGGCGGAGAGCGTCACCGGCGTCGTCGCCGCCCGGGACAAGGAGCTCGGCGAGCTGCTCACCGCCTCCGACCAGGTCCTCTCGGTGCTCGAGCGGCGCAAGGAGACCATCCGCGAGGTGATCAGCGGGACCCGCGCGCTCGCCGTCCAGCTGCGGGGGCTGGTGCGCGACAACCGCGCCGCCCTGGGCCCCGCGCTCGAGGACCTCGACACCGTCGTGCGGGTGCTGCGCAGGAACGAGGACGACATCGAGCGCTCGCTGACCTACCTCGCGCCCTACGCCCGGGAGTTCACCAACGTGGGCGGCTCCGGGGAGTGGTTCGACTCGAGCCTGAAGTTCCCCAAGAACCTCTCGTTGTGCAGCACCGGTGACTCCACCGACCCGACCGGGGGCCTGCTCGACCCCGTCCTCAGCGCGCTCAACCAGCAGGTCAACGGCAGCTCGCAGCCGTGCCTGCCGCTCGGCCCCGCGACCGGCAGCCGGCGCCAGGGAGGCTCGTGATGCGCAAGATCCTGCTCACCAGCGCCGTGGCCCTGCTCGTGCTGGTCGCCCTGGTCGGCGCCCGGGCCGGGCTGAGCCCCGACCCGCGCACGATGACGGTGATGTTCCCCAGCACCACGAGCCTCTACCAGGGCGCCCAGGTCAAGGTGCTGGGCGTGCGGGTCGGCACGGTCGACTCGATCCAGGTGAAGGGCACCCAGGTGCAGGTCGAGCTGTCCTACGACCCCGAGGTCAAGCTGCCCGCCGACGTGCACGCCGTGATCGTGCCGCCGTCGGTGGTCGGCGACCGGTTCGTCCAGCTCGCGCCCGCCTACACCGGTGGACCGGTGCTGCAGGACCGCGCCCGGCTGGGCATCACCCGGGCCGGCGTGCCGCTGGAGCTCGAGGACACCTACCGCGCCCTGGACAAGACCGCGATCGGGCTCGGTCCGCGCGGTGCCGGCCGGGACGGCGCGCTGGCCCACCTGATCAGCGCCTCGGCCGACAACATGCGGGGTCGCGGCCGGCTGTTCAACACCACGATCCGCAGCTTCGCCGACGCCATCGCCACGCTGGCCGGCAGCAGCGACGACATCAACGGCACCACGACCAACCTGGCCCGCTTCAACCGCCGGCTCGCGGCCTCCGACGCGACGATCCGGCGCCTGGTGGTCAGCCTGGTCGCGGTCAGCACCGAGCTCAACGGGCAGGGCGACGAGCTCACCCGGGCCGTCACCGCCCTCGACCGCGCCCTCGGTGACGTCGCGGTCTTCGCCAAGCACAACCGCTCGTCCCTGCGCAGCAACCTCGCGGGCCTCACGTCCGTGAGCTCGGCACTGCGCCGCCACACCCGCGAGCTGGAGGAGGTCGCCGAGCTCGGTCCGGTCGGCCTGACCAACCTGTTCAAGACCTACGTCGCCCGCAACTGGGACCCCGACCACCCCGGGCAGAGCACGATCGCCGGACGGACCGGGTCGCAGAACCTGCACGCGGTCGGCGCCCAGGACCTCGACACCCAGCTGAGCTACACGATGAGCGCCTTCTGCGCGTCCCTCCCCGCCGCCGAGGCGACCCGCCTCGCGCCGTTCTGCGACGCGCTGGAGGCGGCGGGCGGCGACGTCGGCAAGGTGATCCTCGAGGCCTACCGCCAGGGCGGCCCCCACCCGCCGGGCGGTGCGCCGATGGCGCCCAGCGCCCGTGAGCAGAAGGCGGCCCGCCGATGACCGCTCGACTACTCCGCGGCACGGCCGCGCTCGTCACCACGGCCGTCGTCGCCTCGCTCACCGCGGCGTGCGACTACCGCGGGGCCTCCAGCCTGCCGCTGCCCGGGGGCGAGGGCGGTGGGGGCTACACCGTCACCGCCGTCTTCGACGACGTCACCAACCTCGTGCCCAAGGAGACCTGCCGTGCCGGCGACGTGGTGGTCGGCAGCGTCGAGTCGGTCGAGCTGCGCAAGGACCTCAGGGCCACCGTCGTCTGCCGCATCGACAAGGACGTGCACCTCGCCGGCAACGCGGTCGCCACGCTGCGCGAGACCAGCCTGCTCGGCGAGCGCTTCGTCGCCCTCGACCCGCCGGACGGGCAGCGAGCCCGCGGCACGCTCGCGCACGGTGCGGTGCTCGACGAGAACGACACCCACGTCGTGCCCGACGCCGAGATCGTCCTCGGCGCGCTGTCGCAGGTGCTCAACGGCGGCGGCCTGGGCAACATCGAGACGATCAGCCGCGAGCTGACCACCGCACTCAGCAGGTCGGACCTCGGCGGCACCACCCGGGAGATCGGCCGACTGGTCGCGACCCTCGACGAGCACCGGGACGACCTGGTCGCCGCCCTGACCGCGATCGAGCGGCTCAGCGGGGAGCTGCGCGACCAGCGGCAGGCGATCGGCTCCGCCCTCGACTCCGTGCCCCAGGGCCTGGCGGTGCTCGACCGCCAGCGCCCCGCGCTGGTGCGCACCGTGGAGAGCCTGGGCGAGCTCTCCCAGGTCGCGGTGCCCCTGATCCGCGACTCCAAGGAGGCGACGGTCGAGGACCTGCGTAACCTGGGGCCGATCCTCGAGCAGCTGGCCCGCTCCAAGCACCGGCTGGCCCGGGCGGTCGAGGCCATCGGCACCTACCCGTTCCCGAGCTACTTCAAGTTCGTCGCCCGCGGCGACTACGCCGGCATGTTCGCCACGATCAACCTCGACGTCGACTCGCTCAACACCCTGCTGCGCGAGAAGCAGCAGGACGGCCGTGGGTTGCCCAAGGCGGGCACCGGCCTGCCCGTGCCGGGTCTCCCCGCGCTGCCGGAGCTGCCCGACCTGCCGGCGCTGCCCGGGCTCCCCCAGGACCTCCTCGGGGGCGGGCGCGGGTCCTCCGGCCAGCTCGACGGGGAGGACCCCGACCTCGGCTTCCTCCCGCTCGGCCGCCAGGTGCGGGCGCGCTACAACCCCGTCCCGCCGGCCTCGCTGGCCGACCTCCTCACCGGGGGTGAGTCGTGATCACCCGCCGGGTCAGGCTGCAGCTGCTGGTCTTCGCCCTCGTCACCGTGGTCGTCGTCTGGTACGGCGCCACGCGCTACCTCGGCATCGGCGAGGTGATCGACCGGCCCTACACGGTGTCGATGCAGGTCGCCTCCTCCGGCGGGCTCTACCCCCGCGCCGACGTCGACCTGCTCGGCACCCGCGTCGGCCGGGTGCAGGAGCTCGAGCCCGGGCCGGGGCTCGGCACGACCGTCGTGCTCGCCCTCGACCACGACGTCAAGGTCCCCCAGGACGTGCGGGGGACGGTCGCGGCCAAGTCCGCGATCGGCGAGGGCTACGTGCTGCTCACCCCGCAGTCGGCCGGCGGGCCCGACCTGGAGGACGGCGACACGATCCCGCTGTCGCGGACCACCTCGCCGATCCGCCTGGAGAAGGTGCTCGGCGACCTCGACGCCCTCGCGCGGTCGGTGCCCAAGGACGACCTCGCCGTCGTGCTGCGGGAGAGCGAGGCCGCGCTGGACGGGATCGCCCCCAGCGTCGGGCGGCTGGTCGACGGGTCGCAGAAGCTCTCCCAGGACGCGCTCGACAACGTCGAGACCACAACCGCGCTGATCCGCGACGCGCGCACGGTGCTCGGCACCCAGGTCGCGCTCGGCGGCGAGACCCGCACCTATGCCGGCGAGGTGGCCGGCCTGACCCGGCGGTTCCGCGAGCTCGACCCGACCGCGATCAGCCTCTACGACACCGGCCTGCGGGCCTCGACGCAGGTGACCAACCTGCTGGCCGACAACCAGCCGGTGCTCCCGGTCCTGCTGAGCAACCTGCTGTCCCTCACGACCGTGGCCTCCGAGCGCATCCCCGAGATCCGCAAGACGCTCGTCGTCTTCCCCTGGGTGCTGGAGAACCAGGTCAACACCGCGCGCTACTGCGACGACTACGACCCCAAGACCGGCAAGCCGGTGCAAGATACTTGTCACTACGACAAGGAAGGCAAGCCGATCTACACCCTCCACCTGGCCCAGCAGCTCGACAAGATGGGCGCCGACCCCTACCAGTCGTGCACCCGGGGCTACGAGGGCACGACGCGCTACCGCCCCGACGGCGAGCAGGCCGACGGCAACGGGCGACGCCAGCCCCGCAGCAGCGAGCCCAACCTCCGGGCCCACTGCGCCGCCCCGCCGAGCGACCCGGTCTCGCCCAACGTGCGGGGGTCGCAGAACGTCACCACGCCGTCGTACGCCCGCCAGGGCTCGGGGTCCGGAGCGACCGCCCCGGGACGCGCCCCGATGGCTCCCATGGCCATGTACGACCCGGCGACCGGTCTCGTCACCGACGGCGACGTCGCGGTCCGGCTCAGCGGCGAGCGCGGCGACGCCCCGCCCATCGGGTCGGCCGGGCTCGCGTGGCTGCTCACGAGCCCGCTGGGCGACGGGTGAGCGCGGCGTGAGACGACCTGCGCTGGTGACCTGGGTGGTCGCCGTGGTGGCCCTCGCCTGCACCGTCGGCTTCGCCGTGGCCGCGCTGGGAGCGTGGCACGACCGGCAGGCACGGGACCTCGACCGGGCCCCGGTCGACGTCGCCGAGGACGTCTCGCGCGACTTCTTCTCCCTCGACCACCGGACGCTGAAGGCCGACATGGACAAGGTGCTCTCGCGGGCCACGGGTGAGTTCGAGGCGCAGTACCAGAAGCAGTCCGCCGGTCTCCGCAAGGCGGTCGAGCAGAAGAAGCTCGTCCTCACCGCGCGGGTCCCGGACGACGGCGCGGCCGTGGAGTACCTCGGCGAGGACTCGGCCTGGGTCCTCGTCTCGGTTGACGTCCACACCGAGAGCGCGGGCGCCTCGCCGGAGGACAGCCGCTACCGCACCCGCGTGGTGCTGGACAAGAGCGGCGACCGGTGGCTGGTCTCGCGGCTGGAGCGGGTGGGCTGATGCGCGCCGTGCCCCGCAGCGTGCTGCTCGTCCTCTGCCTGCTGGCCCTCCTGGCCGCCGGCACCTTCGTCGCGCTGCGCGAGACCGCCCCCGACCAGACCCTCCGCTCACCTCGCTCCGGTGACACCTCGGCGGGCTACCGACCCGGCACGGTGGCGGCGGACCTCGACGGGGCGACGCAGACCGCGGTCGAGGTGCTGCCCCGCGCCCTCGGCTACGACTACCGCTCGCTGCCCGCGGGCCTCCGGCGTGCCACCGCGCTGATGAGCCCCTCCTTCGCCAAGGAGTTCCGGCGCACCTTCGAGGGCTCCGCGGCGAAGCTCGCCCGCAGCAAGAAGGCCGTCACCCGCGCCACCGTCCGCGCGGCCGGCATCGTGCGCGCCAGCGACCGCGAGGTCACCTGCCTGGTGTACGTCGACCAGGTGCTCGTCTCCAGCGCGACGCTGAAGGACACCGAGGCCCCGGTCCGGGTCAGCCAGAACCGCGTGCTCGTGGGCCTCGTCCGCTCCGGCGAGAGCTGGAAGGTCGACTCGATCCGCCCGTTCTGATCAGGACGCGTTGCTCCCTGCGCCGAGCACCAGCGAGATCAGGAACGCCCAGCCGCCGGTCAGCCGCCTCGGCCTCGGGGTCGGGAAGCGCTTGAGGATCCCGCCGAGGACGAGGTACGCCATGCACCCCAGCGGTGGGCAGGCGGACGCCAGCCAGAACCAGGCCCACCTGGTCGCACGCTCGGGCTCGGGGCCCAGGACGAGCAGGAACAGCGTGGCGAGGCCCAGCACGAACGCCGCCTGGGCCGCGCGGCCGTGGAGGGTCACGCCGAGGGCGTTCATGAAAGCGCCGTCGCGGTGCTGCTCGCTGGTGATGCGGAGGCCGGGATCGAGCCGATGGAGCACCTCGTCAACAGAGCCGTGCACGACGTGGAGCCCGTCGGCGCTGGTGTGGTCCTGCCCGACCTCCTGCATGACCTCGGTCCGCCGCACCAGGGCGTGGTCGCGCCACAGGATCTCGACCCGGGCGCTTCCGGACGTCGTCGAGTCGGAGCTCGCGTAGGACTCCAGCGACCCGACGACCGTCACCTGTCCGACCTCGCCGGCCGCGAGGGACTCGCTCAGGTGCTGCCAGGACGCGTCGCGCTCACCCGTCACCGCGATCGCGGCAAGGACGTAGATCCATCCGGCCAGCAGCACCCAGGCCAGCACCCGACGGGCCTGACCTCCCCTGCCCGGCAAGCGGACCTGCGCGCCCGTCGGCGTGGTCGTCGTACTCATCCCCCCACCTCCGAGGTGAGCGTAACCGTGGCCACACCCCCGCGGCGCGGGATTGGGCCGCGCTCTGTCGGGGAGGAAGGTGACATGACCACCACCGTTGCTGCCCTGTCCGCCCCCGAGGCCGGTGCGCCCTTCGAGAAGGTCGAGCTCACCCGGCGCGACCTGCGCCCGGACGACGTCCGCATCGACATCCGCTTTGCCGGCATCTGCCACTCCGACATCCACTCCGCCCGCGGCGAGTGGGCCGGCACCCCCTTCCCGCTCACGCCGGGCCACGAGATCATCGGCAACGTCGTCGAGGTCGGCGACCAGGTCACCCGCCACCAGGTCGGCGACACTGTCGGCGTCGGCTGCTTCGTCGACGCCTGCCTCGAGTGCGAGGCGTGCAAGGACGGCGAGGAGCAGTTCTGCGCCCAGGGCGTCGTGCCGACCTACGGCGGCACGGGCTACGACGGCGAGCGCACCGCCGGTGGCTACAGCGAGTCCGTCGTCGTCCGCGACCACTTCGTGGTCAAGATCCCCGACGGCGTCGACCTGGCCGCCACCACCCCGCTGCTCTGCGCCGGCATCACGACCTACAACCCGCTGGTGCGCTACGGCGTCGGGCCGGGCACCAAGGTCGGCGTGATCGGCCTGGGCGGGCTCGGCCACGTCGCGGTCAAGATCGCCGCGGCGCTGGGCGCCGAGGTCTCGGTGTTCAGCCGCACCGACGCCAAGGCGCAGGACGGCAAGGAGTTCGGCGCCACCGACTACTTCGCCACCGAGGACGGCACGGTCTTCGACGAGCACGCGGGGGAGTACGACCTGCTGCTCAACACCGTCGGCGACGGGGTCGACCTCGATGCCTACTTCGGTCTGCTCGGCCGGGGCGGCACGATGGTCAACGTCGGCGCCCCCAGCGACAAGCTGTCACTCGGCGCCTTCTCGGTGCTCTCGATGCGCCGGGCGCTCGCCGGCTCGATGGTCGGCGGCCTCCCGCAGACCCAGGAGATGCTCGACTTCTGCGCCGAGCACGGCATCACCGCGACGGTCGAGGTGATCTCCGCCGACCAGGTCGACGAGTACTACGACAAGGTCGTCGCCGGCGACGTGCGCTACCGGGCGGTGATCGACACCTCGACCCTGGGCTGAGCCGGCTCGCGGGCCGCGGGCACGAGGCGCTCAAGCCGCCGCCAAGCGAGCCCCAAGCCGCGCGCGGCACCGTCCTCCCATGACGACGATGACCGCGGCCCGGAGCCGCCAGCCCACTGCCCAGCCCACTGCCCAGCCCACTGTCCAGCCCACTGTCCAGCCCACCACTGAGTCGGTCCTCGGGTCTGCTGCCCAGCCCGTCCCTGCGACCCGGCACAACGCCGTCTTCATGCTGGCGGCCTACGTCCTGTCCCTTCTCCACACGGCCAGGACCGTCCTCGACGGCATCGCGCCCGCCGACTTCGGGGCGAACGACGCGCTGACCTACGGGTTCTACGGGATCTCCTTCGCCTTCTTCGCGCTCGCCCTGGTCGGACGCCGCGCCGCCCAGGTCGCGGTCGCGGTGTTCCTCTCGCTCCAGCTCGCGACCGGCGTGCTGGTCTGCTCCGACGACTTCGGGTCGGCCCAGCAGACCACCTGGGGGTGGTTGGAGAACGGCGCCTACCTGGGCCTGCTGGCCATCGCCCTCTGCCTCACGGTGAGGGGCGTGACTCGACCGAGGCGGTCGTCGTTGAGCCCGACATGCCGCGTCATCGCAGGGCCCTGACCTCCATCGCACTCGCCCTGACGGCCGCCGTGGTCGCCGTGGCCGGAGGGCCGCTGGCGACCGCGGCGCCCGGCCCGGCGGTGCCGATCCAGCAGCAGCCGGGCGGCGAGCTGCTGCGCGACTTCACCGGCCACCCGGCCGTCGTGCGCCCGATGCGGGTGCCACGGATCCCGCAGCACCCCTACATGGCGCGCAACGGCGCCAGCAACATCCACGACGACGCCTACCAGACCGACGCCTACGCCGTGTCCGGCCCGCTCGGTCGGGACCTGCAGGTGACCAGCACGGAGTACCTCGCCGAGTGCGCCTCGGTCACCTTCGACTCCCGCGGGCGCATCGTCACCGTGTGCGTCTCGCCGCAGGGCGCGACGCTCCGGCTGGTCGACCCCGACACGCTGGAGGAGATCGCAGCCTACGAGCTGCCCGGGCGGGCGCCCGGCACGTTCTCGTTCAGCAACTTCAGCGGGGGCGGCTACTTCTACCTCGACCACCGCGACCGAGCGGTCGTCTCGACCTTCGACGGTCACCTGCTCGTCGTCCAGGACACCGGCAGCAGCCTCGAGCTGGTCCGCGACCACGACGTCTCGCGGGCCACCGGTGGCTCGGGCATCCAGTCCGCGCTGCCCGACTGGAAGGGCCGGCTGTGGTTCGTCACCCAGTCCGGCGTCGTCGGCTTCGTCAACCGGGCGGGCGCCGTCCGCAGCCGCCACCTGTCGCGTGGGGAGACGATCGCGAACAGCTTCGCGATGGACGAGTCCGGCGGCGTGTTCATCGTGTCCACCCACGCGCTCTACCGCTTCGACGTGGTCGACGGCCGGCCCCACGTGACGTGGCGCCGCACCTACGACCGCGGCAGCAGCACCAAGCCCGGCCAGGTCTCGCAGGGCAGCGGCACCACGCCGACCCTGATCGGCCGCGCGGACTCCCGCGGGGGCGGCTCGATCGCCATCACCGACAACGCCGACCCGCGGATCAACGTCCTGGTCCTCCGCCGCGGCAAGGCCGGCCCCGGCCGCCGTCCGCTGTGCCGGCAGCCGGTCTTCCCCCGCGGCCGCAGCGCTGACGAGAACAGCCTCATCTCGGTGCCGGGCGGGCTCATCGCGGAGAACAACTACGGCTACGCCGGCCCGCTGCCCACCGGGCCCTCCGGACGGTCCGCGGACACCGCGCCGGGCGCCGTACGCATCGCGGTCGACTACCGCCGCGGCGGCTGCCACGTGGCGTGGCGCAACGACCGCCTCCGGATCCCCACGCTGGTGTCCAAGGTGAGCCTGGCCAACGGGCTGCTCTACACCTACACGCATCCCTCCGCCGCCGAGCTGCCGTGGAAGTACGCCGCCGTGCCCGGCCTGGCGCCGGAGGCGTGGTTCCTCACCGCGGTCGACGCCCGCA
The DNA here is from genome assembly GCF_031458325.1 of Nocardioides marmoribigeumensis. NCBI lineage: Bacteria > Bacillati > Actinomycetota > Actinomycetes > Propionibacteriales > Nocardioidaceae > Nocardioides > Nocardioides marmoribigeumensis. The sequence continues at coordinate 2,231,514 of NZ_JAVDYG010000001.1, forward strand.
CCGGCAAGCAGGTGTTCTCCAAGCTCGCCGGCACGGGCCTGGGCTTCAACAACAACTACGCGCCGGTGAGCCTCGGGCCCGACGGGACGGCGTACGTCGGCACGCTGGGTGGTCTGGTCCGGTTCGCCGACGCGCCCTGAGCCGCCGTGACCCTGTCGGTGGGTCCTCGTTGAATGCGCAGGGAGCGGGCACCGGAGGGGTGCCCGACGGCAGCCGGCCGGACCGGCCGCCGCGCCGACGTGAGGAGAGCACCATGGACCAGCGCGACGAGCTCACCGGCATCTTCGACGCCCTGACGCCCGCCGACTTCGTCCGCGAGTCCACCGCGATCGCCGCGATGGACGGCTGCTACGCCGGCTCGGCCATCCTCGACGGCTTCGTCGAGCACCAGCTCAACGCCGTGCGGCTCGCGTTCGCGATGTCCGACGGCTGGCTGTTCACCACCGCCGTCCTCGCGGGCCGCCAGGGCCTGCGCACCTTCGTCGCCGACGACGACGAGACCCTCGACGGCTTCGTCTCCCGGGTCCGCGACGAGGCCGCCCGCATGCGCGCCCACTGGTGCTTCATGGCGACCCAGACGCTGATCGGGCCCCGCGCGGGCGCCGGCGAGGACGACGACACCGGCCAGGAGGCCGTCGTGTGGCAGCTGACCTCCACCGAGGCGGAGACCGCCGGTGCGATGGGCGGCTTCATGCCGATCCACGGCACCCGGCTCGGCGAGTCCTTCGAGACCCAGCTCGCCGCCCCCGGCGTCGGCCCCTGGGCCGGCGTCCTCCCCTGCTGAGGGCCGCCTGCGGCGCCGGCCGCGACGGGGTCAGCCGGCGCGCTCCAGGGTGGCGTTGTAGCGCGCGAGCACCGCGGCGAAGTCGGCCAGCTCGCGCTCGTCCCAGTCCCCGAGCCGCTCGTCGAGCAGCTGGCGCCGGTGGGCGGCGACGTCGCGCAGGCGTCGACGGCCGTCGTCGCTGAGCGAGAGCAGCGTGGCGCGGCCGTCCTCGGGATCGGGGGTGCGGTCCACGAGGCCGAGGTCGAGCAGGTGCTGCACCTGACGGCTGACCGAGGCCTTGTCCATCGCGAAGTGGCACACGATCGCCGAGGCCCGCAGCGGGCCGTGGTCGGCGAGGTGGGTGAGCACCAGGAACGTGGAGGGGTGCAGCGACTCGTGCACCTCCTGGGCCCGCTCGGCGATCACGCGGCGGACGCGCTTGATCAGCACCCCCACCTCGGCCTCGATCTGCCGCAGGCTGTCCTGCCGCTCGGCCGTGTCGTCGGCGGCCCGGGTCGTGACCGGCGACCCGGTCATGCCCGCGGCGCGTTCTGGGCGGCGACCGGCTCGGCGACGGCGGCGGAGTCCTCGACGTCGAGCGTGGTGCGCAGCGGCACCTCGCGGATGAAGAGGATGCACAGCAGCGAGGCGATCGCGAAGGGCACGGAGACCATGAACAGGTGGCCGGTGGCGTCACCGAACGCGGTCTCGTAGAGGTGGCGGACCGGCGCCGGCAGCGACGCGAGGTCGGGGATCGAGCCGCCACCGCCGTCGGAGGCGCTGGGCGTGACGCCCATCGCGGCCAGCCCGGTCTCGAGGGAGTCGCGGACCTGGTGGGCGAGCACCGCGCCGAGCGCCGAGACGCCCATCGCGCCGCCGAGGCTCCGGAAGAAGGCGACGGTCGCGCTGGCCGAGCCGAGGTCGGCGGTGCGGACGTTGTTCTGGACGGCCAGGACCAGGTTCTGCATGGTGGCGCCGAGACCGAGGCCGACCAGCGCCATGTAGACGCCGACGACCGGCAGCGGGGTGGCGTGGTCGATGGTCGCGAGCAGCGTGAAGCCCACGGCGACGAGCATCGAGCCGCCGACGAGGTAGCGCTTCCACAGGCCCGTGCGGGTGATGATGCGCCCGATGACGATGCTGGAGACCAGCAGGCCGCCGACCATCGCGATCGACATCAGGCCGGCGCGGGTCGGGCTCATGCCGCGGGAGAGCTGGAAGTACTGGCTGAGGTAGACCGTGGAGCCGAACATCGCGACGCCGACCAGCGCCGAGGCGATGGTCGCGAGCACGATCGTGCGGTCCTTGAACAGCCGCAGCGGGATGACCGGCTCGGCTGCCACCCGGGCCTCGACCCACACCGCCAGCGCGATGACCGCGATGCCGCCTGCGACCAGCAGCCCGCTGGTGACCGAGATCCAGTCGAAGTCGGTGCCGGCGAGGGAGACCCAGACGAGCAGGATGCTGACGCCGCCGACGATGAGCCCGGCGCCGGCGAAGTCGACGGAGACCGGGCGCTTGACGACGGGCAGGTGCAGCGTGCGCTGCAGGACGAGGAACGCGACGACGGCGATCGGCAGGGGTGCGAAGAAGCAGCCCCGCCAGCCCAGCGGGCTGTCCACGATGACGCCACCGAGCAGCGGGCCGCTGACCGTGGCGAGGGCGAAGACCGCGCCGATGTAGCCGCTGTAGCGGCCGCGCTCACGCGGCGTCACCATGCTGGCGATCACCACCTGGACCAGCGCGGTGAGGCCGCCGACGCCGAGACCCTGGATCGCGCGGGCGCCGATCAGCACGCCCATCGAGGGCGCGAACGCCGCGACCAGCGAGCCGACGCTGTAGATCAGCAGCGCGGTCTGCACGAGGAGCTTCTTGGAGAACTGGTCGGAGAGCTTGCCCCAGACCGGCGTCGTAGCGGTCATCGTGAGCAGCGTCGCGACGACGACCCAGGTGTAGCCGGTCTGGGTGCCGTGCAGGTCGACCACGATGCGGGGCAGCGCGTTGGTGACGATCGTGCTGGAGACCATCGCGACGAACATCGCCAGCAGCAGCCCGCTCATCGCCTCGAGGATCTCCCGGTGCGTCATCTGGGCGGCGGCCGCGGGGCTCGCCTGGGGGTGCGTCGTGGTCACGGGGCCTCTTCGGGTGGATCGACGATCAAGTTGTCGGGGTCAACCATACGCCCGAGTGGTTGACCCCGACAACCAAACCCGGTGAGACGCCCGGCACACCCGCGCGGGTGCGACCGCGGCGGACGACTCCGTACCCTGGCCCGGTGACCACGAACCCCGGCCCGGCCCGATGAGCGGCGGTCTGGCCGCGCTGCTCGACGACATCGCGACCATGGCCAAGCTGGCCGCCGCCTCCGTCGACGACGTGGGCGCCGCCGCGGGCCGCGCCAGCGCCAAGGCGGTCGGCGTGGTGGTCGACGACACCGCGGTCACCCCGCGCTACGCCCAGGGCTTCCACCCCAGCCGCGAGCTGCCGATCGTCAAGCGCATCGCGATCGGGTCGCTGCGCAACAAGCTGCTGATGATCGTCCCCGCCGCCCTCCTGCTGAGCCAGTTCCTCCCGTGGCTCGTCGAGCCGCTGCTCATGCTCGGCGGCACCTACCTCAGCTACGAGGGGGCGGAGAAGGTCTACGAGAAGCTCACGGGCCACGGGGGCGGCACGGACGACGGAGGCATCCCCGAGGGCGTCGACCCCGCCGAGCACGAGAAGACGATGACCGCGGGCGCGATCCGCACCGACTTCATCCTGTCCTCGGAGATCATCGTGATCGCCCTCAAGGAGGTCACCCACGAGCCGTTCGTCTCCCGCGCGCTGATCCTGGTCGTGGTCTCGCTGCTCATCACCGCCCTGGTGTACGGCGTGGTGGGGCTGATCGTGAAGCTCGACGACATCGGGCTGCACCTCGCCGAGAAGGACTCGGCCGCCTCGCAGAGCCTCGGCCGCGGGCTGGTCAAGGCGATGCCGCGCATTCTCGCCGTGCTCTCCACCGTGGGCATCGCCGCGATGCTCTGGGTCGGCGGTCACATCCTGCTGGTCGGCTCCGACGAGGTCGGGTGGCACTGGCCCTACGAGCAGGTCCACCACCTCGAGGAGTCGGTCCACGACGCGGCCGAGAGCATCGGCGCGGTCCTCGGCTGGCTGACCAACACCGCGATCTCCGCCGTCATCGGGCTGGTCGTCGGCTTCCTCGTCGTCGGTGCGATGCACCTCGTGCCCGGTCGCGGGCACGCCGAGGACCCCGCCGCGGACGCCGCGGAGCACTGAGTGCGGATTCCCGGCCGAGCAGGGGTGGCCGCGCTGGCCCTCACGCTGGCGGCGGGCCTGGCCGCCTGCGACGGTGATCCCCTGGGCGGCGGCCCGACAGGTGACGGCGCCGGGCCCTCGGCGTCACCCGCACCGCCCGACCCGCCGACCCCGGCCGAGCGCCTGGGACTGGTCACCGGCTGGGGCCCGACGCGCCCCGAGCTGGAGCGGGCGGCGCGGCTCGTGCACGCGCTGCCGCTGCCGGCGCTCGCCGGGCAGGTCATCGTCGCCGGCTACAGCGGCACCGCGGCCCCCGTCGGCCTCGTGCGACGGCTCCACCTCGGCGGGGTCATCGTCTTCGCCGACAACGTCGTCTCCACCGCCCAGGTGCGGGGGACCACCGCGACCCTGCGCCGCGAGGTGCGCCGCCCCTGGCCGCTGCTCGTGGGCGTCGACCAGGAGGGCGGACTGGTCCAGCGCCTCCGGGGGGACGTGACGCGGCTGCCCGCGTTCATGTCCACGGGCGCGGCCCGCGACCCCGCGCTCACCCGCCGCGTGTACGCCGCCGCGGCGGGCGAGCTGCGTGGCCTCGGCCTGACCATGGACTTCGCCCCCGACGCCGACGTGACGATGGGCGCGGCCGACCCCGCCATCGGCTCACGCTCGGCGGGCAGCGACCCCGCCGCGGTGGCGCGTCACGTGATGGCGGCCGCCCGCGGGTTCCAGGACGCCGGGCTCGTCCCCGTGGTCAAGCACTTCCCGGGCCACGGCTCGGTCGACGCCGACAGCCACGTCACGTTGCCGGTCCAGCGCCGGTCGGTGCGCGAGCTCGCCCGGCGGGACTGGGTGCCGTTCCGGCGCGCGGTCGACGGCGGGCTCCCCGCGGTCATGGTCGGGCACCTCGACGTGCGCGCCGTCGACCGGGGGGTGCCCTCGTCGCTGAGCCGCCCCGTCGTGACCGGGCTGCTCCGCCAGCGGCTCGGGTTCCACGGCCTGGTGGTCACCGACGCGCTCGACATGGCCGCCGTACGCCGTCACCTCGGGCCGGACCGCGCAGCCGTGGCCGCCCTGCGGGCCGGGGCCGACGTCGCGCTCATGCCCGTCGACCCGGCGGGCGCCCGGACGGCGATCGTGCGGGCGGTGCGTGGCGGCTACCTCACCCGGCTGCGACTCGAGCAGGCCGCGGCCCGCCAGGTGGCTCTACTGCTGCACCAGCGGGCGACGGCCCGTCGGGGTCAGGTGCGCCCGCCGGGGGCGGCCCGGTCGCTCGCGTCGAGGCTCTCGGCCGAGGCGCTGACCTCCGTCGCGGGGCCGTGCTCGGGACGCATCGCGCCCTCGCGACCGATCCCGTTCGGCGACCCCTCGGCGGTCGCGAGCTTCAGGACCGCCGCCGCCGAGGCGGGTCTCGCGCTCGGGCACGTCGACTACGTCAAGCCGCCGCGACCGGAGCTGGGCAGGAAGTGGAGCAAGAAGCGCAAGCAGCGCGTGCTGCGCCGCTGGCGGGCGATCGAGCCGCACCCGGTCCTCCGCGGCACCCGCGTGGACCTGGTCGGAGCGGGCGACCCGGTGCCGACGTCCGACTACGTGGTGGCCGTCGACACGCCGTACGTCCTCGGCCGGACGGGTGCGTCGGTCCGGGTCGCGACGTACGGCGACGGGCCGGGGCCGATGCGTGCGCTCGTGGCGTTCTGGCTCGGGCGCGCTCCCGCTCCCGGCCGCCTCCCGGTCGACGTGCCCGGCGTGCGGCGCGGCTGCTAGCTAACGGTCGCGCAGGGCGTCGACCAGGTCGCTCTTGGTCATCGTGGAGCGGCCCTCGATGCCCAGCTCGGCAGCGCGCTTGCGCAGCTCCTCGACCGTCCAGTCGTCGTAGGAGCCGGACCTGCCGCCCTTCTTGCCGACCTGCGTGCGGGAGGTGTTGTCGGCCGCGTTGGCGATGCGCGCGGCCTTCTCCTTGCTCGCGCCGTCGTCGCGGAGGGACTCGTAGAGCTCGGGGTCCTTCACCGAGGGCCCGGGACTCTTCTTCTGGGGTGCCATGCCAGGTGCGTACCCCGGCCCGCGGTCCTCCACTCGCCGGCGGAGGGGCGTGCGGTGCGGGGGGTCGTGGCGAGCTGGGCGGCGTGGGCGGGGGTCATCATGGCTGCTCCTGGAGGGTGTCTGCCGGGGTGGCTCCCCGGACGACCCCACCGTCGCAGCGGTCGCTTGCCGGCGACTTGAGGGCGACTTGCGGCCGGCTCAGCCGACCGCGTAGGCCTCCTCGAGCAGCTCCAGCTCGTCACCGGCGTAGACCGCCACCCGCTGCAGCGACGGCACCGCGTCGCGGCAGCCGATGAAGCCGAAGTCGAGGTGGCCGTCGTACGACTCGACGGTGATGTTGAGCGCCATGCCGTGCACCGGGATCGACATCGGGTAGATCGCCTCCAGCCGGGCCCCGCGCAGGTAGTGGGTCGTCTGCGGTCCGGGGAGGTTGGAGATGCACAGGTTGAACGAGGTCGGCACCGGCAGCGACGTGCCGGTCATCGCGCTGAGCACCTGCAGGCCGCCGGGGCCGAGGAGGTAGCCGGAGTAGGCCAGGACGCCCAGCTGCGACAGGTCGGTCATCTGGCCCTTGGCGCTGGTCGTGGAGGAGATGACCGCCTCGAGCCGCTCGCGCGCGTCCTCGCGGTCGGTGGCCAGCGACGCCAGGGTCGCGCCGACGCGGTTGCCGCCGCCGGTGTCGCCGCTGGGCCGGATGTTGACCGGCAGGAAGGCGACCAGCGGCTTGCGCGGCAGCTCGTCGCGCTCGAGGAGGTAGCGCCGCAGCGCCCCGCCGCACATCGCCATCACCACGTCGTTGACGGTCCCGCCCGCCGCCTTGGCGACCGCGCGGATGCGGTCGAGCTCGACCTGCTGGGTGGCCAGCCGCCGGTTGCGGCCGCAGCGGGCGTTGAGGATCGTCCGGGGAGCCTGGCCCGGGGCGACCAGCTCGCTCCCCTCGGCCCGCGACCCGAGCTCGACCCCCGCGACCGCCTTGGCGGTGCCGAGGCCGGTGGAGGCCAGCGTCCCGCCGAGGCGTACGGCGGCACGCGCCGGCGCGGTCGCCGTCCGCACCGCGCGGGTCGGCAGCGACACCCGCTCCGGCTCCTCCTCCGGGGTCGTCCGCTTGCGCGGGCCGGAGGGCGAGACCGAGAAGAAGAACGGCATGTCCCGGTCGCTCGGGTCCTTGGACATGCTCTTGGCCTGGATGCGCACCGCGGAGTAGCCGTCGACCAGTGAGTGGTGGACCTTGGTGTAGAGCGCGAACCGCCCGCCCTCGAGGCCCTCGATCAGGTGGACCTCCCACGGCGGCCGGGTGAAGTCGAGCTGGTGGCTGTGCAGCCGGGAGACCACGATGCCCAGCTCCCGCTCGTCGCCCGGGGACGGGAGCGCTGAGCGGCGTACGTGGTAGTCGATGTCGAAGCGGTCGTCGACCTTCCAGGCCTGGCCCGGGTGACGCAGGACGTGGGGGTGGGTGAGCCGGAGGTTCCACGGGCTCGCGACGGGGGCGGCCAGGATCTCCTCGTAGAGCTCGCTGAGGAACTCCGGGCCCGACCCCTCCGGCGGTGTGAACGGCATGAGCGAGGCGACGTGCATCTTGGTCTCGACGCTCTCGCCCCACAGGAACATCGCGTCGAGCGGGTTGATCCAGCGCTTCTCGGTCACCATCGCCCCAACCTAGACGCCCGGCGAAAAATCACTAGGTACCTAGTGAAACTGGCACTCCCCGAGCGAAACTTCGCTCGGGGAGTGCCAAAGTCACTAGGTACCTAGTGAAACCGAAACCCGGCTCTCAGGCCTCGTCGAGGGCCTTGGCCACCCGACGGTGGGCCTCCCAGATCTCCTCGGGGAGCCGGTCGAACTGCTTGAGGTGGCCCTCGCGGAAGCCCATCTCCTGGCGCCAGCGCTCGACGTCGATGTCGAGCAGCCGGTCGAGGTCGGCGGTGTCGCCCTCGAAGCCGTCGAGGTTGAGCTCCTCCTTGGTCGGGATGATGCCGACGGCGGTCTCGCGACCGGTGACCTCACCCTCCTTGAGCTGCATCAGCCACAGCAGCGGGCGGAGGTTGTCGCGGTAGCCGGGCCAGAGGAAGTGGCCGTCCTCGGGGTCCTTCTGGAACCAGTTGACGTGGGCGAAGATCGGCATCTCCTTCACCCCGCCCAGGATCTTGAGCCAGTGCGCGGCGTAGTCGCCCTCGTCGTAGGACATGAACGGACGCATCGACATCGGGTCGTAGCGCAGCTGGCCCTCGACGCCCTCGGCGGCGAAGGTGGCCTCGGCGCCGAGCGTCAGGCCGTCGTACACGCCCTCGGGGAGGTCGGTGATCGCGCGGATCAGCGGCTCGCGGTCACGCGTGCGGCCGCCGAAGATGATGCCGTCGATCGGCACCCCGTGCGGGTCGTTGTAGTCGGCGGCGACGTTGGGCACGTTGTCCAGCTGGGTGGTGAAGCGGGAGTTGGGGTGCGCCCAGGGGGCGTCCTTGTCCTCCTCGCTGCGGTCGGCGATGCGCTCGCCCTTCCAGTCCAGCCAGCCGTCGAGGTCGGCCGGGGGCTGCTTGGTCCTGCCCTCCCACCAGACCTCGTGGGTCTTCTCGTTGTAGGCGACGTTGGTGAAGACGACGTCCGTCCCCTCCTTGATCGACTCCAGCGCGGTGGGGTTGGTGGTCTCGTTGGTGTCCTTGGCGACGCCGAAGGCGCCGTTCTCGGGGTTGATGCCGTAGAGCCGGCCGTCGTCGCCCACCCACAGCCAGGCGATGTCGTCGCCGTAGAACGAGACCTGGTAGCGGTCGCCGAGGGCGTCGGGCGGCAGCATCATCGCGAGGTTGGTCTTGCCCGAGGCCGAGGGGAAGCCACCGCAGATGTGGTAGTCCTTGCCGGTCTTCTTGTCCTTGATGCCGATGAGCATGAATTGCTCCGACAGGAACCGGCCGGACGCCCAGCCGTCGTACGCCGCCTGGCGCAGGCCGTGCGCGATCTTGCCGAGCAGCGCGTTGCCGCCGTACGACGACCCGAAGTGCAGGATCGTGCGCTCGTCGGCGACGGTCACGAAGTAGCGCTTGTCGTCGGGGGTGCCCTGGCCGAGGTTCTCCAGGTCGCCGGTCACGTGGACCGCGCGCACGAACGAGTCGGGGTTGGCCAGGTTGTTGATCAGGTCCACGCCGACGCGCGCCATGCGGATCATGTGCAGCACGACGCAGCGGTTGTCGGTCAGCTCGACGCCGGCGGCGAATTCCTCCAGCGGGGAGCCGGGAGGCGCCATGAGGTAGGGGATGACGTACATCGTCTTGCCCGCGGAAGCCCCGGTCATCAGGTCCTCGAGCAGCGGCTTCATCTCCGAGGCGGGCCGCCAGTTGTTGTAGACGCCCTTGTCCTCGGGGTTGTTCGTCGCGACGATCGTGCGTTCCTCGGAGCGCGCGGTGTCCTTGTAGTAGGAGCGCGAGTAGTAGCGACCCTCGCCGGCGGGCAGCAGCTCGCCCGCGTCCAGGGCCTCCTGGATCAGCCGAGCGTCGTCGGAGGCGCTGACCACCTCGACCCGGTCGGCGCCGGTGACGCCTGCCCAGTAGCGGACGTACTCGCGAACGGCTTCGTTCTGGAGTCCGGCTGCGTCGAGTGCTGAGTCCACATCGGCCATTGAGGAGGGCCTTTCTCTTCGGCTCGCGAAAGGAAAAAGGGGCGTTGTCGGCCCCTGGGTGCTCGTGACTCTATCCCCGGGCAACCTGTGCGAATAACGCCCTGTGGCCCTCATCGGGGACCGAGTGGCACATCTCTCGTTGTGGAACGTTCAAGTCCGCAGGACGGTCCCGTCATCGGTCCGTACGGCGGGACGCGGTCACCCGCGCACGACCACCACCGGCGTCCCGACCGAGCCGAAGTCCCACACCGCGGCCGCCATCCGCCGGCTCAGCCGGATGCACCCGTGGGACTCCTTGAGGTCGGTGCCGAGCATCCAGTCGGGGTGGATCTGGGCGCCCGAGGAGCGGGAGAGGGGGACGCGGTGGAAGCCGACGCCACAGGGCGCGAAGCGGGTGAAGTAGGGCAGCCACAGGGACCCGCCGGCGTCGGTGTTGGAGCGGATCTTCGCCGCCCTCCCGCAGTACGACGCCACGCGGTGCGACCCGGTCCCGAGGACCGAGGGGTTGTCGACCATCGGCCCCTGGGCCGCGACGCCGCCCCCGGCCCGCACCAGCCACACGTAGTTCTGTCGCTGGCTGAGCACGATGCGGCGGCCGGTCGAGGAGTGGCGGGGGACGGGCCGCCGGTCGCAGCGGACCTGCGCCGCGGCGTAGAGGCGTCGCCGGGTGGCGTCGGTGAGGTGGCCGTCCTGGCCCAGCCCGTTGGCGGCCTGGAAGCGGACGATCCCCGCCCGGGTGTGGGCGCCGATCGAGCCGTCGACGGGCCCGGCGTCGCAGCCGAGCCGGTTGAGCGCCCGCTGCGCCTTCGCCGCGAACGCGCTCGCCGAGGCCGGGGCGGGCGCGAGGAGGAGGGAGGCGAGGAGTCCTCCGAGCACGAGGAGCAGCAGGGGGCGGCGAGGCATGGGGGAAGTATCGGTCCTCGGCCGGTTTGCCCGACAGCCCCAGGAGCACCCTGCGGACATGCAGACCCGACAGATCGGCACCCGCACCGTCAGCGCCCTGGGGCTCGGGGGCATGCCCATGTCCGTGCGCGAGGAGAACGACCCCGAGCGCGCCGAGGCGACCATCCGCGCAGCGCTCGACCTCGGCGTCACCCTGATCGACACCGCCGACGCCTACTCGCGCGACGAGGACGAGCTCGGCCACAACGAGGAGCTCATCGCCGGCGTCCTGCGCAAGGTGGGACTCGGGCCCGACGACGTCCTGGTCGCCACCAAGGGCGGCCACACCCGCCGCGGCACCGACTGGGACCTCGACGGCAGCCCCGACCACCTCAAGCGCGCCTGCCGGGCCTCGCTGCAGCGGCTCGGCGTCGACAGCATCGGGCTCTACCAGCACCACCGGCCGGACCCGGCCGTGCCCTACGCCGAGACGATCGGCGCGCTCAAGGAGCTGTACGACGAGGGGCTGATCCAGGCGGCCGGCCTCTCCAACGCCGACCCCGACCAGATCCGGGAGGCCCGCGGGATCCTCGGCGAGGCGCTGGTGAGCGTGCAGAACCAGTTCTCCCCGGTCTTCCGGTCCTCCCGCCCCGAGATCGACCTGTGCGCCGACCTCGGGCTGGCCTTCCTCGCGTGGAGCCCCCTCGGCGGCATGGGCGGGGCCGGTGACCTGGGCAGCGACGCCAAGCCGTTCGCCGAGGTGGCCGAGAAGCACGGCGTCAGCCCGCAGCAGGTCGCCCTGGCGTGGGAGCTCGCGCTGTCCCCGGTCGTCATCCCCATCCCCGGCGCGAGCCGGCCGGAGTCGGTGCAGGACTCGTTCCGCGCCACCGAGCTGGTCCTCGACGAGGACGACGTCGCAGCGCTCGACGTCAGCTGAGCGCGGGCACCGGCTCGGGGCTCGCGACCGTCCGGGAAGCCGGCCGCCCGATCGGGGTGGCGCACAGCCCGAACCCGGCCGCGGTGAGCAGGAACCCAGCGGCCAGGGGCCACCGACCGGCGTCGGCCATCTGGACGACGACGCCGCCGGCGAGGAGCACCGGCACGAGCGGGGTGGCTCCGGACCGCCACAGGCCCACCCCCAGCACCACGGGGCCGAGCACCCAGCCGACGAGCATGAGCAGGACCCACGCGGTGGGCAGCGGGAGTCCTTCGTAGGCGTCGGTGACCGCGATCGCCGCCGCCCGGCCGGGGGACTCGGCCAGCGCCTGGCTGACCGGCCCGGACCCCTGGAGCGACACCAGCGCGAGGAGCCCCGTGATCGAGAGCCCGGTCCCGGCCGCGGCCCAGCGAGGCCGGGTGACGCGCAAGTCCGCTCCCAGGGTGAGCAGGGCCGGCACGAACAGCAGGCAGGCGAGGAAGCCGAGCACGCCCGCGGCCTGGTAGCGACCGGTGGCGGCTGCGATCGAGGCCAGCTCCGAGGCGGTGTCGTGCGCCGACGGCGAGGACTGCGTGAGGTGGGCGGCGAGCACGAGCAGCGGCGCCGCGACGAGGGCCGGACGGCCGAGTGAGGTGGTCATGCATCGGACGCTAGGCAGCGCCGGGCCGCCGGTCGTCAGCGCCGGCGACCGACCTGTCTCCCTCATGTGGTGGATGCCGGGGAGCTGCCGGAGGGCCTAGCGTCGGTCAGATGAAGCGGCTCGTCTCCCTCGACGTGGCCCTCGCCGCGGTCCTCACCGTGACCGCGCTCGTGGAGGCCGCCCTCGGCCTGACCGGCCCGGCCGCCGGCGCTGCCGTCCTGCTGACGGTGCCGGTCGCGACGTCCTCGGTCGCCCTGCGCACCGCGCGACCGGTGACCGCGAGCGGGTTGGTGGTCGGCGCCTGCCTGGCGCAGTCCCTTCTGGGGTCAGACCTGCCCGGCGGCCTGAGCGAGGCCCTGGTCCTGGTCCTGGTCGTGTTCTCCGTCGGCTCCGCCGCTTCCTGGCGTACGGCGGGTGCGGGGCTGGGCGTGACGCTCGCCGGCATGGCGGGCGTGATCGCGCTCAGCGAGGACCCGAGGCCCGGCAACTTCGTCTACCTCGCCACCGTGATCGGTGCGGCCTGGGCGGCGGGGTTCGCGGTCCGCCAGACCCGGGAGCGTGCCCGCCTCGTGACCGAGCAGAGGCTCGCGGCCGAGCGGACCCGCCTGGCCGGCGAGCTGCACGACGTGGTCGCCCACCACGTGACGGCGATCGTCGTCCAGGCCGGGGCCGAGCGGCGCGACCTGCCGCAGGACAGCTCGACCGCCGAGGCGCTCGCCGGCATCGAGCAGCAGGGTCGCGAGACGCTCACCCAGCTGCGTGCCCTGCTGGGGGTGCTGCACACCGAGCCGCCCGGCCTGGCTCCGCAGCCCGGCCTGCGCGACCTGCCCGACCTGGTGGAGCACGCCGCTGCCACCGGCCTCACGGTGACCCTGCGGGTCGAGGGGGTGCCGCGCGAGGTCGGGGACGCGGCGGGCCTCACCGTCTACCGCGTCGTCCAGGAGGCCCTGACCAACGTGCGCAAGCACTCCGCCGGCGCGGCGGCCACGGTCTCGCTGCGCTGGCAGCCCGACGCGCTCGAGGTGGACGTGCACGACCCGGGCCCCGGGCGGCGTACGCCCTGGTTCGCGCCGTCCGGCCTCGGGCTGCGCGGCCTGTCCGAACGCCTCCAGGCCGTCGGGGGCGCGGTCGTCGCCCGGCGCGACGGCGAGGGCTTCCGGGTCACCGCCTCGGTCCCCGCCGAGGGCGCCCCGTGACCGGCGCCCCGATCCGGGTCGTGGTCGTCGACGACCAGGACCTCGTGCGCATCGGGCTGGCACGGATCCTCGACGGTGAGCCCGACCTAAAGGTCGTCGGCACCGCCGGCGACGGGCAGGAGGCCCTGCGGCTGGTCGAGCGGGCCCGGCCGGACGTGTGCCTGATGGACATCCGGATGCCGCGGCTCGACGGGCTCACGGCGACCGAGGAGCTCGCCCGGTGCGGGAGCGCGACCAGGGTCCTGGTGCTCACCACCTTCGACCTCGACGAGCTGGTCTACCGCGCGCTGCGCGCCGGTGCGGCCGGCTTCCTGCTCAAGGACGCCCCGGCCGAGGAGCTGGTCCGGGCGGTGCGCGTCGTGGCGGCCGGCGACGCGGTCCTGGCACCGACCACCACCCGGCGGCTGCTGGAGACCTTCGCCCGCCACCGTCCGCCGGTGGCGCTGCCGGGCGAGCCGCTCACCGATCGCGAGCGAGACGTGCTGGTGGCAATGTCCGGCGGCCTGAGCAACGTCGAGATCGGTGAGCGGCTCTTCATCGCCGAGAGCACCGTGCGCACCCACGTCAACCGGCTGCTGACCAAGCTGGGGGTCCGCGACCGGCTCCAGGCCGTGGTGCTTGCCTACGAGTGCGGTCTGGTCCAGCCGCATCCCGCGTCCGGGCGCGGTGGCAGCTCCCGCACGGTCGGTGACGGTCGCCACATGGGGTGACTCGGAGAACTTGCGTCACGAACGTGTGTCCCGCACGTCACCTCAGGGATGAACATGGGAACGACTCCGCGTGCGCACGTCACGAGGCACGCACCCGGGGCTGACACGTCCGGGGGTGGCAGCGTGGCGCAGCAACGCGTCGATCCACCGCCCGGTCGCGCCCAGGTCGTCCAGGCCGTCGTGGACCTCGCCCTGGCCGGGGGCTACACCGCCGTCTCGTGGGAGGCCGTGGCCGCGCGCAGCGGGCTGGGCCTGCGCGAGGTGCAGCAGCACGCCGCCACCATCGACGACCTGCTGCTGCTCACCCTCGAGGACTGCCTGCTCCGGTGGATCTCGGCTGCGCCGACCTGGACCCGGGTGGACCCGGTGCCCGGCCTGTCCGACGAGATCTCGCGGCGGCTGCTCACCGGCATCGACGCCGCCTCCGACTGCCCGGAGTTCTGGGTCCTGGGCGTGCTGCTCAGCCTCACCGCGGGTCACGGCGCGCGGCGCGCCCGGGCGAGGTACGCCGCCGTACGCGCCAGTGCGCGCACGGCCATGGCGGAGTGGTGGTCGCGCATCCTGCCCCCCGAGACGGTCCGGGCCGACCCGCGGCTCCCGCACCGGCTGTCCGGCGTCCACCTCGCCCTGATCGACGGTGCGTTCGTGGCCCAGCAGAGCGGCATCGAGTGGAACCTCCCGATGCTGGTGCGCACCGTGAGCGCCGGGCTGTCGTCGTACGTCGTCGCACCGAAGGTGCAGGCGTGAGCCCGGTCCGCGCCTTCCGGCCGGTGGTGCACCGCTCGGCCCTCGCCGAGCTGGCCGCGCACGGCTACCACGGCACGCGCCTGGACGCGATCGCCGAACGGGCCGGCGTCGAGGAGGCCGAGGTCCTCGCGATGGCGCCCGACCTCGACCGGCTCCTCGCCGACGCGATTGTGAACGGCTACGAGGAGTGGCGCTCCCAGCGGGAGGACTGGATGCCGATCGGCGCCGGTGAGTCGCTGCGGTCGCACCTCTACGACACCCTGCTCTCCCAGGCGCGACGGCTGGCGGATCCGCCGCCGCTCGTGGTCGCCGGCATCGCGCTGCTGATGGAGGACCTGCCCGACGACCTGCCCGCGGTCGCCGTGTGTCGGGAGCACCGCTCGCAGGCGGTCTCCGAGATGACCGCGTGGCTGCGCTACGCCATCGACCGCGACCCCTCGATGCCCGCCAGCAGGCCGGAGACCTCCCGCCAGTGCGCGGAGATCCTGGTCGCGGCCTTCGAGGGCTACGTCGTCGGCGCGGTCGTCGGGGACGCCCCCGAGCCGGTCGGGTTCACCGAGGTCCTGCTCGGTCTGGTCCTGCACGCCCTGGGGTCCTGACCGCCGGTTTCAGGCGGTCGTCCACAATCGACCGCATGAGCACGGAGCCCCCCCAGAGCCAGATCAGGTCCGGTGCCGAGTGGCAGCGCCTGGACCGCGACGACTGGACCGACGTCCGCTACGAGACGACCGAGGACGGGATCGCCAAGATCACGATCACCCGGCCCGAGGTCCACAACGCCTTCCGCCCCCAGACGATCATCCAGATCGGGCAGGCCCTCGAGGTCGCCCGCGAGGACGAGTCCGTCGGCGCGATCATCCTCGCCGGCGAGGGCGACCGCGCCTTCTGCTCCGGCGGCGACCAGCGGGTGCGCGGCGACAGCGGCTACAAGACCCACGAGGGTGCGACCGGCCGCTTCCACGTCACCGACCTGCACGTCGCGATGCGCCGCTGCCCCAAGCCGATCGTGGCGATGGTGGCGGGCTGGGCGATCGGTGGCGGCCACGTGCTCCACCTGGTCTGCGACCTGACCATCGCCGCCGACAACGCCCGCTTCGGGCAGGTCGGCCCCAAGGTCGGGTCCTTCGACGGGGGCTACGGCGCGGGGCTGCTCGCCGACCTGGTCGGTCCCAAGAAGGCCAAGGAGATCTGGTTCCTCTGCCGGCAGTACGACGCCCAGCAGGCGCTCGACATGGGCCTGGTCAACACCGTCGTGCCGCTCGCGGAGCTGGAGGAGACCACCGTGGCCTGGTGCCGCGAGATGCTGGCCCTCTCCCCATGGGCGATCCGCCTCTACAAGCTGAGCATGCACGCCCACGAGGACGGCTACGCCGGCATCCAGCAGCTCGCCCACGACGCCAACCTGCTCTTCTACGGCAACGAGGAGGCGCAGGAGGGACGCGAGGCGTTCAAGGCCCGGCGCCGCCCGGAGTTCGAGAAGTTCCCGCGCCGTCCCTGACCCGCGAACCGCCCGAACGGGCCCTAGGTCCTGAACCTGGCTACATGTCACAATGCGGTCGCTCGTGCCGGTGATCACCGAGTCGCATGGGGCATTTCCGCAAATGCGGGGCTTCCGTTCGGCACGATGACCAGTGACCGTGCACACCGGTCCCTCGAGGGACCGCGACAAGGAGGGCCGCGTGGCTGCGAGACGTCGCTCCCTGCGGACCATCCGAGCGGCCGTCCTGGACGAGTGGGAGCGGCGCGGCCGGACGCGGTCGGTGGGGCTCGCCTGCCTCGCGGGCCTGATCGCGCTGCTGGTCGTCGTCGGCTGGTTCCTCGAGGTCGAGGTGCTGGTCTCGCCCGGGGGACACAGCACGTCGACCAAGTTCGTCACGGCGGTGATGAGCCTGACCCTCGGCGCGGCCGTGGTGACCCTCGCGGGTCGGGTGCGCGACGCGCTGGCGGCGGCCACCGCGCTGGTGGCGTTCCTGATCGTGGTCGAGTGGGTCGCGGGAGTCTCGCTCGGGCTCGACCAGGCCGTCGTCGACGACTTCCTCAACCCGGCCGCCGCCGGGGTGCACCCCGGACGGCCCTCGATCCTGACCTGCCTGTGCTTCGTCTCGCTCGCGGGGGCGGTGGTGCTCGTGCCCCGCGGTCGCGACCGGCTCGGCAGCGTCCTGGCCTGGTTCCCCGCAGCGCTCGGTCTGGTGGCGATCTTCGCCCACGTCTACGACGCCCGCGAGATCTACCGCGCGGCCAGCACGACCGCGATGGCCGCGCCGACCGGCGTCATGCTGGTGCTGCTGTCGCTCGCGGTCCTGCTCACCGTGCCCCACGGCGCCCTGCAGTGGATGTGGTTCGGCACCGACCCGGGAGCGGGACTCCTGCGGCTGATCACCCCGATCGCGCTGTTCGCGATCCCGTTCATCGGCTGGCTGCGGGTGCAGGGTCAGTCCGAGGGTCTCTTCGACACCGAGGTGGGCTCCGCGCTGCTCATGACGGTGGTGGCCGTCGGCGTCATCGGGGTCACCTACCGCGCCGCGCGCACGGCCCAGCGCATCGACGTGGAGCGCGAGAAGCTGGTCGACGAGCTGCACCAGGTCAACCAGGAGCTCGAGGAGCGGGTCCGGTCACGGTCGGTGCAGATCAACCGCCAGCGGACCCGCCTGGCGCTGCTGGAGGAGCGGGACCGCATCGCCCGCGACCTCCACGACCGGGTCATCCAGCGGATCTTCGCTGCCGGCCTCCAGGTCGCCGCTCTCGGCCGCACCGCGCGCAAGATCGAGCAGGAGCACGGTGACGACCGCCAGCTGGGCGAGAGTCTCAACTCGGTGGCCCGCGAGCTCGACATGGCGATCCGCGAGCTGCGCAACTCGATCTTCGAGCTCACCAGCATCGGCGACCACGACGACATCGAGCAGGTCCTCATCGACATCGCGACCCGGTCCTCGCGGATCCTCGGCTTCATGCCCGCGGTCACCGCCGACGGCCTGGTCGACGGGCTCGCCCCCGACCTGGTGGCCCAGGTCGCCTCGGTGATCCAGGAGGCGCTGTCCAACATCGCGCGCCACGCCCGCGCCTCTCACGTCACGGTGTCGCTGGTGGGCACCGACCACGACCTGACCGTCGAGGTCACCGACGACGGCGTCGGCCTGCCCGACCCGCTGCCGCGCAGCAGCGGCATCAGCAACCTGATGAACCGTGCCCGCAACCTCAACGGCACCGCCACCTGGAGCGCCAACGAGCCCCGCGGCACCGTGATGACCTGGCGCGTCCCCCGGCGCCCCGGCGACACCCTGGACCGGGGCCCCGAGCCGCTCCTCGACACCGAGGCCTGAGGGCCGGCTCAGAACCTCGGCACCACGCCGGTCACGCGCTCCGCGTCCTCCCACAGCCGCGCCGCCGACGCCGGGTCGCGGGCGGACCGCGGCATCGGCACCACCCGCGGTGGGCCGTGCAGCCCGAACGGGCCGCCCGGACCGACGTACTCCCCGCCCTCGAGGCCGGGGTCGGTCGCGGCCCTCACCAGCGCCTGGGCCCCGGCCGCGGCGGACTGCCCGACCAGTCGGGCCGCGGCCACCCCGATCGCACCGCCCACCTGCCCGTCGGCGGTGACCCACCCCGGGTGGGCGGCGACCGCCGTCAGGGGCGCACCCGCGGCCCGGGCCCGGCGGTCCAGCTCCACGGTGAGGACCAGGTTGGCCAGCATGCTCCCGGCGTACGACGGCCACCGGCTGGAGCGCGCCAGCCTGGCCGCCGGCGAGCTCACCGTGACCACCCGGCCGGTCCCCGAGGCGAGGAGGTTCGGCAGGAGCAGCCCGGTGACCGCGAGGTGGCCGAGGGGGTGGGGCCCGAGCTGGAGCAGCACGTCGAGGGGACCGGGCGCGGCCGCCTCGGCCGCGGCCCGGCGTACGGCGGCGAGGTCAGGCGGCCCGGCGAGGTCAGGCGGGCTGGCGAGGTCGAGGTCGAGCGTCGTCACCTCGAACCCCCGGCGAACCAGCGCGTCCGCGGCCTGCCGGCCCACGCCTTTGGTGGTTCCGGAGACGAGGGCCCGCCGTGCCACGTGACCGGGGAGGGATCAGGGAGTGACGGCCAGGCCCGCGAGGACGCGGCGACCGAGCTCCTGGTCACCCTCGACCAGGACCTCGACCTCGTCGGCGCTCGCGCGGCCGCCGCCGAGTCGGATCCAGTCGACCCAGTCCAGTCGCACGGTGGCGGTCGGTCCGCCCGACAGGTCGCCCACGTCGCAGGCCCGGGCGCGGCCGTCGTCGCCGACCAGGACCGCGAGGACCGAGGGCAGGTCGGGGTGCGGGACGTCGGTGAGCTCGAGCACGACCGACTGGCCGGCCTGGGCGCCGCCACGCTTGCCCACGACCATCGGCAGGGAGCGCGCGACCACGCGGCCGGCGTGGGCGGCGCCGGGGGTGTCGAGCCCACCGGGTCGGCCGACCGCCCGACGGATGTCCTGCTCGTGCATCCAGATGTCGAAGGGGCGGTTGTGCAGCAGGGTCTCCCAGCTCCAGCCGGCGAGCGCGGCGAAGGAGGGGCCGGGCGCCGAGGGGTCCTCCGGCGGGTTCGCCGCGAGCGCCGCCCGACGCTCGGCGACGACCTCCTCGAGCTCGTCCACGATCCGCTGGGGCTTCCAGTCGCGCCGGGCGATGGTGCCGGACTCGGTGTACTGCCCCATGAAGCCCTTCACGTGCGGTGCCGCCGGCACCTCGACCTGGGGCTGCGGTCGTCCCGCGAGCTCGCCCTCGAGGTGCGCCAGGTGCGCGGCCACCGCTCGGACGTCCCACCCGGGGAGCTCGGTCGGGCGGTCCCAGTCGGCCGGCGTGAGGGAGCGCAGCAGCGCCACGACGTCGGCGCAGGAGGCCTCCCAGGTGGCGATGTG
This sequence comes from Nocardioides marmoribigeumensis, assembly GCF_031458325.1. Lineage (NCBI taxonomy): Bacteria > Bacillati > Actinomycetota > Actinomycetes > Propionibacteriales > Nocardioidaceae > Nocardioides > Nocardioides marmoribigeumensis. The sequence goes on from NZ_JAVDYG010000001.1 coordinate 2,251,158, forward strand.
CTCGCGCACCCGGGCCTGGGCGGCCTCGTCGCGGGGGGCGGGGGCGGCGGGGGTCTCGGTCACGTCCCGCAGCCTAGGGGTCCTGGGTCCCGGTGGGTGAGGCCCTCGTCCCCTGCCTCCTTCGCGACCGCCGCTCCTAGGTTTCCCTCAGGCTGCGCGCCAGGGGCAGCCCGCTGGGGGTTCGACCACATGTCCACACCGCGCACGCCGTCTGTCTCCCGCCGAGGTCTCGGGGTGCTCCTCCCGGTGCTCCTCGTGTGGGCCGTGGTCTGCAGCCTCACCACCTCGCCGGCGTACGCCGTGGGCAGCCCGCCCACCCCGTCTGACGACTCGTTCACGGTCGTCGGGACCGACTGGTTCGACGTCCTCGGCAACGACTCCGACCCGGACCTCGACCAGCTGACCGTGACCACCACCACCCAGGGTGCGCACGGCTCGGTCACCTGCCGGTCGACCGGTGCCTGCTCCTACACCGTGAGCGGGAGCTACACCGGCGACGACTCGTTCACCTACACGGTCAGCGACGGCCACGCCAACACGGCCACGGCCACCGTGGCCGTCTACGTCCAGGCGCCGCCGGACTCGACGAACCCCCCCACCCCGGTCCCGGACGAGCTCACCACCAAGGCCGGCCAGGCAGTCGCGGCCAACGTGCTGACCAACGACAACGCAGCCGCGGGGGCCACGATGGTGGTGACCGCGAACCCCTCGCACGGCAGCGTCACCTGCTCCTCGGCCGGGGCCTGCACCTACACGCCGACGGCCGGCTTCACCGGCTACGACGGCTTCGGCTACGACGTGACCGACTCGTTCGGCACCAGCCACGGCACCGCACTGGTCACGGTCGTCGCCTCGACCGCCGGCTACACCGAGTCCGCCTCGGGCGCCCCCGCCTCCCTGAGCCAGGGCGAGCAGGCGACGTGGAAGGCGGCCAGCCGCAGCACCCCGGCCAACCTGCCCCAGCAGTACGCCGCGCAGCACCTTCCGGGTGCCACCACGGTCAGCCTGACGGGACCCCACGCAGTGCAGGGAGCGCCCGTGGGTGCCAAGGGCTGGACCGTGGGGTCGACGTCGTCGTCGGTCACCGCGACCCCCAGCGCGTCGGCCCTGCTCGGCTCCTCCACCACCAACCCGCTCCCGCCCCCGCTGCCGCCGATCAGCCAGGGCACCGGCGGGGACGGCCACGTGCCGATCATCGTGGGCAGCAGGGTCTTCGCGTTCTACCACCACACCACCCCGACCTCGGTCACGTGCATCGACCGTCAGACGGGTGGGCTCTGCCCGGGCTACCCGAGGCAGATCACGGTCGGCACCGATGACGTCCCCGGGCCCGGTGCCGTGGTGGGCACCCAGGTCTGGTTCCACCCGACCAGCCTCGCCGGGTACTCGTCGTACGCGCAGTACTCCCCGGTGTCCCTGTACTGCTGGGACTCGGCGACGGACGCTCCCTGCGGCCTCGCGGTCGTCGACCGCGTCGAGACGACCAGCGATGTCGGTGCGAGCGCCCCCGTGGTCGTCGCCGGCAAGCTCTGGTTCGGGACCGAGACCGGGAAGGTCTACTGCGTCGACCCATCGACGAAGGCGCCCTGTGCGGGCACCGCGTCGATCTCCGTGCCGATGCCCACGGGGACGCCCCAGGACCTCCAGGTCGACGTCGCCGCCCACGGCACGCGGATCTTCCTCGACACCTATGACAGCGCCCACGGCGGCTACAGCATCGTGTGCGCCGACACCGCCACGTCAGCACCGTGCAGCGGCTGGTCCACCGCCAAGAGCGTCGCCGGCCAGAACGTGGTGAACCATCACAGCCCGTCGGGCGCGGCCGACGGCGTCTGCGCGATCATGGTCGAGGGCTCGGCCGACCCGGGGAAGTGCTGGCTCGACGCGGACCCGGCCACCGCCATCGACATCCCGGCGTGGCACGTGAGCGAGGACCACTACTCGGTCTCCGTCGAGGCCGAGGCGGGCACGCGCACGCTCTACGCCATCGGGCTCTACGGGGGAGGGATGGGCTGCTGGGACTGGACGACGGGTGCCGACTGCACGGGTGGCCGCTGGACCAACGGCGTCGTCACGAACGACAGCAACGGCGACTTCCTGCCGAGCGGCTACGGCGCGACCTTCGACGGCACCTGTGCGGTGGGTCTCGGCGACCCCGGCCAGGTCTTCACCGTCGACGTCAACGGCACCTCGCCCTGCACCAGCCTCAGCGCCGGCGGTGTACGCCGCGTGGTCGACCTGCGCGACCAGCGGTGCGACGGCACGACCGGCGCTGCCACGTGGCAGGACGTGAAGGTCGTCGAGGGCGACCTGTCCGCCGGCGGCGACTTCGAGTCGCTGGACGTGACCGTGACGGACGCGACCACGGGCGCGGTGCTCGCCCACCAGGAGATGGTCGGCACCGCCGGGACGCTCAGCCTGTCCGGCATCTCCGCCGTCGCCCACCCGTCGCTGGCCCTGGACGCCACCGCGGTGAAGGCCGCGGGCAAGGACCCCTGGGCCGACGGCAACCCGCCGCGGCTGCTCCTCGACTGGAACCCCGACCCCGCCTCGGTGTGCTTCACCACCACCACGACGATCGACTGCGCCGCGCCCGCCACGCAGAACATCGGCATCAGCGCCCTGCCCGCCGGCGGAACGGCGGCGACCGCCCAGCTGACCCTCGACCGCAGCAGCCAGTGCAAGCAGCTCACCGTCTCCAAGGCCGGGTCCGGCAGCGGCACGGTCACCTCCGACGTGGGCGGCATCAGCTGCGGGGCGACGTGCTCGGCGTACATCAGGTCGGGCACCCCGGTCACCCTGACCGCCGCCAACGCGGTCGGCTCGGTGTTCACCGGCTGGTCGGGCGGCGGATGCTCGGGCACCGGCACCTGCGTAGTGACCCCGACGGCTGACACCACCGTGACCGCGACCTTCGTGCCGTTGCGCACCCTGACCGTCACCAAGAACGGCACGGGCAGCGGCACCGTCGTGTCCACGCCCGCGGGCATCAGCTGTGGGTCGACCTGCTCGGCGGGCTTCCCAAGCGGCAGCTCGGTCACCCTCACGCCGACGGCCGCGGCCGGGTCGGTGTTCACCGGCTGGTCCGGCGGCGGGTGCACGGGCACGAGCGCCTGCACCCTCGCCCCGACGGTCGACACCAGCGTCACGGCCACCTTCGCGGCGCTGCGGACCCTGACCGTCACGAGGGCCGGCGGCGGCAGCGGCTCGGTCTCCAGCTCACCTGCCGGCATCAACTGTGGCGCCACCTGCTCGGCGACCTTCCAGCAGGGGACCTCCGTGACGCTGACCGCGACCCCCGCGGCCGGCTCCACGTTCTCCGGTTGGTCCGGCGGCGGTTGCTCGGGCACGAGCACGTGCACCGTCCCCATGGCGGGCGACACCTCCGTCACGGCGACCTTCGTCCCGGCCACCGCGACCCTCACGGTGTCCAGGGCGGGCGCCGGGTCCGGCACGGTCACCAGCAACCCGGCCGGCATCGACTGCGGCTCGACCTGCTCGACCACCTTCACCCAGGGCACCCAGGTGACCCTGAGTGCCGCGGCGTCGTCCGGCTCGGTGTTCTCGGGCTGGTCCGGTGGCGGCTGCACCGGCACCGGCACCTGCGTGGTCACGATGAGCACCGCCACGACGGTCACCGCGACGTTCGCCAAGGCCCAGCGGACACTGACGGTCACCAAGGCGGGCACGGGCTCCGGCACCGTCTCCAGCAGCCCGGCCGGCATCTCCTGCGGCGCCACCTGTGCGACGAGCTACGCCGACGGCACCCAGGTCACCCTGACCGCGACGCCCGCGGCAGGCTCGACCTTCGCCGGCTGGTCCGGCGGGGGCTGCACCGGCACGAGCACGTGCGTGGTCACGATGAGCGCCGACACGACCGCCACGGCCACCTTCACCGCGACCCAGCCCGTGCTCACCGTCGCCAAGGCCGGCACCGGCACGGGTGGGGTGACCAGCAGCCCCGCAGGCATCGACTGCGGCTCGACCTGCGCCTCGTCCTTCGCCAGTGGCACCCAGGTGACGCTGACCGCGACCCCGACGGCCGGGTCGGTCTTCGCCGGCTGGTCGGGTGGAGGGTGCACCGGCACCGGCACCTGCGTGGTGACGGTCACCAGCAGCCTCACGGTCACCGCGACGTTCACCAACAACCAGCCCGTCCTGTCCGTCACCAGGTCGGGCAGCGGCTCCGGCACGGTCACGAGCAACCCGGCCGGCATCGACTGCGGCTCGACCTGTTCCGCGGCGTACGCCGACGGCACGAGCGTGACGCTGAGCGCGACGCCTGCGGCCGGCTCGCGCTTCGCCGGCTGGTCCGGTGGGGGCTGCTCGGGCACGGGCACGTGCGTGGTCACGGTGGGCCCGGGCGTCACGGTCACCGCCACCTTCGTGCAGCAGCGCACGCTGACGGTCACCAAGGCGGGCTCGGGCTCCGGCACCGTCACGAGCAACCCGGCCGGCATCGACTGCGGGTCGACCTGCTCGGCGGCGTACGACGACGGCACGAGCGTGACCCTGAGCGCGGACCCGGCGGCGGGCTCGGCCTTCACGGGCTGGTCCGGCGGCGGCTGCTCCGGCCAGGGCCTGTGCACCGTGACACTGGCCTCGGCCACCTCCGTGACCGCGACCTTCACCCCGTTGGTCACCCTGACCGTCACGCGGGCGGGCTCGGGCTCGGGGACGGTCACCTCGAACCCGGCGCGCATCTCGTGCCCGTCGACCTGCACGGCGGACTTCGTCGCCGGCACCACGGTGACGCTGACCGCGACCGCGTCTGCGGGGGCCGACTTCACCGGCTGGTCCGGCGGTGGCTGCTCGGGCACGTCCACCTGCGTCGTCACCCTCACGAGCGCGACGTCGGTCACCGCGACCTTCACCGCCCGGCACCTGCTCACGGTCCAGACGACCGGGTCGGGCTCGGTCACGTCTTCGCCGGCGGGGATCTCCTGCGGCGCCACCTGCACCGCGTCGTTCGCGGGCGGGTCGACGGTGACGCTCACGCCGACCGCGGCGGCCGGATGGGTGTTCAGCGGGTGGACCGGCGCCTGCACCGGCGCGGGGTCGTGCTCGGTGACGATGAGCACCGACCGCACGGTGGGAGCGACGTTCGTCCAGTCCCACACCCTCACCGTGACGAAGGCGGGCTCGGGGTCGGGGAGCGTGACCAGCAGCCCTGCGGGCATCAGCTGCGGCGCGACCTGTGCCAAGGCGTTCCCGGCCGGGACCCAGGTCACCCTGACCGCCGCCCCGGCGGCGGGGTCGACGTTCACCGGCTGGTCGGGTGGCGGGTGCTCGGGCACGTCCACCTGCGTGGTCACGATGACCGGTGACACCTCGGTCACCGCGACCTTCACCCCGACGACGCACACGCTGACCGTGACGCGGTCGGGCACCGGGAGCGGCGCGGTGTCCAGCAGCCCGGCCGGCATCTCCTGCGGGTCGACCTGCAAGGCGACGTACCCCTCGGGCGCGAGCGTCACCCTCACCGCCGCTCCCGGGGCGGGCTCGGTGTTCACCGGCTGGGGCGGGGCGTGCTCGGGGACCGCGAAGACCTGCGTGCTCACGATGGGCGTGGACCGCTCGGTGACCGCCGGGTTCGCCAAGAGCAACCAGCCCCCGGTCGCCAAGAACGACGGCCCCTACGTGATCGCCCCCGGTGGGGTTCTGTGCGTCGGTCGCCTGGTCTCGGGATGCACCAAGCATGTCACCAACGGCGTGCTGGCCAACGACCGGGATCCCGACGGCACGCTCAAGAGCGCCAAGGTCGACTCGATCAGCTTCGCCGCCGCCGAGTACACCTGGTACGCCAACGGGTCGTTCGTCTACCGCGCGGGTGCAGGCACCTCCAAGGTCCTGACCAAGACGATCACCTACCACGCGGTGGACAACCTGGGTGCCTCGTCGAACAAGGCGACGGTGACGATCAAGATCGGCCCGATCGGCGTGCGTGACCGCGCCTCGGTGACAGGTGGCCGCACGCTGACCGTCGGGGCCCCCAAGGGCGCGCCGGGGGTGGGCGTGCTGGCCAACGACCTGCTCATCCCCGGCACGAGCTGGACCAAGGCGGTGCTGATCTCCACCACGATCCCCGACGGTCAGCTCGTCTGGCGGGCCAACGGCTCGTTCACGTTCAGCCCCCGCAAGGTCAAGAGCAACCTGACCCGCACGATCGTCTACCAGGGCGTCGACTCGGCCGGGCACCGCACGCAGCGGACCACGGTCACCCTCAGCGTCCTCCACTGAGGACGACCGAGCCCCGCACCGGTCGGACCGGTGCGGGGCTCGGAAGGGTCGGAACCTCAGGTCAGAACGCGCTCTCCGGCACGTCCATCAGCGAGGTGTCCATCGCCTCGGCGATGGCGCGCTCCGCGGTGAGCTTGGGCAGCACGTTGCGCGCGAAGAACTGCGCGGCGGCGACCTTGCCCTCGTAGAAGTCGCGGTCGGCGTCCTTGACGTCGCCGCCGAGCTTCTCCAGCGCGACCTCGGCCTGACGCAGCAGCAGCCACGAGCAGACGATGTCGCCCAGCACCATCAGCAGGCGGGTGGTGTTGAGGCCCACCTTGTAGATGTTGCGGATGTCGCCGTTCTCGCTGGACTCGTCGGCCGACATCAGGTCGCCGATCATCTTGGCCACGATCGCGTTGCCGTCCTCGAGCGCCGTGGCCAGCAGGCCGCGCTCGATCTTGAGGCGACCGTTGCCGGCCTCGCTCTTGACGAACTGCTCGATCTCGCCGGCCAGGTGGCCGAGCGCCTGGGCCTGGTCCTTCACGATCTTGCGGAAGAAGAAGTCCTGCCCCTGGATCGCCGTGGTGCCCTCGTAGAGGGTGTCGATCTTGGCGTCGCGGACGTACTGCTCGATCGGGTACTCCTGCAGGAAGCCGGAGCCACCGAAGGTCTGCAGGGACTCGGTGCCCAGGAGCACCCACGAGCGCTCGGAGCCGTAGCCCTTGACGATCGGGAGCAGCAGGTCGTTGACCCGCTCGGCGAGCTCGTCGCGCTCGCCGTTGTGCTCGGCGATCATCACCTGGTCCTGCCACGTGGCGGTGTAGAGCACCAGCGCCCGCAGGGCCTCGGAGTACGCCTTCTGCGTCATCAGCGACCGGCGTACGTCGGGGTGGTGGGTGATCGTCACGCGCGGGGCCGTCTTGTCGGCGGCCTGGGCCAGGTCGGGACCCTGGACGCGGCCCTTGGCGAAGTCGAGGGCGTTGAGGTAGCCGGTCGACAGGGTCGCGATGGCCTTGGTGCCGACCATCATGCGGGCGTTCTCGATGACCTGGAACATCTGCGCGATGCCGTCGTGGACCTCGCCGAGCAGCCAGCCCTTGGCGGGCTCGCCGCCACCGACACCCGGGTCGCCGAAGGTGACCTCGCAGGTGTTGGACACCTTGATGCCCATCTTCTTCTCGACGTTGGTGACGTAGGCGCCGTTGCGCTCGCCCAGCTCGCCGGTCTCCACGTCGAAGTGGAACTTCGGCACGATGAACAGCGACAGGCCCTTGGTGCCGGGACCGCCGGCGCCCTCGACACCGACCGGGCGGGCCAGCACGAGGTGGATGACGTTGTCGCTCAGGTCGCTCTCGGCCGAGGTGATGAAGCGCTTGACGCCCTCGATGTTCCAGGTGCCGTCGTCGTTGGGGGTGGCCTTGGTGCGGCCCGCCCCGACGTCGGAGCCCGCGTCGGGCTCGGTGAGCACCATCGTGGCGACCCAGCCCTTGTCGACCATGAGCTGGGCGATCTTGTGGTCGCGCTCGTTGCCGTTGCGCTCCACGACACCGGCGAACATCGGGCCGGCGCCGTACATCCACAGGGCGGGGTTGGCGCCGAGCACCATCTCGCCCATGGCCCAGTTGATCGAGGAGGGGGCGGGGGTGCCACCCAGGCTGGCCAGGGTGCCCAGGCGCCAGTACTCGGCGTCCATCCAGGCCTGGTAGCTCTTCTTGAACGACTCGGGGAGGTCGGCCTTGCCGGTCGCGGGGTCGAACTTCGGCGGGTTGCGGTCGGCGTCCTCGAAGGACTCCGCCAGCTCGCCGCGGGACATGCGGTCGACCTCGGCGAGGATCGATCGGGCGGTGTCGAGGTCGATCTCCTCGAACGGGCCGGTGCCGAGGACGTCCTGACGGTTCAGCACCTCGAAGAGGTTGAACTCGATGTCCCGCATGTTGCTCTTGTAGTGGCTCACTCAGAACCCCTTCGTCGTGTCGTGCCACCGAGGGCCGGCAGCGCTGGAACCGCGGTTACTCGTCAGTGTTACCAGTGAGTAACGTCCATTATGCGAGGCGGTCACGCCCGAGGCAACAACTTCCCGCAGTTCTTGACCTCGCCCGGTGCCGGACGTGTCGTACGTCGCAGGTCGGGGGCCCGGCTCGGGCCGCGTCGAGGCCCCTGGGCCTCCCGAGGACCCCCGACAACAGCGACGCGCCCCCGCGCCGAGGGCGCGGGGGCACGGAATGCGTGCGTGAGCAGGACTTACTTGAAGGCGTCCTTGACCTTCTCGCCGGCCTGCTTGAGGTCGGACTTGGTCTGGTCCTTCTCGCCCTTGGCCTTCATCTCGTCGTCACCGGTGGCGTTGCCGACGCCCTCCTTGACCTTGCCCTTGGCGTCGTCAAGCTTGTTCTCGATCTTGTCGCTGGTGCTCATGCGGTCTCCTCTGGTGTCGGTGTTCCTGACACCAGTCCTTTACCCGGGGAAGGGTCCGCGAACCGCGTCGTGAGCCAGGTCTCATTGCCTCCGTGACCGGGCTCGGATGACAGACTGTGCGCCGTGCGAGTCTCCGCGAAGTCCGACTATGCGCTCAGGGCCCTCATCGAGCTGGGCCTGCGCGCGCAGGGTGAGAACCCCCGCGAGCCGGTGAGCGCCGACGAGCTGGGGCGGCTGCAGGAGATCCCGGCGGGCTTCCTCCAGGCGATCCTGGCCGACCTGAGGCGTGCGGGGGTCGTGGCAAGCCAGCGCGGCCAGTCCGGCGGCTGGCGACTGGCTCGGCCCGCCGACCAGGTCAGCGTGGCCGACGTGATCCGTGCCGTCGACGGTCCGCTGGTCAGCGTGCACGGCGAGCGCCCGGAGGCCGTGCACTACAACGACACCGCCGACTCGCTCCAGCTGGTGTGGATCGCGGCCCGCAGCAGCCTGCGGGAGGTGTGCGAGGAGGTCACCATCCAGGACCTCGCCGACCGCTCCCTGCCCGAGTCGGTCACCGCCCGCGTCGACGACGACGCCTGGCAGCCCCACTGACCGGGGGCCGAGAGCCCCTCCCGCAGAACGAGAACACGTTCTACCATCACGGGCATGCCCGACCTGCCTGACCAGATCATCTGGAACGCCCCTGACGGCGACCACCCGGCCCGCCGTGCCTCCCAGCGCTCCTACGCCGCCGTGATCGCCAAGGACAAGGACACCTGGCTCACCCTGTTCGCGCCGGACGCGGTCCTCGAGGACCCGGTCGGACCGTCCTTCTTCGACCCCGAGGGGCAGGGCCACCGCGGTCTCGAGGCCATCTCGGCCTTCTGGGACCTGGCCATCGCGCCGATCAAGGAGTTCACCTTCACGATCAAGGACTCCTTCGCCGGCGGCAACAGCTGCGCCAACGTCGGCACCTTCAGCACGCTGATGGAGGACGGCACCCGCGCCGACACCGAGCTGGTCGCGGTCTACCGCCTCGACGAGGAGGGCCGGATCCGCTCCATGTGCGCGCACTGGGAGGTCGAGCGCACGATGGCGACCCTCCGCAAGGACTAGGTCGAGGCCTCCACGACGCGCACGCGGTCGGCGCCCGCACCCTCCATGTCGGGGAGCGTGCGGGCCAGCTCGCGGGGGGCGACCAGCCGGGCCCGGGCGAACCCCGCGCCGCGCAACGCCGACTCCGCCTCGGCCTCGTCGGCGAAGTGCAGGTGGACCTGACCGCGGACGAAGGCGCCCAGCCCGGCGATGAAGGCCCGGTCGACCAGGCCGGTGCGCGAGGCGACGTGCAGGTCGGAGTAGTAGCGACCGGTCGGGAAGGCGGACAGCTCGCGGGCCGTCCGCCGCCACAGGCCGAGCACCGCCTCGCGCGGGAAGTAGTTGAGCAGTCCCTCGGTGACCACGGCCGTGCCCCGGGAGGGGTCGAGCAGCGACGACGGCCCGGAGAAGACCGCGGCGAACGCCTCGTCGTCCAGGACGTCCGCGCTCGTCGCCCGATGGCGGCCGGGGTCCACGCCCTTGCCGCGCAGGACCTCCGCCTTGCGGGTCGCCATGGCCGGCAGGTCCACCTCGACGTAGGTCAGCCCGGGGTGGCGCCGGGTGAGCTCCAGGCCCCGGGGGGAGAGCCCGGCGGCGAGCTCGACGACCTGGCCGACCTCGCCCGAGGCGATCGCCTCCTCGAGGAGGTGGTCGAGGATCCGGTGACGCGCGAGCAGGAAGTGCTCCAGGGTGGGCCCGCCCAACCGGTCCAGGGGGGCGAGGAGCCCCTGGCCCGCGGTGAAGAGCAGGCGTCCGGGACCCGTGGCCAGGTCGGGGTCGCCCAGGCCGTGCCGCGCCCAGACGAAGCCCGTGTAGTGCGCGGTCGGCGAGATCGCGCTGCTGCCCCCGGAGAACCACTGCCTGACCCAGCTCACCGGGTCAGTGTGGCAGTCCGGCGCCCGTGGTGCGCCGGGACGTGACGAGGGCCCTCCCCGGAGGAAGGGCCCTCATCTGCCGTTCACCGCCTCAGCGGTGGGGACGGCTCGGTGCCACTCAGTGGCTGTGCTTGCCCCGGGCGACGACCGGGACGAACCCGATGCCGAGACCCAGGACAGCCATCGCCGCACCGAGCAGGATCAGCAGCGAGCTCGGGACGGCCGGGCCGTCACCGCCACCCGGGAGGCCGGCGTCGACCGCGGTCGGCGCCACTGCCGGGTTGCTCGTGGCCGAGGTCGGCAGCACCGTCGGCGTCGTCGACTTGGTCGGCTTCTTGACCGGCTCGGTCGGGTTGCTCGTGGCCGAGGTCGGAGCGACCTGGACGCACTCGCCCTCCTCCACGATGCCGTTGTCGTTGAGGTCGGCCCACTCGAACCCGTCCGGGCAGGTGAAGACCGACGGCGGCGGCGAGCTCGCGGTGCTGGAGGACGGGGCGATCTCGACGCACTCGCCCTCCTCGACGACGCCGTTCTCGTTGGTGTCGATCCACTCGGTGCCGTCGGGGCAGGTGTACGGCGGGGGCGGGGAGCTCGCGGTGCTGGAGGACGGGGCGATCTCGACGCACTCGCCCTCCTCGACGACGCCGTTCTCGTTGGTGTCGACCCAGTCGGTGCCCTCGGGGCAGGTGTACGGCGGGGGCGGGGAGCTCGCGGTGCTGGAGGACGGGGCGATCTCGACGCACTCGCCCTCCTCGACGACGCCGTTCTCGTTGGTGTCGACCCAGTCGGTGCCCTCGGGGCAGGTGTACGGCGGGGGCGTGGTCGTGCTCGGCGGGGTGTCGCACGAGTCGACCCAGAACACCTTGTACTTGGTGTCGGCGCCCTGGCTGTGCTGGTTGCGCGTCGTGAGCTTGACGTGGAAGCCCTGGACGGGGTGCGGTGCGCCGGTGAAGTGCAGGGTGTACTTCACGCTGGCGTCGCGGCCGTTCTTCGCGCCCGCGCCGTTGGCCGGGTCCTCACCGATGAAGACCTTGGAGGGACCGTCGACGGTCATCGTGCGGTTGTTCCGCGTGGGCGCCTGCAGCACGAAGGAGACGTTGCTGTAGAAGTCGCCCTTCTCGAAGTTCCACCACTCGACCGTGAACGAGCACGGGAGGTGCGGGTTGTTCTCGGGTCGACCGGTGTCCTTGCTGTCGACCAGGACGTTCTCGACCTTGACGGTCCCGTTGTTGCCGGGAGGCGCGCCCTTGGGCACGGCCGTGGCGGTGGTGGACAGGAAGCCCACGGAGGTGGTGGCGAGCCCGAGAGCGATCAGTGCCGCACCGGCGGCGCCTCGCTTGGTCATTCCCCCAGGAATGCGACTCATGATGTTCCTTCTTCCTCGCCGGGCCCCGGGCGTGCGCAGGACCTTGGTCGGCGATGCTTCGCGGCCTGCCGTTCGGGGAGCAGCTGACGGCTTGCCTCAGCTGGAGGCTATGGCGCGAGGAGATCGAGGAGCCAGGGTTGATACGGTCATTTGGCTGTTCCCCGACAAGAAACGGACAAAGGTCATGCCCGGTCCCGAAGAATCTGTGGCACGCCGGAGGACCTTGGTCACCGACGGCATGACACCTGTCATGGGGTGAGTCGTCTGGAGCGGATGACGGGAATCGAACCCGCATTCTGAGCTTGGGAAGCTCATGTTCTGCCATTGAACTACATCCGCGAGGAAGCGGGTCAGACAATACCCGACCCTCGGGCGCCGCCCGCGAGGCCGTCGACGACGCGCACCGGCGAGGCGAAACGCGGCTCGAGACCGTCGCCGGACGATCGCCCCGTGAGTCGTCGATGGATCCACGGCGCGGCGTGGGCGCGGGCCCACTCCAGGTCGGCTGCGCGGCGGGCGCGGGCGTCCAGCGGTGTCGCCTCGCCCAGCGGGTCGGGACTCGTGGCGTGATCGACCCCGAGCGCGTCCAGCACCGCGACGGCCATGTGGCGGTGGCCCAGCGAGGACATGTGGATGCGGTCCACGTCCCACAGGCGGGAGTCGCGGTACTCCCGCATCCGCCAGAAGTCGACCACCGTCGCCCCGACCTCCTCGCTGACCTCCCGCACCAGCTCGTTGTACGTCGCCACGCGGCCGCGCAGCCGCCCGAACACCGGGGCCCAGCCCAGGTCGAACCCGGTGAAGACAACGAGGTGCGCACCGGTGGATCGCAGCCGGCGCAGGCCGTCGGCGTAGTCGGCCACGACGGTGTCGACGTCGACCCTGGGCCGCAGGATGTCGTTGCCGCCGGCATAGATGCTCACCAGGTCGGGGCGCATCGCGACCGCGGGCTCGACCTGCTCGGCGAGCACCGCGCCCATCTTGCGGCCGCGGATGGCCAGGTTGGCGTAGGTGAGGTCGGGGTGCGTGGCGGCCAGGGTCTCCGCCACCCGGTCGGCCCAGCCGCGCACGCCGTTGGGCCGGTCCGGATCGGCGTCCCCGACCCCTTCGGTGAACGAGTCGCCGAGGGCGACGTACGTCGTCAGCGGTGCGGTCGGGTCCCAGGTCACCGCGCGATCCTAGGAGGCGCGGGGGACGCCGCCACGCGACGGGTAGTGTGCCGCTCGTGCTGCTCTCCGACCGGGACATCAAGGCCGAGCTGGGCGCGGGGCGGGTCGCCCTGGACCCCTACGACGAGGCGATGGTCCAGCCCTCCAGCATCGACGTGCGCCTCGACAGGTTCTTCCGCACCTTCGAGAACCACCGCTACCCGCACATCGACCCCGCCGAGGACCAGCCGGACCTCACCCGCGAGGTCGCGCCGGAGGGCGACGAGCCGTTCATCCTCCACCCCGGCGAGTTCGTGCTCGGGTCGACCTACGAGGTCGTCTCGCTGCCCGACGACATCGCCGCGCGCCTGGAGGGCAAGTCGTCGCTGGGCCGTCTCGGGCTGCTCACGCACTCGACCGCGGGCTTCATCGACCCCGGCTTCTCGGGCCACGTGACGCTCGAGCTGGCCAACGTGGCCAACCTGCCGATCAAGCTCTGGCCCGGGATGAAGATCGGCCAGCTGTGCTTCTTCCGCCTCTCCTCGCCGGCCGAGCACCCCTACGGCTCGGAGAAGTACGGCTCGCGCTACCAGGGCCAGCGGGGGCCGACTCCCTCACGCTCGGCGCAGAGCTTCCACCGCACCCCGATCGTGTGATCCCGACCGGGTCGCTGTCAGCCCAGGTCTGAGACGAAGCCGGTGACCAGCTCGTCGTAGCGGCCCGGGTCGCTGTTCCACGACTCCACGTGACCGGCGCCCGGGAACTCCTCGAGCCGGACGTCGTCGTCGGCGCGCGCCAGGTCGCGGCTCAGCGACACCGGGACCGTGCCGTCGGCGTCGCCGTGGAGCACGAGCACGGGCACGTCGGCCCAGTCGGTGCCGCCGGGGCCGTCGACGTAGTCCAGCGACTCCCACCCGACGTCGTAGCGCAGGCCCGCGACCCGCTTGGCCGCCCAGGTGATCGGCTCGGGGAGGGGGAGCCCACCGGGCAGGCGCTCGTCGCGGGCGCCCCACGAGACGACGGTGTCGAGGTCGAGCATGGGCGAGTCGAGCACGACCCCGGAGACGCCGTGGTGGTCCTCGACGTGCTCGAGGTAGGAGGCCACGATGCCGCCGCCCATCGACGCCCCACCCAGCACCACGTCGCGGGCGCCGTGGTCGTGCGCCCACACCAGCGCGGCGTGCAGGTCGCGCCACTCGGTCCGGCCGTAGGCGTACTGCCCGCTCGGGTCCTGCCACGCGCCGGCGTCGTTGCGGTAGCCGATGAGCATGACGGTGCGGCCCGCCGCGACCAGGTCGCGCGCCATGCGCACCATCTCCAACGGGGTCCCGCCCTTGCCGTGGACCAGGACCGCCCAGTGGCTCCGGTCCGGTCCGGCCGTCCCCGGCTGCGGGGCCTCGGCCCGCGGTTCGGCGACGTAGGCCGGGAGCGAGTGGTCGCCGGCGCCGTACCGCACGGCGCGCAGCGCGAGCCCGGTGCCGTCGGTGCTGTCGGTGCTGTCGGTGCCGTCGGCGCTGTCGGTGGCCTCCGCCGAGGCCGCGGCTGCGTCGGTCCAGAGGTCGCGGAACGCGTCCACCTCGGTGCCGGCCCGCGGCGCAACGCCCTCGACCACCCGGAAGCCGAGCCCCACCTGGTCCCCCTGCTCCTCGGCGGGACCCTCGACGAGACCCGAGCCGCCCTCCCAGCGCAGGCCGTAGGTCCAGCCGCGGTGCAGCGCGTCCCGGTGGTCAGCGGTGTCGTCGAGGACGATCCGGTCGTCCGCGACGGAGACCACCTCGATGTCGTACGACGGCTCGGCGGGCCGGACCTCGAGGGCGGCGGAGTGGATCCGCCCCGAGAAGACCCAGGTGACCGCGCCGGCGAGCACGACGAGGAGGACCAGCAGGGCGGTGAGGAGTCGCCGGGCGAGACGCAGCATGCGCCCCAGTCTCAGCGGCGGACGGGCCGTCGGGCAGGCACGCGCGCCCAGCGGGCCGGCGTGTCGTCCGGCGGCGGCCCGAGGGCGGCTGGTGGGTCAGGCCGCGAGGCGCAGGTCGGCGTCGGCCGCGACCGCGAGTGAGGTGAGCAGTGCCTGCTCCTTGCGCATCGCGGAGGCGATCGCCGGGTGGTCGGCGTGGGCCTCGAGGACCTTGCGCAGCCCGCCGTGACGCTGGCAGACGGTGGTGAAGGCGTGGGTGACGTCGGCCTGGAGGTCGCCGTCACCGGCCTCGATCGCGACGTAGACGGCACCGGCGAGGGCGTTGCGCCAGGTCTGCTGCAGGTGACGGAGGATGTCGGCCTCGTCGGAGAAGAACTCCCAGACGGCGGGGGTCGAGCGCCACGGGGCGGCGTAGTGGCCGCTGCGCTGGGCGGCGTCGATCATCTGGCTGACTGCGACCTGCTGACGCCGACGCGTCGCTCCCGAACGCCACATGGCACACCCCTAGCTGCCGGCGGGCCACCCCTGGCCCGGATCTTCTCTGACCTGATGAGTTCGCTCTCGTCCGTGCTGATACCCAGTGCTCCGACGGTAGCCAAGAGTCCCAGGCTCTTGGTCCCGAACCGGATTTTTCTGTCCAGGTGATCAGCACTCTTCCCGGGCTGGACCAGCCCAAAACGACCCGCGGCGCGGGCGAAGGTAAAACCTTCGACCGCGCCGCGGAGGGTGCTCAGAGGGAGCCGGAGAAGTCGATGTCCGGCGGGGGCTCGGAGGACGAGGCGGGCTTCTTCTCCTCGACCTTCTCCTCCTCGGTGGTCGGCTTGGCCTCCGGCTCGGCCTTCTCCGCCGCGGCCGGCTCGGGCTCCGGCTCGGGCTCGGGCTCGGGGGCCTTCTCCTCGACCGCAGCGGGCTTCTCCTCCGCCTTGGGCGCGTCCGCGATCGAGGGAGAGGTGGTCTTCTCCACGGGCTCGGACGTGCCGGAGTCGGAGTTGAGCGCCCCCTCGAGCTCGGCCTTGATCTCGGCGAGCAGTTCGTCCTTGAGCTCGGCCTTGAGCTTGGCCTTGAACTCGCTGATGTCCACGTCGTCCCCTTCCAGGATCGTCTCGACGTCCAACCCGGCCCACGCGGGCAGGGAAGCGCTCGCGGCACTCGCCGCAGAGGCAGTCTCTCCGGAGTCCGCCACCTCAACCTCGGGCTCGCCCAGCGGGCCCGTGGGGTCGGTCACCTCCGGTGCGTCGCCCTTCCGGTCGGGCGCCTGCTCCGGGTCGTCGGTGCCGTCGTGGGCGGCAGTGGCGGGGTAGCGCTCGTCGTCACCCTCGCCCGGCTCGGCGGTCGCCTCCGCCGGGGTCTCGCCCCGCTTGACCGCCGCGAGCAGCATCTGGGCGACGTCGAGGACCTCGACCTCCTCGCGTGCCTCCTCCTTGGACTGCATGTTGGTCAGCCCGTCGGAGAGCATCACGCGGCAGAAGGGGCAGCCGACCGCGATCTGGTCGGCGCCGGTCTCGACGGCCTCGCGGGTGCGGTTCTCGTTGATCCGCTCGCCGATGCGCTCCTCCATCCACATGCGGGCGCCACCGGCGCCGCAGCAGAAGGACCGCTCGCCGCTGCGCTCCATCTCGGTGAACTCGGTCGAGGGGATGACCTCGAGCAGCTCGCGCGGAGGCGTGTAGACCTGGTTGTGGCGGCCGAGGTAGCAGGGGTCGTGGTAGGTCACCTTCTGCTTCGGACCCGCGTGGTCGGCGACCGGCGTCAGGCGGCCCTCGCGCACGAGCCGGTTGAGCAGCTGGGTGTGGTGCACGACCTCGAGCTCGATGCCGAGCTCCTTGTACTCGTTCTTGAGCGTGTTGAAGCAGTGCGGGCAGGTGGAGACGACCTTCTTGGCCTTGGCCTCGGTCAGCACCTCGACGTTCTGCGTGGCGAGCTGCTGGAAGAGGAACTCGTTGCCGGCGCGGCGCGCGGAGTCGCCGGTGCAGGTCTCGCCCTTGCCGAGGACGGCGAACGACACGTCGGCCAGGTCGAGCAGCTCGGCGACCGCGCGGACGGTCTTCTTGGCCCGGTCCTCGTAGGCGCCGGCGCAGCCGATCCAGAACAGCCAGTCGACCTCGTCGAGGTCCTCGACGTCCTCGCCCACGACCTTGACGTCCATGCCCTGCGCCCAGTCGAGGCGCATGTTGGGCGACATGTTCCACGGGTTGCCCTTGGACTCCAGGCCCTTGAACAGGCCGTTGAGCTCGCTCGGGAACGACGACTCGATGAGCACCTGGTAGCGCCGCATGTCGACGATGTGGTCGACGTGCTCGATGTCGACCGGGCACTGGTTGACGCAGGCGCCGCAGGTCACGCAGGACCACAGCACGTCGGTGTCGATGACGGCGCCGCCGGTCGGGTGCCAGGCCTCGCCCTCGGTCTCGCCGACCAGCGGACGCTCGACCTCGGCCATCACCTGCGGCTCGAGGCCGGTGCGGCCCTCCTCGTCGGCGAGGAGGTAGGGGGCCTTGGCGAACGCGTGGTCGCGCAGGCCCATGATCAGCATCTTGGGCGAGAGCGGCTTCTCGGTGTTCCACGCCGGGCACTGGGACTGGCAGCGACCGCACTCCGTGCAGGAGGCCATGTCGAGCAGGCCCTTCCACGTGAAGTCCTCGATCGCGCCGATGCCGAGCTTGGTGTCCTCGTCCATGTCCTCGACGTCGTCGAGGGTCAGCGCCTTGCCGTCGGACATCAGCGGCTTGAGCGCGCCGAGGGCGAGGGGGCCGTCGGGCCGCTTGAACATGACGTTGAGCGGCGCGATGAAGATGTGGAGGTGCTTGGAGTTGAGCACGATGATGAGGAACACCAGCATGACGCCGATGTGCAGCAGCAGGCCGATGCCCTCGAGCACCTCGACGGCGTGCGAGTCGGTGGGGCCGCCGAGCGCCTTGCCCACGGCGTACGACGCGAACGCCCACTTGCCGTAGTTCAGGTTGCCCAGCGCCGAGGATGCGCCGCGGAACAGGAACATCGTCCAGATGACGTTGAAGATCATGAAGAGGACGAGCCACGCGCCGCCGGTGTGGGAGCCCTTGAACCGGGACTTGCGGCCCAGCCTGGCCGGTGCCTCCTTGACCCGGATGACGGTGAAGATCGCCAGGCCCACCAGGCACAGCACGCCGATGAGGTCCTGCAGGAAGCCGAGCGGGCCCCAGGCGTTGAAGACCAGGAAGCCGGCCGACGGGTCCTGGAGCAGCAGGGCCATGTAGGCCTCGAGGTAGACGCTGGCCAGGATGAGGAAGGCGTACATCACGAAGGCGTGCGCGGCCCCCGGGATGCTCCACTTGAGCAGCCGTCGCTGCCCGAGCACCTCGGTGAGCTGGCTGCCGATCGCCTTGCCCGTGCGCTTGGTGACGTTCTCCAGGCGATCGGGAGCCGGCTGGCCGCTGCTGATCAGCCGGTAGAGGAACACCACGCGTCGCGCTGCCAGCGGCAGCGCCACGGCGTTGAGCAGGAGGCCAAGCACGAGAACCCAGGTCACGCCACCACTCCTCGTCGGATGTGCATGCAGTTGCCCGGCCGGGGGGCCCGGGCGTGGGAGAGCCTAGTGCCCCGGTTTGCCGGAGTCCGGAAGATGTGACGGATGCTACGCGTGGGTAACTTCCGGACCGGAGGTCAGCCGCACGAGACCGCGGCGGGGTCGACGCCGAGGTCGCGCACCGCGGCAGGGTCGGCGTCGGCGCCGCAGTCGAGGCGACCGTCGCGCCGCGAGTCCTTGGCCCGCAGCGTGTCGGAGCCGGCCTGGCCGAAGAGCCGGTCGACCCCGGTGCCCCCGGTGAGGACGTCGTCGCCGGCCCCGCCGCAGACCACGTCGTCGCCGGCGAGGCCGTTGATCGTGTCGGGGCCGCCGGCCCCGACGATGACGTCGTTGCCGGTGCTGCCCTTGACGGTCTCGCCGGCCGGGGTGCCGACGATCGTGGCCCACCGACCGTCGCACTGCACCGGCCTGGGGGCGACCCTGGCCTGCTGCAGACCCACGTCCTGCGACGCCGCGACCACGGTGCGCCCGGCATCCCCGCCGAGCGAGGTCCGCAGGACCTCGCTCCCGACGCCGCTGCGGTACCTCGTGACGAGCAGGTGCCCGTCGGGGGTGAAGACCAGGTCGTCGACCTGCCCGGTGACGGTGGCGGCCGGCCGCTCGTGGGTCCCGTCGGCGTCCATCGCGTACGGCGCGGCAGCCCCGTCGACGGTGGTCAGCCACACGATGGTGCGGCCGTCGGGCGACCAGCCGGGCCGGAAGTCGGTCCCGGCGCGCGCGGTGAGCACCCGGCGGCCGGTGCCGTCGGGTGCGGCGGTCATCACCTCGCGGTCGCCGGTCGTGGGGGAGATGCCGGTGAAGAGGATGCGGGTCCCGTCGGGGCTCCAGCTCGCGTTGGCCGGCTCGAGTGAGGCAGCCACCTCCCAGGCGAAGACCGGCCGCAGGTTCGAGCCCGACCGGCCGGCGGTCCACAGGTTGACCACCGACCCCGCGCCCGCCACCAGCAGGAGCCGCCGGCCGTCAGGGGTGTACGCCGCCCTGGACACGCTCAGTCCGGGGGTGGGGACCGCCGACTGACCGGACCCGTCGGGTGCCATGCGCCAGAGGTCCCCCGGGCCACGGCGGACGAGGACCTCGCGGCCGTCGGGCGAGACCGCGAACGGGACGGCGCCGTCGGCCGCGGTCGTCAGCTGCTCGGCTGAGCCGGGGTCGCCGGCGCGCTGGCGCCAGACCTGGGAGTCCGCGCCGGCGGTGCGGCCGACGTACACCCAGCCGTCCACGCCCCGCGTCTGCGAGGACGCGGGGGCGGGCAGCTGCCCCAGCGGGGCGATCAGGGCCGAGGCGGCGACCAGCCGGACGAGATGGGTGCGCACGTGTGACCTCCCGAGGTGAGCAGGCTGCTGGCAGCAGCGCACCACACCTGGACGGCTCGCACCATCCCGCGATCGGGCGGGGTCAGGTGACCTTCTGCAGGCGTCCCGCGTCGCTGAAGGTCAGCCGCAGCCGCGTCGTCGTCCCGTCGGACCGCTTGGCGCAGTAGCCGAAGGTGTGGTCGAGGCGGGTGTGGGGCTGGCCCGCGGCGAGCAGGACCGAGGTGACCGAGGAGCCGAGCCGCAGCGAGCGGAACAGCCGGACCGGCTTGCGGACCGACGGCTGCCGGCAGGCGTCGTTGCTCACCCCGACCGCGCGCTCCCAGGTCTGCAGGTAGGCCTCTGCGCCACGACCCATGTCGGCGGTGATCGCGGACCCGGCCTGCATCTTGAGGTCCTGCAGCCAGTCCGGGTAGAGGCCGTAGTGCGCCACGCCGTCGGTGTTGATGTCGTAGACGCGCTTGCCGCTGACCTGCTTGTCCACCGTCACGCCGCCGAAGCCGGTGAAGGGGTAGGTGACCTTGTCGGCGCCGGTCGGGTTGCGCGGGTCGCCCTGCGCGCCGAGGCCGTTGATGTCGGCGCCGTAGCCGACCCCGAAGAAGTAGCGCGGGTCGGTCCAGGTCTGCAGCCGCTTCCACTTGTCGACGAAGCCCTTGCTGTCGCCGGCGTAGGGCGCGACGAAGCCACCCAGCTTGAGGATGCGGGGGTAGGCGTCGGGGGTCGACCAGGAGTGGCTCGACAGGACGCCGGGGTAGCGCAGCTTCTCCATCACGTCGAGCGACTTCTTGCGGGCCTTGACGCTCATGTGGTCGGGGTCGAAGAGCATCCCGCGCTGCGCCATCTTGGTGATGAGGTGCTCGCCGAGGCTGCTCAGGCCGTAGGTGTTGCAATGGTGCGGCGGCGGGTAGACCGGCAGCGACAGCGGGAGCACGCCGGCCACCTTGGCTACCGCCCCGAAGAGGGCGTCCTGCTGCTCGGCCGGGAACTGCTCCGAGCCGGGGACCGAGCTCGGGTTCTCGATCTGGTCCTTGTCGTGCACCTCGTCGCCGAAGCCGGTCTGCTTGCCGTCGCAGTGCTCCATGCGCCAGGCCGACCCCGTCTCGAGGAAGTTGGCGCTGTTGACCAGGACGCCGGTCGTGCCCTCGTCACCGGTGATGCCGGAGAACGCGTTGTCGAACTTGTTGACCAGCTCCATCTGGCGCACGCCCCACTTGTGGACCGTGTCCAGCCATCCGTCGACCGAGCTGCTGTCGCAGCCGGGATCGGGCATCGGGTCACCGCCGGGGACCGGGTTGGGCTTGACCGAGCACTCGAAGGGGATCGACGTCTCGATGCCCATGACCACAGCGAGGCGCCCGGAGTTGATCACGCGGCGGGCCTGGAAGGGGTTGGTGACGATGCGGTACCACCCGCGGCCCGGGCCGCCGTACTGCGCGTCGACGTAGCGCTGCAGCGCGTACATGTCGTCCTTCTCGAAGGCGAGGGTCTTCATGTCGTCGCAGGTCGGGTTCTTGGTGAGGACCTTCTGGCTCTTGAGGGGGTAGAGCTGGCAGAGCTTGTTGTTCTCGACCAGCAGGTTGGTGAACACGCGCAGGCCGCCGCGCCAGGCCCGCTCCATCCAGCGGTAGTAGGTGCCTTCGTGGGTCAGCGAGTGGGGGGCCGGCCAGTCCTTGAAGGTCGGCCAGCCGAC
The DNA here is from genome assembly GCF_031458325.1 of Nocardioides marmoribigeumensis. Taxonomy (NCBI): domain Bacteria; kingdom Bacillati; phylum Actinomycetota; class Actinomycetes; order Propionibacteriales; family Nocardioidaceae; genus Nocardioides; species Nocardioides marmoribigeumensis. The sequence goes on from NZ_JAVDYG010000001.1 coordinate 2,272,738, forward strand.
CGGGTCGTGGCCCGTGCCGGGGTTGCGACCCGAGAGGAAGTCCTCCACCACCGCGCCGTAGCCGTTGGTCTCCTCGTGGTCCGGGCAGTCCTTGAGCGCGACGGTGACGCCGTAGCGGTCCCACGGCTTGCCGCAGTGGAGGGCGCCCCCGAGGAACTCGAAGGCCATGCCGTGGGTGTGGGCGTCGGCGGTGCCGTAGGTCTGCTGGAACGACGTGACGCCCTTGTAGGGACCGCCGGTGATGTTGATGGCGACGTCGGGGAAGGAGGGGCAGCCCTTGACGCGGGTGAGCAGGAACCGGCTCGCCGCCCCCGCGTCGGCCGGGCTCAACGAGACCTTGCCGCTGCGCGCGGCGGTCAGCCAGCCGTCGCCGACCTTGAAGGTGAAGCGGCCGGAGGAGGTGCGACGCACGGTCCAGTCGCCGGTGGCGCCCGGGGTGGTGCCCCACGAGACCGCGGTGCCGGACCCGTCGAGGAAGTCACGCCTGGTGCCGTAGAGCATGTAGCTGCCGAGGTCGGTCGCGTGGTAGCGGACCGGCGTCGCGCCTGCGGACCCGGCGGTCGCCGCCACGCCGTCAGCGGTGCGTCGCAGCCACTTGCCGTTGCTGACCGCCTGGAAGGCGTAGCAGCCCCCGGCCATCTCGTAGCGGGTGCGCGGGTGGGTGTGGCGCGGAGCCCGCAGGCTGGTCGCGGTGACCGACGGGGTGGGCTCGGTGCGCATCTCGGCCGCGGCGGCACGCGCGCGCGCCGCCTGCGCGGGCGTCGTCGGGTCGGCGGCGTCCTTGCTGGTGGCCTCCTCCGAGCGGCTGATGGCGTTCTTGGTCGAGGAGTCGTTGTGGGTGTGGCCGCCGTCCTTGCCGGACTCGCGGCGCAGGAAGTCGGCGACCTTGCCGTACTTCTGCCGGTCGGCCCGGAGCTCGACCTGACGGGCGTAGGACGCGGCCTGCTTCTTGGCGACCGCGTCGTGGACCTTGGCGACCCGGGTCTCCGCCGGGGCCGCGGCGGACTCCGCAGGGGAGGAGGGCATCGTCAGGGCGGCGGCGACCACGCCGCCGACCCCCAGTGCGACTGTCGCGACGAGCTGCGCGTGCCGGTGCTGGACCATCGGAAACCCCCGTGCGGTGGAGACAAGACGAACAAGTGTCACATTTGTCCGCGCGCGGGTCCAGGGTGGCGCAGGCCACAAGGGCACGCTCGCGTCCCCTCGGAGTATTCGCGTGCGCGCCGACAGCGGCAGCGCTTTGCCCGAAGTGCTCGGGCCCGATCAGCCCTGCAGGGCCGTCACCCGTCCCGCCCCGTCGACGGTGGCGGTGACCTCGCGACCGACCAGCTCCGACAGGAGCGCGGGGTCGAGCCCGGTCACGTCGACCGCCGTGCCGCCGAGGGTCCAGCCCGTCCCGGTCTGCTCCAGGACGCCGACCGGTCCCGCGTCGCTGGACCCGGCGGGGTCGGTGCCCGGGGTCCCGCTGGGGGTGCCCGTCGGCTCCGTCGGCTCGGTCGGGGTGTCCGTCGGGGTCTCGGTCGGCGTCTCCGTCGGCGTCTCCGTCGGCGTCTCCGTCGGCGTCTCCGTCGGCGTCTCGGTCGGGGTCGGGGTGCCGGTCGGCTGCTCGGTCGGCTCCTGGGTCGGCTCCTGGGTCGGGCCCGTGGTGGGCCCGGCGACCGGGCCCTGCACGACCTCGGCCGGAGCGGTCGCCACCGGCCGGACGGGTGAGAGCGTCGCGACCGTGCGGGTGCCGTGGCGCGGGGGCTGCGTGGTCTTGCGTGCCTCGAGCCGCGCCTGGGCCAGGTGGTGGGTGACGGCGGTGACGGCCTCGGCCTGCGGGGTCACCGGGGCGGCCTGCCCGGCCGCCCACACGGCGTCGTACGGCGCGGTGGTGTAGGCCCGCGCGAGCCGTCTGACGGTCGCGGCGAAACCGGGCGTGCTGTCCCAGGCGGCCAGGGTCCGGTCGACCCGTGAGGCGGGGGTGCCGCTGTCGACGGCGGCGCAGAGGTAGACCCCCGCCGCCAGTGCGGCGTCGTCCAGGTCGCGCGGGTCGCGCACGCCGTCGCCGTCGGCGTCGACGCCGGCCGCGGTCCAGGTCGCCGGCAGCATGCGCATCGGGCCGACGGGCCGGTCGGCGCGGGCGTCGTGGTCGATCCGGCCGCCGTCGGTGTCGGGCGCGGCAGGACCCGACGCGCGCCCGGCGGTGAGCCGGCCGTGGTCGGAGACGACGCGGCCCAGCCCGGCCAGCAACGGGGCGGTGACGCCGCAGGTCGGGGCCACCGTGTGGACGGTGCGGGCGGCGAGGAGGTAGGCCGAGGCCGCCTCGGCGGGCAGCTCGCCCGCGGAGCGACGCAGCCAGGCCGGCGCCGAGCCACCGCGCGGACCGACGACGACGTCGACGACCTGGGGCCTCCGCTGGAGCACGACGGCGGTCTCCTCGATCCCTGCCCCCTGGGCCACCGTGCGGGCCGCGGTCCGAGGCGCGCGGGTGTCCGTGGCAGGAGAGCCCTCGCCGGCGCTGGCGGCGTGCGCGCCGACGGTCGCGGCGGTCAGCGCCAGCGCCGAGGCGAGCGCGAGCCGCGCGCGTCGGGGAGATGCGTCGCGACCCGGGCGCGGCGCAGCGGGGGAGGTCATGCTCGGACGGTAAAGGAGCCGATCGGTCCGCACCAGGGGGACAGGACTCCCCCTGGGCGGGCCCTCTGGCCCTATCTGCCCTCCGCTCGGCGGGGACTGCGACGGGGTTGCCCGGGTGGCCGCCCGAGCCCCTCCGGCGGTCAGGCCAGACGCGCCGACAGGGCGTCCGCCGCCGCGCGGACCCGGGGCGCGAGGTCGGTCGTCCCGCCCGCGGCGAAGGTGAGCGCCACCCCGGCGACGGGGTGACCGTTGTGGTCGAGGACGGCGGCGGCCACGGAGGCGAGCCCGGGGGTGACCTCCCCGTCCTCCACCGCCCAGCCGCGCTGCCGCGTCTCGGTCAGGACCGCTCGCAGGGCGGAGGGGGACGCCGGACCGTTGCCGTGCCGCTGCACGAACGCGGTGCGGTCGGGGTAGAGGGCGCGGACCTGGGCGGCCGGGAGCGCGGCCAGCATGGCGCGGCCGCTCGCGGTGAGGTGGGCGGGCAGCCGGACCCCGACGTCGGTGACCAGCGGCGGTCGTCCGGGCGCGCGCTCCTCCAGGACGTAGAGCACGTCCCGCCCGTGCATCACCGCCAGGTGGGCGCTCTCACCGGTCCGGTCCACGAGGGCCGCCAGCGGTCGGCGCGCGAGGCGAGCGAGGGGCTCCTGCCGGGCGTAGCCGGTCGCCACCTCGAAGGCGGCCACCCCGAGCCCGTAGCGGCGCTCCTCGGCGAGGTGCACCACGAAGCCCTCCTCGGCCATCGCCGCCAGGAGGTGGTAGGCCGAGCTGCGCGGGATCCCGACCGCGTGCGAGATCCGCTCCAGCGGCACCGGGGTCGGCTGGCCGGCGAGGAAGCGGAGGACCCGGAGGGCGCGGGTGGCGGCGGGGACCTGGGGCACCCGGCCATCGTGCCGCATGTCTCGGATCCGAGACAGCATCGGCGTTCGGGTGCTGGTCGAGCCCGCGCCGTGGGTGTCTGATCGAGGCATGACGACGACGCACGCAACCGCACCCGGGACGGGCCTCGCTCCCGTGGTGGTGGGCACGGGACCGGTCTCCTTCGCCGACGTGGTCTCGGTGGCTCGGGGAGGGGCGGGCGTCCGGCTTGCCCCGGAAGCGGTCGCCGCGCTGGAGGCGGCCCGCGCCGTGGTGGACGCGCTCGCGCAGGCGCCCACGCCGGCGTACGGCATCTCGACGGGGTTCGGCGCGCTCGCCACCCGTCACATCCCGGCCGAGCTGCGCGCCCAGCTCCAGCGCTCGCTGGTGCGCTCCCACGCCGCCGGGTCGGGGCCCGAGGTGGAGCGGGAGGTGGTGCGCGGGCTCATGCTGCTGCGCCTGTCCACCCTGGCGACCGGCCACACCGGTGTGCGCCCGGCGACCGCGCAGCTGCTGGCCGACCTGCTCACCCACGGGATCACGCCGGTGGTGCACGAGTACGGCTCGCTCGGCTGCTCCGGGGACCTCGCGCCGCTGTCGCACGTCGCCCTGGCCCTCATCGGTGAGGGCACGGTGCACCGCGCCGACGGCACCCTCACCGACGCCGCGACCGCGCTCGCGGAGTGCGGGCTCGCACCGGTCGAGCTCGGCCCCAAGGAGGGCCTCGCCCTGATCAACGGCACCGACGGCATGACCGGGATGCTCGTGCTGGCGCTGCACGACCTGGACAACCTGCTGCGCGTCGCCGACGTCGCCGCGGCCATGTCGGTCGAGGGGCAGCTGGCGACCGACCGGGTCTTCGCCGAGGACCTCCAGGCGCTGCGGCCGCACCCGGGCCAGGCCGCGTCGGCCGCCAACCTGCGGCGCCTCCTCGCCGACTCGGGCGTCGTCGCCTCCCACCGGGGACCGGACTGCAACCGCGTGCAGGACGCCTATTCGCTGCGCTGCTCGCCCCAGGTCCACGGCGCAGTCCGCGACACCCGCGACCATGCCGCCCTGGTGGCCGGCCGCGAGCTGGCCTCGGCGATCGACAACCCGGTCGTGGTGTTCGACCGGCCCGCGGGGGTCTCGGGGGAGTCCGGGGGCGGAGCCCCCGGACGTGTCGAGTCCAACGGCAACTTCCACGGGGCGCCCGTCGGCTACGTCCTCGACTTCCTCGCGATCGCGGTCGCCGACCTGGCCTCGATCAGCGAGCGACGCACCGACCGCTTCCTCGACCGGGCCCGCAGCCACGGGCTCCCGCCGTTCCTCGCCGGGGACCCGGGGGTCGACAGCGGCCACATGATCGCGCAGTACACCTCTGCCGGCATCGTCTCCGAGCTCAAGCGGCTCGCCACCCCGGCGTCGGTCGACTCGATCCCGTCCTCGGCGATGCAGGAGGACCACGTGTCGATGGGCTGGGCGGCCGCCCGCAAGCTGCGTCGCTCGGTCGACGGCCTGTCGCGGGTGCTCGCGATCGAGGTCCTCACCGCGGCCCGCGCCCTCGACCTCAGGGCCCCGCTCGCGCCGTCGCCGGCCACGGCCGCGGTGCTCGCGCTGCTCCGGCAGTCGGTGCCGGGACCGGGTCCCGACCGCTACCTGGCCCCCGAGATCGAGTCGGCGGTCCAGCTCGTCCAGACCGGCGCACTGTTGTCCGCCGTACAAGAAGTGATCGGGGAGCTGGCATGAGCGAGCGCAGCGAGCGGATCAACGGGTCATGCGTGGCTCCGCCGCCGAGCGCAGCGAAGGCGGTGGACGCATGACCTCCGCCGCCTTCGTCGCGCACCGGTTCGTGACCGCGGTCGACCGGCGTGACTGGGCCTCCCTGTCCGAGCTCGTCGACGAGTCGACCACCGTCCTCTACGTCCACGACGGCCGGCGCATGTCCGGCCCGGAGTGGGTGCGGTTCAACGCCGACTACCCCGGACGCTGGAGCTTCGTGGCCGAGGACATCGTCGCCACCGACACGCGCGCCGTCGTGCGCGCCCGCGTCTTCGACGAGGAGACGACCTTCCACGTCGCCTCGTTCCTGACCGTCGCCGACGGTCGCATCACCGACCTGACCGAGGTGTGGGCCGACGGCCACCCCGCCGCCATCGAGGAGTGAACCCATGAACGACCGCCTGCCGATCCACGCCCCCCGCGGCTCCGAGCTCACCGCGCGCTCGTGGCAGACCGAGGCGCCGCTGCGCATGCTGATGAACAACCTCGATCCCGAGAACGCCGAGCGCCCCGAGGACCTCGTGGTGTACGGCGGCACGGGCAAGGCCGCGCGCTCCTGGGAGGCGTACGACGCCCTGGTGCGCACGCTGTCCACCCTCGCCGACGACGAGACGATGCTCGTGCAGTCCGGCAAGCCGGTCGGCGTGATGCGCACCCACGAGTGGGCGCCGCGGGTGCTCATCGCCAACTCCAACCTGGTGGGCGACTGGGCCAACTGGGAGGAGTTCCGCCGGCTCGAGCACCTCGGCCTGACGATGTACGGCCAGATGACGGCCGGCTCGTGGATCTACATCGGCACGCAGGGGATCCTCCAGGGCACCTACGAGACCTTCGCCGCCGTCGCCGAGAAGCTCACCACCGGCTCGATCACCGGCCAGGGCGGCTCGCTCGCCGGGACGATCACCCTCACCGCCGGCCTGGGTGGCATGGGCGGGGCCCAGCCGCTGGCCGTGACGATGAACGGCGGCGTGGCGATCTGCGTCGAGTGCGACCCCTCGCGCATCGCCCGGCGCATCGAGCACCGCTACCTCGACGTGCAGGCCGACTCGCTGGAGCACGCGCTCTCCCTCGCGGTGTCGGCTCGCGACCGGAAGGAGGCGCTCTCGATCGGGCTGCTGGGCAACGCGGCCGAGATGTTTCCTCGGATCCTCGAGTCCGGGTTCAAGGTCGACATCGTCACCGACCAGACCAGCGCGCACGACCCGCTGTCCTACCTGCCGATCGGGGTCTCCTTCGAGGAGTGGCACGAGGCCGCCTCCCGGGACCCCGAGGGGTTCACCAAGGAGGCGCAGGCCTCGATGGCCGCGCACGTGCGGGCGATGGTGGAGTTCCAGGACGCCGGGGCCGAGGTCTTCGACTACGGCAACTCGATCCGCGACGAGGCCCGCAAGGGCGGCTACGAGCGCGCGTTCGAGTTCCCGGGCTTCGTCCCGGCGTACATCCGTCCGCTGTTCTGCGAGGGCAAGGGCCCGTTCCGGTGGGCGGCGCTGTCCGGCGACCCGGAGGACATCCGCAAGACCGACGAGGCGATCCTGTCGCTCTTCCCGGACAACGAGCGCCTGCACACGTGGATCCGCATGGCGCAGGAGCGCGTGCACTTCCAGGGCCTGCCGGCGCGGATCTGCTGGCTGGGCTACGGCGAGCGCCACCTGGCCGGGCTCAGGTTCAACGAGATGGTCGCGAGCGGCGAGCTGTCCGGCCCGATCGTGATCGGCCGCGACCACCTCGACTGCGGCTCGGTCGCCTCGCCCTACCGCGAGACCGAGGCGATGCTCGACGGCTCCGACGCGATCGCCGACTGGGCGCTGCTCAACGCGCTGGTCAACACGGCGTCGGGGGCGACCTGGGTGTCGATCCACCACGGCGGCGGGGTCGGCATGGGCCGCTCGATCCACGCCGGCCAGGTCTGCGTCGCGGACGGCACCCCGCTCGCCGCGCAGAAGATCGAGCGGGTGCTCACCAACGACCCGGGGATGGGGATCATCCGTCACGTCGACGCGGGCTACGACCGTGCCGCCGAGGTGGCCGCCGAGCGTGGCGTGCGCATCCCTATGAAGGAGTGAGCCGCCATCCGCCGCGGTGGACCACGTCGGTGCGCCGGCCCCGGGCGACGGAGCCCTTGCTGCCCACGTCGTCGGGGACCCGGTGGCCGAGCGTGACCGCCCCGATCGGGGTGTACGCCGCCGGCACGTCGAACTCCGCGCGGAGCGCGTCGTGCCGGTCACCCGGGACGCCGAAGAAGCAGGCGCCCAGCCCCTCGTCCACCGCCGTGAGCAGCATCAGCAGCGAGGCCATCGCCGTGTCGAGGTGCCAGTAGGGCACCGGCCAGCGGTCCTCGGACCGGTCGGTCCAGCCCTTGTCCGGCTCGGCGTAGCGGTCGAGGTAGGCGTCCTTGTGGCTCAGCGGCACGATCACGACGGGGGCGGTCATCATGCCGCGCAGCCACCGGTCGGGGTCGTCCACCCGGTCGCCGGCGGTGGCCCGCCAGTAGCGCTCGACGTCGGCCGGGGTGTCGAGGACGACGAAGGCCCAGCCCTGGGAGAACCCCGCGCTCGGCGCCCGCAGCGCGTGCGCCAGGACCCGGTCCACGACGGCCGGGTCGACCGGCTCGTCGGAGTAGGTTCGGACCATCCGGCGGCGACGTACGACATCAGCGAACTCCACGGGAGCAGCATGACCTTCGAGCAGATGTGGGCCGACCTCGCCCCGGTGGGCCGGTCGGACGCGACGGGCGGCTACCTCCGCCAGCCGTTCACCGCCGCCGAGGAGGAGGCGCAGGCGTGGTTCGCCGCCGAGTGCGCCCGTCGCGACCTCACGGTCGTGACCGACGCGTTCGGCAACCACGTGGCCTGGTGGGGCTCCCCGACCCCGGACGACCGCGGGGTCCTCACCGGCTCGCACCTCGACTCGGTCCGGCAGGGCGGGGCGTACGACGGCCCGCTCGGCGTCGTGTCCGCGTTCGCCGCGGTCGACCTGCTGCGCTCACGCGGGTTCGAGCCGTCCCGGCCGATCGGGATCGCGTCCTTCCGCGAGGAGGAGGGGTCGCGGTTCCCCCTTGCCTGCCTGGGTTCCCGGCTCGCGACCGGCATCCTCGCGTGGGACGACGCCCGCGAGCTGCGGGACCGGGACGGGGTGGCCCTGGCCGACGTGGTGCCCGGCCCGGACGCTCGACCGGACGCGGCGGGGTGGCTCGACCACGTGGGGGCCTTCGTCGAGCTCCACGTCGAGCAGGGCCGCGCGCTCGCCGACGTGGACCGGCCCGTCGGGGTGGCGAGCATGATCTGGCCGCACGGCCGCTACCGTCTCGACTTCACCGGCCGCCCCGACCACGCCGGCACCACCCGCATGGAGGACCGGCACGACCCGATGCTCACCTACGCCATGACGGTGCTCGCCGCCAACAAGCAGGCCCGGCTGTCGGGCCAGCGGGCGACGTTCGGCCGGGTCGAGGTCGACCCCGGCTCCACCAACGGCATCCCCGGTCGCGTGACCGGGTGGCTCGACGCGCGGGCCGAGTCGCCGGAGGCGCTCGAGGCGCTGGTCGACGCGATCGCCCGCCAGGCCGGGGACCGAGCGGACCGCGACGGGACCGCCGTACGCCTCACGGCGGAGTCGGTCAGCGGCGCGGTCTCCTTCGACGCCGCGTTGGCGCGCCGGCTGGCCGAGCCGCGCGGGTGGCCGGTCCTGCCCACCCAGGCCGGCCACGACGCGGGGATCCTGTCCGGTGCCGGCGTCCCGACCGCGATGCTGTTCGTCCGCAACCCGACCGGCGTCTCCCACTCGCCCGAGGAGCACGCGCCCGTGGAGGACTGCCTGGCCGGGGTCGAGGCGCTGGCCGACGTGCTGGAGGACCTCGCCCGGTGACGACGGTGACGACCTACCTCCTGGAGCACGCGTGGCTCCCCGACGGCATCTCGGACGACGTCTACGCCACCGTCGTCGACGGCCGGTTCAGCAAGGTCGGGCACGACCCCGTCCGGGGCGCGCATCGCCTTGCCGGCTTGACGATCCCCGGCCTGGCCAACTGCCACAGCCACGCCTTCCACCGCGCGCTGCGCGGCCGGACGCAGCGGGGCGACGGCACGTTCTGGACCTGGCGGGAGCAGATGTACGCCGTCGCGCAGCGGCTCGACCCCGACGCCTACCGCGAGCTCGCGGTCGCCGTGTTCGGGGAGATGGCGCTGGCCGGCATCACGACGGTCGGCGAGTTCCACTACCTCCACCACGGTCCCGACGGCACGCCGTACGACGACCCCAACGCGATGGGCAACGCCCTCCTGGACGCCGCGCGCGAGGTCGGGATCCGGATCACGCTGCTCGACACCTGCTACCTCACGGCCGGGATCGGGAGGCCGCCCGAGGGCGTGCAGGTGCGCTACTCCGACGGGTCGGGTCGCGACTGGCAGGACCGGGTCGACGAGCAGACCGCCGAGGAGGGCGGCGACGTCGTCGTCGGGGCGGCGATCCACTCCGTGCGCGCCGTGCCGCTCGAGGAGATGCGGCTCGTGGCCGACTGGGCCGACCGCTTCGAGGTGCCGCTGCACGTGCACCTGTCCGAGCAGGTCGCGGAGAATGACGAGTGCCTCGCCGCCTACGGCCGCACGCCGACCGAGGTGCTCGCCGAGGCGGGGGCGCTCGGGGACCGGACCAGCGCCGTGCACGCCACGCACCTCACCGACAGCGACGTCGCGCTCCTCGGGTCGACCCGCACGGTCGCGTGCTTCTGCCCGACCACCGAGCGCGACCTCGGGGACGGCGTCGGCCCGTCGACCCGGCTCCGGGACGCGGGCTCCCCGCTGACCCTCGGGTCCGACAGCCACGCGGTGGTCGACCTGTTCGAGGAGATGCGCGCCGTCGAGCTCGACGAGCGGCTGGTCAGCCGGTCCCGTGGCCACTGGCGCGCGCCCGACCTGCTCCGCGCCGCGACGTACGCCGGGCACGCCTCGCTCGGGTTCCGCGACGCCGGCCGCATCGAGCCCGGGGCCCGCGCCGACCTGGTCAGCCTCGACCTGGCGTCACCGCGCACGGCGGGCTGCGGCCCGACCGCGGAGACCGTGGCCTACGCCGTGTCGGCCGCCGACGTGACCGGCGTGGTCGCCGGCGGCCGGGTGCTGCTGGAGCAGGGCGAGCGGGGCGACGCCGAGCAGCGCGTGGGCGCCGCGCTCGCCGCGGCCGTCGAGGGACTGCTGCGGTGACCCGGGCCTGCGCCGGGTCCTGTGCGAGGCTGGTGCCGTGCCCGCCCTCCTCCTGACCGGCATCGGCGAGCTGGTCACCCTCGACCCGGCGCACGGCCCCGGTCTGGGGCTGGTGCGCGACGCGGCCGTGGTCATCGAGGGCACCGGCGAGGGCTGGCGCGTGGCGTGGACGGGCCCCGCGCGCGAGGCGCCCGAGGCCGACCAGGCCCAGGACCTCGGCGGTCGGGCCGTCATCCCCGGCTTCGTCGACTCGCACTCCCACCTGCTGTTCGCCGGCGACCGTGGCGAGGAGTTCGCCGCACGCATGGCCGGCACGACGTACGACGGCGGGGGGATCCGCACGACGGTCGCCGCGACCCGCGCCGCCACCGACGAGGAGCTCGAGGCCAACCTGCTGCGCCACCTGCGCGAGATGCGTCGCCAGGGCACGACGACCGTCGAGGTCAAGAGCGGCTACGGCCTCACCGTCGCCGACGAGGCACGGTCGCTGGCGATCGCGGCCCGCTTCACCAGCGAGACGACCTACCTCGGCGCCCACGTGGTGCCGCCGGAGCACGCCGACGACCCCGCGGCCTACGTCGACCTGGTCACCGGGCCGATGCTCGAGGCCTGCGCTCCGCACGCCAAGTGGATCGACGTGTTCTGCGAGCGGGGTGCGTTCGACGCCGACCAGGCCCGCGCGATCTTGTCGGCCGGACAATCATCCGGCCTGCGCGGGCGACTGCACGCCAACCAGCTCGGCCCGGGCCCCGGCGTCCAGCTGGCCTGCGAGCTCGGTCTCGTCGCCGTCGACCACTGCACCTACCTGTCCGACGACGACGTCACCGCGCTGGCCGACACCGGCACGATCGCCACCCTCCTGCCGGGCGTGGAGTTCTCGACCCGCTCGCCCTACCCCGACGCCCGCGCGCTGATCGACCGCGGGGTCCGGGTCGCGCTCGCGACCGACTGCAACCCCGGCTCGTGCTACACGTCGTCGATGCCGCTGTGCATCGCGCTGGCCGTCCGCGAGATGGGGATGACGCCGGCCGAGGCGCTGACCGCCGCGACCCTCGGCGGGGCCCGGGCGCTCGGACGCGACGACGTGGGCCACCTCCGACCCGGCGCCCTCGGTGACGTGGTCGTGCTGGAGGCGCCCTCCTACCTCCACCTCGCCTACCGGCCCGGCGTGCCCCTCGCCCGGCCCCTGCCGTGATCTGAGGTAGCGGGCGCCGGAGGATCGGGTGATCTCCCGATCCGCGGGCCTACCTCAGCAGACGAGAGTCGTACCTGTCGGAGGACCACCAGCGTCGGTGGCCCTGATCGAGAGGAGTCCGACATGAACCCGATGGCCCTCTACGCCGTGATGACCCAGCAGCCCTCGCCGTCCCGGAGCATGCGCGACGGCGTCGTCGTCAAGCGCCGCAGCCGCCGCCCGTCGCGGCGCACCGCGTCCCGTTCGATCATCTGAGCCCGGCTCAGCGCCGCGGTGCTCGCGGCAGGTCGAGCGGAGCCGGTCCTGTCCCCAGGGCCGGCTCCGTCGCCACGAGCACGTCGAACCAGCCCTCGTGCTCCTCGGTGAGGAGCTCCAGGCGGACGTCGGGCGCGTCGGTCACGACCGCCCAGGAGTGGTCCTCGTCGTCGTCCTCGCCGGCGAACGCCTCGCGCTCGGACCAGGCGGCGTACCCCTCCGTCCGGAGGAGCGCGACGACCTCCTCGGCGGTGTCGCGGTCGTCGAAGACCCCGCGGGCCTGCGGCTTGGCCAGCAGCGCGACCAGGGCGGGCAGGAACGGGCGGTCCGGCTCGAGCCAGTCGACGTCGTGCACCTCGGCGGCCGTGAGCCAGCGGACCTCGTCGTGCTCGACCGGCTCGGGCTCACCGTCGACCAGGCGCGCGAGGGCGACGGTGAGGACCAGCCCCGGCCGGATCGGCACCCGCCCCTCGACCCACCCGGTCACCGCGACCGTGCAGCCCAGCTCCTCGGCCAGCTCGCGCACCACCGCCGCCACGGGGGTCTCGCCCGCCTCGACCTTGCCGCCGGGCAGCTCCCAGCGCCCTGCCGACTCCGGCGGGGACGTACGCCGGGCAGCGAGCACCGCCCCCCGTCGTACCACCGCCGCCCCGACCACCACCTGATCCATGGGGTCCAGTTTCACTAGGTACCTAGTGAAACTGGTACTCCCCGAGCGAAGTTTCGCTCGGGGAGCGACAACGTCACTAGGTACCTAGTGAAACCGCACCGGCCCCTACCTCAGCGGGCGGAATAGGGATATCTCCCGATGTCCGGGCCTACCTCAGACGGCGAGTCTTGATGTGCTGGGCCGGACCAGTACCCGAAGCCGACCGGACAGCACCTGTGGAGGAGGAGCAAGCCATGACCAACAACGACGCGTACCTCGAGTACTTCATGAGCAACCGCCGCATGCCGGCACCGTCCGTCACCCGGGACCGCTCGCGCCGCCGCCCGAGCGTGTGGGCCCGTGCGCAGAAGGCTCTCTCGGCGCGCTGACCCCGCGCCTTGCCGGGGGCTGACGGCAAGATGAGCGTGTGAGCCCCCGAACCCCCGCGTCCGTGACGTCGCCGCCGGTCCCCGGCGCGGTGTCGCGGACGTCGCCGTTCGTGGGCCGGTCGTCCGCGGTGGCGGCGATCCTCGACCACCTGCGGGTCCGGGCCCCGGAGAGCGGGCCGCCCCGGGTCGACCTGGTCGGCGGCGACGCGGGCATGGGCAAGACGCGCCTGCTCACCGAGGTGGGCGGGGCCGCCGAGGAGGCCGGCTGGCGGGTGCTCGCGGGCCACTGCCTGGACTTCTCGGCCAGCGCGCTGCCCTACCTGCCGTTCTCGGAGATGGTGGGCCGGCTGGCTGACCGCGAGCCCGACCTGTTCGAGGAGCTCACCCGCACCCACCCCGCCCTGACCGCGCTCGCGCCGGGGCGCCGCATCCGCACCCCGGGCTTCCAGCGCACCGAGGACCTCGACCGCGGGGAGATCTTCGACGGGGTCCACGCCGGGTTCGAGACCCTGGCGGCCCTCCAGCCGCTGCTGCTGGTGGTCGAGGACCTGCACTGGGCCGACCAGTCCACGCGCGACCTGCTCAGCTTCCTCTTCGTCCGCGCCTTCGGCAGCCCGGTCGCGGTCGTCGGGTCCTACCGCTCCGACGACCTGGGCCGCCGCCACCCGCTGCGGCCGCTGCTGGCCGAGTGGGTGCGCCTGCCCGGCGTCGAGCGCGTGGACCTCAGCCCCCTCGGGGCTCCCGACGTACGACGGCTGGTGCGGGCGCTGCACGGGGGTCCGGTCCGCGAGCGGGACGTCAACCGGGTGGTGACCCTGGCCGACGGCAACCCGTTCTACGTCGAGGAGCTGGTCGGCGCCCACGACAGCGGCGGCACCAGCACGATCCCCGAGGACCTCCTCGACCTGCTGCTGGTGCGCCTGGACCGGCTCGACGACGACGCGCGGACGGTCGTGCGCGCGGCGTCGTGCTCGGGCTGGCGGGTCAACCACCGGCTGCTCACCGCGGTGACCGGGCTGGGCGACGCCGCCCTCGACCGGGCGGTCCGGGGGGCGCTCGACGCGCACGTGCTGGTCCGGGACGGCGACTACTACCGCTTCCGCCACGCCCTGCTGGCCGAGGCGGTCCACGACGACCTGCTGCCGGGTGAGCACCAGCGGCTGCACGCGGCCTACGTCAAGGCCCTCGAGGAGGGGGTCGTGCCGAGCACGGCCGCAGAGCTCGCGCGTCACGCGCAGTCCGCCCACGACATCCCCACCGCGATCCGGGCCGGCATCGAGGCGGGCGAGGAGGCGATGGCCGTCGGCGGTCCCGACGACGCCGCCCGCCACTTCGAGGCCGTGCTCGACATCGTGTCGCGGCACGACCAGCCGCTGCCCGACGACGTCGACTACGCCGTGCTCGTCGCCCGCACGGCCGACGCGATCACCGCCTCGGGGCAGCCCGCGCGGGCGGTCCGGCTGGTCGAGGAGCACCTCGACCGGGCACCCGCCGACCTGCCCGACGTGGAGCGGGCCCGGCTGCTCATGGCCTGGGCCAACTGTGCGCTGTCCAACGAGGTCTTCGACGAGTCGTCCACGGCGACCGCCCAGGCGCTCGACCTGGTGGGCGAGGAGCCGAGCCGGCTGCGGGCGCGTGCGCTGAGCCTGCACGCCCGGTGGCTCAGCGCGACCGACCACGACGACGAGGCCGTGGAGCTCGCCGGCGAGGCGATGGCGATGGCCCAGCGGTTCGACCTGGCCAGCGTCGTGGCCGAGGCGACGACCACCCTGGCGCGCATCGACGAGCGCTCCGGCGACCTGGACTCCGCGCTGGCCGCGCTCGAGGAGGTGGCCGAGTCCGCGGCGGCCGACCACGACACGGTCGGGGAGATGCGCGGGCGCTACCACCTCGCCTACGTCCGCCTCGAGACCGGTGACCTCGCGGGAGCGGCCGAGCAGTTCCGCCTCACCGCCGAGGCCGCCGAGCGCGCCGGACGCCCCTGGGCGCCGTACGGCTTCGACGCGCGGTTCCACTGGGCGCTGACCCGCTACGTCCGCGGTGACTGGGACGGCGCGCTCGAGGTCGCGGACGTGACGGGCCAGACCCCGCCGCTGCACGCCGAGTCCCTGCTGGCGTGCGTCGCGATGCTGGTGCGGGCGGGCCGTGGCGACCTCGACGCGCTGTCCTACGCCGAGCCGGTCAAGGCGGCCTGGAGCGGCGAGGGCATGACCGCGGTGCTGGCGGGGTCGGCGACCATCGACCTGCACGGCCTGCGGCGCGACCTGCCCGCGGTCTGGAGGACGTACGACGACGTGGTCGGCGTCCTGAGCGAGATCTGGAACCCGCACTTCCAGGCCTCGGTGATGCTCGCCGCGCTCGTGGCCGGCCAGGTGGCGACCGAGGTGGCGCGGGCCAGCACCGCCGAGCGGGCGGGCCTGCTGGAGCGCGTCGACGACCTGCAGTCCGAGGTCGACGAGGTGCTGCGGCGCACGGTCTCGCGGCCGCTGGGGTGGGGTCCGGAGGGGCAGGCGTGGACGGCTCGCTTCCGGGCCGAGGCGCTGCGGGGACGCTGGCTGGCCGGGGTCCGGGTGCCGGCCGAGGACGAGCTGGTCGCGGCCTGGACCGAGACGGTCGCGGCGTTCGAGGCCTTCGGGCACCCCTACGAGGTGGCGCGCTCGCAGGCCCGGCTGGCGGCCGTGCTCACCGCGACCGGCAGGCCGGGTGCGCGCGAGGCCGCCGAGGCGGCGCGCGAGACCGCCACCCGGCTCGGCGCGACGCCGCTGGTGGACGAGCTCGGCGTCACGGCCAGGCCGGCGAAGCCGGCGCGCCACCGCGGACCGGCCTCCACCGAGCTGACCGTGCGCGAGCGCGAGATCCTCGGCCTCGTGGCCCAGGGCCGCACCAACGGCGAGATCGGCAAGCAGCTGTTCATCAGCACCAAGACCGTGTCGGTGCACGTCTCCAACATCCTGGCCAAGCTCGGCGCGGGCAGCCGCACCGAGGCGGCGGCCGTCGGGCGGGACCGCGGGCTGCTGGGATAACCGCCGGGACAACGGGGTATCGGTCGCTCGTGCTCGAAGCAGGCTTCTGGGGACTCGTCGGCGGCGCGGCGCTCATCGTGGGTGCGCTGGCCGGGCTGCTGGTCCGTGTCCCGTTCAAGGTGATCGGCCTCGTGATGGCCTTCGGCGTCGGCGTGCTGTTCAGCGCGGTGGCGTTCGAGCTGACCGCGGAGGCCTACGACCGGGCGGGCGCGGACGCGGTGGTCATCGGCCTCTTCGCGGGGGCGGTGGTGTTCTTCCTCGGCGACGCCGTCATCGACCGGTACGGCGGCCACCGCCGCAAGGACCCGGCCGGCCCGCAGGAGGACGCCTCGGGTGCGGCGCTGCTGCTCGGTGCCCTGCTGGACGGGATCCCCGAGTCGGCCGCGATCGGGATGAGCCTCATCGGCGGGGGCGGGATCGGCATCCCCTTCGTGGCCGCGGTGTTCCTCTCCAACGTGCCCGAGGGCGTCTCGGCGACGGTGGGCATGAAGAAGAAGCACTCGACGGCGTACATCCTCGGCATGTGGGTCGCGGTGGCCGTCGCCTCCGGGCTGGCGGCGATGGCGGGCTACGCGATCCTCGGCGGGGCGGGCGACACTGCCCACGCGGTGGTGCAGTCGTTCGCCGCGGGCGCGATCCTCACGATGCTGACCGACACGATGGTCCCCGAGGCGACCAAGCACGCCGACAAGACCGCCGGGCTGGTGACGGCGCTGGGCTTCACCTGCGCCTTCCTGCTCTCGATGGCGTGACGCGGGCCCTACCCCCGCCGTTCGGATACCCGTAGTATCCGAACATGACGGCGACGCACACCGACCCCGCCACCCGGCACGACACGAGCACCGACCACCGGCTCACGCGCATGTCCCTGGCCGGCTCGCACGGCCCCGACGTGGACTACACCGAGCTGCCCCCGGGCTACCGCTGGCCCGCGCTCGCACAGACCTTCGCCCTCATGCGGCTGCGGCACACCTTCGTCCCGCACCTGCGCGGCCGCTTCGGCGACCGCTTCACGATGCGGCTGGTCCCCCACGGGCGTCCGCTGGTGCTGTTCGACGACGTGGCCGCCACCAAGGACCTCTTCGCCGGCGACCCGCGGGTCTTCCACGCGGGCAAGGGCAACGCGATCCTCGGACCGATCATGGGCGAGCACTCGCTGCTGCTCGTCGACGGCGCCCAGCACAAGCGCGCCCGCAAGCTGCTGATGCCGGCCTTCCGCCCGGCGGTGATGACGGACTACCGGGCGATGGTCACCGACATCGCCCGCGCGGAGGTCGCCGGCTGGGAGCCCGGGCAGGAGTTCCGCAGCCTCGAGCGGATGAACGCGCTCACCCTCGAGGTGATCCTGCGGGTGGTCTTCGGCGTGACCGACGAGTCGCGCCTCGAGCGTCTCCGCCCGCTGGTCCTCGCCACCGTCGACGTCAAGCCCGTCGTCCTGCTCGGCTGGGCCTACCCCTTCCTCATGCGGTTCGGCCCGTGGAAGGCGATCGTCGAGGTCCAGCGTCAGCTCGACGAGCTGATCTACGCCGAGATCCGTGAGCGCCGGCAGGCCACCGACCTGGCCGAGCGCACCGACGTGCTCACCCAGCTGCTCCACGTCGGGGAGGCGGAGGGGGAGGAGCCGCTCTCCGACGCCGAGCTGCGCGACCAGCTGGTCACCCTCCTGCTCGCCGGCCACGAGACCACGGCGGCGGGGCTGTCCTGGGCCCTCTACGAGCTGGGCCGCCACCCCGAGCTGCTCCGCAAGGCCCAGGCCGCGGCCGACACGGGCGACGAGGACTACCTCGAGGCCGTGATGAAGGAGGCGCTGCGCCTGCACCCGATCATCCCGATGGTGGTGCGCCAGCTGCAGGACGACGTCGAGATCGACGGCACGCGGCTGCCCAAGGGGGCGTCGGCCGGGCCGTCGATCATCCTCAGCCACCAGGACCCCGAGCACTTCCCCGAGCCGGATCGCTTCCGGCCCGAGCGCTTCCTGGAGGACAAGGTCCAGCCCAACACCTGGATCCCGTTCGGCGGCGGCGTGCGTCGCTGCATCGGCGCCGGCTTCTCCCTGATGGAGGGCGTCGCGGTGCTGCAGGAGGTCCTCGCGGCGTACGACGTCGAGGTCGTGCCCGGGCATGACGACCACCCCAAGGTCCGCAACATCACCAGCGTGCCGGCGCTGGGCGCGCGGATCGTGGTCACCGCGCGCTGACCGGGCCCCAACCTCAAGACTGGCTCAACCAAGCCTCAAGTCCGCCTCGTCCGAGGCTGGTTGACAGGTCCCTCACAGGTGGGCTGGGCACGATGGTCCCGACTCGTCCCTGGAGGTGACTGATGCCCGCGACCATCCTTGGTCTGCCGCTCCACCCGCTCGTCGTGCACGCGACCGTGGTCCTCGTGCCCCTGACGGCGCTGCTGGTGATCCTGACCGCGGTGTCCCCGCGCGTCCGCGTGTGGGCCGGCCCCCTGCCCCTCGTCGGGGCGGTGATCTCCACGATCCTCGCGCCGATCTCGACCTCCACCGGCGAGAACCTCGAGCACTCCCTCGGCGAGAGCAAGCTCATCGAGGAGCACGCCGAGCTCGGCGACATGCTCGTGTGGTTCTGCCTCGGCATGCTCGTCGTCGCGGGCGCGACGTGGTTCCTCCACCGGCGCGGCAACGTCACCAAGGGCCTGGGCACCGCGCTCGCGGCCCTCGGGGTCGTCGCCGGCGCGGCCACCATGGTCCAGGTCGTCCTCATCGGCCACTCCGGCGCCAAGGCCGTCTGGGCCGGGGAGGCCGGCTCCTCCTCGGGGTCCTCGAGCAGCGCCGACGGCGGCGACTGACCCGGGCGGTCTCAGCGCAGCAGGCCGTAGGCGTGGGTCGGCGTGACACGCACGACGACCCGCCCCTCGCGCACCATCGCGGCGCGGTAGTCGTCCCAGTCCTCGTGCTCGCCCGCGAGCGCACGGTAGAGCTCGACCAGCTCCTCGGTCGCCTCGTCGTGCGGGTCGCTCGCGACGTCGGACAGGGTGACGTCGCCCTCCACCACCGCGTAGGACCAGAAGTCGCCGGCGTTGACGTGGACCGCGGCCCAGGGCGTGCGCCGGAGGTTGGCGTGCTTCGCCCGGTCCGCCGTCGTCGAGACCCGGATGACGCCGTCGTCGTCGACGGCCGCCAGGACGTTGGACAGCTGGGGCCGGCCGTCGCGCCTGAGCGTGACCAGGACGGCCTGGTTCTGGTGCCGGACGGTGTCGACGGCCTGGGAGATCTCCATGCCGGAGGTGTGCCCAGGCCGGTGCGGCCCATGCCGGCCGCGTGTGGGCCGGTGCCGGCCCGACGCCGCGCACGCGCCCACCACGCCGCGGGCGGAGGTCGACGCGCTGGCCGCGATGGTGGCCTCGATGCGCTACACGTCCTGATTGGCCCGCGCGGCGGTCCGGTCGGTCGCGACGGTCAGCAGGACCACCGCGTCCTCGTCGGCGGCGAGGTCGTGCCGCACGGCGGGGATCGCGCCGAGGTCGCCGGCACCCAGGGTCCACGACTCCTCACCGGCCCGCAGGGTCACGCGGCCCTGCAGCACCTGGAGCGTGGCCTCCCCGGGGGCCTGGTGCTCGCCGAGCACCGTGCCGGCCCGCATCGCGACCAGCGTCTGGCGCAGGTCGTGCTGCTGGCCGCCGTACACCGTGGCCGCGGAGCGGCCCGTGCTCGAGGCGCGGGCGTTCTGCAGGTGCTGGTCGCTGAGCGCGGTGAGCGAGGTGGTCTCCATGTGACAAGGGTGCCCGACGAGCGCGGATGCATGCCGCGTGGCTCAGTCGTGCCGCAGCCAGTGCCAGGCCAGCGCCCCGACCCAGATCTCGTAGGCCAGCGTGCTCAGCGCGAGCACCGGGAACGCCGCTCCGAGCACGAGCGTGGCGCTGCCGACGAGGAACAGCGGCAGGAGGGCGACGCCGACTCGCTGCAGGCGCGGCGCGGTCCCGGCCCGGCGCAGGCCGAGCACCAGGGCCCCGACGAAGAAGATCCGCGGCACGGCGGAGAACGCCAGCGAGTACGGCGCCACCGAGTCCCACCCGGCGAGCATCCGGGGGTCCGCGCCCGTGCCGGCCGCCTCGATCGCGACGTCGTGCAGGATCGCGGCGTAGGGCCAGACGAACGAGACGACGACGCCGGCCCCGACGGCCACGGTGGAGAGCACCCCGGACGGGTCGACGCGCCTGAGACGCTCGTGCACCACGCCCAGGAAGCCGAGCAGCAGCATCCCGGCCAGCAGGAACACGTAGTTGCCGAGGCGGAACCACTGCTCGGCGTCGAGCACCCGCTGCCCCCACTCGGTCGGGTCCATGCCGAGCCGTCCGCCCCTCGGCAGGACGAGCGTGGCCATCGCGACCATGACGCCGACCTGGCCGACCGAGAAGGCGAGGCCGAAGCGGGCGCTGGTGCGCGACAGGGTGGTGCCGGTGGCGGCCGGGGTGCGGAGGATGGTGGTCATGGCGTGCTCCTCGGGTCGTGGCGCTCGGCGAGCGCCGGTGACCCGACGTTAGGAACGGCACCACCCCGGCCACATCGACCCGCGGTCTGCACCTGGCTCACCCCGGCACGCTCCACGAGTCAGCCCGTGGGCTGATGCGGCGGCCCGGACGCGGTCCTACGCTCGGCCCGTGGACCTCCCGGAGCGGCTGCGCAGCACGCGTCTCGACGCGCTGCTGGCCGTGGCGTTCACGGTGCTCGGGCTCGTCCAGCTCGCGGTCCTGCCCTTCGCGCCGGCCGCGGCCGGGACGCTGTACGTCGTGGGGTCGACCGCCCCGCTGGCGTGGCGCCGGACCTTCCCGGTCGAGGCGGCCCTCGTGTCCTCGGTCTTCTGGCTGGTGCCGCTCGAGGGCTACCCGGTCCTCGGGTTCGTCGTCGTGGTGCTGCAGTTCTACGCCCTGGGCAACCGGGGTGAGCCGGGCCGCGCGGTCACCGCGACGACGGTCCTCGCGGCGGTGCTCTCGGTGGTCGGCACCCTGCTCGGTCCGGAGCCGGCCGTCGCGGCGGTGGGTGGCGCGATCGTCGTGGTGGCCCCCGTCGTCGCGGGCCGGCTCGTGCGGCACCAGCAGCGACAGAACGCGGCGCTGGTGGCCCTCACCCGCGAGCTGGCCGACGAGCGCCGCCGCTCCGAGCAGGCCGCGGTCGAGGCCGAGCGCGTGCGCATCGCCCGCGAGCTGCACGACGTCGTCGGGCACGAGCTCACGCTCGTCGCGATCCAGGCGGAGGCGGCCGCCTCGGCCCTCCGGGTCGCGCCCGACCGGGCCGGCGCCTCTGTCGAGGCGATCCGCTCGACCGCGCACCGCACGCTGACCGAGATCCGTTCGGTGCTGGGGGTCCTGGCCCCCGAGGGCGACGGGGCCTCGCCGTCCGAGGAGTCGCTGACCGAGCTCGCCGACCGTGCCCGGGCCGCGGGGATCGCCAACGAGCTCCGGGTCACCGGTCGTCCCGCCCACGAGCAGAGCCCGGCCGCCCTCGCGGTCGCCCGCATCGTGCGCGAGTGCCTGACCAACGCGGGACGGCACGCCCCCGGCCGGCCCGTCGAGGTGCGGGTCGACTGGACCGACGGTCGCGTCGACGTCCGCGCGGTCAACCCGGTCGACGTACGCCGTCCGACGCTGCCGGGCCGGGGGCTCACCGGCATGCGCCACCGGGCCGAGCTGCTGGGCGGGACCTTCACCGCCGAGCGGGTCGACGGCTGCTTCGACGTGCGCGTGAGCATCCCGGCATGACGCGCGTGCTGGTGGTCGACGACCAGGACCTCGTGCGCCACGGGCTGCGGATGATCCTGGAGCTCGGTGGGGTCGAGGTGGTCGGCGAGGCCGCCGACGGTGCGGCCGCGGTCGCCGCGGCGGAGGACCTGCGGCCCGACGTCGTGCTGATGGACCTGCGCATGCCGGTGATGGACGGTGTCGAGGCGACCCGGCGCATCGCCGAGGCCGGGACCGCGACGGTGCTCGCCTTGACCACCTTCGACACCGACGAGCACGTCGCGGGGGCTCTCCGCGCGGGGGCGGCCGGCTTCCTGCTCAAGGACGTGACGGCCGACGGCCTGGTCGACGCCGTACGACGGGCCGCCGCCGGCGAGCGCGTGGTCGCCCCGCCCGTGCTCGACCGGCTGATGAGCCACTTCTCGACGAGCCCGCCGGTCGCGGAGCGCACCCCTCCGGGGTTCGAGGAGCTGAGCGAGCGGGAGCAGGAGATCCTCGCGATGATCGGCGCCGGCCGGTCCAACGCCGAGATCGCCGCGGAGCTGGTGATCAGCATGGCGACGGTCAAGACCCACGTGCGGCACGTGTTCGCCAAGCTCGACCTGCGCGACCGGGCGCAGGCGGTGATCGTCGCCCGCGACGCGGGACTGGTCCGCTAGCCGGCCGCCTGGCCGCGCACCGGTCCCCGTGCCAGCATGCGCACATGCACATCGGGGGAACGGTCGCAGCCGGGTTCGAGCAGGTCCGGGACGTGTTCGAGGAGAACTTCCGCTCGCGCGGCGAGGTCGGTGCCGCCTTCGCGGTGCACCGCGGGAGCGAGCTGGTGGTGGACCTCTGGGGAGGCGTCGCCGACGACGACGGCCGGCCCTACGACGACCGCACGCTCCAGATGGTCGCCTCGGCCACCAAGGGTGCGATGGCGATCTGCGTGCTGCGGCTGGTGGAGGCGGGCCGGCTCGACCCGGACGCGCCGCTGGCCGAGCACTGGCCCGAGCTCGCGGTCAACGGCAAGGACCGCGTCACGGTCACCGAGTCGCTCGGCCACCGCGCCGGCGTGCCGGTCCTCGACGAGCCGCTCACGCTCGACATGGTCAGCGCGTGGGACCCCGCGGCGCAGGCCCTGGCCGAGCAGGTCCCGGTGTGGGAGCCCGGCACCCGCCACGGCTACCACGCCCTCACCCACGCCTGGCTCGTCGGCGAGCTGGTGCGTCGCGTCGACGGGCGGATGCCCGGCGCGTTCTTCGCCGAGGAGGTCGGCGGACCGCTCGGGCTCGACCTCCACGTGGGCCTGCCCAGCAGCGAGCACGGTCGGGTCGCGCCGCTGCGCCCGGCTCCGTCGCCGGACGGGCCCGACGAGTTCACCGCCCGCATGCTCGACCCGACCTCGCTGGCCTTCCGGGCGTTCTTCGTGTCCTCCGGGCTGTTCTCCTGGGTCAACGACCCCCAGCTGTGGCGCGCCGAGCTCCCGTCGGCCAACGGCATGGGGACCGCCCGCGCGCTCTCCCGGATGTACGCCGCGTGCCTGGGCGAGGTGGACGGCCTCCGCCTGCTGTCCGAGGAGACCGTCACCCGGGGCGCCCGTGAGGTGTCCGGAGGCGTCGACGAGGTGACCGGCTACGAGACCCGCTACGGAATGGGCTTCCAGCTGCCGTTCCCGTTCCGGCCGATGGCGGGGGAGGGCTGCTTCGGCCACTACGGCCTGGGCGGCTCGACCGGCTTCGCCGACCCGCGCCGCGGCCTGTCCTTCGGCTACGCCGTCAACCAGATGGGTCCCGCCACCCCGGCCGACGCCCGGTCCGTCGCGCTGGTCGACGCGGTCGTGGCCTGCGCGGGCTGAGCGCGGGCTCCTATCCGGACTTCTTCGCCGCCTTCTCGGCGGGTGCCTTCTTGGCGGCCTTCTTGGTGGCCTTCTTCGCGGGTGCCTTCTGTGCCGGGGCGTCGTTGGGGCGTCGTCCCTTGAGGCGGACCCACAGCTGGCTGTGGCCGCTGGACGACGTGACCGACTTGGTCTCCACGAAGTGCTGGGCGCGGAGCAGGTCGCTGAGCCGTGACGCGCCATAGCTGCGGGCGTCGAAGGAGGGGTCGATGCGGCTCAGGTGCTGGCCGACGGTGCCGGCGGCGGCCCACCCCTCGTCGTCGGTGGGCACCTTGTTGAGCGCCCGGGTCAGCAGGCTGTGCAGCGACTTGGGCTCGTCGGACGGAGTGACCTCCTCGGTCGGCTCGGTCGAGGAGGAGGAGCCCAGGACCTCGATGAACACGAACTTCTCGCACGCCTCGACGAACGCCTTGGGCGTCTGGCGCTGCCCGACCCCGATCACCCGCTTGCCCGACTCCCGCAGCCGCGTCGCGAGCGGGGTGAAGTCGCTGTCGCTGGACACGATCGCGAAGCCCTCCACGTTGCGGCCGTAGAGCAGGTCCATCGCGTCGATGATGAGCGCCGAGTCGGTGGCGTTCTTGCCGACGGTGTAGGCGAACTGCTGCTGCGGCGAGATGGCGTTGCCCAGCAGCACCTCGCGCCACCCGCCGAGCCGTGGGTTGGTCCAGTCGCCGTAGGCGCGCTTCACCGTGATGGTGCCGTAGCCGGCGAGCTCCTCGAACAGCTCCTTGACCACCCGTGACGGGGTGTTGTCGGCGTCGATCAGCACGGCCAGGCGTTTGTCGTCGGTCATGGAGGCATTGTGCTCGAGGGCCCGCGTCTCAACCCGTCCGGTCGAGGAGGTCGAGGCTGTGGCGCGCCAGCGCGGCCCGGGCACGGGTCACCTCGAGCGACATCCCGGGGTCGGGGAGCGAGGACGCGCCGGCGAAGAGGAACAGCTGCAGCGCGTGCGCCCGGCGTACGACGGCCAGGTCCACCTGCGCGCCTTCCGCGGCGAGGCCGCGGGTGTACGCCGCGACGCAGCGCTCGTCGAGCTCGTCGAGCGGGAGGGCCGGCACCCGGCCGAGCTGGACGTCGCCGCCGACGAGCTGGCCCAGGTCGAAGCCGACGGGCTTGGGCATCCAGAACCCGAAGTCGACAAGCACCACGCCGCCCGGCTCGCGACCGGGCAGCAGGTTGCCGGGGCTGGCGTCGCCGTGGGAGACGAACCAGGGCAGGGCGTCGAGCTCCTCGGCGTACGACGCCGCGGCCGCGCACGCGATGCGGAGCCGGTCGCGGAGGTGGTCGCCGAAGGCCTCGGCCACGACGGGCGACTCCCACGTCGTGTCGTCGGCGACGGCGGGGAGCACCTGGGCCGCCAGGCGTCCGCGCACGTAGTCGGCCGTCCTCCAGGGGAAGTCGGCGACCTCGCCCCGCTCGTCGAGCGCCGCGCAGCCCGAGAGCCGTCCGAGCAGGTGGGCGACCCGCTCGAAGCGGTCCGGGTCCCAGGGCGGCTCCTCGTGCGCGACCGCCTCCAGCCAGACCACGACCTGGTCCTCGGGGAGCCAGAAGACCCCCAGCGACCTCGGCATGGAGAGGTCGTCGGGAAGGTGCCCGGCGAGGCCGGACTCGTAGACCGCCGCCTCGATGCGCCAGGGGTAGGACGCGGCGGCCGTCTCCCGGAGGTGGTCGGGCACGAGCTGGAAGAACGGCGAGTGGTGCCAGGCCTGCACGTGCTTGACGAACAGGCGGAAGGGCTTCTCGCCCCCCGGGGTCCGGGCGGTCCCCGACACCCAGGACCGGGCGACGGTCGTGATCGACGCGACGTCGTAGCGGACCGGCTCCACCGTGACGTCGACGAGCTCTGCGTGTGGTTGGCCGAGCAGCTCGGCGACCATGCGGGCGAGCTCGTCGTCCGCCACGTCAGCGACGCCCAGCAACGAGCGGTCGCCCATCGCGCCTCCTCCCGCGTGCTGCTGCCCCCGAGACCAGCCATCCGAAGATCGCAGGCCCGGTGCCGTCGCGGAAGGGCTGGCGGACGAGCTCGGGGTGCCACTGGACGCCCAGGACGGGCCAGGACGGGTCGGTCGGCTCGAGGGCCTCCACCGTGTCGTCGCCGGTCCACGCCGTCGCGTGCCAGCACGGACCGGGCTCGTCGACCGCCTGCTGGTGCAGGGCGGAGGTCCGCACCGGGGCACCGAGCAGCCGGCGCACGAGCGAGCCCGGAGCCGTCCGGACCCGGTGCCCCTCCTCGGGGAGGAGGTGGCCCGGCACGCCCCGCAGGGTCCCGCCGTGCGCGACCGCGAGGACCTGCAGGCCCCGGCACACCCCGAGCGTGGGCAGGTCGGCCCCGACGACCGCTCGTGCGACGTGGAGCTCCGCCCGGTCGCGGGCGGGGTCGGCACCGACGTCGGCGCCGCCGGTCAGCACGACCGCGTCCACGATCCCCAGCAGGGCGAGGGCGTCCTCCAGCGGGAGCAGGACGGGGAGCCCTCCCGCCGCACGCACGGCCTCGGCGTACGACGTCGGGGCGCCGCTCACCGGCAGCGTCCCGAACGGCCGGGGCACCTCGTGGTGGTAGCCGACGATCCCGACGACGGGCCGGGTCACAGGACCGCGAGGGCCGTGACGCCGAGGGCGATGCCGGAGGCGTAGGTGAACATCGCGCCCGCGTCGCGCAGGGGACCGTGGCTGGCCAGCGTCGTGGAGGTGAGCATGCCGATGGCGTGCAGGTAGCGCGAGGCGGTGGCGACGATCGCCAGCGCGTCGAGCCACCACCCGCCGGTCAGGCTCGAGCAGACGACGAGGAGGACCAGGAGCGTCGGGACGTACTCCGCGGCGTTGCCGTGCGCCCGCTGGGCGATGAGCAGGCGGTCCGACGGGTCGGTGGGCATCTGGGGGCCGGCCTCGCCCCGCATCGCGCGGTGTCGCGTGACGTTGGCGCCCAGCCCGAACAGGAGGATGCCCATGAGGGCGGAGCAGACGATGACGGTGGTGCTCATGCTGGGACTCTTTCTTCTCGGTGTGACAATAAGTCGGTCGCGGCGACGCCGAGCAGGCGGCGCATGACGTCATCACTGAGGTCGGTCCCGAGGAGGGCATCGGCCTTGGCCATGCCGCCGGGACAGGTGACGTTGACCTCGATCAGCAGCCCGCCAATCACGTCGACCCCGGCGAGGGCGATGCGGTGTCGCGACAGCAGCGGTGCCAGGGCGCTCACGATCGCGCGGTCGGCGGCGTCCACGTCGGCGCGGGCCACAGGGGCACCGATGCGGAAGTCGGTCGCACCGGGTCGGCGGGTGACGGCGTCGACGACCTCGCCGTCCAGGAGGAACAGCCGCTTGTTGCCCGCAGCCACGTCGGCGAGGTAGGGCTGCACGATGACCTGCTGCCGGCCGCCCGCGGTCGCGGACTCGGCCAGCGCCTGGCACGAGGCGTCGTCCCGCAGCAGCCAGACGCCGTGCCCGGCGAAGCCGTCGAACGGCTTGACCACCGCGGTGCCCACGACCGACACGAACCGGCGTACGACGGCCGGGTCGGCGGTGACCACTGTCTCGGGCGACAGCCCGGGCAGACGCAGCGCGATCGCCTTCTCGTGCAGGGACCTGACGCCCTCGGGGTGGTTGACCACCCGCGTGCCGGCCAGCTCGACCAGGTCGAGGAGGTACGTCGTGCGGAGGTAGCGGCCGTCGACCGGCGGGTCGATCCGCAGCATCACCAGCTCGGTCTCGGCGGCGACGTCGATCGTGCGAGCGGCGCCGAGGTGGTGCCAGGGCTCCGGGACGAGCCAGCGGTGGTCGCCGCCCCGCGTGCGAGGGGCGAGCCCGAGCCGGGCGGCACGAGCCGTCACGCGCCCGGAGTGCACCGAGAGGTCCTCGGGGGTGCAGACCCACACCTCACGGCCGAGGTCGAGGGCCCCCGCCGCGAGCCCGACGGTGGCGTCGACCTGTGGGTCGAGGCCGCCGATCGGATCGATGACCATGAGGACGCTCACGCCGCCACCTCCTCCGCGGCCGCCCCGAGCAGCTCGAGCCCGCGTGCGAGGCACAGCCGGCGGTCCGCGGCGGCGCGCCAGTGGTCGGCGAGACGGGGGCGTTCCCCGCGCAGGCCGTCGAGGGCCGAGCGACGCCGCTGGTCGTCGTACAGCAGGGCGGCGAGGCCGGCGACCAGGGGCTCGACCTGCTCGGCGGGCCGGGCGTCGGGGAAGCGCACCTCGAGGTAGCCGCGCCGCGGCCGCACCGGCGGGAAGAGCGTGGTGAGGTGCTCGGCCGCGCCGCCGTCGACGAAGACGTGCGCACCGGCCGCGAAGTCGGCGTACGCCCTCACCGGGTCGTCGCCGTGGAGGAGGCGGTCGTCGAAGGCGGTGCGGCCGGGGTCGACCTCGAGCCAGGTGGCCAGCCGTCCGCTCCGGCACACCGCGGCGGCGAGGAACGGGCCCGCGAGGAGGAGGAGCTCCCACTGCTCGAGCCCTGCTCGGCCGGGCCACCAGTCCAGGCAGACCTGCGTCGAGGCGGTCGATCGCATCATGCGCCGGCCGGCCGGGCCGATCGAGTCGAAGTGGCGCTCCATCGCGTCGTAGCGGGGGCTGTGCAGGTGGCGTCGCGAGGCCAGGTGCCACTCCGGCGCCGCGACCAGCGCGATGCCGTGCTCCGCGAGGTCGGCGGCGATGGCGCGGGTGGCGCCGAGCAGGTCGAGCCGCATGGCGGTCGGGCCCGGCGCCGGCCGCAGGGACAGCTCGACCTGGCCGCCGGGCTCGAAGGAGACCAGGTCGGCGTACGGCCTGCCGGCGACGACGGGCCGCACGCGGTCCGGGGCCACGGTGCCCCCGCGGAGGAGGTCGACCGCCAGGTGCTCCTGCTCGACGGCGACCCGCGTGGTCCGCGAGGACCTGGCGGCGAAGATCGCCCCGACCAGCGAGCGGATCTCGGTGCGGTCCATGATCCCTCCCTGATAATGTAAGGCTCCCTGTCGATTATTGGAAGGTAACCTTACGAATGTCAAGGGCGTCCGCACCACCGGGTTTCGTGCCGTTCATCGCCCTGGCCGACAAGGCGGCGCGGGCGCTGCGCAACGACATGCTCGACCACGCCCTGCGGGCCGGCTTCGACCTCCAGCCCTCGCACAACGCGGTCTTCGCGACGCTGCCGCCCGAGGGCGCCCGGTCCGCGGACATGGCCACCCGAGCGGGCGTCACCCGCCAGTCGATGGGCGAGTCGATCCGCGACATGGTGAGCCGCGGGATGCTGGAGATGGTGCCCGACCCGACCGACGGGCGCGCCAAGATCGTGCGCTACACGGACTTCGGCCGCGAGGTCGCCGAGGTGGGGTTCCAGCACCTCCTCGACCTGGACGAGCGCTTCCGCGAGGAGCTCGGCGACGAGGACTTCGAGACCGCGTGCCGGGTGCTCGCGCGGGTGCGCGAGATGCTCGAGGGCGGCACGGAGGAGTGGGTGCCGGCCTCCGTCGACCCGGCCGCGCATGCTGAGGTGGGCAGACGATGACCACCGCACGCACCGTTCCCGTGACGATCGAGCTCGACGGCGACGAGCTCGACGCCGCCGACGCGTGGCGCATGGCCCGCAAGGTCGGGCTCACGCGGCTGCTGGCCGACTCCTTCGTCCGCTTCCGCTTCGGTGACGGCTTCACCAGCAGTCGCGCGCTGGCCCTGCAGGCCGCGCTGGCCGTGGTCCCCTTCCTGCTCGCCCTGACCGGCCTGGCCGCCGACGTCGACCAGGAGCGCCCGGCGCGCGTCATCGCGGGCACCATCCAGTCGGTCTCGCCCGGTGCGGGCGAGCAGGACGCGCTGGCCGGCGCCGTCACCGGCGAGGAGTCCAGCCAGGACGCCGGGGAGCTGGCGCTCGCGTTCGGCGTCGGGTTCGCGCTGCTCTCGATGACCACCGCGATGGCCCAGGCGGAGCGGGGCCTCAACCGCATCTACGGCGTGCGTCGCGACCGTCCGGCGCTCGCGAAGTACGGTCGGGCGGCGTTGTGGACCGCGCTCCTGGCGGTCCCGCTGGGGCTGGGCTTCCTGCTGCTGGTGACCGGCGGCGCCTTCGCCGAGGCGATGGTGAGGTGGTACGGCTGGAGCGACGCGGCCGCGCTGTGGTGGCGCGTGCTGCGCTGGCCCGCCGGGCTGGTCCTCGTCGTGCTGAGCATCGCGTTCCTGCTCGACCACGCACCGCGCCGCCGGCAGCCGGCCCTGAGCTGGCTGGCCCTGGGGTCGGGGGTCGCGGTCGTCCTGAGCACGGCGGCCTCCGGCCTGCTCGCGCTCTACGTCCACTTCGGCGGGTCGTTCGGCGTGGTCTACGGCCCGCTGGCCGGGGTCTTCGCGCTGCTGCTGTGGGCGCTGATGTCGTCGATGGCGTTCTTCTACGGCGCCGCGGTCTGCGCGCAGCTCGAGGCCTGCCGCGCAGGCGTCCACGAGCCGGCGTACGACGACCCGGGTCGTCCGCACCGCACCGAGGTCGACGGCTGACCGTCACCGGCCGGCACGCCCGCTCACGACGGGCTCAGCGGGGGTGGCCGTCCTCAGCCCAGGCGCTGCGCCAGCGAGACCACGACACCGTCGGGTCCTCGGACGTAGGCCATGAGCCAGGAGTCCTCGTGCCGCCCGACCCCGCCGACGAGCCGGTGGCCGGCCCCGGCGAGCTCCTCGACCAGCGCCTGGAGGTCCTCGACCTCGAAGCAGACGTTCTGCAGCCCGATCCGCGTGGCCATGGCGTCGGGTGACCCGGCCTCGAGGTCGGGACGCTCGAACGTCGCGAGCTCGACGGCGGTGCCGCCACCGGGCGGCCGCAGCATCGCGATCTCGGTGCGGGCTCCCTCGAGGCCGCAGACGGTGTCGAGGAACTCGCCCTCGACGTGCATGCGGCCCTCGAGCTCCAGCCCCAGGCGGAGGAAGAACGCGATGGCCGCGTCGAGGTCGGAGACGGTGACCCCGACGTGGTCGAACCTGATGCCGGTCATGAGCACATCCTGCCCCGGGCGCCCGGGGCGGGTCAGCCCTCGCCGCCCTCGTCCGGGTCGTCGTACTCGTCGTGGCGCTCCCGCTCGATCTGGCGCTCCTGACGGGCGATCTCCCACGCGCGACGGGTCACGCGGTCGACGTCCTCGACGTCGTAGAGCTCCTCGCCGGCGCGCTGCAGCGCCCACTCCGGAGGGCGGTCGGTCACCGGTCTCAGCCCAGCAGCTTCGAGGCGAGCACGGCTGCCTGGGTGCGTCCCTGGAGCCCCAGCTTGTTGAGGATGTGCGTGACGTAGTTCTTCACCGTCTTCTCCGCCAGGAACAGTGCCTCGCCGATCTGCCGGTTGGTCATGCCCTCGGTGATGAGCTCGAGGATGCGTCGCTCCTGTGGGGTGAGGGACTGCAGCTCCGCCGGCCCGGACGAGCCACCCGACCGGATCCGGTCGAGCACACGCTGGGTGACCGAGGCGTCGAGGGCCGACTGGCCGGCAGCGACGCTGCGGACGACCTCGACCAGCTCCAGACCGATGATCTGCTTGAGGATGTAGCCCGAGGCCCCCGCCATGATCGCGGCGAAGATCGCCTCGTCGTCGTCGTACGACGTCAGGATGATCGCCTTGATCGACGGATCGACCGAGCGGACCGCACGGCACACCTCGACCCCGCTGCCGTCGGGCAGCCGTCCGTCGAGCAGGGCCACGTCCGGGCGCAGGGCGGGGATGCGCGCCTCGGCCTCGACGGCGCTGGCGGACTGTCCCACGACCTCGATGTCACTCTGCGCGGCGAACAGTCCGACCAGTCCTCGTCGCACCATCTCGTGGTCGTCGAGGAGGAAGACGCGGATGGGGCGGTCGAGCTGCTCGGGTCGTTCCATGGTGCACTCCCATCAGACACGACTCAGGGTGAGTCGTGCCGACCAGCGGGGCTCGGCCCCGCTGCCCTGCTGCTTCGTGCCCAGGTCGCCCGGATCGACACCGTACGCCCGACTCTACGCGGTCCAGTCCGCCTCTCGCAGGTCGCGCGGGGCCGCTCAGCCCTCGAACGCCGCGCGGACCTGGGCCTCGGTCAGGCCGTACTCCTCCAGGGAGTAGTCGTGCCGTGGTCGGCGCGGACCCTGTCGCGAGGCCTCGTAGTCGCGCGTGATCGCGGACTCCATCTCGTCGTCCCAGGGCAGGTCGAACGACTCGTGCACCCAGCGGGCCGTGCCGACCGGGTCGGCGACCAGGTCGTCGTACTGCACGTCGAGCACCTGCTTCTCCGGCAGGTGGCGGCGGGCCTCGCGCGCGGCGGCGACCTCGGCCGCCTGCTGGCGCAGGATGGTCTGCCCGATGACCTCGCTGGTGAACACCGTCGACCAGCCGCGGGTCGACGTGGCCGACAGCGAGCACGCCGACGGCACCGTGGTGAGCGGGTCGCGGTGGGTCTGCACGACGAGCGCGTCCGGGAACACCTCGAACAGCGCCGGCAGCGACGCCAGGTGCGAGGGGTTCTTCAGCACCCAGCGCTTGTCCGGGTCGGCGGACCCGATCAGCTGGAGGTTGCGACGGAAGCGCTCGTAGGCCGGCACCCGGTCCGCGGTCCGCAGCCACTCGGCGTACGCCGGCACGTGGGCGAGGTAGACCCAGGCCTCGGTGGTCATCGACTGGCGGATCAGCTGCCAGTCCTCCTCGACCATGTCGGCGGCGACGAAGTGGATGCCGGCGAGGTCGGGGTTGTCCTGGTGGTGCTGGTCGACGGCGGCCTTGAGCAGCGAGAAGACCGGGTCGTCGTCCCAGGTCTCGCGGGGCGGCCGCGGCTGCGGCAGCTGGGTCAGCCACATCTCCAGGCCCTGCGCGTCGGGGGCCGCGTGGAGCAGACGCTGGAGCAGCGTCGTCCCGCTGCGCTGGATGCCCACGACGAAGACCGGCCGCTCGACCGGTGTCTGCAGCACCTCGGGCGTCCGGTGGAACGCCGCCTCGGACAGCAGCCGGGCGGTCAGCGCGCCGCGCACCCAGCCACGCGTCTCGGCGTTGCCGAGGGGCGTGAGGCCGGCCGTCGACTCGTAGGCGGCCAGCAGCACGCGCAGCGGCTCGACGTACTCCTCGGGACCGAAGTCGGACAGTCCGCACGCCCGGGTGGCGGCGGCGTGCAGGTCCTCGAACGTGCCGACCGAGTCACGCTCGCGGGGGCTCACCGGTGGAACTCTCCGCAGCTGACGTCGAGGCAGACGCCCGTGACGGCGCTGGCCAGCGGCGAGGCGAGCAGCAGCGCCGCGTTGGCGACCTCGTCGGGCGTGGCCAGGCGACGCAGGTCGGTCGCGGCCGCCTTCTCGTCGTAGATGTCCTGGTGGGTGACGCCGGCCTCCTCGGCCAGCACGTCGAAGTACGCCTTGTTGATGTCCTCGTAGATCCAGCTGGGGGCCAGCGAGTTGACCCGGATGCCGCGCGGGCCGAGCTCGGTGGCCAGCGACTCCGACATGTGGAGCATCGCGCCCTTGGTCAGCTTGTAGGCCGCGAACTCCGGCTGCGACTGCCACAGCACCGCGGAGTTGATCATCACGATGCTGCCGTTGGTCGCGGAGAGACCGTCGGCGAACGCGCTGGCCAGGCGCAGCGGCGCGATCACGTTGGTCGCGATCGACTTCTGGATCTTGTGGGGCGCGACCTTGGTGAGCGGGTCCATCGGCGGCATGCGGAAGGCGTTGTTGAGCAGGACGTCGACCTGGCCGTAGGTCTCGAGGGTCCGGGCGGCGAGGACCTCGCCGGCGTCCTCGTGGTCGAAGTCGCAGGGCACGCACAGCACGCCCACCCGGTGGGCGCGCAGCTCCTTGGCGGCCGTCTCCAGCTTCTCCTCGGTGCGTGCGGAGATGACGAGCTGGGCGCCCTGCAGCGCGGCCTGCTCGGCCAGCGAGGCGCCGAGCCCGTAGCCGTAGCCCGCGACGACGACGACCTTGTCCTTGAGGAGTCCGTGCATCGGGTTCATCCTTCGAAAAGTGAAACGTGTTCTAGTCCCCATCGTGCCAGGAGAGTGCCCGAGGTGGCCATCCCACCGGATGGTGGACCGATCCGTCTCCGTTTCGACCCCGGCGGGTGCGGGACCGGGCCCGCCCGTCGCCCGACCACCGGCCTGGCAGGGTCGAGGTCAGCACCGTCCGACCGAGCCGACCGAGACCTGGAGGACCGATGATCTTCATCTGCGTGAAGTGGAGGATCAAGCCCGAGCACGCCGACGAGTGGCCCGAGCTCGCCCGCGAGTTCACCGAGGCGACCCGCGCGGAGGAGGGCAACCTCTTCTTCGAGTGGTCCCGCAGCGTGGAGGACCCGCAGCAGTACGTCCTCATCGAGGCCTTCCGGGACGACGCGGCCGAGGCGCACGTGACCTCCGACCACTTCAAGCGGGCCCAGGCCGAGCTCCCGCAGTACGTCCTCGAGACCCCCGAGATCCGCAACATGCAGATCCCGGGCGATCACTGGGACACGCTGGGCGAGTTCGAGGTCCACTAGCCCCGAGGGGCGAGGGGCGAGGGGGTTGGGATGCGACTGACGTGTGCGCTGCTGCTCGCCCTGCTCCTGACCGGGTGCCAGGGAGACGTCCTGGACCGGTCGGCGTTCGACGCCCCGTCCCCGTCGTCCCCGCCCGCCGCCGCGACGCCGTCCGCGCGTCCGTCACCGACCGCCGTACGCCCTGCGCCGCCGAGCGCCCGACCGACACGGGCTCGCCGTCCCCGGCGCCTGCCGACCCCCACGCTGCCCACGCCGCGCCTGCTGGGAGTCGTCGAGGGTGCCGACGCGAGCTGGCCGCAGTGCCCCAAGGGCCTCGGCATCCCGCAGAAGCGCACGCTCGGCGCGCCGATGCCCCTGCCCAGCGCGCGGTTCGTGGTCCTCGGCCTCACCAACGGCCCGTCCTTCACGCCCAACCCCTGCCTCGCCGACCAGGTCGCGTGGGTGCGGTCGCGTCGGCTGATGGTCGGGGCGTACGCCGTCCACTCGCGTCCCGACGAGGCGACCGTCGCGCGGCTGCGCGACCAGGGGCCGTACGACGCCGGCAGCCGGCTCGGCGCGCAGCGCAACGTCGGCTACCAGCAGGCGATGTACGCCGTCGCGCAGATGCGGCAGGCGGGCCTCCCGGCCCCGCTGGTGTGGATCGACGTCGAGCCGGTCCCCGACTTCGACTGGGGACCGGACCTCGAGGCCAACGCCGCGGTGATCGAGGGCGCGGTGCGCGGCTACCGTGCCGCCGGCCTCCGGGTCGGCTTCTACTCCACGCCCCTGCTGTGGAAGGGCGTCGT
Source organism: Nocardioides marmoribigeumensis (assembly GCF_031458325.1). Lineage (NCBI taxonomy): Bacteria > Bacillati > Actinomycetota > Actinomycetes > Propionibacteriales > Nocardioidaceae > Nocardioides > Nocardioides marmoribigeumensis. The sequence continues at coordinate 2,307,461 of NZ_JAVDYG010000001.1, forward strand.
GGGTGACCGGACCTTCGGCGGGCAGCCCGAGTGGCGCGCCGCCGGCCAGACCTCCCGCGCCGAGGCGCTGCGCCGCTGCGCCCCCGACTGGTCCTTCGGCGGCGGCCCGGCCGTCATGGGCCAGTGGGTGGAGCTCGGCCGTGACCGCAACCTGACCTGTCCGACCGCGACCGGCCGACTGGTCGACTACTTCGGGCGGCCCTGACGCCCCGACCGGGCCGGCGGTCAGCCGATCATGCGCCCGGCGACCCCGCGCTGGCGCGCGGCGATCCGCTCCCGCCACTGCTCGGGCGTCACGCGGTTGTCCTCGAGGAACGGCAGGTGGTCGGCGAGCTCGTCCGCGGTCGTCACCACCATGATCGGCCCGTCGTCGGGCGTGAGGTCGCGCGCGAGGCGCTGCCAGCGGAACTGCAGGTAGCCGCGGTCGTGGCCCAGCCGCTCGACCCAGTTGTGCACGCCCGGGTCCTGCTCGGCGACGACGATCCGGACCATCCCGTCGGGGTCGACCTGCGCCTGGTGCCCGTTGAGCGAGGTCTGGTGGTCGGCGTAGTCCAGCGAGGTGTACCAGACCGTCCCGAGCTGGAAGCCGAGGTAGGGAGCGTCGCCGCGCGGCACGGTGATCACCAGCACCTGGTCGTCGGCGAGGTCGTAGTGGCCGACCGAGGACCACTGTGACGACAGCCCGCCGGGGGTGGGCCGCGGCTCGGTGAGGGTGTTGACCGGCTCGTTGAGGTAGAACCACTCCGGGAAGGCGAACCAGGTCCTGATCCGCGCGACCAGCATCTTGGCCGCGACCGCGAAGCGCTTGTCCGCCGCGGCCTGCCACGCCGCCCCGTCGAGCCGGGCGGGGGCGAGCCCGCGGGTGTCGGCCCGCTCGATCGTGACGTGCCCGCGCGTGGCGGCCCAGTCGTCGTACACCTCACGGATCGCGAGCATCCGCGCGGTCTCCGGCAGGACGACGTGGTGGTCGCAGGCGTACGACGACCCGGTCGGCCCGAAGGACACCTCGAAGGAGCCGTCGGGGGCGATGGTCAGGGACCGGTCGTCGAAGGCCGTCGAGCCGTCGGGGGTGGAGCTCGGGGTGTAGTCGCCGCCGAGCACCTGGAACGACAGGTCGACCGTGTCCCCGCGACGGCCGCGGACGACGTAGGTCACGTCGGGCAGCACGTTGGCGTGATAGTAGACGGTGTCCGGGTTGTCGAGGCCCATCTTGGTGTGCTGACTTGTCGAGTTGACAAGAAAGGGCTGCTCGGGGGCGTAGGCCCAGGCCATCTGCAGCGACGCGCGCATGGAGCCGGCGAGGTAGTCGAGGCCCTCGGCGAGGTCGGCGTCGGTCTTGACGAACGGCGCGTTGCGGACCAGGTCCTCGGCCTCGGCGATCGCAGCGGCGAACGGCTCGGTGCTCACGGGTTCACCTTCGCGATCACGCTCTCGGCGAACTTCTCGAGGTTCGCGACCTTCGTCTCCAGCGGCTCGGTGTCCGGCCCCTTGATGTAGGGCACGCGGAACCCGACGATCACGTCGGTCACCCCGCGGTCCTCCAGCCGCTTGCAGCCGTCGGGGGAGTAGGCGTCGAACGAGATCACGTGCTGCTCGAACGGCTGGTCCTCGACGCCCTCCTCCTTGCGGATCTCGGCGAGGCGGTCGAGCAGCCGCTCGAGCTCCTCGGGCTTGCCGCCGCCGTGCATCCAGCCGTCGCCGCGCGTGACCGCGCGGCGCAGGGCGGCGTCGGCGTGGCCGCCGACGAGGATCGGGATGGGCTGCGTCGGCGCAGGCGTCTGCGTCAGCCGCGGGATGTCGTAGAACTCGCCGTGGAACTCGAACTCGCCGCCGGCGGTGATGCCCCGCACGATGTCGATGCACTCGTCGAACCGCTTGCCGCGCCGCTCCCACGGGACGCCCATCGCGGCGTAGTCCTCCGGCCACGGGCTGAGGCCGACGCCGAGGCCGAGCCGGTTGCCGGTCAGGTAGGCGATCGAGGCCGCCTGCTTGGCGACCAGCACCGGCGGCCGGATCGGCAGCTTGAGCACGAACGGCGTGAACCGCAGCGTGGTGGTGACCGCGCCGAGCCACGCGCAGAGCGTGAGGGTCTCGATGAACTCCTTGCCCTCGAGGAACTCACGGTCGCCGTCCTCGGTGTAGGGGTACTCGGCATCCGACTCGGCGGGGTAGATCAGGCTGTCGGCCACCGTCATCGAGTCGTAGCCCGCGGCCTCCGCCGCCTGCGCGAGGGGCGCGTAGTGGCGGACGTCGGTCATCGCCTCGGCATAGGTGAACCTCATGGGCCAAGACTAGAACGTGTTTCAGTTCCTGCGCTAGGGCAGTCTCTCCGCATGGTGTCGCAGAGGTGGATCCGCTGGGTCGCGATCGGGCTCGTGGTCCTGGTCGCGGTCGGAGGCTCGGTGATCGGCGCCCTGGGCCTGGCCGGCCACGACTCCACCGGCAGCACCCCCCAGGCGGCCCCCACGGCCCTGGCCGAGTCGACGCTCGTGCTCCCGCAGCGACCCCTGGGGTGGACGGCTGTTCAGGGCCCGGCCGTCGAGGAGGCGAGACGCCAGGCGGAGGAGTTCGGCACGGGGTTCGGCGCCCGGACGGTGTACGCCGAGTACGCCCGCGGGCGCAGCACGCTGGCCCTCACCGGCATCCTCCCCGCGGGCGGGACCGACCTGCGCCAGGCGCTGGAGGACTCCCCGGGCGGGGCCATCGCCCACCAGTTCGTCAACGTCGGCCTCGGCGAGGGCACGCCCTACCCCTCCGGGGTCCCCGGCGTCTCGCTGCGGTGCGAGGCGCCCCGGCCCGGTCGGCAGGCCTGCATCTGGGCCGACTCCTCCGCGCTGGTCCTCATGTCCTGGCGGCTCGAGGGCGGGGTCGCCCGCGCCGCGGAGCTGACCCGGGCACTGATCCCCGTCTTCCGCCGGCCCGCCTGAGCGGACTAGAACACGTTCCACTTGTGCGGCTAGGGTGCGCCGATGGACGACGTACGCCGCTTGCTGGACCGCACCGAGATCGCCGACCTGCTGACCCGCTACACCCGGGCGGTCGACACCGGCCAGGTCGACGGGTTCGACCAGGTGTTCACCGAGGACGCGACCATCGACTACACCGCCAGCGGCGGTGCCTCCGGCCCGGTCGCGGAGGTGAAGGCCTGGATGGCCACCGAGGCGATCCCGCTCTTCGCCCAGACCCAGCACCTGGTCGGCCAGGTCGCGACCGAGTTCACCGGCGACGACCAGGCGCACGTGACGGCGTACTTCTGGAACCCGATCCGCATCCAGCTGCCGGCCGGCCCCGACGGTCCGGTCGACCCGTTCGACATGGAGATCGGCGGGCTCTACGAGCACGACCTGGTCCGCACGGGCGAGGGCTGGCGCAGCCGCCGGCTCGTGGAGCACGTCCTCTGGCGCAAGTAGCCGGGGGCGGCTTGGACGGCGCCGGCGCGTCGGGGAGGATGGGCGCATGGCGACCCCTGACGACCGCGAGGACGACCCCGGGCGCGCGCTCGCGTGGGCGCTCGCGACGATGCTGGGCGTCGCGGTCGTCGTGGGCCTGTGCATCGGCGGCGCGATGGTCGCGGTGGCCCAGGTGGGCGGTCTGACCGGCGACGCCGGCGGCGGGGGGCGAGCGGCGGCGCCGGCCTCGCTCTACATGCCCTCCTACGTCCCGACCAAGGACTCCGGCCAGGAGGGGTTCGACCTGCCGGGCCCGCAGGCCATGCCGTCCGCGCTGCCGAGCGACGGCTCCGCCACGACCGCCCCCAAGGGCGACAAGATCACCCTCTTCGTGGCCCCGCAGAACGTCGGGCCGGGCGAGCGGATCAACTTCAACGGCGTCTACACCGACGGTGAGGGCGCCCGGCTCCAGGTGCAGCGCCGCGAGGGCGGGTCGTGGAGCGACTTCCCGGTCGAGGCCACCGTGCGCGGGGGATCGTTCGAGACCTGGATCCAGACCAGCCGCAGCGGACGGACCAAGTTCCGGGTCCTCGACAAGGACGCCAACCGCGCCTCCAACGTCGTCACCGTCACCATCGGCTGAGCACCTCTCCCGGGTCTCACTCCGCCCTCTCTCCGCCCTCTCTCCGCCCTCTCTCCGCCCGGCAGCGTGACCCAGGTCACACCGCAGACGGAAACACCGCTGCCTTCCGCCGGGTTGAACCAGTCGAACGAAGTTGAGTTGAAGCGGCTCAACTTGTTTGACAGACTCGGAGAGGTGCGGCCCGGTCCTGGAGCCGCCCCACCGACCCAAGCAGTGGAGGTAGCACACACATGGCACGAGCCGTCGGTATCGACCTCGGTACGACGAACTCCGTCGTCGCCGTCCTCGAGGGTGGCGAGCCCACCGTCATCGCCAACGCCGAAGGCGCCCGCACGACCCCCTCGGTCGTCGCGTTCGCCAAGAACGGCGAGGTCCTCGTCGGTGAGGTCGCCAAGCGTCAGGCGGTCACCAACGTCGACCGCACCATCCGCTCCGTCAAGCGCCACATGGGCACCGACTGGAAGCAGCAGATCGACGACAAGTCGTTCACCCCGCAGCAGATCTCCGCGTTCGTGCTGCAGAAGCTCAAGCGCGACGCCGAGGCCTACCTCGGCGAGACCGTCACCGACGCGGTGATCACCGTGCCGGCGTACTTCTCCGACGCGCAGCGCCAGGCCACCAAGGAGGCGGGCGAGATCGCCGGCCTCAACGTCAGCCGCATCGTCAACGAGCCGACCGCGGCGGCGCTGGCCTACGGCCTCGACAAGGAGTCCGACCAGACGATCCTCGTCTTCGACCTCGGTGGCGGCACGTTCGACGTGTCCCTGCTCGAGATCGGCGACGGCGTGGTCGAGGTCAAGGCCACCTCCGGTGACAACCACCTCGGTGGTGACGACTGGGACGAGCGCCTCGTCGAGTGGATGGTCAAGAAGTTCAAGGGCAACAACGGGGTCGACCTCGGCGCCGACAAGATCGCCAAGCAGCGCCTCCAGGAGGCCGCCGAGAAGGCCAAGATCGAGCTGTCCTCCTCCTCGGAGACCACGATCCACCTGCCCTACATCACCCACGGCGAGAGCGGCCCCCTCCACTTCGAGGAGAAGATCAGCCGCACCGAGTTCCAGAAGCTCACCGCCGACCTGATCGAGCGCACCAAGGCGCCGTTCCGCTCGGTGATCAAGGACGCCGGCATCGACGTGTCCGGCATCGACCACGTCGTGCTCGTGGGTGGCTCCACCCGCATGCCCGCCGTCGCCGAGGTCGTCAAGGAGCTGACCGGCGGCAAGGAGCCCAACAAGGGCGTCAACCCCGACGAGGTCGTCGCGGTCGGTGCGGCCCTGCAGGCCGGCGTGCTCAAGGGCGAGGTCAAGGACGTCCTGCTGCTCGACGTGACCCCGCTGAGCCTCGGGATCGAGACCAAGGGCGGCGTGATGACGCGCCTCATCGAGCGCAACACCACGATCCCGACCAAGCGGTCCGAGGTGTTCACCACGGCCGACGACAACCAGCCCTCGGTGATGATCCAGGTCTACCAGGGCGAGCGCCAGATGGCCGCGCAGAACCAGCCCCTCGGCAACTTCGAGCTGACCGGCCTCCCGCCGGCCCCGCGCGGCGTGCCGCAGATCGAGGTCACCTTCGACATCGACGCCAACGGCATCGTCCACGTCTCCGCCAAGGACCGTGGCACCGGCCGTGAGCAGTCGATGACGATCACCGGTGGCTCGGCGCTGTCCAAGGACGACATCGACCGCATGGTCAAGGAGGCCGAGGAGTACGCCGAGGAGGACCGCAGGCGCAAGGAGGAGATCGAGGCCCGCAACCAGGCCGAGACCCTCGCCTACTCGACCGAGAAGTTCCTCACCGACAACGGCGACAAGATCCCGGACGAGGTGAAGACCGAGGTCCAGGCCGACATCGACGCGCTCAAGAAGGCGCTCGAGGACACCTCCGAGGGCTCGACCGACCTGATCGGCTCCGCCGCGGCCAAGCTCGCCGAGTCCAGCCAGAAGATGGGCGCCGCGATGTACGCCGCCGGCGAGTCCGAGGCGGCCGGGTCCGGTGCGGGTGACTTCGCCACCGGTGACGCCGACGACGACGTCGTCGACGCCGAGATCGTCGAGGACGAGGGCGACGGCACGGCGGGTGACGCCAAGTGACCGACCCGACCGGAGACAGTCACGAGGGAGGTCACTTCCCGGACGCCGGCCAGGTGGACTTCGACACCGACGTCGACCTCGAGCGGGAGGGGTCGCGGGAGACCGCGACCCCGCCCGTGGGGCCCGAGGGGCCCTACGACGAGGCGCACGCCGGCCCGGACGCCGAGGCCGGGACGGACGAGGTCCCCTCCGGCGAGGAGGAGTCCCGTGAGCTCGACAAGCGGGTCGCGGAGCTCACCGCCGACCTGCAGCGGCTCCAGGCGGAGTACCTCAACTACAAGCGCCGCGTCGAACGCGACCGCGATCTGGTCGTGCAGAACGCCAAGCTCTCGGTCCTCAACGCGCTCCTGCCCGCGCTCGACGACGTCGACCGCGCCCGGGAGCACGAGGAGCTGAGCGGCGGCTTCAAGGCGGTCGCCGAGGCCCTCGAGCGGGTCGTGGCCGGCGCCGGGCTGGAGAAGTTCGGGGCCAAGGGCGACGAGTTCGACCCGCGGCTGCACGAGGCGCTCATGCACGGCCACTCCAGCGAGGTCACCACGACCGTGTGCGACAACGTGTTCCAGGCGGGCTACCGCCTCGGCGACCGCGTCGTGCGGGCGGCCAAGGTGACCGTCCTCGACCCCGAGCCGAGCTGATCGGCCCGGTTCCACCAGCGACACCCACGACCTCGGGAGGGAGGGAGCGATGACCAGCTCCGACTGGGCGACCAAGGACTTCTACCAGGTCCTCGGCGTGGCCAAGGACGCCTCGGCCGCGGACATCAAGAAGGCCTACCGCAAGCTCGCGCGGGCCAACCACCCCGACTCCAACCCGGGGGACAAGGCGGCCGAGGAGCGCTTCAAGGCGATCGCCGAGGCCTACGACGTGGTCGGCGACGAGCAGAAGCGCAAGCAGTACGACGAGACGCGCGCCATGTTCGTCGGCGGCGGCTTCAACGGCGGTTTCGGTGGCGGCGGGGCCGGGCAGCCCTTCGACCTCAACGACCTCTTCGGGGGCGGGGCGGGGGGCGCCGGCTCGGCCAACCTGGGCGACCTCTTCGGCGGCATGTTCGGCAGCGGTGGCGGGGGCGGTCCCCGCACCACCCGCCGCACCCGGGCCCGCCGCGGCTCCGACATCGAGACCTCGACGACGATCAGCTTCAGCGACGCGCTCGAGGGCGTCACGGTGTCGCTGCGGCTGGCCTCCGAGCAGCCCTGCGCGGTGTGTCACGGCACCGGCGCCCAGCCGGGGTCCCAGCCCCAGATGTGCCCCGACTGCGAGGGCTCCGGCATGCGGGCGGCGTCGATGGGTGGCGCCTTCACGATCAACGAGACCTGCCCGACCTGCCGCGGGCGCGGCATCTACGTCTCCGACCCGTGCCAGGTCTGCCACGGCTCCGGCCGTGCGCTCTCCGACCGGGCCATCCAGGCGCGCATCCCCGCCGGGGTCAAGGACGGCCAGAAGATCCGCCTCAAGGGCCGCGGCGGCCGAGGCGAGCACGGCGGGCCGCCGGGCGACCTGTTCGTGGTGGTCAAGGTGTCCCCGCACCCGGTGTTCGGCCGGTCCGGCGACGACCTGACCATCACGGTGCCGATCTCCTTCGACGAGGCGGCGCTGGGCGCCGACATCGCGGTGCCCGTCCCGGTCGTGGGCGGCACGCCCGGCGGGTCCAAGGTGACCGTCAAGGTGCCCCCGGGCACGCCCAACGGCCGCACCTTCCGGGTGCGCGGCAAGGGCGCGCCCCGCAAGGACGGCACCCGCGGCAGCCTGCTGGTCACCGTCGAGGTCCACGTGCCTGCGACGCTCTCCTCCGAGGCGCGGGCGGCCGTGGAGGCCTACCGTGAGGCCACGGCCGGCAACGAGCTGAGGGGGAGGCTCCTCGAGGCGGGAGGCGCGCGATGAGCAGCACGCCGCGCCGGCGCCCGGGCGGCCAGGTCCCCGGCCCCGAGATCGGGGTCTACGTCATCTCGGTCGCCGCCGAGCTGACCGGGCTCCACCCCCAGACGCTGCGCACCTACGACCGGCTCGGCCTGGTCTCCCCCGGCCGCACCGGTGGGGGAGGGCGCCGCTACTCCCTGCGCGACATCGAGCAGCTGCGCGAGATCGCCGAGCTCACCGCCTCCGGCATCGGGCTGGAGGGGGTGCGCCGCATCCTCGACCTGGAGAACCACCTCACCGCGCTGCGGATGCGGGTGCGTGAGCTCGAGGACCAGCTCGAGGCCACGGAGTACGCCCTCGGGCAGGCCCTCGCCCGCGGCGAGCGCGGCCCCGAGCCGCGCCCCAACCTCCCGGCCGTCCAGTCCGGTGTGCCGGGGGCGTCGCTCATGGTGTGGCGACGCCAGAGGTGACCGAACAGCCGATCAATTGCGGAACCCAGCGCGTGGTGTCGGTCCCCGGGTCTAGACTCCCGGCATGCCACCAGGGGTGTGTGGCGCGGAAGGCTGGGAGGCCCTGTGACTGTCGTGCTCGCTGAAGACGACGTCGACATCCGAGATCTCGTGCAGATCGTCCTCGAGGGGCTCGATCTGACCGTGACCGCGGTCGGCAACGGCGCTGAGGCGTTGGCCGAGTGCCGTCGCGTCAAGCCGCGGCTGCTGCTGCTCGACATCACGATGCCGATCATGAACGGCCTCGAGGTCTGCCGCGAGGTCCGCGCGGACCCCGAGCTCAAGGACGTGCCCGTCATCTTGATGACGGCCCGTGCCCAGGCCAGCGACGTGCAAGCCGGCATGGAGGCGGGTGCCGACACCTACATCATCAAGCCGTTCGGCCCGATCGAGCTGCGCGAGCACGTGGAGGACATCCTCGGCAACGGGCGCGGCGACTGGACCACCAACGTCGGCTGACCCCCGCGCGGACCCCTCACGCCACCCGCACGGACCGAGCCGGAGCGCTCACCGCCCCCAGCGGCCACCGAGCAACCGCGACCCCGTCGACATCGGCGGGGTCGCTGCGCGTCCGGGACCCCCAGGCCTGCTCGGCCAGGCGGCCGCTCAGGCGTCGGCGGCGGCGTCGGCCGCACCGACGCCCTCGGCCGCGAAGGGGAGGGCCACGGTGAACGTCGAGCCCTCGCCCAGGGACGAGACGCAGCTGATGGAGCCGCCGTGGCCGTCGACGATCATGCTCGTGACCGACAGCCCGAGCCCGGCGCCCTGGATCGCGCGGGCGTGGGCGTCGCTGCCGCGGAAGAACCGGTCGAACAGGTGCTCCTGGTCCTCGCTGCTGATCCCGAGCCCGTGGTCCACGACGGCGACCCGGGCCGCGTCGTCGTCGCGGGAGACCGCGAGGTGGACCACGTCGCCGGGCTGGCTGTACTTCGCGGCGTTGTCGAGCAGCGCGGCCAGGGCGCGCTCGAGCTTGTCGGGGTCGGCCTCGACCCAGACCGGCTGGCCGACGACGTCCTGGGTGAGCTGGACCCCGAGGGAGCCGAAGACGCTCGTCTCGGTCTCCACCGCGCTCTGGACGACGCTGCGCAGGTCGACGCGCTGGAAGACGTAGCGGAAGTCGCCGACCTCGACCTGGGACATGGTGAGCATGTCCTCGATCAGTCCGAGCAGCCGGCGGCCGTTGCGCTCGATCCGGCCGACGATCTGGCGGTGCATCACCGGCAGCGCGCCGGTCTCGTCGGAGAGCAGGAGCTGGGAGTAGCCCAGGATGCTGGTGATCGGGGTGCGGAGCTCGTGGCTGACCGTCGACATGAAGTCGTTCTTGGTGCGGTCGACCTGGGCGAGCCGGTCGACCAGCTGACGCTCGGCGTCGAGGGCCGCGGCGGCGGACTCCTCCTCGCGGCGCTTCTCGGTGACGTCCTCGGCGATGCCGACGTAGCCGACGCCCCGCCCGTGGTCGTAGCGACGGCTGATCGTCACCGCCAGCGTGCGCCGCTCGCCGTCCCGGCGCAGGAGGGTCCAGTCGTCTCGGAAGGTGTCGTCCTCGGTGTCGACCAGGAACGGCTCGATCAGGGCCTCGAGCGAGCCCGCCCCGGGCTGGTCGAGGTCGACGGTGACCAGGTGCTCCTCCTGCCCGTCCTCACCCTCGGTGGTCACGATCGCCAGGCAGGCGTGTCCCACGACCTCCGCGGCGGTCCAGCCCGAGATCTCCTCGGCGCCGATGTTGAAGAACTCGATGTTGCCGACCAGGTCGGTGCCGATCACGACGGTCGAGGTCGCCGCGGCGAGGATGTTGTCGAGCAGGTCGCTCGACGAGCTCGCCTGCTGCAGGGCGACCGCGCGCTGGGACTTGAGCACCGCCAGGGGCAGGGCGACCAAGGCGCAGGAGGCGATCGCGGCCTGGGACAGCGCCGCCACGACCTGAGGGCTGGCGTCGCCGAGGTTGGCGAACGGGCCCCACCCGCTCGTCGTGGCCGTGGTGATCACGAGTGCGGTGAGGAAGACCTGCCAGGCGACGGCGCGGACGCTGAGCCGCATCGCGCCCCACAGCAGCGGGACGAAGACGAGGTAGACCAGGGGCAGGCCCTGGTCGGGGGCGAAGACGACCCCCACCACCAGGGCGAGGGAGAGCCACTGCACGGCGAGCTCGGTGCGTCCGGCCCGCTGCCGCACCTCGGACGAGCCGAGGCCGAGGGGCGTGATCGCGAGGATGGCCGCGAGGTGGCTGGCGAACACCGTCCGCCAGGTGATCAACGGCTCGGCGCCGTCCATCGCCAGCCCGACCGCCACGAACAGCCCTGCCGCGGTCGCGCCGGCCAGGGCGGCGAGCACGAAGCGCACCAGGTCGTCGAGCCCGGTGAGGACGGGGCGCAGGTCGCGGTGGCGGCTGAGAAGGGCGGCGGTGACCAGGGCGTCGGCCCCGGTGGCGAGACCGAGGAGGGCCGCGACGCCGGGGTCGCGGCCGAAGGTCCAGTTGGCCAGGAAGCCGCAGAGGGCGACCCCCAGTGCGACCAGGGGCCGTGACCGGCGGGGGGCGAGGGCGGCGGCGATGACGCCGACGCCGGCCGCGGGCCACCACATCGCGAGGTTGGTGCCGAACCGGCCCCAGGCCAGGGCGGTCATGCCGAGGGGGAGGACGAGGAGCACGAGCAGCCAGACGAGCGGCCTGGGCGTGGCCGTCTGGCCCGCCGTGGGGCCGGTGACCTTGCCCTGGGTCACAGCGCTCATCGGGGGAAGCTCCGGGTTCCTGCTCGATGGTTCCGTCGTCGGTCGACGGGGTCGCGCGCCCGTGCAGGCGCGCTCTCCCCGCGCGTGCCACGCTACTTGCTCATCCCCCCGCTGGTGGGCATTGCGGTAAAACTGGAGTTGAGCGGAACAGACTCAACTTTGGCCGCGTTGTGCAAGTGTCAGGTCCCCTCCGTCACAGGGAGTCGTGCATGGAGATTGCGAAGTTCACCACCCGCGCGCAGGAAGCGATCGCCGCGGCGATCCAGGCCGCGACCGGCCGGGGCAACACCCAGCTGGAGGCGCTGCACCTGCTCGAGGCTCTGCTCGGCCAGAGCGACACCGTCGTGCCCCCGCTGCTGGAGGCGGTCGGGGTCCAGCCCGCCGCGCTGAGCGCGGCCGTCCAGGCCGAGATCGGCAAGCTGCCGGCGGCCAGCGGCGCCACCGTGAGCGCGCCGACGTACTCCCGTGGTGCGGTCAACGCGCTCACTCTCTCCCAGCAGATCGCCGACTCGATGAAGGACGAGTTCACCTCCGTCGAGCACGTCCTGGTCGCGCTCGCCGAGACCGAGTCGAGCGCCCAGCAGGTGCTGCTCGACCACAAGGTGACCGGCGAGGCGCTGCGTGCGGCGCTGCCCGGCGTGCGCAAGGGGCGTGTGACCAGTGCCGACCCGGAGGCGACCTTCGAGGCGCTGGAGAAGTACTCCGTCGACCTCACCGCACGCGCCGAGGAGGGTCGCATCGACCCCGTCATCGGTCGTGACTCCGAGATCCGCCGGGTCGTCCAGGTGCTCTCGCGTCGCACCAAGAACAACCCGGTCCTCATCGGCGAGCCCGGCGTGGGCAAGACCGCCGTCGTCGAGGGCCTCGCCCAGCGCATCGTCGACGGCGACGTCCCCGACTCCCTCAAGGGCCGCCGGCTGCTCAGCCTCGACCTGGGCGCGATGGTGGCCGGGGCGAAGTACCGCGGCGAGTTCGAGGAGCGCCTCAAGGCCGTCCTGACCGAGATCAAGGACGCCGAGGGGCAGGTCATCACCTTCATCGACGAGCTCCACACCGTCGTCGGCGCGGGCGCCGGCGGCGACTCGGCGATGGACGCCGGCAACATGCTCAAGCCGATGCTCGCGCGCGGCGAGCTGCGGATGATCGGCGCGACCACGCTCGACGAGTACCGCGAGCGCATCGAGAAGGACCCGGCGCTCGAGCGTCGCTTCCAGCAGGTGTACGTCGGCGAGCCGAGCGTCGAGGACACGATCGCGATCCTGCGAGGTCTCCAGGAGAAGTACGAGGCCCACCACGGGGTCAAGATCAACGACGCCGCCCTGGTGGCCGCGGCCACGCTGTCCGACCGCTACATCACCGGGCGCAACCTGCCCGACAAGGCGATCGACCTCATCGACGAGGCCGGCTCGCGGCTGCGCATGGAGATCGAGTCCTCCCCCGAGGAGGTCGACCAGCTGCGCCGCGCCGTCGACCGGATGCGCATGGAGGAGCTCGCGCTGGAACGTGAGACCGACCCCGCCTCGCGCGACCGGCTCGAGCGCCTGCGGCAGGACCTCGCCGCACGCGAGGCCGAGCTCGACGAGCTCCAGCAGCGGTGGGAGCGCGAGAAGGCCGGGCTCGAGGGCGCCGGCGAGCTGCGCAAGCAGATCGACCAGCTGCGCGTGGAGTCCGACCGGCTGCTGCGCGAGGGCGACCTCGCCGGAGCCAGCGAGATCCGCTACGGCCGCATCCCCGAGCTGGAGAAGCAGATCGACGCCATCGAGAGCGCCGAGGCCGACCCGGGCGAGGAGCCGATGGTCCACGAGGAGGTCGGTCCCGAGGAGATCGCCGACGTCGTCGAGGCCTGGACCGGCATCCCGACCGGACGGCTGCTCGAGGGCGAGACCGCCAAGCTGCTGCGCATGGAGCAGGTGATCGGCGAGCGGCTGATCGGCCAGCGGGCCGCGGTCAACGCGGTCTCCGACGCCGTACGCCGGTCGCGCGCGGGGGTGTCCGACCCCGACCGGCCCACCGGGTCGTTCCTCTTCCTCGGCCCGACCGGCGTCGGCAAGACCGAGCTGGCCAAGGCGCTCGCGGACTTCCTGTTCGACGACGACCGGGCGATCGTGCGCGTCGACATGAGCGAGTACTCCGAGAAGCACTCGGTGGCGCGCCTGGTCGGTGCGCCTCCGGGCTACGTCGGCTACGAGGAGGGCGGCCAGCTCACCGAGGCCGTGCGGCGCCGGCCCTACTCCGTCGTGCTCCTCGACGAGGTGGAGAAGGCCCACCCCGAGGTCTTCGACATCCTGCTGCAGGTGCTCGACGACGGGCGGCTCACCGACGGCCAGGGCCGCACGGTCGACTTCCGCAACGTGGTGCTGATCCTGACCTCCAACCTCGGCTCGCACTTCCTGGTCGATCCCACGCTCGACCCGGAGAAGCAGCGCGAGTCCGTGATGGGGGTCGTGCGGCAGGCGTTCAAGCCCGAGTTCCTCAACCGCCTCGACGAGATCGTCACCTTCGACGCGCTCACCCGCGACGACCTGGCGCACATCGTCGACCTGCAGGTGGCCGCGCTCGACCGGCGCCTCGCCGTGCGGCGGATCGCGCTGGAGGTCACCGAGGCGGCGCGCGACTGGCTGACCCGCACGGGCTACGACCCGCTCTACGGTGCGCGCCCGCTGCGACGGCTGGTGCAGACCGCGATCGGCGACCCGCTGGCCAAGCTGCTCCTGTCGGGCGCCGTGCTCGACGGCAGCACGGTCGTGGTGGACGCCGGGCCCGACGCGACCGAGCTGACCCTCACCCCCCGCTGACCCGGCCCAGGGCGGCCTCGACGGCCTCCCGGATCCGGTCGGCCGCCGTGCCCCGGGCCAGCTCGGCCCGGACGAACTCCGCGACCCGCTCTGCCGCACCGTCGGTGGGGCGGGTCGTGGCGTCCGGGCGCAGGACGCGCGTCCCGGCCGCACGTCGGGTCGCGACCAGGCCCTCGGCCTCCAGCTCGCGGTAGGTGCGCGCGACGGTGCCCACGGCCAGGCCGAGGTCGGCGGCGAGCTGCCGCACGGGTGGCAGCCGCTCGCCCTCGGCCAGTGCCCCGGTGGCGACCAGCGTGGCGATCTGGCGGCGCAGCTGCTCGAAGGGCGGGGTCGGGTCCGCGGGGTCGACCCGGAGCCAGTGGCTCACTGGTCCGAGCGCACGCGGTCGCGGGCCGGAGCGGGGCGCAGCAACGTCGCGGCGGACGCCACCAGCAGGGCGAGCGCGGCGAGGGCGAGGACGGTGGCGACGAGCAGCAGCGCCGTCCACGAGCCCGGGCGGCAGTCGATCCCGTTCAGCGCCCCGGCGGTGGTCACGGCGACGCCACCCAGGGGCACGGCCACGAGCACCCCGAGGGCGGCTACCACGTCGGCCACCGACGAGCGCCGCGCCTGCGTCTCGGCGGCCAGGTCGGCGTCGGCACCCAGCCTCAGCGGACGTCGTACGACGGCGCGCGCGGCCAGCGCGGACGCCACGGCGCCACCGAGGAGCACCGCCGCCAGCGGGACGGCGTAGAACGAGCCGGGCCACGGGCCCCGCGCCTGTCCGAACCCGTTGCCGCAGCTGATCGCCAGGGAGCGGCCGGCCCGCCCGAGGTCGTCCGGCGAGCCGAGGGCGATCCCGGCGGCCAGCAGGCCGAGGAGGCCGGTGAGCCCGGCGGCCACGGCCGCCGTGAGGACGCGGGGCAGGTGGTCGGCGACGCGGCGCACCTGGAGCGAGGCGTGGCGGGTGCCCTGGGCCGGTGCCAGGCCGCGCGTCTCGCCGACGAGCACCCCCGCGAGCAGCCCCAGGGCCACGAGCGGGACCGCGAGCATCGTGCCGCGCCCGAGGTCCGAGACCCGGTCCACGCCCCACGCGGCGACCACCCCCACGGCCAGCCCGCCCCACCGCCACGCGGCCGGACGTCGCTGGGTGACGGGTCGTGGGGTGCCGATCGCGAGCGCGACACCGAGGGTGGGGACGAGGACGACGAGCAGCAGGAGGAGGGGCACGACGACTCCTTGTGTCAGATGGTTGGCACAAGAGTGCGGGCCGTCGCCCCTTGTGTCAAGTCTTTGGCACAAGGGGTGTCTCAGGGAGTCCTCAGCCGGGTCCGGCGACAATGGGGGACGTGAGCGACTCCCCCCGCCCTGCCGCCCGCCCGCCGAGGGTCACCTTCGCATCGGTGCTGGGCGCGGCCGGGTGCGCGGTGCTCGTGGTCAGCCTCTTCGACACCATGGCCCGGCTGCGTGGCACCGACGCCCGCGAGCAGGTCGCCGAGCTGCTCGCGGACCCGCCGCTGCGGGGCAGCGGGGTCGGCGTCGACGAGGTGCTCGGCGCGCTGCGGGGGCTCGGCTACGCCGCCGGCGCCCTCGCCGCGGCCGGCGTCGTCCTCGCGGTCTTCGTGGCGCTGCGCCACCGGGGCGCCCGCATCGGGTTCACCGTCGTGGCCGCGCTGCTGCTGCTCACCATGCCGACCACCGGCCTGCTCCCCGTCCTCCCCGCCGTCGCGGCCGCCCTGCTGTGGCGCCGCGACGTCCGCGACTGGTTCGCCGGCCGCGAGCCGGCTCCCGCGCAGGTCCGGCCGCCGACCCCGCCGACCCCGCCGACCCCGCCGACCGCACCTCCGCCGACCCCGACGCTGCCGACCGGCCCCACCCCGCCGGCCGCGCCTGCCCCGCCGGCCGCCGGGCAGCCGCCCCAGCCGGCCCCGTCGCCGTACGCCGCACCACCGCAGGCCGTGCCCTGGGCCGGCCCCTACGCGGCGGTCCCCCCGGCCGGTCCCCCGCCCGGGGCGTACGACGGCCGGCGCCCGCGCACCGTCACCGTCGCCGGCGTGCTGTCGTTCGTCGGGGCCGCGCTCGGGCTCCTCGCCGGTGGGGCCGTGCTCGCGGTGGCTGCCCTCTCCCCGAGCACGATCGAGGAGGCGATGGCCCGCGACGACCAGTTCCAGCGCCTCGACGTCACCACCAGCCAGGTCGTCGCGATGGTCTGGGCGATGGGTGCGGTGATGGTCCTCTGGTCGCTGGTCGTCGGGGTGCTCGCGGTGCTCGTCCTGCGCCGCCAGCAGGTCGCGCGCATCCTGCTCGCCGTGTCCGCCGGGATGGCGGCGCTGTTCAGCCTGCTGGCCATCCTCAGCGGTGTCGCCCTGGTGACGCTCGTGCTCGCCGGCACGACCCTGGTCCTGCTCTTCAGCGGCGGCGCCAACGACTGGTTCGCCCGCCGGCCGCCCGGTGCGAGCCGAGGGGTCAGCGGGTCAGGTCAGCCCTGGTGAGCCGCTCGAGGGCCGCCTCGAGGGTCGAACGGTCCTTGCAGAACGCCCACCGCACGAGCTGGTCGCCGGCGGCGGAGTCGTAGAACGGCTGCGCCGGCACGGCCACCACGCCGGCACGTTCCGGCAGGGCGAGGCAGAACTCGGTCGCGTCGGACCAGCCCAGGTGGCTGATGTCGCCGAGCAGGAAGTACGTCGACCGCGAGGGCCGCGGACGCAGCCCGGCGGCGGCGAGGCCCTCGGTGAGCAGGTCGCGGTGGGCGGCCAGGGTCGCGGCCAGGTCGGAGACGAAGCCCATCTCGTGGTCGAGCGCGTGCGCGACGGCCGGCTGCAGCGGCGCCGCGTTGGTGAAGGTCAGCCACTGCTTGGCGGCCATGACGGTGTCGACCAGCTCCGGGCTGCCCGTCACCCAGCCGACCTTCCAGCCGGTGACCGAGAACGACTTGCCGGCGCTGGAGACCGTGATCGTGCGGTCGGCCATGCCGGGCAGCGTGCACAGCGGCACGTGCCGCCGCCCGTCGAAGGTCAGGTGCTCGTAGACCTCGTCGGTGACCACCACCAGGTCGTGCTCCTGGGCGACCGCGGCGACGGCGGCGAGGTCGGCCTCGCCTAGCACGGTGCCGGTCGGGTTGTGCGGGGTGTTGAGCACCAGCGCGACGGTCCGGTCGGTCACCGCGGCGCGCAGCGCCTCGGTGTCGAGGGCGAGGCCGTCGTCGGTGGGCACCAGGCCGACGGTCCGTCGTACGCCCCCGGCCATGGTGACCGCGGCGGCGTAGGAGTCGTAGTAGGGCTCGACGAGCACCACCTCGTCGCCGGGTCCGACCAGCGCCAGGATCGCCGCGGTCAGGCCCTCGGTGGCGCCCGCGGTCGCCAGCACCTGCGTCTCGGGGTCGAGGTCGAGGCCGTAGTGACGCTGCTGGTGACGTGCCACCGCCTCGCGCAGGGCGGGGACGCCGCGGCCGGGGGCGTACTGGTTGGCTCCGCCCAGCACCGCGCGCGCCGCCACCTCGAGCATCCCGGTGGGACCGTCGGCGTCGGGGAAGCCCTGACCGAGGTTGAGCGACCCCGTCCGGACGGCCAGCGCCGACATCGTGGTGAAGATCGTCGGCGGGATCGCCGCCAGCCGGGGGGTGAGGCGGGGGAGCGGGGCGGGCATGCCGCCGAACGTACCCCGGCGCCACCGCTGCGCCCCTACCCTGAGGCGCGTGCGCGGTCGATGGGTCACCAGGCTCGGGATGCTCCTCATCGCCGGGGGGCTGGTCGCCCTGGGCTACGTCGCCTGGCAGCTCTACGGCACGACGTACGTCGCCAAGCGCGACCAGGAGCGCACCGTCGAGCGCACGCTCCAGGCGTGGGCGAAGCCGGTGACGGTGCGCAGGGCGGGCCCGGTCCCGAAGGGCGAGGCGACCGCGCTCGTGCGGATCCCCGCGTTCGGCAAGTCCTACGTCGTGCCGGTGTTCGAGGGCACCGACGACGACGTGCTGGCTCGTGGCTACGGGCACTTCGAGGGGGCTGCCGGGCCCGGGCAGGTGGGCAACTACGCCCTGGCCGCGCACCGGATCACCCACGGCGAGCCGCTGCGCCGCATGCCCGAGCTGCGCCCCGGCGACCGCGTCGTGGTGGAGACGCGCGCGGCGACCTACACCTACGTGCTCGACACGAATCCCAACGACCTGGTCGTCGACTTCACCCAGGGCTGGGTGGTCGACCCGCTGCCGACCAACCCGGCCGGCGGGGTACAGCCCGCGCAGCGGCCCGGGCAGCGCCTGATCACGCTCACGACCTGCGCCGAGCTGTTCCACACCGACGAGCGCCTGATCGCCTTCGGGCACCTGGTCACGACCGACCGGAAGCGCTGAAGGTAAAGACTTCCGATCTTTACCTTCGGGCCCGTAACCGGCCCTCCGAGGGGTCGTTGATGCCTACGTAGCCGGCCCGGAGAGCTGTGGGGCAGACCCGGACCGGCCGCACGCGAGGAGGAGAAAAACTCTCCCTCCCTTCCTCTCCCCCTCGCAGCAAGGTCCGCCGGGCTCCTCCTGGCCCGACGGACCAACGTGGGTGCAGGACTCCTCCCAAGTCCGGCACAGCCCGCGGCAGGACCTCCCATCCACCGCGGCGACCGTGCGGTCCCCCTCCCAGGGCTCGTACGAAGACGAGAGGCCCCCGGTCCACGGACCGGGGGCCTTTGTCGTGCTCAGCCGCTCACTCGGCGGCTCACTCGGCGGCTCACTCGGCGGCTCACTCGGCGGCTCACTCAGCCGGGTGGCGCCTCGTGTCGCCCCCGACGATGTCGACGTCGGGGACGCCGTCACCGTCGTTGTCGTCGCCCTCCGGGCCGGACGTGCGGCGGTGGCGCCACCACTCGAAGGCCACGGGGATCACCGAGAAGACCAGGATCGCGATGATCGCCAGGTCGATCTTGTCCCCGAGCCAGGGGAAGACGCCGCCGAGGAAGTAGCCCAGCAGGGTGATCGAGATGACCCACAGCACGGCGCCGACGAGGCTCCACGTGAGGAACCGCCGGCGCTCCATCCGGGTGACGCCGGCCACGACGGTGATGAAGGTGCGGACGAACGGCACGAAGCGGCCGATGACCAGCGCCTTGTTGCCGTGCTTGTCGAAGAACGCCTCGGTCTGGTCGAAGTACTTGCGCTGGAGGAGGCGCCCGTCCCGCTCGTAGAGCGGTGGACCGACCTTGCGCCCGATCTCGTAGCCCACCACGTTGCCCAGGAAGGCCGCGGCGCTGAGCACGGTGAGCGCGAGGAGCAGCTCGACGAACGGGGCCGAGGAGCCGAACACGTCGATCTTGCCGGTGGCGATGAACAGCCCCAGCGCGAACAGCAGGGTGTCGCCCGGGAGGAACGGGAAGAGCAGTCCGCACTCGACGAAGACGATGAGCAGGCTGATCCAGAACAGCTCGGTGCCGAATCGGTCGAGGAGCCAGTTGGGGTCCATCCAGTCCATGCCCAGCAGCAGAGGCGTGGCCAGCGTGGCGAGGGCGTCGGGCATGCCGCGATCGTATCCAGCGGCACCGACCCCGCCCGGTAGCCTCCCAGCCGTGGAGCAGCCGGAGGAGCCCGACGTCGCGCGCCGGGCGCCGTACGACCCGATGCCGCACGGGCCGGTCGAGGTCGGCGTCGGTCCCTGGACCGGGCCGCGGCCCACCGGCCCCGGGTCCGAGGTGTACGACGAGCGGCTGCTCGCCGACGGCGACCGGCGCAACGTGGTGGACCGCTACCGCTACTGGACCCTCGAGGCGATCCGGGCCGACCTCGACGCCCGGCGGCACGACTTCCACGTCGCGATCGAGAACTGGCAGCACGACTTCAACATCGGGACGATCGTGCGGACGGCCAACGCCTTCCTGGCCGCCGAGGTGCACATCGTGGGCAGACGGCGGTGGAACCGCCGCGGGGCGATGGTGACCGACCGCTACCAGCACGTGCGGCACCACCCCGACGTGGCGACGCTGCGGGAGCACCTGGGCGACGTCCCGCTGCTCGGCATCGACAACCTGCCCGGGTCGGACCACCTGGAGACGATGACGCTGCCGCGCCGGGTGTGCCTGCTGTTCGGCCAGGAGGGACCCGGGCTCTCGCAGGAGGCCCGGGAGGCGTGCGACGGGACGTTCTCGATCGCGCAGTTCGGCTCCACCCGCAGCATCAACGCCTCGGCCGCCGCCGCGATCGCCATGCACACCTGGGTCCGCCAGCACGCCGACCTGTCCGGTCTCACGACCTGGAGGGGCTGAGCACCTCCCGCAGCCGGTCCCGTCCCCGTGAGGCGTGGCTCTTGACGGTGCCGGGGGAGATCCCGAGCTCGGCGGCGGTCTCCTCCACCGACAGGTCGAGCAGGTAGCGCAGCACCACGACCTGCCGCTGCATGACCGGCAGGGTCTGGAGCACCTCGACCAGCGCCGAGCGGTCCTCCGGGGCGGGGTCGTGGACGGACCGGTCGTGCCCGTCCAACGGGGTCCGCTCGCGTCGCCACGGTCGCCGGCCCTCGTCGACGTGCGAGGTCAGCACCGCCCGCCGTACGTAGGACTCCTCCGCGCCCTGGGTGTGCAGCCGCCCCCAGGCGAGGTAGGTCCTGACCAGCGCGGTCTGCACGAGGTCGTCGGCGCGGTGCCAGTCCCCGCACAGGGCGTAGGCGAACCGACGCAGGGCAGGGCGCCGGGCCTCGACGAAGGTGGTGAACTCCGCGTCGACGTCGCGCCTCACCGCCGGCCCCCGGCCGCGAGGGCGGAGAACAGGTCGCCGTAGAGGCTCCTCGCGTCTCGGACCAGGGCCGGGAGCGAGTCGGCGAACCGGTCGCCCTGCACCAGGACGTAGACCGGCGCGTGGCCGGGACGCAGCCGCGCCAGGACCCAGCGACGCTGTCCCCTCACCCTGAGCTCGGCGGCTGCGGTGAAGGTGCCGTCGGCGGCGGGTCCGAGGTCGACCCCCGTCCGCACCGCGACGACCCGGGTGGGCCCGGTGCCCCGGAGCGACCCGTCCGGGGTGAAGTAGACCGGGTGCGGCTCGACGGTGCCGGTCGACGCGGCCACCACGTGGTCGAGCCAGTCCTCCACCGCGGCGAACCGGACCCGCGCCGGCTCGACGGAGGTGAAGGTGCCTGCGCCGGACCAGTCGACCAGGCCCCACAGCTCGGTGTCGCCGCGTCGCACGACCAGGCCCCAGGACCTGCCGGAGGGCTCGCGGCCGAGCGGGTCGGCGACGGTCCGCTCGATCGCGGTGCCGGGGCTCGCGACCAGCCGTCCCTCGGAGGTGACGTGCACCTCCAGGTCCGGCGGGGGCTGCTCCTCCGCGGGCCGGGTGGCGAGCCCGGTGCGGTCGTCCCCGCCGGTGACCGGCGCCGCGAGCAGGTGCGTCCCGGCCAGGACCGCCGCGGCCGCCACCGCGGCGACGGCCAGACCGCCGGCCGCCCGGCGTACGCCCCGGCCACGCCGGGCACGGTGGGCGGCGAGGAGCAGGTCGTCGAGCGGTGCTGCCGGTGGGCCGCACGCCACGGCGGCGTGCAGCGCGTCGCGCAGCTCCGGGTCGTCGTCCACGTCGAGGTCGTTCATGACCCTGGGACGGAACCACGGCGGCGCGCGGTTGTCACGCGCGCCACGAGAAGGTCAGTCGACCCCGAACTTGTCGGCCATCAGGACGTAGCGGGCCCGCGCGGCCTCCAGCAGTGCGGGGTAGCCCGCCGGGTCGATGCCCAGCGCCTGGAGCAGCACGCCGTGGCTGGCGGCCACGTCCTCCGCCGGCGGCGCGTCCTCGGCGGACGGGGCGTCGTCCTGGCCGTGGAGGACGTCGGCCACCATCGCGTGGGCGACGCTCACCGCGGCGACCGTCGGCGTCATGCCCGGGTCGATGTCGTGGTGGTGGATGATCGCGTCCACGATCGTGTGGGGCAGCTTCCACCGCTGGGCCACGACCCCGCCGATGTCGGCGTGGTCGACCCCGAAGACGGCACGCTCGGCAGACAGCAGGTCCATGCCGTCGGAGCTCGCGGCCTGCTCGAGCATGGTGAGCACCTGGGCGCCGAAGTGGGTGGAGAGCACGACCTTGCCGAAGTCGTGCAGCAGCGCGGCGGTCGAGGCCTCCGGCGGGACCGTGACCTTGGCCTTCATCCGCAGCACGTCGGTCGACAGCGAGGCCGAGACCGACTGCTTCCACAGCTCGCCCGCCGAGAGGCCGTACGCCGGCAGCGCGCCGCCCATGCGGTTGTGCACCGAGCTGGCCAGGGCCATCGACAGCAGCGCGCCCGTGCCGAGCCGCATCGCGGCGTCACGGACGGTGGTGATCTGGGTGCGGCCGCCCATGGCGACCGAGTTGGCCCGGCGCAGCAGCAGCGCGGTCAGCGACTGGTCCATGGAGACGACCTCGGCGATGTCGCGGAAGTCGTGGGCGTCGTCGGCCACCAGCTCCGCGAGCCGCGTGACGGTGATCGGCAGCGCGTCGATCGCCTCGGCGGACGAGAAGAGGTCGAGCAGGTCGATCGCCTGGGCGGCGCGCTCCACGGTTGAGGACCTCCTGGGTCACGTCGGGGGCAGGTGTGACGTCCCAATGGTTCCTCATCAACCGCCACCACGGAAGGTTTTGGCCCCGCCGGGTGGGTGGTCCAGGAGTGGTCGGTACGGGCCGGTCCCAGGTGGCCCCCGGTGGATAGAGTGATGGTGACCGACCGCCGCCGGGCCGCCAGGAGACAGCCGACATGCCGATCGCCACCCCTGAGATCTACGCGCAGATGCTCGACACCGCCAAGGAGCGCGGGTTCGCGTTCCCGGCGATCAACGTGACCTCGTCCCAGACCCTCAACGCGGCCCTCGCCGGGTTCGCCGAGGCGGGCAGCGACGGCATCCTGCAGGTCTCGACCGGCGGGGCCGACTACCTGTCCGGTCCCACCGTCAAGAACATGGTGTCGGGCTCGCTGGCCTTCGCGGCCTACGCCCACGAGGTCGCCAAGAACTACCCGGTCAACGTCGCGCTGCACACCGACCACTGCCCCAAGGACAAGCTCGACGCGTTCGTGCGGCCGCTGATCGCCGCCTCCGCCGAGCAGGTCAAGGCCGGCGGGCTGCCGATCTTCCAGTCGCACATGTGGGACGGCTCCGCGGTGCCGCTGGAGGAGAACCTCCAGATCGCCGAGGAGCTGCTCGCCAAGTGCGCCGAGGCACGCATCATCCTCGAGATCGAGGTGGGCGTCGTCGGCGGCGAGGAGGACGGCGTCGTCGGCGAGATCAACGAGAAGCTCTACACCACCCCCGAGGACGCCATCGCGACCGTCGAGGCGCTCGGCACCGGCGAGAAGGGCCGCTACATCACCGCGCTGACCTTCGGCAACGTGCACGGCGCCTACAAGCCCGGCCACGTCAAGCTGCGCCCGGAGATCCTCAAGAAGGCCCAGGAGACGATCGTCGAGCACCTCGGCCTCGAGGCCGGCTCCCGTCCGTTCGACCTGGTCTTCCACGGTGGCTCGGGCTCGAGCGCCGAGGAGATCGGCGCGGCGGTCGACTACGGCGTGGTCAAGATGAACGTCGACACCGACACCCAGTACGCCTTCACCCGCCCGGTCGTGGCGCACATGTTCACCAAGTACGACGGCGTCCTCAAGATCGACGGCGAGGTCGGGGACAAGAAGTCCTACGACCCGCGCTCGTGGGGCAAGTCGGCCGAGGCCGGCATGGCGGCCCGGGTCGTCGAGGCCTGCGAGAACCTCCGGTCGACGGGGCACTCCCTCACCGCCTGACCCGCCCCAGGGCGACCTTCCGGCATGCCCACCCCCGTGCCCTCAGTCCCGTTGATACCGGGACCTTCCGGGACATAGCCGAGGCCTTCGGACTCCTGTTTACCCCCTTGTGTCCAGGTTGGATGGATATGGGAGGGGGCCGTTCCCGCGGAGGGGACGGCAACACACTGGGGTAGATGGGGCCGTCATGAAGACTCGCAAGCCGCTGTACAAGCACGTCAAGACGCCGGAGGGGTCCCGCAAGCGACTCGCCCTGGCGGCGGTCCCGCTGCTGGTGGGGGCAGCGACGGCGATCGTGCCGGTCCTGCCCGCCGCGGCCGCCTCCGGCGACTTCTCGCTCAACTTCGTGGGCGCGGCGCCGTACTCCTACAACCACCTGCACGGCGGCGGTGCGTTCGACGACGGGACCAAGGGCAAGACCGCTGACATCGTCGAGTCGCTCGAGGCCGTCGACTTCTCGTGCGGCGACATCGTCACCTACCTGACCAAGGTCTCGGTCGGCGACACCGCGCAGGCCGCGACCGACGGCCCTCAGACCATCGACATCGACTACCGGTTCCTGATGGACACCACCGGCCAGTCCGGTGTCGCCATCGGTGACATCACCAAGGTCGAGGTCAACCGGGCCCCGGTGGTCGACCTGGTGGCGGGGGAGGACTCCACCGACCAGGCGATCGTCGACGACGGGGGCAGCGTCGCGACGCTGACCAGCGAGACCAAGTCGGGTCCGATGTTCGTGGCGGGGTCGACGCTCAACGGGACCGTGCGGCTGACGGACCTGGAGCGGGCCGAGACCGTCGTCGTCCGGACCGACGTCCGGCTCTACTGCAAGCCCGGCGCCAGGCCGACCGGCAACCTGCAGGGCGCGGTCACCGCAGCGCGGCTGACGAAGGTCCAGGGCTCGGTCCCCGTGACCCCGGCGGCCGCCATCAGCGTCGGCAACCAGACGGTCCCCTTCTACCAGTTCGGCAACCTGCACTGGCCCGAGCTCGACCTCCAGAAGACCGTGACCACCAAGAACGGCACGCGTCCTGGGGTCGAGACCCTCGACATCGCCTCCGGCGACGAGGTCAAGTACCTCTACAAGGTCTCCAACCCCAGCAACGTCGGCAACCCGCCCGGGGCGGCGCTGTACGACGTGTCGACGATCACCGACGACAACCGGACGCCGGGCGACCCGAGTGACGACTTCACCGTCGCCCTGACCGGGCTGACCGACGTCGACGGTGACGGCCAGGCCGACGACCTGGCGGCCGGCGGCGTCGCCTACGGCGAGAAGGTCATGACGATCACCGTGCCGCAGGTCGGCACCTACACCAACACCGCGGCCGTGAGGGGCTACACCTTCCCGGGCGACGACACGCTCCCGCTCACCGACTCCGACACCGCCGCGGTCCGGGTCACCTCGGTGCCGGCCCCCGCGATCGACGTCGAGAAGGACGTCAGCGTCGACGGCGGCGCCACGTGGAAGGACGCCGACACCCTCGCGGGGGCGCCGACGGTCGCCGAGCGCAGCAACGTCAAGTACCGCTTCACCGTGACGAACACCGGCAACGTCCCGCTCTCGTCCCTCACGCTCTCCGACGACAAGCTCGGGCTCTCGGGGTGCACCGTCCCGGCCACCCTCGCGGTGGGTGCCTCCTTCACCTGCATCGTCACGACGACGCTGGCCCAGGCCAACCCCGACCACGTCAACATCGCCACCGCGACGGGCACCTCGAGCGGGACCACGGTCCAGGACACCGACCCCGCCCACGTGGTCGTGACCGACGTCGCGCCGACGATCCAGGTCACCAAGACCGCCGACAGGGCGACGGTCCCCGAGTCGGGTGGCGACGTCGACTTCACCTTCGTGGTGAGGAACACCAGCGGTGAGCCGGTGACGATCACCAGCCTGTCCGACTCGGTCTTCGGGACCCTGGCCGGTGACGCGGACTGCCAGGTCGGCACGGCGCTGGCCGTCGGGGACAGCTGTGCCTTCTCCGTCACGCGCTCGCTCGCGGGTGACGCCTCGGGTGCGGACCACCACAACGTGTTCACCGCCAAGGCGGTCGACAACGAGGGCACCGAGGCGAGCGACCACGACGACGCGACCGTGGGCTTCACCGACGTGCCGCCCACCATCGTGGTCACCAAGACGGCGGACAAGACGGCCGTGCCCGAGACCGGCGGCAACGTCGAGTTCACGTTCGTGGTGAGGAACACCAGCAGCGAGCCCGTCACCGTCACCAGCCTGGTCGACTCGGTCTACGGCGTGCTCGACGGCGACGCGGACTGCCAGGTCGGGACCGTCCTCGCGGCCGGCGCGGACTGCAGCTTCTCGATCACCAGGAACGTCGCGGGCGACTTCTCCGGCCCTGCCCACCACAACCTGTTCACGGCCATGGCGGTCGACAACGAGGGCACCGAGGTGAGCGACGACGACGACGCGACGGTGGACTTCACCGACGTGGCGCCGACGATCGAGGTCACCAAGACCCCCAACGTCGCGAGCGTGCCCGAGTCGGGTGGCTACGTCGTCTTCACGATGACGGTGAAGAACACCTCCACCCAGGAGCCGGTGACGGTCACCTCGCTGTCGGACTCGGTCTACGGGACGCTCGACGGTGACGCGGACTGCCAGGTCGGCACGGTGCTCGCGGTCGACGCCGAGTGCAGCTTCACGCTCGTGAAGTGGGTCTCGGGTGACCAGGTGGGTCCTGCCCACGTCAACGTGTTCACGGCCAAGGCGGTCGACGACGACGGCACCGAGGCCACCGACACCGACGACGCGACGGTGGACTTCACCGACGTGGCGCCGACCATCGAGGTGACCAAGACGGCCAACCCGACCGCGGTGCCGGAGACCGGTGGCGACGTGGACTTCTCCTTCACGGTGCGCAACACCTCCGGTGAGGAGGCCGTGGCGATCACCTCGCTGTCGGACTCGGTCTACGGGACGCTGGACGGTGACGCGGACTGCAAGCTCGGCACGGTGCTGGCGGCGGGTGCGGAGTGCTCGTTCTCGATCACGCGGACGGTCGAGGGTGACTTCTCGGGTCCGGACCACGTCAACGTGTTCACCGCCCAGGCGGTCGACAACGACGGCACCGAGGCCACCGACGACGACGACGCGACCGTGGACTTCACCGACGTGGCGCCGACCATCGAGGTGACCAAGACGGCCAACCCGACCGCGGTGCCGGAGACCGGTGGCGACGTGGACTTCACCTTCACGGTGAAGAACACCTCCGGTGAGGAGGCCGTGGCGATCACCTCGCTGTCGGACTCGGTCTACGGGACGCTGGACGGGGACGACGACTGCAAGGTCGGCACGGTGCTGGCGGCGGGTGCGGAGTGCTCGTTCTCGATCACGCGGACGGTCGAGGGTGACTTCTCGGGTGCGGACCACGTCAACGTGTTCACGGCCAAGGCGGTCGACAACGACGGCACCGAGGCCACCGACGACGACGACGCGACGGTGGACTTCACCGATGTCGCACCGGCGATCGAGGTCACCAAGACCCCCAACGTCACGAGCGTGCCGGAGACGGGCGCCTACGTCGTCTTCTCCATGACGGTGAAGAACACCTCGGCCCAGGAGTCGGTGACGGTCACCTCGCTCAGCGACTCGGTCTACGGCGTGCTCGACGGCGACGCGGACTGCCAGGTGGGCACCGTCCTCGCGGCCGACGCGGAGTGCAGCTTCGCGATCGTGAAGTGGGTCGCGGGTGACCAGTCGGGGCCGGACCATCACAACCTGTTCACGGCCAAGGTGGTCGACGACGACAAGACCGAGGCCACCGACGACGACGACGCCACGGTCGGCTTCGACGACGTCGCTCCGACCATCGAGGTGACCAAGACGGCCAACCCGACCGCGGTCCCCGAGACCGGTGGGCCGGTGGACTTCTCCTTCACGGTCGAGAACACCTCCGAGGAGACGGTGACGGTCACCTCGCTCAGCGACTCGGTCTACGGGACGCTGGACGGGGACGCGGACTGCAAGCTGGGCACGGTGCTGGCGGCGGGCGCGGAGTGCTCGTTCTCGATCACGCGGACGGTCGAGGGTGACTTCTCGGGTCCGGACCACGTCAACGTCTTCACCGCCCAGGCGGTCGACAACGACGGCACCGAGGCCACCGACGACGACGACGCGACGGTGGACTTCACCGACGTGGCGCCGACCATCGAGGTGACCAAGACGGCCAACCCGACCGCGGTGCCGGAGACCGGTGGCGACGTGGACTTCACCTTCACGGTGAAGAACACCTCCGGTGAGGAGGCCGTGGCGATCACCTCGCTGTCGGACTCGGTCTACGGGACGCTGGACGGGGACGCGGACTGCCAGGTCGGCACGCTGCTGGCGGCGGGCGCGGAGTGCTCGTTCTCGATCACGCGGACGGTCGAGGGTGACTTCTCCGGCCCGGACCACGTCAACGTGTTCACCACGAAGGCGGTCGACAACGACGGCACCGAGGCCACCGACGACGACGACGCCACGGTGGACTTCACCGACGTGGCGCCGACCATCGAGGTGACCAAGACGGCCAACCCGACCGCGGTGCCGGAGACCGGTGGCGACGTGGACTTCTCCTTCACGGTGAAGAACACCTCCGGTGAGGAGGCCGTGGCGATCACCTCGCTGTCGGACTCGGTCTACGGGACGCTGGACGGTGACGCGGACTGCAAGCTCGGCACGGTGCTGGCGGCGGGTGCGGAGTGCTCGTTCTCGATCACGCGGACGGTCGAGGGTGACTTCTCGGGTCCGGACCACGTCAACGTGTTCACCACGAAGGCGGTCGACAACGACGGCACCGAGGCCACCGACACCGACGACGCCACGGTGGACTTCACCGACGTGGCGCCGACCATCGAGGTGACCAAGACGGCCAACCCGACCGCGGTGCCGGAGACCGGTGGCGACGTGGACTTCACCTTCACGGTGAAGAACACCTCCGGTGAGGAGGCCGTGGCGATCACCTCGCTGTCGGACTCGGTCTACGGGACGCTGGACGGTGACGACGACTGCAAGGTCGGCACGGTGCTGGCGGCGGGTGCGGAGTGCTCGTTCTCGATCACGCGGACGGTCGAGGGTGACTTCTCGGGTGCGGACCACGTCAACGTGTTCACCACGAAGGCGGTCGACAACGACGGCACCGAGGCCACCGACGACGACGACGCGACGGTGGACTTCACCGACGTGGCGCCGACCATCGAGGTGACCAAGACGGCCAACCCGACCGCGGTGCCGGAGACCGGTGGCGACGTGGACTTCTCCTTCACGGTGAAGAACACCTCCGGTGAGGAGGCCGTGGCGATCACCTCGCTGTCGGACTCGGTCTACGGGACGCTGGACGGTGACGCGGACTGCAAGCTCGGCACGGTGCTGGCGGCGGGTGCGGAGTGCTCGTTCTCGATCACGCGGACGGTCGAGGGTGACTTCTCGGGTCCGGACCACGTCAACGTGTTCACCACGAAGGCGGTCGACAACGACGGCACCGAGGCCACCGACGACGACGACGCCACGGTGGACTTCACCGACGTGGCGCCGACCATCGAGGTGACCAAGACGGCCAACCCGACCGCGGTGCCG
Organism: Nocardioides marmoribigeumensis; assembly: GCF_031458325.1. Classification (NCBI taxonomy): domain Bacteria; kingdom Bacillati; phylum Actinomycetota; class Actinomycetes; order Propionibacteriales; family Nocardioidaceae; genus Nocardioides; species Nocardioides marmoribigeumensis. The sequence continues at coordinate 2,336,756 of NZ_JAVDYG010000001.1, forward strand.
GAGACCGGTGGCGACGTGGACTTCACCTTCACGGTGAAGAACACCTCCGGTGAGGAGGCCGTGGCGATCACCTCGCTGTCGGACTCGGTCTACGGGACGCTCGACGGGGACGACGACTGCCAGGTCGGCACGCTGCTGGCGGCGGGCGCGGAGTGCTCGTTCTCGATCACCAGGACCGTCTCCGGTGACTTCTCCGGCCCGGACCACGTCAACGTCTTCACCGCCCAGGCGGTCGACAACGACGGCACCGAGGCCACCGACGACGACGACGCGACCGTGGACTTCACCGATGTCGCACCGGCGATCGAGGTCACCAAGACGCCGAGCAGGGACGCAGTCCCCGAGACCGGCGCGGCAGTCGTGTTCACCTTCACGGTGACGAACACCTCGGCCGAGGAGCCGGTGACGGTCACCTCGCTCAGCGACTCGGTCTACGGGACGCTGGACGGGGACGACGACTGCCAGGTCGGCACGCTGCTGGCGGCCGGCGCGGAGTGCACCTTCTCGATCACCAGGAAGGTCGCGGGTTCCGTCGACGGTCCCGACCACGTCAACGTGTTCACGGCCGTCGTCGCCGACAACGACGGGACCACGGCCGAGGACACCGACGACGCCGTCGTCCGCTTCGCCGAGGTGCTGCCCGAGCAGGAGACGCGCGACCCGCACCACCCCCAGAAGAAGCCCGTCGCCGAGGTGCGGCCCGCGCCCCGCGCCCCGGCGGCCGTGCTCCCTGCCACCGGCGGACCTCAGCGGTCGCTGCTGTGGGCGGGTGCCTCCGCCCTCCTGGCGGGCTTCGTGCTGGTCGTGGCGGGTCGCCGCCGCGGTGGGGCGCGCCGCTGACGGGGGCCGGGGCGGGGCCCCGCCGCAGGGGTGCACCGGGCACAATCGAGCCCATGACGCACCAGGACCTGCTGGCGGGGCCCCCGCCCACCCACCTTCCCGCCGACCCGGCCGACGCCGAGCTCGAGGCCGGGCAGGCCCCGGGTGACGTCGTACGCCGGCACCCTGAGTCGCCGACCGCGTGGGCGGCGCTGGCCGCCGAGGCACGGGCTGCCGGCAACGACGACCTCACCGTCTACGCCTACGCCCGCGTCGGCTACCACCGCTCGCTCGACCGGCTGCGCCGCCACGGGTGGAAGGGTCACGGCCCGGTGCCGTGGGACCACGCGCCCAACCGCGGGTTCCTGCGCTCGCTGGCGCTGCTCAGCGAGGCGGCCGCGGCGATCGGCGAGGAGGCGGAGGCCGCGCGCTGCGCGGACTTCCTGCGCGACTCCAGCCCCGAGGCCCACGCCGCCCTGCTGGGCTGAGGCCGGATCAGGCCTCCGAGGCCTCGGCGCCGGGCTCGGACTCCGCGGCGAGTCCACGGCCCGGCAGGAACATCCGGACCGCGTCGGGACGCAGCTCCCACGACATGTGCGTGTGCGGGCCGGTCACCTCACCGTCGGCGCTGAGGTAGAACTCGTCGCCCTCGACCTCGACCTTGCTGCCCTGCAGCTGCTCGACCTCCTTCATCAGGTGGTGGGAGCCGCCGCGGAGCCGCAGCATGTAGCCCAGGCGGCTCCACGGTCCGACGGCCCGCGAGACGATCACGGTGATGCGGCCGCTGGTCGGGTCGGCACCCGGGATCAGCTCGGTGCCGCCGCCGACGTCGGGGCCGTTGCCGATCGCGACCTGGGCCAGGCGGTGGGGCCGGTCGATCAGCTTGCCGTCGATGGTGACCTTGGCGTAGATGAAGTCGGGGCGCAGACCGGCGCTCAGCGCGCCGATCGCGTAGCCGAGCCGCCCCAGGCCGACCTTGCCCATGCGGGGCTTCCACTTCAGCGCGGACCGGCTCGCGTCGGCGCCGATGCCGAGGTGGGCGTTGTTGACGATCACCCGGTCGCAGTCGTCGACGACGAGGTCGATGGCCACGGAGTCGCCGGCGTTGACGACCCGGGCCGCGTCGGCCGGCTCGAGCGGGATGCCGGCACCGCGGGCGAAGTCGTTGCCGGTCCCGAGCGGGATGAGCCCGAGCCGGGTCTTCTCGAGGCGACGAAGCCGCCACAGCGCGTTGACGACCGCGTGGAGGCTCCCGTCGCCGCCGGCCACCGCCACGACCCGGTCACCCGACTTCTTCAGGACGTCCTCGAGCTCGTCCTCGTCCTCGGTCGCGACCTGCTCGACGTCGTACTTCTCGCGCAGGACCTCCACCGCCTCGGCGACCGCGTCGTCCTCGTTGGTCCCGGCCCCGGCGTTGCTGATCAGCAGAAGTCCCTCCACCTGCGAAGCGTACGGGTCCGCCCCTCCCTCCCGGTGGGGCACGGCCCTCCTGGCCCCGGGGGCCGGCCACCGACGCCCGCTCGGCAGGCGCGCGATTTGGTATCGTCGGGTCGCAAGAGCCCCGGAGTGCTGGTTGCACCCCCGGGGCTTTCGACTTGTCGGGGACCCGCTCACGGGCGGCCCCGGCGCGAGACGGCTCGGAGTGGTGGCAGATGCCGGCGATCGTGGTGCTCGGCGCCCAGTGGGGCGACGAGGGCAAGGGCAAGGCGACCGACCTGCTGGGGTCGGAGATCGACTACTGCGTGCGCTACCAGGGCGGCAACAACGCGGGCCACACCATCGTGGTCAACGGGGAGAAGTTCGCCACCCACCTGCTGCCCAGCGGCGTCCTCACGCCCGGGTGCACCCCGGTGATCGCCAACGGCGTCGTGCTCGACGCCCGCGTCCTGCTCACCGAGGTCGACGGCCTCGAGGCCCGCGGAGTCGACACCTCGTCGCTGCTGCTGTCGGGCAGCGCGCACCTGATCACCAGCTACCACACCGCGATCGACAAGGTCACCGAGCGCTTCCTCGGCAAGAACCAGATCGGCACGACCGGCAGGGGCATCGGCCCGGCGTACGCCGACAAGATCAACCGCATCGGCGTGCGGGTCGCCGACGTCTTCGACGAGAAGATCCTGGCCGCCAAGGTCGAGGCCGCACTCGAGGTCAAGAACCACCTGCTGGTCAAGGTCTACAACCGGCGCGCGATCAGCGTGGACGAGATCCTCGAGGAGATCGGGGGCTACGCCGAGCGGCTCGCCCCGATGGTCGCCGACACCTCGCTGGTGCTCAACCAGGCGCTCGACGAGGAGAAGGTCGTGCTGTTCGAGGGCGCCCAGGCCACGATGCTCGACGTCGACCACGGCACCTATCCGTTCGTCACCTCCTCCAACCCGATCGCCGGCGGCGTCGGGGCGGGTGCGGGCATCGGCCCCAAGCGCATCGACCGCATCATCGGGGTGATCAAGGCCTACACGACCCGGGTCGGCGCGGGCCCCTTCCCGACCGAGCTGTTCGACGAGGACGGCGACAAGCTGCGCCAGATCGGCGCGGAGTTCGGCACCACGACCGGCCGTCCCCGGCGCTGCGGCTGGTACGACGCGGTGATCGCCCGCTACGCCGCCCGGGTCAACGGGCTCACCGAGTTCTTCCTCACCAAGCTCGACTGCCTCGGCGAGTGGGACGAGATCCCCGTCTGCGTGGCCTACGAGGTGGACGGCGAGCGGGTCGAGGAGATGCCGATGACCCAGACCGAGTTCCACCACGCCACGCCCGTCTACGAGATGCTGCCGGGCTGGCGCGAGGACATCTCGGGCTGCCGCACCTTCGAGGACCTGCCGGCCAACGCCCAGGCCTACGTCCGCCGGCTCGAGGAGCTCTCGGGTGCCCCGTTCTGGGGCATCGGGGTCGGGCCCGGCCGCGAGGAGTCGATCGTCCTGCGCTGAGCGCGCCCGGCCCTCAGCCGTCGAGCAGGTCCCGCAGGATCCGCGGCAGCTTGGCGGTGTCGACCTTGGACACGCAGGCCCGGACGCCGAGCTCGCGGGCGCGGGTGGTCACGGCCGGGTCGAGGTGTGCCGAGAAGAGCACGACGATCTGTCCGGGGTGGTGCTGCAGGATGCGCTCGGCGGCGTCGAGCCCGCCCAGCCGCGGCATGCGGTTGTCGAGGAGCACGACGTTGGGGACCGGCGGCGGGTCGAGCTCGACGTACTGCTCCACGGCGTGCTCGCCGTCGACCGCCTCCCCCACGACGTCGAAGCCGTCCATCTCCAGCAGCACCCGCGCGAGCTCCCGGATGTCGGGCTCGTCGTCCGCGACGAGGACGGTCGGACGTTCGGGTGCAGGTGCGCTCGTCATGGTGTGGCGAGTCTAGGCGCCGCGACCCGGCTCAGTGGCAGCTCGACGACGAAGCGGGTCTGACCCGGGCGGCTCTCGGCCCAGATGCGTCCGTGGTGGGCCTCGACGATCTGGCGCGCGATGTAGAGCCCGAGTCCGGTGCCGGACACCGCGCCTTCGCGGCCGCGGACGAACTTGTCGAAGATCCGCTCCAGCTGGTCGGGGTCGATGCCGCTGCCGCTGTCCTCGACGGTGAGACGGGCGAGGTCGCCGTCGAGGCCCAGGTCGACGCGGACAGGGGTGTCGGCCGGCGCGCTGCGGCGGGCGTTGTCGAGCAGGTTGGTGAGCACCTGCTGGAGCCGGTCGGCGTCGCCCTCCACGGGCACGGCGTCCACGGGCACGGAGATCTCGACCCCGCTGGGACCGAACGCGTCGGCGGCGGTGCGGACCTCGTCGGCGAGGTCGACCGGGCCCATCACGTAGCCGAAGCGACCGGACTCCAGGCTCTCGGTGTCGAGCACGTCCCGGGTCATCGCCTGGAGCCTGCGGGCGTTGAGGAACGCCCGGCTGACCGCGTTGCGCCGCTCGCCGTCGTCCATGCCGTCCCAGTGGTCGAGGCTGGTCTGCAGGAAGCCGAGGACCCCGGAGACCGGCGTGCGCAGCTCGTGGGAGACCACCGAGATGAACTCCTCCTGCGACCGGGTCAGCTCCTGGAGGCGACGACGCTCCTCGCGCTCCTGGCGCAGCCGCCGCGCCAGCACGACGGTCAGCAGCAGTCCGGTCGCCAGCAGCACGACGATGAGGATCAGCCCGACGGTCTGCAGGGGGCCGGCGAGGGGGCCGACGAACTCGTCCTTCTGCTGGGTGAACATCACGCGCCACCCCACCGACGGGACGTCGGCGCTGAAGACGAGGTCGTCGCCGATCTCGTGCTTGCCGGGCGCGAGCCCGACCAGGGAGGCAGGCACCTTCTCGCCGAGCCCGGTGGCCGTCGAGGTGGCCACGACCCGGCCGCTGTCGTCGACGAAGCGCCAGCTCTCGGTGCTGGCGCTGGTGTCAGCGAGCCCCTGGATCTCCTGGTTGAACGCGGAGTCCTTGCTCAGCGCCCCCTCGAAGACGAAGGCGCCGCGCACGCTGCTCGGGTCCTTGGGGTCGCGGATCGCGACCGCGAAGGCGTAGGACGGCAGCTCGCTGGTCACGCCCGAGTCGGCCACCGGCAGCATGACCGCGGGGGCCGAGGCCAGCTTGGTCTTGGCCTGCTCCCAGCCCGGGGCGTCGTACGTCGACCCGAGCTTGCCCGGGCGCAGGAGCGTGCCGCTGACGATCCGGTCCTGCTTGTCGACCAGGAAGCTGCCCGACTCGGCATCGGGGTCGATGGTGAAGGTGTCGAGGACGGCCTGGTCGGCCTTGCTGCGCAAGGTGAGCTCCCAGGGTCGCGAGCCCAGCCCCGACAGCGACTGGAACGTGGACACCACGCGGGCGTCGAAGCTCTGGGCGGTGGTCTGCACCTGCGCCTGCTTGGCGTCCTCGAGGGCGTGGGTGCCGTCCTGCTCGGCCCCTCGCAGCAGGGCGACGATGACGATCCCGACCAGGAGGACGGCGAGCCCGGCGACGGCCGGGACGAAGCGGTCACGTGAGGACATCGGTCGTTCCTTCGGCAGGGGCCCGCGTGGCGGGCAACGAGGGGTCGGTCCGGTCGGCGAGCGGGAACCTGACGGTGAAGCGGGCGCCGCCCGACGGGGCCTCCGTCACCGACGCGACACCGCCCATGGAGGCCGCGAACTCGTGGACGATCGCGAGCCCGAGACCGGCGCCACGGGTGTTGGTCACCGCGTCGCCACTGCCGCGGTAGAAGCGGCTGAACACCTGGTCGCGGTCGGCGGGCGCCACCCCGGCGCCCTCGTCGTCGACGTGGAGCACGGCCTTGCCGCCCTCCTCGCGGACGTGCACCCGGATCGTGGTGCCGGCGGGGGAGTACTTCGCGGCGTTGCCCACGAGGTTGGTCAGCACCCGCTCGACGGCGTGCTCGGTGCCCCTGACCACGAGCTCGGGCGCCGTGGCCAGGACGACCTCGTGGTGGGCCGAGAGGTCCTGGTGCTCGTCGAGGATGCGACGCACGGTGTCGCCCAGGTCGAGGTCGTCCTGCTCGCCCTGCCCGACGATGCCGCGCTCCATCCGCGAGAAGTCGAGGAGGTTCTCCACCAGGGAGCCCAGCTGCTGGGCGGTGGCGTCGATGCGGGCGGCGTACTCCCGGACCTTCTGCGCGCTGAGGGTCTCCACGTGGGCCGACAGCAGCTCGGCGAAGCCCGAGATGACGCCGACGGGGGTCCTCAGCTCGTGGGAGGCGGTGGCGAGGAACACGGTCTTGAGCTCGTCGACCGAGCGCAGGCGCTGCAGCGCCTCCCGCTGCTGGGCGAACGCCTCCGCGTTGGTGAGCGCGGAGGTGAGGATCTCGCCGGCGGCCTCGAGCGTGGCCATGTCCTCGGCGTCGAGGGGGCGCCCTGCCAGCACGTTGAGCCGCGCGATCGTCCGCCCGCCCCGGGCGAGCAGGAGGGACAGCGACCGGCCCGGAGGGACGCTCTCGGGGAGCGCGGAGCCGGGGGCGGGCGTCGGCAGCTCGCCGTTGCGGAAGAACGCCCGCTCCTCGCCGTCCCGGGTCGGCGTGGTCAGGGAGATGCCGCGCAGGCCCAGGGCGTCGCTCAGCTGGGTCGTGACCGCGGGCAGCACGTCGGCCAGGTCGAGGCTGCGCTGTGCGACGCCGGCCAACCCCGCCAGCACGCTGCTCTGGTGCCGCAGCTGGTCGAGCTCGGCCGCGGTGTCGGCGACGACGCGGCCTCGGCGCACGACCCACAGGCCGCCGAGCAGCCCGGCGAGGACGCAGAGGGCGGCCACCAGCCACGCCCCCGGACCCGCCTGCCCGCCCGGGGTCCAGACGGTGACGTCCCACCCCGGCGCGAGGGCGGTCGAGAGCGTCACCGTGTACGACGACGCGTCGCCGGGCCGGGTGCCACCGATCGAACCGACCATCCGTGAGGGGCCGGTGATCGTGACCCCGCCGTCCGGGGGACGCAGCCGGCTCAGGGTGGAGGCGATGCGCACAGGGGCGACGTACAGGCCGACGAAGGCGTCCCGTCGCGCGGCGACGCTCTCGGGCGGGGCCGGGGCGCCGTAGTGGGGGGCGACGACGAGGCCGGTGTCCGCCAGGAGGGCCTTGCCGGTGTCCCGCGCCTGCACGACGAGATCGGCCGGGATGCCTTCCGCCCGGACCTGGTCGAGCTCGACCTCCCGCGCGCCGCTGCCGCCACCCGTCTCGACGGTGGTCATCGCGCTGCGCAGGGCCGCCGCGACGACGGGGACCGCGTTGGCCGCAGCCGCACGGGTGCGGTTGTCGGCCTCGAGGCCGGCGGTGTGCTGGGCGGAGAGCACCACCGCGACCCCGGCGAGCACGCCGACCAGGGCCACGACCGCGGCGACGACCTTGGAGACCAGTCCGAGCCCGGTGCCCTCACCCACCGTGGACCTGCCCCTCCACCGCGGCACGGAGCGTGCGCAGGTTGCCCTTGGCCAGGAAGGGGACGTCGATCAGTGCCGCGCGGGCACGGAGCGTGGGGTCCTGGTAGTTGCTGTAGATGACGATCCGGGCGGTCGTGCCGACGCCGACCAGCTCCTCGGCCAGCTCCAGCCCGGTGGGGCCGGGCGGCATGCGGTGGTCGAGGACCACGACGTCGGGACCGACCGTCTCGACCAGGGCGCGCGCGCCGGCGGCGTCGGTGGCCGGGTGCACCTCGTGACCCTCGAGGCGGAGGTCGGTCAGCGCGAGCTCGAGGGCGTCGGGGTCGTTGTCGGCGATGACCACGCGCATGCAGCACCCCCTCCGTCCTGTTGCCCTGATGTGCGGAGACACGCCCGGTGGTGCGACCAGTCAGGGGAAAGGTAGCGCCCCGGGTCGCGGGGCGGGCCGAATCCGAGCAGGTCGGCGGATTCCAGGGACCTGCGCGTGGTGCGGGCACCTGGCGCGGCTCGTCTAGCCTGTGCGCCGTGAGGACCCTCGTGATCGGCACCGGTGGCCGCGAGCACGCGCTCGCCCTGGCGTTGTCCCGGGACCCCGGGGTGAGCGAGGTCCACGTGGCGCCCGGCAACCCCGGCATGAGCCAGGTGGCGACCCTCCACCCGGTGGACCCGATGGACGGCGAGGCCGTGGCGGCGCTGGCCACCCGGCTCGGCGTCGACCTGGTCGTCGTGGGTCCCGAGGCCCCCCTCGTGGCCGGGGTCGGGGACGCCGTCCGCGCGGCCGGCATCTCCTGCTTCGGGCCGACCGCGGAGGCCGCTCGGCTCGAGGGCTCCAAGGCCTTCGCCAAGGACGTCATGGCCGCCGCGGAGGTCCCCACCGCGATGGCTCGCGTCTGCACGACCCCCGAGCAGGCCGCGGACGCGCTCGACGCCTTCGGGGCGCCGTACGTCGTGAAGGACGACGGTCTCGCCGCGGGCAAGGGCGTCGTGGTGACCGAGGACCGCGAGGTCGCGCTCGCCCACGCGGCGGCGTGCGAGCGCGTGGTCATCGAGGAGTTCCTCGACGGACCCGAGGTGTCGCTCTTCGCGATCACCGACGGCGAGACCGTCTACCCCCTCCAGCCCGCGCAGGACTTCAAACGCGCCCTCGACGGCGACCAGGGACCCAACACCGGGGGGATGGGCGCCTACACCCCGCTGCCCTGGGCGCCGCCCGGGCTCGTGGACGAGGTCACCGAGCGGGTGCTGGTCCCGACCGTGCGCGAGATGGACCGTCGGGGAGCCCCGTTCGCGGGGCTGCTCTACGCCGGGCTCGCGCTGACCAAGCGGGGCGTGCGGGTCGTCGAGTTCAACGCCCGCTTCGGCGACCCGGAGACCCAGGCCCTGCTGCAGCGGCTGTCCTCCCCGCTCGGGGTCCTCCTCAAGGCCGCCGCCGACGGCCGGCTCGACGAGGTCGACCCGCCGCGCTGGGGAGGGGGCGCCGCGGTCACCGTGGTGATCGCCTCGGCCGGCTACCCCGAGTCCGCGCGCAGGGGCGACGTGATCACCGGCATCGAGGACGCCGAGTCCGTCGAGGGTGTCGACGTGATCCACTCCGGCACCGCCTCGCAGGACGGCGGCGTCGTGACCGCCGGCGGTCGTGTGCTGGCCGTGACCGCGGTCGGCGACGACGTCGCCGATGCCCGCTCCCGCGCGTACGACGCCGTGGGCCGCATCCACTTCGACGGCGCCCAGCACCGCACCGACATCGCCCAGGGAGTCTGAGCTCGCATGACCGTCCCCAACGTCCTGGCCACCCGCTACGCCGCGGCCGACCTCGCCGCGATCTGGTCCCCGGAGCACAAGATCGTGCTCGAGCGCCGGCTCTGGATCGCCGTCCTCGAGGCCCAGCGCGACCTCGGCGTCGCCGTCCCCGACGGCGTCGTCGAGGCCTACGAGGCGGTCGTCGACCAGGTCGACCTGGCCTCGATCGCCGCGCGCGAGCGGATCACCCGGCACGACGTGAAGGCGCGCATCGAGGAGTTCTGCGCGCTCGCCGGTCACGAGCACATCCACAAGGGCATGACCTCGCGCGACCTCACCGAGAACGTCGAGCAGCTCCAGGTGCTCTCGTCCCTCCGGCTGGTGCGCGACCGCGCGGTCGCGGCCCTCGCCCGCCTCGCGCGGCTCGCCGCCGAGCACCAGGCGACCGTGATGGCCGGCCGCTCGCACAACGTCGCCGCACAGGCGACCACCCTCGGCAAGCGCTTCGCCACCGTCGCCGACGAGATGCTCGTCGCCGTGCAGCGCCTGGAGGAGCTGGCCGCGCGCTACCCGCTGCGCGGCATCAAGGGCCCGGTCGGCACCTCCCAGGACATGCTCGACCTGCTCGACGGCGACACCACCCGGCTGGCCGAGCTCGAGCAGCGGGTGGCGGCCCACCTCGGCTTCGAGCAGGTGCTCACCAGCGTCGGCCAGGTCTACCCCCGCTCGCTGGACTTCGAGGTCGTCTCCGCGCTGGTCCAGCTGGTCGCGGGCCCGTCCAACCTCGCCACCACGATCCGTCTCATGGCCGGCATCGAGCTGGTCACCGAGGGGTTCAAGGAGGGGCAGGTCGGCTCCTCCGCGATGCCCCACAAGATGAACACCCGGTCCTGCGAGCGGGTCAACGGCCTCGCGGTCATCCTGCGCGGGCACCTCTCGATGGTCGGCGAGCTCGCCGGCGACCAGTGGAACGAGGGTGACGTCTCGTGCTCCGTCGTACGCCGGGTGGCGCTGCCGGACGCGTTCTTCGCCACCGACGGGCTGTTCCAGACCTTCCTCACCGTGCTCGACGAGTTCGGGGCGTTCCCCGCGGTGATCCAGCGCGAGCTGGACCGCTACCTGCCGTTCCTGGCCACCACCAAGGTGCTCATGGCCGCGGTGCGTGCCGGGGTCGGCCGCGAGACCGCCCACGAGGCGATCAAGAAGGCGGCCGTCGGGGTCGCCCTCGACATGCGCCGCGGCCAGGCCGAGAACGACGTGTTCGAGCGGCTGGCCGCCGACCCGTCGCTCGGGCTCTCCCGCGCGGACCTCGACGCGCTCGTCTCCGACCCGATCACCTTCACCGGCGCGGCCGTCGACCAGGTCCGCGAGGTCGTGCGTCGCGTGGAGGCGGTCGTCGCCCGCCACCCCGACGCGGCGGCGTACACCCCCGGCGCGATCCTCTAGCCACCCGCCAGGCGTACTCCGACGTACGCGCTGGACATATCGGACATCGGCAGCTCGTACGTCGGAGTACGCCGGGCCGGGGACGCGTACGTCGGAGTACGCCGGGCCGGGTCGCGGCAGGATGGGGCCGTGCCCCACCGGATGTTCGTGGCCGTCGTCCCTCCCGAGGACGTGGTCGAGGAGCTCGAGGACTTCCTCGCGCCGCGCCGGGAGGCCGGTGACTTCCGCTGGACGGTGGCCGCGTCGTGGCACGTCACGCTGGCCTTCCTCGGCCGCGTGCCCGAGCCCACCCTGGACGACCTGGAGGAGCGGCTCGACCGGGCCGCGCGCCGACGCGCCCCCTTCACGCTGCGGCTCGGCGGGGGTGGGGCGTTCCCGGATGTCGCCCACGCCAAGCTGGTGTACGCCGACGTGCGCGGCGAGGAGCAGGACCGCGAGGAGCTGCGGCGCCTGGCGACCGGCGCCCGCGCCGCTGCCGCCCGGGCAGGGGCGCCACCCGACGGCGCGCGCTTCCGCCCGCACGTGACCCTGGCGCGCACCCGGCGCCCGGCCGACGTCGTCCGCTGGGTCCGCCTGCTCGAGGGGTGGGCCTCGCGTCCCTTCCTGGTCGAGGAGGCGGTGCTGGTCGAGTCGTTCCTCGGGGAGGGGCCGCGGGGACGGCCGCGCTACGAGGTCCGGTCGACCCACCCGTTGGGGCGAACCGGCGGCTGAGATCGCGCCCGGCCGCCCGGCCCGGCCAGCGATAGTCTGCCTCTGCATCCGTCGCCCCAGCGGGTGCTGGAGGGGAGGACCGCGACCGTGCCCTACCTGCTGCGCGTCTCGCTGCCCGACGTGCCCGGGAGCCTGGGTCGCGTCGCCACCGCCATCGGTGAGGCCGGTGGTGACATCGAGGCGATCGAGATCGTCGAGCACCGTGAGGACGGCACCGCCGTCGACGACGTGCTGCTCGAGGTCGCGCCCGGCACGATGCCCGACTCGGTGGTGTCGGCCTGCAACACCCTCGACGGCGTGACCGTCCTGTGGATCTCCCGCTACGCCGCCGGCGGCAACGTGTTCCTCGACCTCGAGGTGGTCGAGCAGCTCACGCAGAACCCACCCACGGCGTACGACGACCTGGTCGACCTGCTGCCCGTCGCGTTCCGCGCCGACTGGGCCACCCGGCTGAGCGTCACCGGTGGAGGGGTCAAGCAGGTGCACTCGACCTCGGCGGCCCCCGACCTGGGCGACGAGCAGGCGCGCTGGCTCCCGCTCAGGCGTGCCGCGCGGCTCGAGGTGGACCCCGACTGGAGCATGCTGACCGGCAACGTGGTCGCCGGCGCCCCGCTGGGGGAGGACGGCCTGGTCGTGATCGGCCGCCGCGGCGGACCCGACATCCTCGACTCGGAGGTCGCCCGGCTCGCCCACCTGGTCGGGCTCGCCCAGACCATCTCGGCCTCCGACGGCGGCTGAGCGCACCTTCGAGGTTCCGGCCTCGGGGCGGACCCGTCGACACTAGGATCGAGCCGACGATGCGGCGCGCGTCCGGGGGTGGGCGAGCCGCCGAGAGTGGGAGTCTCCCGTGTCGCACAAGCGCCTGGCACTCGTGGTCGACGACGACCCGGACATCGCCCTGGTGTGCACGCTGCACCTGGAGGGCGCCGGCTTCGAGGTGATCGAGGCGGGCAACGGCCAACTCGCGCTCGACCTGGCCGCGGTCAAGCACCCCCACGTCATCGTCCTGGACTACATGCTCCCCGACCTCGACGGCGTCGAGGTGCTGCGGCGGCTCAAGGCCGAGCCCGCCACGGCCGCGATCCCGGTGCTCATGCTGACCGCGCGGACGCACAAGAAGGACCAGGCCGCCGCCTGGGAGGCGGGCGCCCACGACTTCATGGTCAAGCCGTTCGACGGCAAGGAGTTCGTCGAGGCGGTCAGCCGGGCGGCCGAGGAGGGCGAGGGGGACACCGCGCAGCGCCGCGACGAGGCGATCGGCCAGATCGTCGACGCCCGGCGAGCCGTCGACGCGACCCTTGCCGCGGTCGTCCGCGAGGCCACCGACGCGGTCATCTGCAAGGACCTCGACGGCACGATCACGTTCTGGAACCACGGTGCCGAGGAGCTCTACGGCTGGACCGCCGAGGAGGCGGTCGGCCAGTCGATCCGCATGGTCGCGGCCCCCGAGACCGTGGAGGAGATCGACGAGATCCTCGACCGTCTCTCCGCGGGCGAGCGGGTGACCCTCCACGAGACCACCCGGCTCCACCGCGACGGTCGTCGGCTCCACATCTCGCTCTCGGTGACGCCCATCCACGACGACCTCGGGCGGGTGGTCGGCGGAGCCGCGATCGCGCGCGACGTCACCGACCGGGTGCGGCGCGAGACCCGCTACGAGGGCCTCATCGAGGCCGCGCCCGACGCGATGATCCTGCTCAACGAGCAGGGCGAGATCGAGATGGTCAACCAGCAGGCCGAGCTGATGTTCGGCTACGACCGCTTCCGGCTGCTCGGCCGCAAGGTCGAGATGCTCGTGCCGGAGCGGTTCCGTGGCCAGCACCCGGTGTTCCGCCGGCAGTACGCCGAGAACCCCCGCACCCGCTCGATGGGCGCCGGCCTCGACCTCTACGCGCTGCGCTCCGACGGCTCGGAGTTCCCGGTCGAGATCTCCCTGAGCCCGCTCGAGGAGCGGGAGCACGGCCGCACCTACGCCGCGGCGATCCGCGACGTCACCGAGCGTCGTACGACGGAGGCGCGGTTTCGCGGCCTGCTCGACGCGGCGCCGGACGCCATGGTCGCCGTCGACCAGGCCGGGCTCATCACCCTGGTCAACCGGCAGGCCGAGAAGCTGTTCGGCTACGCCCGCGAGGAGCTCCTCGGCGAGCCGGTCGAGCTGCTGGTGCCCCTGGGGTCACGAGGCGCCCACCCGGTGCTGCGGGAGGGCTACCTGCGCGGCGGCGGCGGCCACCGCACGTTCGGGCTGCGTCCCGAGCTCTCGGCGCGCCGCAAGGACGGGACGGCGTTCCCCGCCGAGATCTCGCTGTCGAGCCTCCAGACCCCGGAGGGCGTGATCGTGTGCGCCGCGATCCGCGACATCACCGCCCGCAAGCTCGCCGACAACCGCTTCCGCGGGGTCATCGAGTCGGCCCCCGACGCGATGGTGATCGTCTCCGACACCGGCGCGATCGAGCTGGTCAACGGGCAGGTCATGCGGCTGTTCGGCTACGAGCGCGAGGAGCTGATCGGGCAGCCGATCGAGGTGCTCATGCCGCTGCGCTACCGCGGTCGTCACCCCGAGCACCGCCGCCGCTTCGTGCGCAGTCCCCGGCTGCGCCCGATGGGGGCCAACCTCCAGCTGTCCGCGCTGCGCAAGGACGGCACCGAGTTCCCCGTCGAGATCTCGCTGAGCCCGATCGAGGCCGACGGCACGGTGAGCGTGTGCGCGACGATCCGCGACGTCACCGCGCGCCGGCAGATCGAGCAGAGCCAGCGCCTGGCCGCCGAGCGGGAGCGGGAGGCGTCCGCGCGGCTGCGCGAGGTCGACCGGCTGCGCACCGACTTCCTCGCCACCGTCTCCCACGAGCTGCGCACGCCGCTCACCGCGATCAAGGGGTTCGCAGAGTGGCTGGTCGGCTCCTGGGACGTCACCGAGGAGTCGCGCAAGCGCGACATGGTCCAGCGCATCCACCACGCCGGCGGTCGCCTCGACTTCCTCATCCAGGACCTCCTCGACTTCTCGCGGCTCGAGCGCGGCAAGCTCAAGGTCGAGCTGGAGACCCAGGTGCTCGGCGAGCTGCTCGAGGAGGCGCTGCGCAACACCGCGACCGCCCTGGAGGACCACCACGTCGACAACCGGGTCGACGCGGACCTCGAGGTGGTCGTCGATCGCAGCGCGTTCCTGCGCGTGCTGGAGAACCTCCTCACCAACGCCGCGAAGTTCTCCCCCCGGGGCTCGGCGATCCACCTCGACGTGGACGTCGCGCCGGAGACGGTGGTCCTCTCGGTGCGCGACGAGGGGGTGGGCATCCCCGAGGAGGAGCACGAGAAGGTCTTCGACCGCTTCTACCGCAGCCCCGCGACCGCCACCAGCGCGCCGGGCACGGGCATCGGGCTGGCGATCGTCAAGCACTTCGTCGAGGCGCAGGGCGGCAGCGTCGAGCTGCGCTCCGGCCCCGACGAGGGCTGCGACTTCCGGGTGACCATCCGCCGCGTCCTGCCGGGCTCGTGACGCCCTCCGGTGCCGGTGCGCCCGGTGAGCCCGGGGAGCTCTGGCGTCGGGTCGCGCGGGGGTCCTTCGGCGGTGACGGCTACGCGGGCGCCTACGCCGAGCGGTTCGACGCCGTCGCCGAGCGCCCGGACGCCCACGGCGAGGCGGACTTCGTCGAGACCCTGCTGGGTCCGGGTGCACGGGTGCTGGACGCCGGCTGCGGCACTGGTCGGGTGGCCGCCCGGCTCGCCTCGCGCGGCCACACCGTGACGGGCGTCGACGTCGACCCCTCCATGGTCGAGGAGGCCCGACGGCGCTGGCCGGGGCTGGAGTGGCGGGTGGCCGACCTGGGCGCGCTGCCGGCGCCTGCCACGCCGTACGACCTGGTGGTGATGGCCGGCAACGTCGTCCCCTTCGTGGAGGCCGCCGCGCTGCCCGCGACGATGGCCGCGCTCGCGGGCCAGCTGGCGCCGGGAGGGCTGCTGGTCGCCGGCTTCGGCACCGACCGCGACCACCTGCCATCCGGCACCCCGCTGCTCCCCCTCGCGGCGTACGACGAGGCCTGCCTCGCCGCTGGCCTCGCTCTCGTGGCCCGCCACGCCGGGTGGAGCGGGGAGCCGTGGCCCGAGGACGGCGACCCGGGCTACGCGGTGAGCGTGCACCGCCGCGAGGACCCGTTGTCCTGACAGGAATTCGCGTTCTCCTCCGGGTCCGGACGGCCCTGAGACACACGTCTCATCGGTTGGTCTTGGGTCTGCGCGGACAAGTAGGGTCCGGCAGGTGAAGATCGCTGTCGCCAGAGAGACCAGGCCGGGTGAGGGGCGCGTCGCCATGGTCCCGGAGCTGGTCGAGAAGCTGACCAGGCTCGGCTACACGGTTGCCGTGGAGACCGGGGCCGGGGACCTCGCGCAGTACTCCGACCAGGACTACGCCGAGGCCGGTGCCGAGGTGAGCGAGGACCCCTACGCCGACGCGGTGCTGGTGGTCTCGGTCAACCCCCTCGACCGCTCGGTGGTGAGGCGGCTGCCGGAGGGCACGGCGACCATGTCGTTCCTCCCGGTCAACCAGTCGCACGAGCTCGTCGCCGACCTGCGCGACTGTGGCCTCACGTCCTTCGCGATGGAGCTCGTGCCGCGCATCAGCCGCGCCCAGTCGATGGACGCGCTCTCCTCGCAGGCACTGGTGTCCGGCTACCGCTGCGCGATCGTCGCGGCGGGCATGCTGCGCCGCTTCTTCCCCCTCAACATGACGGCCGCCGGCACGGTCCAGCCCGCGCAGGTGGTCGTCCTCGGCGCCGGCGTCGCCGGGTTGCAGGCGATCGCGACCTGCAAGCGCCTCGGCGCCGTGGTCAAGGCGTACGACGTCCGTGCGGCCGCCGCGGAGGAGATCGCCTCCCTCGGGGCGGTGCCGATCAAGCTCGACCTCGAGACGCTCGAGGGGTCCGGCGGCTACGCCCGCGAGATGACCGAGGAGCGTGCCGCCCGCCAGATGGAGCTGCTCGCGCCCTTCGTGGCCGACGCCGACGCGCTCATCACCACCGCGGCGGTGCCGGGTCGCCAGGCGCCCCTGCTCGTCACGCGCGAGATGGTCGAGCAGATGAAGCCCGGCTCGGTCGTGGTCGACCTGGCCGCCGAGTCCGGCGGCAACGTCGAGGGCGCGGTCGCCGGCGAGGTGGTCCGCATCGGCCACGCCCAGGTGTGGGGCGGGGCCAACGTGCCCTCCCAGCTGCCGGGGCCGGCCTCCAAGCTCTACGCGCAGAACATCGTCAACCTGGTCACGCTGATGACCCGCGCCGGTGACGAGGAGTCGGCGGGCGGCTTCGCCCCGGACTTCGCCGACGAGATCGTCGACGGCAGCTGCGTCACCGAGGGCGGTCGCATCCACCACAAGCCCACTCGTGAGGCGATCGAGGGGCCCGACCCCGACCCCGAGCCGGAGCCCGAGCCGGCTCCGCAGCCGACCGCGGACCCGGACGCCACCCGGTTGATGCCGGCCGCCGACCCCGCCGACCCCGCCCACAACGCCCCTGAGGAGGGACAGCCGTGAACGACGGAGTCGTGTGGCTCACCATCTTCGTGCTGAGCGTGTTCGTCGGCATCGAGGTCATCTCCAAGGTGTCCTCGACGCTGCACACCCCGCTGATGTCCGGCGCCAACGCCATCCACGGCGTCATCCTGCTCGGCGCGATCATCGCGACCGCCGAGACCACCAACGGCTTCGCCGTGGCGGTGGGCCTGGTCGCGATCGTCCTGGCGACGATCAACATGGTGGGCGGGTTCGTCGTCACCGACCGCATGCTGCAGATGTTCACGCGCAAGAAGAAGCCTGCGCGCAACGAGGAGGGCGCGGCCTGATGGCGACCTGGGTCCAAGTCACCTACCTGATCTGCGCGGTCGGCTTCATCCTCGCGCTCAAGGGCCTGTCCGGTCCCAAGACAGCTCGCACGGGCAACCTGATCGGCGCCGCCGCGGCGACCGTCGCCTGCCTGCTGCCCTTCATCTACCTCGACCACCCGCGCCACGTGCCGCTGATCCTGGTGGCGATCCTCGTGGGCGTGGCCGGCGGTGTCTTCGGCGCCCAGCGCGTGCAGATGACCCAGATGCCCCAGATGGTCGCGCTGTTCAACGGCGTCGGCGGCGGTGCTGCCGCGCTGGTCGCGCTGATCGAGCTCAACGGCATCCTCACGATCTCCGACAACGCCGGGGTGGACCCCAGCGACGTCTCGGGCTGGTTCACCCTCGCCGCGACGGCGTTCACGGTCTTCGTCGGCTCGGTGTCGTTCTCCGGTTCGCTGATCACCTTCGCCAAGCTGCAGGACCTGATGACCTCGCGGCCGGTGGTCTTCCCCGGTCTCCCGGTGGCGTTCGGCGGCATGCTGCTCGTCGCGGTCGTGCTCTCGGTGCTCACCGTGTCCGGTCCCTCGGTGCTCGTCGGCATCGTGCTCTGCCTGGTGGGCCTGGCCTTCGGCGCCCTGCTCGTGCTGCCGGTGGGCGGCGCCGACGTCCCGATCGTGATCTCGCTGCTCAACGCCTTCACCGGCCTCACCGTGGCGGCGGGCGGCTACGTCCTGTCCAACCTGGTGCTGCTCGTCGGCGGCACGCTCGTCGGTGCCTCCGGAACCTTCCTCACCCTGCTGATGGCCCGTGCCATGGGCCGCTCGGTCGCCAACATCCTGTTCGGCGCGCTCAAGGGCGGGTCGACGCTGGGCGCCGGCGAGGCCTCGGACCGACCGGTGAAGTCCGCCGGCCCCGAGGACGTCGCGATCATGCTCAACTACGCCGACCGCGTGATCATCGTGCCGGGCTACGGCCTGGCCGTCGCGCAGGCCCAGCACACCCTGCGAGAGCTGGTCGACCTGCTGGTCGCCCGTGGCGCCAAGGTCGACTACGCCATCCACCCGGTCGCCGGTCGCATGCCCGGCCACATGAACGTCCTGCTCGCCGAGGCCCAGGTGCCCTACGAGCAGCTGGTCGAGATGGACGACATCAACTCGGAGTTCAAGGACGCCGACGTCGTGCTCGTGGTCGGAGCCAACGACGTGGTCAACCCCGCCGCCAAGACGACGCCCGGCGCGCCGATCTACGGCATGCCGATCCTCAACGCCGACGAGGCCAAGCAGGTCGTGTTCATGAAGCGCTCGATGCGCCCCGGCTTCGCCGGCATCGAGAACGAGCTGCTCTTCGAGGACCGGACGACGCTGCTGTTCGGTGACGCCAAGGACATGCTCGGCAAGGTGCTCAAGAGCGTCGAGGCCCTCTGACCGCTCGCGGCTCGCAGCGGGCGGCGTACGCCGTCACGCCGGCCCCGCGCTGCCCTCAGTGGGCGAGGCCGTAGAGCCGGTCGCCGGCGTCGCCGAGACCCGGCACGATGTAGCCCTTGTCGTCGAGCCGCTCGTCCATCGCGGCCGTGACCAGGGTGACCGGCACCTGCAGGCCGCTCAGCTCCTGGTCGACCCGCTCCACGCCCTCCGGCGCGGACAGCAGGCAGATCGCGGTGATGTGGTCGGCGCCGCGGTCCACGAGGAAGTGGATCGCCGCGGCGAGGGTGCCACCGGTCGCGAGCATCGGGTCGAGCACGTAGCACTGGCGCCCGGACAGGTCGGCCGGCAGCCGCTCGGCGTACGTCATCGCCTCGAGGGTCTCCTCGTTGCGCGCCATCCCGAGGAAGCCGACCTCGGCGGTGGGCAGCAGCCGCACCATGCCGTCGAGCATGCCGAGGCCGGCCCGCAGGATCGGCACCACGAGCGGCGCCGGGGTCACCAGCCGCACGCCCGTGGCCGGCGCGACCGGCGTCTGCACCTCGGTCGGCTCGACGCGCACGTCGCGGGTGGCCTCGTAGGCCAGCAGCGTCACCAGCTCGTCGACCAGACGCCGGAAGGTGGGGGAGTCGGTGCCCTGGTCACGCAGCGTCGTGAGCTTGTGGGAGACGAGGGGGTGGTCGACGACGTGGACGCGCATGGCCGACACCGTAACGAATCGCCGACGACTCGCCGACGTCACAGTGACCACCGGCAGACAGGTCCGTTCTCGCCTGGCTTCCGTCGTGCGACCGGTGTCATGATCGAGGCGACGACCCCCTCGGGACCGATGGGTCGACCAGAGCCGTTGCGGCGGCGGGAAGGAGCCGAGGTGTCCGGGTACGACGACGACGAGGCGGTCGACTTCGCCCTCGTGGTCTACCGCGAGGAGAACGTCTGGCGGGTCGAGGAGATCTCCGACGACAAGCTGCACGACGTGGACGCGCTGGCCGCCGAGCTGCGCCGCTGGCCAGGTGACTTCGGCTCGCTCGGCCTGGTGTCGATCGACGAGGACTTCTTCGTGCTCGCGCGCGTCGCCGGGTCCCACGTGCGGCTGCTGCTCTCCGACGTCACCGCGGCGACGGAGTGGCCGCTGGCCCGCTCCGTCCTCGAGACCCTCGAGCTCGACATGCCCGACGACGAGGACGACCAGGAGCCGGCCGGCGACCTCGGCATCGTCGCGGACCTCGGCCTGCCGGCGATGGACATGGGCGCGCTGCTCGACGACGAGGAGCTCTACCCCGACGAGGCGCTCGGCGACATCGCCCACAAGCTCGGCTTCGGCCCGTTGTACGACGACGCCGTGGGCGTCAGCGCCTGACGCAGGTGGACCTCCCCTCCGCCGTCCGGGACCGGTGGGAGCCGGCCATGCGCCTGGCCCTCGCCGAGGCGGGGTCGTCCGGTGACGACGTACCCGTCGGTGCGGTCGTGCTCGACGCCCACGGCGTCGTGGTGGGACGGGGGCGCAACCACCGCGAGGACCGCGCCGACCCCACCGCCCACGCCGAGGTGGTCGCGCTGCGCGAGGCGGCGCTGACCCAGGGCGAGTGGCGCCTGGAGGGCTGCACGCTGGTGGTGACGCTCGAGCCCTGCACGATGTGCGCCGGGGCTGCGGGGCTGGCCCGCGTGGACCGCGTGGTCTTCGGCGCCCACGACCCCAAGGCCGGCGCGGTCGGCTCCCTGTGGGACGTGCTGCGCGACCGCCGGCTCAACCATCGGCCCGAGGTCGTGGCCGGCGTGCTGGCCGACGAGTGCGGGGCCGTCCTGCGGGAGTTCTTCGAGGCGCGGCGGACCTCCGACCTGCGTTCATGACCCCGGTCCCGCTGCTGTACCCTCGTCCGCGGTGGCGTGTCCGAGCGGCCTAAGGAGAACGCCTCGAAAGCGTTTGTGGGTGAAAGCCCACCGAGGGTTCAAATCCCTCCGCCACCGCCGTGTGATGTCTCAGGACATCGGAGACAGCCGGACCCCGACGGGGTCCGGCTGTCGTGTTCTCCGGCCCCTGGCTCGCGCCTCCCGGCACGCAGCAAGGCCCCGGCTCGAGGAGCCGGGGCCTGGAGGTTCGGGTGGTGCGGGACCCTCAGGACTTCGCGGGTGCGGAGCGCACCAGCTGGTAGATCCCGGCCGTGACCGTGGCGACCCCGCCGGCCAGCAGGGCCGTGATGGTGAGGTCGGAGTGGAGGACGGGGCCGGCACCCACGACGGCCGCGCCGGCTGAGCCGGTGAGGGCGAGGAAGAGCTTCGTGGAAGCGAGCATCGCGAGCCTCCTTGGTCAGGGGTAGGGAAGGTCCAGCATGCCGGACGATCGGGACCTCTGGGGGGAGAACCAGGAACTTGGTCCTATGGGTCGAGGCCGTGCGGTCCACACGGCGGCCCGGATTGACCATGAGTGACTAGCCTCGCGGCCGAAAGGTGGAGAGGCCGCCGCGCCATGCTCGCGGGTCTCTCCACCTCTCGGAGCTGGGAGGGTCAGGCCTGCGTACGGCGCGAGCGGCGCACCAGCACCAGCCCGGCGAACGTCATCGCCACGCCGCCGACGAGGAGCAGACCGTCCTCGGCGCCGGCCCCCGTGTTGGGCAGCACGCCGGCGACGGCGCGAGCGGGGGCGGTGACCGGGGCCACGCGGCCGGCGGGAGCCGCAGGGTGACGCGTGGCGGGCGCGGCGGCGGCGGCGGCCGGGGCGAACTCCTCGACGCCGAGGACGACCGGCGTGGTGGTGGGCTCCTCGACGGCGGGCACGTCGTCGATCACCGGCACCTCGACGCCCGGGTTGCCCATGGTGGGCTCCTCGACGGCCGGGACCTCGGTGGTCGGCTCGTCGGTGGTGGGCTCGTCGGTGTCCTCGCCGCCCCGCGGGTTGAGGCCGTCGACGGGCTCGTCGGTCGTGTCGTCGGCGCCCTGGTCGTCGGTGTTTCCGTCCGAGCCCTCGTCAGTGCCCTGGTCCGAGCCCTCGTCGGTGCCCTGGTCGGCGGTGGCGTCGCCCTGGTCGGCGGGCGTCTCGTGCGTGGTGTCGTCGGTGTTCTCGTCGGCCGTGGTCTCGTCGGTGTCGTCGGCCGGGGGCTGCTCGTCGGTGGTGTCCTCGCCCTGGTCGTCGGTGCCCTCGTCACCCTGGTTGTCGGTGCCCTGGTCGTCGGTGCCCTGGTCGTCGGTGCCCTGGTCGTCGGTGCCCTGGTTGTCCGTGCCCTGGTCGGCGGGGGTCTCGTCGGTCGCGTCGTCGGCGGGGGGCTGCTCGTCCGGGACGGTGGTCCCGCAGCGAGCCGGGACGCCGCGGCCGTTGTTGTCGTCCTCGCAGTCGGCGTCGTTGCCGCTGCCGTTGTTGCCGTCCTGGTCGCCGGTGCCCGGCTTGTTCGGACCGCCGTTGCTGTCGCCGTCGGGGTCGGAGGGAGACGCGCCCTGGGTCGAGCCGTTGCCGTTGCCCTGCCCGTTGGCCTGGCCGTTGCCGGGGGTCGCGTACGCCGGGGAGGCCATGCTCGCCAGGACCATGACCGCCGAGGCGGCGAGACCGACCGAGAGGCGGGTGGTGAGGGGGGTGCCGGTGGTGGTGCGCATGGTGGTTCTCCCTGATCGGCGGCCCTGCCTGGCGGCGGGGACCTGCTGTGGTGAACACGAGCATGCAGGGAAAAAACCGGCGAACCTGGACATAGAGCCGCCAATCATCCTCGGCAAGGACGGTGGTCCAGGGGCCCTCGGGACCTCTGCGGGCCCGGGTCGTCGAAGGGTCCTGCCCCCACCCAGGACCATGGGCCCGGATCGTGGCGATCCGGGCCCATGGTCAGGCAGCTCGAGAGGCTCAGGCCTCCTCGCGGCGGCGACGCACGAGCACCGTGCCGGCCACCACGGAGGCGAGTCCGCCGGCCAGGAGGGCGAGCATCGCGGCGTCCGCGCCGGTGTTCGGGAGGACGGCCGCGGCGCGGGCGACCGGGCCGGCGACCGGGCCGGCCACCGGGGTCTCGGCGGCGTCCCGAGCCGGGCTGGCGGAGCGCTGCGGGGCCACGGTGTCGGCGAACCGCTCGATGCCCAGGACCACGGGCCGCGTCGCCTCGGTCACCGCCACCTCGGTGGTGTCCGTCGTGTCGGTGCTGTCCGTGCTGTCGGTGGCCTCCACCGCCGGCGTGCCGGCGCCAGGCGAGTCGACGGAGTCGTCGGTCGAGCCCTCCGGGGCGTGCTCGACGGCCGGGGGGCCGGGCTGCTCGGCGCCGGGAGCGCCGTGCTCCTCGCGCGACGGGGCGCCGGTGTCCTCGGTGTCGTCGGTGACCTTGGGGCCCTTGGAACCCTTGGAACCCTCGGCGTGCTTGCCGCCCTTCCCGTGGGTCTTCTCCTTGCAGTGCCCCGGGACGCCCTTGCCGCGGTTGTCGTCCTCGCAGTCGGAGTCGTTGCCGCTGCCGTTGTTGCCGTCCTGGTCGGAGGTGTCGACGCCGCCGGCACCGCCGGGCTGGTCGATCCCGCCGTTCTCGTCACCGTCGGGGTCGGCCTGCGCCTGCCAGTCGTCGTCGTGGCCGCGGCCGCTCTTGTTGGAGCTGGCGCGGTGGTCGTGGCCGGCGGCCGCGGAGTGCGAGTGCGAGGTGGTGGAGCGGGACGGTGCGGCGTCGTGGCCGGGGGCGGCGTACGCCGGGGTGGACAGGCCCAGCAGGGCGAGGGTCGCGGCGCTGCCGATCGCCAGAGCGGCTCGCTGGGTGTTCCCGAGGGTCGTGCGCATGTCAGGCTCCTGGAGGTCCGTCCGCCTCGTCGGTTGAGGCGATTTGTCCAGATAAACGGCGTATGGCACGATCGAGTCACGCCGTCGTACGTCGATGAATATCACGTTTGATAGTCCGAACGGGTGGGCACCCTGGCCCGACTGGCCCATCCGGCGCTCGTCCCGTAGGGTCTCCGATCGGGCCGCCGGCCCCGCGTGCGCTTGGTCACCTCTGCCCCCCAGGAGTTGAACCCGCGCGAGTGCCCGTGACTTACTGGGCGCTAACAAAAGTTAGCAGGACGCTTGCTGTCTGCTTCCGGACTGCCTTCGCCACGGAAGCTCTCGGGACGGCCACGCCATCGACCGGCGGAGGAGGGGCTTGGAGGAGCCCGCGTCATGCCGCACCAGCCCACGACCTCTCGTCGCCGCGCCTACCGCCCGACGCACCGCGCACCCCGCCGCCTGAGCCGCACGCTGGCCTCCGTCGCCGCCGCCTACGCCGTGGCCGCGATGGTCCTCGTCCTCGTCGTCACGGTCGTGCTCCCGGTGACCGCAGCCCGGCACAAGGTGCCCGCGCTCGCCGCCGCCGGCCTGGCCCCGAGCCTCTCGGCGAGCACCGCCCCCGCCGCCGCCGTCCTCGCCGGTCGCGAGGATGCGGCCCGGCCCTCGCGCAGCCTGGCCACTCCGGCGCTGCGTGCCCTCCCGCGTCCCGCCCCGGTCGCCCGCCCGGTCACGATCCAGAGGATCACCTGGGCGCTGCCGGTCAGCGGCTACCACCTGACCGGCCGGTTCGGTGACCGCAGCTGGCTGTGGTCCAGCGGGATGCACACCGGCCTCGACTTCGCGGCGCCCGCCGGCACCCAGATCCGCGCCATCGCGGCCGGTGTCGTCAAGGAGGCCGGGTACGCCGGCTCCTACGGCAACCGCACGATCATCACCCTGCCCGGCGGCGGGGAGGCCTGGTACTGCCACCAGACCTCGATCGGCGTGACGCCGGGTCAGCGCGTGGCCGTGGGCCAGCCGATCGGCACCGTCGGGGCCACGGGCAACGTGACCGGGGCGCACCTGCACCTGGAGATCCGGCCGACCGGCGAGCACGGCGACCCCGTGGACCCCTACGCGGTGCTGGTCGCGCACGGCCTCCGGCCCTGAGTGACTGGCCCGGCCCCGGGACGCGGTGACGCCCCGGGCTGGGGATGGCAGCCCGGGGCGTCTGGTCGCGTGACCTCCACCTGGATGGTCCGACGCCCCACGCATCGGGTCCAACAGGTCACGCAGCCTGCCCTGAGTCTTCTGAGTGGCAGGAAGCACTCGGGAGACGAAGGACGAAGGGCAGGGGTCGGTGGGTGAAGCCACCGCGGCGGAGGTGGTCCGTCGCGGCGTACGCCAAGTGTGACCCAGGGGCGCCTCGTCGCGGAGGAGTTCCCTGCAACAAAAGCGTAAAATGTCCGAATCAGGACTTAAGCCACTGACCCAGCCGCTCGAGTCCGGTCTCGATCTCGTCGCGGTGCCCGGCGAAGGACAGGCGGACGAAGTGGTGGCCGCGCTCGGTGTCGAAGTCGACGCCCGGCGTGAGCGCGACGCCGGTCTCCTCCAGCAGCCGCAGCGCGAAGCCCATCGAGTCGTCGGTGACCCCCTCGAGGTCGGCGTAGACGTAGAACGCCCCGTCCGCCGGCGCCAGCCGCGTCCACCCGAGCGACCGCAACCCGTCGAGCAGGACCGCACGGTTGTCGGCGTACCTCGCGACGTGGCCGTCGCACTCGGCGTACGACGAGGCGTCGAACGCCGCGACCGCGGCCTGCTGGGACAGCACCGGGGGACAGATCGTGAAGTTGCCGGTGAGCACGTCGACCGGGCGTCGCAGGTCCTCGGGGACCAGCATCCAGCCCAGCCGCCACCCGGTCATCGAGAAGTACTTCGAGAACGAGCAGAAGACGACCCCGGTGCGCGACCACTGCCACGCCGAGGCCGGTGGGGGAGCCGAGTCGTAGGAGATGCCGTGGTAGATCTCGTCGCTCACCAGGCGGACCCCGTGCCCCTCGCACCAGGTCGCCAGGGCACCGAGCTCCTCGGGGGCCAGCATGGTGCCGGTGGGGTTGGCCGGGCTCGCCACCACCAGTCCCTTCACCGGCTGCTCGAGTTCCTCGAGCATCGCGACCGTGGGCTGGAAGCGCGTCTGCGGCCCGGTGGGCAGCTCGACGACCTCGCACCCGAGGGCGGTCAGGACGTTGCGGTAGCAGGGGTAGCCCGGTCGGGCGATCGCGACGCGGTCCCCGGCCTCGAACGCGGCGAGGAAGGCCAGCAGGAAGCCCCCGGACGAGCCGGTGGTCACCACGACCTCCTCGGGGGAGACCTCCAGGCCGTGCCAGCGGGCGTGGTGGGCCGCGATCGCCTCGCGCAGCTCGGGGATCCCGGTGGCGACGGTGTAGCCCAGCACGTCGTCGTCCAGCGCCCGCTTGGCCGCGTCGCGCACCGCGCGGGGTGCCGGGGTCGAGGGCTGGCCGGCGACGAAGTTGACCAGGTCGCCGTGCGAGCGCCGGCGCTGAGCGGCGCGCGCGAGGAGGTCCATCACGTGGAAGGGCGGCACGTCCGCGCGCTGGGCGACCTGGAGGCGCGTGGCGGGTGAGGGGTCCAGGGTCACGTGCCCAGCCTAGGGAGCGACCGGTGCACCACTAGACTCGAGTCCTCCCGCCCGCCCCCAGCGCTCCGTCGTACTCCGTGCGTCGTGGCCTCCTGCCGCAGACGAGGTGACGTGGACTTCGACGTCGAGCAGCTCGACCAGGCGCTGCTGGGCGGCAGCGCGGTCATCCTGGTCGCCGTCCTCGCCGTCCGGGTCTCGGTGCGGGTGGGTCTGCCCAGCCTCCTGATCTACCTGCTGTTGGGCGTCGTGCTCGGCACCGGGGGTCTCGGCATCGAGTTCGACAACGCCGAGGTCGCCCACGCCCTGGGCTTCGCGGCGCTGATCATCATCCTCACCGAGGGCGGCGTGACCACTTCGTGGCAGGACCTCAGACCCGCGATGCGGACCGGCGCGCTGCTCGCCACGGTCGGGGTCGCGGTCGGGGTGGGGTCGATGGCGCTGATGGCCCACTTCTGGCTCGGCTTCAGCTGGGAGCTCGCCGTCCTCCTCGCAGCCGTCACGGCTCCCACGGACGCCGCCGCGGTGTTCTCCGTGCTGCGACGGGTCCCCCTCCCGCGGCGGCTGACGGGGCCGCTCGAGGCGGAGTCCGGGCTCAACGACGCCCCGACGGTGCTGCTGGTGATCCTCGCCAGCGAGGGCAAGCTGTTCCACGAGGGCGTGGCGCACGTCGGCGGGCTGATCGTCTACGAGCTGGCCGTCGGCGTCCTCCTCGGGCTCGGCCTGGGCCGTGCGGGTGCGTGGGCGATGCGCCGGGCCGCCCTGCCCGCCTCGGGCCTCTACCCCCTCACCGTGCTGTCCATCGCGATCCTGTCGTACGGCGTCGCGGTGGTCCTGCTGCACGCCTCCGGCTTCGCTGCCGTCTACGCCGCCGCGCTCGTGCTGGGCAACACCGAGATGCCGCACCGCACGGCGACCAAGTCCTTCATCGAGGGGCTTGGCTGGCTCTCGCAGATCGGGCTGTTCGTCATGCTCGGCCTGCTGCTCTCGCCGGACCAGCTCACCTGGTCGGGGATGTGGCAGGCGGTGCTGGCCGGTGGCCTCCTGGCCCTGGTGGCCCGGCCGCTGTCGGTCCTGGCGAGCGTGGTGTGGGCCCGCATGCCCTGGCCCGACGTGGTGTTCCTGTCGTGGGCGGGCCTGCGCGGTGCGGTGCCCGTGGTCCTGGCCACGATCCCGCTGGCGGCCGGGGTGGAGGGCGCGCGCGACCTGTTCAACGTGGTGTTCGTGCTGGTCGTGATCGACACGCTGGTCACCGCTCCGACGCTGCCGTGGCTGGCGCGCACCCTGCGCCTGCTCGATCCGAGCGAGCTGCGTGACCTCGACATCGAGACCGCCCCGCTGGACCGGATCGCGGTCGACCTCCTCCAGATCCGGATCACCCGTCGCTCGGCGATGCACGGGGTGGAGGTCGGCGAGCTGCGCCTGCCGAGGGGCGCGTCGGTCACCCTGGTGGTCCGCGACGGGGAGACCAAGGTGCCGAGCGGGCGCACCGTCCTGCGGCGCGGGGACGAGGTCCTGGTCGTCACCCCGCGTCGGCTGCGGGCCGAGACCGAGGACCGGCTGCGGGCGGTGTCGCTGAGGGGCCGGCTCGCGACCTGGCTGGAGTGAGCCGGGTCAGCAGCCGGAGCCGGCTGCCTTGGCCTTGAGCTGGCGCGGCGCCTTGGCCAGGCCGACGAAGCGGTCGCCGACGATGACGTCGACGCCCGGCCCCAGGTCGGTCCGGGTCGGCTGGACCAGGGTCTGCGGGCCGAACTGGCGCGCGACCAGCTGAGCCGCGGGGTCGTTCTTGCTCGGCGCGAGCACGCGCACGAACTTCACGTTGGCGGCGTCGGCGGGGGCGTTGCCCACGTCGCCGGCCAGGAACCCCCGCGCGGTGAGCTGCCCGAGGGTCTGGTCGGCGAGGCCCGACCGGTTGCCGGCGTTGAAGACGCTGACCGTGACGTCGCCGGTGCGCACGACGTCGCCCGGCGCGAGGCCGGCGTTGCACGACGGACCCGCGCTCGGCTCCTCCTGGGTGAGGCTGGGGACCGGCTCGCTCACGGCGTGCCAGCCGACGACGACGCCCACCGCGAGGATGCCGAAGAGCACGAGGAAGGTGATGCCCGCCAGGCCGCTGCGGCGGTTCACTCGCCCTCTCCCGCCGTGCTGCGCGAGTCGAGGTCGAGGACCCGGGCGTGGAGCACGGAGCGCTTCTGCAGCGCCGCCCGCAGCGCCCGGTGGAGCCCGTCCTCGAGGTAGAGGTCGCCCTTCCACTGCACGACGTGGGCGAACAGGTCGCCGTAGAACGTCGAGTCCTCGCCGAGGAGGGTGTCGAGCTGCAGCGTGGCCTTGGTCGTCACCAGGTCCTCCAGGCGCACCTGCACGGGTGCGATCGCAGCCCAGTCCCGCGACTCGAGGCCGTGCTCGGGGTAGGGCCGCGTGGAGCCCACGCGCTTGAAGATCACACTGCGAAGGATAGTGGGGATGGAGCCGTGCCCGCCGAGCGGTTACGTTCGGCCCATGCCAGACAACAGTGCCGACCCACCCGCCCCTGGAGGCGGCTCCCTCGAGGAGACGATCCGCGCCGGCTACACCTTCGACGGCCCGGCGCTGGAGCTCGGTGGGCTGATGCTCGACGCCGAGCACCTGGCCGGGCCGGAGGCGGTGCCCGTCCGGATCCCGCTGGGCATGCTCAACCGGCACGGGCTCGTCGCCGGCGCGACCGGCACGGGCAAGACCAAGACGCTGCAGCTCCTCGCCGAACAGCTCTCGACCGCGGGGGTCGCCGTCTTCGCCGCGGACATCAAGGGCGACCTGTCCGGCCTGTCCACCCCCGGCACCCCGAGCGACAAGCTGACCGCCCGCAGCACCTCGGTGGGCCAGCAGTGGGCCGCGACCGGGTTCCCGGTGGAGTACTTCGCCCTGGGCGGCGAGGGCACGGGCATCCCGCTCCGCGCGACGATGACCGCCTTCGGCCCGACCCTGCTCGCCAAGGTGCTCGGCCTCAACGATACCCAGGAGTCCTCGCTCGGGCTGGTCTTCCACTACGCCGACCGGGCCGGCCTGCCGCTGCTCGACCTCGAGGACCTGCGGTCGGTCGTCCAGTTCCTCACCTCCGACGAGGGCAAGCCGGAGCTCAAGGCGCTCGGCGGGCTGTCCTCGGCCACCGCCGGCGTCATCCTGCGCGAGCTGATCACGCTGTCCGACCAGGGTGCCGACGCGTTCTTCGGCGAGCCCGAGCTCGACACCCGCGACCTGATCCGGCTCGCCCCCGACGGCCGCGGCGTCATCTCGCTGGTCGAGCTGCCCAACCTGCAGGACCGGCCCGCGCTGTTCTCGACCTTCCTGATGTGGCTGCTCGCCGACCTGTTCCACGACCTCCGCGAGGTCGGCGACCCCGACAAGCCATCGCTGGTGTTCTTCTTCGACGAGGCCCACCTGCTGTTCGCCGACGCCTCCAAGGACTTCCTGTCCGCGATCACCCAGACGGTCCGGCTGATCCGCTCCAAGGGCGTCGGCGTCTTCTTCGTGACCCAGTCCCCGACCGACGTGCCCGACGACGTGCTGGCCCAGCTCGGGTCGCGCATCCAGCACCAGCTGCGCGCGCACACCCCCAACGAGGCCAAGGCGCTGCGGGCGACGGTCGACACCTACCCCACCAGCGGCTACGGCGACCTGGGTGGCGTCCTCACCACGCTCGGCATCGGCGAGGCGGTGGTGACGGTGATGAACGAGCGCGGCGCCCCGACCCCCGTGGCGTGGACCCGTCTCCGCGCCCCGGAGTCGCTGATGGGCCCTGCCTCCCCCGAGACGATGCAGGCCGCGGTCACCGCGAGCCCGCTGCACGCGAAGTACGCCGAGACCGTCGACCGCGACTCGGCCCACGAGATGCTCGCCCGCAAGGTCGAGGCAGGGGCGGAGAAGGCGGCCCAGGAGCCGGCTCCTTCGCCGGCCCCCGGCGGCGAGCACGTGCCCTACCCCCGGCAGTCGCGCACCCGAACGCCCAAGAAGGAGAAGAGCGTGGTGACGGAGGTGCTGCAGTCCTCGGCGGCCAAGCAGTTCATGCGCACCGCGGCGCGGGAGATCGCGCGCGGGCTGTTCAAGACGGGCCGCCGGTGAGCGGCGGCGGCCCCGCCGGTCGGGCCCGGGACCACGACGACGTCGAGGCGATCAAGCAGCTCAAGTACGCCTACTTCCGCTGCCTCGACCTCAAGCGTTGGGACGAGTTCGCGGAGCTGTTCGTGCCCCAGGCGACGGGGGCCTACGCCGGCCTCGACTTCGGCTCCCGCGACGACCTCGTGGCCTACATGAGCGAGAACCTCCCGGCCGACCGGATCACCTTCCACCAGGCCCACCACCCCGAGATCACCGTCGACGGGGACGTGGCCGAGGGCACGTGGTACCTCCACGACAAGGTCTTCGTCCCGGAGTACGACGTCGCGATCGAGGGTGCGGCGTTCTACCGCGACCGCTACGTCCGCACGCCCGACGGCTGGCGCCTGAGCCACGTCGGCTACGAGCGCACCTTCGAGGCGTCCTGGCAGATGTCGGCGGTCCCGGGCTGGACCTTCAAGCGGGGCAAGGCGTACGACGCCTGACGGCTGCCCGGCTTGCGGGGCCGGTTGTCATCACGGGGTGACCCCGAGCGACCCCACAAGCAGCCAGGGTCGAGGGCCACCCGGTGGGGTCAGACCTCGTCGCGGAGGACCGGGCAGGACATGCACCTCGGTCCGCCGCGGCCCGAGCCGAGCTCGGAACCGGCGATCCGGACGACCTCGATCCCGGCCTCCTCGAGGCGGCGGTTGGTCTGGGTGTTGCGCTCGTAGGCCACGGCCAGCCGCGGGGCGAGCGCGAGGGTGTTGTTGCCGTCGTCCCACTGCTCGCGCTCGGCGGTGGTCGGGTCGAGGCCGGTGTCGATCACCTTGAGCTCGTCGATCCCCATCGCGGCGGCGGCAGCGTGGAGGAAGGGCTCTGCCCTGGTGACCCGCAGCTCCAGCTCGGTGGCCGGCGTGCCCGCGGGGGACTCCGTGGTGACCGTGAGTGCGCGGAGGCCGTCGGCGATGTTGGGGTACATCACGACCGTGTCGACGTCGACCATCGTGCAGACGGTGTCGAGGTGCATGGTCGCGCGGTCCTGCGTGATCGGCACGGCGAGCACGGTGGTCGCGATCCCGCCGGACATGAGCTGGCGCGCCAGGCCCTCGACGCCCGCGGGCGTGGTGCGCTCGCCCACCCCGACGGCCACGACGCCGGGCGCGAGGAGCAGGACGTCCCCGCCCTCGACGTACTCCCGGTCCCAGCCGTGCAGGCGCTGGACGGCGGCGAACCGGGGGTGGTGGCGGTAGACGAGCTCGGTCAGCTGGGTCTCACGGGAGCGGGCGGGCATCGCCAGCGAGGTGATCGTGACGTGGTCGCGCACCCACACGCTGGAGTCGCGGGTGAACAGCAGGTTGGGCAGCGGGTCGATCAGGAAGTCGTCGTCCGCGAGCAGGCTGGACACGAGCCCCGGCGAGGGGTGGCGGACCTCGTCGTTGCGCAGGCCCGCGCACAGCGACAGCGCCAGGTCGTCGGGCGCCATGTCGAAGAGCATCGCCGAGAGGTACGCGCGGAGCGACTCGCCCAGGTGCAGGCTCTCCATCGCACTGCCGATCGCGAGCTCACGGGCCTCGTCGGAGCCGAGCGTCTCCTCGAGCAGGTCGGCGAGGTAGAGCACCTCGACGTCGCGGGAGCGCAGCGCCTCGGCGAACGCGTCGTGCTCCTCCTGAGCGCGGCTCACCCACGGGATGCCGTCGAACAGCAGCCGGTCGTTGTTGCGTGGGGTGAGCCGGGTCAGCTCCGGACCCGGGCGGTGCAGGAGGACCGTGCGGAGGCGGCCCACCTCGGTGGTGACGCCGACCGGTGGCAGCGCGTGGTCATCGACGGTCATGGTGTCTCCTCGGTCAGGGCGGGCCCGACCTGTGGTGGGGTCGCGGCTGCCGGGTCCGACAGCTCGAAGAACTCCGAGCGGTCGAAGCCGAACATCGCGGCGACCACGTTGGACGGGAAGGTGCCGACCCGGGTGTTGAGCGCCCGCACGTTGCCGTTGTAGAAGCGGCGTCCGGCGGCGATGCGGTCCTCGGTGTCGGTCAGCTCGCGCTGCAGCTGCAGGAAGGTGATGCTGGCCTTGAGGTCGGGGTAGGCCTCGGCGACGACCATGAGGCCCGACAACGCACCGCCCACCTCCTCCTCGAAGGGGCGGCGCTGCGGCGGGCTGTCGCGCCGGTGCTGGTCCGCGGCGACGCGTGCCGCGGTGACGCGCTCGAGCACCGAGCGCTCGTGGGCGGCGTACCCCTTCACCGTCTCGACCAGGTTGGGGATGAGGTCGTGGCGCCGCTGCAGCTCGACGTCGACCTGGCTCCAGGACTCCTCGACCAGGGTGGTCTGCTGCACGAACCGGTTGTACGACGTCACCAGCGCGACCAGCAGCAGGAACAGCAGGCCGCCGCCGACGGCGAGGCCGGCACCGAGGGGGCTCATGCGGCGCCGCCGGTCTGCTGGGTGGGCGCCGGGATGCCGTACTGCCGGCGCAGGAAGTCGGGCAGCGCGTCGAGCAGCCGGTCGGCGAAGTCCAGCCGCTGGTCGACGTCGGGCAGCTCGTAGGTGCCGCGCTCGACGGTCAGCAGCCACCCGCGGTCGATCCGCCACGCGGTGTCGCGGTGCTGCAGCAGCAGCTCCATCATCCGGGGGTGCAGCACGTCGGAGGCGAACTTGCGGTCGTCGGCGGTGACGGTGAAGGCGCGGTTGAACTCCTCGGACTCCAGTTCGATGTCGCTGTTGAACATGCGGCCGAGCAGGCGACCGAAGGCACCCTCGGGGGAGACCGACAGGCCCGGGGTCGTGGCGCCGAGGGACAGGGCCACGACGTTGAAGTGGTGCGACTCCTCGCGGGAGTGGCTGTGGCCGTTGGCGTCCGTCGAGGTCTCGGTGGTGTGGTAGACGAAGTCGAAGACCGCCGCCTCGCGCCCGTCGTACGGGCCTCGGAGCACCTTGGTGCTCCGGCGGCCGTGGCCGGAGTGGAACGGCGACCCGGTGAAGGACTCGTGCCAGGAGTCGTCGCGCTCGGTGTAGGACCAGCCGCGGCGGGCGGCGTACGCCTTCACCTCGGCGATGCGCTTCTGCTCGGCCTTCCAGCCGAGGTAGATCAGCAGGCCGACCACGACCAGCATCCCGCCGACGATCACCGGGAAGAGCGCTGCGTCCACGAGACCTGCCTTCGCTGTCAGAGATCGGAGAGGTACTGGCCCAGCACAGCACGGACCGCCGCCCGCGCGGCCGCGCCGCGCAGCCACCGGACCGAGGGGTGGTGGCCGAGCTCGACGGTGATGGCGGTGCCCGCGTGGCGGTGGTTGTACCAGGACGTCATCGTCCCGTAGCAGCGGCCGCTGCAGTTGAACGCCTTGACGGGCAGGTCGAGGCCGCGCGCGAGCCGGCGCTGGAACGCCTTGTCCTTGCGGTCGCTGCCCACGCCGTGCAGCGGCTGGTGGATGGACACCACGAACCGCGGGCGCACCCGGTCGAGGAACCTCCTGAGCGCGCGGGACTCGGGCTCGCTCAGCGACTCCGGTCCGGAGTAGTACGTCCCGGTCAGGTGACCCCACTGGTAGGGGAAGTTGCGGTTGAGGTCGACCCCGTGGGCGTTCTGCCGGGTGCCGCGGGCGACGCCGTCGGGGTTGACCGTGGGGATCACCCACAGGTCGACCTCGTGGACCGGGGCGCCGCGCCGGATGCCCTCGGTGAGGCGGATGCCGGCCGTCTCGTCGCCGTGGATGGACCCCAGCACCACGGCTCGGCGCGGGCTGGTCGGGTCGCCGAGGTGGTAGGCCCGGATCGCCCGGCCCTGCACCGACCGCCCGATGACGGTGCTCCCCAAGACGGTCGGGGCCGGCTCGACCGGGGCGGCCTGCGCGGTCGTGACCAGCGTGCCCCCGGCGAGGGAGGTGAGCCCGAGGAGCGCGGCGGCCAGCCGCTTCCGGTGCATGGGGGGATCGTAGGGCCCTAGATTGACCCGGTGCAGTTCTTCGTCACCGGCGGCAGCGGCTTCCTCGGCCGCCACCTGGTGACGCGCCTGGTCGCCGAGGGCCACGTCGTCCTCGCCCTCGCGCGCTCCGAGCAGGCGGCCCACGCGGTCGTCGCGGCCGGCGCCCGACCGGTCCGGGGGGCGCTCTGCGACGCCCCGGCCCTCGCGCACGAGGTCGAGGGCACCGACGTCGTGGTCCACGCCGCGGCCGACACCCGCCAGTGGGGCCGGCCCGGGGCGCTGCAGGCCGACAACGTCGAGGGCACCCGCGCGGTCATCGCCCTCGCGCTCGCCGGGCACGCCGCGCGGCTCGTGCACGTCAGCACCGAGGCGGTGCTGGCCGGGGGCCGACCCCTGCGCTACGCCGACGAGTCCGCGCCCTACCCGTCGCGCCACAGCGGGGAGTACGCCCGCACCAAGGCCGTCGCCGAGCAGCTCGTGCTCGCCGCCGACGGCCACGAGCTGCGCACGGTCTCGGTCCGGCCCCGCCTGATCTGGGGGCCGGGGGACACCACGTTCGCGCCCGCCGTGCTCGACGCGATGCGCGGCGGCCGCTGGGCC
The DNA here is from genome assembly GCF_031458325.1 of Nocardioides marmoribigeumensis. Lineage (NCBI taxonomy): Bacteria > Bacillati > Actinomycetota > Actinomycetes > Propionibacteriales > Nocardioidaceae > Nocardioides > Nocardioides marmoribigeumensis. The sequence goes on from NZ_JAVDYG010000001.1 coordinate 2,371,471, forward strand.
TGGGTCTCCGGGGGCGACTACCTCACCTCGACCTGCCACGTCCGCAACGTGGTGGAGGGCCTCGTGCTCGCCGCCACGGTCGAGCGGGCGCAGGGCACCTACTTCCTGACCGACGGGGCGCCCGTGCGCTTCCGCGAGTTCGTCACCGACGTCGCCACGGCGTACGGCGTCGAGCCGCCCGAGCGGTCCGTCCCCTACGCCGTGGCCCGGACCATGGCCGGCGTGGTGGACCGCGGCTGGCGCACGCTCCACCTGCGCGGTGAGCCGGCGGTCTCGGAGGGGGCGATCGCGCTGGTCGGCCACGAGATGACGGTCAACGACACGCGTGCGCGCAGCGAGCTCGGCTACCGACCCGTGGTCGGGGTCGCCGACGGGTTGGCCGAGCTGCGCGCCCACGAGCAGGAGAAGCGGGCGTGAAGGTCCTGCTCACCGGGGGCACCGGCTACGTCGGCGCCTGGACGGCCAAGGCGTGCGTCGACGCCGGTCACGAGGTCCGCTACCTCGTCCGCACGCCGGAGAAGCTGGCCAGGTCCGCGGGCGCGCTCGGGCTGGACACCTCCGACCACGTGGTCGGCGACATCACCGACTCCGGCTCCGTGCGTCGCGCGATGGAGGACTGCGAGGCGGTCATCCACTGCGCGGCCGTCGTCGCGCTCGGCCCGGAGGACGCGGAGTGGATGTCGCGGACCAACCTCGAGGGCGCCCGCCACGTGCTCGGGCAGGCCGTCGAGCAGGGCCTCGACCCGGTCGTGCACTGCTCCAGCGCCGCCGCGCTCTTCCGCCCCGGTCTCCCGGTGCTCACCGCCGACCTGCCCGTGCTCGGCGGTCTCGACGACTACGGCCGCTCCAAGGGCGAGGTCGAGGAGTACGCCAGGTCGCTGCAGTCCGCCGGGGCGCCGGTGGTCTGCACCTATCCGGTGATGGTGCTCGGCCCGCCGGCCGGCGACCAGCTCGGCGAGGCCAACGAGGGCCTGCTCAAGGGGCTGCGCCTGCGGATGCTGCCCGGGACCGGGGCGACGTGGACGGTCTGCGACGTGCGCGACCTCGGTCGCGCCCACGCGGCGCTCCTCGAGCCCGGTCGCGGCCCGCGGCGCTACGTCACCGGCGGGGTCACCGTGCCCGTCCGCGAGGCGGCTCGCGTCCTCAGCGAGGTCTCCGGACGCCGGGTCCTCCACGTGCCGGTCCCCGACGCGGCCCTGCGCGGCTTCGGTCGGCTGCAGGACCGGCTCCGCCTCGGCACGCCGATGACCGCCTCGGCGATGGAGTACTACACCCGCATGCCCGACGCGGACAACGAGCCGATGCGCACCGACCTCGGGGTCGAGTTCCGCGACCCCCGCGAGACCCTCGCCGACGCGTGCGACGGCCTACGTCGGCTGGGTCATCTCTGAGGCCGACTCGGTCGCGACCCGCGGTCCGGGGACCGAGTCGCCTCCGCCGGCCACCTGCTGGCCGCCGGCGCGCAGCCGGGCCAGCAGCGCGTCGTACGCCTCGGACGGGACGACCACCGTGTCCTCCAGCACCCCGTCGAAGTGGCGGGTCGAGGTGTCGTAGGAGTGCAGGTTGCGCGGGTGGTAGCCGAGCCCGGCGTCGTCGTACCTCGTCGCGGTGGTGCGGGCGAGCCGGATGCCGGCGCACTCGGGCCGGAACAGCCGGCGCCGCTCGCCCTCGAAGGCGCCGCCGTCGGCGACCTTGACCGCGATCTTGGCGCGGATGGCCAGGTCGAGGAAGCGGTAGACGGGCTTGGAGGGGTTGTGCCGCACCAGCGGCGAGCCCTTGAGCTGCCGCTCGAACAGGTCGAGGTCGAGGACCAGCCCCTTGTCCTGCGCCTCGGCCGCCATCCACAGCAGCGCGGTGTCGGACAGGCCGCACTCCTTGGCGCCGTAGCCGCCGCCCACGTCGGAGTGCGCGCCCTCGAACCACACCTGCCGGATGCGGCCGTCCTCCCAGGGCGGCACCGGCTCCTCCCACAGGCAGGGCTCGAACTTCATCCGCGGCTCGTCGATCGCCAGTGCCTGCCGGGCGGTGACCACCGCGGAGCCCAGGCGGACGTCGTGGAACTGGTGCCCCCGGCGTACGGCGCCCGGGACGCCGAGCGCGCCGACGGTGTCGAAGACGCCGAGGAACTGGATCGGCACCTCGTCGTGGCAGAACTCCTTGCGGAACTGCTCCGGTGGCGACCACTCGGGCTTGGGGTGCTCGCGCAGCTGGTAGCGCTGGCAGGCCTCGCCGAGCCTGCCGTCGACGAGCGCCTCGCCGGTCAGCAGGCCGACCCGGCCGATCATCCCGGCCAGCGACCGGGCGGTGTAGGCGCCGCGGGAGAAGCCGAAGACGAAGATCTCGTCGCCGGCCTCGTAGTTGAGCGCCAGCCACCGGTAGGCGGTCTTGACGTTGGCGAACAGACCGAACCCGAAGGCCCCGCCGAGCAGGCGGTCGGTCTTGTAGCCCGCCGTCCCGACACCGGTCAGGTAGAGCACCTGCTGGGGCACTCCACCGGTCCGGGTCGGGTCCGACTCGATCGTGCGGGCGATCTTCTCGATGTTGGTCACGGTGTCGGCGTCGGCGCGGTTCCACGTGCCGTCGCAGCACACGACCAGACGCTTCTTGGTGCCGGTCCTGGGCTCGTCCATGGGGCCAGGGTGCACCCGTGTGACGCTTGTGTCGATGGCTCAGACGGGCTCTTTGACCGGCTCGTCCTCGGCGACCCGGTTGCCCACCAGGCTCGCGACCGTGGTGACCACGAGGATGCCGACGACCACGACGAGCGACCACAGGGTCGGCACCTCGGGGACGCCCTTCCAGTGCTCGTGGCCCCAGTGCAGCCCGAGCTTGGCGCCGATGAACACGAGGATCGCCGCCAGGCCGTAGCCGAGGTAGCGCAGCTTGTGGAGCGCGCCGGCGAGCACGAAGTAGAGCGCGCGCAGGCCGAGCAGGGCGAAGGCGTTGGTGGCGAGGACCAGGTAGGGGTCCTCGGTGATGCCGTAGACCGCGGGGACCGAGTCGACCGCGAAGACCACGTCGGTGGCGAACACGGCCACCACCACGACCGCGAGCGGGGTGAGGGCCCGACGGCCGGCGACCCGCGAGAGCAGCCGCGGACCGTCGTAGTCGGCCGTGACCGGGAAGACCTTCCGGACGAGCCTCACACTGCGCAGGCCGTCGGGGTCGATCTCGTGGTCGGTGCCGCTCAGCGTGTCCTTGAGCACCTTGAGGCCGGTGACGGCGAGGACCAGCCCGAACACCAGGAACATCCAGTCGAAGCTGTCCAGGGCGGCCGCCCCGAGGGCGATGAAGATGCCGCGCAGGACGAGGGCACCGGCGATGCCGTAGAGCAGCACCCGCTGCTGCAGCTCGCGCGGCACCGCGAAGGCGGAGAGCAGCAGCATGAACACGAACAGGTTGTCGACGCTGAGCGACTTCTCGACCAGGTAGCCGGTGTAGTACTGCAGCCCGGTCTCACCGCCGTGCGCCGCGAGCACCCAGCCACCGAAGGTCAGCGGCAGCGCGACGTAGAAGGCGGACCAGCCGAGCGCCTCCTTCATCGACACCTCGTGCGGGCGGCGGGTCAGGACGAAGTCGACGGCGAGCAGCAGCAGCACCGCGCCGAGGGTGAGGCCCCACAGCAGGGGCGTTCCGATGGACTCCACGAGTGCTCCTCGAGGTCGTGCGCGGGATGCGCGATGGGCCTCGAGGTCTCCTTCGCCGCCCGTTGCCGGGTCGGCCGCCGCACCGGGACGCCTGACTGGGCTGGCGTCGTACTGACCGGTGAGGTGTTGGGAAGTACTCCCCTCGCGGGCAATGCTAGGGCAGGAACCTGAACGGAGACCGAGAGGCGGGCGCGTGGGCGACGGACGGTGGCGGCTGGGCAGGGCGGACGGGGTGCCGGCGGTGGAGCGCACCGATCTCCTCGCGGACCCGGTGGCGACGGCACTGCGGTCGTGGGACCGGGCCGGCGAGGCGGGGGTCATCGAGATCGACCCCGCCCTGGCCGACACCGCGACGCTGAGCGAGGCCTACGACCTGCCGATGGAGGCCGGCGGCAACTGCGTGGTCGTGATGGGCCGGCGCGACGGCGAGGAGCGGTTCGCGGCCTGCGTGGTGCGCGCCGACACCCGTGCGGACGTCAACAACCTGGTCAAGCGTCGCCTCGACGTGCGCAAGTGCAGCTTCCTGGCCGTGGACCGGGCGACCGCGGAGAGCGGCATGGAGCACGGCGGGATCACCCCGCTCGGCCTCCCGGCCGCGTGGCGGGTGCTGGTCGACGCCGCCCTGCTCGAGCAGCCGCTGGTCGTGCTCGGCTCCGGCGTGCGCCGCTCCAAGCTGCTGCTCCCCGGACCCGTCCTGGCCGAGCTGCCGGGTGCGGAGGTCGTCGAGGGGCTGGGGGTCTGACCGCGGGGGTCAGCCCTTCTGCTGGCCGAGCGCCTGGACGCCCCCGAGCACCGCGGCTCCGGCCGCACCGGCCATGACCGCCCCGACGACGGGCTTGAGCTGCCCGGCCTTGAGGGCGAGCAGGGCCGCGCCTGTGTCGGCGGAGTCGACGGCGAGCCCGACCTGGAGCAGCGCCCGCCTGCTCGCCGGCGGGGCGAGCAGCGTGATCGTCCCCAGCGCCACGTCCCGCGCGCCGAACAGCCGCAGCAGGTAGGGCGACTGGGGAGCGTCCGCATCGAGCAGCGCCGCCTTGAGCGACGTCCGGGGCGCCAGCCAGGCGGCGGCTCCCACGGCGATGCGGGCGAGGGACAGGGTGGTGGTCTGGTCCATGCCGGGACCCTAACGGTGGCCGGAACCGACCCGGGGGACGTCCGCCTGGAGGGCGCTCAGCCCGCGACGGAGAGGGCCCAGGAGGCGGCGTCCTCGCAGGCCTCCCGGTCGACAGGCACGAGTCCGATGCGGGTACGGCGGTCGAGCAGGTCTGAGGTGTCGAGGGCTCCCTCGTGGGTCACGCCGAAGACCAGCTCGGCCCGGGTGACGGGGACCCGGTCGGACAGCGGCGCGAGGAGGTCGGCCTCGGGCAGGCCGGTCGCCTCGACGGCCGCGGCGACCACGGCGGGGGCCTCGGTGCCGTAGCGGCGGACCAGCCGGGTGGGGGCCACGATGCGCGCCAGCTCGTGGCGGGGCGCGGCTCCCACGAGGGGCAGCGACGCGGTCACCGAGGACCCGGCGCCGAGCCCGGCCGCGCTGACCGCCTGGTCGACCGCGTCCTGCGCCATGCGCCGGTAGGTGGTCAGCTTGCCGCCGACGATCGTGACCACACCCGTGGTCGAGGTGAGGACCGCGTGCCGCCGCGACAGGTCGGAGGTCGAGCCCTCGGCGGACAGCAGGGGACGCAGCCCGGCGTAGGACCCGACGACGTCGTCGCGGGTGAGGGGGCGGGCCAGCACCCGGTTGATCGTGTCGAGCAGGAAGTCGACCTCGTGCTCCTCGGGGCGCGGCACGTCGGGGATCTCGTCGGTCGCCTCGTCGGTCAGGCCGAGGTAGACCAGGCCGTCGGCCTGCGGGAGCGTGAACACGAACCGGTTGGTCGACCCGGGGACGGGGGCCGAGACGGCCACGTCGGTGCCGGGCATCCGGTCGGCGCGCAGCACGAGGTGCGTGCCCCGGCTCGGGGTGAGGGTCAGGCCGTCCACGAGCCCGCCGGCCCAGACCCCGGTCGCGTTGACGACCGCGCGCGCCCTCACGGTCAGGGTCTGCCCGGTCACCTCGTCGCGCAGCGTGGCGGAGTCGCCGGCGAGGTCGGTGGCGCGCACCTTGGTCAGCACGCGAGCGCCGTGGGCCGCGGCGGTGCGCGCCAGCGCGGTGACGAGGCGGGCGTCGTCCTCGAGCTGGCCGTCGTACGACAGGAGGCCGCCGCGGAGACCCGCCCGGCTCACCCCGGGCACGCGAGCAATTGTCTGCTCGACAGAAAGTCGGCGCGGGCCGGGGAGCAGCCCCCGTGGCGTGTGGGCCATGCGCCGGAGCAGGTCGCCGGCCCGCAGGCCCTGCATCGCGAGCGCGGCCTGCGGCTTGCCGACCGCGTCGGTCAGCGGGATCACCATGGGCATCGCGTGGGTGAGGTGGGGAGCGGTCCGGGTCATCAGGACCCCCCGCTCGACCGCGGACTCGTGGGCGACGCCGACCTGGCCCTTCGCCAGGTAGCGCAGGCCGCCGTGCACGAGCTTGGAGGACCACCGCGAGGTGCCGAAGGCGAGGTCGTGCGCGTCGACGGCGACCACGCGCAGCCCGCGCGACGCGGCGTCGAGGGCGACGCCTGCCCCGGTGACGCCGAGACCGACCACGAGGACGTCGACCGGGGCGCCGCCGGCGAGGGCGTCGAGGTCGGCGGTGCGGCGGGCGGCGTTGAGCGAGACGGTCATGGCTGGAGGTGTCCTTCGATCAGATGGGCGAGCTCGCCGAGCAGGGCGTCCTCGGTGACGTCGGGGTCGGTCATGGTGGTCAGGGACAGCACGTAGCCCTGCGCGGCCAGTACGACGGAGCGCGCGATCGTCACCGGGTCGCCCTCGCGCAGGAGGGACTCGGACTGGCCGAGCCGGACCGCGGTCGCGAGGACCTCGACGATGCGGTCCTGGTTGCGGCCGCGCCGCTGCAGCAGGTAGGGGAGCAGCAGCTCGGGGTCCACCTCGACGATGCGGGCGAACAGCTCGTCGGCCCGCAGCAGCCGGACCGTCTCGACGACCCCGCCGGCCAGCGCGGCCGGGGTGGGGGAGGCGGTCGTCGTCGCCGCCAGGGCCTCGCGCAGCGCGGTGTCCCACTCGCGCACGAGCAGGTCGGCGAGCACGGCCTGCATGTCGTCCCAGCGGCGGTAGATGGTCATGCGCGAGATGCCGGCGCGCTTGGCGATGTCGGTCAATGTCGAGCGCCGGAAGCCCACGGCGAGGATGCTGGCCCGGGCGGCGTCGAGCACGACGGTGTCGGGATCAGGCGTGTCGATGTGACGACTTGACGTCATGTGTCACAGTGTATCACACTGGCGTGCATGACCATCGACCTCGACTCCCAGATGCACTGGGCCCGCTGGGGGGACCCGGCGAGGTCCCACCCGGTCTCGGACTCCATGCGCGAGCTCATCGAGATGTTCCTCGGCGAGCTGACCGAGCGCCCCGCCGTCCCGCAGGCCGACGTGCGCCTGCCCGAGGTCGGGCTCTCCGACGAGCACCTCGCCGCACTGGCCGGTCTCGTCGGCGAGGACCACGTGCACACCGATGCCGAGTGGCGCATCGCCCGCACGCGCGGCAAGTCCACCCCCGACCTGCTCCGCATGCGGGAGGGGGACGGCGCCGACGCCCCCGACGCCGTCGTACGCCCGGCCTCGCACGAGGAGGTCGCCGCGGTGGTCTCGTGGTGTGCCGACAACCAGGTCGCGCTGGTCCCGTTCGGGGGAGGTACGTCGGTCGTGGGCGGCCTGGCCGCCCGCCGTGACGGCTTCGACGGCGTCGTCGCGCTCGACCTGCGCCTGATGAACCGGCTGCTCGAGGTCGACGAGAGGTCGGGCATGGCCACCCTCGAGGCCGGCCTCCTCGGGCCCGAGGCCGAGGAGCTGCTGGCCGAGCACGGCCTGATGATCGGGCACTACCCGCAGTCCTTCCGCTACGCCTCGATCGGAGGCTTCGCCGCGACCCGCTCGAGCGGCCAGTCGTCGGCGGGCTACGGCCGCTTCGACTCGATGGTGATGCGGCTCCGGATGGCCACCCCGCAGGGCGACCTGGTCGCCGGCAGCTCGCCGGCCAACGCCGCCGGTCCCGACCTGCGCGAGCTGGTGATGGGCTCCGAGGGCGCCTTCGGCGTGATCACCGAGGTGACGCTCAAGGTCAAGCCGATCCCGCAGGTGAAGGTCTACGAGGGCTGGCGCTGGGAGTCCTTCGCCGCGGGCGCCGACGCGATGCGCCGCCTCGCGCAGGGCAAGGTCCTGCCGACCGTGCTGCGCCTGTCCGACGAGGCGGAGACCTCGGTCAACCTCGCCCGTCCCGACGCGGTCGGTGGCGAGAGCACCGGCGGCTGCCTGATGGTCACCGGCTACGAGGGCACCCCGGCCCAGGTCGAGCGCGCCCGCGCGGCCGCGACCGAGCTGCTCGAGGAGCTCGGTGGCGAGAACCTCGGCGAGGAGGTCGGGCAGTCGTGGGCCGAGGGCCGCTTCGACGGTCCCTACCTCCGTGACGCGCTGCTCGACGTCGGCGTCCTGGTCGAGACCTTCGAGACCGTCGCCTTCTGGTCGCGCCTCGACGAGGTGTACGCCGCGGTGAAGTCCGCGGTCGAGGGCGCGCTCGCCGGGCAGGGCACCCCGCCACTGGTGCTCTGCCACATCTCCCACGTCTACGAGACCGGGGCCTCGCTCTACTTCACCGTCGCGGCGAAGGAGCTCGAGGACGGGCTCGGCCAGTGGAGGCAGGCCAAGGCCGCCGCCAGCCAGGCGATGGTCGACCACGGCGCCTCGATCACCCACCACCACGCGGTCGGCCAGGACCACAAGGAGTGGTTCGCCCAGGAGATCGGGCCGGTCGGGGTCGAGGTGCTGCGCGCGGTCAAGCAGGCGCTCGACCCGGCCGGCGTGCTCAACCCGGGGGTGCTGGTCCCGTGACGGACCGTTCGTTCCGGATCCTGGTCAACCCGCTCTCCGGTGGCGGGACGGCGCCGGAGAAGGTGCGGCAGGTCTCCGAGCTCCTGGTGCGCGCCGGGGCACGGGTGTCGGTCGAGCAGAGCCGGGACGCCGCGCACAGCCAGGCGGTCGCCACCGACGCGGTGGAGCGCGGCGAGGTGGTCGTGGCGGCCGGTGGTGACGGCATGCTCGCCTCGATCGCCGGCACCGTCGTCGCGGCCGGCGGCACCCTCGGCATCGTCCCGTCGGGCCGCGGCAACGACTTCGCCCGCATGCTCCGGCTCGAGGGGACCCCGGAGGGCGTGGCGCACTGCCTGCTCGAGGGCGACCCCACGCCGGTCGACGTGATCGAGGTGGCCGACGGGGCGGGCGCGACGACCGTCGTGCTCGGCAGCCTCTACGCCGGGGTCGACTCGCTGGCCTCCGAGATCGTGGACCGCTCGCGGCGGATGCCCGCGGCGCTGCAGTACCCCTCGGCCGCGGTCCGCGCGCTGGCGTCGTACCAGCCGGTGGAGTTCCACGTGACGGTCGACGCGCGCACGCACGTGCAGGAGGCGTTCAACGTCGTGGTGGCCAACTCGGGCTACTACGGCTCCGGCATGCACATCGCGCCGATGGCCGACGTGCACGACGGTGTCCTCGACGTGGTCGTGCTGCCCGCCGGCTCGCGGCTCTCGATGATCCGCCGCCTGCCCAAGGTGTACGACGGCTCGCACGTCGAGCTCGACGGCGTCACCGTCCTGCACGGCTCGCAGGTGCGCGTGGCCGGGGAGGGCGTGGTCGGGTACGGCGACGGCGAGCGGATCGGTCCGCTCCCGCTCACCGCGACGGTGCGCCCCGGGGCGCTGCGGCTGCTCCTGCCCTGACCGTTCGCCCGGGGGGAGGTCGCCCGTCCGGTCCTTTTAGTGACAAAGTGGACAAATGCCACCTACCCTTGTGCTAGCCGCTCGAGGGAGCGGACCTGGTCGGAGGGAGCAGGTCCGTGCGGCGCCTGGCTCGGTCGTGCAGGAGGCACCCACCGTGAATCGCACCTTCCGTCAAGGCCTGCTCTCGGCCGTCACCGGCCTGCTGGTCGGGGTGGCCTACCAGGTCGCCATGGTCCGCACCGGCAGCTGTGCCGGCTACGTCTCGCTCGTCGGGGGCGCGGACGGCTGCTCCGCCGTCGCCGACGGCACCGCCGGGCTCAACGCCTTCGCGCTGGCCACGCTGGTCCTGACCGTCGTGACCGGCCTGGTCGCGGCCCGTCGCTACGCCGAGGAGGAGGGCTTCCTCTCGCTCGGTGACACCTTCCTCGCCATCGGCACGATGGTGGTGGTGGTCGAGGCGGTCTTCTTCGCTGTCTCCGGGCTGTGGGTCGGCCTGGCCTACGGCGTCGCGGGGGTGGCGCTCACGCTCTTCGCGCTCAAGCAGGACCGGCAGACCGCCGTCGCGGTGGCGGCGATCATGAGCCTGTTCGTCGGGACGTGGATGTACTCCGACAGCAGTGCCCTGCTGCTCGGCCTGACCCCGTCGGTCCTGTGGGTGCTCGGCGCGCTGGCCTACACCAGCAGCCTGCGCAGTGGGGAGAGCCTCGCCCTCGACTGACCCAGATCGTGGGGGTGGCGGCCATCGTGCTCGCCGGACCGTCGTCCTCACAGGTGCGTCTCCCGGGCGCGGCGGAGTCCCAGCTGCCCCCTGCCCGCTCAGGTGGGACGCACCGGAGCCGGGTGTCTCCCACCTCTCCATCCCGGCTCCAGCCTCCGGCGGCACGAGCGGCAGGTCGATGCCCGACGGGGCGACACCGGCTGCTGGGCGACGGGCGATGTGGAGGATCGTCCGCCGCCCGACGGGCGGGCGGCGGTGTGGGCCGGCAGGCACACGCCGGACGTGGGTGCGACCCAGCCACCACGTCCGGGGGCCGGGTCTCGCCGCCGTCCGTTCCCTGCGCCGGGGTCTCCCACGTCCCGGCGCAGGAGCCCGCCCTAGGCTCGGCCCCGTGGGACACGGGCATGGCCACGACTGGGCCGCCGGACGGGCGGAGGACCGCCGCCGGCTGAGGTACGTCCTGGCGATCACCCTGTCCGTGCTGGCCGTCGAGGTGGTCGGCTCCCTGGCCACGGGCTCCCTGGCGCTCCTGGCCGACGCCGGCCACATGCTGACCGACTCCGCCGCGGTCGCGATCGCGCTCTCGGCCTCCCACCTCGCGGCGCTGCCGTCCACGGACCGTCGTACCTTCGGCCTCCAGCGCGCCGAGATCCTCGCCGCCCTCGCCAACGCCGTGGTCCTGCTCGCGCTGTGCGGCTTCCTCGTCGTGGAAGGCGTACGCCGGCTGGCCGACCCGCACCCCGTCGACGGCGGGCCGATGCTGGCCGTGGCCGGACTGGGGCTGCTGGGCAACCTGGTCGCGCTCCGGCTGCTGAGCACCCGCAAGGAGTCCTCGCTCAACCTGCGCGCGGCCTACCTCGAGGTGCTCACCGACCTCCTGGGCTCCGTCGCCGTCCTCGTCGCCGCGCTGGTGGTGCTCACCACCGGCGTCGACCGGGCCGATCCCGTCGCGACGCTGCTGGTGGCCGCGATGGTGCTGCCGCGCTCCTTCCTGCTGCTGCGCGAGGCCGTCGACGTGCTCCTCGAGGCGACCCCGCGCGACGTCGACGTCGACGAGCTGCGCTCCCGGCTGAGCGGGATCCACGGGGTCGTGGAGGTGCACGACCTGCACGTGTGGACCATCACCAGCGGCGTGCCGTCCCTGTCGGCCCACGTCGTGGTCGAGGACGGGGCGCTGGCGTCCCGCGGGCTCGGCGCGCTGCTCGACGAGCTGTGCGCGTGCGTGGGCGACGACTTCGACGTCGAGCACGTGACCTTCCAGGTCGAGCCGCGGTCCCACCGCGAGCACGAGGACCTGGGGCACCACCACCCCTGAGGACCCCCGGCGTCCGGAAGGGCCCGGACGGGCCCGGACGCGGCAGGGCGCGGGCGGCCCGGAGGTCGCCCGCGCCCTGTGCGTGCGGTGCGTGCGGTGCGTGCGGTGCGTGCGGTGGGTGCGGTGGGTGCGGTGTGGTCGACGGGGTCAGAGGCCGAGGCCCCCGAGGCCCCCGAGGAGACCGCCGAGCGTGTCGGTGACCACCGTGGTCGTCCCGGCGTCGCCGACGACGCCGGTGACGGCGTCCTGCAGCAGGACGAACAGGTCGGTCGGGTCCGAGGGGACCGTCCCGCTGTTCAGTCCCGCCAGGGTGGTGAACAGGGTGGTCAGCTGCGGCGCCGCCGCGGCGAGCTGGTCGGTGACGGCGTCGACCGCCGCGCTGAGCGCGGCCACACCGGCCGCACCCGTGGACGGGTCGAAGGCGGTCAGGGTCGTGACCAGCGTCTGCAGGGTGGACCGGAGGTCGGCGAGGTCACCGGTCGCCGGCACCGGCATCCCGGCGGTGGCGTTGCCCAGCAGTCCCTCGATGAGCGCTTGGAGCGCCGCGGGGTCGCCGCCGGCGGTCTGCAGCTGGGTGACGAGCTCCTCGACCGACATCTGCAGCGCGCTCGGGTCGAGCGCGTCGAGCTGCGCCATGATCTGGTCGAGCTGCTCCGGCGTGGCGCCGGGGACCTGGGCCAGCAGCTGGTCGATCGCAGCCTGCGCGGTGTCGGAGGCCGTGGTCAGCGCCGCGAGCAGCGTGGGCGGCAGCGGGCTGCTGGAGGGCTCGCCCGTGGAGCCGCCGGTGGAGCCGCCGGTGGACCCGCCGGTGGACCCGCCGGTGGACCCGCCGGTCGAGCCGCCGGACGTGGTGTCCTCGTAGCCGGCCTTGGTCTCCTGGCCCTTGGTGGTGGCGTCCGCCTGCTTCTTGGCGGCGCTGCACCAACGCGACATCTGGGCGCGCTGGGCCTTGAGGTTGCGCGTGGCCAGCTTGTGCCGGCGCGTGGCCTTCTTGAGCGCCTTCCTGGCCTTGGTCTTGGCCTTCTTGCCGTGGGCCTTCTTGACCTTCTTGGCGGCCTTCTTCTTCTTCGCCGTGGCCTTCTTCAGCGCGGACGTCGCGTGGCGCACGTCCTGCCGCTCGTGCCGGCAGTGCTGCGCGGCGGTCATCGAGTCGGCCTGCGCGACCGAGACCAGGCCGGGCCCGGCGATCAGCGCGATGGCGGTGACGATGCCGGCGACGGCGCGCGCGACGAGTCCCTGGTGTCCCTGGTGCATGCGTGGTTCTCCCTCACCCCGAGCGGGGACCCCTCCCCGTCTCTTCCGCCGCCCAGGATGCCAGTCGATTCATGGTCATATGACCAGTTCGGGACCTTGGGCCCGAGTCTTTACCTTCCGGTCCGGTCCGGGGAGGCGGGGGAGCCCGGGGCGATGCTGGGGGAGGCTCAGAGCCGGGCGGCGACCTCGGTGCCCTGCTTGATCGCCCGCTTGGCGTCGAGCTCGGCCGCCACGTCGGCCCCACCGACGAGGTGGGCGGCGACACCCCGCTCGACCAGCTCGTCGTACAGCCCGCGGACGGACTCCTGGCCCGCACAGACCACGACGTGGTCGACGTCGAGCACGCGCGGCTCGCCGTCGACGGTGACGTGCAGCCCCGCGTCGTCGACCAGGTCGTAGGTCGCGCCGGTCACGTGGTGCACCCCGGAGTCCTTGAGCACGATGCGGTGGGCCCACCCGGAGGTGCGGCCCAGGTCCTTGCCGATCATGCTGGTCCTGCGCTGCAGCAGCCACACCTCGCGTGCGGGAGTGCGGTCCTTCTTGGCGGTCAGGCCACCGCGGTCGACCGACGGGTCCCCGACGCCCCAGTGGGCCAGCCACTCGTCGAGGTCCTCCTCGGTGTGGGTCAGGAAGACGCTCAGGTCGACCCCGATCCCGCCGGCGCCGACCACGGCCACCCGCTGCCCGACCTCGACCCGGCCACCCAGCACGTCGTCGTACGCCACGACCTTGGGGTGGTCGCTCCCCGGGAGGTCGAGACGCCGCGGCTCGACCCCGGTGGCGACCACGACGTCGTCGTACGCCGCGAGGTCGTCGGCGGCCACGCGGTGGCCCGTGCGCACGTCGACGCCCAGCACCTCGAGGCGCCGGGAGTAGTAGCGCAGGGTCTCGGCGAACTCCTCCTTGCCCGGGACGCGCATGGCGTAGCGGAACTGGCCGCCGAGCTCCTCCTCGGCCTCGAAGAGGGTCACGCGGTGACCACGCTCGGCGGCGTTGAGCGCGGCGGCGAGCCCGGCGGGTCCGGCACCGACGACCGCGACCTGCTTGGCGCGCGTGCGCGGCACCGGCAGCAGGACCAGCTCGGTCTCGTGGCAGGCGCGCGGGTTGACCAGGCACGAGGCCCGCTTGGCCGAGAAGGTGTGGTCCAGGCAGGCCTGGTTGCAGGCGATGCAGGTGTTGATCTCGTCGGCGCGACCCTCGGCCGCCTTGTTCACGAAGTTCGGGTCGGCCAGGAACGGCCGGGCCATGGAGACCAGGTCCGCGCTGCCGTCGGTGAGGAGCTGCTCGCACACCTCGGGGGTGTTGATCCGGTTGGACGCGCAGACCGGGATGCCGACCTCCTCGCGGAGGCGCTTGGTCGTCCAGGCGAACGCCGCCCGGGGGACCTGAGTGAGGATCGTGGGGACGCGGGCCTCGTGCCACCCGATGCCGGTGTTGATGATCGAGGCGCCGGCGTCCTCGACCCGGTGGGCCAGCTCGACGGTCTCGTCCCAGGTCTGGCCGTCGTCGACCAGGTCGAGCAGGGACATGCGGTACATCACGATGAGGTCGTCACCGACGGCCTCGCGGATGCGCCGCACGATCTCGACCGGGAAGCGCATCCGCTTGTCGGCGGTGCCGCCCCACTCGTCGTCGCGCTTGTTCACCCGCGCGGCGAGGAACTGGTTGATCAGGTAGCCCTCGGACCCCATCACCTCGACGGCGTCGTAGCCGGCCTTGCGGGCGAGATCGGCGGAGCGCACGAAGTCGGAAATTGTCTGCTCGACCATTCTCCCGCTCATCCCGGACGCCTTGAAGGGCGTGATGGGGGACTTGCTGGGGCTCGCGCTGACGGAGAACGGCGTGTAGCCGTAGCGCCCGGCGTGCAGCAGCTGCAGCGCGATCTTGCCGCCCTCGGCGTGCACCGCCTCGGTCACGCGCTGGTGCCGCGCCGCGTTGAGGCGTGTGGTCATCTGCGAGCCGAACGGCAGCAGCCACCCACGCACGTTGGGGGCGTAGCCGCCGGTGACGATCAGCCCGGCGCCCCCGCGGGCGCGCTCGGCGAAGTACGCCGCCAGCTCGTCGACGTGCCACGGGCGGTCCTCGAGCCCGGTGTGCATCGACCCCATGACCGTGCGGTTGCGCAGCGTCCCGCCGCGGACCTCGAGCGGCGACAGCAGGGTGGGGTAGGGGTTCATCGTTCCTCCGTGGTGGTCGAGCCTGTCGGGACCTCGGTCGCGCCGTGGGCGTCGAGGTACTCACCGAGCCACTCGACCCAGAACTCCTCCATGCGGACGCCGCCGCGCAGGACGAGGTAGTGGTCGAGGTCGGCACCCTCGAGCTCGTCGGGGTGGGGGTACTGCGTGGCGGCCATCTGCTCGTAGCCGGCCAGCCGGGTGGCGTGCTCGGCACGCAGGGCGGCGACCTCGCGCAGCAGGGCCGCGCGGTCGCCGTACGACGCGGCGCGCAGCTTGACCGCGAGGTCGCTGCGGTGGGACTCGCGCAGGAGCGGCTCGCCCAGCCAGCGGCGCAGCTCGGCCCGCCCGGCCTCGGTGACCTCGTAGACGCGCTTGTCGGGGCGGCCGGACTGGGCGACGGCGGTCGAGACGACCCAGCCGTCGGACTCCATGCGACCGAGCACGCGGTAGATCTGCTGGTGGGTGGCGGTCCAGAAGTAGCCGATCGAGCGGTCGAAGCGCCGGGTCAGGTCGAGCCCCGCGCCGGCACGCTCGCTGAGCGAGACGAGGATCGCGTGCTCGAGGGCCATGCGGAGGAGTATGCAACGAGTTGCACAAGGCATGCAACGAGTTGCACTTCACTCAGTCGGGGACGTACTCCAGCAGGTCGCCCGGCTGGCACTGCAGCTCGCGGCAGACCGCCTCGAGGGTGTGCAGGCGCACCGCCTTGGCCTTGCCGGTCTTGAGGATCGACAGGTTGGCGACCGTGATCCCGACCCGGTCGGCCAGCTCCGTGAGGGTCATCCGCCGCTCCAGCAGCATCCGGTCGAGCCGGACCTCGATCGCCATCAGACGGTGAGCTCCTGCTCGGCCTCGATCTCCGCGCCGCGGCGCAGCACCTCGGCGACCAGGACCACGAGCAGGCCCAGGGCGACCGCGGACACGTTGAGCGAGCTCTCGGTGCCCGGCACGAGCATGGGCCCGGGTCCGCGGGACTGGAAGCCGTAGCCGAGCGCCTCGGGCCGGGTGAGCTGGCTGATGACCGGGTCGAGCAGCGCCATCGCGATGACCAGCCCCCCGATGCCGCGCAGCCGGTCGACCTGGCCGAAGGCGCGACCCGCGGCCCCGGCGCGCAGGAAGCGCGACAGCTGGAACAGCAGCAGCGAGAACAGGCCGGCCCAGACCGCGGTGCCCGCCATCTTGGCCGCCACGTAGGGGCTCCAGCCCGGAGGGACCCGGAGGGCCAGGTCGCCGTCCATCACCGCCGAGACGGGCTCGACGTCGTTCTGGACCTCCACGCCCCGGAACCGGCCCGGGGACACCTCCTCGGCGCGGTCGCGGTCGAAGGCGAAGGCGGCGCAGTCGCCCGGCGGGTTGCGCCTGGCGGCGAAGACCGCCGGGTCGCAGACCTCGACGAAGAGCCGGACCGGCATCGAGATCGCGGAGTCGAGGTGGACGGGGCCCACCGCCTTGTGCAGCGGCAGCCCGGTCTGGCCGGTGAGCACGAGCGCGCCGACCACGACGGCGTAGACCGCGAACGCGGCGCTCACCACGGCCGCAACAAGGGCGACCCACGCCGCGGCGACGAATCCTCGGTGCATGAGACGCTCCTCGACATCGAGACGCGGCAAGTCCGCATCGAGAATCAATAAGATCATGTTGCTTTGCGATATGGCAAGGGCTGGGTTGGTGATCCCTCTGGCGACCGTGACAGTTCTGCTGTCAGAATCCGGGCCATGGGTGACTACGCGCTTGGCCAGGGGACCGGACCGCTTCGGGGCATCAAGGTCGTCGAGATCGCCGGCATCGGGCCCGGCCCGCACGCCGCGACGATCCTCGCCGACCTCGGCGCGGACGTCGTCCGGGTGGAGAGGCCCGGCGGCGCCGCCTCGGCAGGCCCGCGCGGGGCCGACCTGCTCACCCGCGGGCGCCCGTCGGTGGCGATGGACCTGAAGGACCCCGAGGCCCTGCGCGCGCTCAAGGAGCTGATCGCCTCGGCCGACGTGCTCATCGAGGGCATGCGGCCGGGCGTGACCGAGCGGCTCGGGATCGGCCCCCACGACTGCCTCGCGCTCAACCCCGCCCTGGTCTACGGGCGCATGACCGGTTGGGGCCAGACCGGCCCGCTGGCCCACACCGCCGGCCACGACATGAACTACATCGCGATCGCCGGGGTGCTGCACGGCCTCGGCCAGGACCCCGGCCGGCCGCACTTCCCGAGCAACGTCGTCGGCGACTTCGGCGGCGGCTCGGCCTACCTGGTCATCGGCGTGCTGGCCGCTCTGCTCGAGGCGCGGGTCTCCGGCCAGGGCCAGGTCGTCGACGCCGCGATCGTCGACGGCGCCGCGCACCTCAACCTCATGTGGGCCGCGATCCTCGCCGGTGGCTGGGCGCAGGAGAAGCGCGCGGCCAACCTGCTCGACGGGGGCATCCCCTACTACGACGTCTACGAGACCTCCGACGGCAAGCACATGAGCGTCGGCGCGCTCGAGCCGCAGTTCTACGCCGAGATGGTCCGGCTGCTCGGGATCGAGGACACCGCCCCGGACCGCAACGACTTCGCCTCGCTCGGCGAGCTGCGCACGGTGCTCACCGAGACCTTCCGGTCGCGCACCCAGGCGGAGTGGGCCGAGGTCTTCGACGGCACCGACGCCTGCGTCGCGCCGATCCTCCCGCTCACCGAGGCAGCCCAGCACCCCCACATGGCCGCCCGCGAGGTGTACGTCGAGCGCGACGGCCTGCTCCAGCCCGCCCCCGCTCCGCGGTTCTCGCGGACCGAGGCCACCCTGACCACCGGCCCCTCCGTGCCGGGGGGCGGCACCCGCGACGTCCTCGAGGCGTGGGGCGTGTCCGACGTGGACGGGCTGCTGGGCTCCGGGGCCGCCGTCCAGGCCTAGTGTGGAGGTGTGGGTGGACGTCCGTGGCCCGCACGGCTGCTGGCCCTGAGCATGCTCCTGTGGGGGGTCGCCGCGATCGGTGGCTCCGTCGGGATCCTCGGCGCGCCCGACGGCTCGGCGATGAGCTGGGACACCGCCTGGCTGGTCCACACGCCGTTCTCCGACTGGCTGGTCCCTGGCCTGCTGCTCCTCGGCGTGGGGCTGGTCAGCCTGGTTGCCGGGGCACTGCTGGTGCGCGACCTGGTCCGTCGTACCTCCCGGGCGTGGGTGGGCACCGCCCTCCTGCTCGTCGCGCTGGTGCACGTCGCCTGGATCGCCGGCGAGGTCGCGCTGCTCTGGGGGCCGGTGAGCGGCACCGACGCGACCACCCGACGGTTCTTCCTCGTGTTCTGGGCGGTCTACGTCCCCTGGGCCCTGCTCGACCTCGCCCTCGCCGCCGTATGGCGGGGCCGCGGGGTGCGACGCCCGTCACACGCCCCTGCGCGGCCGGGCCATTGACGACCGTGACAGTAAGAGTGTCACAATCAGACGATGTCATCTGCGCGCCCGGTTCCTGGGCGCGGACGCTCGCTCGAAAGTTGGGACTCCATGGCTGACTCGCCACAGGCGTACGTGTACGACGCGATCCGGACCCCGCGGGGGAAGGGCAAGAAGGACGGCTCCCTCCACGAGGTGAAGCCCATCGACCTGGTGACCACGCTGCTGGACGAGGTCCGCACGCGTCACGAGGGCTTCGACCCGTCCCGCGTCGACGACGTCGTCCTGGGTGTGGTCTCCCCGATCGGCGACCAGGGTGGCGACATCGCCAAGACCGCGGCGCTGGCCGCGGGCTACCCCGACACCGTCGCCGGCGTGCAGCTCAACCGCTTCTGCGCCTCCGGCCTCGAGGCCGTCAACCAGGCCGCCGGCCGCATCCGCTCCGGCTGGGAGGACCTGATCCTGGCCGGTGGCGTGGAGTCGATGAGCCGCGTGCCGATGGGCTCCGACGGCGGCTCGTGGGCCTCCGACCCGGCCACCGCGTTCTCCACCGCGTTCGTGCCCCAGGGCATCGGCGCCGACCTGATCGCCACGATCGAGGGCTGGGACCGCGAGGACGTCGACGGCTTCGCCGCCGAGTCGCAGGCGCGTGCCGCCAAGGCGCAGGCCAACGGCTACTTCGACCGCTCGGTCGTCCCGGTCAAGGACCAGAACGGCCTCATGGTGCTGGAGAAGGACGAGTTCATCCGCCCCGGCACGACCGTCGAGAGCCTCGCGGGCCTCAAGCCGAGCTTCCAGTTCCACGGCGACCTCGGCTTCGACTCCGTCGCGCTGGAGAAGTACCACTGGCTCGAGGGCATCGACCACGTGCACCACGCGGGCAACTCCTCGGGCATCGTCGACGGCGCCGCGATCGTCGCGATCGGCAACGAGCAGGTCGGCAAGGACCTCGGCCTCACCCCGCGGGCCCGCATCGTCGCGGCCGCCGTCTCCGGCGCCGACCCGACGATCATGCTCACCGGCCCGGCTCCCGCGAGCCGCAAGGCACTGGCCAAGGCCGGCATGACGGTGGACGACATCGACCTGTTCGAGATCAACGAGGCGTTCGCCGCCGTCGCGATGCGCTTCATGCGCGACCTCGACCTGGACCACGACAAGGTCAACGTCAACGGCGGCGCCATCGCGATGGGCCACCCGCTCGGTGCGACCGGCGCGATGATCCTCGGCACCCTGATCGACGAGCTCGAGCGCCGCGACCTGCAGCGCGGCCTGGCCACGCTCTGCGTCGGTGGCGGCATGGGCATCGCCACGATCGTCGAGCGCGTCTGACGCCCCGCCCGCCCTCACTGACTCTCGAACCACAGAACGGATCTCTCACGCATGACTGACACCAGCGCGGTGCGCTACGAGCGGGACAACGACGGCATCGTCACCCTGACGATGGACGACCCGTCCGCCTCGGCCAACACCATGAACGAGGCCTACAAGGATGCCATGAAGGCGGCCGTGGACCGCCTGCACGACGAGAAGGACGACATCACCGGTGTCGTCCTCACCTCGGCCAAGAAGACCTTCTTCGCCGGCGGCAACCTCAACATGCTGCAGCAGGCCACGAAGGCCGACGCCCAGCGCATGTTCGAGGAGAGCATGGGCATCAAGGCCGACCTGCGTCGCCTGGAGACCCTCGGCAAGCCCGTCGTCGCCGCGATCAACGGCGCTGCCCTCGGCGGTGGCCTCGAGATCGCGCTGGCCACGCACCACCGCATCGCGGCCGAGGGTCGCTACGAGATCGGCCTGCCCGAGGTCACCCTCGGCCTGCTGCCCGGTGGCGGCGGCGTCGCCCGCACCGTGCGCATGCTCGGCCTGCAGACCGCGCTGACCGAGGTGCTCCTCCAGGGCCAGCGCTACAAGCCCGAGCAGGCACGCGAGAAGGGCCTCATCGACGAGATCGTCCCGGCCGACCAGCTGGTCGACGCGGCCAAGAAGTGGATCGCCTCGGTCAAGGACGACGAGACCGCGGCGCAGCAGCCGTGGGACCGCAAGGGCTACAAGATGCCCGGCGGCACCCCGTCCCACCCGGCGCTCGCGCAGATGCTCCCGGTCTTCCCGGCCACGCTGCGCAAGACGCTCAAGGGCGCGGACTACCCCGCCCCCCGCGCGATCATGTCGGCCGCCGTCGAGGGCGCCCAGCTCGACTTCGCGGGCGCGGAGCGCGTCGAGGCGCGCTACTTCGTCGAGCTCGCCACGGGCCAGAACGCCAAGAACATGATCCAGGCGTTCTTCTTCGACCTGCAGGCGATCAACTCCGGCAAGCTGCGTCCGCAGGGCCACGACCAGTACGTCGCCAAGAAGGTCGTCGTCCTCGGCGCCGGCATGATGGGCGCGGGCATCGCCTACGTCTGCGCCAAGGCCGGCATGGAGGTCGTCCTCAAGGACGTCTCGCTCGAGGCCGCCGAGCGCGGCAAGTCGTACTCCCAGAAGATCAACGAGAAGGCCGTCTCGCGCGGCAAGCTCACCCAGGAGAAGTCCGACGAGCTGCTCGGCCGGATCACCCCGACCGACGACCCGCAGGCCGCGGCCGGTGCCGACCTGGTGATCGAGGCCGTCTTCGAGGACCCGTCGCTCAAGGCCAAGGTGTTCGCCGAGATCCTCCCGGTGATCAACTCCGACGCGCTGCTGTGCTCCAACACCTCGACGCTGCCGATCACCGAGCTCGCCGACGGCGTCGACCGTCCCGACGACTTCATCGGCCTGCACTTCTTCTCCCCGGTCGACAAGATGCCGCTGGTCGAGATCATCCGCGGCGAGAAGACCTCCGACGCCGCCACGGCGAAGGCGATCGACGTCGTCCAGCAGATCCGCAAGACCCCGATCGTGGTCAACGACAGCCGCGGCTTCTACACCTCCCGCGTCATCGGCACCCAGATCAACGAGGGCCTGGCGATGCTCGGCGAGGGCGTGCGCCCGATGACCGTCGAGCGTGCGGCGCTGCAGGCCGGCTACCCGGTCGGTCCGCTGCAGATCACCGACGAGCTCAACATGGAGCTCATGGTCAAGATCCGCAACGCCACCAAGGCTGCGGTCGAGCGCGACGGCGGCACCTACACGCCGCACCCGGCCGAGAAGGTCATCGACGCGATGATCGAGGCGGGCCGCCCGAGCAAGCTCAAGGGTGCCGGCTTCTACGAGTACGACGAGTCGGGCAAGCGCGGCAAGCTGTGGACCGGCCTGTCCGAGCTCTTCACGCCGGCCGACGAGCAGCCCGACATCCAGGACTGCAAGGACCGGATGCTGTTCATCGAGTCGATCGAGACGGTCCGCTGCTTCGACGAGGGCGTGCTCAACTCGACCGCCGAGGCCAACATCGGCTCGATCTTCGGCATCGGCTTCCCGGCCAACACCGGCGGCGCGGCGCAGTTCATCAACGGCTACGAAGGCCCCGCCGGCACCGGCACCGCGGCGTTCGTCGCCCGGGCCCGCGAGCTCGCCGCGGCGTACGGCGAGCGCTTCGAGCCCCCGGCCAGCCTGGTCGAGAAGGCCGAGAAGAACGAGCCGTTCACGGTCTGATCGCTGGGGTCCAGTTTCACTAGGGCCCTAGTGAAACTGGCACTCCCCGAGCGAAACTTCGCTCGGGGAGTGCCAGTCCTCCCGCAGGTACGACGGCCGGCGGGCGGGGCGTCCTCCGTCGGGGTGGTCTTTGCCCAAACCGGGCAACTCGTCGCCCGCCGTTTGTCAGACTCGTTGACATGTCCGTCGCGCCCGAAGACGCTGCCGTCATGACCTCGTCCGGCACGGCCGTCGTCGACGTCCACCAGCTCCGGGTGCGCTTCGGCGAGGTGGAGGCCGTGCGGGGGATCAGCTTCGGCGTCGAGCCCGGGGCCGCGACCGCGCTGCTCGGCCGCAACGGCGCCGGCAAGTCCACGACCATGCGCGTGCTGGCCGGGGTCATCCCGCCCACCGAGGGCGAGGTCCGGGTCCACGGCCACGACCTGCGGCGGGACACGATCGCGGTCAAGCGGCTGACCGGCTACTGCCCCGACGTGGGCGGGCTCGTGCCTCGCGCGACGCCCTGGGAGCACCTCCAGCTCGCGGCCCGGCTCCGCCGCCTCGAGGGCTGGGAGGACCGCGCCCGGCGCCTGCTCGAGCGCTTCGACCTCGGCGCCGCCTCGCACCGCGTCACCGCCGGGTTCAGCCACGGCATGGGCCGCCGCATGTCGGTGATCCTCGCGTCGTTCCACGAGCCCGAGGTCCTGCTCCTCGACGAGCCGTTCGACGGCGTCGACCCCCTCGGGGTGGAGGCCACGATGGAGGTCATCGCCGACGCGCGCGCCCGCGGCGCGGCCGTCCTGGTCTCCACCCACCTACGCGAGCTGGCCGTCGACGCGTGCCAGGAGGCGCTGGTGCTCCGCGGCGGCTCGGCGGTCGCCCAGATGCCCGCTTCGGAGATGACCGGGGAGGCAGGTGCGGATGCCTACCGGGCGCTCCTCGACTGACACGGGGGCGCCCCACCTCGAGAGGCCCGCACCGGTCCGCGAGGGCCGCAAGGAGTCGGTCCTGCGCAGCCTGTCCGACACCCGGGCGCTGATCAGCTTCCGCCTGGCCGGCCTGCGCGGCCGCTCGCGCCGCGTCGCGGCGTACGGGCTCGCCCTCATGGTGCTCCTGACCCTCGCCTTCGCGGTCGCGCCCGCGTTCGTCGAGCGCAACACCGCACGCCTGACCGACGTCCTCAGCCTGCTGCCGACGGCGATGGTCGGGATCCTCGTGATCGCCCTGATCTCGGCGGCGGCCTCGGGCGGCGGCCGCGAGCTCATCCCGCGCGACCAGGGCGTCGCCTACCCCGTCACGCCCCTGACCGACCACCTCGGCGCGCTGCTCATGGCGCCGCTCAACACGGCCTGGCTGCTGCAGGCCTGGACGCTGCTCGGCGCCACGGCGTACGTCGTCGGCCCCACCTGGTGGCTGCCGCTCGTGCAGCTCCCGGTGGTGCTGTGGCTGGTGTGCGCGACCACCATCGCCCAGGTGATCGGCTGGGGCATGGAGTGGGTGCGCCGCGGCCGCGGCGGGCCGTGGTCGATCCGTGGGATCGGGGCGGGGTTCGGGCTGGTGCTGGCCTACCTCATCGCCGCCGACCGGCTCGTGCCGCTGCTGCAGGGCAGCCCGACCATCCAGGTGACGATCGCCTCGCTGGCGGCGGCGCGAGGGATCGACGCCAACTACGTCCGCGTGGTCGCCGAGCTCCTCGTCGTCACCGGCGTCGCCGTGGTGGCCGGCGCCTACGTCGCCGCCGCGGTCGTACGACGGCCGGCGCGCGACGAGCTGCGCGTGGAGTCCGCGTCCTACCAGCCCCGCCCGGCACCGGGCTCCGACCTGGTCGCGATGATGCGCACCGACCGGGTCGGCATCTGGCGCTCGGTGCCCCTGCGCCGCGGGCTGGCCGTGCTCGCCGTCATGCCGGGGCTGGTCGCGATCGCCGGCGGACTCGAGTGGGGGATGCTCACGATCCTGCCGGGGCTGGTCGCCTCCGGTGGCGCGCTGCTGTTCGGGGTGAACAGCTGGTGCCTCGACGGGCGCGGAGCGCTGTGGCGCGACAGCCTGCCGGCCTCGCCGCGCCTGGTGTTCACCTCCCGCGTGCTGGTGCTGCTCGAGGTCCTGCTCGCTGCGACCGCGGGGACGATCGTGCTCGCCTCGCTCCGTGCGGGCCTGCCCGACACCGCCGAGCTGGCCGCGGTCCTCGCGGGCTCGCTGGTCGTGTCGGCGCAGGTGGTCTCGGCGTCGCTGCGCTGGTCGGTGCGGCGGCCGTTCCCGGTCGACCTGCGCAGCGCGCGGGCGACCCCCGCGCCGCCGCTGGTGATGGTGGGCTACTCCTCCCGGCTGGCGCTCAGCACGACGTTCGTGGGGCTGTTCTTCGCGGTCCTGGCCCGCACCTCGTGGGAGTGGTCCGTGCTCGCCGCGCTGCCGTTCGTGCTGCTCTCGGCCTACCGGCTGGTCCGCACCTCCAACGTCTGGGCCGACCCGGTCGAGCGCTCGCGCGTGGTGGCCACGGTCGCCTCCTGAGACGCCGGCACCCCCCGACCCGCGGGTGCGGGCTCGAGGGGTGCGGGTCAGGTCAGGTCAGGACGAGGGCTGGATGCACTTGACCAGGTCGGGGCGCAGGTCCTCCTGGATCTGCGAGGACTTGCCCTGGAACGTCAGGGACAGGATCTTCTCGACCCGGTCCTTGGTGAGGACGTCCTTGATGCACTGCTGCTGCTTGTCGCTCATGCCCGACGCGGCCTGCGAGAACTGCTTCTCGATCAGGCCCTCGGCGTCGACGCAGCCGGTGAAGGAGGCGGCCATGGCGTCCGCATCGTCCTTCTTGAGCTTGACGTCGGTGAGCTTGTCGTCGACCTTGAGGTCCTTGTCGAGCAGGCCGTACTTCTTGAGCTGGTCGACGCCGATCTTGTCCACGATGTTGTCGGCCAGGCAGCCGGCCTGCCTGCCGGTGAGGTCGGCGCCCGCGACCTGCTCCTTGAGGATGCTCGCCTTGATGTTCTTGGCCGCGGTCTCGTCGTCGTTGGTGCCGCACCCGGCGAGGAGGCCGGAGGTGGCCACGAGGACCACGACGGGGATGGCGTGCATGAGCTTCACGGGGATGGGGTCCTCCCTGTCGGTCCGCGTCGGGGCTCGACGCGGGCGTGCCAGGGGCTGGCCCCCCGGATCAGGGCCACGATACGCAGGTGACCGGGCGGCCGGCCCGCGCGGCACGGGGCCGCCGGCCCTCAGCCGCGGCAGGCGCCGAGCTGCTCGACGAGACGGGTGTAGGCGGTCGCCCCGGTCTTCTGGAAGCTCTGGGCCAGGATGTCGCGGACCACGTCGGCCGTGACGGCGTCCCGGACGCACGCGGTGATCTTCGCCCGTCTCGCCGCCCTGCTCTTGCCGGCGGGGGCGAGCCGCGCGACGAGCCGGTCCTCGACGATCCTCTCCGCGTCGGAGCACTCGAGGTAGACCCCGGCCAGGGCGTCGGCGTCCTTCGCCGACAGCGGCACCTCGCTGAGCCGCTTCTGCACGTCGAGCCGGTCGTCGAGGATCTGGTAGTCCTGCAGCCTGTCCACGGTGATCGCGTCGACCGCTCCGCGCGCGATGCACGTGGACTGCTCGTCGCTGATCGCGGTGTCGCTCACCATCGAGTTGTTGGCCACGATCTGGGACTTGAGTGCGGCGACCGCCTGCGCCTCGTCGTCGGACCCGCACGACGACAGGCCCGCGGCCGCGACCACCACCGTCGCGACGACGTGCGCGGCTCGTCCAGATCGCATGCGTCTCCCTCGGGTCCGTCCAGCAGCCGGTGGGTCCCGGCGAGCATAGTGGCGCCGACTAGCCTCAGGGCTCATGACGAGCGACACGACCGACCCGACCCCGCCCGCCGATCCGGTGTTCGGTCCCGGCACCCGCGTGCTGGTCACCGGGGCCGCCTCCGGCCTGGGTGCTGCGATCACCGCCGCCGCCCGGGCCCGAGGGGCGCAGGTCCTCGCCACGGACCGCGACGGCGACGACCTGGCCGAGCACGAGGGGGAGGGCATCGCCCGCCTCGACATCACCTCCGACGACGACTGGGCCGCTGCGGTCGCCTGGGTCGAGCGGCGGTGGGGCGCGCTCGACGTGCTGGTCAACAACGCCGGCGTCGCGGGCGGCGGTCGTCTCGACCAGGCCGGCCTCGACGAGTGGCAGTGGCTGTTCGACGTCAACGTCTTCGGCATGGTGCGCGGGGTCCGGGCATTCACCCCGATGCTCAAGCAGCACGGCGGTCACGTGGTCGACGTCGCGTCCCTGGCCGCACTCGTGCACCCGGCCGGCATGGCGTCGTACAACGCGGCGAAGGCGGCCGTCCTCGCCTTCACCGAGACGGTGGGCCACGAGCTGGCGTCGTACGGCGTGACCGCGCACGCGGTGTGCCCGTCGTACTTCCGGACCAACCTGATGGACAGCCTGCGCGGACGCGACACCGCGATCGCCCAGGTGATGAGCCGCCTGGTCACCGACTCCCCGGTGAGCGCCGAGGACGTCGCCGAGGCGGTGCTGGCCGGGGTCGAGGCGGGGGAGGAGCTGATCCTGCCCGACCCGGCCGCCCGCGCGGCCTACCGGATGAAGGTGGACGACCGCTCGGCGTACGACGGGGTCATGCGTCACCAGGCCGCGCGCCTGGAGCAGCTGAGCACGGTCACGACGAGCGAGGAGCAGGCATGAGTAGCGTCCCCGACGGGTCCCGCAGCGTCCGCGAGGAGGACGCCTTCGACGTCGCGGCGGTGACCAGGTGGCTGCAGGACAACGCCTCCGAGGCCGACCGCGCGACGCTCGTCGGCGAGCCGGAGGTGCGCCAGTTCAGCGGCGGGGCCTCCAACCTGACCTACCTGCTGCGCTTTCCCGAGCGTGACCTGATCCTGCGTCGCGCCCCCCGCGGCACCAAGGCCAAGGGCGCCCACGACATGGGCCGGGAGTACTTCATCCAGTCCGCGCTCGAGGGTCACTTCCCCTACGTCGCGCACATGGTCGGCTTCTGCCAGGACGAGTCGGTGCTGGGTGCCGACTTCTACGTCATGGACCGCATCGACGGGATCATCCCCCGCAGCGAGATGCCCCCTGGGGTCGACCTCACGCCCGAGCAGGCGCGCGGCATGTGCCTGTCGATGATCGACACGCTCGTGCGGCTGCACCAGGTGGACTTCGAGGCCGCGGGGCTCGAGCGGCTCAACAAGGGCCGCGGCTACGTCCGCCGCCAGGTCGAGGGCTGGTCGACGCGCTACCGCAACGCCCGCACCGACGACGCCCCCGACTGCGAGGCGACGATGGCCTGGCTCGCCGAGCACCAGCCCGAGGACGTCGCGACCTGCGTGATCCACAACGACTTCAAGCTCGACAACCTCGTCTTCGACACGGACGACCCGACCCAGGTGGTCGGCGTCCTCGACTGGGAGATGGCGACGCTCGGCGACCCGCTGATGGACCTCGGCGGCGACCTCGCCTTCTGGGTCCAGGCCGACGACGAGACGCTCAGCCACTTCCGACGGGTGCCGACGCACCTGCCCGGGATGATGACGCGCGAGGAGATCGTGCAGACCTACTGCGAGCGCATGGGGTTCGACCTCACGCCCGAGCAGTGGCGGTTCTACGAGGTGTTCGGCTACTTCCGGCTCGGGGTGATCGCGCAGCAGATCTACTACCGCTACTTCCACGGGCAGACCACCAACGAGCTGTTCGCGCTGTTCGGGCCCGCGGTCCACCTGGCCGAGCAGCGCATCCGCGAGCTGGGGGTCGGGAGCGCGTGAGCCTGCTGCTGCTGGTCCGCCACGGCCAGGCCTCCTGGGGTGCGGCGGACTACGACAACCTGTCCCCGCTCGGGACCGAGCAGTCCGCGCTGCTCGGCCGGCACCTGGCGTCCCTCGGCGTCGAGCCCGTCCGGCTGTGGGTCGGCGGCATGCGGCGCCACCAGCAGACCGCCGACGCGGCGCGCGAGGCGGCCGGCTGGGCCGTCGAGCCCGAGGTCGACGAGGGCTGGGCGGAGTTCGACCACGTCCGCCTCCTCGAGGCGCACGGTGACGCCCCCGACGCCCACGGCATGCCCATCACCGACTTCAACGTGCTCTTCGACGCCGCCATCCGGCGGTGGACGGGCGGCGAGCACGCCACGGACTACGACGAGCCGTTCTCCGCGTTCAGCGACCGCGTCGACGCCGTCGTACGCCGGGCGGCGGAGCAGCTGGGCAAGGGCGAGACCGGCGTCGTGTTCACCAGCGGGGGGCCGATCGCCTGGGCCGCCTCGCGCCTCCTCGGCGCCGGGACCGAGCAGTGGGGACGTCTCAACCCGGTCCAGGTCAACACCGGCTACTCCCGCCTGGTCACCGGGTCGCGCGGCGTGAGCCTGGTCTCGCTCAACGAGCAGTCCCACCTGACCACCGAGACCCTGACCTACCGATGATCTCGACAAGCTCGATCCACGAGGAGACACGATGAGCAAGACGATCCTGATCACCGGTGCCAGCTCCGGCCTCGGCGCGGAGATGGCCCGGCAGTTCGCTGCCAAGGGCCACGACCTCGCACTGGCCGCGCGGCGGCTGGACAACCTCGAGGCACTCAAGGCCGAGATCCTTGCCGCCCACCCCGACCGTCGGGTCGAGGTGCGGGCGCTCGACGTCACCGACCACGACCAGGTCTTCGAGGTCTTCCGCGGCTTCGCCGAGGACTTCGGCACGATCGACCGCTTCGTGGTCAACGCGGGCCTGGGCAAGGGAGCACCGCTCGGCACCGGCCGGTTCTACGCCAACCGGCAGACCTCCGAGACCAACTTCATCGGCGCGCTCGCCCAGACCGAGGCCGCGGCCGAGATCCTGCGCGAGCAGGGTCACGGCCACTTCGTCATGGTCTCCTCGGTCTCCGCGATGCGGGGGCTGCCGGGCAACGTGACGGCGTACGCCGCGACCAAGGCCGGGGTCGCCCACCTCGCCGAGGGGCTCCGCGCCGACCTGCTGGGGACCCCGATCAAGGTGACCGTGCTCTACCCGGGCTTCATCGAGTCCGAGATGACCTCACGCAACCCCGGCAACAAGATGCTGATCGTCTCGACCGAGGACGGGGTCCGCGCGATGGTGTCGGCGATCGAGAAGGAGAAGGCGTCGGCGGCGGTGCCGCAGTGGCCGTGGGAGCCGCTCGGCTTCGCGCTGAAGCACCTCCCGCTCACGCTGGCCCGTCGCCTCATGTGAGGCGGTGAGGGTCAGTCGGGCCGGGTGGACCGCCAGTTGATGCCGCCGATGACCACCATGCGCAGCTGGGTCTCGGCGGTCGCGACCACGCGGGCGCGCAGGTCGGGGCGGTGGGGCGGCAGCGTGATCAGCTCGACGGCCGTCTCGACCATCGACTTCACGATCAGGTTGGCCAGCGCCTGGAGGTCCTCGCTCGACCACTCCTCGACCCCCGGCAGCCGGGCGACGTCCATCGCGAGCTCGCGCTCGAACAGCCCCAGCTCGTGGCGGATGGCGTCCTGCACGACGACCAGCCCGCCCACGCGCTCGCGGCCGATGAACAGGAAGTGCTCGCGGCGCTCGAGGGTGTGACGGGCCAGGATCGCCACCGAGTCGGCGATGACGCGGTCGATCTGCATCTCGCGCCGCAGGTCGCGCAGCACCTGTCGCAGCGAGGCGAACGACTCCCCGACCAGGGCGACGCCGAGCTCCTCGATGCTGGCGAAGTGGCGGTAGAACGCCGTCGGCACGATGCCGACCTCCTTGGCCACCGAGCGCAGCGACAGCCCGGCCAGGCCGGTCTCGGCGCTCAGGGCCAGTGCGGCGTCCAGGATCGCGCGCCGCGTGGCCTCCTTGCGCTCGCTGCGGGTCGGAGCGGTGGTCACTCGTCGGAGTCTAGGTCGTGCTCCCCGTGGCGGCGGCCCGGGCGCGGCCCCGAGCGCCCGCCCGGAGGGGGGTCGCTTTGGGGTGGTGCGGTTGGTGCACAGGTGTTCCGCGTCACGGCTGAGCGGGAAGTGAGGGGCTGGTGAGCGCGGTCACGGCGGGTTTGGCTTGCCACGGGTCCGGGGGACACTCAGACTGAGTGTACGGATGTTCACTGAAAGGGATTTCTCGTGACACTGACCCAGACTCTTCTCCGGTCGCCGCTGGCGGCCGCCCTGACCACGCCGCACGGCGTCGACCGCTACATCGAGCTGGTCGCGCCGATGGGCGTGGTCGACGAGGTCCGCGCCAAGATCGTCTCGATCCACCGTGAGACCAGCGCCGGCGCCCCCGTGGCCACCCTGACCCTCGAGCCCAACCGCCGCTGGCGCGGCCACCAGGCCGGGCAGTACGTCCAGGTCGGCGTCGAGATCGACGGTCGGCGGCGCACCCGCTGCTTCTCGGTCTCCTCCGCCGAGTCCAAGCCCGGCGACCTGATCACCCTGACCATGCGGGCCAACCCCGACGGCCTCGTCTCGCGCCACCTGGTCGAGGACGCGCGCGTCGGCGACGTGCTGTTCCTGTCGCAGGCGCAGGGCGAGTTCACGATCCCCAACCCCCTGCCCGCCTCGGTCCTGCTCATCTCCGGCGGGTCCGGGATCACCCCGGTGATGTCGATCCTGCGCACCCTGCTGCGCCGGGGGTACGGCGGCACGATCCACTTCGTGCACTACGCCCAGTCCCCGGACCACCAGATCTACGAGGCCGAGCTGCGCGACCTGCCGCCCAACGTCAAGGTCCGCCTGCTCTACCCGGAGTGCGGCGACCCGGCGTACACCACCGAGGAGCTGCGCGGCCTCGTGCCGGACCACGCCGAGCTCGACACCTGGGCCTGTGGCCCCGCCGGCCTGATCGAGCTGGTGCAGGAGACCTACGCCGACAGCGACCGGCTCAAGGTCGAGTACTTCAAGACCTCCACCAAGCCCGCCTCCGACGTGGTGGCGGAAGGAGCCACGTCCTTCGCGGTCTCCGGCAAGGAGTCGGCCAACGAGGGCGTGCCGCTGCTCGAGCAGGCCGAGGCGCTCGGCCTGAGCCCGGAGTACG
This sequence comes from Nocardioides marmoribigeumensis, assembly GCF_031458325.1. Taxonomy (NCBI): domain Bacteria; kingdom Bacillati; phylum Actinomycetota; class Actinomycetes; order Propionibacteriales; family Nocardioidaceae; genus Nocardioides; species Nocardioides marmoribigeumensis. The sequence continues at coordinate 2,402,259 of NZ_JAVDYG010000001.1, forward strand.
GCTGCCGCATGGGCATCTGCATGTCGTGCACCTCGCGCAAGACCGAGGGCACCGTCCGCAACGTGATGACCGGCGCCGTCTCCGACGAGCCCGACGAGGACATCCAGATCTGTGTCAGCGCCGCCGTCGGCGACTGCACCGTCCAGCTCTGACCCGATCCACACCGATCCACCGATCCACCGATCCACTTCGCGAGGTTTCGAGGCTCGCTCCGCTCGCACCTCAACCAGCAAAGGAGATTCTCCATGACCATCAAGCTCAGCCCCGAGCAGCTCGAGGCGTTCGGCCAGGAGCTCGACGAGCTCCGCAACCGCACCATGGCCGACCTCGGCCAGGCCGACGCCGACTACCTGCGCAGCGTGATCAAGGCCCAGCGCGCCTTCGAGGGCGCCGGACGCGCGCTGTTCTACCTGCCCCCGGCCTGGCCGCTCGCGGTCGCCGCGCTCTCCGTGTCGAAGATCCTCGACAACATGGAGATCGGCCACAACGTGATGCACGGCCAGTACGACTGGATGGGCGACCCGCAGCTCAACTCGCGGATGTACGAGTGGGACACCGTGTGCCCCAGCGAGCAGTGGAAGTACTCCCACAACTACATCCACCACACCTACACCAACATCCTCGGCAAGGACCGGGACATCGGCTACGGCATCCTGCGCATGGACAAGGACCAGCAGTGGCGGCCGAACCACCTGCTCAACCCGGTCAACGCCTTCCTGCTCATGGTCTTCTTCCAGTGGGGCGTGCTGCTGCACGACCTGGAGGTCGAGGAGATCGCCGCCGGCCGTCGCACCTGGGGTGACACCAAGCACCTGCACCGCGGCATGATCCGCAAGGTCCGCCGCCAGGTGCTCAAGGACTACGTGCTGTTCCCGCTGCTGACGGGGCCGTTCGCGCCGCTGACCCTGGCGGGCAACGTGGGCGCCAACCTGATGCGCAACCTGTGGACGTTCAGCATCATCTTCTGCGGCCACTTCCCGGCCGGCGTGGAGAGCTTCTCCATCGAGGAGACCGAGGGCGAGAGCCGCGGCGGGTGGTACTACCGCCAGATGCTCGGCTCGGCCAACATCACCGGCAGCCCGCTCTTCCACATCATGAGCGGCAACCTGTCGCACCAGATCGAGCACCACCTCTTCCCGGACATGCCGGCCGCGCGCTACCCGACGATCGCGCCCGAGGTGAAGGCGATCGCCGACAAGTACGGCCTGGAGTACAACTCCAAGTCGCTGAGCAAGCAGCTCGGCAGCGTCTACGTGAAGATCGCCAAGCTGGCCCTGCCGGACAGCATGGAGGACCTGCGCCGCGGGTTGCGCCTGCCGTTCCTCGGCCGTCGCAAGGCCACCCCGGCCACGCCTCCCACGCCCACCTCGGACGCAGCCGAGGTCGCGGCGACCTTCCCGCGGGTCGACGTGGAGTCGGCCGTGCAGGACGCCGACCCCGGTCTCGTGGGAGCCGGCGTCTGAGGTCTCGTACGACGACCAGTGCGACACTGGGCCGGCCGGACCGCACCCGTGGAGGGTGTGGCCCGGCCGGAGCCGTGACGGAGACGTGAGAGGTCCACGATGAGGGAACGACTCAGCAAGGCGGAGATCACCAAGGACGCCCTGCAGTCCACGGTGAGTGCCGGTGCGGAGACCGTGGCGGAGGTGACCACCGTGGTGGTCCACGCGGTCCGCGACGTGGTCAACGCCGTCGGCGGGTTCGCCACCGAGGTCTTCGAGATCCGCGAGGCTGCCCGGCGCGCGCGCGTCGAGAGCGAGGTCCCCGCGGAGGTCGAGACCAACTCAGAGTGACGGTGGGAGCGGCATGTCCCACCTCAGGGTCGTGCCCTCCCCGATCTCGGACTCGACGGTGAAGGTCCCGCCGTGGGCGCGGGCGCGCTCGCTGAGGTTCTCCAGCCCGCTGCGCCGTTCGCTCTGGATGCCGATGCCGTCGTCGCTGACGGTGACGACCACGCGCCCGTCCGCCACCCGGACGGTGAGGGAGACCGCCGCGGCCTTGGCGTGACGCACGATGTTGGACATCGCCTCCCGCAGGCTCAGGGCGAGGTCGGCGGCCAGCGGTCCCGTCACGCGGCGGGCCGCGGCGTCCATGCTCAGCTCCGGGGCGAAGCCGAGCAGTGTCGACGTCTCGCTGACGATGCCGGTGAACAGCTGGTCGAGGCGGTCCGCGGCGGTGCTCCGCAGCACGAGGATCGTGTTGCGGATCTGGCGGATCGTCTGGTCGATGGAGATGATCGCGTCGTCCACCTGGGCGCGGGTCTTGCCGGTGAGGTCCGGGGCCGCCTGGGAGAGGTAGAGGCCCGTGGCGAAGAGGCGCTGCACGACGTTGTCGTGCAGGTCGCGCGCGATGCGGTTGCGCTCCTCGAGCAGCCGCAGCTGCTCGCGTGCCTCACGCGCCGCGGTCAGCTCGATCGCGAGGGCTGCTGTGCTGGCGAAGGCCTCGGCCGTGTGCATGTGGGAGAGGCTGAAGGTGCGTGCGCCGGCGCGGCGCACCATGACGATCACCCCGAGCACCTCGTGCGCCCCGTGCAGCGGGACCGCCAGGGTCGGACCGACGGCGAGGTCGCCGAGCTGGGCGAAGCGCGTCGAGTCGCTGCTGCCGAGGTCGGCCAGCAGCACCGGCTCGCCGGTGCGCAGCACGTGGTCGCTGACGGTGTTGGCGCGCGGCTGGACGGTGCCCATCAGGTGCTCGGCCCCCGCGCCGTTGACGTAGCGCATCTCGACGCGGTCCTCGTCGCGCGCGATCATCACGGTCACGCCGTCGGCGTTGGCCAGCTCGAGGGCACGGTCCGCGATGAGCGCGAGCGGGTCCTCCACGTCGGGGCTCAGCACCTGGGCGGTCAGCTCCGCGGAGGCCCGCATCCACCGCTGGGAGCGCTCCGCCTCACGCAGGCGCACGCCGTGCTCGACGGCGGGGGCGACGGTCTGGCAGAAGAACTCGAGGACCGCGCGGTCCTCGTCGGTGAACGCCGGCTCCGTCCTCGGGCGCGAGAGGCACACGGCCCCGAAGACGGTCTCGTCGGCGACCAGGCTCAGCCCGAGGCGGTGGCGCGAGGGGTCGGAGAGGTCGAGCACATCAGGGCTGCCGAGCACCCGGTCGCGCACCGCGTCGTCGAGGAGGGGGATGTCCTCGTCGGGGGTCGTGCCGGCCAGGTCGACGTGACGGACCAGGGGCTCGGCCATCTGGTCCACGACCGCGACCGTCACCCCGGAGGCGTCGAGGAGCTCGCCGAGGGTGCCGGCCATGTCGTCGAGCTTCACCTCCAGCGCGACGTCTCCGCTGAGGAAGTGAGGGACCTGACGGAGGATCCGGCGCAGGCGAGCGTCGCGCACGAGGGCTTCCATCCGACTCTTTCTGCACGGGGCCGCCCGGGGGCTGGACGGCGTTGACGGGTGGGTTCGGGGTCCATCGTGCCAGTCCCCGTTCGGGGACGCCGAGAGTTGCAGGATCGGTCCGTTTTCAGTCCGTTCGGTCTACCAGGGGGTGACCGACCCGGCAAGGCGGCGCTCCGTGCAGCGTCGGACCCGCCGCAGAAAGAATCAGTCTTGACTGTTTGTGGGTCTCGTGGTCGGGTGGTCCCCGTGACCACCTCGGCCCGTCGGGCGCCCGCCCGGGTCCCCCAGGAGGAGCGCAGCCGCGCCATGCGGTCCCGCCTGCTGGTGGCGACCGTCGAGTGCCTGGTCGAGCACGGCTGGGCCGGTACGTCGACCACGCTGGTCTCCCAGCGTGCGGGCGTGAGCCGCGGGGCCCAGCTCCACCACTTCCCGACCAAGAACGACCTGGTCCTCGCCGCGGTCGAGCACGTCACGCTGGCCCGCGAGGACGACCTGGTCGGTCTCGTCCGAGCCGGCGCGGGCCGCACCCGGGCGGTGCTGGCCGCCCTCGCCGAGCTCTACACCGGCCCCCTGTTCACCGCCGCCCTCGAGCTGTGGGTCGCCGCGCGCACCGACCCGGCCCTCCACGAGGCCGTCGTCGAGCTCGAGGCCCGGGTGGGACGCGACGCCCACCGCCGCACGGTCGAGGCGCTCGGCATCGACGAGGCCGCGCCCGGCAACCGCGAGCTCGTGCAGGCCACCCTCGACCTGGTCCGGGGCCTCGGCCTCGCGACCACCCTGACCGACGACGCCGGCCGCCGCGCCCACATCCTCGACCGCTGGGCGGCCGTCCTCGACGCCGAGCTGGTCCGACCCGAAGGAGTCCTCCCGTGACCGATCCGCGCACGCTGGGCGTGCTGACCGACCTGGCCCAGGAGGGCGACTGGCTGGAGAGCCTGGTCGTGGACCTGCCCGACGAGGGCTGGCGCAGGGCCACGCCCGCCGATGGCTGGGACGTCGCGACGACGATCGCGCACCTGGCATGGACCGACGAGGTCGCGGTGCTCGCGGCCGGTGCCGCGGCCGGCGAGGAGGGCAAGTCGGCGTGGGACGCGGTCGTCCTGGAGGCGATCGGCGACCCGGAGGGGTTCGTCGACGCGCAGGCCCTGGAGGGCGGCCGCGCGACGCCTGCGGACCTGCTCGCCCGGTGGAGGCACGCCCGCCAGGAGCTCGCCCGCGTGCTGAGCGACGTGCCCGCCGGGACGAAGATGCCGTGGTTCGGACCGCCGATGAGCCCCACGTCGATGGCGACCGCGCGCTACATGGAGACCTGGGCGCACGCGTTCGACGTCGCGGACGCCCTGGGGGTCACCGTCGAGCCGCACGACCGCGTGCGCCACGTCGTCCACCTCGGCGTGCGCACCCGTGACTTCGCCTACGCCAACCGAGGTGAGACCCCGCCCGGCGAGGAGTTCGCCGTGGTGCTGCAGGCCCCCTCGGGAGACACCTGGGCCTACGGTCCCGAGGACGCCGCGCAGCGCGTGACCGGCTCGGCGTGGGACTTCGCGCGGCTGGTGACCCAGCGCGCCCACCGCGAGGACCTCGACGTCCGTGCCGAGGGCCCCGACGCCGACCACTGGCTCGACATCGCCCAGGCCTTCGCCGGGCCGTCCGGCGAGGGACGCTCGCCCGGGGCATCGGCATGACAGCGAGCGGAGCGAGCCACAGGGTCACGCCTGGCTCTGCCGCCGAGCGGAGCGAAGGCGGTGGAGGCGTGACGCTGCGCGTCGGCAACTGCTCCGGGTTCTACGGCGACCGCCTCACCGCGATGCGGGAGATGCTCGAGGGCGGCCCGCTCGACGTGCTCACCGGTGACTACCTGGCCGAGCTCACCATGCTCATCCTCGGCCGCGACCAGCTGAAGGACCCCTCGCTCGGCTACGCCCGCACCTTCCTCAAGCAGGCCGCGGACTGTCTCGCCCTGGCGAAGGAGAAGGACGTCCGCATCGTCAGCAACGCCGGCGGCCTCAACCCCGCCGGGCTGGCCGAGGCGTTGCGCAAGGTCGCCGCCGACCAGGGCCTCGACGTCACGGTCGCCCACGTCGACGGCGACGGGCTGATGGGTCGCGACGACCTCGACCTGCCCGAGGGTGCGCTCACCGCCAACGCCTACCTCGGCGCGTTCGGCATCGCGGCCGCGCTCTCCGCCGGCGCGGACGTGGTCGTGACCGGGCGGGTCACCGACGCCTCGGTGGTCGTCGGGCCGGCCATCTGGCACTTCGGCTGGGGCCGCGAGGACCTCGACCAGCTCGCCGGCGCGGTGGTCGCGGGCCACGTGATCGAGTGCGGGGCCCAGGCGACCGGCGGCAACTTCAGCGGCTTCCGCGAGCTGGTCGCCTCCGGCCGCGGCCACCTGCCGCTCGGCTTCCCGCTCGCCGAGATCGACGCGGACGGCTCGTGCGTGATCACCAAGCACCCCGGCACCGGCGGCATCGTCACCACCGACACCGTGACCGCGCAGCTGGTCTACGAGATCCAGTCCGCGCGTTACCTCGGCCCCGACGTGACCGTCCGGCTCGACACGGTCGCGCTGTCGGACGACGGCGAGGACCGGGTCCGCATCTCCGGGGTCCGGGGCGAGGCGCCCCCGGACACGCTCAAGGTCTGCGTCAACCAGCTCGGCGGCTTCCGCAACCAGATGGAGCTCGTCCTCACCGGCCTCGAGATCGAGGACAAGGCCGCCTGGGTGCGCGCCCAGGTGGAGGCCGCGCTCCGTGTGCGGCCCGCCGAGATGGACTGGTCGCTGGCCCGGACCGACCACCCCGACGCCTCGACCGAGGAGGCCGCGTCCGCCCGCCTGCGGTGCGTGGTGCGCGACCCGTCGGGCGACGTGGTCGGCAAGGGGTTCACCGGTCCGCTGATCGAGCTGGCGCTGGCGTCCTACCCCGGCTTCACCGCCACCACCCCGCCCACCCCCGCCACGCCGTACGCCGTCTATCGCGCGGCCTACGTGCCGCAGTCCGCCGTGACCCACACGGTGCACCTGCCCTCGGGGTCTGTTGTCACTGTGGAACCCCCGGTGGTCACGTCTGGCGGGGACGACGCCGCCGCCGCGGGCAACCACCCCCTCCGCTCCTTCGTCGCTCCGGGGGGGCCAGTCCCATCCACGCCCTCGGCGGCGGCGCCGTCCCCGCCCGGCGCCGACGCTGCGGACTCCGCGGGGTCGACCACTCGCGCTCCTCTCGGCTCGTTCGTCCATGCGCGTTCGGGGGACAAGGGCGGGGACGCGAACCTCGGGCTGTGGGTCTCCGCATCCGACCCGAAGGCGCAGGCACGTGCCGAGTGGCTGCTCGCGACGGTGACCCCGGAGTGGGTGCGCGGGCTGCTGCCGGAGGCCGCTGACCTGGAGGTGGACGTCGTCCCCCTCCCCAACCTGCACGGCGTCAACGTCGTGCTCCACGGACTGCTCGGCCTGGGAGTGGCGGCGAGCAGCCGCTTCGACCCGCAGGCCAAGGGACTGGGCGAGTGGGCCCGGTCCCGTCACGTCGACATCCCCGAGGAGCTGGTGTGAGTTTCTGGTCAGAGGAACAAGAAGCGCTGCGCGAGACGTGCCGACGCTTCACCGAGCGTGAGATCGTCCCGCACCTCGCAGAGTGGGAGGAGGCCCAGGCGCTGCCGCGCGAGCTGCACGTCGCGGCCGCCAAGCACGGGCTGCTCGGCGTCTCGTTCCCCGAGGAGGTCGGCGGACAGGGCGGCGGCCTGCTCGACTCGGTGGCGCTGACCGAGTCGATGATGGAGGCCGGCGCGTCCGGCGGGGTCATGGCGAGCCTGTTCACCCACGGCATCGCGCTGCCGCACATCGTCCACTCCGGCAACCAGGACCTGATCGACCGCTTCGTGCGGCCGACGCTCGCCGGCGAGCTCATCGGGTCGCTGGCGATCACCGAGCCCGACGGCGGGTCCGACGTCGCCGGCATCCGCACCAAGGCGCAGCGCGACGGCGACCACTACGTCGTCGACGGCGCCAAGACGTTCATCACCTCCGGCACCCGCGCCGACTTCGTCACCACCGCGGTGCGCACGGGCGGCCCGGGTCACGGCGGCATCAGCCTGCTCGTGGTCGAGAAGGGCACACCCGGCTTCGAGGTCACCCGCAAGCTGGAGAAGCTCGGCTGGCACTGCTCCGACACCGCCGAGCTCTCCTACGCCGATGCCCGCGTCCCGGTCGAGAACCTCGTGGGTGACGAGGGCTCGGGCTTCGTCCAGATCGCGATGGCGTTCGTCACCGAGCGGGTCAGCCTCGCGGTGCAGGGCTACTCGACCGCCGCCCGCTGCCTCGCGCTGACCGTGGACCACGCCACGCAGCGCGAGACCTTTGGCACGCCGCTGATCCAGCGTCAGGCCGTGCGGCACAAGCTCGTCGAGATGCACCGGCGGGTCGAGGCCGCGCGGGTCTACACCCGTGAGGTCGCCCGGAGGTACGACGCCGGGGAGCAGCCGCTCGTCGAGGCGCTGCACGCCAAGCGGCTCGGGGTCGACGCCGCGTCGTACGCCGTGGAGGAGGCCGTCCAGATCCACGGCGGCACGGGCTACATGAAGGGGACCGAGGTGGAGATGCATTACCGCGACGCACGCATCCTGGGCATCGGCGGCGGCGCCAACGAGGTCCTCGACGACCTCGCCGCCAAGCTGCTGGGCTACTCGGCGGGGAGCAGCCGGTGACCGCGACGGAGCAGGAGAAGCCCGCAGCGGAGCCGATCAGTCGGCGCGAGGCGATGCTCGCCAAGATCGCGGACCTCCACGCCGAGCAGGCCAAAGCCGTCGACGGCGGCGGCGAGCGCAACAACGAGCGCCACCGCAAGCGCGGCAAGCTCCTGGCCCGAGAGCGGATCGAGCTGCTGCTCGACGAGGGCTCGCCGTTCCTCGAGCTGATGCCGCTGGCCGGCTGGGGCTCCGACTTCACCGTGGGCGCGAGCATCGTCACCGGCATCGGCGTCGTCTCCGGCGTCGAGTGCATGATCGTCGCCAACGACCCGACCGTGAAGGGGGGTGCCAGCAATCCCTGGACGCTGAAGAAGTCGTTCCGCGCCGCGCAGATCGCCGCGGAGAACCGCCTTCCCACGATCAACCTCGTCGAGTCCGGCGGCGCCGACCTCCCCACGCAGAAGGAGATCTTCATCCCCGGCGGCAAGATCTTCCGCGACATCACGCGGTCGTCGGCGGACAAGCGGCCGACCATCGCGCTCGTGTTCGGCAACTCGACCGCCGGTGGTGCCTACATCCCCGGCATGAGCGACTACGTCGTCATGGTCAAGGAGGGCGCCAAGGTGTTCCTCGGCGGCCCGCCGCTCGTCAAGATGGCGACCGGCGAGGAGTCCGACGACGAGTCGCTCGGCGGCGCCGAGATGCACGCGCGGATCTCCGGCCTCGCGGACTACCTCGCGGTCGACGAGGAGGACGCCATCCGCCTCGGGCGTCGCATCGTGGCGCGGCTCAACCACCGCAAGGCGCCCGTCGCGAGTGGTCTCGAGGCTCGGCTAGCGCCTCGCACCTCGACCAACGAGGTGGGCTTCGTCGAGCCGGACCTGCCGGCCGACGACCTGCTCGACATCATCCCGACCGACCTCAAGGAGCCGTTCGACCCGCGCGAGGTGATCCACCGCATCTGCGACGGGGTCGGGCCCGGCAACGAGGCTGGCTTCGACGAGTTCAAGCCGCTCTACGGCTCCTCGCTGGTCACGGGGTGGGCCCGGCTGCACGGCCACCAGGTGGGCATCCTCGCCAACGCGCAGGGGATCCTCTTCTCCGAGGAGGCCCAGAAGGCGACCCAGTTCATCCAGCTGGCCAACCAGATCGACGTGCCGCTGCTGTTCCTGCACAACACCACCGGCTACATGGTCGGCAAGGAGTACGAGCAGGGCGGCATCATCAAGCACGGCGCCCAGATGATCAACGCGGTCAGCAACAGCCGGGTCCCGCACCTGACGGTGATCATGGGCGCGTCGTACGGCGCCGGCAACTACGGCATGAACGGCCGTGCCTACGACCCGCGCTTCCTCTTCACGTGGCCGAGCGCCAAGTCCGCGGTGATGGGCCCTGCCCAGCTCGCGGGCGTGCTCTCGATCGTCGCCAGGGCAGCGGCCGAGTCCAAGGGCAAGCCCTACGACGAGCAGGCCGACGCCGGGATGCGCGCGTTCGTCGAGCAGTCGGTCGAGGAGCAGAGCCTGCCGTTCTTCCTCTCCGGGATGGTCTACGACGACGGGGTCATCGACCCGCGCGACACCCGCACCGTCCTCGGGATCTGCCTGTCCGTGATCGCCAACCAGCCCGTCGAAGGCACCGACCGCTTCGGAGTGTTCCGCCCATGACGCAGCCGATCCGACGACTGCTCGTCGCCAACCGCGGTGAGATCGCCCGCCGCGTCTTCCGCACCTGCCGTGACCTCGGCATCGGCACCGTCGCCGTGCACTCCGACGCCGACGCGGACCTGCTGTTCGTGCGCGAGGCCGACGTCGCCGTGCGCCTTCCTGGCAACACGCCTGCGGAGACCTACCTGCGCGCCGACCTGGTCATCGAGGCCGCGCAGCGAGCCGGTGCCGACGCCATCCATCCCGGCTACGGCTTCCTGTCCGAGAACGCCGACTTCGCCCGCGAGGTGCTCAAGGCCGGCCTGACCTGGGTCGGTCCTGCCCCTGAGTCGATCGAGGCGATGGGCTCCAAGGTCGAGTCCAAGCGGCTGATGGCCGAGGCGGGCGTGCCCACGCTCGACAACCTGGCGCCCGACGCGGTCACCGAGTCCGACCTCCCGGTGCTGGTCAAGGCCTCGTCCGGTGGCGGCGGCCGCGGCATGCGCGTCGTACGCCGCCGCGAGTCGGTCGCCGCCAACGTGGACGCGGCCCGCGACGAGGCTGCGTCGGCCTTCGGCGACGGCACGGTGTTCATCGAGCCCTACGTCGAGCAGGGTCGCCACGTCGAGGTGCAGATCATCGGCGACGCACACGGCACCGTCCTCGTGGTCGGTGACCGCGACTGCTCGGTCCAGCGCCGCCACCAGAAGGTGGTCGAGGAGGCGCCTGCCCCCGGCATCCCCGACGACGTGCGCACCGCGCTGCACGAGGCGGCCCGCCTGGCAGGCGAGGCGATCTCCTACCAGGGCGCCGGCACCGTCGAGTTCTTGTACGACGAACAGAAACAGCGCTTCTACTTCCTCGAGATGAACACCCGTCTGCAGGTGGAGCACCCGGTCACCGAGTGCGTGACCGGCCTCGACCTGGTGGAGCTGCAGGTCGGCGTCGCCGAGAGACGCGCGCTCACCGAGCTCGTGCCCGACGGCGTCCCGGCGCCGCGCGGTCACGCGGTCGAGGTCCGGCTCTATGCCGAGGACCCCAGCCAGGACTGGCAGCCGCAGGCGGGCGGGCTCGGTGCCTTCGAGGTGCCGAGCGACCTCCAGTTCGTCACGCCCACGGCGTACGGCGTCCGGCTCGACTCCGGCTTCCAGACCGGCGACGAGGTGTCGACGTACTACGACGCCATGCTCGCCAAGGTGATCGCCTGGGGGCCCGACCGCCGCGCGGCGCTGCGCCGTCTCGGTGGTGCGCTCGGTCGTGCTCGGCTGCACGGCATCCGCACCAACCGCGACCTGCTGGTCGAGATCCTGCGCCACCCGGACTTCGTGGAGGAGCGGCTGTCGACCGCGTTCCTGTCGGACCCTGACGTGCTCGACCGCGTCAACGGCTCGGGCATCCCGTCCGTCCCGCCGTCCGAGCAGGGCTGCGCGCTGTTCGCCGCGGCCGTGGCGTGCACGGAGGAGGTGGCGCGCAGACGCCCTGTCCTGCAGGCGGTCCCGGCCGGCTGGCGCAACGTCACGTCCGCCCCGCAGCGCACGTCGTTCGAGGCCGACGGCACGAGAGTGGATGTCGGCTGGCTCGGTGGGCGGGATGGCTACGTCCTGGCCGACGTGTACGACGAGGTCGGCCCCGCTCGCGCGACGTCGATCGAGGACCTCGGCGACGGGCTCTGGCGTGTGGTCGTCGAGCTCGACGGGACCGCCCGGCCGTTCGACGTCGCCCTCGACGGCGACCGGGTCGACATCGACTGGTCCGGTGGGCACTGGGCGTTCACCCGGGTGCCGCGCTTCGTGGATCCGGCCGACCAGGTTGCCGAGGGCTCGCTCCTCGCACCGATGCCGGGCTCGGTCATCGCCCTCCGCGCGGCCGCCGGCGAGTCCGTCACGGCCGGCCAGCCGGTCGTCGTGCTCGAGGCGATGAAGATGCAGCACACGATCAACGCCCCGCACGACGGCGTCGTCACCGAGGTGCCGGTGAGCGTCGGCACCCAGGTCGCGGCCGGCGACGTCCTCGCCGTCGTCGAGTCCACCAGCAGTACTCGCAGCACCGACAGCACCACCTCCGAGGAGACGTCATGACCCAGACCATGTTCACCGAGCCCGACGAGCGCGTCGCCCTGCGCGAGGCCGTCCACAAGCTGGCCTCGTCCTACGGCCGGGACTACATCGAGGCCAAGGCGCGTGCCGGCGAGCGGACCACCGAGCTGTGGCAGGACATGGGCAGGCACGGCTACCTCGGGGTCTCGCTCCCGGAGGAGCACGGCGGTGGGGGTGGCGGCATCGCGGACCTCGCGGCGGTGCTCGAGGAGGCCGCGGCGGCCGGCGCCCCGCTGCTCCTCATGGTGGTGAGCCCGGCGATCTGCGGCACGATCATCGCCCGCTACGGCACGCCCGAGCAGAAGCAGCGCTGGGTCCCCGGCATCGCCGACGGCTCGATCACGATGGCCTTCGCGATCACCGAGCCCGACGCCGGCTCCAACAGCCACAAGATCATCACCGCGGCGACCGCGGACGGCGACGGCTACGTGCTCAACGGCCGCAAGACCTACATCTCGGGCGTCGACGAGGCCGACCACGTCCTCGTGGTCGCGCGGATGGCCGACGAGAAGACCGGCAACCTCAAGCCGGCGCTGTTCATCGTCCCGACCGACGCGCCGGGCTTCGAGTACCAGCCGATCGAGATGTCGTTCACCGCCCCCGAGAAGCAGTTCAACCTCTACATCGACGGCGTGCGGCTGACCCAGGACCAGCTCGTCGGCGACCCCGACCAGGCCGACGCGGGCCTGCTGCAGCTCTTCGCCGGGCTCAACCCCGAGCGCATCATGGGCGCCGCGTTCTCCAACGGGATGGCGCGCTACGCCCTGGAGAAGGCCGTCGCCTACGCCAAGGAGCGCGCGGTGTGGAAGGGCAACCCGATCGGCACGCACCAGGGCATCGCGCACCCGCTGGCCAAGATCAAGATCGAGCTCGAGCAGGCGAGACTCCTGCAGCAGAAGGCCGCCGCGCTCTACGACGCCGGTGACGACACCGGTGCGGGGGAGTACGCCAACATGGCGAAGTACGCCGCCGGCGAGGTCGCCTGCAACGCCACCGACGTGGCGGTGCACACCCACGGTGGCAACGGCCTGGCACAGGAGTACGGCCTCGGCCAGATGCTCCTCGCCGCCCGCCTGGGCCGCATCGCCCCGGTGTCGCGCGAGATGATCCTCAACTTCGTCGCGATGCACACGCTGGGGCTGCCCAAGTCCTACTGAGGGCGCACGCCCGCGAGCCGCTTGACCGCGGCCAGGCCCTGCTCGGTGCCCGTCCAGTGCCGGTCGAGCGCCTCCGGCCCCGCTCGGCGTACGACGGACCGGAGCGCCAGCGCCACGACCACGGCGTCGTCGGCGTAGCCGACCACCGGGATGAAGTCGGGCACGAGGTCGATCGGCAGGAGCAGGTAGGCGAGCAGCGCCCCGAGCCGCCACCGCACGCCGCGTGGCAGCTCGGGGTCGGCCGCCAGCCGGCGCAGCAGGCGGACGACGTCCGGGACCAGGCGTACGACGTCCCGCAGCGTCATCGGGTCGTCCTCGCGCCGGGCGACGAGGGAGAGCGCCCCCACCAGCACCACCCAGAGCAGCACGAGACCGCCGACGACGGCGATCACCAGGTCCCAGGGCACGGACCCAGTGTCCCCCGCCCGCAGCACGCCGATGAGACAGGATGACCCGCATGACCGATGCCTCCGCCGAGCCCGTCCACTACGACGTCGCCGACCAGGTCGCGACGCTGACCCTCGACCAGCCCCACAACCGCAACGCGCTGAGCAAGGCGCTCGTGCGGGGGCTCTTCGACGGGCTGACCCGGGCCGAGGAGGACGACGAGGTCAAGGTCGTGCTCCTGCGGTCGGCCGACCGGGTGTTCTGCTCGGGCGCGGACCTCTCGGAGGCGACGGGCGAGGGGATGGTCGAGGGCGCGAAGCAGATCGTCGAGCTGCAGCGCCGTGTCGTGGCCTCGCCCAAGCCGGTCGTGGTCCGGCTGGACGGCCCGGTGCGCGCGGGCGGCATCGGCATCGTCGCCGCCGCCGACGTCGCGGTCGCGGGGCCCGACGCGAGCTTCGCCCTGACCGAGGTGCGCCTCGGGCTCGCCGCGGCGGTCATCTCGCTGACCGTCTTCCACCGCATGACCAGCCGGGCCGGGTCGCGCGCGATCCTCACCGGTGAGACCTTCGACGCCCGTCAGGCCGCCGAGTGGGGCCTGGTGACCGAGGCCGCCGACGACGTCGACGCGGCGGTCGGGCGCGTGCTGGACGACCTGCGCAAGGGGCACCCCCAGGGCCTCCGCGAGTCCAAGCGGGTGGTCAACGGCGTGCTGCTGCAGCGCATCGAGGACCACGGGACCGAGATGGCCGAGCTGTCCGGCCGGCTGTTCGGCTCCGACGCCGCGCGCGAGGCGATGCTGGCCTTCCTGTCGAGGAAGAAGGGCTGACCCCCGCGACCTTGGGGTTCCGCGACCAGGTCGGGACGCGGCGCTCACCCACGACCTCGACCGAGCGCCCGCTGACGGAGCCCCGCCGCGTCGTGATCAGTCGACGACGAGGACCGGGGCGGTGTCCACCCCGACCCGGACCCGGGTGCCGGGGTCGAGCGCACGCGCCTCCTGGGAGCCGACCTGCGCGACGAGCTCGGTGCCGTCGGAGGTGGTGAGCTGCACCCGCGAGATCGGGCCGAGGAACGAGCGCGTGACCACCGTGGCGTCGCCGTCGGCGTCCTCGCGCAGGTTGAGGGCCTCGGGCCGGACCAGCGCGGTGCCGGAGCCCGAGACCGAGCCGGGGAGGACGGGCAGCGAGGTGCCCAGCACGACCGCTGAGCCGCCGGAGACGCTGGCCGGCACCCGGTTGTTGAGCCCGACGAACTCGGCGACGAAGGGGGTGGCCGGCTCGGCGTAGAGCGTCGCCGGCGCGGCGACCTGCTCCAGGCGCCCCTGGTTCATCACGCCGACCCGGTCGGCGACCGAGAGGGCCTCCTCCTGGTCGTGGGTGACGAAGAGCGTGGTCGTGCCGACGTCGAGCTGGACGCGCCGGATCTCCTCGCGCAGCTGCACCCGGACCTTGGCGTCCAGCGCCGACAGCGGCTCGTCGAGCAGCAGGACCGAGGGCTCGATCGCGAGCGCCCGCGCCAGGGCGACCCGCTGCTGCTGCCCCCCGGAGAGCTGGTGGGCGTAGCGGTCGGCGTGCTCCTCCAGCCCCACCAGGGCGAGCATGTCGTCGGCCCGCTCGCGGCGCTTGCGGGTGTCGAGGCCGCGCAGCTTGAGCCCGAAGGCGACGTTGTCGCGCACGGTGAGGTGCGGGAACAGCGAGTAGGCCTGGAAGACCATCCCCATGTCGCGCTTGTTGGCCGGGACGGTGGTGAGGTCCTTGCCCGCCACCTCGACCCGGCCGGAGGTCGCGGTGTCGAGTCCGGCCAGGATGCGCAGTGCCGTGGTCTTGCCGCAACCGGACGGCCCGAGCAGGGCGACCAGCTCGCCGGCGCTGAGGTGCAGGGTCAGGCCGTCGAGGGCCTTGACGCTGCCGTAGACGCGGGTCAGGTCGGTCAGCTCGACCGACACCCCCTCGGTCTGTCTGGGCTCGGTCACCTCAGGTCCCTTCCGTGACGGGGGCGGGTGTGGCGGTGCGCGCGGCGGCGTCGCCCCGACGTCCGCGTGAGAACAGGGTCAGCAGGCCCAGGAGCACGAAGCCGAGGACCAGCGTGGCGAAGGAGGCCGCCACCGAGGTCGGGCCGTCGACCTTGCCGATCAGCACGATGACGACCTGGAGGTTCTGGTAGCCGGCCAGCGAGGCGATCGTGTACTCGCCGAGGACGACCGCCACCGAGATGAAGGCCGCCGACAGGATGCCGCTCCAGATGTTGGGGACGACCACCCGGACGATCGTGGTGGGCCAGCTCGCCCCCAGCGAGCGGGCGGCCTCGGCCAGCGTGGTCATGTCGATCGAGGACAGGGCGCCGTCGAGGGCTCGGTAGGCGTAGGGCAGCACGAGGACGACGTAGACGAAGGTCAGCGTCAGGGGTGACTCGCCGAAGAAGTAGGTCACCCAGTCGTAGACGCCGCGCATCCCGACCACGATCACCAGCGGCGGGATCGTGAGGGGGAGCAGGCAGAGGAACTCGATGGTGCGCGCCGCCCACGGCACCCGCAGCCGCACCCAGATCATCGTCGGCACCAGCAGGGCCAGCATCAGCGCCACGGTCAGGGCCGCCAGGAGCAGCGAGGTGACCACGGCGGTGTAGAGCTGGTCGTCCTGGAAGAGGTTGACCCAGGCCTGCCAGGACCGGTCCACGCCGGTGGCCGTGCGCGTGCTGAAGTCGGCCATCGACAGCAGGGGGATGCCGAAGAAGAGGACGAAGGGCGCCATCAGCAGCGCGCGACGCCAGCCGCTGGGCCCCGTGGTGCTCGGGGCGAGGGAGGCGCTCACCGCAGCCACCTCGACGTACGCCGCAGGAGCAGGGTGTAGAGCGTCATCACGACCGCCACGACCACCACCATCTCGAGAGCCAGGGCGTAGGCGAACCCGGCCTGGCCGAGCACGACCTCGCTGGTCATCGCGGTGCGGATCATCAGCGGGACGATCGGGTTGCCCTGGCTGATCAGCGCCGCCGCCGTGGCGTAGGCGGCGAACGCGTTGGCGAACAGCAGCAGGGTCGAGCCCAGGAACGCCGGGGCGAGGAGCGGGGCCGCCACGTGGGTCCAGTACTGCCGCGGAGTGGCGCCGAGGGAGACCGCCGCCTCGCGCCACTGCACCCGCAGACCCTCCAGGGCGGGGAGGAACACGATCACCATCAGCGGGATCTGGAAGTAGGAGTAGACCAGCAGCAGGCCCTTGACGCTGTAGAGCCAGCCCGAGCCGTAGAGGTCGAGGCTGCCGTGGTCGTGGAACCACTGGGTCAGCACGCCGGAGTAGCCGATCGTCGCGATGAACGCGAAGGCGAGCATGACGCCGCCGAACTGGGCGAGCACGCTGCACACGGACGTCACCGTGCGGCGCAGGAGCGAGGTGGGGGGCGCCGAGACGACCAACCAGGAGAGCACGGCCCCGAGGACCGCGCCGATCACGGCGGTGACGGCGGAGACCAGGACGCTCTTGCCGAGGGCGCGCATGGCAGCGCCGCCGAAGAGGGCCTGGAGCTTGTCGGTGGTGAAGCCGCCGTCCTGGCTGACCGACCCCACCACGATGGCGATCGTCGGGATCAGCAGGAAGACCAGCAGGTAGAGCAGGAAGGGCGCCAGCGGCAAGGTGTTGCGCACCCTGCCGCCGGCGCCCTTCGAGGCACTCATCGAGGAACCGTCCGGCCTCAGCCGATGACCTTGGCCCAGTTCTTGGACAGGTAGTCGGCGCCCTTGGTGTTCTGCTCGTTGGTCACGGTGACCGGGTTGCCGGGGACCTCGGGAAGCGCGTCCCAGGCCTGCTTGTCGATCGTGCCGTCCTTGACCATCGCCTCGGCGCGGACCGGGCGGGCCCCACCGCCCAGCCAGAGGTTCTGGCCGTCGTCGCTGTAGAGGAACTCCTGCCACAGGCGAGCGGCCGCGGGGTGCGGGCCGCCCTTGTTGATCGCCTGGAAGTAGTAGCCGGCGACCGGGTCGCCGTCGCTGGGGATCACGACCTTCCAGCTGGGCAGCTTGGCGGTCTCGGCGGCGTTGAGGTAGTCCCAGTCGATGACGACCGGCGTCTGGCCGGACTCGATCGTGGCCGGGGTGGGGTCGACGGCGACGAAGTTGCCGGCCTTCTTGAGCTTCTGGAAGAACTCGACACCAGGAGCCAGGTCGTCGGCCGAGCCGCCGTTGGCCAGGGACGCCATGACCACGCCCGAGAACGCCGCGCCCGCCTGGGTCGGGTCACCGTTGAGCGCCACGGCGCCCTTGAAGTCACCCTTGAGCAGGTCGGCGACCTTGGTCACGTCCGGGACCTTGTCGGAGTTGTAGCCGATCGACATGTAGCCGCCGTAGTCGTTGACCCAGGCGCCGTCGGGGTCCTTGAACTCCTCGGGGATGGAGTCCCAGGTCGCGACCTTGTAGGGGGCGAACATGTCGGTGTTGGCCAGTGCGACCGACTGCCCGAGGTCGAAGACGTCGGGGGCCGTGCTCTTGCCCTTCTGCTGCTCGGCGGCGTTGATCTCGTCCTGGCTGGCGCCGTCGGGCAGCTGGGAGTTGATCTTGATGCCGTACTTGGCGGTGAAGGCCTTGAGGATCTCGCCGTAGTTGGCCCAGGTCGGGGGAAGGGCGATGACGTTGAGCTCGCCCTCCTTCTTGGCGGCCTTGACCAGGGCGTCCATGCCGCCCAGGTCCGCGGCCGAGGTGGCGGAGGCGGCCTTGTCCGAGCCGGACCCGCCGCCGCTGTCCTTGGCGGGCGGGGAGCACGCGGCCACCCCGGCGACGGCCATCGTGGCGACCAGGGTCATCGCCGGCAGGCGGTGGGCGCGCGTGGCCGTGAGACGCGCGCGGAGCTGCAGCAGTGTCATGTCTCGGAAGGTAGCGCACCGCGGGCGTCGCGGCAGTGACCTGCGGGCGACGAGTCGGTGGCGCCGTGGTCGACGTACGCCGGCCCGAGCGTCGAGCGGAGCGTCGGCCGGAGGGTCAGCCGACCCACCAGCCGCGGCCACCGAACCAGTCGCCCATGTGCTCGCCGACCGGTCCGCGTCCGCCCTTGCGCGACCCGAGGTAGGACCCCACGACCGCGGCGCCGAGGTCGTCGAGCTCGGGCGCGACGACCCGGCCCTCCACCCGGCCGGCCATCGCGTCGATGAACCGGGCCAGCCCCGGGTCCTCGCCGAGCCGGAAGAACGTCGTCTGCGCGCCGAGCCGGCGGGCGTTGTCGAGCTCGCGGACCGCGAGGGCGATGGTGCGCGGGTGCGGCGGGTAGGAGAACCGCACCTCGCCGTCGGCCTCCAGGTGGGAGGTCGGCTCGCCGTCGGTGACGATCAGCAGCACCGGCTGGGCGTTGGGGTGCTTGCGGAAGTGCCGGTTGGCCAGCAGCAGCCCGTGGTGGAGGTTGGTGCCCTTGTCGTAGCGGGGGTCGAGCGCGGTGAGCTCCTCGATCTCCATCACGCGAGCGGCGCGACCGAACGAGATCAGCTGCAGCGCGTCACCGCGGAACCGCGACCTGATCAGGGTGTGCAGGGCCAGCGCGGTGCGCTTCATCGGCACCCACCGGCCGTCCATGGCCATGGAGAACGACGTGTCGACCAGCAGTGCGACGCACGCCTGCGTGCGGGCCTCGGTCTCGCTGACCTCGATGTCCTCCATGGTGAGGCGCACGCCGGGCCCGGTGCGGCCCTCGGAGGAACTGCGCAGGACGGCGTTGGTGATCGAGCGCGTCACGTCCCAGGGCTCGGTGTCCCCGAACGCCCAGGGCCGCGTCGCGCCGGACAGCTCGCCGGCCGCGCCCGACTGCCGCACGTCGCGCTGGCCCTGCCGACCGGAGAGCCGGTTGGCCACGTCGCGCAGCAACGCCTTGCCCAGCTGGCGCATCGCCTTGGGCGAGAGCTTGAGCTGCCCGTCGGCGGAGCGGCGGAGGTAGCCGGTCTCCTTGAGCGCGCGCTCGAGGTCGGCCAGCGTGCGCGCGTCGATCGCGGCCTGGTCGCCGAGCTGGCGCTGCACCTTGTCGAGGTCGATGTCGTCGAGCCGTGCTCCGGAGTAGGACTGCGACACCTGCTCGGCCAGCTCGTCGAGGTCGGCGAGGTCCTGCAGCACGCCGGTGCCGTCGCCGAGGCCGAGCCCCTCCTCGCCCTCGAAGCGCTGCGACCCGTGCCAGTCCTCGCCCGGACGGAGCGAGCGCAGGTTGTCGTCGAGCCGGGACATCGCCTGCATCAGCTCCGGGGACCCGAAGGCCTGCTGTGAGAGCTCCATCAGCTCGGCGCGCTGCTCGGGCGTCATCGAGTTGAGCATGCGCTGGGCGGCGGCCGCGCGCTGGGCGAGGGCGTCGAGCAGCTCGGTGATGTTCTGCGGGTCCTCCGGGAAGTACTGGCCGTGCTTGGCCATGAACTCCTCGAAGTCCTCCTGTGTGTCCTCGCCGAGGCGGTGCTTCTCGAGCAGCTCGTTGAGGTCGCCGAGCATCTCCTGGACCGCCGCTCGGTCCTCCTCGGTGGCGCCCTCGAGCGCCTGCTTCATCCCGGCGAAGCGCTGGTCGAGCAGCTCCCGCCCGAGCAGGTCGCGGATCTTCTCGTAGTCCTCGCGGGCGTCGCTGCTCTGCCAGTCGTATGACGACAGCTCGCTGACCGCGGCGGCGGGCGACTGGGGCAGGCTGTCGAGCCGCATCTCGCGGAAGGCCCGGTCGGTGTCGTCGAGGTCGATGTCGCGGGCCAGCTGCTTGCGCTCGTTGAGCACGGCGCGGTCGAGCAGCTCCTTGACCTCCTGCATCGTGCCGTCGAGGGAGTGCTGCTGGAGCAGCTCGCGCCGCTTCTGGGCGATGCGCCGCGCGAGCTCGTCGAGCCCCACCTGGTCGCGGCCGCCGCGGCGCAGGAACTCCTGCATCGCGCGCTCGGGGGAGTAGCCCGCCATCACGTCCTCGCCGATCGCGTCGAGCGCCTCGGCCAGGTCGACGGGAGGGGCCAGCGGGTCGGGCCCCCCGTCGTACCGGGTGTAGCGGGACCGGTGACCCGACCTAGCCATAGACCGTCTCCCCGCCGCCGGTCTCCTTGCCGATCTTGCGGGCGAGGTAGAGGCCCTCGAGGGCGAGCTCGAGGGCGGAGGCGCGCGCGCCGTCCGTGCGCGCGCCGAGCCGGTCCATCACCTGGTCGTAGACGTCGGACTCGCCGAGCACCGGCAGCCCGGCCAGGAAGTCGCGGGCGGTCACCTGCTCGCCGGTGGTGACCAGTGCGCCGTTCTCCAGCGCCGCCACGAGGGGCCCGAAGTCGATGCCGCGCAGGTGCGCGCGGACCGTCTCGGCGGTCGCGGTGCGCAGCAGGTGGGTGAGCACCTCGCGCTCGCGTCCCTCCTCGCCGGTCTCGAACTCGACCTTGCCGCCGAGCACGTCGACCGCGGTCTCGAGGTCGACGATGCGGGCGACCGCCTCGTCCTCGCCCTGGACGGTCGCGCGGTGCAGCGCGGAGGCGGCGATGGTCTCGGCACCGGCGATCGAGAAGCGCGCGCTGACGCCCGAGCGCTGGTCGACCGAGGACGACTGGCGCAGGTGACGGGTGAACCGGGCGAGGATCTCGACCACGAAGTCGGGCACCTCGGCCAGCAGGTGGGCCTCCTGGCGGATCACCGCGACCTCGTCCTCGAGCGCGACGGGGTAGTGCGTGCGGATCTCCGCGCCGAAGCGGTCCTTGAGCGGGGTGATGATGCGCCCGCGGTTGGTGTAGTCCTCGGGGTTGGCCGAGGCCACCACGAGCACGTCCAGCGGCAGCCGCAGGAGGTAGCCGCGGATCTGGATGTCGCGCTCCTCCATCACGTTGAGCATCGCGACCTGGATGCGCTCGGCGAGGTCGGGCAGCTCGTTGATCGCCACGATGCCGCGGTGGCTGCGCGGGATCAGCCCGAAGTGGATCGTCTCCGGGTCGCCCAGCGACCGGCCCTCGGCGACCTTGATCGGGTCGATGTCGCCGATCAGGTCGGCCACCGAGGTGTCCGGGGTGGCGAGCTTCTCGGCGTACCGCTCCGAGCGGTGCCGCCACGAGATGCGCAGGTCGTCCCCGTCGGTCGCCGCGGCCTGCTGCGAGGCGTGGCTGATCGGCTCGTAGGGGTGCTCGCCGAGCTCGGAGCCGCTGATCACCGGCGTCCACTCGTCGAGCAGCGTCACCAGGGTGCGCAGGAGGCGGGTCTTGCCCTGGCCGCGCTCGCCGAGGAGGACGACGTCGTGCCCGGCGATGAGGGCGCGCTCGAGCTGGGGGACGACGGTGTCCTCGAAGCCGTGCAGGCCGGGCCAGGGGTCCTCGCCGGCGCGCAGCTTGGCCAGGAGGTTGTCGCGCAGCTCCACGCGCAGCGGCTTGTGGACGTGCCCCGAGGCGCGGAGCTCGCCGAGGGTGGCGGGAAGCGGGGAGGGGGTGCGGTCGGTCACGGCTTCCACGCTAGACCCGTCCTGGTCGGACCTCCTCGCGATAGGCTTGCGTGCTCGTTTCCCAGGGAGGACCCCGCACCCGTGACCGACCGGACCCCACCGGCACGCCCCGACCTCGCCGTCGGCCCCGCCGCCGCCGACCCCGCACAGGTCGAGGCGCGCGAGATCGCCCATGAGCAGGGGGTCGTCGACCGCGTCTACGCCCAGCTCGAGGTGGCCGCGCGCAACGCCCAGCTCCTCGCCGCCGAGGGCCACAGCCGCGCCCGCCTGGGCCACGAGGGCGGGCTGGTCGAGCGCGACGCGATGGTGTTCCAGGCGGCCAAGCGCATCGCCACCCTCGACGCGGCCCACGAGGGCCTGGTCTTCGGACGGCTCGACCTCAAGGACCCGGCCGTCGAGCCGAGGTACGTCGGCCGCATCGGCGTGCGCGACGACGACCACGAGCCCCTGCTGATCGACTGGCGCGCCCCCGCCGCGGCGGTGTTCTACCAGGCGACGGCCTCGGAGCCCCAGGGCGTCGTACGCCGGCGGGTGCTGCGCTGCACCGGCAAGCGCGTCGTCGGGGTCGAGGACGACCTGCTCGACGCCGAGGCCGAGACCGACCTGCCGATCGTGGGCGAGGGCGCCCTGATGGCGCAGCTCTCGCGGGCCCGCGACCGCCGCATGCACTCGATCGTCGCGACCATCCAGGCCGCGCAGGACAAGGCGATCCGCGCCCCGAGCCGCGGTGTCGTCGAGATCTCCGGCGGACCCGGCACCGGCAAGACCGTCGTCGCGCTGCACCGCGCGGCCTACCTGCTCTACTCCGACCGCCGCCGCTACGAGCGCGGGGGCGTGCTGGTCGTGGGTCCCTCAGGCGTCTTCATGCGTTACATCGAGCGGGTGCTGCCCTCCCTGGGCGAGACCGCCGTCGCCCTGCGCTCCCTGGGCGAGGTCGTCGACGGCATCGACGCGGTCCGCCACGACGCGGCCGACGTGGCCGCGGTCAAGGGCGCGGCCCGCATGGCCGAGCTGCTGCGGCGCGCCGCCCGCCAGCCGGTGCCGGGCTCGCCGCGCGAGTTCCGCTACTTCTACCGCGACGACGTCCTGCGCCTGACCCCCGGCGACCTGGGCCGGGTGCGGCGCTCGCTGCTCGGCCAGGGTGGCGCCGCCGGGCGCCGCAACGCGGTGCCGCAGGCCCGCGCGGGCAGCCTGCTGGTCGACGCGCTCTGGCGCCAGGTCAAGGGCGAGCGGGCGCTGGAGCGCAGCCGCGAGGACTTCGCCGAGACGGTGCTCGGCGACGACCGCTTCCTGCTGTTCCTGCGCGAGTGGTGGCCGCCGCTCTACAGCGCCGAGGTGCTCGGCTGGCTGCGCGACCCCAGCTTCCTCAGCACGATCGGCGAGGGCGTGATCAGCGTCGCGGACGTCGCGGTCCTCACCCGGGCCGACGCCTGGGGCCGCGACGCCCACGACCTGTCGGTGGAGGACGTGGCGCTGGTCGACGAGCTGCGCCACCTGCTCGGCGAGCCGCAGGAGGACCCCGAGCTGCTCGACGACCCGCTGGCGCACCTGGTCGACGCCAACCTGCCCGAGCTCACCACGGTCCAGGACCGCGAGTTCACCGGACCCCGCGCGCAGCGCCGCATCGAGGACGACACCTACGCCCACGTGCTCGTCGACGAGGCCCAGGACCTCTCGCCGATGCAGTGGCGCATGGTCGGCCGGCGGGGCCCGACCGCGACGTGGACCGTCGTCGGCGACCCGGCCCAGTCGTCGTGGCCGTTCCCCGGGGAGGCCGACGCCGCGCGCGAGGAGGCGATGCGCAACAAGCAGCGCTACCGCTTCCACCTCGACACCAACTACCGCAACTCCGCGGAGATCTACCGCTTCGCCGCGGCGTACGCCGAGCGCGTCGGCCTGGACATCGACCTGCCCGAGGCGGTCCGCAGCACCGGCGTCGAGCCGGTCGAGGCCAAGGCCACCGACCTGGCCGCCGAGGTGACCGCCGAGGCCCGCCGCATGCTCGACCACCTCCCCGGCACGGTCGGGGTGGTCGCGGCCGCGGGCCGCCGGGCCGAGCTCGAGGCGTGGTTCGAGGGCTGGGCCGAGCGCGAGGGCGGCGACCAGGCGAGGCTCGCGCTGCTCACCGGCCTGGACACCAAGGGCCTGGAGTTCGACGGCATCGTCGTCGTCGCGCCCGGCGAGATCGAGGCGGAGTCCCCGACCGGTCGCGCCACCCTCTACGTCGTCCTGACCCGGGCGACCCAGGAGCTCACCCTCGTCCACTGACGTGGCTCACCCCGGCGGGCTCGGCCGATCGGCGGATCGGCTCAGCCGTTCGGTCGCAGGACTCGGGACCATCGCACCGGCCGAATCCGGGCCGTCCGACCGTGTCCGGTGATGTCCCGGTCCGACACAGTTGTCCCTGTCGACGCACCGGCTCGGGAAGGGCCCAGCGAAGCACCGTGGGGGGCCACGGGGGAGCTCACCGCAGGGGAGACGTGCCGCAGTCGACGGGGGTGCATCAGGAGGCTCGGCGCCACGCACGGACCGACAGATGTGACGCAGCAGGGCTGCACCGACCGGGGGGAAGGTGCAGCCCTGCTGATGTTTTCCCACGGCGTCCGGCCGGGCCTCGAAACCCGTCGAGCCCGACCGCCCGGCCCGGGTAGCGTTCGCCCATGACCGGCACCCCTCCCTCCCCCCGTGCGGCGCTCGACGAGCTGCTGGGGTGCGAGGCCTGGGCGGTCGTCCGGGTCAAGGACGCAGCGACGGTCACGTTGGTCGGGGGGCCGAGGAGCGAGGTGGGCTCGCTGCTCGAGGTCCCCCTCGAGCAGGGCGTCCCCGCCGAGGGCAAGCGCTTCGACCGGCTGCTCGCCGTGCCGTTCCGCCAGGTCCGCGAGCGCGGGTTCGTCGCCCACGACGACGGCGCGCCCCTCACGGTCGTCGACGTGCAGGTCGAGCACGAGGTCCCCTACGCCGACCTGCTCGCCGCCCTGCCCGACGTACCCGTCACCTTCGCCGACCGCGGTGCCTTCGAGACCAGCGACGAGGACTACGCCGACGTCGTGCGCACGATCATCGACGAGGAGATCGGCAACGGCGAGGGCGCCAACCTCGTGGTCGGCCGGCACTACCGCGCCCAGCTGGAGCAGTGGGGCCCCGACCAGGCGCTGACGGTCCTGCGGCGGCTGCTCGAGCGCGAGCGCGGCGCCTACTGGACCTACTGCTTCTCCACCGGCGACCGCTTCCTCGTCGGCGCCAGCCCGGAGCGTCACGTGTCGGTGCACGGGGGCGACGTGCGGATGAACCCGATCTCCGGCACCTTCCGTCTGCGCGGGGTCCCCGAGGCCGAGCGCAAGGCGCGGCTGCTGGAGTTCCTGGCCGACGAGAAGGAGATCTACGAGCTCTTCATGGTCGTCGACGAGGAGCTCAAGATGATGTGCGACGTCTGCAACGAGGGCGGCCAGGTGCTCGGCCCGTTCCTCAAGCCGATGACGCACCTGGTCCACACGGAGTACCTCCTCGCCGGCCGCACCAGCCGCGACGTGCGCGAGGTCCTCCGCGACACGATGTACGCCGCGACCGTCACCGGCGCTCCCGTCGAGAACGCCTGCCGGCTGATCGCGCAGTACGAGACCGAAGGGCGCGGCTACTACGGCGCCGCCCTCGCGCTGCTGGGCCGCGACGCGAGCGGTGCCCAGACCGCCGACAGCCCGATCGTCATCCGCACCGCCGACGTCAGCCTCGACGGGCGGCTCAAGGTCACCGCCGGTGCGACGCTCGTGCGCGACTCCGACCCGGCGTACGAGGTGGCCGAGACGTGGGCCAAGGCAGGCGGCATCCTGACCGCCTTCGGCCTCACCGACGCGCCCGCCGAGCCGGTCACCGGTGTCGCCGAGCTGACGCAGGACGAGGACGTCATCGTCGCGCTCGGGTCGCGCAACCAGCGGCTGAGCCGGTTCTGGCTGACCGACCAGGGCGGGGCCGCCCCCGTGCCGGAGCTCAAGGGCAAGCGGGCGGCGATCCTCGAGGGCGAGGACGACTTCGTCAACATGCTCGTGCACGTGCTCGAGGTGCTCGGGATGAGCGCGGTCGTCGTACCCCACGAGGAGGCGACGCCCGAGCGGTTCGAGGGCCTCGACCTCGTGGTCGTCGGCCCCGGCCCGGGCGACCCCCGCGACGGCGACCACCCCAAGATCGCGGCGTTCCGCCGGGTGGTCGACGGGCTGCTGGCCTCGCGGAGCCCGTTCCTCGCGGTGTGCCTGGGTCACCAGGTGCTCTGCGACCGGCTGGGGATCCCCCTTGCCTACAAGGACATCGTCTTCCAGGGCACGCAGTCGCGGGTCTCGCTCGACCCCGTGCTGCCGGACCGCGAGGAGGTGGTCGGCTTCTACAACACCTTCGTCGGCCGCCCCGACGGTCCGTTGCCCGAGGGGGTCACGGTCGCCGCCGACCCGGCCACCGGAGACGTGCACATGCTGCGGGGTCCGCACTACCGCGGGATGCAGTTCCACGCCGAGTCGATCCTCACCGAGGACGGCTTCGCCCTCGTCCGCGACCTCGTCGTCGACCTCGTGCTCCGGTGATCGAGCCGGTGCGGTGAGCGAGCCCGGGCGAGGTCCCCGTGTCGTGGTGGTCGACCACCATGACTCCTACACCTGGAACCTCGTCCACCTGGTCGCCGAGGTGACCGGCTCCCTGCCGGTCGTCGTCGAGCACGACCAGGTCGGCGCCGCCGACCTCGACGGGTTCACCCACGTCGTCCTCTCGCCCGGGCCCGGCAGCCCCGACGTCCCCGCGGACTTCCGGGTCGGCCGCGACCTCCTGCTCGCCGCGCGCACGCCCGTGCTCGGCGTCTGCCTCGGCCTGCAGGGCCTGGTCTCGGCGTACGGCGGCCGCGTCGCCCAGGTGCCGCCCGCCCACGGCGTGGTCGCCCGGGTGGAGCACGACGGGACCGGGGTGTTCGCGGGGCTGCCCTCACCGTTCGACGCGGTGCGCTACCACTCCCTCGCGGCCGTCGAGGTGCCCGACTGCCTGCGCGTCAACGCCTGGGTCGGCGAGGGAGAGGACCGGATCGTCATGGGCGTCGAGCACCGCGACCTCCCGCTGGCCGGCGTCCAGTTCCACCCCGAGTCGGTCCTCTCCCACCACGGCGCCCCCCTCCTCGCGAACTTCCTGGGGGTCGGTCGACCGTGACCGAGGTCGGGGAGTTTCGGGTGGCGGCGGGGCGGTCGGACCGGATGTTCTGGCTCGACGGCGGGGGGGCGACCCCGTGGTCGGGGACGCGGTCGGTGATCGGGACGCTCGACGAGGACGACGTGTCGCTGACCTTCCACGCCGGGCGTCGGGAGGTACGCCGGCACGGGGCCGGCCCGAGCGAGGTGGTCGGCGACGACGTGTTCACGGCCCTCGAGGAGCACCTGGACGCCGACCGGGCCTCCGGGGAGGACGTGAGCTGGGTCGGCTACCTCGGCTACGCCTGCCGCACCGACCTCCCCGGCCGGCCCTCGGACGACCCGGCGGTGCCGGACGCGGTGTGGATGCGCTGCCGCTCGCCGCGGGTGCTCGAGGGGCACCCGACCCGCGCGCACCCCGCCGCCCCGACCAGCGCGGACGAGCCGGTGCCCGAGTGGTACGCCGCGGCGTTCGCGGAGGTGCAGCGCCAGCTCCACCTCGGCAACTCCTACGAGGTCAACCTGACCTGTCGCGAGAGCGCGGTGTCCGCGCGCGACCCGGTCGCGACGTACCTCCGGCTGCGCGAGACCGACCCGGCGCCGTACTCCGGCTACCTCCAGCACCGCGGCGTCCACCTGCTCAGCTCGAGCCCGGAGCGCTTCGCCACGGTCAACCGCCAGCGGGTGGTCGAGGCCCGGCCGATCAAGGGGACGACGCCGCGCGGCGCCGACGAGACCGATGACGCCCGGCTCCGCGAGCACCTGGCGAGCGACCCGAAGTTCCGCGCGGAGAACCTGATGATCGTCGACCTGCTCCGCAACGACGTCGGCATGGTGAGCGCACCGGGGACGGTCGCGGTGCCCGAGCTGATGCAGGTCGAGTCCTACCGCTCGGTGCACCAGCTGGTCTCCACCGTGCAGGGCCGGCTGCGCGACGAGGTCTCGACCGTGCAGGCGCTGCGCGCGATCTTCCCGGCGGGGTCGATGACCGGGGCGCCCAAGCTGCGCACGATGGAGGTGATCGACGCCGTCGAGCAGACCCCGCGCGGGGTGTACGCCGGCGCGTTCGGCTGGCTGGCCCCCGACGGCCGGGCGGACCTCGCCGTGGTGATCAGGTCGCTCGTCGCGCGGCCGGAGGGTGACCGCTGGCGCTACGCCTGGGGCACCGGGGGAGGCATCACGGTGCAGAGCGACGTGCGTGAGGAGTGGGAGGAGACCCGGTGGAAGGCCGCCCGGATCCGGGCGGCCCTCCAGGGTCCCGCCCGGCCGCAAGGGGGGGATGCGGCCTGACAGGTCTCTGGGGCGTCAGGGCCCGGTCCGAGTGCGCGGGGGCGACGCACGCGTCACTCTAGCGGTTGCGGACCCGCCGGCCGGTATCCCCCGATCGTGTCAGCTGGTGGTGCTGGCGACGTCGCTGTCGAGGGTGGCGTCGAGGGTCTGCGTCTTGCCGTCGCGCAGGATCGTCAGCGTGACCTTGTCGCCGGGCCGGTAGCCGCGGATCGTCGCCACCAGGGACTCGCTGCTGCTGATCGGCTCGTCGTCGACCTTGGTCACGACGTCGCCGGCCTCGAGCCCCGCCTTGTCGCCGGCCGACCCCGGGGTGACCTGCTCGACGCCCGCCCCGGTGATGAGGCCGTTGTCGGTGGGGTCGGTGCTGCTGCCCTTGTCGGAGACCGTGATGCCCAGTCGGGCGTGGGTCGGGCTCTGGCCGTTGCGCAGCTGGTCGACGACCGGGAGCACCTTGCTGATCGGGATCGCGAAGCCGAGGCCGATCGAGCCACCCTCGCCACCGATGTCGGAGGAGGAGCGGATCGAGGAGTTGATGCCCACGACCTGGCCGGCGAGGTTGACCAGCGGACCACCGGAGTTGCCGGGGTTGATCGCGGCGTCGGTCTGGATCGCGGGGTAGGTGGTGGACTCGTTGGCGCCGCCGTCGCCGCCCACGGAGACCGGACGGTTGAGCGCCGAGACGATGCCCGAGGTGACGGTGGCCTGGAGGCCGAACGGCGAGCCGATCGCGACGACCCCCTCACCCACGTCGAGCTTGTCGGAGTCGCCGAGCTTGGCGGGGGTGAGGCCGGCGACGCCGTCGACCTTGATGACGGCGAGGTCGGTGACCGGGTCGTCGCCGACGAGCTTGGCGGGCGCGGTGGTGCCGTCGTTGAAGCTGACCGTCATGCGGCCGCCGTTCTTGGCGATCTCGGTGACGTGGTTGTTGGTGAGGATCTCGCCGGCGCTGCTCAGGATGATCCCGGAGCCGGACCCGGCGCCCTGGCTGCCGGAGACGTTGATCTTGACCACGCTGGGCAGCACCTTGGCCGCGACCGCCTCGGCCGACCCGGCCGCGGCGGGCAGGTCGGTGCTGTCGGTGCGGCTGTCGTCGTCGCTGGTCGTGCGGGTGGTGACCGTCGCGGTCGGGGCGCTCAGCGAGCCGGTCGGGCTCTGGTCGCCGTTGGCCGCGGTGTACGCCGCCGCACCGACCACGCCGCCCGCGCTGCCGAGCAGGAGGGCACCGACGAGGACCCCCGCGGCGCGGTTGCGGCCACGGGTGCGCTCCTGCCGGGTCACGTGGGCCGGGTCGGACGGCTCGTCCGGGCGGAAGGTGAAGGGGCCGAACGCCGAGGTGTGCTCGGCCGGCGGGGGCGGGAGCACCGGGGGCGCCGGTGCGGTCGCCGGCCCGGTGGAGCCCGCGGGGTCGTAGGAATGGGCGGAGGGAGCCTCCCAGCCGGCCTGGGACCCGGCGGAGGCCCCCTCCTGCGACGCGGCCCGTCCCTCGCGGTGCCACGTCCCGGCCGGAGGCACGGCAGCAGTCTGCTCGGTGCCGTCCGGTGCGGAGGGGTCGTAGCGGTGCAGCCGCTCGTCGGGGTCCGGGGTCTGGGGGTCCCGGTGGGTCTCGTCCGACGTGGGCTGGGGGTCGCGAGGGTCGTGGTCGGTCATGACTCCATCGTGTGGTCGGTTGCTGAAGTGTCACTGAGAGCGTGCTGCGTCGGCGCTGTCGGTGTTCTGAGAGCTTTCTGTGCCCGGCGGAGGGGGCCGTGGCCGGGGGTGGAGCCGACCTCGGACTGGTCGGGGCGACCGGGGACGAAGAACCTGAACGCGGCGCCGCCGCCGGGGGCGGACCCGGCGTGCACGCGGCCGCCGTGGGACTGCGCGACCTTGGCGACGATGGCCAGCCCGAGGCCCGACCCGGGCATGGTGCGGGCGTCGGCCGAGCGGTAGAAGCGCTCGAACACGTGCTCCACGTCCTCGGGCGCGATGCCGCGGCCCTGGTCGAGCACCTCGAGGGTGCCCGCGCGCAGCCGCACGGTCACGGTGCCGAGCGGCGGGCTCCACTTCGCCGCGTTGTCGAGCAGGTTGGTGACCGCCCGCTCCAGCCCGTGCCCGTCGCCGACCACCCACCACGGGTCGAGGTCGACGTCGAACTCCAGCGAGCTGGCGCGCCGGCGCACCCGGTCGACCGCCCGCTCGACGACCTCGGCCAGGTCGACGCGGTCGTAGACCTCCGTGGGCCGCTGCTCACGGGCCAGCTCGGTGAGGTCGCCGATGAGCTGGGTCAGCTCGTCGATCTGGAAGCGCAGGTCGCCCATCAGCTCGCGCCGCGACTCGGCGCTGAGCGAGCCCCGGCGGGACGGGTCGTCGGCCTGGCTGAGCAGGTCGAGGTTGGTCCGCAGCGCGGTCAGGGGCGTCCGCAGCTCGTGCCCCGCGTCGGCGACGAGCTGGGACTGGCGGGTGCGCGAGGCCTCGAGCGCGGCGAGCATCGAGTTGAAGGCCACGGCCAGCCGCGCCACCTCGTCCTGGCCCTCGACCTCGATCGGCGCGAGCCGCTCGGTGCGGGCGATGTCCTCGACGGCCCCGGTCAGCCGGCGCACCGGGCGCAGCCCGTTGCGCGCCACCAGCCATCCCAGCATCCCGGCCAGCGCGATGCCGAGCAGCCCGAAGACGGTGAGGACGGCACCGACCTTGCCCAACGCGTCGTACGTCGGCCGGAGCGACTGCGCGAGGATCAGTGCGGTGCCCGGGTCGTTGCCGGGGACCGCGGCGACGCGGTAGCGGCCGTCCGAGGTGCGGATGGTGCGCTGGGAGAGCGTGGACTGCCCCCGCGCGACGGCCAGCTCGGGACGGCCGAGCTCGATCGTCGCGTCGTCGGTCGACTGGCTGTTGATCACCTGGTTGGCCTCGGTGAGGACGGCGACCTTGATGTCGCCGGCGCCCAGCGCCCACGCGGGCACGCGCCGGGCGGTCAGCGCGGAGAGCGTGTTGGTGCTCGCCGCCGCGGTGGCCCGCTGCTCGAGCGAGGCGTCGAGGGAGGCGTAGAGCTGGTGCCGGATCACGGCGTACGCCGCGAGGGAGCCGAAGACGACCGACAGCGTCACCGCGAGGGTCGCCAGGAGGCTGACCCTGCTGGCCAGCGTGCCGCGGAACCGCACGGGCTGCACGGGCGGGAGGCCCCTCACGCCTCGCGGAGGACGTAGCCGACGCCGCGGACCGTGTGGATGAGCCGGGGCTCGCCCTCGGCCTCGGTCTTGCGGCGCAGATAGCCGACGTAGACCTCGAGGGAGTTGGCGGTCGTCGGGAAGTCGTAGCCCCAGACCTCCTCGAGGATGAAGGACCGGTCGAGCACGCGGCGGGGGCGGCGCAGGAACATCTCGAGCAGCGCGAACTCGGTGCGGGTCAGCTCGATCAGGCGGTCACCGCGGGTCACCTCGCGGGTGGCCGGGTTGAGCGTGAGGTCGGAGAAGCGCAGCTCCTCGGCCGCGAGGTCGTCGTCGTCGTGCTCCGCTCCGTGGCGGCGCAGCAGGGCGCGCAGGCGGGCCAGGAGCTCCTCGAGGGCGAACGGCTTGGTGAGGTAGTCGTCGGCGCCGGCGTCGAGGCCGTCGACCCGGTCCCCGACGGAGTCCAGGGCCGTCAGCACGATGATCGGCAGGTCGTTGCCGGCCGAGCGCAGGGCCTTGGTGGTCTCGATGCCGTCGAGCCGCGGCATCATCACGTCCATCACCACCACGTCGGGTGCGGACCGCGCGATGCCGGCGAGGGCCTCCGCGCCGTCGGTCGCGGTGGCGACCTCGTAGCCGTTGAACTCCAACGAGCGCCGCAGCGAGTCGCGCACCGCCCGGTCGTCGTCGACCACCAGGACGCGCGGCCTGGCGCCGTCGGGGGTCGGCTGGGCGGCGGGCTCGGGCGGGCGGGACGTCACCCTCCCACTTTTGCACCTCGCCCTGAGTTTTCGGTGATGGAGGTCGTCGAGATCGCTGAGCGGCCCACCGAGCCGTGACGATCGGCCCTCCTCGGAGGCCCCGCAGGTGCAGGATTGCGCCATGCGTTCGCGGAGCCTGCTGGCGACCCTGTCCCTCGTGTCCGGCGGCCTCGCCGCGCTGGTCGTGACCACGGCGCCCACCTCGAGCGCCTCCGCGACGCTCGAGCAGCGCTGGTGCGCCGGCCCGGGCACCGCGCGCCCGTGCGTGATGTCGTTCCGCCACAACGGGGTGGACACCAGCCCCGCCGACACCTTCCGGGTCCGGCTCAACACCCCTCAGGCGCTCGACGGCGGTCACTACGTCAACTGGGCGGTCGTGCGCGCCAACGGCGTCTCCGACCTGCCTCCGGGTGACACGTGGTCGGTCACGATCGACACCGGGACCCTCGCGCCCCGCTACACCGAGGGCTACTCCGGTGACACCTGGGTGGAGCGCACGGTCAACGGGGACGGGACCTACCGGGTGACGATCAGCGGGCGGTCGGTCCGGACGGCGGAGGGCTGCACCGACGTGTGGCCGCCGGTCTGCCAGGACCCCGCTCCCAGGTCGACCGTGGGCGGCGCGTTCAACGGCGAGGTGTGGGACCTCGAGGGGGAGGGCGGTGCGGCCTCGTGGCGCAACGGCTACGACCGCTCGCAGAACGTCGACGGCGTCAACGACCCCGACTTCGCGCCCACCTCCGGCGGCGGTTACCGCTTCTCGACCGAGACCTACAACTCCGCGACGTACGACGACGACGGCGACCCGGCCACGGCCCCGGTCGTCTTCACCGGCGAGCTCAGGTTCCGGCTGCCCTACGGCCTGATGCAGAAGCGGTTCGGGGTGCCCGACCCCGACACCCTCCCCCTGAGCAGCCTGACCGGGTCGACGTCCGGGTCCGGCGACGCCAACCCATGGACCATCACCAGGAACGCGGCCGGCAAGTACTTCCTCGCCGAGGTCACCGGGATCACCTACCCCGACACGGTCTCCGCCCGGGCCCTCGCCCGCGGTGCCTCCCGGACCCAGGTGCGCACCCTGCAGGTCGAGCGGGGCCGCATCACGCCGTACGCCCCGAGGAACGTGAGCGCGAGGCGCGTCGCCGCGCACCGGGGCCGCGTGGCCTACTCCGCCGCCCGCGCCCGGGGTGCACGACCGACGGGCTACACCGTCCGGTGCGTCGTCGTGCGCGGCACCCACGTGGTCGCGGTCAACGACGCCGCCAGCCCGACGGCCGTGACCGGGCTCCGGTCGAGGAGGGCCTACGACTGCCGCGTCCGCGCCCGGTCCAAGGCAGGACCCGGCGCCTGGAGCGTGAAGGTCCGCGTGCGGGCCCGTCCCTGACCGTCTCGCGCCGGTCCGACCTGTTCACGACGTAGGTCCTGGGATCCCCCACTGAGGGACTCGCCCTCGTCCTGCCGCACTGGTGGGGTGAGGGCACGCATCGTCGTTCTCGGGGGTCCCGCACATGCCAGCACGTCTCGTCCGCCCGCTCGGTGTCCTGCTCGTCGTCCTGCTCACGACAGCCGGCGCGATCAGCACCAGTGCGGCCGCGGCCTCGACCTACGTCGTCACCGCCAAGCCCAACAAGACCAACCTGGTCCTGGGGCAGGCGGTGGTCTTCACCGGCTCGGTGTCGCCACGGGCCTCGGGCAAGACGGTGGTCCTGCAGAAGCGCTACCGCACGACCGACGCGTGGACCAACGAGCGCACCGCGACGATCGCGAACGACGGCACGTTCCGCGTGACCGACCGGCCGTCCTCCCTCAAGCCGCGCTACTACCGCGTCCGCAAGCCGGCCTCCTCCACCATCGGCGCGGGCGTCAGCCCGACGTCCAAGGTGCTGATCTACAAGTGGCACTACCTCACCGACCTCTCGTCGGTCGACGACAACGACATGGACACCGAAGTCACCGTGACGATCAACGGCGACGCCTATCGGAAGTCGATGTACGCCGACTGGCTCTACCTCGATGGCGACGCCTCGTTCATCGAGTGGAATCTCAGCCGCAAGTGCTCGCGAATGGTCGGCACCTTCGGCCTGTCCGACGACAGCGAAACCGGGAGCCGCGCCAACATTGAGGTGTCCGGCGACGGCAACACGCTGTACTCCCGCGACTTCGACCTGGGCGTGTCCGAGAGGCGCACGCTGGCCGTCGGCAACGTGCTCCGCGTCCGGTTCGAGTTCACTGCCCTCGCCTACCCGGACGTCTATCCAGCGGTCGGGTCGGCACGCGTCCTCTGCCGGTTCTGACCCGTCAGGGCAGGATCGCGGCCAGCTCGTCGACCAGGGCCCTGGACGTGCGGGTGACCATCGCGAGCACGCGCTCGAACCCGTCGTCGCGGCCGTAGTAGGGGTCGGGCACGTCGCGGTCGCCCTCGGTCGCGCGGGGGTCGAGGTCACGGAACATCCGCACGCGGTCCCACTCCTCGGGGTCGTGGGCGTGCTCCATCACGTCGGCGTGGTTGGTGGCGTCCATGGTGAGCACCAGGTCGCAGTCCTCGACCCACGAGCGTCCGAACTGGCGCGCCCGGTGCCGCGAGGCGTCGTACCCGTGGGCGGTGAGGACCGCCGCCGCCCGCCGGTCCATCGGGTCGCCGACGTGCCAGCCGCCGGTGCCCGCGCTGACCACCTCGACCCGGTCGTCGAGCCCGGCCTCGGCGACCAGGCTCTCCAGGACGACGTGGGCCATTGGGGAGCGGCAGATGTTGCCCAGGCAGACGACCGCGACGCGGTAGCGCCCGGGGGTGCGGGGCGCGGGGAGGCTCACCTGTCGTCGTCCACGAGCGAGCCGAGCAGCGCGCCGACGACGCTGATCACCAGGGCGCCGAGCAGCGCGGTGCCGAACCCGTCGACCTCGAAGCCGAGCCCCAGCGCGTCGGCGATGCGGCTGGTGAGCAGGAGCATCGCCGCGTTGATCACCCACAGCAGCAGACCGAGGGTGAGGATGACGAACGGCAGCGACAGCAGCTTGATCACCGGCGCGACGAAGGCGTTGACCAGGCCGAAAACGACCGCGACCCCGAGCAGGGTGAGGACCCGGTCCTGCCGGTCGGTCAGCCGGATGCCGTCGAGCAGCCACGCGGCCACGGCGAGCGCCGCGGCGTTGACCGCGACGCGGATCAGCAGGTTCATGCCGTCAGACTAGGCACGGTGGCCAGACGGGACGGTCCTCGCCGCACGGGCCCGGGATGGTCCGTTCGTCCCGGCGTGAGGGCCCGTCCGGGGCCGACCTCCGTCACGGGTGGCTAGCCCGTTGGGACTAGGGGCTCTCCGATCTTCGGTCGGACGATCCCTGGCCGAACGTAGTTGGACATCCGACCGACTAACGGAGGCTTATGTCCGATTCGCTCCGTATTCTGGATCTCGGTGATCGACCACCGGACGAGCATGGTGGGTGCGCGGACAGGTGGGGTGTCGATCGCCGTCGCCGGGTGGGCCCGTGGGGGCACGTGGCCCTCCCGGCACCTCGTGGGACACGTGGCAGCAGGTGGCAAGCACGTGGCGAGACGGGGTCACACGAGGGATACGTGGGGATCGCGACGGCCCCGACCCAGTGCGCAGTGGGAGGCGCAGCGGGTCGGGGCCGTGGGTCATCTCCCCGCCGTAGCCTGAGCCCGTGAGCACTCCCTCAGCCCCGGTCCCTCGCGCGGCCCTCGCCGACGTGCCGGCCTACGTCGCGGGCCGTCCCGCGGCCGCCGTGCCCGGCCGCCCGTCGTACAAGCTCTCCTCCAACGAGAACCCCTTCCCGCCCCCCGCGGCGGTCGTCGAGGCGGTCCGGGAGGCGGCCGAGCGCGTCAACCGCTACCCCGACATGGGCAACACCGCGGTGTACGACGCCCTCTCGGCCCGGCTGGGCCAGCCGACCGAGCGCCTCGCGGCCGCGACCGGGTCGGTCGCGCTGCTCTACCACCTCGTGCAGGCGTTCTGCGAGGCCGGCGACGAGGTGGTCTTCGCCTGGCGGTCCTTCGAGGCCTACCCGATCGCGGCGGCGGTCAACGGCGCGCGGTCGGTGCAGGTCCCGGTGACCGCCGACGGCCGGCACGACCTGCCGGCGATGGCCGCTGCCGTCGGCGAGCGCACCAAGGTGGTGCTCGTCTGCACCCCCAACAACCCGACGGGCCCGGCGGTCACCCGCGCCGAGCTCGAGGCCTTCCTCGCCGAGGTCCCCCCGCACGTCGTGGTCGTGGTCGACGAGGCCTACCGCGAGTTCGTCCGGGGTCCCGAGGCCTTCGACGCCCTGGACCTGCTCGAGGACCGGCCCAACCTGGTCGTCATGCGCACGCTGGCCAAGGCGTTCGGCCTGGCCGGCCTGCGGGTCGGCTACCTCGTCGCGCACGAGCCGGTCGCGGCCGCCGTACGCGCGTGCGCCCTGCCGTTCGGCGTCAGCGCCGTCGCCCAGGCCGCGACCGTGGCGGCCCTGGGCGCGGAGGCCGAGCTGCTCGAGCGGGTCGAGCGGGTCGTCGCCGAGCGCACCCGGGTCGTCGACACGCTCCGCGAGCAGGGCTGGCACCTGCCCGAGGCACAGGGCAACTTCGTCTGGCTCGCGCTCGGTGAGGACACCCCCCGATTCGCCACCGCCTGCGAGGAGGCCGGGGTGACCGTCCGCCCCTACGCCACCGACGGGGTCCGGGTCACCGTCGGCGAGCCCGAGGCCAACGACGTCTTCCTCCGGGTGGCCGGGGAGTTCGACCCCAAGGTGTGACCGACGCCCCAGGGTTCGCTACCGTGGGACCGACCGGTGTGTCGCCGGTCACATGCCGCTCGCCCCGGCCGGATCACCCTTCCTCACCCGGCGCGCGCGGCTGCTTCTCCCCAGCCGGACCCCGGAGACCCCGGGGGACGACGAGACGAAGGAGTCCCCTCGATGTCGCGCACCACCAAGGACGTCATCGCCAGCGACTTCGGCCCTGCGCTGATGCACCGCCGCCGCGCCCAGGCCGAGCCGCCCGACGGGTCCCGTGAGCCGGAGTTCGTCCAGCTGCTCACCCCCGAGGGCGAGCGGGTCGAGCACCCGTCGTTCTCCTTCGACGGCGACGAGGAGACGGTCCGCGGCTTCTACCGCGACATGGTCCTCACCCGCCGCATCGACGTCGAGGCGACCGCTCTCCAGCGTCACGGCGAGCTCGGCATCTGGGCCCAGCTCCTCGGCCAGGAGGCCGCGCAGGTGGGCTCGGGTCGCGCGCTCTCCCCGCAGGACTTCGTCTTCCCGACCTACCGCGAGCACGGCGTGGCCTGGTGCCGCGGTCTCGACCCCCTCAAGCTGCTCGGTCTCTTCCGCGGCGTCGACCAGGGCTCCTGGGACCCGCACGAGGCCAACTTCGGGCTCTACACGATCGTGATCGGGGCCCAGACCCTCCACGCCACCGGCTACGCGATGGG
The DNA here is from genome assembly GCF_031458325.1 of Nocardioides marmoribigeumensis. NCBI lineage: Bacteria > Bacillati > Actinomycetota > Actinomycetes > Propionibacteriales > Nocardioidaceae > Nocardioides > Nocardioides marmoribigeumensis. The sequence goes on from NZ_JAVDYG010000001.1 coordinate 2,439,726, forward strand.
CATCCAGCGTGACGGCAACGTCGGCACCGGCGACCCAGACCGCGACGCCGCGGTGGTCGCCTACTTCGGCGACGGGGCCAGCAGCCAGGGCGACGTCAACGAGGCCTTCATCTTCGCCGCGTCCTACAACGCGCCGGTGGTGTTCTTCTGCCAGAACAACCAGTGGGCGATCTCCGAGCCGATCGAGCGCCAGTCGCGCATCCCGCTCTACCAGCGGGCCCTGGGGTTCGGGTTCCCCGGCGTCCGCGTCGACGGCAACGACGTCCTCGCGACGTACGCCGTCACGCAGGCCGCGCTGCAGCGCGCGCGTGAGGGCCAGGGCCCCACCTTCGTGGAGGCCTACACCTACCGCATGGGCGCCCACACCACGACCGACGACCCGACGCGCTACCGCCTGTCCTCCGACGTCGAGGCGTGGAAGCTGCGCGACCCGATCGCCCGGGTCAAGGCCTACCTGTCCCGTCAGGGCCACGCCGACCAGGCGTTCTTCGACTCCGTGGAGGCGGAGTCCGAGGAGCTCGGCGAGCGTCTCCGGGAGGGCTGTCGTTCGATGCCCGACCCGCACGTGCTCGACGTGTTCGACCACGTCTACGCCGAGCAGACCGACGAGCTCGCGCAGCAGAAGGCCGCCTATGCCGCCTACCTGTCCACCTTCGAGACCGAGGAGGCCGCGCGATGACCGAGACCCCCGCCTCCGCCCAGGTCCAGAAGATGACCCTGGCCAAGGCGCTCAACTCCGGCCTGCGCCGCGCGATGGAGGACGACCCCAAGGTCCTGGTGATGGGCGAGGACGTCGGCAAGCTCGGCGGCGTCTTCCGGATCACCGACGGGCTGCAGAAGGACTTCGGCGAGGACCGGGTGATCGACTCCCCGCTGGCCGAGTCCGGCATCCTCGGCACCGCCGTCGGCCTCGCGATGCGGGGCTACCGGCCGGTGTGCGAGATCCAGTTCGACGGGTTCGTCTACCCGGCGTACGACCAGATCGTCAGCCAGGTCGCCAAGCTGCACTTCCGCAGCCAGGGCAAGGTGCCGATGCCGATGGTGATCCGCATCCCGTTCGGTGGCGGGATCGGCGCGGTCGAGCACCACTCGGAGTCGCCGGAGGCGCAGTTCGCGCACACGCCCGGCCTCAAGGTGGTCGCCTGCTCCAACCCGGTCGACGGCTACTGGATGATCCAGCAGGCGATCGCCTGCGACGACCCGGTCGTGTTCCTCGAGCCCAAGCGGCAGTACCACGCCGACAAGGCCGAGGTGGACCCGACCGCGACGCCCGACCCGCTGTTCACCTCCCGGGTGGTGCGGGCCGGCGAGGACGTCACGCTGCTGGCCTACGGCCCGATGGTGAAGACCTGCCTGACCTCCGCCGAGGCGGCCGCCGGGGACGGCGCCAGCATCGAGGTGATCGACCTGCGCACGCTGTCGCCGCTCGACCTCGAGCCGGTCTTCGAGTCGGTGCGCCGCACCGGCCGCGCCGTCGTCGCCCACGAGGCGCACACCAACCTCGGCATGGGCGCGGAGATCGCGGCCCGCATCACCGAGGAGTGCTTCTACAGCCTCGAGGCGCCGGTCCTCCGGGTCGGCGGCTTCGACACCCCCTACCCGCCCGCGCGGGTCGAGGAGGAGTGGCTGCCCGACCTCGACCGCGTCCTGGACGCCGTCGACCGCTCGCTGACCTACTGATTCTTGTTGGAGTGACATTTTCATGACAGTCCGTGAGTACAAGCTGCCCGACCCCGGTGAGGGCCTGACCGAGGCCGAGATCGTCACCTGGCAGGTCAAGGTCGGTGACGTCATCAAGGTCAACGACGTCGTCGTCGAGATCGAGACCGCCAAGTCGCTGGTCGAGCTGCCGTCGCCCTACGCCGGCACCGTGACCGCCCTCCTCGTGCAGGAGGGGGTGACGGTCCCGGTCGGGACGCCGATCATCGCCGTGGACGACGGGGTCGCCTCGGCCGAGGCGCCCTCGGTGGTCGAGCCTGTCGAGACCATCGACCCCCACAACCCAGCGGCGACCGGTGGCGGCGAGAACCAGACGCTCGTCGGCTACGGCCCCCGCTCGGGCCGCGCGATGCGCCGCGCCCGTCGGGGTCCCGCGACGGCCCGGACCGACGCGGGCTCGGCCGCGCAGATGCAGGTGCAGGGGTCGTTCGCCGCCGGCGGCACCGACACCTCCGACGTGGTGCCGGCCGACGAGCCGCCAGTCCCCTCCACGCCCGCCCGCGAGCGGACCGTGGCCGAGCCGACGGCCAAGCCCGGCTCGGCGTGGTCGGTCGGCGGCGTGCTGGCCAAGCCCGCCGTCCGCAAGCTCGCCCGCGACCTCGGTGTCGACCTCGCCTCGATCACGCCCGCCGACCCACGAGGCATCGTCAGCGCCGACGAGGTGCGGTCCGCGGCCGACGGGTCGACCGGAGGTGGGCGCGAGCCGATGCCCGCGTCGTACTCCGGCACGCCCGGCCAGGGGCGCGTCGCGACGCTGGTCGACAAGCGCGAGCCGATCAAGGGCGTGCGCAAGATGATGGGCCAGGCGATGGTGTCCTCGGCCTTCTCGATCCCCCACGTCACCGAGTGGATCACCGTCGACGTGACCCGTACGACCAAGCTGGTCGAGCGGCTGCGCGAGGACCGCGACTTCGCCGACGTCAAGGTGTCGCCGCTGCTGGTGCTCGCCCGCGCGGTCTGCCTGGCGATGCGGCGCACGCCCGAGGTCAACGCCCACTGGGACGACGAGGCCCAGGAGGTCGTCTACCGTGCCGGGGTCAACCTCGGCATCGCCGCCGCCACCCCGCGCGGCCTGGTCGTGCCCAACGTCAAGTCGGCCGACGCGCTGTCGCTGGTCGAGCTCGCCGGCGAGATCACCCAGCTGACCGCGACCGCCCGCGAGGGCCGCACCCAGCCGGCCGAGATGGCAGGTGGCACGTTCACGATCACCAACGTGGGCGTCTTCGGGGTCGACGCCGGCACGCCGATCATCAACCCGGGCGAGTCCGCGATCCTCTGCTTCGGCGCCGTCCGCAAGCAGCCGTGGGTGCACAAGGGCACGATCAAGGCACGCGACCTCACCACGCTGGCGCTCTCCTTCGACCACCGGTTCATCGACGGCGCCCTCGGGTCGCGGTTCCTGGCCGACGTGGCCGCCCTGCTCGAGGACCCGGCAGCGGCCCTGCGCTACTGAGCCCCCCGCGCCCCCAGCCCCCGCCGCGCGTACCCCGACGTACGCGCTGGACATTTCGGACATCGACGACACGTACGTCGGAGTACGCCGGGCGGGCAGGCGACCAGCGCAGACTGGACGCATGAGCGAGCCACCACCCTGGCTGGTCGAGGGCGCCGACGTCGTCCACCCGACCCACGGCACGGGCACCGTCGCGCGCGTGGGCGAGGAGCGCCGGCTGCCGACGGTGTGGGTCGACTTCGACTACGGCGAGCGGCGTGCGCTCGCGATGAGGTACGCCGTCGACCTGCTGCGCCGCCCGCAGGCCGGGTCGCAGCGCACCCGGCCCAAGCCCGCGGTGCGGTGCGACCAGTGCGGTCGGCGGCCGGTCGTGCTGCGTGCCGAGGGCCACCAGTGGTGCGAGGAGCACGTGCCCCAGGAGGTCTAGCCGAGCCGCCCGGCCAGGAAGACCGTGCCGTCCTCGTCCTCGGCGGCGACCGAGGGACGCAGCCCCGCCGTCGCCACGGCGAAGCGCGCACTGGCGACCTGGCGACGGTTGAGCTCGACGACCAGATGACCACCGGGGACCAGCCAGTCGCGCGCGTCCCGCGCCGCCCGGCGTACGACGTCCAGGCCGTCCTCGCCGCCGTCGTGCGTGGAGAGCGGCTCGTGTTCGCGGGCCTCGGGTGGCAGCATCTCGAGCTCGCCCGTGGGGACGTAGGGCACGTTGGCGGTCACCACGTCGATCCGCCCGCGCAGGTCGGCCGGCAGGTTGTCGAACAGGTCGGACACGACCACCTGTGCGCGGTCGATGAGGTTGGCGCGCGCGCACTGCAGGGCCGCGGGGTGGAGGTCGGCGGCGTAGAGCTCGAGGTCGGGCCGCTCGACGCTGAGCGCCAGGGCGACCGCGCCCGAGCCGGTGCAGAGGTCCACCACGACCGCGCCCTCGCCGGCGAGCGAGGCGGCCACGTCGACCATCAGCTCGGTCCGGCGGCGGGGCACGAACACCCCCGCGCTGACGCCGACGCGCAGCCCGCGGAACGCCGCCCAGCCGAGCAGCACCTCGAGCGGCTCTCCCGCACAGCGGCGTGCCACGAGCCGGTCGAGCCCGACGGTCGTCGGCGACTCCTCCATCAGCAGCCGCGCCTCGTCCTCGGCGAAGACGCAGCCGGCCGCGCGCAGGCGCGAGGAGACCTGGCGGTGACGGTCGGCGTCAAGCCCGGTCACTTGCCGCCTCGGCGGTCCTGGAGGCGGCCCACGAGGGGGACGACCTTGCCGGCAGCCTTCATGACCGGGGCGGGCACCCAGGCGGTGCGGGGGCGGCGGGGGTGCATGAGCGCGTCGGTGCCGCCGTCGGCGACGACCACCGAGCCGACCAGCAGCGAGGCGTCGTCGGAGAGCAGGAACGCGATCAGCGCGGCGATCTCCTCGGGCCGGCCGGGACGACCGAGCGCGGTGGGGTAGCTGTCGGCGAAGCGCCCGAACACCGGGTCGGCCTTGACCTGCTGGGTCATCGCGGTGGCGACCAGGCCCGGCGCGACGGCGTTGAGACGTACGCCGGCGCCGGCCCACCCCGGTCGCGTCCCCTGCGTGCGGGCCCACCACGCCAGGGCGGCCTTCGTCGCGGGGTAGACGGTGACCGCGTCGCGGCGCGCCGCCCGGTGGCGCGCGGCCTCCTCGTCGCCGTCGAGGCACGCCCGGGCGACGTCGAGGGCCCAGCCGGGCTGGCAGAGGGTCGAGTTGGACGAGAGCAGGACGGCCGCGGCCGCCCCACCTGCCGCGGCCGTCGCGACGAGCCGGTCGTGCAGGCCCTCCACGAGCGCGACCGCCCCGAAGTAGTTGACCGACACGAGCAGCTCGGGGTCCCCGCCGCTCAGCCCGGCGAGCCCGGCGCAGGGGACGACCCCGTTGAGGGCCGCGTCGCCGAGCGCGCCCTCGACCGCGGCCAGCGCGGCGCGGCGACCGGAGGCCGTCGAGAGGTCGGCGGTCACGGAGGTGTCGGCGGCAGGGGAGGCGACGCGGTCGACGCCGACGACCCGGTGACCGCGCTCGCGCAGCAGCCGGGTGGTGGCCTCGCCGATGCCCGACGCGGACCCGGTGACGACGGTGGTCAGGCTCATCTGTGTCTCTCCATCCTGGTGGCGACCAGCCCGGCGACGTCCTGTCGTCGGAGCCAGGCCAGCTCGTGGCGCAGCACCTCGCCGACCCGGCGGCAGAACTCCTCGGGCTCGTCGGCGGCGTCGGGCAGCTCGGGGACGACCACGTCGACGATGCCTGCCTCGAGCAGGTCGAGGCTGCGCACCCGCTGGGCCCGCGCCATGTCGGCGGCGTGGTCGGTGTCGCGGTGGACGATCGCGCTGGCCCCCTCGGGCGGCAGCGGCGAGAGCCAGGCGTGCTGGGCGGCGACCACGCGGTCGGCGGGCAGCAGCGCCAGCGCGCCGCCACCGGTGCCCTGGCCGAGCATCAGCGAGAGCGTGGGCGCGCGCAGGGTCACCAGGTCGGCGAGCGAGCGCGCGATCTCGCCCGCCAGCCCGCCCTCCTCGGCCTCGGGCGACAGGGCGGCACCCGGGGTGTCGATGAGCGTGAGCAGCGGCAGGTGGAGCTCGGCGGCCAGGCGCATGCCGCGGCGGGCCTCGCGGAGCGCGGCGGGACCCAGCGGGTGGGACTCGGTCTGCCCGCGCCGGTCCTGCGCGAGCAGCACGCACGGGGTGTCCCCGAACCGCACCAGCGCGAGCAGCAGCCCCGCGTCGGCCTCACCCTGGCCGGTGCCGTTGAGTGGCACGACGTCGGTGGCGGCGTACTTCAGCAGGCGGCGTACGCCGGGGCGTTCGGGTCGGCGCGACCGGGTCACCGACTCCCACGTGTCGACGTCGGTGACCGCGGGGAGGGGGGCGAGGGGGACGACGGGGTCGCCGGTCGCCTGGAGGATCGTGAGCGTGCGGTCGAGGAGGTCGCCGATCTCGTCGGGCGGGACGACCCCGTCGACGAGACCGTGGGCGTAGAGGTTCTCGGCGGTCTGCACGCCCTCCGGGAACGGCTCGCCGTAGATCGCCTCGTAGACGCGCGGTCCGAGGAAGCCGAGCAGGGCGCCCGGCTCGGCGACCGTGACGTGGCCGAGCGAGCCCCAGGAGGCCATCACTCCGCCGGTCGTGGGGTGGCGCAGGTAGACGAGGTAGGGCAGGCCGGCCGCCTTGTGCACGGCCAGCGCGGCGCTGATCTGGGCCATCCAGACGAAGGCCGGCGTGCCCTCCTGCATGCGGGTGCCGCCGGACACCGGCGCGGCGACGAGGGGCAGCGCCTCACGGGTCGCCCGCTCGACCGCCTGCACGACCCGGCGGGCGGACGCGACCCCGATGGACCCGGCGAGGAAGCCGAACTCACCGACGACCACGGCCACGCGGCGTCCCCGCAGGGTCGCCTCGCCGGTGACCACCGACTCGTCGGTGCCGGCCTTGTCCTGGGCGGCGGCGAGCTCGGCGGCATAGGCCTCGGAGGCGCCGGTGCGGTCGGGCGGGGTGTCCCACGAGGTCCACGAGCCCTCGTCCATCACCAGGTCGACCAGGGCCCGGGCCGAGAGGCGCTCACCCCGCTGGCTCACGGGGCGAGCTCCTTGACCATGAGGGTGTTGCGGTGGCCGGGGTCGCCGAGCACCCCGACCGGCTCGAAGCCCCGGCTGCGGTGGAAGGCCAGCGAGACCTCGTTGGGTGGCTCCTGGCGGACCTCGAGGGCCAGCCGGCCGAACGGACGCGCGGCGGCCTCGGCCACGTCGTACACCTGGGACCCGACGCCGCGCCGACGCGTCGCCGCGGTCAGCGCCACGCGGTCGAGGTAGGAGAACGAGTCGCCGTAGCGGTCGCCGAACCAGCGGTAGTTCTCCGAGTCGTACGACGTCCCGGGGCCGACCGTGACCACGAAGCCGGCGAACCTGCCGTCGAGCTCGACGACCAGGAACTGGTCGGCCACGGCGTGGATCTCCCACAGGCGGCCCTCGTCCATCGGGGCCAGCCAGAACACCTCGGCCTCGTTGAGCGCGAGGACGTCGGCCACGTCGCGCTCCTCGATCGGCCGGAGGTCCGCCGGGCCGCCGAGCCGTCCCCGCTGGTCGAGCTTGTCGAGATCCACGGCCCCATGGTCCCAGTCGCGCACCGGCGTCCGGCGGCTCCCCCCGGAGGGGTGGAGCATCGGCCTCGCCACGCCTGGTGTGGCGGGACAGACACCGCTCGTGGCCGAACGTCCCATACCTTCCCCGGCCCTTGGTCGTTGACGAGTCAGATGTCCGCGACGGGTCCCGAGGGACCCGCGAGAGCGCCGAGGAGGAGGACACCCCATGCAGCTGGTGCACATCACGCTCACCGCCCTGCAGCGCCGCAACCGCGTCGCCTTCGCGGTGACCCCGCTCGGATCCCCGTCGCCCGAGACCGGTGAGCACGTCGTCGTGCAGGACCAGAGCGGTGCCTTCTTCGGCGCGGTCTGCGTGGACTCGGCGTACGACGCCGACGGGCGCGGCACGCACCGGCTGAGGCTCGGCGCGGCCCTGCCGGAGATCCTCGTCGAGCGGCGGCTGGGACGCCACGACGTCCCGTCGCCTGCGGCAGAGGCCCTGCACGCCCAGGTCGAGCAGTACCTCACCGAGGCCGCGGCGTTCCAGGCCTCGTTCGCCGAGTAGCCCCCGCCGAGGCGGGTCCACAGGAAGCACACAGGAACCGCACAGCGGGACCGCGCACAGCCAGGGCACAGTAGGGCCATGGCCGCAGAGAACGACACTCTCACGCGCCCGGACGGCTCGCCGGTCCAGGTGCTCGTCGTCGACGACGAGCCCAACATCGCCGAGCTGCTCGGCATGGCGCTGAGGTACGAGGGCTGGTCGACGACCCTGGCCCACACCGGCCTCAAGGCGGTCACTGCCGCCAAGGCGGTCAAGCCCGACGCGGTCGTCCTCGACATCATGCTGCCCGACATCGACGGCCTCGAGGTGCTGCGCCGGATGCGGGAGCACGTGCCCGACGTGCCCGTCCTCTTCCTCACCGCCAAGGACGCCGTCGAGGACCGCGTCGCCGGGCTGACCGCGGGGGGCGACGACTACGTCACCAAGCCGTTCTCGCTCGAGGAGGTTGTCGCGCGGCTGCGTGCCCTGATGCGCCGCTCCGGGGTCTCGACGAGGTCCTCGTCCTCGGTGCTCACCGTCGGCGACCTCACCCTCGACGAGGACAGCCACGAGGTCACCCGCGGCGGGGAGGAGGTCAACCTCACCGCGACCGAGTTCGAGCTGCTCCGTTTCTTCATGCGCAACCCGCGCCGGGTGCTGTCCAAGGCCCAGATCCTCGACCGCGTGTGGCACTACGACTTCGGCGGCCAGGCCAACGTCGTCGAGCTCTACGTGTCCTACCTGCGCAAGAAGATCGACGCCGGTCGCGCCCCGATGATCCACACGCTGCGCGGCGCGGGCTACGTCCTCAAGCCGGCCGAGTGAGCCGGTGAACCTCGCCCGGCCGCACCTGCCGGTCACGCTGACCGCGCGGCTGCTGGCGATCCTGGTCACCCTGCTCGCCGTGGCCGGGCTCCTCGTGGCGGTCTCCACCACCCTGGCGATGCGCACCTACCTCACCGACCGGCTCGACTCCCAGGTGCTCGACTCCGTCGGCCGCGCCAGCCGCGACCCCGACGACGTCGGACAGAGCGACGACCAGCCCGGGCCCCGACGCCCGCCGCTGGAGTTCGGGCTCGGCGACCAGGAGGGGTCACTGGCCGCCGTCACCACGGGAAGCGGGTGGACGGCCGTGACCCTCGAGGTGAAGCCGGGTGCCCACCGGCCGTCCCCCGAACCGCTGCCCACCAAGGCCCTGCGCGGACTGGACTCCCTCGACCTCGAGGAGAGCGGGGTCCAGCAGGTCGAGCTCGACGGTGCCGGCACCTACCGCGTCGCCGTCCGCCGCGGCGAGGTCCAGGGGCAGCCCACCATCCTGGTCAGCGGCCTGCCCACCCACGACCTCGACCGCACGGTCCGGCGGATGCTGCTGGCCCAGCTGCTCCTCACCGGCGCCGCAGTGCTCGCGGCCGGGGTGGTCGGCCAGCGCGTGGTCCGTCGTACCCTCCAGCCGCTGAAGGCCGTCGCGACCACCGCCCACGAGGTCGCCGGGATGCAGCTCGACACCGGCCAGGTGGGGGAGACCGCGCGCGTGCCCGAGGAGTACGTCGACGCGCGCACCGAGGTCGGACAGGTCGCCGGCGCGCTCAACCTGCTGCTCGGCCACATGGAGGGCGCACTCGACGCCCGCCACCGCAGCGAGCAGCAGGTCAGGCAGTTCGTCGCGGACGCCAGCCACGAGCTGCGCACCCCGCTGGCCACGATCATGGGCTACGCCGAGCTCGCCCGGCGCAACCCCGAGTACGACGGGGCCGAGGCGCTGCTCAAGGTCGAGGCCGAGGGCGTGCGCATGCGGGGGCTGGTCGAGGACCTCCTCCTGCTGGCCCGGCTCGACTCCGGCCGGCCCCTGGCGCGCGAGGAGGTCGACCTCACGCTCCTCGCGCTCGAGGGCGTCCAGGACGCCCAGGTGCTCGCACCGGACCACGAGTGGGTGCTCGACCTGCCCGACGAGCCGGTCTCCACGATCGGCGACGGTCCGCGGCTGCACCAGGGGCTGACCAACCTGCTCACCAACGCCCGGCGCCACACCCCGCCCGGCACCCGGGTGACGGTGTCGGTCTCGCGCGAGCCGACCGGCGTACGCCTGCGCGTGGCCGACAACGGGCCGGGGATCCCCGAGGAGCTCCGGTCCCGGGTCTTCGAGCGCTTCACCCGCGCCGACGCCTCCCGCACCCGCGACTCCGGCGGTGCCGGCCTCGGCCTCGCGCTGGTCCAGGCCATCGCGGCCGCCCACGGCGGCCTGGCCTACGTCGAGTCCCGCCCCGGCTCGACCGTCTTCACCGTCGACCTGCCGGGGGGTGCAGTTTCACTAGGTACCTAGTGGTTCTGTCACTCCCCGAGCGAAACTTCGCTCGGGGAGTGACAAGTTCACTAGGTACCTAGTGAAACCGTTCCGGGCCCTCTGAACCTTTCGCCGCCGCCGTCGCGTCAACCACACTGAGAACGACAGACGCGAGGCGACCATGGCACGACGTGACGACGCGGAGTTCACCGAGTTCGTGCGCGCCCGGTCGGGGATGCTCCTCCGGACGGCGTACCTCATCCTCGGTGACCATGCGCTGGCCCAGGACCTGGTCCAGGAGGCGCTGACCAAGGTGTACGTCGCGTGGCCGCGCATCCAGCGCCGCGAGGGGGTCGACGCCTACGCACGCACCGTGGTGGTCAACACCGCGATCTCCTGGAAGCGGCGCAGGGGCTGGCGCGGCGAGCAGCCCGTCGGCGAGGTCCCGGAGCCGAGGGGCGCGGCGGCCGACGAGCCCGACGTCCGGCTGGCGATCTGGCGCACCCTGCAGGACCTGCCCCCGCGCCAGCGCGCGACGTTGGTGCTGCGCTTCTACGAGGACCTCTCGATCAAGGAGACCGCCCAGGTGATGCAGTGCGCGGAGGGCACGGTCAAGAGCCAGGTGTCGCAGGGGATCGAGCGGCTGCGCGAGACCCTCGGGAGCCGCGCCGCGGCCCTGGGGCACCTCGAGGCAGCCGACCGCGAGCACGAGCCCGAAGGAGGTGTCCTGCGATGACGGGCCTGGTCGACGTCCTGCGGGAGCGGGCCGGCACGACCGTCGACCTCGACCCGGCCGACGTGCTCGACGAGGCCAGGCGCCGCCTGCGCCGCACCCGCCTCGTGCGCGGGGTGGTCACGGCCGTCGCGGTCACGGCCGCGTCGGCCGTCGCCCTGGTCGTGGCGGCCCCGAAGGGGCACGAGCCACAACCGGTCGCGACCCAGTCGATGACAGCGCCCGCCTACTCGACCGGCGCGGTCCTGATCATCGGCGACAGGGTCGTCGAGGGCGGCGGGCCGGTCACGTCCTTCGTCCGGGTCCCGGCGGGCACGGTCTGGACCACAGGTGAGGGACGGGTGCGGCTGCTCGCCCCGCACGGCAGGGAGGCGATGACGATCGGCACCACCAAGGCCGACGCCCCCCACCTGGTGGCCGATCCGGCGCACGACCAGGTCGCGTGGGTCAGCCGTCCACCCGGCTCCCCGGCGTTCGTGGTCTACGACGTGGCGGCCGGCACCCAGCGCACGATCTTCTCCGAGGTCAGGGGAGGACGGCGCGCCGCGGATCGGGTGCGGGTCTACGGCGTGGACGGCGACGTGCTCTATGCCCGCGACTCGCGCGGCCTGGTGCAGGTCGACCTGCGCGACGAGAGCACCAAGGTGCTGAGCATCTCCCCCGACGACGGGACCATCGCCTCGGTCGCCGGCGGGATGCTCGCCTGGCGCTCTCCCGTGCCGTCGAAGGGCTACGTCGTGGGCCCGCGCTACGGCGACGGGGTCCCGACGGGGCGGCGTTCCCGGCCGATGCTCTCCACCGGAGGGACCTACCTGAGCACCGACGACGACGCCGGTATCCACGTCCAGCGCACCAGTGACGGTTCGGTCGTCACGCCGAGGCTCGAGCCGTCGTACACCCGGGCCGTCGCCTACGCCTGGAGCGACGACGACCACCTGCTGGTCGCCGGTGTGACCAGCCGCCTGGACGGCAGGCGCGTGGTCGACCTGGTGTTCCTCACGTGCGCCATCGACACGGGTCGATGCGAGGTGACCGGCGAGGGCCACTCCTACCCCGGCACCCTCGACCTCCCGGTCGGGGAGCCGGCGAGCGCGCTCGCCGAGGCGCTGCGCCGCTAGCGGGTCGACTCCTCGGCCGCCATGTCGGTGCGTGCCGCGCGGGACTCGTACGACGCGCGCGACGGGTCGTGCGAGGCGTCGGTGAAGACCCGGTCGGCGCCCATCTTCTTGGCCAGCCACAGGCCGGCGCGACGGGGCAGCAGCGTCGTGCTGGTGAGCAGGGGGCCTGCCGAGCGGGGCACGAAGACGTAGAGCCGCGGCTTCTCCAGCGCGGCGGCGATGCCGTCGGCCACGTCTTCGGGCTTGACCGCCTTGAAGGCCGGGAGGTCGGGGACGCCCACGGACAGCTCGGTCTGGACGATGCCGGGCATCACGCAGGACACGCGGACGTCGTGCTCGGCGAGCTCCATCTCGATGCCCTCGCAGAAGGCGATCACCGCGGCCTTGGAGGCGCAGTACGTCGCCCCGCCGGCCAGCCCGGTCTTGCCCGCGGTGGAGGCGATGTTGACGATGTGGCCGCCCTGGCCGCGCGCCACCAGGCGGCGGGCCGCCTCGCGGGAGGCGACGATCACCGAGCGCACGTTGAGGTCCAGGATCCGGTGGGTCGAGGCGTCGTCCTCCTCCAGGAGCGTGGCCAGCGGCATGATCCCGGCGTTGTTGACCACGACGTCGACCGGGCCGAGCTTCTCCTCGGTCTCGTCGAGGAACGAGGCGAACGACTTGGGGTCGGTCACGTCGAGGCGTACGGCGAGGGTGCCGCTGCCGATGCGCTCCGCGGTGGCCTGGGCCACGTCGAGGTCGAGGTCACCGATCGCGACCTTGGCCCCCGCGCGGGCGAGCCGGGTCGCGGTGGCGGCGCCGATACCGCGGCCGCCGCCGGTGATGGCGACGACCTTGCCGTGGAGGGAGGTGCTCATCTGGGTGCCTTTCGGAGGGGTCGCAGGACGAGCGGGAGCCCGTCCTCGGGAGTCGGGAGGGACGTCATGTCCCAGGCCACCTCGTAGCCCGGGTGGGGCAGCTCGAGACGGTGGTGCAGCAGGATCGTGTGGACCAGCGCCTTGACCTCGGCGCGGCCGAAGCTCATGCCGATGCACTTGTGGGCCCCGCCGCCGAAGGCCATGTGGGCCAGGCGGTGCTGCTTGTCCTCGCGGCGCGGCTCCTCGTAGCGGCTCGGGTCGAACTGGTCGGCGGCGGTCCAGATCATCGGCAGCAGGTGGGAGGCCCAGGCCGAGACGGTGATCATCGTGCCCTCGGGCACGAAGTGGCCGAGGATCTCGGTGTCGCGCACCGCGCGGCGCGCCATGCCCGGCACGGGGGTGACCAGGCGCAGCGCCTCCATCACGCACAGGTCGAGGGACTGGAGCTTCTCGGTGCCGGCGAGGTCGATCGGGCCGGCATCGGCGAGCACGAGCGACTCCTCGCGGCAGCGCTCCTGCCACTCGGGGTGCTTGGCGAGGAACCAGCACACCGCGGTCGCGGTGATGGTGGAGGTGTCGTGCGCGGCCATCATCAGGAAGATCATGTGGTTGACGACGTCCTCGTCGGAGAACGCGTGACCGTCGTCGGTCTCGACCTTGCAGAGCGCGGCGAAGAGGTCCTCGTCGTCCGAGGCCCGCTTGGCCGGGATGCGGGAGCGGAAGTACTCCTCGAGCACCTTGCGGCTGCGCAGCCCGCGGTCCCAGCGCAGGCCGGGGACGGGGAAACGCACGTAGGCCAGGCCGGCCCGCACGCAGTCCTCGAAGGCCTCGGCGATCCGCGCGGACTCCTCGTCCTGCTCGGCGCCCATGAAGATCTCGGTGGCGATGCCCAGCGAGAGGTCCTTGACCATCGGGTAGACCTGCACCGGCTCGTCGGCCGGCCACTGCGGGACCTCGCGCTCGATGACCGCGCCGAACTGCCGCGCGTAGGCCTCGAGCCGCGGCCGGGTGAAGGCCTCCTGCATGATCCGCCGGTGGTAGAGGTGCTCCTCGCCGTCGAGCAGCATCAGGCCACGCTTGAAGAACGGGCCGATGAACCACTGCCAGCCGCTCTGGCTGAAGGCCTTGTCCTTGTTGACCAGGACGGCCTGCGCGGCTTCGGCGCCGACGACCGCGCACGCGCGCATGCCGAGGAAGTTGGTCCACGAGACCGGACCGAACTTCTCGTAGTGCTCGATCGAGAGCTGGGGCCCGTGTCGCATGAACAGGAAGGTCTTGCCCACCACCGGCAGCCCGGGCTCACCCATCACCGGCCGCAGGCCGGAGTCTGCCGGCGGCTCGGCGAGTGGCGAGACACGGCCGTGCACGCGCCGGAACAGCGGCTCGAGGTAGCGGTCGCCCGGGTAGTGGGCGAGGGTCGGACGCTTGAGCGGCGGGAGGAGCGCCATCAGTAGAGCTTCCGCACCACGGCCTGCTTCCACCGTGAGAACGGCGGTCGCAGGATCGGGGCGTCGGCCAGCCACGACGGGCGTCGCAGCACCGCCTTGCGGTGGCTGAAGGTCTCGAAGCCCCAGCGGCCGTGGTAGGCGCCGTAGCCGCTCTCGCCGACCCCGCCGAAGGGCAGGGCGTTGACCCCGATGTGGACCATCGCGTCGTTGACGCAGGCGCCGCCCGAGGAGGTCTCGGTGAGCACCTTGTCGACGTTCTCGTCGCCGAAGACGTAGAGCGCCAGCGGCTTGTCGCCGGCGTTGACCGCGGCGATCGCCTCGTCGACGTCGTCGACGGCGAGGAGGGGCAGGATCGGCCCGAAGATCTCCTCCTGCATCACCGCGGCGTCGCGGGAGACCCCGCGCAGGACGGTCGGGGCGACGTACCTCTCGGCCTCGTCGGCGTCGCCGCCCACCACGACCTCGAAGCCGCCGGCGTCGATGAGCTGGCTCAGGCGCAGGGCGTGCCCGGTGTTGACGATGCGTCCGAAGTCGACCGACTCGCGCGGGTCCTTGCCGAACCGGTTGCGGACCTCCTCGACGAGCAGCTCGACCAGCTCCTGCTCCACGTCGCGGTGGACGTAGACGTGGTCGACGCTGACGCAGGTCTGGCCGGCGTTGGTCCACTTGGCAAAGGCGATGCGACCGGCGGCCAGCTTGAGGTTGGCGTCCTTGTCGACGATCGCCGGGCTCTTGCCGCCGAGCTCGAGGGTCACCGGGGTCAGGTGCTTCGCCGCGGCCTGCGCGACGATCCGGCCGACGGTGCCGTTGCCCGTGTAGAGGATGTGGTCCCACCGCTGCTCGAGCAGCGCGGTCGTCTCGGGCACGCCGCCCTCGACGACCACGACCGCCTCGGGGTCGAGGTACTGCGGCAGCAGGCGCGCCATCGCCGCAGACGTCGCCGGGGCGACCTCGGAGGGCTTGCACACCACCGTGTTGCCCGCGGCCAGCGCCGCGGCGAGCGGGGTGAGCATCAGGTGGACGGGGTAGTTCCAGGGCGCGATGACCAGGACGGCGCCGAGCGGCTCGTGGACCACGCTGGCCCTGTCGGGGCGCAGCAGCAGCGGCACCTTGTGCGACTCGGGCCGCATCCACGACGCGAGGTGCTTCTCGACGTACTCGATCTCGCGGCCCGTGCCGCGCAGGTCGGTCAACCAGGCCTCGAAGGGCGGCTTGCCGAGGTCGGCGGCCAGCGCGGCCTGCAGGTCGTCCTCGCACTCGACGAGCAGCCGGCCCAGGGCGCGCAGCTGGTCGCGACGCCACTCCTCGCTGCGGGTCCGTCCGGTGCGGTACGTCGCCCGCATGCGCTCGGCGAGCCCCTCCAGACCGCCGGCGGTGCCGGTCGGGCGGTGGTCCTGCGTGGTGGTCACGAGTCCTCCTTCGCCGCGCTGATCGTGACAGTGACGCTGTCAACGACGCGGGGGAGGCCAGTCTGCAACGCCCGGGCAGGGCGCGCCAGGGGTCAGGGTGGAGCGTCTCGTGTGACGGACGTCACCCGTTGTCAGTTCGCCGCGGGGCGAGGGATCAGGCGACGCCGATGCGGGTCACGCCGGTGCGGCGGCCGCGGGCGGCGGCGGCCACCGAGGTCCTCGTGAAGGTCACGATCTCCTCGATGGCGGCCAGGCTCTCCGGGTTGACGTCGGCGAGCACCGGGAACGCGTGCACCTGGCCCTCCCAGACCTGCAGCGTGCAGCGGACCTGGGCGTCGAGCAGGCGCTCGGCCATGAGCTCGGCGTCGACGCGGAGCACCTCGTCGGCGCCGACCAGGATCAGCGCGGGCGGCAGGTCGGTCAGGTCGGCGTTGACCGGCGAGTGGTGGTCCTCGATGCGCGAGCCGACGGCCATGCGGCCGACCCGGCGCAGCCGGCGGACGGGGATGTAGGCGTCACGGCGGGCGTTGTGGTGGGCCACCTTGGGGCGGTGGTCGAAGTCGAGCCACGGCGAGAGACCGACGATGCCGGCCGGCCGCAGGCCCGCGTCGCGCATGCGGATCGCGGTCGCGAAGGCGAGGTGACCGCCGGCCGAGTCGCCGGCGAGGACGATCTGGTGGGCCGGGTGGCCGTTGCGGGTCAGCCAGCGGAACGCGTCCTCGGCGTCCTCGAGGCTGTCGTCGAGGACGCCGACCGGGAGCTGGCGGTAGTCGACGGCCAGCACGGCCATGCCCGTGCGCCACGCGAGCCGCTCGACGATGCGGCGGTGGGTGCCCAGGCCGCAGGCCAGGAAGGCGCCGCCGTGCAGGTAGAGGATCGCGCCGTCGGAGGTCGTGCCGTCGATCGGGGTGACCAGCTCCCCGCGCCACGAGCGGGCGATGATCTGGCGGTGGCTGCAGCGGCCGGATCGGGGGAGCAGGTCAGCCGCGCGGTCGATGAGCGGGAAGAGCTTCATCGTGGAGGCGTTGAGCGGGCCCCACTTCATCACGGGTCCGATGGTCAGCCTGCTGATCGCCTGCACGGCGTCGGACCGGCGGGTGGTGCCGATGCGGTGCTCGATCATGCTGGTCGCCTCTCGTTCCCCCGGTCCCTCTGCCGGGCAGGAATGTAGTACCCGCTGTGGCGTAGACCACTCCTGCCCCCACGGGAGCAGTGTGGACGTGACGAGTCTCACCCTGTCGACGAACCGCCGGACATGGGCTGAACGGCTCCTTCTAGGGTGACCACATGCCCGCGCCGAACCTCCCGCCCGCCCCTGCGATCGCCGGCGCGGAGCCCCTGCACTCCGGCAAGGTGCGCGACCTCTACCGTCTGGCCGACGGCCACCTGCTGATGGTCGCCAGCGACCGCATCTCGGCCTTCGACTTCGTGCTCGAGACCCCGATCCCCGACAAGGGACGTGTCCTCACCCAGCTGTCCCTGTGGTGGTTCGAGCGGCTGACCGAGATCGTGCCGCACCACGTGGTGTCCACCGACGTCCCCGCCGAGGTCGCCGGGCGCGCGCTGGTGTGCGAGGCGCTGGAGATGTACCCCGTCGAGTGCGTCGCCCGCGGCTACCTCACCGGGTCGGGCCTGATCGACTACCGCGAGACCGGCGAGGTGTGCGGCGTCCCGCTGCCGCCCGGCCTCGAGGACGGCAGCCGCCTCGAGCAACCGGTCTTCACCCCGGCGACCAAGGCCGCCCTGGGCGACCACGACGAGAACGTCTCCTACGACGTGGTGGCCGGCCAGATCGGGGCCGACCGCGCCGCCGAGCTGCGCGACCTGACCCTGCGCGTCTACGCCACCGCCGAGGGCGTGGCCCGCGAGCGGGGCATCATCCTCGCCGACACCAAGCTCGAGTTCGGCGCCCGGCCCGATGGCACGACCGTCCTCGGGGACGAGGTGCTCACCCCCGACTCCTCCCGCTTCTGGCCCGCCGACCAGTGGCAGCCGGGCCGCGCCCAGCCGTCGTACGACAAGCAGTACGTCCGTGACTGGCTGCTCTCCGAGGCCTCCGGCTGGGACCGCCACGGCGGGGAGGCGCCCCCGCCCCTGCCGGACGACGTCGTGGAGCGCACGCGCTCGAAGTACGTCGAGGCCTACGAGCGGCTCACCGGCCGGAGGTTCGACTGATGCAGGTCTTCGTCGCCGCGCCGCGCGACCGCGTGGCCGTCTACTTCGCCGACCCCGTCAACCGGCCCGAGTGGCAGGCCAGCCTGCGCCGGGTCGAGATCCTCGACCCCGGCGAGCCGCACGTCGGCCAGCGCTGGGTCGACCACGTGCACGCCGCCCCGCCGTTCCACCTGCGCACCACCCGGTGGGAGCCGGGCCGGGTGTGGGCGGAGGAGGGGACCTCGGGGCCCTTCACCGCGGTCGCGACGCTGCGGTTCGAGGACGAGGTGCGCGACGGCGTCGCCGGCACCCGCGTCACGTGCACGCCGCGGGTCACGGCCAGGGGTCCGGCCCGTCCCCTGGCGCTCGGCGCCCGCCTGGTCGCGGAGGTGCTGGTGCGCAACGACCTCGGGCGCGCCGCCCGTCTCCTGTCCCGCCGACGCTGACCGTGCCGGTCGGCCGCCCAGGCGTGCCCGACCGGCTCTGCCGCCCCGTCCGGGCCCGGGCGAGGATCAGGGCATGGACGAGCCGCTCGAGCTGAGCGCCGAGAAGTGCCTGGAGCTCCTCTCCGGGGGCGTCCTCGGCCGGGTCGCCGCCTGCACCGCGGCGGGCCCACGCATCTTCCCGGTCAACTACTCCGTCGTCGACGACGCGGTGGTGTTCCGGACCACCCCCCTGGGCTCCCTCGGTACGACGGGGTGGCAGACCGAGCTCGCCTTCGAGGTCGACCACGTGGACCACGATGAGGAGCGGGGCTGGAGCGTGATCGCCCAGGGGCGCGGCGAGGTGGTCCAGGACCCGACCGAGGTGGCGCGGATCCGCGCGGTCTGGGAGCCGCGTCCCTGGGCGGGCGGGACGCGGCACCTCTACGTCTGGCTGCGGTGGCGCGAGCTCACCGGCCGCCGGGTCGGCGGCGGCTGGACCCACGAGGACGAGCTGCCGTCCCGACGGCCGGTCTGAGCCGGCCCCCGGCAGGCCGCCGACCCACGTGGTGGTCACCCGTCGCTGACCGCGTCCTCCGCGGGGAGGCCGGTGTCCCGCACGAGGTAGACCCAGGGGAAGGCCCGGGCCCCGACCTGCCAGCCGTCCGCGGCGTACCTCTTCTCGCTCGACCACAGGGCCCGCCGGTGCTCCCACTGCGTGGGGCCGCGTCGCACGCGGTGGCGCAGCATGCCGGCGCCGACGGTGCGCCACCCGAGGCGGCCGGCCAGCTCGAGCTCGGCCATCTCGTCGAAGGCGGTGACCGGACCCAGCCAGCGTTCCTCCACCTCGCCGGCGGACCCGTCCCCAGCGTCGGCACGGTCCCCACCGTCGGCACCGTCGGCACGGTCGGCGCGGTCGGCGCGGTCGTCACGGTCGTCACGCCGCTCGCCGAAGCGCTGCTGCGCGGCCTGGCGCGTCATCCCGAGCTCGGCGCCCAGCTCTGCCCAGCTGTGACCCGCCGCGCGGGCGCTCACCACCGACTGCGCGAGGAGGTCGTGGACGGCGTGCTCCGCGGCCGCGGTGGCCCGCAGCAGTGCGAGGTGGTCGTCGTGCTGGGCGGGTGGCACCTGCTGCAGGATCGCCTGCCCGAGCGCGCGCGACAGGTCCTCGCTCATCGCGTCTCGTCCCGGCTCGGGAGCCAGGGGCCGGCCTCGCCGCGGCCGTGGGGACGGGTCCGGCGCTGATGGTGCCCGGAGAGGTAGGCGCCGAGGAGGACGAGGGCGAGCCCCGCCCCCAGGAGCAACCCGCGGAGGAGACCGTCGAACGGCGAGGCCGCGGTCAGGGCGGCGACGCCGAGGATGATGAGGCCGGCGGGCGAGCGGCGAGGAGAGGTCATGCGTCAACTATTGCTTGACATCATCCTCGTTGTCAATCAACAGTTGACGGCGGTCCTCCCAGCCTCGACCGGTGTGGAGGCCGCGACTAGGTTGTCCTCACCCTGACTGCCTGGAGGCTCGCCGATGCTCAACCTGTCCGCCCTGCTCGAAGACAGCGCTCGCAAGCACCCCGACCGCGACGCGGTGGTGCTCGGCCAGACCCGGCTGAGCTACGGGCGGGTCGAGGCCGCCGCCAACCAGGTCGCCAACCTCCTGGTGGAGCGGGGGATCCAGCCCGGTGACAAGGTCGCGCTGAGCTGCCCCAACCTCCCGTTCTTCCCGATCGTCTACTACGGCATCCTCAAGGCCGGTGCGGTCGTCGTCCCCCTCAACGTGCTGCTCAAGGGCCGCGAGGTGGCCTACCACCTCGGCGACTCCGAGGCCAAGGCCTACTTCTGCTTCGAGGGCACCGCCGACCTGCCGATCGGCGAGGAGGGCTTCAAGGGCTTCAACGACGCCGAGGGCTGCACGGACTTCTTCCTGATCACCGTCGACCCGGCGGCGGCGTCGCCGATCGAGGGCGCGGAGACGATGGGCGCGGCGGTCGCCGGCAGGTCGCCGGTCTTCGAGTCGGTGATCACCAGCCCCGACGACGGCGCGGTCATCCTCTACACCTCCGGCACGACCGGCCAGCCCAAGGGAGCGCTGCTCAGCCACGCCAACCTGGTGCTCAACGCGTTGGAGTCCAACCGGATGCTCGGCACCGACCCGACCGGCGAGCGCCACCTGGTGACGCTGCCGCTGTTCCACTCCTTCGGCTCCACCGTGCAGATGAACGCCGGGTTCGCCAGCGCCTCGACGCTGGTGCTCATCCCGCGCTTCGACGCCTCCGCCGCGGTCAAGCTGCTCGACGCCGAGGAGATCACCTTCTTCGCCGGCGTCCCGACGATGTACTGGGGCCTGCTCGGGGCGCTCGACGACAGCGGGGTCGACGTCGAGAAGATCGCCCGCAACCTCCGCGTCGCCGCCGCCGGCGGGGCCAGCCTCCCGGTCGAGATCCTCAAGGAGTTCAAGTCGCGCTTCGGCGTCGACATCCTCGAGGGCTACGGCCTGTCGGAGACCTCACCCGTCGCGACGTTCAACCAGAAGGACCGTCCCGCCAAGCCCGGCTCGATCGGCTACCCCATCTGGGGCATCGAGGTGAAGCTGGTCAAGGACGACTGGGAGACGGTCGAGGGCGACGGGCCGGACAACATCGGCGAGATCGCGATCCGCGGCCACAACATCATGAAGGGCTACTACAACCGGCCGGAGGCCACCGACGAGGTCATGCGCGACGGGTGGTTCCGCTCCGGCGACCTGGCCTACCGCGACGACGACGGCTACTACTACATCGTCGACCGGTCCAAGGACATGATCATCCGCGGCGGCTACAACGTCTACCCGCGCGAGATCGAGGAGGTCCTGCTCACCCACGAGGCGGTCTCGCTGGTCGCGGTCGTCGGCGTCCCGCACGACAGCCACGGCGAGGAGGTCAAGGCGTTCGTGATCAAGAAGGAGGGCGCCGAGGTCACCGAGGACGAGCTGGTCGCGTGGGCCAAGGAGCAGATGGCCTCCTACAAGTACCCCCGCATCGTCGAGTTCCGTGACGAGCTCCCGATGACCGCGACGGGCAAGATCCTCAAGCGCGAGCTGGTCGAGTGAGCCTCCACGTCGAGGCGTCCCGGGAGGTCCCCGGCACGCCGGAGGAGGTGTACGACGCCGTCATCCCGACCCCGTTGCAGGCGATCTTCAAGCGCCGCCACGGGATCATGCCGCCGATCGCCCGGACCAGCGAGCAGGAGGGGGTCTGGGGCGGCACGGTCGGCCAGACCCGCCGCATCCACCTGGCCGACGGCGGCTCGTTGACCGAGACCCTGGTCGAGTCCGACCGGCCCTCGCGGTCGTCCTACACGATCACCGACATCGCCGGTCCGATGCGGCTCCTGGTCTCGCAGGTTGAGGGGCGCTGGACGTTCGTGCCCGCCGGCAGCCGCACGGTCGTGACCTGGGCGTGGACCCTGCACCCGACCAACGCGGTGACCGCACGGCTGCTGCCGGTGGTCGGGATGTTCTGGCACGGCTACGCCCGCAAGGCCCTGGCCGAGGTGGAGCGTCTCGTCGCGGCGTAGGAGGTCTCGTCGGTCGAGGTGCGAGCAGAGCCCGCCCCGGGACCACCCCTAGAATCCAGGCATGCCCCGCGTCGTCGTCAGCGTCATGCCCAAGCCCGAGATCCTCGACCCCCAGGGCAAGGCCGTGCAGCACGCGCTGCCCAAGCTCGGGTTCGACGGCATCTCCGACGTCCGTCAGGGCAAGCGGTTCGAGCTCGAGGTGGACGGCGAGCTCACCGACGCCCGCCTCCAGGAGATCCACGACCTCGCCGAGAAGCTGCTCTCCAACCCGGTGATCGAGGACTTCGAGGTCGTCGTCCACGAGGACACGCTCCCGTGAGGATCGGCGTCGTCACCTTCCCCGGTTCCCTCGACGACGTCGACGCCGCCCGCGCGGTGCGCGTGGCCGGCGGGGACGCCGTACGCCTCTGGCACGGGGACGCCGACCTCCGGGGCGTGGACGCGGTCGTCCTGCCCGGCGGCTTCTCGTACGGCGACTACCTGCGGTGCGGCGCGATCGCGCGGTTCGCGCCGGTGATGGACGAGGTGGTCCGGGCGGCCCGCGGCGGGATGCCCGTGCTCGGCATCTGCAACGGCTTCCAGATCCTGTGCGAGTCCCACCTGCTGCCCGGGGCGCTGATCCGCAACGACCACCGCAAGTTCGTGTGCCGCGACCAGCGGCTGCGCATCGAGAACAACCGCACCTCCTGGACCTCCGGCTACACCGAGGGCCAGGAGGTGACGATCGTGCTCAAGAACGGCGAGGGCGGCTTCGTCGCCGACGAGCAGACACTCGACCGGCTCGAGGGCGAGGGCCGCGTCGTGGCGCGCTACCTCGACGACAACCCCAACGGGTCGCTGCGCGACATCGCCGGCATCACCAACGACACCGGCACGGTCGTCGGCCTCATGCCCCACCCCGAGCACGCGGTGGAGGACCTGTGCGGTCCCGGCACCGACGGCCTGCCGTTCTTCACCAGCGCCCTGGCGGCGCTCGTCGGCTGAGCCGGTCAAGGACGTGCCGGTCGACCAGCTGGTGCACGCGATCCGCACCGTCGCCGCGGGTGACTCGGTCCTCGCCCCCAGCGTGACGCGTCGCCTCAGCGCGGCCTACGCGCCGCAGACCGGCCGCACCCCTGCCGACGAGGAGCGGCTCGCCCGACTCTCCGAGGCGACGGTCAAGACCCACGTCGGCCGGGTGCTCACCAAGCTCGGGTGCCGTGACCGGGTGCAGGCGGTGGTGTTCGCCTACCGCACCAGCTTCGCCACCTCCTGACCTGCCGCGGGGCGAGACGCCGGCGAGACGTCGACCGGGGGCGCCTTACGTTGTCGTCACGCCATCGAAGGAGATGACCATGACCTACCGTCCCGAGACCATCGCCGTGCACGCCGGCCAGGAGCAGGCCGACCCCGCGACCAACGCGCGCGCCGTGCCGATCTACCAGACCACGTCCTACGTCTTCAACGACACCGAGCACGCCGCGAACCTCTTCGCGCTCGCCGAGCCCGGCAACATCTACACGCGGATCATGAACCCGACCCAGTCGGTCTTCGAGGACCGCATGACCCAGCTCGAGGGTGGGGTCGGCGCTCTCGCGACCGCCTCGGGCTCCGCGGCCACGACGTACGCCGTGCTCAACCTGGCCGGCACCGGCGACAACATCGTCGCCCTCTCGACGCTCTACGGCGGCACCTACGCGCTGTTCGCCCACACGCTGCCGCAGTTCGGCATCACGGTCCGCTTCGTCGACCCGGAGAAGCCGGAGGAGCTGGCGCAGCACGTCGACGACCGCACCCGCCTGGTCTTCGGCGAGACCGTCGGCAACCCGCGGATCAACGTGATCGACATCCAGGCCTGGGCCGACGCCGCGCACGCGCAGGGCCTGCCGCTCATCGTCGACAACACCGCGGCGCCGCTGCTGTGCCGTCCGTTCGACCTCGGCGCCGACGTGATCGTGCACGCCGCGACGAAGTACATCGGCGGCCACGGGACGTCCATCGGTGGCGTCATCGTCGACTCGGGCAAGTTCCCGTGGACCGAGCACGCCGAGCGCTTCCCGGGGCTGACCGGCCCCGACGGCGCCTACCACGGGGTGGTGTGGACCGAGGCCGCCGGCGAGCTGGCCTACATCATCCGCGCGCGCACGGTGCTGCTGCGCAACACCGGCGCCGCGATCGCCCCGCTCAACTCCTGGCTCTTCCTCCAGGGGCTGGAGACGCTGCACCTGCGGATGGACCGCCACAGCGAGAACGCCCTCGCGGTCGCGCAGTGGCTCGAGAGCCGCGACGAGGTGTCGTGGGTCTCCTACCCCGGTCTGGCCTCCAGCGAGCACCGCGAGGTCGCCGAGCGCACGCTCAACGGCAACCGGGGGTTCGGCGGCCTGATCAGCTTCGGCGTCCGGTCCGGTCGCGGGGGCGGACAGCGCTTCATCGAGGCGCTGCAGCTGTTCAGCCACCTGGCCAACATCGGCGACACCAAGTCGCTGGCGATCCACAACGCGACCACGACGCACTCCCAGCTGACCCCCGACGAGCTGGTCGCGGCAGGGGTTCCGGAGGACATGGTCCGGCTCTCGATCGGCATCGAGCACGTCGACGACCTGCTCGCCGACCTCGAGCAGGCGCTCAAGGCCTCTGCCTGAGCGCGGAGGGGCACCGGCCGGTCGGTAGCCTTTTCCAGATGGCCACCCTCGGACTCACCAAGCCGCAGCGGGTCGTCCTCTTCACCGAGGACGACCCCCTGCGCCTTGCCGGTGGCCGGACGCTGGGTCCGGTCGAGGTCGCCTTCGAGACCTACGGCGAGCTGTCGCCCGAGCGCGACAACGTGGTGTTCGTCTGTCACGCACTGACCGGGGACGCCCACGCCGCGGGGGAGCACCCCGACGACGGTCGTCGCGGCTGGTGGGACAACCTGATCGGGCCCGGCAAGCCGGTGGACACCGACCGGTTCTTCGTCGTGTGTCCCAACCTGCTCGGCGGCTGCCAGGGCACGACCGGGCCGTCGTCGCCCAACCCGGAGACGGGGCACTCCTACGGCCGCGACTTCCCGATCCTGCAGATGAGCGACTTCGTGGCGGTGCACCGCGCGCTGCTCGACCACCTCGGCATCGAGCGGGTGATGGCCGCGGTCGGCGGCTCACTGGGCGGCATGCAGGTCCTGCAGTGGGCGGTCGAGCACCCCGAGCAGATCGAGCACGCCGTCGTGGTCGCGGCCAGCGCGCGGCTCTCCGCGCAGAACATCGCGTTCTCGGCGGTCGCCCGCGAGGCGATCATGCGCGACCCGGACTTCCAGGACGGGCATTATTTTGAGTCCGACAAGAAACCGGAGATCGGCCTCGCCATCGCGCGGATGATGGCCCACATCACCTACCTCTCCGACGAGGCGATGACCGAGAAGTTCGGGCGCCGTCTCCAGCAGGGGGAGGAGCCCGGCTTCCGGTTCGGCGTCGACTTCCAGGTGGAGAGCTACCTCGCCCACCAGGGGCGCTCGTTCCTCGACCGCTTCGACGCGATGAGCTACCTCTACCTCACCCGGGTCATGGACTACTACGACCCGTTCGCCGACCCCGACGCGGTGACGCGGGTCGCCGCGGGCGGGACCCACTTCCTCGTGGTCTCCTTCGACACCGACTGGCGGTTCAGCACGTCCCACAGCCGCGAGATCGTGCGGACGCTGGAGCACGCCGGCGTGCCGGTCTCCTTCCGGGAGATCCGCTCGCCGTGGGGCCACGACTCCTTCCTCCTCCAGCCACCGGGCTACCACCCGACGGTGCAGGCCTTCCTCGACCACGCCGACGACTGCCGGGCCCAGCGGGGCGGCGCGTGATGCGCAACGACCTCCGCGTGGTCTCCGGCCTCGTCCCCGACGGCAGCCGCGTCCTCGACCTCGGCTGCGGTGCGGGGGAGCTGCTGTCCCACCTGGCCACCCGCGGGTGCCGCGGCACCGGTGTCGACACCGACGAGGAGGCCGTGCTCGGGGCGATCCGCTCCGGGGTCTCGGTGATCGAGCTCGACGTCGACCACGACCTCGGCGAGTTCGCCGACGACACCTACGACGTCGTGGTGCTCTCGCGCACCCTCCAGGCCCTGCACCGGCCGGCCGACGTGCTCACCGAGATCCGCCGCATCGGTCGGCGCTGCGTGGTCTCGGTGCCCAACTTCGGTCTCTGGAAGCACCGCGCGTTCCTCGCCGTGCGCGGACGGATGCCGGTCTCCCGCGCGCTGCCGCACGAGTGGTTCGACACCCCCAACATCCACCTCGCGACCCTCCCCGACATGGAGGCGCTGTTCGCGCGCACGAGGTGGGACGTCGAGCAGCGGGTCCTCCTCGACGAGTCGGGCTCGCCGCTGCGCCGCCAGGCCGGCGGCAACCTGCGGGCCGGCGCCGCGGCGTACCTCCTGCAGCGCTGACGGCTGCAGGTCGGTTTCCCTGGGTATGCAGGGGACCTGCTCGTTCCCATGGTGAATCCAGCGTGGGAGGCGGCATGTCGGCGTGGAGGGGTTGCCAGGGCCCGGGCTGTCGTCCCGGAGGGACCCCCGTCAGGTGAAGCGGATCCGGACGACCTTGTCGTCGCCGGTGCGGGGGCGCCCCCGGCCGTCGCGGTTGCTGGTGGTCACCCACAGCGAGCCGTCGGGGGCCGCGGCCACGGCCCGGATCCGCCCCAGCGTGTCGTGGAAGTAGCGGGTCTTGGTGCGCGCCCCGGTGCCGCTGATGTCGACCCGCCACAGGCACGCGCCGTGCAGCGCGCCGACCCAGGCGGCGCCGCGTGCGATCGCCAGCCCGCTGGGGGAGCAGGTGTCGGTCGGCGACCAGGTGACGTAGGGGTCGTGGAAGCCGCCCGGCCCGTCACCGCCCTCGACGGTGGGCCAGCCGTAGTCGTGGCCCTTGACGATGCGGTTGAGCTCGTCGCGGTCGTTCTCGCCGAGCTCGGTGGCCCACAGGCGGTGGCGCGAGTCGATGGCGAGGCCCTGCACGTTGCGGTGCCCCAGCGTCCAGACCCGGTTGCCGAACGGGTTGTCCGACGGCGTCGAGCCGTCGGGGTCGATCCGCAGGATCTTGCCGTTGAGGGCGTTGCGGTTCTGCGCCTGCGAGCGGTCGAGCGCGTCACCGGTGGAGACGTAGAGCTTGCCACTGGGCCCGAACAGCAGCTGCCCGCCGTCGTGGTTGGTGCTCCTGGGGATGCCGGCCAGGATCGTGCGCCGGTCGCCCAGGGTGCCGGTGGTGCGGTAGGTCATCCGGATGACGCGGTTGTCGCTGGAGCCGGTCAGGTAGAAGAACACGTGCCGGTCGGAGCGGAACGTCGGCGAGAGGGCGACGCCCATCAGGCCGCCCTCGCCGTGGTCCTGCACGCCGGCGACGTCACCGACCTGGTGCCGTCCGCCCGTCCTGCGCACGCGGTGCACACGGCCCGACTCGCGCTCGGTCACCAGCGCGTCCCCGTTGGGCAGGAACGCCAGACCCCACGGCACGGCCAGGCCCCGGGCGAGGGTCGAGCCGATGAGCGGCCGGGCGTCGGCGCGGTCGCTCATCAGGGTGAAGGCGGTCGCGGTCGCGGCCGAACCGGCCAGCAGCGAGCGGCGGGAGAGACGGGGAGCACTGGAGGTCATGACCGGGGTCCTTCCGAGAGCGTCGTCCCATCGTGCCACCGGGGCGTCTCGGCGGGCTCGGCCGAGGACGGCGCCGACTCGTCCGCCGGATAGATTGAGGCCCGTGGCCGCCCTCGACACCGTCGTCTCCGCCCAGTCCGACCCCGACCGCGGCCAGCCGTGGGCGGAGCTCGGGCTCAAGTCCGACGAGTACGCCCAGATCCGCGAGATCCTCGGGCGGCGGCCGACCAGCTCCGAGTTGGCGATGTACTCCGTGATGTGGAGCGAGCACTGCTCCTACAAGTCCTCCAAGGTCCACCTGCGCCAGTTTGGCGAGAAGGTCACCGACGAGATGCGCGCCCCGCTGATGGTCGGCATGGGCGAGAACGCCGGCGTGGTCGACATCGGCCAGGGCTACGCGGTGACGTTCAAGATCGAGTCGCACAACCACCCGTCGTACGTCGAGCCCTACCAGGGCGCCGCGACCGGCGTGGGCGGCATCGTGCGCGACATCCTCTCGATGGGCGCGCGACCCGTGGCCGTGATGGACCCGCTGCGCTTCGGGCCGCTGGACGAGCCCGACACCCACCGCGTCCTGCCGGGGATCGTGGCCGGCGTGGGCGGCTACGGCAACTGCCTGGGCCTGCCCAACATCGGCGGCGAGGCGATCTTCGACCCGACCTACCTCGGCAACCCGCTGGTCAACGCGCTGTGCGTCGGCGTGATGCGCCACGAGGAGATCCACCTGGCCAAGGCCTCCGGCGCCGGCAACCTCGTCGTCCTGTACGGCGCCAGGACCGGCGGCGACGGCATCGGCGGCGTGTCCGTGCTCGCCTCCGAGACCTTCGACGCAGGGGCCGACGGGAAGGGGGGTCCCGCCAAGCGACCCAGCGTCCAGGTGGGCGACCCGTTCCAGGAGAAGCTGCTCATCGAGTGCACCCTCGACCTCTTCAAGGAGGGTCTGGTCGTCGGCATCCAGGACCTCGGCGGTGCGGGCCTGTCCTGCGCGACCTCCGAGCTGGCCTCGGCCGGCGACGGCGGCATGCGCGTCCACCTCGACCGTGTCCCGCTGCGCGACTCCTCGCTCTCCCCCGAGGAGATCCTGATGAGCGAGTCCCAGGAGCGCATGATGGCGGTCGTCGAGCCCGCCAAGGCCGAGCGGTTCCTGGAGATCTGCGAGCGCTGGGAGGTCGACGCGACCGTCATCGGCGAGGTCACCGAGGACGGACGCCTGGTGATCGAGTGGCACGGTGAGGTCGTCGTCGACGTCCCGCCCCGCACCGTCGCCCACGAGGGCCCGGTCTACCAGCGCCCGTTCGCCCGCCCGTCCTGGCAGGACGCCCTCCAGTCCGACGCGGCCGAGGCGCTGCCGAGGCCCGGCTCGGGCGAGGAGCTGCGCGAGACCCTGCTGCGCCTGGTCGGCAGCCCCAACCTCTGTGACCGGTCGTGGATCACCGACCAGTACGACCGCTACGTCCTCGGCAACACCGTGCTGGCCCAGCCCGAGGACGCCGGCATGGTCCGCGTCGACGAGGAGACCGGTCTCGGCGTCGCCCTGGCCACCGACTGCAACGGCCGCTTCGCCAAGCTCGACCCCTACGCCGGCGCCCAGCTCGCGCTGGCCGAGGCCTACCGCAACGTCGCGGTCACCGGCGCGCGCCCGCTCGCGGTCAGCGACTGCCTCAACTTCGGCTCGCCCGAGGACCCCGACGTGATGTGGCAGTTCGCCGAGGCCGTGCGCGGCCTCGCCGACGGCTGCCGCGAGCTCGGCGTCCCGGTCACCGGGGGCAACGTCAGCCTCTACAACCAGACCGGCGACACCGCGATCCTGCCGACGCCGGTGGTGGCGGTGCTCGGCACCATCGAGGACGTACGCCGCCGCGTGCCGACCGGCTTCGGCCCCGGCCAGACGGTGCTGCTGCTGGGCACCACCGGTGAGGAGCTCTCGGGCTCGGAGTGGGCCCACGTGGTCCACGGGCACCTGGGCGGGCTCCCGCCCCGCGTCGACCTGGCCGCCGAGCAGGCGCTCGCGGCCTTCCTCGCCGAGGCCGGGGCCGCCGGCCTGCTCGGGGCGGCCCACGACCTCTCCGACGGCGGCCTGGCCCAGGCGCTGGTCGAGGCCGCGCTGCGGCGCGGGGTCGGCGTCCGCGTGGCGCCCGAGGGCGATCCCTTCGTGGCGCTGTTCGCCGAGTCGGCCGGCCGGGCCCTCGTGGCCGTCGACCCCCAGGACGAGGAGCGGGTCGTCTCCCTGGCGGGGGAGCACGGCGTCCCGGTGACCCGCCTGGGCGCGACCACCGGCCAGGGGGACGACGCGGCGCTGGAGGTCGAGGGCTCCTTCACCGTGCCGCTCGCCGAGCTGCGTGCGGTCTGGGCCACGACGCTCCCGGCCGCCCTCGGCGGCTGAGCTCTCCGGCCCAGACCAGGCGGACTGGACCGGACCACGGTGTCCGTTTCGCGACTGATGTGACCCCTGAGACGTCAGGGGTCACGTTTTGGGCGGTTCGCTTGCCAATTCTTGACAAGACACTTTGACTTCTCCTGAACGCACGCCACCAGGGCGCGCGACGTCGGGAGGAAATCACATGTCGAAGCTCGTGCGCGCCATCGTCAGCGGTCTGTTCGTCGTCACCGCCGTCGCGGCTCCCGCGGTCCTCGGGACCGAGACCGCTCAGGCCAAGGACGTGTGGTGCTGCTGAGCCCCGGGCTCAGCGCTCACTGGTCACCGACACCGAGGACCGGAACGCCACGGCAGGAGTGGTGAGACCGGTCGAGGCCGCCGCACGCCGGTAGGCGTCGAGCGCCTCTGCGGTCGCCCCCGCCTGCTCCAGGCACATCGCGAGCTCGTACCAGACCTGGGCCGTGGCCCGGTCGGCGCCGGCAGCGCTCAGCAGCAGGGCCGCCTCGGCGCACAGGCTCTTCGCGCGCTCGGTGTCGCCCTCGAGCACCGCCACCTGACCCAGGACGGCAGCCGCCTCGGCCTTGGCCAGGGGCATCTCGTCCGCCTCGGTGGCCCGTGCCTGCTCCGCGACCTCCGAGGCCGCGAGCAGGTCGCCGTCGAGCAGGTGCGCCCTCGCCAGGGCGGCGCGGACGTGACCGAGGTCGGCCGGCGCCGCGCTGGACTCCTGCAGCTCGGTCTCAGCCTGCCGCAGGGTCGAGAGGGCCTCGGCGACCGCCGGCGGGACGCTGCGCAGCTGCAGGATGCCGAGCTGGATGCGCAGCCGCGCCAGGTTGCGGGCGTCGCGACCCTCGCCGAGCAGGCTGAGCGCGCGCTGGGCCTGGAAGACCGCGGAGTCGACGCGTCCGCGGTGCGACTCCACGATGCTGGCGTTCCAGTACGCCGAGGCACGGGCGGTCGCCGACCCGAGCTGCTCGGCGGTCGCGACCGCCTCGCGGCACAGCCGGGCCGCCGTCGTCACGTCGCCGCTCTCGAAGTAGCACGAGGCGACGGTCGCGACGAGCTGGATCGACTCGTCGGTGCCGTAGAGCGGTGTCTCGCGCAGGCGGGCCAGGGCGGCGTCGCCCTCGTCGATCGCGCGGTCGAGCTCGCCGCTCTCCCGCAGGCAGCGGCACAGCGCGATCGTGGCCCGCAGGGCGTGCGCCCCGTCGGCGGCCACGACCTGCTCGAGGACGGTCACGGCCTGGGCCAGCCGGCCGGTCGCCTCGAGGGCGCGGCCGTGCAGGAAGAGGGCGCGCTCGCGCAGGGGTGAGCCCTCCGGCAGGTGGCCCAGGGCGGTGCTCACCTGCGAGACCGCCTCCTGGGCCTCGCCCGTCTCGAGGGCGAGCTCGGCGTAGTCGAGGGTCAGGCGGAGCTCGGTGGTGGCCGGGTCGTCCTCGGGTGAGCGCAGGAGGACGTCCGGGGTCGTGCCCGTCCGCTCGGCCAGCGTCTGCAGCGCGCGGGCCGACGGCCGGCGCGCGCCGGCCTCGATGCGCGAGACGTAGGCGGTGGAGAGCTCGGGGCCGCCGGCGTCGGTCTGCGTGAGCCCGGCGGCCACGCGGGCCGCGCGCACGCGGCGCCCGAGGAGGGCGGGGTCGATCCCACGCAGTCGCTCGGCGAGGGTCGGCTCCCACCCGAGCAAGGGCTGCTCGGTCGTCATGGCACACCTCCACGGGCGTTCGGACGGTCAGAAAGGCGGAGGTTCCCCTCCTCCGGTCAGACGATCTTGACGCAACGAGGTGACATTTGCCAGGAGACGTGTCAAATTAAGTCATGTCACCCCGTGGTGCCGCGCCACACCCCCTTGAGCGGCACCGACGACGACACGGCGACGGAGACCGCTCCGACCGACACCCCGGACGTTCGCGTTCCGGTCGGAGCGCAGTCGCCACCCTCTCCGCCACCCCCGGCGCCGTCCCCCGCGGCGCTGGCGGATCAGGGCTGCCCGGACAGGCTCGGGCGGGCAGCCCTGAGGGCGGGGCCGGGACGGCCCCGCACGCGGGTGGGGATCAGCCCCTGCGGCCGACCTTCAGCTGGGTCCACAGGTCGCCGACCACCACGCCGGTGGGCGTGACCCCCAGGTCGGCCTGGTAGCGCTTCACCGCGGCCGTGGTGCGGCCCTCGAGCCAGCCGTTGACCGGCGAGGACATGGGGTAGAGCGCGTTGAGCGCCCGCTGCAGCTTGCGCACGTTCTCGCCCGAGGCGCCGTACTTCTTCAGCCCGCCCGCGCGCCACGCGAGCAACGCGGCCCAGACGCGGGGGCCGGCCGAGGTGCCCGTCGGGATCCTGCGAGCCTTGCGGGCGGCCTGCACCGCGGCGACGGTCGCGGGGTCCATGGAGCCGGTGAGCGTGCCCTCGTAGAAGCCCTGCTGGGTGAGCAGGCACTGCAGCGCCTTGACCTGGGCGCCGGTCATGCCGGGCTTCTGGGTGACGTAGCGGCCGTAGTTCATCTTCAGGCCGCCGCAGTACTCGCGCCGGGTGGTCGGGCGCGACCCGTTGCCCATCCGCAGGAAGTTGGAGTCGATGTTGATCCGGACGCCGTTGTAGGTCTCGTCGTGGCCGCCGCGGTACTGGTGCATGCGGTCGCCCGGCCTCCACCCGTCGCTGCGGATGTACGACGACTCGACATCGGCGCGCCCGTTCCAGTCCGCGATCCAGACGCGGTCGGGCAGCGGGATGAGGGTGGGCCGGTCGACCCGCACGTCGTCGAGCATCTTGATGCCAGAGGCGGCGGAGGAGTAGAAGCCGGCGACGTAGCCGAGCTCGTGCATGCGGCGGTTCCACGCCCCGACGAAGCGGATCGCGGACTCGCGACACGTCGTACGGCCGGTGTCGAAGGCCTCGAGGTCGTACCACAGCGTGCTGCCGGCGACGAGCCCCAGCGCCCGGGCGGCGTCGACGGTGCTCTGCGCCTCGGCGCGGCCCATCCGGCGTGCCTTGAGGTAGTTGCGCGTCGGGTCGGGGCTGATCGTGGGGTCGTCCTTGTAGCGCGGGAAGCGGGTGGAGCACGAGGCCTGGGGACCCAGGGTGATCGGCAGGAGCCGCCAGCCCTTGCGCAGCTGGGTGGAGACCCAGGTGGGGGTGAGGTTGGGCTGGTTGCGGCACGCCCGCGACTTGCCGGAGATGTAGATGCCGACCGCCCAGTACGGCGAGCCGGTGAGCCAGGCGTCCATCGCGCTCTGGCTCGGGGCCACGCACTGGTCGAAGCCGTAGCCGGTGAAGTTGCCGGGCGTGGCCCGGTTGTCCGCCACGGCGGCCGGCGCGACGAGGGTCGCGGAGGCGAGCGTCGCCACGGTGGCGCTGAGCGTGGCGAGGACGAGACGGATCCGGCGTCGGGTGGGGCGCATGGAGGGCTCCTCAGGTCAGGGAAGGCCCGGTCACTGTAGTCACATCCGTCCCACCTGTTGGGCGGAATGCGCAGATCGACGGGTCTCCCCGGGGGGTGCCCGAGGGGGCGGGAGGTGAGGTGTCCCGGACGGCCCGGCGACGGCCGTTGCCGACGCGGTTGGGGTGACCTATGGGAGTAGCTCGCCCCGGGAGTCGGGAGCTGCGTCGACGACGTTCGTTGGGAGGTCGCCGCGCCGGGTCCCGTCCGGCCCTCACGTGGACAACAGTAGAAGACTCACGCCCCTTGTGTCCCAACTTTCACAAAAGTCACATCATTCACAGGTTGCCGCGCTGGAGCAGCCGCCACGTGCGCGCGCTCACCACCCCGGTGGCGGGAAGGTGGTGGCGGCGCTGGTAGCGCTCCACCACGCGGGCGTCCCCGAGCCCGAAGATCCCGTCGACGGCGACCGAGGCGCGCGTGGCGGCGTTGAGCGCGCGCTGGAGCCGGCGTACGGCGGTGCCCTGGCTGCCGTACTTCAGCGCCGGCCGGTCACCGCGGGAGAGCAGCGCGGTCCACGTGCCGCGGGTGAGGACGCCGGTCGCCCGCAGGCGCGGGTGCACGGCCTGGAAGTGCCGCACCGCCCTGGTCGTACGACGGTCGTAGCGCCCGGTGAGCCGGCCGCGGTAGTGGCGGCCGTCGCGCAGCACGCACTGGGCCGCACGCACGCCCGGGCCAC
Organism: Nocardioides marmoribigeumensis; assembly: GCF_031458325.1. Taxonomy (NCBI): domain Bacteria; kingdom Bacillati; phylum Actinomycetota; class Actinomycetes; order Propionibacteriales; family Nocardioidaceae; genus Nocardioides; species Nocardioides marmoribigeumensis. The sequence continues at coordinate 2,473,555 of NZ_JAVDYG010000001.1, forward strand.
GGGCGCCGGGCCGCATCGTCTCGTAGCGGCCGTAGGAGATCCGGACCCCGCAGTGCGAGCGCCGCTGCTCCTTGCCGATCCAGATGCCCTGGCCGACCGAGTAGTAGTTGCTGTCGATCACCAGGCGGCGACCGCCGTGGCGCTCGGAGTGGCCGCCGCGGAACTGGTGGACCCGCCGGTGCGGCATCCAGTGGTTGTTGCTGAGGTACTTCGTGGCGACCGTCGCCCGGCCGTTCCAGTGGGCGAACCACAGGTAGCCCGGGAGGCTGAAGACGTCGGGGTAGGCGCGCGCCGGGCCGAGCATCCGCAGGGTCGAGGCGCTGGAGTAGAGCCCCGACCGGAACCCGTCCCGCCGCACCTGACGGCTCCACCCGCTGACGAAGTGGAGCGCCGAGCGGCGGCAGTGGGTGCGGGTGGTGTCGAAGCCCTCGAGGTCGAACCACAGCACCGAGCCCTCGCGGATGCCGAGGTGGCGGGCGGCCCGCGCCGCACCGCGCGCGGCGTCGGCCCCCTGGCCGCGCGCCTGGCGGTAGAGCCCGGCCGGCCTCGGCGAGATCCGCTTGCCGCGATAGAGGCCCCGGGGGGCGCAGGAGGCCTGGCGCCCGACGACCAGCGGCAGCAGCTTCCACCCACGCGCCTTCTGGGTGCGCACCCAGCGGCGGTCGAGGTGGGGCTGGGAGGAGCACGCGCGGTTCATCCCGGCGATGTAGATGCCGACCGCCGAGAAGTGCGAGTGCTGGTTCCAGGCGTTCATGGCCCGCTGGGAAGGCGCGTCGCAGGCGTCGAAGCCGTAGCCGAAGCCGCTGCCGGGGTCGGGGCCGCGCACGACAGCGGCGCCCGCCGACGACGGCAGGCCCGCGGCGACCACGAGCAGCGTGGCCGTGGCGAGCATGGCGAGCAGGGTGTGCATCGTGCGGCGGACGGGGGACGGAGGGGAAGTAGTTCGGACAGGTCCGGACATGGGCCGAGACTCTAACCACAGCGCGGGGCGGATCGTGGGACCCCGCCCTGGTCCGTCCCGGCCGCGTCGCGGTGTGACAATCTGAGGGCATGGAGGACACCCCCTCGGTCCCGGACGACCAGCACCGACCGGCCGACGTGCCTCCCGACCTGCCTCTCGACGTACGCCGGGCAGGGGTCCTGCTGCACGTCACCTCGCTCCCGTCCCCCTACGGCACGGGCGACCTGGGCCACGCGGCCTACCGCTTCGTCGACTTCCTCGCCGCCGCGGGCGTGACCGTGTGGCAGGTGCTCCCGCTGGTCCCCACGCACGCCGAGGACCGCTCGCCCTACAACGGCCTCTCCGCCCTCGCGGGCAACCCCGAGCTGGTCAGCCTCGACTGGCTGGCCGACCGTGGGCTGCTGCGCGACGACGACCTCGCCCAGGTGGCCTCCGGCGAGATCAGCCGCGCCGAGGCCCGCACCCGCGCGGTGCGGCTGTGGCAGTCCGAGGTGGAGGCCGGCGAGCGGCAGGAGCAGCGCGAGCACTTCCTGTCCTGGGTCGACGAGCACGACGACTGGCTCGGCGACTACACCGACTTCGTCGCGCTGCGCGAGTCGCTCGGCGGCACCTCGTGGCACGACTGGGAGCCCGGGCTGCGCGACCGCGACGCCGACGCCCTCGACAAGGCGCTCGCCCCGCTGCAGGACCGCCTGCGGGTGCTGCAGTTCGAGCAGTACCTCTTCGATACCCAGTGGCAGGAGCTGCGCGACTACGCCGCCGAGCGCGGGGTGCTCGTCTTCGGCGACCTGCCGATCTTCGTCTCCCACGACAGCGCCGACGTGTGGGTCGACCGCGCGCAGTTCGACCTCGACGAGACCGGCGCCCCGCGCACCGTCACCGGGGTGCCGCCGGACTACTTCGCCCAGGACGGCCAGCGCTGGAACAACCCCCACTACGACTGGGACGTGATGCGCGAGGACGGCTTCGCCTGGTGGCGTCGCCGGATCGCGCGCCAGCGCGACCTGTTCGACCTGGTGCGCATCGACCACTTCCGCGGCCTGGAGGCGTCCTGGCACATCCCGGCGTCGGCGGAGACCGCGCGCGAGGGCGAGTGGGTCGCGTCCCCCGGCGTCGAGGTCCTCACCGCCCTGGTCGCCGAGGCCGGCGAGGGCCACCTGGTGGCCGAGGACCTCGGGGTGATCACGCCCGAGGTCGAGGCGCTGCGCCTGCGGTTCGGGCTGCCCGGCATGAAGGTCCTGCAGTTCGCCTTCGACGGCAACCCCGCCAACCCCCACCTGCCGCACCACCACGACCACCTCGGCGTGGTCTACACCGGCACCCACGACAACGACACGAGCGTCGGCTGGCTCAGCGAGGTCGACGACCGCACCCGGGTCCGGATCCGCGGCCACCTGGTCGGTCCCACCGACGACATGCCGTGGCCGTTGATGCGCACGGCGATGGCCTCGGTGAGCCGCCTGGCCGTCGTACCCGCCCAGGACCTGCTGGGCCTGGGCAGCGCGGCCCGCATGAACGTCCCCGGCAAGGCGACCGGCAACTGGTCCTGGCAGCTGCGCGAGGGCGCGCTCGACGACGCGATCGCGGCTCGGCTGCGCGACGTGCTCGAGCGCTACGACCGTGTGCCCGGCGACCCGCGGTGAGGGAGGAGCAGTGCCCGCGCGCCTCCGCGAGGCCGACCCCGCGGCCGTGTCGTCCGCCCGCGCCCGGCTCGGTGCCGGCGACGCCACGCCGGACGACGTCCGTCTCCTGGTCAAGCACGCGATGGCCGTGCTCCAGCGGCGCGCCCCCGGCGGCGCGGTCGAGGTGCGCGTCCCGCCCTACTCCGCGGTGCAGGTGATCGGCGGCACCACCCACAAGCGGGGCACGCCGCCGGCGGTCGTCGAGATGGACGCCGACACCTGGCTCGCCCTCGCCTTCGGTGACCTGGCCTGGTCCGACGCCGTCTCCACGGGCCGGGTGGTCGCCAGCGGGGAGAGGTCCGACCTCAGCGAGCACCTGCCGCTGGTGCCACCCCTGGTATGACAGGGCACATGGACCTCCACGCCCGGCTCGACGCCGTCCTGCCCTCCGTCCGTGCCGACCTGGAGGACCTCGTCCGGATCCCGTCGGTGGGGGCGCTGCCCGCCCACGCCGACGACGTACGCCGGTCGGCCGAGGCGACCGCCCGCCTCCTGGAGGGCGCGGGCCTGGCGGTCGAGGTGCTCAGCGTCGAGGGCGGCGCCCCCGCGGTGCTGGGGACGAGGCCGGCCCCGGAGGGTGCGCCGACCGTGCTGCTCTACGCCCACCACGACGTCCAGCCGGTCGGTGAGGAGACCGAGTGGACCAGCGCGCCGTTCGAGCCGACCGAGCGCGGCGGGCGGCTGTTCGGTCGCGGGGCGGCCGACGACAAGGCCGGCATCGCCGTGCACCTGGCCGCCCTGCGCGCCTGGGGGGACGACCTGCCGGTCGGCGTGACCGTCCTGGTCGAGGGCGAGGAGGAGGAGGGCTCCCCGACCCTGGAGGCGTTCCTCGAGACCTACCGCGACCGCCTCGCCGCCGACGTGATCGTGATCGCCGACAGCACCAACTGGGAGGTCGGCGTCCCGGCCCTCACCACCAGCCTGCGCGGCCTCGCGGGCTGCGACATCGAGGTCTCGACCCTGGAGCACGGCGTCCACTCCGGCATGTTCGGCGGCCCCGTGCCCGATGCGCTCACCACCCTGTGCCGCCTGCTGGCGACGCTGCACGACGAGGCCGGCGAGGTCGCGGTCGAGGGCCTGCACGCCGGACCCGCCTCCGACCTCGACTACCCCGAGGACCGGTTCCGGGCCGAGGCCTCCGCCCTGGAGGGCGTCGAGCTCATCGGCTCGGGCTCGATCGTCGAGCGGCTGTGGACCAGGCCGACGGTCAACGTGATCGGCATCGACGCCCCGAGCGTCGCCGAGTGCAGCAACACCCTCGTCCCGCGGGCCCGGGCGGCGATCTCGCTGCGCGTGGCGCCCGGCCAGGACGCCAAGGAGGCGCTGGGGCGGCTCCTGGACCACCTCGAGCGGCACGTGCCGTGGGGGGCGCGGCTCGAGGTGCTCGCGACCGACACCGGCTCCCCGACCGCGATCGACGCGACCGGCCCGGCGTACGACGCGGCGCGCGAGGCCTTCGCCGAGGCGTGGGACGGCACCGAGCCGGTCGACATCGGCGTGGGCGGGTCGATCCCGTTCATCGCGGCGTTCCGGGAGGCCTTCCCGGAGGCGTCGGTGCTGGTGACGGGCGTGGAGGACCCCGACACCCGCGCCCACAGCACCGACGAGGGCCTGCACCTCGGGGAGTTCCGGCGCGCGTGCCTGGCCGAGACCCTGCTGCTGCGCAACCTCACCCGCTGAGCCTGCTGGGGTCCGCGGGTCCGCTGGGCCCGCTGGGCCCGCTGGGTCCGGCGGGTCCGCGATTCGGCCGACCCCGCCTCCGGCACCTACACTCGAGGCGTGACTCGACGCACCCGTCCTGGTGACGGCCGCCTGAACCACGACCTCGACCCCACCTCGGCCGCCGACAAGGGACCCCAGGACGCCTGCGGCGTCTTCGGTGTCTGGGCCCCGGGCGAGGACGTCGCCAAGCTCACCTACTTCGGTCTCTACTCGCTGCAGCACCGCGGGCAGGAGTCGGCGGGCATCGCGGTGAGCAACGGGCGTCAGATCCTGGTCTACAAGGACATGGGGCTGGTCTCCCAGGCCTTCGACGAGTCGACGCTGGAGAGCCTCCAGGGCGGCCTGGCGATCGGCCACACGCGCTACAGCACCACCGGCGCGAGCACCTGGCACAACGCCCAGCCGACCTTCCGCCCGACGGCCAACGGCTCGATCGCCCTGGCCCACAACGGCAACCTGACCAACACGCGCGAGCTCGCCGACCGGGTCGAGCGCCTCAAGCACATCGGCGGCGAGCTGGACACCCCCTCCCGCCAGGGCAACCACATCGTGGCGACCAACGACACCAGCCTGGTGACCGCGCTGCTCGCCGGCGACCCCGACCGCACCATCGAGGAGACCGCGATCGAGGTGCTCCCGACGGTCAAGGGTGCGTTCTCCTTCGTCTTCATGGACGAGCACACGCTCTACGCCGCCCGCGACCCGCAGGGCATCCGCCCGCTGGTGCTCGGCCGGCTCGAGCGGGGCTGGGTCGTCGCCAGCGAGGACGCCGCGCTGGCGACCGTGGGCGCGCGCGTCGTGCGCGAGGTCGAGCCGGGTGAGCTGGTCGTCGTCGACGACAACGGCTTGCGCAGCCACAGGTTCGCCGAGCCCGCCCCCAAGGGCTGCGTGTTCGAGTACGTCTACCTCGCCCGCCCCGACGCCACGATCGCCGGCCGCAGCGTGCACGCCGCGCGTGTCGAGATGGGTCGGCTCCTGGCCAGGTCGCACCCGGTCGAGGCCGACCTGGTCATCCCGGTGCCGGAGTCCGGCACCCCTGCCGCGGTCGGCTACGCCGAGGCCAGCGGCATCCCGTTCGGCCAGGGGTTCGTCAAGAACGCCTACGTCGGCCGCACCTTCATCCAGCCGTCCCAGACCCTGCGCCAGCTCGGCATCCGGCTCAAGCTCAATGCCCTCGAGCACGTGATCCGCGGCAAGCGGCTGGTCGTGGTCGACGACTCGATCGTGCGCGGCAACACCCAGCGTGCGCAGGTGCGGATGCTGCGCGAGGCGGGCGCGCTCGAGGTCCACGTGCGCATCTCCTCGCCACCGGTGAAGTGGCCCTGCTTCTACGGCATCGACTTCGCCACCCGGGCCGAGCTGATCGCCACCGGCCTCGGCGTGGAGGAGATCCGCGCCAGCATCGGCGCCGACAGCCTGGGCTACATCTCGCAGGAGGACATGGTCGCCGCGACGGGGCAGCCCTCGGAGCGGCTGTGCCGGGCGTGCTTCGACGGCGAGTACCCCATCGACCTGCCCGACGAGGCCCTGCTCGGCAAGCACCTGCTGGAACGCTCGCTCCCGGTCCTGGAGCGCGACACCCCGCTGCCAGGGGTCCTCGACGGGCGCGAGGCACGCGACGTCGAGGGCGTGCCGATCGGTCTCTCCGGTGGCGCCGCGGGCGCCCTGGACCACCCCTGACTGGACTGGAGCCACACGTGAGCACCTACGAGGCCGCCGGCGTCTCCATCGAGGCCGGCGACAAGGCCGTCGAGCTGATGAAGGTCTGGGTCGACAAGGCCCGCCGCCCCGAGATGGTCGGGGGCATCGGCGGCTTCGCCGGGCTGTTCGACGCCTCGGCCCTCAAGGCCTACGACCGGCCGCTGCTGGCGACCAGCGCCGACGGCGTCGGCACCAAGGTGGCCGTCGCCCAGGCGATGGACGTCCACCACACGATCGGGTTCGACCTGGTCGGGATGCTGGTCGACGACCTGGTCGTGTGCGGCGCCGAGCCGCTGTTCCTCACCGACTACATCGCCACGGGGCGGGTCGTGCCGGAGCGCATCGCCGCGATCGTCCAGGGCATCGCCGAGGCGTGCGTCGAGGCGGGGTGCGCGCTCGTCGGCGGCGAGACCGCCGAGCACCCCGGGCTCCTCGGGCCCGACGAGTACGACGTCGCGGGCTCGACCACCGGCGTCGTCGAGGCCACCCACCTCCTGGGTCCCGGCCGGGTCCGGCCGGGCGACCTGGTGGTGGCCATGCGCAGCAGCGGGCTCCACAGCAACGGCTACTCCCTGGTCCGCCACGTGCTGCTGGAGCAGGCCGGCTGGGCGCTCGACCGCGACGTCCCCGAGCTCGGCCGCACGCTGGGCGAGGAGCTGCTCGAGCCGACGCGCATCTACGCCAAGGCGTGCCTGGCGCTCGCCCGCGGCACCCGCACCCACGCCATGTCGCACATCACCGGGGGCGGCCTGGCCGCCAACCTCGAGCGTGTCCTGCCGGCCGAGGTGAGCGTCACCCTCGACCGCACCACCTGGACCCCCCAGCCCGTGTTCGGACTCGTCGCGGAGGTCGGCGGGGTGGCCCGCGAGGACCTCGAGCGCACGCTCAACTGCGGTGTCGGCATGGTGGCGGTCGTGGACGCCGACGACGTCGACCGGGTGCTGGCCACGCTGGCCGAGCACGAGGTCGGGTCGTGGGTCTGCGGCGAGGTCGCGCTGGCCGGCTCCGCCGACGACGGGGGCCGGGTCCGGCTGGTCGGCGCCCACCCCGCGGGCTAGCCCACGGGCGACAGCCCGGGGCCGGGGCCCGGTGAGGTGCAGGTCTCGTGCCGGAGTGCGGCTTTCTGGGCCGGTCGAGGTGCGGGATTCACCAGGAGCCAGGTAGCCTTGCCCGCACGAGACAAGTCGATGGTCAGACCGGACGCATGTATCTCGGCCACGTGTTCAGTTGTGACGAAGGACCGTGGCCGCTGCATGACTCCGGCCATATGTGCGAGGGGGTCGGAGGCTATGGGCCGCGGCCGTGCAAAGGCAAAGCAGACCAAGGTCGCCCGCGACCTGAAGTACCGCACTCACGAGGCGGACTTCGGAGCGCTGGCCAAGGAGCTGCACGGGTCTTCCGGTGACCCGTCGTCCCCCGGGGCGTCGGAGCCGGACGAGACTCCCGAGGACGACTACGACCAGTGGGCGGACTACGCCGAGCGGGATCGCTGACCGCGCTCAGACGGTCCAGATCCTCCTGACGCGGGACACCTCCGCGATCCGATGCTCCGCAACGCGGTCGGCAGCGACCGCGGGCGGCACGCCGTCGCTCTCGGCGAGCTCGAAGATGCGCAGCGTGGTGTCGTAGATCCCGCTCGCGCGTCGCTGCGCACGGGGGAACGAGAACCCCTCGCGCTCGTCGGCGACCTGGATCAGCCCGCCGGCGTTGACCACGTAGTCGGGGGCGTAGAGCACGCCGTGGTCCTCCAGCCGCTTGGCGATGCCGGGGTGGGCGAGCTGGTTGTTGGCCGCCCCGCAGACCACCCGGGCCCGCAGCGCGTCGACGGTCGCGTCGTCCAGGGCGCCGCCCAGCGCGCACGGGGCGTAGACGTCGAGGTCGGAGGCCACCAGCGCCGCGGTGCCGTCAGGGCCGTCGGGGCCGTCGGGGCCACCGACCACGTCGACCTCCGGGTGCGCCGCGCGTACGACGGCCAGCGCCCGCTCGCTGACGTCGGTCACGACCACGTCGGCACCGTCCTCGAGCAGCAGGTCCACCAGGTGGCGGCCGACCTTGCCGACCCCGGCGACGCCGACGCGGCGACCGCGCAGGGTGGGGTCGCCCCAGGTGCGCAGGGCCGCGGCCCGCATGCCCTGGAAGACGCCGAACGCGGTGAGGACCGAGGAGTCGCCGGCCCCGCCGTGCTCCTCGGTGCGGCCGGTGACCACGCCGGGGCCGCACTCGCGGGCCACGACGTCCATGTCGGGGGAGAACGTGCCGACGTCGCAGGCGGTGACGTAGCGGCCGCCGAGGGTCTGCACGAAGCGGCCGTAGGCCCGCAGCAGCGCCTCGGACTTGTCGAGGGCCGGGTCGCCGATGATGACCGCCTTGCCGCCGCCGAGGTCGAGGCCCGCCGCGGCGGCCTTGTAGGTCATGCCGCGCGAGAGCTCGAGGACGTCGGCGAGCGCGGACTGCTCGTCGGCGTAGGGGTAGAAGCGGGTGCCGCCGAGCGCGGGGCCCAGGGCGGTGGAGTGGATCGCGATGATCGCGCGGAGCCCGGTGGGCTCGTCGTGGCAGAACACGACCTGCTCGTGCTGGTGCAGCTGGTCGAAGACGGACGTGGGGGCGGGTGTGCTCATGAGCATGTCTCCTGCGGGTGGTCTGCTCGCCGGGGTGTGGCGATGGCTGACGCGGGGCCGCGGGTGTGCGACCTTGGTCACATGCTATCGACGGGCGCGTGAGCGCGTGCGCAGGTGGCAGGGGTAGTCCGGCCGGAGGATGGGCCCGGGCCGTCCGGCACACCCGGAGGGGCACTTGGGCCCGGTTGGGACGGGAAAAGGGCCCGACTTCCGTTTGGTCCTGATTCGTCGCCTGTACCCGTTGTCGCAACTGTCCTACTATGGAACGCAGGCCACGGTGCCCCACGCACCAGGGCCCGGATCCTCGTGCGGGGATCTCACCAAGGGAGAGAAAGAAGAGGGGTGGCGTGATGACCGCTCGACCGACTGAGTCGGAGGCTCTGCTGACGCCTGCAGAGGTTGCCGCCATGTTCCGGGTCGACCCGAAGACCGTGACGAGGTGGGCCAAGGCGGGCAAGCTCAGCTCGATCCGCACGCTGGGCGGCCACCGCCGCTACCGCGAGTCCGAGGTGCGCGAGCTGCTCGCCGGCATGATGCCGACGCAGCGTCGCGGCAACGACTTCGAGTGAGCGACCCGCTCCGCTGAGGAGCGACCGACAGCTGTTCCGGAGGGGACGGACCCACAGGGTCCGTCCCCTCCGTCGTCTGCGCCGTCGGCCCGGGCGGGGCCGTCAGCGCAGGCCGTCGACGTAGCGGCGCAGACGCTCGGCGTCCTTGAGGCGGTGCTCCCAGGTCGCCCCGACCACCAGCAGCAGCACGCCGCCCACGGCGAAGACCAGGAACGGTCCGACCAGCAGGGCGACCGGCGCCACCATCCGCAGCACCAGCACGGTGCCGACCGCCGCACCCCACACGAACGGCGCGGCCCAGCGACGGCTCGTGCCGAGCAGCACCAGGCCGAGGCAGACCAGGCCCAGGAGCAGCGCGCGCAGCGAGACCGGGTCGGCCAGCACCCACAGCAGCGAGGGCACGAGGGCCAGGCCCAGCCCGGAGCTCCAGGCCCGCATCGTGCCGGCGGCGGGGTGCTGCCGCAGGTGGAACCAGCCCACCACCAGGAGCACGAGCGCCGAGGGGACCGTGTAGGCCTCGGGCTGGTGCACCCCGATGTCGGACAGGCGCACCCAGCTGGCCGCGGTGAGCAGCACGAAGGCGGCCCAGCCGGCCACCCGTCGCCGCTCCTCCCGGGTCAGCGACACGATGGAGGCCACGACCCCGGCGACGGTGAGGTGGACCGAGGTCCACGGGGCCTGGAGGTCCAGCGGCGAGAAGACCATCACGCCGACCACCGCGGTGAGGGCCGCCGCGGCGATCGTGCCCACCTCGACCCCGACGACCGGGTCGGTCCAGGGATCGCGAACCGGATGCTCGCCGCTCCCCTCGGTGTCGGCCAGCCCCCGCAGGACCACCCAGGCGCCGAGGGCGAGCAGGACCACCAGCGCGGCCCAGTCCCCACGGACCTCGAGCAGCGAGGTGCCCGCCCACAGCCCCAGGGCGCCCAGCGGCCCGAGCACGAGCCCGCCTCCCCACGCGGCCCAGCCGCCCAGGGCGGGGCTGCGGTGGTGGAGGGCGGCCAGGCCGCCCAGGACGAGGCAGGCCAGCAGGGTCAGCCACTCGTCGTACGCCGAGAGCGTGAGCGCCAGCGCACCGAGCGCGAAGGAGCTCCAGGCGGCGGCCGCCTGGGTCATCCGCGGGTGCCCGCGCAGGCCGTCGATGCCGACGCGCAGCGTGGTCAGCAGCATCACCGCGAGCAGGGCGACCACGGGGGTGCGCAGGACCAGCAGGCCGCCGTGGACCGCCACGATCGCCGAGGTCTCGGACACGCGGCGCACCTGCTCGGCCGAGGGTCGTGACCCGGTCGCGGCGCGGTGCACGGCGAAGCCGGTCACCACCAGCACCAGCAGCGCCGCGGGGAGCACCCAGGGGGCGGCCAGGCCTCCGACCGGCGGGTCCAGCCGTCCGGTCAGGGAGCCGTCCCAACCCTTCTCGACCGCGGCGGCGAAGGCCCTGAGGCCTGCGACGAGCAGCTCGAGGCTGTGGGCGACGAGCACCGGCACGGTGACCAGCAGCCCCGATCCGGCGGCCCGCACCCAGGGCAGCGGGCCGGTCGCGAGGACGACGGCGAGCACGAGCGTGGCCACCGCCATGACCAGGGCGAGCGTGGTGCCCGACTCGTCGAAGGCCGGCGCGGTCAGCAGCACGGTCAGCGGGGCGACGGCGACCGCGAGGGCGGTCACCCGCGCCGCGCGGAGGCCGGGCAGGAGGGCCGGCAGGGCGGCGTACACCGCGGCGGCCAGGAGCGGCAGCCCCGAGCCGCCCCAGACGCCGGCGAGGGTGAGGTCGTCGAACACGCGCTCCAGCGCGGTGCCGGCCAGCGCCAGCCAGGCCGCGACCGTGACCAGCGCGATGCCGGCGGTCTCGGCCTGCATCGGCAGGAGGCGTCGACGCCGCGGGGTCCTGCCGGGCTCGGGGAGCGGGAGGAAGGCGGAGTCGGAGGGGCCGCCGGGCACGAGCTGCCCGAGCAGGCGGGCCATGACCGCGAGGAGGGCGACGAGCGGGACGGCGACCACCAGCCGGCCGGCGGTCGAGCCCCAGCCACTGTCGGCGATGCCGCCGGCCACGCACGCGGCCCCGAGGGCCGCCACGACCTCGCCGGAGACCAGGCGCCCGGCGCGGGTCCGGGTCAGCGCGAGCGCCGAGGTCGTGCCCGCGACGAGCAGCACCGTGCCCAGCACCAGGGACATCTGCGCGCCGTTGCCCGGGTGCAGCCAGCCGGCGTCACGGGCGGCGAAGACGTCACCGGCCACGAGCCCCAGGCTCACCAGCCCCAGCGCCTCGGTCGCGCCCCGAAGGTCACGACGGGCCAGCTCAGCGGTCACCGCGCTGGTGGCGAGGGTCAGCAGCACCAGCACCACCGCCCGACCGTCAGGACCCAGCGCGGCCCAGGTGACGGCGAAGAACAGGGAGATCGCGACCAGCAGGGTGAGGGCGCCGAGCCCGAGCAGCACCTGCGGCACGCTGGACGCCCGGACCGCGGGACGCGGGGCCGGTGCCGACGGGAACGGCGCCGGGCCACCGGGGGGTGCCGGCTGGGGCGGCAGGCCCGGACCACCGGCTCCCACCGGCACGCGGGTGCCGGGGGTCGGCGCGCCGGCGGGGACCGGCGCCGCGCTGCGGGATCGCATCTGCACCAGCACGCTGTCGGCGTCGGTGAGCAGGGTGAACAGCCGCTGACCCAGCTCGCCGCTCAGGTCGAGGCGGCACGCGGGGCACAGCAGGCTGCCGGGCGTCAGGGTGGCGCGGCAGTCGGGGCAGCGCGCGGGGTCGGCGAACCTGGTCATGGCTCCATCAAGCCACACCCGCGCGTGCGCCTGCGTGCGCCACCCCACTCACCTGGTGTGAGTGTGCGTACTCATCCGCGCACCTCCGCTCACCCGGCGATCGCGCCCCGGGTGACCGTCCCTCGGCTAGCGTCGCAGCATGGCACTGCCGATCGAGGACTACGCGATCATCGGCGACCGGCACACCGGCGCGCTGGTCGGCCTCGACGGGTCGGTCGACTGGCTCTGCCTGCCTCGCTTCGACTCCGCCGCCTGCTTCGCGGCGCTCCTCGGCGAGCCCGAGCACGGTCGCTGGCTGATCGGGCCGGCCGATCCGGACGAGGTCGAGACCACGCGGGCCTACGAGGGCGCCACCACCCACCTGGTCACCACGTTCAGCGGACCCACCGGCACCGTGACCGTGCACGACTCGATGCCGCGCGGTGACCGCCGCGCCGACCTGGTGCGCACCGTCACCGGGGTGTCCGGGTCGCTGCGGCTGCGGCACGAGTGGGTCGTGCGGTTCGCCTACGGCGCGGTCCGGCCCTGGGTGCGGCGCGCCCACCGGGCCGACGGCGAGGAGGTGATCGTCGCGGTCGCGGGTCCCGACCAGCTCGTGCTGAGCGGGCCCCGGCTGCCCACCGCGACCGACCACCGGCACGCCGACGAGCTCGAGGTGCACGAGGGCGACGTGCTCACCTTCGCCCTCACGTGGGCGCCCTCGTGGCACCCGGTGCCGGACGTGCTCGACTCCTTGGCCGTCGTACGCCGGGACGGGGAGGAGCAGGAGCGCTGGGCCGAGCCCTGCGCCCACGACCTGCCGCACCGCGACCTCGTGGTGCGCAGCCTGGCCACACTCCGGGCGCTCACCCACGTCGAGACCGGCGGGATCGTGGCGGCGCTGACGACCTCGCTGCCGGAGGACTTCGGAGGGGAGCGCAACTGGGACTACCGCTTCTGCTGGCTGCGCGACGCCAGCCTGACCCTCACCGCGCTGCTCGACGCGGGCTACACCGAGGAGGCTGAGGCCTGGCGCCGGTGGCTCGTCCGCGCGGTCGCCGCCGAGCCCGCCGACCTGCAGATCATGTACGGCGTCGACGGCTCCCGCGAGCTGCCCGAGCGCGAGCTGGACCACCTGCCGGGCTACGCGGGGTCGCGGCCCGTGCGCATCGGCAACGGCGCCGCCGCGCAGCTGCAGACCGACGTCTTCGGCTCGATGATGATCGCCTTCGACACCGCCCGCCGGGCCGGTCTCGAGGAGGACCTCAACTCCTGGCGGATCCAGTGCGCGATGCTCGACCACCTCGCCGGGGCCTGGCGCGAGCCCGACCACGGGATGTGGGAGGTGCGGGGTCCGCGGCAGCGGTTCACCCACTCCCAGGTGATGGCGTGGGTGGCGTTCGACCGCGGGGTGAGGGCGGTCGAGGAGCTGGGGCTCGAGGGGCGCGTGGATCGGTGGCGGGAGGCGCGCGACGCGGTCCGGGCGGCGGTGCTCGCCGACTGCGTGGACCCCGAGCGGGGCTGCTTCGTCCAGCACCCGGGCACCACCGAGGTGGACGCCGCCCTGCTGCAGGTCCCGATGGTCGGCTTCCTGCCCGGGGACGACCCGCGGGTCCTGGCCACGATCCGCGCGGTGGAGGAGGACCTGCTCCGCGACGGGCTGCTCCTGCGCTACCGCACCGGCAGCGGCGTCGACGGCCTGGCCGGGGACGAGCACCCGTTCCTGGCGTGCTCGTTCTGGTTGGTGGACGCCTACGTCCTGGCGGGGCGCACCGACGAGGCCGCCGAGCTCCTCGACCGTCTGGTCGGCCTGGTCAACGACGTCGGCCTGCTCAGCGAGGAGTACGACGTGGCGGGGGCCCGCATGGTCGGCAACTTCCCGCAGGCCTTCAGCCACCTGGCGCTGGTCCGGTCGGCGATCTCGCTGCGCCGCGAGCGGGCGTCCGACCCGAATTCAGCCCAGCGCTGAACTTCGTAGAAGTTCAGCTATGATCTGAACATGTATGCGGTCATCGGTGACCTGGTCGGCTCCCGGCAGGCCGGCGACCGTGCTGCGATCCATCGGGCGCTGGTCGCCGCGCTCGCGGCCACCAACCGCCTCGTCCCCGCCGAGCAGGAGCTCGAGCCGACGGTCGGCGACGAGTTCCAGGGCGCCTACGCCCGGCTCGTCGACGCCGCGCACGCCGCGCTGCTGGTGCGGCTGCACCTGCTGCCCCAGGTCGACGCGCGCGCCGGCATCGGTCAGGGCGACGCGCGGACCCTGGACGCCGCCCGCACCCCGCGGATCCAGGACGGCCCGGCCTGGTGGGCCGCGCGCGAGGCCCTGGTGCACCTGGGCAGGCCCCGTCACTCCGCGCTGCGGACGTGGTACGCCGGCGAGGGCGCCGACGCGGAGAACGCCTATCTCACGTGCCGCGACGGCCTGGTCGAGCGGCTCAACGAGCGCAGCCACCGCATGCTCGCCCTCGCCCTCGCCGGCCGCACGCAGCGGGAGGTCGCCGAGGCGGAGGGCGTCTCCGCCTCGGCGGTGTCCCAGGCCTTCGCGCGCGGCATCGGGGCCGTCCGGGACGCCGAGCGGCTGCGGCGCGGTTGACCCGCGGCGGGCGGCCCGGGCGGGTCGCCGTCGCGCCTGACGCCCGACGTCGGTGGTGGCTGCTAGACCGGACGCATGACGGAGGTCGGGGTGTGGTTGCTCGTGGTGGGTCTGGTCGACCTCGTCCGCGCGGCGCGCGACGTCACCCGCTCCGGCCGACGCCTGCTGATGGCGGTGCTGGGCGTGCTGCTCCTGGCCGGGGCGGTCCTCGCCTACGCCCCCTCCGTCCGGGTGGGACTGCTCGACCTGGCCGTGTGGAGCGCCGCGTTCCTCAGCTGGCTCCTCGGCTCGGCGGTCGCGCTGTCCACACGCTCCGCCCGGGCCCGCGTGGTGGCGTTCGCCGGGTGGGCGGTCGGGCTCGCCTGGTCGCTCCTCGCCGGAGGCCGCCTGGCCGCCGCGCTCCCGGCGCAGGTGGAGGGCCCTCTCTCCTCGGTCTCGCCCGACCGGCTGGTGCTGGTGCTCGGGGTGCTGGTGGCCCAGCTCTCGACGGTCAACCTGCTCGTGCGGCTCGTCCTCGACGCCGTCGGGGTCCCGGCCGCGACCAACGAGAAGTCGCTCAAGGGTGGCCGGCTGCTCGGGCCGATGGAGCGGCTGCTCATCGTCGGCCTCGGCCTCGCCGGCCACGTCACGGCCGCCTCGATCGTGGTGGCGGCCAAGGGCCTGCTGCGCTTCCCCGAGCTGCAGCGCGGCGCGGCGACCAGCGGCCCGAGCGACGTGACCGAGTACTTCCTCATCGGCTCGTTCGCCAGCTGGCTGCTCGCGCTGGGAGGCGTGGCGCTGTGCGCCTGGTGACCCGCGTCGAGTGAAGCCGAGCGCTTCACTCGGCCCGAGTGAAGCCCTGGCATGGAACGAGGACCGCCTGGTGGGCGGTCCTCGTGGGCTGGTGGCCAGGGGCGGGGTCGAACCGCCGACCTACCGATTTTCAGTCGGTCGCTCGTACCAACTGAGCTACCTGGCCTAGCCGCGAACAGCCGCTCCGGAAAGGGAACGGCTGGTCGTCGCGACCCCGACGGGACTCGAACCCGCGGCCTCCGCCGTGACAGGGCGGCGCGCTAACCAACTGCGCTACGGGGCCTGGTGGTGCCCTCCACGCGGGAGGACGGAGGGAACTCTAACAGTTGCGGCTCCCACCTCCGAATCGGGGGCGGAGCCGCAGAACGAGCACCCCCAACGGGATTCGAACCCGTGCTACCGCCGTGAAAGGGCGGGGTCCTGGGCCGCTAGACGATGGGGGCCCGTCCCGCGGACGGGACCGGCACATCCTAGCCAGGCTCGAGCTCGACGGCGCCCGGGCCTCGGGCGGCCTTGGCGTCGTCGGGGTTGTGCAGCGCGCAGGACCGCAGGCTCAGGCACCCGCAGCCGAGGCAGCCGTCGAGCCGGTCGCGCAGGCGCTCGAGCCGCTCGATCCGGGCGTCGAGCAGGTCGCGCCAGCTCGCACTGAGCCGGGTCCAGTCCCGCTTGGTGGGGGTGCGGTCGTCGGGGAGCGTGGCCAGCGCCCGGGCGATCTCGTCCAGGCTGAGCCCGACGGCCTGCGCGGCGCGCACGAAGGACACCCGCCGCAGCGTCGCCCGGGCGTACCTCCGCTGGTTGCCGGCCGTCCGCCGCGACGCGATGAGACCGAGCTCCTCGTAGTACCGGAGCGCGCTCGGGGCGACGCCGGACCGCGCCGACAGCTCGCCGACGCTGAGCTCGCCGCGACCGGTCATCGAGACCTCCGGGGTCAGACGTCACGTGGACGTGAGGTCGTCCCATCGTCGCACGACGACCCGCACCGCCGAGCCGGGCGCCGCCGGCCTCACCAGGAGCCTGGGACACTGGCTCGCATGATCGAGATGGGGCGCGAGCGGTTCGAGGAGCTGGTCTCCGACGCGCTGGACTCCGTCCCGGGGGAGCTGCTGGACCTGGTCGACAACTGCGTGGTGCTCGTCGAGGACGAGCCGCCGCCGGACGACCCCGACCTGCTCGGACTCTACGACGGCATCGCGCTGACCGAGCGCGACAGCAGCTACACGATGGTGGCGCCGGACCGGATCTTCCTCTACCGCGGTCCGCTGACCCGGATGTGCGGCTCGGAGGACGAGCTGGTCGACGAGGTTCGCATCACCGTGGTGCACGAGATCGCCCACCACTTCGGCATCGACGACGACCGCCTGCACGACCTCGGCTACGCGTAGGGGCCCTACTTCTTGCGGAGCAGGGTGTCCTTGGTCTCCTGGGCCTGGTGGATCGAGCGCTCGGGCGGGCGCACCTTGGTGATCCTCTTGTAGCCCACGAAGCCGAGCAGGCCCGCCACGAGCAGGTAGACCAGCACGACGATGCCGTAGGACCACACCAGGCCGAGCCCGGTCAGGTGCACGAGGTAGACGAAGAAGAACGACAGCAGGATCACCGCGAGCAGCGCGACGAACCCGGCGGCCGCGAACAGCGCGATGCTCAGGCCGCCGAGCCTGACGCTCACCTTGACCTCGGACTTGAGCAGGGCGATCTCCTGCTT
The DNA here is from genome assembly GCF_031458325.1 of Nocardioides marmoribigeumensis. Lineage (NCBI taxonomy): Bacteria > Bacillati > Actinomycetota > Actinomycetes > Propionibacteriales > Nocardioidaceae > Nocardioides > Nocardioides marmoribigeumensis. The sequence goes on from NZ_JAVDYG010000001.1 coordinate 2,490,643, forward strand.
GACCAGCGAGGAGAGGTCCTTCTGCGCCGAGGTGATCAGCTGGCCGATGCTCGGCTCGACCTCGGTGTCGACCTCAGCAGCCGGGCGTCGTGCGGGTGCGTGCTCGCTCATGCCGCGAACACTACCCAGGCGAGCCCGCGTGCACGCGGTTGCGGCGGCGCAGGATCACCGCGGCCAGGGCGGCGCTGACCACGGAGCCGGAGAGGACGGCGGTCTTGGCTGCCTCCGCCTCGGCACCGGTGAAGGACAGCTCGGCGACGAGCAGGGCCACGGTGAAGCCGACGCCGGCGAGGACCGCCACGCCCACCAGGTCGCGCCACTGGAGGTCGCCGAGCTCGGCGCGGGTGAGCCGCACGGTCAGCCAGGTGCCGAGCAGGACGCCTGCCGGCTTGCCGAGCACGAGGCCGGCGAAGACGCCGAGGACGACCGGGTCGCGGACCAGGTCGCCCCCGCCGTGCACGGCCACGCCCGCGGACATGAGGGCGAAGAACGGCACGGCCAGGCCGCTGCTGAACGGGGTGAGGGTGTGCTCGAGCACCTCGGCGGGGGAGCACTCCTCACCCTCGTCGGGCACGACCCTGGTGAGCAGGCCCATCGCCACGCCGGCCACGGTCGCGTGGATGCCGCTCTCGTGGGTGGCCCACCAGATGCCCAGGGCGAGCGGGACGTACCACAGCCACGACTCCCCGCGGATCTTCTGCAGGACGGCGAAGACCCCCAGGCCCACCAGGGCCGCGCCGACGGCCAGGAGGTCGATCGAGGAGGTGTAGAAGACCGCGATGATGACGATCACGACGAGGTCGTCGACCACCGCCAGCGTGAGCAGGAACGCCCGGAGCGAGCTGGGCAGCGCCCCGCCCACGACCGCGAGCACGGCCAGGGCGAAGGCGATGTCGGTCGCGGCCGGGATCGCCCACCCCCCGGAGCGGCCCTGGTCGAGCGTGGTGTTGAGGACCAGGTAGACCGTGGCCGGGACCAGCACGCCGCACACCGCGGCCACCGCGGGCACGGCGGCGTCCGAGGGCCGGCGCAGCGAGCCGACGAGCAGCTCGCGCTTGAGCTCGAGGCCCGCGACGTAGAAGAACAGGGTCAGTGCCCCGTCGGCCGCCCAGTGCTCGAGGTCGAGCGGCCCGAGCTCGAGGTGCCGCAGGTCGTCGTACGCCTGCGACCAGGGGGAGTTGGCCCACAGCACGGCGACCACCGCCGCGACGAGGACGACCGCACCGCCGATCGTCTCCTGCCGCAGCAGGTGACCGAGGAAGGTCTCCTCGTGGGTGCTCGGGCGGGGGAGCAGCGGGCGACGGGTGCGGCTCACGGGTTCCTTCGGGGTCGGCGACCGGACGCCGACCAGACTTCCCGGCACACCAGCCCGAGCGTGACCGGGCCTGTCGAGATCATCCCAGATCCCGACAGGCCCGACCGACGCGGCCCGGGGGACCTACTCGTCGCCGGACTTGCCGCCCATGCCGTCGGAGATCAGGTCCATGACCGTGGAGTCGGCGAGGGTGGTGACGTCACCGACCTCGCGGTTCTCCGCCACGTCCTTGAGCAGGCGACGCATGATCTTGCCGGAGCGGGTCTTGGGCAGCTCGGGGACGACCATGATCTGGCGCGGCTTGGCGATCGCGCCGATCTCCTTGCGCACGTGGTTGCGCAGCTCCTCGACGATGTCCTTGCCGCCGTCGCCCGCGGACTCCCGCAGGATGACGAAGGCGCAGACCGCCTGGCCGGTGTCCTCGTCCTTGGCCCCCACCACCGCGGCCTCGGCGACCTTGGGGTGGGAGACCAGCGCAGACTCGATCTCGGTGGTGGACAGGCGGTGGCCCGAGACGTTCATGACGTCGTCGACCCGGCCGAGCAGCCAGATCGCACCGTCGTCGTCGAGCTTGGCGCCGTCCCCGGCGAAGTAGGTGTCCTCGAAGCGGGACCAGTAGGTCTCCTTGAACCGCTCGTCGTCGCCCCAGAGCGTGCGCAGCATCGCGGGCCACGGCTCCTTGAGCACGAGGTAGCCGCCCTGGCCGTTGCCCACCTCCTTGCCCTCGTCGTTGACGACCGCGGCGACGACGCCGGGGATCGGTGCCATCGCGGAGCCGGGCTTGCCGGCCGTGACGCCCGGCAGCGGGCTGATCATGATCTGGCCGGTCTCGGTCTGCCACCAGGTGTCCACGACGGGGCAGCGCTCGGCGCCGATGACCTCGCGGTACCACATGTAGGCCTCGGGGTTGATCGGCTCACCGACCGACCCGAGGAGGCGCAGCGAGGACAGGTCGCGCTGGTCGGGGATCTCGCGGCCCTGCTTCATGAACGAGCGGATCGCGGTGGGGGCGGTGTAGAAGATCGTGACGCCGTACTCCTCGATGATCTGCCACCAGCGGCCCTTCTCCGGGGAGTCGGGCGTGCCCTCGTACATCACCTGCGTGGTCGCGTTGGCCAGCGGGCCGTAGACCATGTAGCTGTGGCCGGTCACCCAGCCGACGTCGGCGGTGCACCAATAGACGTCGGTCTCGGGCTTGAGGTCGAAGACCGCCCAGTGGGTCCAGGAGGTGCCCACGAGGTAGCCGCCGGTCGTGTGGAGGATGCCCTTGGGCTTGCCGGTGGTGCCCGAGGTGTACATGACGTAGAGCGGGTGCTCGGAGTCGAAGAACTCGCACTCGTGCGCAGGTGAGGCGGAGTCCACGACGTCGTGCCACCAGACGTCGAGGTCGTCGTTCCACGCCACGTCCTCACCTGTGCGCTTGACCACGAGGACCTTCTTGACCAGGTCGTCGCGCTCCTCGGCGACCTTGGCGACGGCCTCGTCGACGGCCGGCTTGAGGGCCGAGGGGGCGCCGCGGCGGTAGCCGCCGTCGGAGGTGACGATGACCGACGCCTCGCAGTCGAGCACCCGGCTGGCCAGGGCGTCGGAGGAGAAGCCGCCGAAGACCACCGTGTGGATCGCACCGAGCCGCGCGCAGGCGAGCATCGCCACCGCGGTCTCCGGGATCATCGGCATGTAGATCGCGACGCGGTCGCCCTTCTGCACGCCCAGGTCGGTCAGCGCGTTGGCGGCCCGGCAGACCTCGTCCTTGAGGTCGGCGTAGGTGATCGTGCGCTTGTCGTCGACCGGCTCGCCCTCCCAGTGGAAGGCGACGCGGTCACCGAGACCCGCCTCCACGTGGCGGTCGACGCAGTTGTACGCCGCGTTGAGCTTGCCGCCCACGAACCACTTGGCGAACGGCGGGTTGCTCCAGTCGAGCACCTCGTCGAACGGCTCGGCCCAGTCCAGCCGCTCGGCCGCCTTGGCCCAGAACGCCAACCGGTCCTCGGCCGCCTCGTCGAAGGTCGCCTGGGTGACGTTGGCATTCTCCGCGAGCTCCGTGGGCGGGTCGAAGGTGCGGTCCTCCTGCATCAGGTTGGACAGCGTCTGGTTCGTCTGGTTCGTCTCGCTGGACTCGTCTGACATGCGCGCTCCTCGTGTGTGGTTCGAGCGGTGTGACCGGGCTCTCTTCCGACCCTAGCCACGGGGGGATGGACGAAACAGGGGCCGGCCGCGCCCGCGGACTCGCGGGCGCGGCCGGACGGGGCCGGATCAGTGCGCGACGGCGCCCTCGGCGCCCGCACCGGTGAGGGAGCGGACCTCGAGCTCGTCGAACTCCTGGACCGCCTCGCGGTCCTTCGTCGTGACGGTGCCGAGGAAGCCCAGCAGGAAGCCGATCGGGATCGACACGAGGCCGGGGTTCTCCAGCGGGAACCACGAGATGTCGACGCCGGCCGGCAGCAGGGACAGGTTGGCCCCGGTGACCGGGTCGGTCTTGCCGGACATCACCGGCGAGAACAGCACCAGCCCGAGGGAGCTGATCAGGCCGCCGTAGATGCTCCACACCGCGCCGCGGGTGTTGAAGCGACGCCAGAACATGTTGTAGAGGATCGCCGGCAGGTTGGCCGAGGCGGCGACCGCGAAGGCCAGCGCCACGAGGAAGGCGATGTTGAGGTTCTGCGCGGGGATGGCCAGCCCGATCGCGATCGCGCCGAGCACGAACGCGGTCGTCTTGGCGACCTTGATCTCCTCCTTGTCGGTGGCCTCGCCGCGGCGCAGCACCGAGTTGTAGAGGTCGTGGGCGACCGAGGTCGACGAGGCCAGGGTCAGCCCGGCCACCACGGCCAGGATCGTCGCGAAGGCGATCGCGGCGATGACGGCGAGCAGGATCGCGCCGCCCGTCGTACCCTCGCCGCCGCCGACGGCCTGGGCCAGCAGCGGGGAGGCGAGGTTGCCCTTGCTCTCGACCACCTTGGCCATGTCGTCGCCGTTGAGCAGGGCGCGGGCGCCGAAGCCGAGGACGAGGGTGAACAGGTAGAAGGTGCCGATCAGGCCGATCGCCCAGAGCACCGACTTGCGCGCGTCGCGGGCGGTCGGGACGGTGTAGAAGCGGATCAGGATGTGCGGCAGGCCGGCGGTGCCGAGCACCAGGGCGAGACCGAGCGAGAAGAAGTCGAGCTTGCTGGTCATGTTGAGGCCGTACTTCAGGCCCGGCTCGAGGAACTGGCCGGCCGTCGCGGCCTCCGGCTTGCCCGCCGCGGCAGCGGCCGCGTTGGCGCCCTCGGCGTAGCGGTCGCCCGCGGTGCCGAGCAGGTCGGAGAGGTTGAAGCTGAACTCCTTGAGGACCAGCACCACGATCACGGCCGAGCCGACCATGAGCAGGCAGGCCTTGATGATCTGCACCCAGGTCGTGCCCTTCATGCCACCGACGGTGACGTAGAAGATCATCAGCGCGCCGACCCCCACGATCGTGAAGTTCTTGACGCCCTGGTCCTCCACGCCGAGCAGCAGCGCGACGAGCGCGCCGGCGCCGACCATCTGCGCGAGCAGGTAGAACACCGAGACGACGACGGTGCTGACCGCGGCCGCCGTGCGGACCGGGCGCTGGTGCATCCGGTAGGCGAGCTGGTCGGCCATCGTGTAGCGGCCGGAGTTGCGCAGCAGCTCGGCGACGAGCAGCAGGGCGACCAGCCAGGCGACGAGGAAGCCGATCGAGTAGAGGAAGCCGTCGTAGCCCGCCAGCGCGATGGCGCCGGAGATGCCGAGGAACGACGCGGCCGACATGTAGTCGCCGCCGATCGCGAGACCGTTCTGGAAGCCGGAGAAGTTGCGCCCGCCGGCGTAGTAGTCGGCCGCGCCGGACGTGGACCGGCTGGCCCACACGGTGACGCCGATGGTGGCGAGCACGATCGCGCCGAAGAGCAGGGAGGTGAACAGCTGGTGGTCGGTGCCACCTGACTCCGCTGCCTTGGCGGCGACGTGCGGGAGCGCGTGCGCGACGGACAGGGCGCTCATCGACGCTCACCCCGCTTGGCCTCGTACTCCGCGTTGAGCTTGTCGGCCAGCGGGTCGAACTGGTGGGCCGCGTGCGTGGAGTAGAGCCACGCGATGCCGAAGGTGGTCACGAACTGCAGCAGCCCCATGACCAGGCCCAGGTTGATGTTGCCGAGCACCTTGGTGCCCATGAAGCCGGGCGCCCAGTTGGAGAGGGCGACGAACAGCAGGTACCAGACCAGGAACGCGATCGTCCACGGGAAGACGAAGGCGCGGTAGCGCCGGCGGAGCTCCTGGAAGTCCTCGCCGGCCGCCAGCTCGGCGTAGAGCGGGTCGTTGGGGTCGGCGTGCGTGTGCAGGCGCGCCGCACTGCGCTCGGGAGGCATCGCTTGGGTCACGGGTGACAGCCCTTCTGTGGCTCACGGGGTCGACCACCGGCGGGAGGCGGCGACGTGAGGTGGCTCACGCTAGGAACGCGCGGCGGACGTCGGCGAGAGGCGGGCGGTCACCAGTCGGCGGACGGACCGCGGCGTCGGTCAGCGGTCGCGCAGGCGCGACGAACGGTCAGCGCAGGGCGGGACCGCGGTCGAGCGGCAGGGCCTCGGGCGTGTGCAGGCGCACCATCGTGGTGTCGACGTGCAGCGGCACCCGGTGGGGGGTCAGCCAGGACACGACGACCATGGCGGCGAACGCCAGGGGCGCCGACCACGCCGCCGGATGGGTGAGCAGGACCCCGAGCCAGCCGCCGTGGGCGGTCCCCAGCCAGGTGTCGACGATGGCGACTCCGGCGGCGGCGCCGCCCACGGCCATGCCCGCGAGCGCGCCCGCGTCGGTCAGCCCGCGCCACCAGATGCCGAGCAGGATGAGCGGGGCGAGCGTCGAGGCGGCGAAGGCGAACGCCAGGCCGACCGCCTCCGCCACGCCGACGCCCTGCACGGCGAGCGCGACGAGCAGGGGCAGCGCGAGGGCGACGACGGCGGACGCCTGGAAAGGGCGCACACCGGCACGGGGGTCCCGCACGGTCGTGGCGGCCCGTCGCCGCTGCAGCTCCTGGCTGAGCACGCCGGCGACCGCGACGGTCAGGCCGCCCGAGGTGGAGAGGAACGCCGCGAACGCGCCGGCCGCGGTGAGCGCCGACAGGGCGGTCCCGAGGTCCCCGCCGACCATCCGGCCGGGCAGTGTGAGGACCACCGAGTCGGCCTTGCCGGCGGCGACCAGGTCGGAGGCGTAGAGCCGGCCGAGGGCGGCGTACACCGGGGGCAGGACGTAGAACAGGCCGAGCAGCACCAGCACCACCAGCGTCGTGCGGCGGGCCTGGCGGCCGTCGGGGTTGGTGTAGAAGCGGACGACCACGTGCGGCAGGCCGACGGTGCCGAGGAACGTCGCCACGATGATGGAGTACGTCGAGTAGAGACCTGGGCCGACCGACCCGCCGGAGGTGGCGGCCGGGTCCGCCCAGGCGGCTCCGCCCACGCCCTCGGCGGGGCTCGGGGCGCCGTCCCCGAGCCACACCCCGAGCAGGAACAGGACGGGCACGAGCAGGGCGGAGAGCTTGAGCCAGTACTGGAACGCCTGCACGAACGTGATGCTGCGCATCCCTCCGAGCAGCACGTTGCCGAGCACGACCGCGCCGACGACGGTGGCGCCGGGCCACGGCTCGGTGCCGGCCACGATGCCCAGCGCGAGGCCGGCCCCCTCGAACTGCGGGATGAGGTAGAGCGAGCCGAGGGCGACCACGAGCAGGGCGGTGAAGCGACGCACCTGCAGCGACTCGAGCCGCGCCTCGGCGAAGTCGGGGACCGTGTAGGCCCCCGAGCGCCGGAGCGGCGCGGCCACGAGGGCGAGCATCACCAGGTAGCCGCCGGTCCAGCCGATGGGGTACCAGAGCATGTCGGACCCGAAGGCGAGCACGAGCCCGGCGACCCCGAGGAAGGAGCCGGCGGAGAGGTACTCCCCGCCGATCGCACTGGCGTTCCACCCGGGTCCGACCGACCGCGACGCGACCAGGAAGTCGCTCGTGGTGCGCGAGAACCGCCACCCGTAGGCGCCGATTGCGAGCGTCACCACCGCGACCAGGGCCACCGCCACGATGCCGGCCACCGACTGCGTGTCGTTCACGCCTCGTCCTCCGGGTGGACCAGGGAGGTGAAGGTGGCCTCGTTGGCCTCGGCCCGCCGCACGAAGAACCAGCCGGCGACCACGAAACCGGGGTAGGCCGCGAACGCGAGGACCACCCACGGCAGGGGGACCCCGAGCACGATCACGCGGCTCAGGCCGGGCAACCAGGCGAAGAGCAGGGGGAGGGCACCGGTCACGAGCAGCACCGTGCCCAGCACGCCGCCCGCGAGCCGCAGCTGGGCGCGGAGCAGCGAGCCGAGGTAGACCGAGCCCAGGGAGGTGCGCCGGTCGATCTCGGAGGTCAGCGGCGCCGGTCGCTGGCGGGCCGCGCCGGCGGACGTCCGGGGGCTGGTGACCCGCACCCGCCGGGGCGGCTGGTTCACCGGCTTCCGCCCGACCGGCGCACGAGCAGGTCGCGCACCTCGCGCGCGTGCCGCCGCGAGACGACCAGCTCCTCGTCGCCCACCAGCACGATCACGGTGCCGTTCTCCACGCGCACCTCGCGCACGTGGGCCAGGGCGACCAGCGTCGAGCGGTGGATGCGCACGAAGCCGGCGTCGGCCCACTCGGCCTCCAGCCTGGCCAGCGGGATGCGCACCAGCGGGTTCCCCTGCGGGGTGTGCAGACGGGTGTAGTCGCCGTGTGCCTCGACGTAGCGCACCTCGCCGCGCCGCACGAACCGGGTGACCCCGCCGACCTCGACGGCGATCGGCTCCTCCTCGCCCGGCGCCGCACCCGGCGCCTCGATCGCCCGGCGGATCGCCTCGGCCAGCCGGGTCTCGCGCACCGGCTTGAGCAGGTAGTCGACGGCCCCGACCTCGAACGCCTCGACCGCGTGGGCGTCGTACGCCGTCACGAAGACGACCTGGGGCGGCTCGCGGAAGCGCCGCAGCACCTGGGCCAGCTCGAGCCCGCTGAGCCCCGGCATGCGGATGTCGGAGAGGACGAGGTCGACCTGGTGCTCCTGGAGCAGGCGCAGGGCGTCGGCGGCCGAGTCGGCGACCAGGACCGTGCCCACCCGCTCGTCGCGCTCGAGCAGCCAGCCGATCTCGTCGAGGGCGGGGCGCTCGTCGTCGACGGCGAGCACGGTCAGGCTCACGTCTCCACCGCCTTCGCTGCGCCCGGCGGCGGAGCCAGGCGTGAGTCGGTGGCTCGCTCGCTGCGCTCGCTCACGCGTGCACCCCCGCCGCGAACTTGGGCACCCGCAGCGTCACCTTGGTGCCGGCTCCCAGCGCCGTCTCGACGACCAGGCCGTACTCGTCGCCGAACGCCGAGCGGAGCCGCCCGTCGACGTTGCCGAGCCCGACCGAGTCGCTGTCGGAGGTGCCGGCCAGCACCTGGCGGACGTGCTCGGGGTCCTCGCCGACGCCGTCGTCCTCCACCGAGATCACCGCCTCCTGGTCGCGGTTGACCGCGACGATCTCCACCAGCCCGGGGCCCTCGCGGGACTCCAGGCCGTGGCGGACGGCGTTCTCCACCAGCGGCTGGAGGCAGAGGAACGGGACGGTCACCCCGAGCACCTCGGGGTCGACCTGGAGGCTCACGCGCAGCCGGTCCCCGAAGCGGGCCTGCTCGAGCACGAGGTAGCGCTCGATCGACCGCAGCTCCTCGGCCAGGGTCGTGAACTCGCCGTGACGGCGGAAGGAGTAGCGGGTGAAGTCGGCGAAGTCGAGCAGCAGCTCGCGCGCCTTGCCCGGGTCGGTGCGCACGAACGAGGCGATCGCGTTGAGCGAGTTGTAGATGAAGTGCGGGCTGATCTGCGCGCGCAGCGCCCGGACCTCGGCCTCCATCAGCCGGGTGCGGCTGGCGTCCAGCGCGGCGAGCTCGAGCTGGCCCGAGACCCAGGCCGCGACCTCCTCCACCGCGCTGAGCAGGCCGGCGTTGGCCCGCACGGTGAAGACCTGGACGGTGCCGACCACGACGCCCTCGACCACGAGCGGGCACACGACCGCGGCGGCGACCGGGCAGGGGAGGTCCTGGCACTCCACGTCGCGCCGTCCGAGGACCACGGTCTGGTGGGGCCGCCCGCGCGCTGCGGCCTCGGCGTGCTCCCGGTGGTGGTCGAAGTCCCCGGACCAGGCCATCACGCGACTGTCGTCGGTGAGGACCAGCGAGGCGCTGCCGACCAGCGAGCGCAGGTCGTCGACCGACCGCTGCGCGGCCTGCTCGGTGAGGCCGCCGCGCAGGGCCGAGGCCGTGCGCAGCGCGGTCCGCAGCGCCCGCAGCGTCGCCCGGTCGGTGTCGCTGCCGAGGTGCGAGCCCCACCGTCCGCGGCGCCACCGCCGGCGCCGTGGGGTGGGCGGGCTGGTCACGCGCTCACGATAGGACGCCGCCCAGCGCTCCCCTAGGGTTTGCGCATGGCCGACACCGGACCCGTGCACTTCCTGTCCTCGGAGGACGCCGACGAGCTCGCCAAGGCGCTGAAGGCCGAGGGCTACCGCGCGGAGGGGTCGCCCGTGGACGGCCCCGGCGACGTGCGCTGGGAGCTGCGCGTCACGCCGTACGACGACGGGGTGGCCGCGCTCGTCGACGTGTACGGCGGGTGGATGCCCGAGGAGACGCCCTAGCCGTCAGCGGAAGTCGATCAGCGTGGTCGCCGGGTCGTCCTCGTGGGGCACGGCCGTGGCGGACGGGCCGTCGGGCCCCTGCGCGTCGCGGACGGCCCGGGCCGCCTCGGTCAGGTCGCGGCTGTGCTCGGGCTCCTCGATGATGCCGCGCGGTCGCACGACGGCGCGGAAGCAGCGGGTGAGGTAGGGGAGCAGCAGGCCGTCGGGGCCGCGGTCGTAGGCGTCGAACAGCTCGTCGACCTTGCGCAGCAGGCGGTCCTGGGCCATGGGGTCCATCACCGCGACGTAGGAGCGGGACAGCACCAGCTCGCGCAGGTCCTGCTTGCGCAGCGGCTGCCAGTGGCGGAACGTCTCGGTCTCGACGTAGCCGAAGAGGCCCGAGGAGATGAGCACCTCGGCCCAGTCGGTGTCGTCCGGCGGCTCGCCCAGGAGGGCGGTCAGCTTGCGCACCCACGGCACGCGCTCGTCGCGCTGGTTCCACACCAGGGCGATGCGGCCCTCGGGCTTGAGCACCCGGGCGATCTCCTTGAGCGCGACCGGGTGGTCGAACCAGTGGAAGGCCTGCGCGGCGACCACGGTGTCCACGCTGCGGGTCGCGGCCGGGATCTGCTCGGCGGGGGCCTGCGCGACCCGCACGTCGGGGTGCTGCTCGACGAGGTGGTCGAGCATCTCCTGCAGCGGGTCGGTGGCGAGCACGTCGTGGCCGAGCTCGAGGAGGCGCGCGGTGAGCTTGCCGGTGCCGGCGCCGAGCTCGATGACCGAGGAGGGACGGGTCCCGACCAGCCAGCGCGCGGCCTCGACCGGGTAGCCGGGGCGGGAGCGGGCGTACTCGTCGGCCACGAGGGCGAAGGAGGTGCGCTGCTGGTCGCGGGCGGCGCCGGGGCGGGAGGAGGAGTCCATGTCGGCGCCCAATCTACCCCGCGGCGAGCCGGGTACTAGCCTGCCGCTCATGCCCGACGCGACCCCTGACCCCCTCGCCGCACTGGCCTCCCTGGAAGGCGTCGGCTCCGCGATGGCGGGCACCCGGGACGGCATCGACGCGATGCTCCGCGACCGCGGGCTCCGTCGTACGACGGCCGACCTGACCGGGGAGTCGCTGCTCCGCGGCGCGCACGCGAGTGCGGTCCTCGAGGGGTCCGCGTCGTCGCTGGAGGAGTCGCGCGCCGGGTCCGGCGACGAGGTCGCGACCGCCGCGCTGCGGGTGTCCACCGAGCTGATGTCGCTGCTGCCCGTGCTCGAGCACTCGCCGCTGCAGGTGCTGGTGCGGCTGCACATGACGGCCGCCAAGGGCTACGTCGTCGACGAGGACCTCGGCCGTCCCCGGGCCGACGTCGACCGCGGCCGCCTGCGCAGCCTGGCCTCGGTGCTGACCGGCCGCACGTCCGCGCCGGGCCTGGTGGTCGCCGCGGTGGCGCACGCCGAGGTGCTCACCCTCGCGCCGTTCGTGTCCCACAACGGCATCGTCGCCCGCGCGCTCGAGCGGCTGGTGCTGGTCGCCCGCGCGGTCGACCCCACCTCGCTCACCGTCCCGGAGGCCGGGCACCTGGCCAACCGCCCGCAGTACGAGTCCAACCTCCGCGGCTACGCCCAGGGTGGCCGCAGCGGCGTCCACGCCTGGCTGCTCTACGCCGCCGAGGCCTACGCCGCCGGCGCCGAGGCCAGCCCGCTCAAGGGCTAGGCGGGCACCCTCGGGGGCTCCGCACGCAACAGTGGGCGGCGCTCCCGGAGGAGTGCCGCCCACTGACACACAGGACCTCGGGCTACCAGGCGTGCACCATGTACGTCGCCCGGGGGATGTCCCCGGTGCTGACGGCCTCAAGAAGGTCGGTCACCGCGTGGGTACCCAGCCCATGTGTGGGTCTGTGTCGAGTTGTCCGTGCCTCATTTGTACGCCGGAGCGGGGGGCCGGACAAGGCTTGACATCGCCCCCGGGACCCGGGTGGGCGTGTCGGTCAGGCTCCCGCGCCGTCGAGCCGCCGGCGCACGGAGAGGTAGATCGCGCTGCCGACCACGACCGCCGTGCCGACGCCGAGGGCGGTCATCGTGGACCTGCTCCCCGGCAGCTTCATGCGCGCGCCGAGCGCGACCGGTCGGGTGAAGGAGAGGACGGGCCAGCCGCGGCTCTCCGCGACCCGGCGCAGCTCCTTGTCGGGGTTGACCGCGTAGGGGTGGCCGACGACCTCGAGCATGTGCACGTCGGTGATGGAGTCGGAGTAGGCGAAGCTGCGGTCGAGGTCGTAGCCGCGGCGGCGGGCGAGCTCCTGGATCGCGGTGGCCTTGTTCTCGGCGTAGGCGTAGTACTCGATGCCGCCGGTGTAGCGACCGGCCTCCACCGCCAGACGGCTGGCGATGACCGCGTCTGCGCCGATGAGCTCGCCGATCGGCTCGACGATCTCGGAGCCGCTGGCCGAGACGATGATGACGTCGCGGCCCGCGAGGTGGTGGTCCTCGATCAGGCTGACCGCCTCGTCGTAGACGATCGGGTCGACGATGTTGTGCAGGGTGTCGGCGACGATCTCCCGCACGCTGTCGACGGGCCAGCCGGTGACCATCTGGGAGAGGAAGCGGCGCATCTTCTCCATCTGGTCGTGGTCGGCGCCGCCGACGAGGAACATGAACTGCGCGTAGGCGCTGCGCAGGACCAGGCGGCGGTTGATCAGGCCACGGGCGTAGAACGACTTGCTGAACGCGAGCGCGCTGGACTTGGCGATGATCGTCTTGTCCAGGTCGAAGAACGCCGCGGGACGGCCGAGTCGACGGGTGCTCACAGCTTCCAGTGTGCCGGGTCGTCCCCGAGCCCGGACCACAACCGTCGCATCCGTCACACGACGCGCGCCGCGACAGGGCCACCTTTCCTATCCGCAGCGCGGCGAGTTCCGGTACTATCCCGTTCGATGCACCGCGCCGGGTCTCCGCGAGACTGACCCGGCTCGGACGCACCCAGCGATCCCCCCTCGCTGGTCGTGATCCGGGTCGATCCCCCCTGATCCGGATGACTGTGGGCCCCTGGCTTTCCCCCCTCGCCAGGGGCCCGCTCATTTTTCCTCCGCGCCCCCGGGCCGGTCCCCGTCCACAGGGCCCCGGGTCCCGTGCGTCGTGCACAGGCGTCGCCCCGCGCCCGGGCGCGAGCCGCCGCTCGGGCCACCCTGGCCGCATGACCGACCCGGCCCTGCTCCTCGTCACCGCTCACCCGACCCTGCGTGGAGAGGTGATGCGGCTCGCCGCGGCCGCCAACGTCGGGGTCGAGCTGCTGGCGCCCGCCGACGCACCGCGGCTCGCCGAGCGCTGGCGGGCCGCACCCGCGGTGCTGGTCGGCGACGACGTGGCCCCGACCGTGGCCGACCGGCTCCCCGGCCGGCGCGACGAGGTCTGGGTCGTCGTGGACGGTCCCGCCGACGAGCCGACGCTGCGCGGCGCCCTGGCCCTCGGCGCCGGCGGCGTGGTCGAGCTGCCCGGCGACGCCCCCGCGCTCCGGGCCTGGCTCTCCGACCTCGGGGACAGGTCCGGGGACCCGGTGGCGGGACAGGTCGTGGGCGTGCTCGGAGCCTCGGGCGGGGTGGGCGCGAGCGTGCTGGCCCTGGCGGTGGCAGAGCTCGCGGCCCGGGACTCACCGGCACTCCTGGTCGACCTGGACCCGTGGGGCCTGCCGGCAGGTGCGTTGGCAGGCACCTCGCCGGACGGGACGACGAGCACGGGCTGGGCCGAGCTGGCCGAGCTCGACGGCCGGGTCGGGGCGCGGGCGCTGCGCGAGAGCCTGCCCTCCCGCGACGGGCTGGGGGTGCTGGGGTGGGCCGCCGACACCCCGACGGCCGAGCTGCCTCGACGGGTCGTGCACGAGGTGCTCACGGCGGCCCGGCGGGGGCACGGCCTGGTCGTGCTCGACGTGCCGCGCTCCACCACGACCCGGGAGCTGCTCGCGCTGTGCGACGCGGTGGTCGTCGTGGCCTCGCCGTCCCTCGCCGGCACGGCCGGGGCGGCGCGGGTCCGGGCCCTGGTCCCGCCCGGGGTCGCCGCCGGGGTCGTCGTACGCACGGAGCGCGGAGCGCTGCCCGAGGACGTCGCGCGGCTGGCGGGTCTCCCGCTGTGGGGAGTGCTGCGGGCGCAGCGGAGCCTGGACGAGCACCTCGCGGCCGGTCTCGGCGCTGTGCGGTCGCGCCGTTCGCCCCTCGCCCGGGCGGCCCGGGACGTGCTCGCCGCCGTGGCGCGGGAGGTTGGTCGTCCTGTCTAGGTTGAGCGGGTGCGAGGGTCGACCGGGGTGGGGCAGGGCGCCCCCGACCCGGCACGCTGGCGGATCCTCGGCGTCACGCTGACGGTCGGGTTCATGGTGCTGCTCGACGTGACGATCGTGAACGTCGCGATCCCCTCGATGCGCTCGGCGCTGGAGACCTCAGCCGGCTCGATCCAGTGGGTGGTCTCGGGCTACGCGCTCACGTTCGGTCTCACGCTGGTGACCGGCGGCCGGCTCGGCGACGCCTACGGCCGCCGCCGGATGATGCTGATCGGCCTCGCCGGCTTCATCGCCGCGAGCGCCGCGGCCGGGCTGGCGCCCTCGATCGGGGTGCTGGTCGCCGCGCGACTGGTGCAGGGGTGCGCCGCGGGGCTGCTCACGCCGCAGAACTCCGGGCTCATCCAGACCCTCTTCAAGGGGCCCGAGCGCGGCACGGCCTTCGGCCTGTTCGGCCTCACCGTCTCGGTGTCCTCCGCGGTCGGCCCGGTCCTCGGTGGGCTGATCATCGCGCTGGTCGGGCCGGACTCGGGGTGGCGCTGGATCTTCCTGGTCAACGTGCCCATCGGGCTGGTGCTGCTCGTGGCGATCCGGGCGATGGTGCCGGGACGCGACCCGGACGGCGACGGGGACACCCGGCTGGACCTGGTCGGCGCGCTGCTCCTCGGGCTCACCGTGCTGCTCGTGCTCTTCCCTGTGGTGCGGGTCGAGGGCGGGTCGCGCACCCCGCTCCTGCTCCTGCTGCTGGTGCCCGTGCTGACGACCGGGTTCGTCCGGTGGGAGCGCCGGGTGGTCCGGCGGGGAGGCGCGCCGCTGCTCGACATCGGGCTGCTGCGCCAGGTGCCCGGCTATGCCAGTGGCATCGTCGTGGGCACGCTCTACTTCACCGGGTTCACCGGGATCTTCCTGGTGCTCAGCGTCTACCTCCAGGACGGCGTCGACCGCACCGCCCTCGCGACCGGCCTGCTGCTGGTGCCCTTCGCGGTCGGGTCCGCGGTCGCCTCGCCGGTGGCCGGTCGGGTCGTGTCGAGGATCGGTCGCCGGGTCACGGTCGGGGCCCTCCTGGTGATGATCAGCGGCATCCTGTCGGTGACGCTGATGGTCCCGCCGGTCGGTGGCGGCAGGTGGCTGTGGCTCGTCCTCGGCGTCCCGCTGCTCGTGGCGGGGCTGGGCGGCGGTGCCGTGGTCTCGCCGAACTTCACCCTGACCCTCGCCGACGTCCCGACCCGCATGGGCGGGGCGGCCGGGGGTGCGGTGCAGACCGGTCAGCGCATCGGCGCCTCGATCGGCGCCGCGGTGGTGATGACGACCTACCAGGTCGCGCTCTCGTCGTACGACGACCCGGGCGTCGCGCTGCGCTGGGCCCTCTCGTTCTCGCTGGTGGTCCTGACCACCGCGCTGGGCGCGGCCGTGTGGTCGTGGCGCTACGACCCCGAGTCCTCGGTCACCGTGCGCCCGTGAGCACCCCGCCGGGACGGGAGCGGGCTCCTGCCGGTGGTCGAGCCGGTCGGGGCCACTTCCCGTCCGCAGGTCGACCGAGCAGCCGGCTGTCCCCACGACGGGACGGGCGGGCCGGCACCGTCGCCGCCGCGCAGGATCGTGCCAGGCATGCCGCTCTCGTCCGTGCCGCCCGCCGACCGTCCCGCCCCGCCCGCCCCGGCCGCCCCGCCCGCCTCGCCCGCCCTGCCCGCCTCGCCCGACCCGGCCCTCGTCGCCCGCGTCCGTGACCGCCTGGCCGCCGAGGGAGGGGAGGGGTCGCTGACCCCGGCGGCCGTGGCGAGGGTGCTGCGCAGCGAGGGCCGACCGGTGGGCGACGCGACCGTGCTGACGGTGCTCGACGCGCTCCGCCGCGACGTGGTCGGGGCCGGTCCCCTCGAGGACCTGGTGCGGCTCGACGGGGTGACCGACGTGGTCGTCAACGGGCCCGACCAGGTCTTCGTCGACCGCGGTGAGGGCCTGGAGCCGGCGGCGGTCACGTTCCCCGACGACGCCGCGGTGCGCCGTCTCGCGCAGCGGCTCGCGGCCCGGGCAGGGAGGCGGCTCGACGACGCGACTCCCTATGCCGACGTACGCCTGGCCGACGGGACCCGCTTCCACGCCGTGCTCGCCCCGCTGGCCCGGCCGGGCACGTCGATCTCGCTGCGGGTGCCGCGGCGGCGGGTGTTCACCCTGGCCGAGCTGGAGGCCGCGGGGTCCCTCACCGGCGACGGGGCGGCACTGCTGCGGCAGGTGGTCGACGCGCGGCTGGCGTTCCTGGTCGGGGGCGGGACCGGGGCCGGCAAGACCACCGTCCTCAACGCGCTGCTCAGCCTGGTCGACCCGCGTGAGCGCCTCGTGCTGGTCGAGGACACCGCCGAGCTCGACCCGGCCCATCCCCACGTCGTCGGGCTGGAGGCGCGGCCGGCCAACGTGGAGGGGGCCGGTGCCGTCGACCTGCGCACGCTGGTGAGGCAGGGCCTGCGCATGCGCCCGGACCGGCTGGTGGTCGGCGAGGTGCGGGGCGCCGAGGTCGTGGACATGCTGGCGGCGCTCAACACCGGCCACCGCGGCGGCTGCGGCACCGTCCACGCCAACTCCGCGGCCGACGTCGTGACCCGCGTGGAGGGCCTCTGCCTCGCGGCCGGGCTCCCGTCCTCGGCGGCCCACGCCCAGCTGGCCAGCGCGGTCGAGGTGGTCCTGCACTGCGGGCGCGACCCCGACGGGCTCCGCCGCCTGGGGGAGGTGGCCGTCCTGCACCGGTCGGGCGACGGCGCGTGCCGGGCGGAGTCGGCGGTGCGGTTCCCCCGCGACGGCGCGGCCCTCGAGGGGCCCGGCGCCGACCGGCTCGCCGCCCTGCTCGCGGGTCGGTCGTGACCGCCTGGGTGGCCGCGGCGGCGGCTGCGCTCGCCGTGCTCGTGGCGCTGCCGGACCGGCCGACCGGACCGGCCGTGGTGCAGGCACCGGCAGAGGCGGGGTCCCGCGCGCGCGGACGTCCGCTCAGGCCGGTCGCCGAGGCCGGGGTGCTCGGGGGCGGTGTCCTCCTGCTCGCGACCCTGTCGCCCGCCGGGCCTCTCGTGCTGGGGGCGGTCGCGGTGGCCGGTCTCGTGGTGGTCCGGCTGCGGGCGGCGGCCCGCGCCGAGCGGGACGCGGCGGGTCGGCAGCAGTCGGTGCTCGACGCCTGCGAGGCCCTCGTGGGCGAGCTGAGGGCCGGCCGGCCCCTCGCGCCGGCCCTCGACGGAGCGTCCCGGGTGTGGCCCGACCTCGCCCCGGTCGCCCTGCGTGCCCGGCTCGGCGGCGACGTGCCCGACGCGCTGCGCGACCTCGCCGCCCGTCCGGGCGCCGACGTGCTCCGGCGTGCGGCCGGAGCCTGGGAGCTGTGCGCGAGCAGTGGCTCGGGCCTCGTGCACGCCCTCGACCTCGTGCTCGAGACGGTGCGCGCCGACCAGGCCGCGCGGCGACAGGTGCGCACCGAGCTGGCCGCCACCCGGGCGACGGCGCGCATGGTCTCGGCGCTCCCGTTGCTCCTCCTCGTCGGGGCGCAGGGTGCCGGGGCCGACCCGTGGCACGTGCTCCTGGCCACCGTGCCGGGGCAGGTCTGCCTCCTCGCCGGCACCGGCCTCCTCGGGGTCGGGCTGATGTGGATCGAACGCATCGCGCGCAGCGCGGTGGAGGACCAGTGACCACCGCCTGGGTGGCCGCCGTCCTCGCCGCGGCGGCCGCCGCCCTGTGCCTCCCACCGGCGCCGCGGCCCGTGCCCGGGCGCGACCGCGAGGCCCGGCCCGCACGGGCACGAGCTGCCCCGGCCCCCGCGACGTGGGCTGCCCTGGCCGCCGGCGCGGGCGTGCTGCTGGTCGCCCCGGGCCCGCTGGGACTGGTGGCGGCCGCCGTGGTCGCGCTCGGCGTACGCCGCAAGGTGGCGTCCGCCGAGACCCGGACCGCACGACGACGGCGCGTGGCGGTCGAGCAGGAGCTCCCGCACGTGGTGGACCTCCTCGCCTCCCTCATGGTCGCCGGCGCTGCTCCGGAGGAGGCGCTCGAGCGCGTGCGGCGGGTGGTGCACCCCGCCATGGCCGAGGAGCTGCGCCCGTGGTCCGAGCGGCTGCGCCTCGGGGCCGACCCCTCGACGGTGTGGACCGAGCTCGCGGACGACCGCCTGCTCGGTCGGCTCGGGGCCTGCCTGAGGCGGGCCACGGCCAGCGGGGCCCCCGTCGCCGACGCGCTCGACCGGCTGGGCGCCGACCTGCGCGCGGCCACGCGCGCCGGCACGCTCGAGCGGGTGCGCCAGGTCGAGGTGCGGGCCACCGCGCCGCTGGCCGCCTGTCTCCTCCCCGCCTTCGTCCTGCTCGGCGTGGTCCCCCTGGTGGCCGGCACCGTCGGCCGCCTCGGCATCGGCTGAGGGCCGCGCGCGGCCGTCGTGCGGCCGTCGTGCGGCGGCCCGCGCGGGGCCCGATGCCCTCCCCAGGCCGAGGGAGTGGCCCCCTCTCCGCAGATCGGCGGCCGCCCCAGCGGGAGGTGCCCGACCGCGACGAGAGTCGGCCCGTCAACACAGCCCGGGCACCGAGCCCGGACGATCGAGGAGGTCAAGGATGGTCACGTCACCGGTGGCGCGGACGCGTCGAGAGATGGGCGCGGTCAGCGCGGAGTACGCCGCGGTCACGGCCGCGGGCTGCGGGTTCGCGGGGGTGCTGATCAAGTTCCTCACCAGCGAGGCCGGCATGGCGATCCTGAAGAGGATCCTGGAGTTCTTCCTGGGTCTCGTCGGGGTCCGCTGAGATGGCCTGCGTGGAGGTCCGCGGAGGTCACCGGGCCTCCGCGCGGCCGGCGATCGTGCGCCGGGGCCGCCGCGCCGGCGGGCCCCCGGCCCCGGGCACCGCGCGGGCGGAGACGGGGGCCGTGACCGCGGAGGCGGCGGCGGTGCTGCCCGTCCTGGTCGCGCTCTGCCTCGGGCTCGTCTGGTGCCTCTCGCTCGTGGTCGCCCAGGTCAGGGTCGTCGACGGCGCCCGCGAGGTGGCCCGGGTGGGGGCCCGGGGTGACGGCGACGCGGTGGCGGTGCGGGCCGGGCGGCAGGTCGCCCCCGACGGGGCGAGCGTCCGGCTCGAGCGCCACGGCGACACCGTGGTCGCGGTGGTCAGGGTCCGCGTGCGAGGGCCGGGCGGGGTGTTCCGGCACCTCCCGGCCCCGACCGTGCACTCCCGCGCGGTGGCCGCGGCGGAGCCGTCGTGACCCACGGCGAGGGCGGGTTCGCCGTCCCGGTCGCCCTGGGTCTCGGTGGCGTGCTCGTCGCTCTCGGTCTGGCCGGCACGGCCGGCGGGCAGGTGCTGGTGGCCCAGCGCCGTGCCGCGGCGGCGGCCGACCTGGCCGCGCTGGCCGGTGCGGTCGCGGTGCAGCACGGCCAGGACGCCTGTCCGGCGGCGGTCCGGATGGCGCGGCTCGACCGGGCGTCACTGCGGTCGTGCCGCGTGGTCGGCGAGCAGGTCCGGGTGGTGGGGTCGGTGTCCGTCGTGCTCATGGGGCACCGGGTCGTGGTGCAGGCGCGTGCCCACGCCGGGCCACGCGACCGTCAGGAGCCGGCCGGGTGAGACGGCTCGTCCTCGTCCGCCTCCGCCAGCAGCAGGTCGAGCAGGACCAGGGCGGCGGCCTTGTCCAGCGGGTCGTTGCCGCTCCCGCAACGAGGGGACTGCACGCACGAGGGGCACCCGTCGGTGCAGTCGCAGGACGCGACCGCGTCGTGGGTGGCGCTCAGCCACGCCCGTGCGCGGGCGAAGCCCTGGTCGGCGAACCCCGCCCCTCCCGGGTGGGCGTCGTGGGCGAAGACCGTGAGCTCGCCGGTGTCGGGGTGGACCACCGCCGAGAGGCCGCCGAGGTCGCTGCGGTCGCACCCTGCCACCAGGGGCAGCAGACCGACCGCCGCGTGCTCGAGCGCGTGCACGCCGCCGGCGACGGTCGTCCTGGTGAGGCCGGCCGCCGCCCAGCGCGTCTCCGGGACGGTCCACCACACCGCGACCGTCGGGAGGCAGCGGGCCGGGAGGTCCAGCAGCTCCTCGCCGAGGACGACCCCGGTGTCCGCGGCGCGGCGGAGGAACGACACGACCTGCCGGGTCACCTCGACCTCGCCCCGCACCACGCGACTGTCCCCCCACGTGCGCTCGGCCGTCTCGTGACGCACCTCGAGCTCGGTGACGGAGCGGGCGGTGGTGGTGAAGCCCGGGTCCTCGCGGTGCAGCTCGGCCACGCCCTCGTCGAGGTCGAGCCGGTCCACCAGCCAGGTCTCGCCCTGCACCAGGTGGACGGCACCCTGGTGCACCAGGGCCGGCGCCGAGGCCACGTCGACCGTGCCGACGACCCGGCCGCTGCCCGTCTCGACGAGGGCGACGGGCGCCCCGCCGGAGGAGCGCAGGTCCGCGAGGTCGGAGGGCCGGCCGGCGCCGGTCCAGAACCACCGCGCACCCCGTTGCCGCAACAGCCCGGCCGCCGCGAGCGCGATCGCGCCCTCCAACGCCCGGTCCCCGAAGAGCCCCAGGTCGTCGTCGGTGAGGGGCACCTCGGCCGCCGCCGCGCAGAGGTGGGGCCCGACGACGTGCGGGTTGGTCGGGTCCAGTGCCGTCGGCTCCAGCGGGGCACCGAGGAGGACGTCCGGGTGGTCGACGAGATAGGTGTCGAGGGGATCGTCGCGGCCCACGAGCACGGCGAGCGCGGGCCCCCGGTCGCGCCCGGCCCGGCCGACCTGCTGCCAGAACGACGCGCGGCTGCCGGGGTAGCCCGCGATCAGCACCGCGTCGAGCCCGCTGATGTCCACGCCCAGCTCGAGCGCGTTGGTGGCGGCGACGCCGACCAGCTCGCCGCTGCGCAGGTCCGCCTCCAGGCGCCGGCGCTCCTCCGGCACGTAGCCACCGCGGTAGGCCGCCACCCGCCCGGCCAGGGCCGGGGCGACCGGGCGCAGCCGCTGCGAGGCCTGCAGGGCCACGGTCTCGGCGGCGTGACGTGACCGGACGAAGGTGAGGGTGTGGACGTCGTGGGCGACCAGGTCCGCCATGAGGTCGGCGCACTCCGCCGTGGCGCTCCGCCGCGTGCGGGCGTCCTGCTCCCCACCGCCGTCGAGGAGCGGGGGCTCCCACAGGGCGAGGGTGACCGGGCCGCGCGGTGCGGTGTCCTCCTGCACCGGCACGCACTCCAGGCCGGTCAGCGCCAGGGCCGAGGCGGCCGGGTCCCGCACCGTGGCCGAGGCCAGCACGAAGGTCGGGGACGCGCCGTACGCCGTGCAGACCCGGCGCAGCCGCCGCAGCACGGCCGCGACGTGGGCCCCGAAGACGCCGCGGTAGTGGTGGCACTCGTCGACCACGACGTAGGACAGCCGCGACAGGAAGCCTGCCCAGCGCTGGTGGCCCGGCAGCAGTCCGTGGTGCAACAGGTCGGGGTTGGTCAGGACGTACTCCGCGTGCTCCTGGGCCCACTGCCGCTGCTCCGGCGAGCTGTCGCCGTCGACGGTGCACGCGGCGAGGCCCGGCACACCGAGACGGCCGAGACCAGCCAGCTGGTCCTGCGCGAGCGCCTTGGTGGGGCTGAGGTAGAGCACCGTCGCCCCGCGCCGCCGGCCCCGGCGCGAGCCGAGCACCGCGGTCAGCGCCGGGAGCTGGAAGGCCAGTGACTTGCCCGAGGCCGTCCCCGTGGCCAGGACGACGTGCCGGCCCGCGTGCGCGTGCTCGGCGGCGAGCACCTGGTGCTCCCACGGCTGGTGCACGCCGCGGGCCTGCAGCGACCGCACCAGCTCCGGCGCGGCCCAGTCCGGCCACGGCGCCGTACGCCCCTCGCGGGCGGGGAGACGCCGGACGTGACGGAGCCGGTCGGCGCGCTCCGGGTCGACGGCGAGGAGCCGCGACAGCGCGCCGGACGACTCGTCCGTCAGCGGGTCGGGACGGGGGTCCCCGACCCGGTCCGAGCCCACCCGGGAGCCGCCCTCCTGACGATCCGCAGGGGCGGAGGGTGGTGATGCCACCCGGACAGTCTCGCAAGTCTGATTCAATGAGCGCTGGGACGGGACCACCCCGTCGGCACCAATACTTGCGACCAGGAGTTCACGTGGACCTGTCTCTCGAGACCCGGCAGGACAACGAGCACACCGTCCTGGAGGTGGGTGGTGAGATCGACGTCTACACCGCACCCAAGCTCCGCGACCGCATCACCGAGCTCGTCGACGCCGGCAACCTCAACCTCGTCGTCGACCTGGAGGGTGTGGAGTTCATGGACTCCACCGGCCTCGGTGTCCTCGTCGGCGGGCTGAAGAAGGTGCGCACCAACGGCGGCTCGCTCAGCCTGGTCTGCACCCAGGAGCGCCTGCTCAAGATCTTCCGCATCACGGGCCTGGGCAAGGTCTTCGCGATCCACGCCACGCAGGCCGAGGCGACCTCCGCCGAGCCGGCTCACTGAGCGCGGGCCGAGACCGACCGGGCCTCCTCCCCTCATGACTGCCGGCACCCTTCCCGGAGACACGCACGACCGCGAGGTCTCCCTCACCATCACGCGTGACCCGTCGCTGGTCCGCACGGTCCGACTGGTCGCGGCCTCCCTCGCGCGGCGCGCCGGCCTCGACGCCGCCGCCGTGGAGGAGGTGCGCCTGGCCATCGGCGAGACCTGCGCGGTGATGGTCGGTGTGGCACCCGAGGACGAGTCCGTGGCGAGTGCCTCCGCCGACCAGGTCAGCGTCACCCTCCGCGTGGAGGAGGGGTTGGTCGCCGAGATCAGTGGCCCGTCGGTCGCCCCGTCCGAGGACGCCGCGGGCGGCCCTGCCGAGCTGGCCGCGCTGGCCACCGACCCGTGGGCGCTGGTCCGCGGGCTCCTCGAGGACGTCGACGTCGTCGAGGACGGCGGGGCCACCTCGGTGCGGCTGCGCTGGTCGGCCTGAGCCCGACCCGCACCCGGTCGCCGCACGCACACCTCCCGGGCCTCCGGCGGGACACGCCGGGGTCCCATGCGGTGGGCCGCGTCCCGGTGACCGGGGCCGACACGTAGACTCCGGGCCGTTCGCGTGAGCCGCGTCACTGCTGGCTCCGCGTCGTCACGCACCCACCGGTCGGGCGAGTCTGCTCTCCGGGCCTTCCTGCGGGTACGCGACGGCGCCTCACCACGGAGGGCGCAAGCCCGAATCGGAGGAAACGGATGTCCCGGGTCTCATCCAGCGTGCGCAGCGCTGAGACCGCGGTGGACCTCTCCGGTGGCAACCTGACCCTGGTCATCATCGTCGCCGTCATCGCGCTCGTCGCGCTGGCCATGGCTGTGGTGTTCCGGAAGCAGGTCCTTGCCGCCGGCGAAGGCACCACCAACATGCAGAACATCGGTCAGGCCGTGCAGGAGGGCGCCTCGGCGTACCTCGCCCGGCAGTTCCGCACGCTCGCGGTCTTCGCGGTCATCGCGTTCGCGCTGCTGTTCGTGCTGCCCGCAGAGAGCGGCTCCATCAGGATCGGCCGGTCGATCTTCTTCGCGGTCGGCGCGGGCTTCTCGGCCGCCATCGGCTACCTCGGCATGTCGCTCGCGGTCCGCGCCAACGTGCGCGTCGCCGCGGCCGCGCAGACCGAGGGCCGTGACCCGGCGATGAGGATCGCCTTCCGCACCGGTGGTGTGGTCGGCATGGCGACCGTGGGCCTGGGCCTGCTCGGCGCCGCCACGGTCGTGCTCATCTACAAGGGAGACGCTCCGGCGGTCCTCGAGGGCTTCGGCTTCGGCGCCGCGCTGCTCGCGATGTTCATGCGAGTCGGCGGCGGCATCTTCACCAAGGCCGCCGACGTCGGTGCTGACCTGGTCGGCAAGGTGGAGCAGAACATCCCGGAGGACGACCCGCGCAACGCCGCGACCATCGCCGACAACGTGGGCGACAACGTGGGCGACTGCGCCGGCATGGCGGCGGACCTGTTCGAGTCCTACGCCGTCACGCTGGTCGCCGCGCTGATCCTCGGCAAGGTGGCCTTCGGCGACCAGGGACTCGTGTTCCCGCTGATCATCCCGGCCATCGGTGCGCTCACCGCGATCATGGGCATCTACCTGTGCCGCCCCAAGCCCACCGAGTCGGGCCTGACCACCATCAACCGGGCGTTCTACATCTCCGCCGCGGTCTCCGCGGTCGTGTGCGCGGTGGCGGCGTTCATCTACCTGCCGACCGCGAGCAAGGACCTCGACAACGCCGGCTCCGGGGGTGGCCTCCTGGGCCGACTCCTCCCGAGCGCCGGGTCGACGGACTTCAACCCCGCCCTCATCGGCGCCCTCGCGGTGCTCATCGGCATCGTGCTGGCCGCGGTGATCCTCTACATCACCGGCTACTACACCGGCACCGAGCACAAGCCCGTCCAGGACGTCGGCCGCACCTCCCTCACCGGTGCCGCGACCGTGGTGCTGTCGGGCATCGCGGTCGGCCTGGAGTCGGCGGTCTACACCGCGCTCGTCATCGGGGCAGCCGTGTTCGGCGCGTTCCTCCTGGGTGGCGCGTCCGTCACGGTCTCGCTGTTCGCCGTCGCCCTCGCCGGCTGCGGCCTGCTGACCACGGTCGGCGTCATCGTCGCGATGGACACCTTCGGCCCGGTCTCCGACAACGCCCAGGGCATCGCGGAGATGTCGGGTGACGTCGACGTCCACGGCGCGGCGATCCTGACCGAGCTCGACGCGGTCGGCAACACCACCAAGGCGATCACCAAGGGCATCGCGATCGCGACGGCCGTGCTCGCCGCGACCGCGCTGTTCGGCTCGTTCACCGACGCGATCACCAACGCCACCCTGGACCTCAAGGGTTTGGACCAGGCCGCCGGTGACCTCTCGGCCAACGAGCAGCTCGGCCTCCTCGGTGTGCTCAACATCGCCGACCCGGCCAACCTGGTCGGCCTGCTGATCGGCGCCGCGGTCGTCTTCCTCTTCTCGGGCCTCGCGATCAGCGCCGTCGGCCGCGCCGCCGGTGCGGTCGTGTTCGAGGTGCGTCGCCAGTTCCGCGACATCCCCGGGATCATGGAGGGCACCGGCCGTCCGGAGTACGGCAAGGTCGTCGACATCTGCACGCGCGACTCGCTGCGCGAGCTGGCCACCCCCGGCCTGCTGGCGATCCTGGCCCCGATCGCGGTCGGCTTCGGCCTCGGCCCGGGCCCGCTGGGCGCCTACCTCGCCGGTGCGATCGGTGCAGGCACCCTGATGGCGGTCTTCCTGGCCAACTCCGGTGGTGCCTGGGACAACGCCAAGAAGCTCGTCGAGGACGGCGTCCACGGCGGCAAGGGCTCCCCGGCGCACGAGGCGACGATCATCGGTGACACCGTCGGTGACCCGTTCAAGGACACCGCCGGACCGGCGATCAACCCGCTGCTCAAGGTGATGAACCTCGTCTCGCTGCTCATCGCCGCGGCCGTGGTCAAGATGACCTACGGCGACGACGCCAACACCGCGCTGCGCATCGCGATCGCCCTCGTGGCGACCGCGATCATCGTGGCCGCGGTGATGATCTCCAAGCGTCGCAGCGTGGTCATCGGGGAGGACCCCGAGCCCCACCCGGCCTCGCACGACGCGACGGGGCACATCACCCGGGTCGACTGACCCTCTGCTCTTGTCCGGTCGAGCGGGCGCTCCGGCGCCCGCTCGACCGGACGAGGCGTTTTTTGGGGGCCGCGCCATCACGTAGGTTCGGGGCTCGTGGACGCACCCCTCCTCCCCGACCCCGTCACCGACCGTCTCGCCGAGGCGCTGGACGCCGCCGGCTTCCGGTACGACGCCGTGGCCGGCCTGCTCGGCCCCCTCGCCCACGCCGCCCTGTCGCGCAACGAGACGACCCCCGCCATGCGGGCCACGACCGGTGGGTCGCCGCTCGAGACGCTGACCCGGCTGTGGCCGCTCCAGGCGCCGGTCGACGTCGACGCGGTCGAGCGCGCGCTGCCCGGTCTGCTCGACCCGCTCTGCGTGGCGGGGGTGCTCGAGCGCAGCGTCGGGAGCGTCCGCGCCCGCCTCGACGTCCGCCCGTACGCCGACGAGGACCACGACTGGTGGGTGGTCAGCGACCTCACCCCCGGCCTCGACGGCACGGGGACCCGGCAGGTCTCCGACCACGTGCTGGGGATCTCGTCGGCCTCCTCGTCCCTCGCCCAGCTGACCGTACGACGGCCGGTCGGCCGCGCGCTCGACCTCGGCACGGGGTGCGGGGTCCAGGGGCTGCACCTCGCCGCGCACGCCCGCCACGTGGTGGCCACCGACGTCAACCGGCGGGCGCTCGCCGTCACCCGGCTCAACGCCCGCCTCAACGGGGTCACGCTCGACGTGCGGGAGGGGTCGCTCTACGAGCCCGTCCGCCGCGAGGAGTTCGACCTCGTCGTGACCAACCCGCCCTTCGTGGTCTCGCCGGCCACGGGTGAGCGGCTGGTCTACCGCGACTCCGGCTTCCCCGGTGACGAGATGGTCCGCCGGGTCGTCACCGGTGCGGCCGAGCACCTGGCCCCGGGCGGGGTCGCGCAGGTGCTGGCCAACTGGGTCCACGAGGACGGGCTGCCGTGGGAGGACCGGGTGCGCGGGTGGCTCGGTGACGACCTCGACGCCTGGGTGGTGCAGCGCGAGGTGCTCGACCCCGCGCAGTACGTCGAGCTGTGGCTGCGCGATGCCGGCCACGACCGCTCCGCGGACTACACATCCCGCTACGACGCGTGGCTGCGGTGGTTCGAGGAGCAGCGGGTCACCGCGATCGGGATGGGCTGGCTGGCGCTGCGCCGCACGGCCGGAGCGGGCCGAACACCCGTCGTGCGCCTCGAGGACTGGCCCTACGACGTCGAGCAGCCGCTCGGCACCGAGATCGCCGACTGGCTGGACCGGGTCGAGCTGCTCGCCGGGCTCGACGACGCGGCGCTGCTCGCGGGCACCTGGCGCACGCGCGCCGACGTACGCCAGGAGACCCTCGGGCCGCCCGGGGCGCCCGACCCGGAGGCGATCGTGCTGCGCCAGCAGCGGGGGTTCCGGCGTGCGCGGCACGTCGACACCGTCGAGGCCGCGCTCGTGGGCGCCAGCGACGGGGACCTGCCTGCCGGGCGCCTGCTGGAGGCGATCGGCGAGCTGCTGGGGCAGCCGGTGGACGTGGCGGCGGGGGCCGCGACGGTCCGCGGGCTGGTCACCGACGGGTTCCTGGTGAGGCCGTCCACCGCCCATGTGGCACCCTGAGCCCGGGAACCACCGTCTGCAGAGAAGAGAACCGCACGTGGCACAGGACGCGACCGGCTCGGGCCAGAAGCTCGTGATCGTCGAGTCGCCCGCCAAGGCGAAGACGATCGCCGGCTACCTCGGCCCCGGCTACGTCGTCGAGTCGTCGATCGGCCACATCCGCGACCTCCCGCAGAGCGCCTCCGACATCCCTGCCTCGATCAAGGGTGAGCCGTGGGCGCGTCTCGGGGTCGACGTGGACAACGACTTCACGCCCTACTACGTGGTCAGCAGCGACAAGAAGTCGCACATGACCAAGCTCAAGAAGCTGCTCAAGGAGTCCGACGAGCTCTACCTCGCCACCGATGAGGACCGCGAGGGCGAGGCCATCGCGTGGCACCTGCAGGAGGAGCTCAAGCCCAAGGTGCCCGTGCACCGCATGGTCTTCCACGAGATCACCAAGCAGGCCATCCAGGCCGCGGTCGCCAACCCCCGCACGCTCGACACCGACCTCGTCGAGGCGCAGGAGGCACGCCGCATCCTCGACCGGCTCTACGGCTACGAGGTCTCGCCGGTCCTGTGGAAGAAGGTCATGCCGCGGCTGTCGGCCGGCCGGGTCCAGTCGGTCGCCACGCGTCTCGTGGTGGACCGCGAGCGGGCGCGCATCGCCTTCCGCTCCGCGTCCTACTGGGACATCGAGGGCACCTTCGACGCCGGCGAGAGGCACGAGGACCGGATGTTCCCGGGCCGCCTGCACGCCGTCGACGGCTCCCGCGTCGCCCGTGGGTCGGACTTCGAGTCCACCGGGCAGCTCAAGTCCTCAGGCGTGGTCCACCTGGAGCGCGCCCGGGCCGAGGCGCTGGTCAACGCCCTGCACGACACGACGTTCGAGGTCCGCTCGGTCGAGTCCAAGCCCTACCGCCGCCAGCCCTACGCGCCGTTCCGCACCACGACGCTGCAGCAGGAGGCCTCCCGCAAGCTCGGGATGACCGCCTCGCAGGCGATGTCGGTGGCGCAGCGGCTCTACGAGAACGGCTTCATCACCTACATGAGGACCGACTCGACGACGCTGTCGCAGTCGGCGGTCAACGCGGCCCGCGACCAGGTGCGCGACCTGTACGGCGCGGAGTACCTCCCCGACAGCCCGCGGACCTACGCCTCCAAGGTGAAGAACGCCCAGGAGGCCCACGAGGCGATCCGCCCCGCCGGCGAGACGTTCCGCACCCCGGCGCAGACCGGGCTGGCGGGCCAGGAGTTCCGGCTCTACGAGCTGATCTGGATGCGCACCGTCGCCTCCCAGATGAAGGACGCGGTCGGCCAGTCGGTCTCGGTGCGCCTCGGCGGCCAGGCGAGCACCGGCGAGGACGTGGTGTTCGCCGCGTCGGGCCGCGTGATCACCTTCCACGGCTTCCTCAAGGCCTACGTCGAGGGTCGTGACGACGAGTCCGAGAGCGACGACAGCCAGGCCCGGCTCCCCGCGGTCGAGGAGGGCGACGAGGTCTCCGCGGCCGCGCTGCAGGCGGCGGGCCACGAGACCAAGCCGCCGGCCAGGTTCACCGAGGCCACGCTGGTCCGGGAGCTCGAGGAGCGCGAGATCGGGCGCCCGTCGACGTACGCCTCGATCATCGGCACGATCATCAACCGCGGCTACGTCTACAAGAAGGGCTCCGCCCTCGTGCCCTCGTGGGTGGCGTTCTCCGTGGTGCGGCTGCTGGAGGAGCACTTCGAGCGGCTGGTCTCCTACGAGTTCACCGCGGGCATGGAGGACATCCTCGACGAGATCGCGGGCGGCCGGAAGGACCGGGTCAGCGAGCTCGCCGAGTTCTACTTCGGCAGCGACTCGGTCGAGGGCCTGCACAAGCTGGTCACCGAGCTCGGTGACATCGACGCCCGCGAGCTCGCGACGTTCCCCGTGCCCGACCCCCAGGGCGAGGGCGACCACGGCATCGTGCTGCGGGTCGGCCGCTACGGCCCCTACGTCGAGGACCGCGACGGCGAGCGCGGCAACGTGCCCGACGACCTCCCGCCCGACGAGCTGACCCCCGAGAAGGCGCGCGACCTGATCGCCAACCAGTCCGGCGGCGACGTCGAGCTGGGCACGCATCCCGAGACGGGCTTGGCGATCGTGGCCAAGGCCGGTCGTTACGGCCCCTACGTCACCGAGGTGCTCCCCGAGGACGCGCCCAAGAAGGAGAAGCCGCGCACGGCCTCCCTCTTCAAGTCGATGTCGCTGGAGGAGATCACCCTGGAGCAGGCGGTCCAGCTGCTCACCCTGCCGCGGGTGGTCGGCGTCGACCCCGAGTCGGGGGAGGAGATCACCGCCCAGAACGGCCGCTACGGGCCCTACCTCAAGAAGGGCACGGACTCCCGCTCGATCGAGTCCGAGGAGCAGCTGCTCACGATCACCCTCGACGAGGCGCTCAGGATCTACGCCCAGCCCAAGCAGCGCGGGCGCGCGGCGGCCAACCCGGGCAAGGAGCTCGGCGAGGACCCGGCCAGCGGCAACAAGGTGACGGTCAAGAGCGGGCGCTTCGGCTACTACGTCACCGACGGGGAGTACAACGCGACCCTGCGCCAGGGCGACGACCACGAGACGATCACGCTCGATCGCGCCGCCGAGCTGCTCGCCGAGAAGCGCGCCAAGGGCCCTGCGCCCCAGAAGCGCGGCGCCAAGAAGACGGCGAAGAAGTCGACGGCCAAGAAGACCACCAAGAAGGCGACCGCCAAGAAGACCACGGCGAAGAAGAAGTAGTGGGTGGTCGAGCTTGTCGAGACCACGACGAGCCGACGAGGTGATCTCGACAGGCTCGATCACCGGGGACGGGCCCGTCCTACGGGTCCCGGGGTTCCGCCGGCTGTGGATCGGGCTCGGGCTCTCCAGCCTCGGTGACTGGCTGGGGCTGCTGGCGCTGACCGCGATGGCCAACCTCATGGTCGAGGGGTACGCCGCGCGCAACTACGCGATCGCCGGCGTGCTCTTCCTCCGCGTCGTCCCGGCGCTGGTGGTCGGACCGGTCGCGGGCTACGTCGCCGACCGCACCGACCGCCGTACGGTCCTGGTCTGGGGCGACTACGTCCGCGGGCTGCTGTTCCTCTCGATCCCGTTCGTGGGCGAGCTGTGGTGGGTCTTCGTGGTCACCGTGCTGGTCGAGTCGGTCAGCCTGGTGTGGGGGCCGTCCAAGGACGCCACCGTGCCCAACCTGGTCTCGCCCGCGCAGCTGGAGTCGGCCAACGCGATCAGCACGACGACGACCTACGCCTCGGCCGTGCCCGCGGCCGCGCTCTTCGCGCTGCTCACCACGGTCGACCGGCTCTTCCCGTCGCTGCTGGGCTTCCTCGAGCGGGGCGCGGTCGACCTGGCCCTGTGGCTCAACGGCATCTCGTTCATCGTCTCGGGCCTGGTCATCGCCTCCCTGCACCAGATCCCGCGCGGCCCCGCCGACCTGCACGGCGAGACCAACCTCGTCGCAGCGGTGCTGCACGGCTGGAGGTACGTCGTGGGCACGCCGCTCGTGCGCGGGCTGGTCACCGGCATGGTCGGTGCGTTCGCCGCCGGAGGGGTGGTGGTCGGCCTGGCGAGGACCTACGTCGACGACCTCGGCGGCGGCGACGCGGGCTACGCCGTGCTCTTCGGAGCGGTCTTCGTCGGCATGGGGCTCGGGATGTGGCGCGGGACGCGGCTGCTGAGGCGGATGAACCGCCGTCGCGTGTTCGGCTTCGCCCTCGTCGGGTGCGGGCTCCTCCTGGTGCCGCTGGCGCTGGTGCCCCACCTCGAGGTCGTGGTCGGGCTCGCCGTCGCGGTCGGGTTCCTCGCCGGGACGGCGTGGATCAACGGCATGACGATGCTCGGTCTCGAGGTGCCCGACGAGGTGCGCGGGAGGACGTTCGCGTTCGTCGGGTCCGCCGTACGCCTGGCGCTGGCGCTGGTCCTGGCCGTCGCCCCGCTGCTGGCGGGCCTGGTCGGCACCGTCGCGTTCGGCCCCGAGGTGGCCGGCGGTGGGAGGCTGTTCGAGTACGGCGGCGCCGCGGTCACCATCGTGCTCGCGGCCCTGCTGCTCACGGTTGTCGGCGTGCTGGCCTACCGTCTGATGGACGACCACGAGGGAAGGTCCCTGTTGAGCGATCTGAGCGGCGCCCTGCGGCGCGAGGCGGGCGCGGCCACCGACCCGCTGGCGGCGACCGGCGCCGGCGTCTTCACCGAGCGCGGCGTCTTCGTCGCCTTCGAGGGCGGCGAGGGCGCGGGCAAGTCGACCCAGGCGCGACGCCTGCAGACGTGGCTCGAGGCCGAGGGCTACTCCGTGCTGCTGACCCACGAGCCCGGTGACACCGAGGTGGGCCGCGAGCTGCGCCGCATCGTGCTCGACCCGCAGACCGGCGTGATCTCGCACCGCGCCGAGGCGCTGATGTACGCCGCCGACAAGGCCGAGCACGTCGACCGCGTCGTGCTGCCCGCCCTGACCCGCGGCGAGGTGGTGGTCACCGACCGCTACGTCGACTCGACGATCGCCTACCAGGGCGCGGGCCGCGACCTGCTCGACGACGACGTGGAGCGCATCGCCCGGTGGGCCACCGGCGACCTGCGACCCCACCTCACCGTGCTGCTCGACGTGGCGCCCGAGCACGGCCTGACCCGCTTCGAGGAGCGCGACCGCATCGAGGCCGAGTCGGCCGACTTCCACGAGCGGGTGCGCGCGATGTTCCTGCGGCTGGCCGAGGCGCAGCCCGACCACTACCTCGTCGTCGACGGCCGGCAGACGCCCGAGGAGATCGAGGAGCAGGTGCGCGAGCGGCTGCGGCCGCTGCTGGTGGGAGCGTCCCCGCGGGACGGAGCCACCGCGTGAGCGTCTTCGACTCGCTCGTCGGGCAGGCCCCGGCGATCCAGACCCTCCAGGCGGCGGCTCGTGGGCACGGCATGAGCCACGCATGGCTGGTCACCGGTCCGCCCGGCTCCGGGCGCTCCAACGCGGCGCTCGCGTTCGCCGCGGCGCTCCAGTGCGAGCAGGCCGGGTGCGGCGAGTGCGAGGCGTGCCGCACGGCGCTGGCGGGCAGTCACCCCGACGTGCTCGTGCAGAGCACCGAGCGGATGATCATCTCCGTCGACCTGGCCCGGGAGTGGGTGCTGCGCGCCGCCCTCAAGCCCATGCGTGGGCGCTGGCAGATCCTCGTCGTCGAGGACGCCGACCGGCTCAACGAGCACGCCAACAACGCGCTGCTCAAGGCGATCGAGGAGCCCCACCCCCGCACGGTGTGGATCCTCTGCGCGCCCAACCCCAGCGACGTCCTGCCCACCATCCGGTCCCGCTCGCGGACGCTGCAGCTCACGACCCCCCACCTCGAGGAGGTGACGCGCTTCCTGGTCGAGCGCCACGGCGTGCCCGAGGCCCTCGCGGCCTACTCCGCCCGTGCCGCCCAGGGTCACATCGGCCGGGCCCGTGCGCTCGCGCTCGACGAGGCCGTGCGCAACCGGCGCCGCGAGGTGATCACGTTGCCCGCCAGGCTGCGCGGCCTCGGCGACTGCATGACGGCGGCGGCCAACATCGCCGACCTGGCCAAGCAGGACAGCGCCGAGCAGATCGAGGCGTTCCGCACGCGCGAGTTCAAGAACGTCGAGATGGTCTACGGCGAGGACCGCAAGGCCCGCTCGACGGTGTCCGCACGGGCAGCGGTCTCCCAGCTCGACAAGGAGGTCAAGGCGCGGGAGCGGCGCGCGGTCAACGACAGCGTCGACCGGGTGCTGATGGACCTGGTCTCGGTCTACCGCGACCTGCTCCTGCTCCAGCTCGGCTCCACCAAGCCGCTGGTCAACGAGGAGCTGCGGCCCGACCTGACCGAGCTGGGCCGCCGCACGACGCCCGAGAGCAACCTCCAGCGCATCGACGCGATCTACGCTGCCCGCGAGCAGATGCTCGAGTTCAACACCCCACCCCTCCTGGCGCTGGAGTCGATGATGGTGGCACTTCGTGCCTGAGCCCGCCCGTCTCCGCTCGACCCTCGCGACCGCGCTGGTCGCCGCCCTCGCCCTGTCCGCCTGCTCCGGCGCCGGCGACGCCGGTCCCGAGCCGCGGCCGGTCGAGACCAGCACGTCGACCTCGGCGTCGGCGTCGTCCTCCAGCGGCACGCCGGCCACCGAGGACGTCCCCGCGGGTCTCGAGGACTACTACGGGCAGACCCTGGACTGGCAGGACTGCCGCAAGGGTGACCAGTGCGCCACGCTCGAGGTCCCGCTCGACTACGCGCAGCCGCAGGGCCGCACGATCGAGCTGTCGCTGCTGCGCGTGCCGGCCGGCGACCAGGACAGCAAGGTGGGGTCGCTCCTGGTCAACCCCGGCGGCCCGGGCGCGTCCGGGGTCGACTACGCCGCCGCCGCCACGACCTACTTCAACAAGCCGATCCGCACCTACTTCGACATCGTCGGCTTCGACCCGCGCGGTGTCGGTCGCAGCGACCCGATCGACTGCCTGAGCGACGAGCAGCTCGACGAGTTCGCCGCCTCCGACCCCGACCCCGACGACGTGCCCGAGCAGCAGCTGTCCGACGCGCTGCTGCGCCAGTTCGGCGAGGGCTGCCTGGCTCGGTCGGGCGCGCTCACCCGCCACGTCTCCACCGAGGAGGCGGCCCGCGACATGGACGTGCTGCGGTCGGCGCTGCGGCAGCCCAAGATGCTCTACTTCGGCGCCTCCTACGGCACCTTCCTCGGCGGGACCTACGCCGACCTGTTCCCCGACAAGGTCGGGCGGATGGTCCTCGACGGTGCCGTCGACCCGACGGTCAGCCTGGTCAAGGGTGCCGAGGTCCAGGCCAAGGGGTTCGAGACCGCGCTGCGGGCCTACGTCGGCCACTGCGTCGACAAGGGCGACTGCTACCTCGGCGACAGCGTCGACGAGGGGATCGGCAGGATCCAGGACCTCCTCGAGCAGACCGACGCCGAGCCCCTGCCGGCCGCCGAGGGCCGGCCGCTCACCGAGGGCCTCGCGGTGCTGGGGATCTGGGCGCCGCTCTACAACCGTGACTTCTGGTACGCCCTGGACGTCGGCCTCAAGTCGGCCTTCGCGGGCAACGGCAAGGTGCTGCTCCAGCTCGCCGACGCCTACCTCAACCGAGGCAAGGACGGCTACAAGGACAACTCGGGCGAGGCGATCTACGCCGTCAACTGCCTCGACCGCGACGAGTGGGTCGACCCCGGCGAGGTGGCCCGCGTGCAGGGGCCGATCATCAAGGCGTCCCCGACCTTCGGCCGGCTGTTCGCCTGGGGCCTCACCGCGTGCGGGTCATGGGCTGTCCACAGTGGCAAGAAGCCGCACCCGCTCCGGGCGACCGGGTCCGCGCCGATCATGGTCGTGGGCACCACGCGCGACCCGGCAACGCCGCTGTCGTGGGCCGAGGGCCTGGTGAGGCAGCTCGACGACGCCGTGCTGGTCAAGCGCGACGGCGACGGGCACACCGGCTACAAGGCCGGCAACAAGTGCGTCGACGAGGCGGTCGAGGCCTACCTCGTCTCCGGCACGGTCCCCCCGGACACCGTCAGCTGCTGACCCTGCTGACCCTGCTGACGCTGCTGACCCTGCTGAGCCGGTCGAGGCGCCGAGCGCGCCTCAGGGCCTGGCGCTGACCGACCACGCCCGGTGCACGACGCGAACCCCAGCCACGTGTGCCGGTTGTTCCACCAGCACCACCCGACCTTGGGCGCACCCCGGCGCCCGGCACCGTCGCGGCCGGTCCCGCGGCTGATCCAGATCGCGGGCGTGCGCGCGTCGTACCCGCTCGGACGGGGGCGCCGGCTGCCGACGGTCATGAAGCAGTGGTTGTCGGCCAGCACCGCGGGCACCTGGAGCAGCCAGGAGATCCCCTCCTGCAGCGTGAGCGGGCTGCGTCCGCGGCGCTCGAGCTCGGGCAGTGCCTCGGACGGCCGCCGGTCACGAAGGTCGTCACCCCGGTCGAGCCCGTGGACGAGGTAGGCCTGCCCCGCGGGAAGCCCCACGGTCGGCAGGAACTTCTCCACGTCGGTCAGGTCCTCGACGACGAAGCCCGTCCGGTCGCCCAGAGTGAGCAGGGTGGCGAGGAGATCGACCGGCACACTGCCGGGAGCCAGCGCCACGAGCGCGCCGTCCGTCCCGTGGTCGAGCGGCTCCCGAGGGTGGAGCTCGTCGAGACCAGGCACCTCCAGACCCAGCGACCGCAGGCGCGCGACCTGCTCGGCGATCGGTGGCAGTGCGGGCACGACAGACGTGAGCGGGTCGGTGGCCATGGACCGCCAACGTGGCAGGTCAACCGGTTGTTCCCGGCTCGCCGACGCCCCCTATACTCGGCTCCCGTGGCTCGCCGACGTGCGAGCCGCTGGCCGCCTTAGCTCAGTCGGTAGAGCGATTCACTCGTAATGAATAGGTCGTCGGTTCGATTCCGACAGGCGGCTCCATCTCCAAGCCCTCGCTCCCGCCCGAGCACGCCGACAGCCTGGAGGCGATGACGCGGATGACCACCACCCGACGACGCCGGTTCGGCGCTGCCCGACGGCCACGAGGTCGAGGTGCTCGTGGTCGGTGCCGCGCCGGGGCCCGTGGTCGAGGTGCTCACGCTCGGGGCGGCGCTGCACACGCTGACCGTCACCTGCGGGGACGGGGTCCGTCGCAACGTGGCCCTCGGGCACCGCAGCGTGGAGGACCGCCTGGCCAGTCCGGCGTACGTCGGCGCGACCGTGGGGCGCTATGCCAACCGGATCGCGGGGGCGTCCTTCGAGCTCGACGGGCGCGAGGTCCGGCTGGCCGCCAACGAGGACGGGAACTCGCTGCACGGCGGACCGGACGGGTTCGACCGGCGACTGTGGGAGGTGGTCTCCCAGACCGAGGACGAGGTCGTGCTCGAGCTGGTGAGTCCGGACGGCGACCAGGGCTTCCCGGGGACGGTGACGGCGCGGGTCGCCTACCAGGTGGACGGGGACGGCGTGACCATCGAGCTGACCGCCACCACGGACGCACCGACCGTGGTCAACCTGACCCACCATGCCTACCTCAACCTCGACGGCCAGGACGCCGGCACCGTGGACGACCACGTGCTCGAGGTGCCGTCGGACCACTACCTGCCCGTCCTGGAGGGGATCCCGACCGGCATCGCACCGGTCGACGGCACCCCGTTCGACCTGCGAGCGCCGACCCGGGTGGGCCAGGCCGCCCGCAGCGGCCACGAGCAGGTGGCAGCGGCGTGCGGTCTCGACCATTGCCTCGCCGTGCGCGGCGACGGCCTGCGCCGGCACGCGACCCTGTCGACGCCGACCACCAGCACGCGGGTGGAGCTGTGGTCCGACCAGCCCGGGCTGCAGGTGTTCACCGCCAACTTCGACGCACCGGTCCCGTCGCTGGCCGGCGGCATCTACCGCATGGGGGACGGCCTCGCCCTGGAGCCGCAGCTGTTCCCCGACACCCCGCACCACCCGCAGTGGCCCTCGGCCGTCCTGCGACCCGGTGAGACCTACCGCTCGCGCATCGAGTGGCGCTTCGCCTGACGCTGGTCCCGCCGGGCCGGGCTCACACCAGCTCCTGGCCGAGCGACGCAGCGGCGTCGCGCACCAGGGTCGCCACCGCCTCGACGGCCTCGACGTCACCGGTGTCGCGCTGACGCAGGACGATGCGGCGGGTGCCGAGACCGGGGACGTCGAGCACGTCCACGCCCTCCATGGTCTGCAGGTGCAGGGCCAGCGACGGGAGCAGCGTGAAGCCCTCCCCGGCCGCGACCAGTGCGACGGCGCTCTGGAAGTTGGCGAACGTGTGGACGGGCGCGGTGCGCACGCCGAGCGAGCGCCGCACGCGCCGCACGGCCTGCCAGCTCGCGGCCGACGGCTCGGCGCCGAGCCAGGGCAGCGGGAGCCGCGCCAGGTCGACGACGTCACCCGCGATCGTGGTGCCGGCCGGGACGACGAGCTTCCACGGCTCGTCGAGCAGGGGCGTCTCGCGCACGCCGCGAGGGAGCGCGCGGTTGGGCTCGCCGGCGTCGAGCTCGACGACCGCGAGGTCCAGCTCGCCGGAGCGCAGGGAGCGCACCAGGGTGTCGCGGTCGGACTCGACGATGTCGAGGTGGATGCGCGGGAACCGTGCACGCCACTGCGGCAGCTGCGGCAGCAGGACCGTCACCAGGAAGGTCTGGAACGTCCCGAGGTGCGCCGAGCCGACCGTGTCGGAGTCCTCCCCGACCAGGCGGGCCCGGGCCTCCTCGAGCGACCGCTCCACCTCCTCCGCGGTCTCGGCGAGGGTGTGCCCGGCGGCAGTGAGCACCGCCCCGCGAGGCGTGCGGTCCAGGAGCGGGCGGCCCACCTCCAGCTCGAGCCGGGCGAGCTGCTGGGACACGGCTGACGCGCTGACGCCGAGCTCGTCAGCCGCCGCGAGCACGCCGCCGGCGCGCGCGACCGCGAGCAGGAAACGCAGGCGTCGGGGGTCGATCTCCACTTAAGCAATGCTAAAGGCGGAGTGCAGAGATCTGCGATTGATCTGAACGTCTGGGGACCTCACCATTGTCCTCGGACGGGCGCGGATCGCGACGTCATGGCTGCGAGGACAACGGAAGGCGGGCGCATGATCGCGGCGTCGCTGGGCTGGATGGGCACGATCGGGACGATGCTGGCCTACGTGCTGATGGCCAACGGGAGACTGGTCGCGACGTCACGGACGTACGCCGCGATGAACGTCGCCGGAGGCGTGCTGGCCGGCGTGGGCGCCATGGCGTACGCCGCGTGGCCGAGCGTCGCGTCCAACGTGATGTGGGCCGCCATCGGGGCCTGGTCCTTCCTCAGCGCCACCCGGGTCGCGCACGCGCGTCGTACCGCCTGAGCCCCTTCCCGTCGGGCCCTTGGCCGGCGACTGTCGGCGATATATCGTCTGACTATCGCGAACGGTCGTGAGGGAGGTCGGCGATGCCGAACAAGCACTGGCAGGGAGGCCGCGGAGGCGGCTGGTCCGAGTGGTCCGACTGGGGCCACCAGCAGGCCTGGAGATCCTCAGGGCCCCCACCGTGGCTGACCGGGCTCTTCGGGCTCGCGCAGGCCGGGCAGTCCGCCAAGGGCGCGCCGAAGGTCCGCCGCGGTGACGTGCGCTCCGCGATCCTCGACGTGCTCTCGGGGGAGCCGATGAACGGCTACCAGGTGATCCAGCAGATCGCCGAGCGCAGCAACGGCCTCTGGAAGCCCAGCCCCGGCTCGGTCTACCCCACGATCCAGCAGCTCGAGGACGAGGGCCTGGTCGAGGGCACGAGCCCGGAGGGCCGCCGGCTCCTCCAGCTCACCGCCGCGGGGCGGGTCTACGTCGAGGAGCGCGCCGAGGAGCTCGCCGAGACCTGGCGCCCGTTCGACGAGGCGCAGCAGCCCACGTCCGGCGGGGAGGCGGGCGACCTCAAGCCGGTCATCGGGCAGGTGATGGGTGCGGTGTGGCAGGTGATCACCACCGGCACGCGCCAGCAGCAGGCCGAGGCCGCGGAGATCCTCTCCGAGACCCGTCGACGGCTCTACACGCTCCTGGCCGACGGGGAGCCGTCATGAGCTGCGGCCCCCACACCGGCCCCCACACCGGCCCCCACACCGGCCGCTACGACGACCGCTGGGCGCGCCGCGCGGAGGTCGAGCGGATCAAGCAGCAGCAGCGCGCGATGTGGACC
Source organism: Nocardioides marmoribigeumensis (assembly GCF_031458325.1). Classification (NCBI taxonomy): domain Bacteria; kingdom Bacillati; phylum Actinomycetota; class Actinomycetes; order Propionibacteriales; family Nocardioidaceae; genus Nocardioides; species Nocardioides marmoribigeumensis. Next base: position 2,529,596 of record NZ_JAVDYG010000001.1, read on the forward strand.
GCGGCCCTCACCGGTGCGGTGTCCGGGGCGGTCAACGGAGCTCGCGGCGGTGGCCCCCAGGTGCGCATCGGCGACGCCGAGCGCGAGTCCGCGATCGCCGCCCTGGGTGAGCACTACGTCGCCGGTCGGCTCACCAAGGAGGAGCTCGACGAGCGCGCGGACGCGGCTTGGTCGGCCCGCACCTCCGGTGACCTGGCGCCCCTGTTCCGCGACCTGCCTGCGCTCGCCCCGCCGGCCCCGGTGCGCCCGCCCCGCCGGCCGGCGCAGCGCCGGTCGTGGTGGATGGGCGTGCGGCTGACGTGGGTCTTCCTGCTGCTCATGGTGCTGGCCGTCACCAGCCACCTGCCGTGGTTCGCCGTGCTCGTGTTCATGGGCTTGTGGTGGAGCGGGCTGTTCAGCGGGCTCCGGCGCTGGACGTCTCGGCAAGCTCGACGACCGTGACGGCACGGTAGCCCGCGGTCGGTCCTATCCTCTGGCCATGCCGGACGCGCCCTCCTCCCGCCGGGTGCTGTCCACCCGGCGGGTCGTCTTCATGGTCATCGCCGCGGCGGCCCCGATGGCCGCGGTCGCGGGCAACGCGCCCCTCGCGCTGGCCCGCGGCGACGGGATCACGCTCCCGGCGGCGTACCTCCTGGCCGGGCTCGTGCTGCTCTGCTTCGCCGCGGCGTACTCCTCGATGACGCGGCGCGTGGTCAACAACGGCGCGTTCTACGTCTACGTCGCCAAGGGGCTCGGCAAGCGCGCCGGCATCGCGTCGGGGTACGTCGGGGCGCTGGGCTACCTGGGCCAGACCCTCGGGCTCGCCGCGGCGTTCGGCTACTTCGTCTCGCTGGTGGCCGCCGAGTCCGGGATCGACCTGGCGTGGGGTTGGCCGGCCGCGGTGGGCACGGTGGTCGTCGCGGTGTTCGGCTACCGCAGCGCCGACGTGTCCGCGCGCTTCCTCGGCGTGCTGATGGTGCTGGAGTTCGCGGTGCTGCTCGTGCTCGACGTGCTGGTCGTGGGGGAGAAGGGCGGTGGCGCGTTCCCGGCCGGCTCGTTCAGCCCGGCCGAGGTGGCGGGCGGCTCGCTGGGCATCGCGCTGATGTTCGCCTTCACCAGCTTCATCGGCTTCGAGTCCGCGGCGCTCTACGGCGAGGAGACGAAGCACCCGGAGCGCAGCATCCCGGGCGCGCTCTACATCAGCGTCTCGGTGATCGCGGTGTTCTACGTGCTCACCTCGTGGATCATCATCGGCGGCGCCGGAGGGGAGGCCGCGCCCGGACGCGCGAAGGACGAGCTGGGCGACCTGGTCTTCAACCTCGCCGAGCAGTACGGCGGCACGGCGCTCCTCGACGCCGCCGCGGTCCTGCTGTGCACCAGCGTGCTGGCGTCGTGGATCGCGCTGCACAACGCGGCGTCGCGCTACCTCTTCGCGCTGGGCTTCGAGGGGGTCGCACCGGCCGCGTGGGGGCGCTACCACCCCGTGCACCAGAGCCCGCACGTCGGCAGCGGGGTCGTGACGCTGCTGACCGTCGGTGTGGTCGGCGCACTGGGTGTCGCGGGCGCGGATCCCTACGAGGTGATCGCCTCGGCGCTGGTGGGGCTCGGGACGCTCAGCCTCGTGCTCATGCAGGGGATCACGGCGTTCTCCGTGCTGGCGTTCTTCCGCACGCGGCACGACCGCCACTGGTTCGGAGGGCTGGCCGCCCCGGTCGTGGCGAGCCTCGGCCTGACCGCGGCGTTCGTCCTCGCGTGCCTGCACTACGCGACGCTCACCGGGGCCACGAACCCGGTGGTCAACGGCGTGCCGCTGGTGATCGTGCTCGCGGCGGTCGCCGGGTGGGTCGCCGCGGACCGGTTGCGACGCCGGAGCCCTCGCCGGTTCGCCGGCCTCGCGCACACCACGCACCGTCACCGACCGGACACCCGGACCACGAAGCCCAGCTACACGAGGCGTTACTGCGTCGTCGGCGCCGGCCCGGCGGGCATGGTGATGGCGCGCGCGCTCCTGCGCGAGGGTGTGCCGTTCGACTGGTTCGAGCGCCACGACGAGCTCGGTGGGATCTGGAACGCCGACGCCCCCGGGTCGCCGATGTACTCCTCGGCGCACTTCATCAGCTCGCGCTGGACCAGCGGGTTCTACGGCTACCCGATGCCCAGCCACCTGCCCGACTACCCGCGTTGGGACGAGGTGCGCGACTACCTGCACGCGTTCGCCCGCCGCTACGGCCTCGACCGGATGGTCACGCTCGGCACCGCGGTCGAGCGGGCCGAGCCCCTTCCCGACGACCGATGGAGGGTCACGCTGCGCGGCGCGGGAGGCACCACCCAGGTCCGGGAGTACGACGGCCTCGTCGCGTGCCCGGGGGTCACCTGGCACCCGAACCTCCCCGCCCTCGAGGGTCGGGACGAGTTCCGGGGGACCGTGCGCCACTCCAACACGTTCGGCGACGGGATCGAGCTGCGCGGCAAGAGGGTGCTCATCGTCGGTGCGGGCAACTCGGGCGTCGACATCGCCTGCGACGCGGCCCGGCACGCGGACGCGGCGTACCTCTCCGTGCGCCGGGGCTACCGCTTCGTGCCCAAGCACATCGCGGGCCTGCCGACCGATGCCCTGCTGACCGGCAGGATCGAGCCACCGAAGGGGATGGTGCTCTCCCGGGACGTCGACGAGATGCTCGACGCCCTGGTGGGCGACCTGACCCGCTTCGGCCTCCCCGCGCCCGACCACGAGGCGCTGAGCAGCCACCCGATCATGAACACCCAGGTGCTCCACCACCTCGCGCACGGCGACCTCGTCGCGAAGCCCGACGTCGAGCGGCTGACCCCGGGCGGCGCGGTGTTCGCCGACGGCAGCGAGGTCGAGCTCGACGAGGTGATCCTGGCGACGGGCTACACCTACGCCCTGCCCTTCCTCGACGAGTCGCTGCTGACCTGGGACCGCGGCCATCCCCAGCTGTGGCTGAACATCTGCGCCCGCGAGCACGACTCGCTCTACGTGCTGGGCTTCGTGGAGCTCGCCGACGCGGCCTACCAGCGCTTCGACGAGATGGCGCAGCTGGTCGTGATGGACATCCACGCCCGCGAGACCGGTCGGCACAAGGCCGAGCTGAGCGAGCTCAAGCGCACCGACCACCCCGACCTGCGCGGCGGGATCGACTACGTCGACAGCCCGCGGCACGCCAGCTACGTCGAGCGCACGACCTACATCGACCACCTGGCAGGGCTGCGCGAGCGCTTCGGCTGGTTCGACGTCGACGACGACACGTACGCCGACCTGGTCGTCGAGCCGGACGGTCAGTAGCGCTGCAAGCCGCGGATGTGGAAGCCGCCCCAGCCGCTGACGAAGTCCTGCGAAGCGTGCGGGTAGCGCTTGGTGGACTTGCGCACCCAGCCGTCGGACGTCCATCGGAAGGTGCTGATGCGGGCGTCGAACGTCCGGCAGTCGTCGTTGCGGTCGGCACGCTTGAGGCGCACGACACCGGGCGGCTCGTCCTGGCGGCGCCACCAGCCGTACTCGATCGCGTAGGCGCCGTCGATCGTCCACACCCCGCCACGAGGGCTCGGCGCGTGACGCTCGACGAGCTTGCCGCCCTGGTAGGCGAGGGCGGCGAAGAACTGCGTGTGGGCGCCGGCCATGACCCCGAGGAACAGCTCCTTGCCGGGGCGCCCGTCGACGTTCGCCGCGCCCTGCCACGGCGACCCGTACCAGCCGGCGGTCTTGCGCGTCGCCGTCACCACCCGGGAGCCGACCGACACCCGCACGGTCCACGACCCGTTCTGGGTGTCCCCGCGGCGGACGAGGCCCACCTTGTTGGGCGTGCCGTTGCCGTTGACGTCGACGTCCAGCCGACCCGCGGAGCCTACGACCATCACGCCCGGCGTCCTAGGGTCGGGGGATGCAGACCCTTCCCTTCGGCACCTGGCCCTCCCCGATCAGCCCGGAGGACCTCGCCACCGGCACGGTCGGCCTCGACGAGGTGCGGGTCGACGGTCCGTCGACGTACTGGCTGGAGCTGCGGCCCACCGAGGCGGGGCGCGTCGCGCTCGTGCGGCACGACGGCTCGACCGCCGCGGACGTGCTGGGCACGGAGTGGAACGTCCGCTCGCGCGTCCAGGAGTACGGCGGCGGGAGCTACGCCGTGCAGGACGGCACGGTCGTGTTCTCCCACTTCGACGACGGGCGGCTGCGGCGGCTGGACCGCGGCGCCGAGGAGCCGGTCGCGATCACGCCCGAGGGCCCCTGGAGGTACGGCGGCCTGGTGCTGCACGGCGACCGCGTCTACGCGGTGCGCGAGGACCACTCGCGCGAGCCCGAGCCCGCCAACGAGCTGGTGCGCCTCGACCTGCGCGGCGACAACGAGGGCGGGGGCACGGTGCTCCACACGGGCAACGACTTCGTCTCGCGGCCGGCGGTCTCCCCGGACGGCGCCGAGATCGCGTTCGTGACCTACGACCACCCCCACATGCCGTGGGACTCGACCCGGCTGCTCCGCGCGCGGCTGACCGCCGACGGGGTCGCCGACGTCGTCGTGGTCGCCGGCCGCGAGGGCGTCTCGGTGCTGCAGCCGCAGTTCGGGCCCGACGGGGCTCTGTGGTTCATCGGCGACGAGTCCGGCTGGTGGCTGCTGCACCGTGACACCGGCGACGGTCCGGTGGCGGTGCACGAGGAGCGGGCCGACCACGGCAGTCCTCAGTGGGTGCTGGGGATGCGCGACTTCGCCGTCCTCGACGCCGACCGCGCGCTGGTGCGGTGGTGGCGGCTCGACGGACAGGGCGTCGGCGTGCTCGACGCCCGGACCGGGGTGACCGAACCGCTCGCCCAGGCGGGGACCTTCAACGACCACCTCGTCGCCACCGACGGCGAGGTCGCGTTCGAGCGCGGCGACGGGCAGGGGCCGTCCGTGGTGCTGCGCGGCCCGGCGGCGGGCCCGCTGCGGGTGCTCAACCCCCGCGACGAGACGCCCGACCCGGCGCACGTCTCGCTGCCGCTGCCGTGGACCTGGCGCAACTCCGAGGGCGACGAGGTGCACGGCGTCCGCTTCGAGCCGCGCAACGCCGACGTGACGGGGCCCGAGGGCGACCTGCCCCCACTGGTCGTGATGGCGCACGGCGGCCCGACCGGTCGCGCGGAGATGCGCTACTCCGCGGCGACGCAGTTCTGGACCTCTCGCGGCTTCGCGGTCCTCCTGGTCAACTACTCCGGCAGCACGGGCTTCGGTCGCGCCTACCGCGACCGCCTCCTCGGTCGCTGGGGCACCGTCGACATCGACGACATCGTCACGGGTGCCCGCTCGGTGGCCGAGGCGGGGCACGCCGACGGTTCGCGGCTGGTGATCCGAGGCGGGAGCGCCGGTGGCTACGCCGTGCTGCGCGCGATGACCACCAGCGACGCGTTCGCCGCCGGCACGAGCCTCTTCGGCGTCGCTGACCTCGGGGCGCTGGCCGAGCACACGCACAAGTTCGAGTCGCGCTACCTCGACCGTCTCGTCGCCCCGTGGCCCGAGGGGCGGGCGACCTACGACGAGCGCTCCCCGATCAACCACATCGCCGACCTCCACGGGGAGCTGCTGCTCCTGCAGGGACGCGACGACCTCGTCGTACCCCTTGCGCAGGCGGAGGAGCTGGCGGCCGCCCTGCGCGAGGCCGGTCGCGACGTCGAGCTCCAGGTGTACGACGGCGAGGGGCACGGCTTCCGCCGCAAGGAGACGATCATCGACGCCCTCGAGCGCGAGCTGGCGTTCTACGTCCGCGTGCTCGGCCTCGCCTGACCGCCGGTCGAGGACGGGCCGGTCGTACCCCTGCCCGGGTACGACCGACTCTGCCGGTGACGCGTCCGGACCCCTACGGTGGGTGCCGACCGAAGGGGGTGACATGGTGGGCCGGTGGCGGGGGGCGCTCGTGGTGCTGCTGGCGGCCGCGGTCGCGGGCATCCCGTCCTCACCCAGCACCGGACGGACGGCACCGGGGACGACGTCCCTCGGGCAGGCCCAGCAGGTCCAGCAGGTCGAGCCCCGCGTCGTGCTGCGGCCGCGGCCCAACGTCGTGTTCATCATGACCGACGACATGCGGGACGACGACCTGCGCTTCATGCCGTGGACCCGCCGGATGATCGGCGACAAGGGCGTGCGGTTCCGCAACTCGTTCTCGCCCTACCCGCTGTGCTGCCCGGCCCGTGCCTCGGTGCTCACCGGGCGCTACGCCCACAACCACCGCGTGATGAGCGTGCTGCTGCCCTACGCCTTCCCGTCGTTCGACGACCGGTCGACGTTCGCCACCTGGCTGCACGACTCCGGCTACACCACGACCTACGTCGGGAAGTACCTCAACGGCTTCGGCAAGTGGCCGGCGCCGCGGTCGTCGGGAGGGACCTCGCTGTCCTACGTGCCGCCCGGGTGGACCGACTGGAGGGCGTCGTTCGACCAGGGCTTCGCTCCGTTCAGCCCCTACGCCGGGGACACCTACGACTTCTTCGACACCACCCTGAGCCGCAACGGCCACGGCTTCACCCCCTACGAGGGTCGCTACCAGACGCGGGTCTACGGCCGCCTCAGCGAGCGGATCATCGCCCGGAGGGCGGCGTCCGAGCGGCCGTTCCTCTTCTACCTCTCCTTCGCCGCGCCGCACCACGGCTGGCCGGTCGAGCCCGACGACCCGGGCCCCGTCGTGCGCGACGACGGTGAGGTGACGACGTTCCCCACGACCGCGCGGCCGAACGACGTCAAGGGGGCCTTCGACCGCAGGATCCGCCAGGCGCCCGGGGTGTCGTGGGTGGACCCCGACTTCCGCGACAAGCCCGGCTACCTCCAGAAGCCTGCGCTCAACGCGGCCGAGAAGGCAGCGCTGCTGGAGGTGACGCGCCAGCGGGCCGAGGCCCTGTCGGTCGTCGACGAGCAGGTGCGGCGGACCGTTCGTGCCCTCCGGCGCAGTGGCGAGCTCGGCCGCACGCTGGTGGTGTTCACCTCCGACAACGGCTACTTCCTCGGTGAGCAGCGGATGCGCGAGGGCAAGATCTGGCCGCACGAGCCGTCGCTGCGGGTGCCGCTGCTGATGCGGGGGCCGGGCATCCCCGCGGGCCAGGTCAGGAACGACCCGTTCAGCTCCATCGACTTCGCCCCGACCATCGCCGAGCTCGCCGGCGTGACCCCGCGGACCCAGGTCGACGGGGTGTCGCTGCTCGGGGTGGCGCGGCACGGCGACCGCGGCTGGACCCGCGGCGTGCTGACCGAGACCGGACCGCAGCACCCGGAGATCGAGCGGCGGACCGACTGGGCCGGCCGGGCCGTGCTGCCGGGAGGCGACCGCGACGTCCGGTTCGCCATCGGCCTGCGCACGCCGCGCTACCTCTACGTCGACCTGGCCTCCGGGGCCCACGAGCTCTACGACCTACGCCGCGACCCACGCGAGTACGTCAACCTCGCGCGCCGGCCGTCGTACGCCGGACGTCTGCGCCTGCTGGCCGACGTCCTCGCGCGACTGCGCGACTGCCAGGGCGAGGAGTGCAGCCGTCCGCTCCCACCGGACCTCGCGGGACGGTGACGACGGCCCGGGCGCAGTGCAGGATGGCGGCGTGAAGGTCGCCCTGATGGTCACGTGCATCAACGACGCGCTGGTGCCGCAGACCGGCCGAGCCGTGGTGACGCTGCTGCGGCGACTGGGCGTGGACGTCGACTTCCCCGAGGGACAGACCTGCTGCGGCCAGCCGATGGTCAACACCGGCTACCTCGACGAGGCGGTGCCGGTGGTGCGCACCTTCGTCCGCGCCTTCGAGGGGTACGACGCCGTGGTCACGCCGAGCGGCTCGTGCGCCGGGTGTGCGCGGCACCAGCACGCGATCGTGGCCCGTCGCTCGGACGACCCTGCCTTCGTCGCAGCCGTCGAGGAGACCGCGCCCAAGGTCTTCGAGCTGAGCGAGTTCCTTGTCGACGTGCTGGGGGTGGAGGACGTGGGTGCGTCGTTCCCGCACCGCGTGACCTACCACCCGACCTGCCACTCGCTGCGGATGCTCGGCGTCGGGGACCGCCCGCTGCGGCTGCTGCGCGCGGTGCGCGGCATCGACCTGGTCGAGCTGCCCGGAGCCGAGCAGTGCTGCGGCTTCGGCGGCACCTTCGCGGTGAAGAACGCCGACACCTCGGTGGCCATGGGCGCGGACAAGGCCCGCCACGTGCGGTCCACGGGGGCCGAGGTGCTGGTCGCCGGCGACAGCTCGTGCCTGATGCACGTGGGCGGACTGCTCTCGCGCGAGCGGGCCGGCGTACGCGTGATGCACCTCGCCGAGGTGCTGGCCGCGCAGGAGGGGACGTGACCGGGACGTTCCTCGGCATGCCGCCTTTCCCCGAAGCGGCGCGCATCGCGCTGGCGAACACCCAGCTGCGCACCAACCTGGCGCACGCCACGGCGACGATCCGGGACAAGCGCGCGCGGGTGGTCGCCGAGGTCGACGACTGGGAGGAGCTGCGCACCGCGGGCGCGGCGACCAAGGACCGCGTGCTGCTCGACCTCGACACCCACCTGGTGCGTCTGGAGGAGTCGCTGATCCGCGCGGGAGCGACCGTGCACTGGGCGCGCGACGCCGAGGAGGCCTGCCGGATCGTCGCCGACGTGGCGAAGGCGCACCACGTCGACGAGGTCGTGAAGGTCAAGTCCATGGCCACGCAGGAGATCGGGCTCAACGAGGCCCTCGCCCAGGAGGGGATCTCGGCGTGGGAGACCGACCTCGCCGAGCTCATCGTGCAGCTCGGCGACGACCTGCCCAGCCACATCCTCGTGCCGGCGATCCACCGCAACCGGGCGGAGATCCGCGAGATCTTCCTTGCCGGCATGGCGAGAGCCGGTCGCCCGGCGCCGGAAGGTCTCGACGACGAGCCCGCGCACCTGGCCGAGGCAGCGCGGCTGCACCTGCGCGAGAAGTTCCTGCGCGCCGAGGTCGCCGTCTCCGGCGCCAACTTCGCGGTCGCGGAGACCGGCACGCTCGTCGTGGTCGAGTCCGAGGGCAACGGCCGGATGTGCCTGACGCTGCCCCAGGTGCTGGTCTCCGTGGTGGGCATCGAGAAGGTCGTGCCGACCTGGGCCGACCTCGACGTCTTCCTCCAGCTGCTGCCGAGGTCGTCCACCGGTGAGCGGATGAATCCCTTCACCTCGACGTGGACCGGCGTGACGCCCGGCGACGGCCCGCAGGAGGTGCACGTCGTCCTGCTCGACAACGGCCGCACCCGCGCGCTCGCCGACGAGGTCGGCCGCCAGGCGCTGCGGTGCATCCGCTGCTCGGCCTGCCTCAACGTGTGCCCGGTCTACGAGCGCACCGGCGGCCACGCCTACGGCTCGGTCTACCCCGGCCCGATCGGCGCGATCCTCAACCCGCTGCTGCGCGGCGTCGGTGTCGACGACCAGGTCGACTCGCTGCCCTACGCCTCCTCGCTCTGCGGGGCCTGCTACGACGTCTGCCCGGTCAAGATCGACATCCCCTCGGTGCTGGTCGACCTGCGGGCGCAGGTCGTCGATGCCCATCGCGGCGGCGTGCCGAGGCCCGAGGCGGTCGCGATGAAGGCCGCCGCCGCGACCTTCCGGCGGCCCGGGCTCCTGCGAGCGGCCGAGCGGCTCACGCGGCCCGGCCTGGCCGTCGTACGCCGCGTGGGGGCGTCGGCCTGGACCGGCGCCCGCGACCTGCCCCCCGCGCCGAAGGAGTCGTTCCGCGCCTGGTGGAAGCGCACCGACGGAGGCCGGTCGTGAACGCCCGCGAGGAGATCCTCGGCCGCGTCCGCGCGGCGCTCGAAGGAGCCCCGCCACCCCCGGTGGTCGAGCCACGATCGGTGGTCGAGCCACGAGCGGTGGTCGAGCAGGGAGCGCAGCGACCGATCAGTCGAGACCACTCCGCCACGGACCTCGTCGACCTCTTCGCCGAACGGGTCGCCGACTACACGGCGACCGTCCACCGCTGCACCGCCGACGAGGTGGAGGCGGTGCTGACCGAGCTGCTCGGCGACCGCACCACGGTCGTGCCCCCCGGCTTCGACCGGGCCGTCCCTCACCCCGTGGAGGACACGGGGCTCACACCCACCGAGCTCGACGGGATCGACGCGGTCGTCACCATGGCCACGCTCGGCATCGCCGAGACCGGCACGATCGTGCTCACCCACGGTCCGGGTCAGGGGCGTCGTGCGCTCAGCCTTGTGCCGGACCTGCACGTCTGCGTGGTCCGCGAGGACCAGGTCGTGCCGGGCGTGCCGGACGCCGTCACGGCTCTCGACCCCACCCGCCCGCAGACCTGGATCAGCGGCCCGTCGGCGACCAGCGACATCGAGCTCGACCGGGTCGAGGGCGTGCACGGGCCGCGCACGCTGCGGGTCGTCCTGGTCGCGGGCGACGCCTGACCGCACCGTCAGGCGGCCCACGAGGGGACGTGCGGCACCCAGGTCCGGCGACGCCGACTCGGCCAGCGGTGCTCGAAGGTGATCGAGCCGTCGGGATGGACGCGATGCTCGTAGAGCGGGTCGTGGATGCGGCGATGGTGATGACCGCACAGCGGGACCGCGTTGTCCAGGTCGGTGGGTCCGAGGCAGGACCACTCGAGCAGGTGGTGGAGGTCGCACCAGGCGAACGGCCTCTCGCAGTCCTGCGCGGCACACGTGTCGTGCTGGGCGGACAGGACGATCGCCTGATGTCGGGAGAACAGCCGTTTGTCGCGGCCGAGGTCGATCGGGACCGAGTCGCCGGAGAGGACGAGCGGCAGGATGCCGGCGTTGCAGGCCAGCCGGCGCGCCTCGCTCGCGGAGAGGTCGCCCCCGGTGGCGAGCGGCGCGCTGCCGAGGCCGGCCCGCAGCTTGCCCTCGTCGATGTGGACCACGATCGCGGCGTCGACGGCCCCGCCACGGCCGAACCCGTCGGTCGGGAGGTGCTCGATGATCTCGCAGAGCGCTCGACCGAGCCGCTCCCCGTGCGTGAGGGTGGCGCCGTCGGTCGGCTCGACGGTGATCGAGCCGTGACCCTCCTCGCCGGCGGCGACGCGCTGGGCGGCGCGGCGGGGAGCGGTCAGGTGCTCGAGGCGGTTGCGGAGCGCCTGCCCGGCCAGCGGCGGGAGGACGAACTGGCCCGCCCAGCAACCGTCGTCGCGCTCGTGGAGGAAGAGGTAGGTCTCGCGCAGCGCGGCGTCCTCCGCGTCGCGGACCTGCTCGTCCTCGACGACCAGGGCGAGGTCGACCTCGGTGAGCTCACCGGTGACCGGGTCGACCTCGGGCAGACGGACCTCCACGCGCTTGCGCAGCGGCGCCAGCACACGACGTGCGGCTGCGGTCAGTCGCTTGGGGGACATCATGAGGGCCTTGTCGACGAGGACGCGCTCGCACGCGGCGAGCTCCTCGGGCGAGACGGTCGGCACCGCGTCGGCGACCTGCTCCTCGGTGAGCCCCCGGTCGCGTGCGTCCCTGCGCAGCCGCTCGACGATGCCCCCGACCTTCTCGCAGGCGCGGACGATGATGCGCGCGTGGTCGTCGGTGATGCGGCCCTCCGCGAGGGCTGCGCGGACGTGCGCGTAGGTGCTCTCCAGGTGCTGGGCGACGCCGAGCGAGCCCCAGCTCCGCTCGCGGTTGCGTCCGGCCGCGCGCGAGGCCCAGGTCTCGGTGTGGGTGGCGGCGGTCGTCGCCTTGGCGTCCGAGGCCTCCGCGGCCGCGAGGACGTGCAGGCCGAGACCGGCCATGCGCGCCTCGAGGGAGGCCTGCAGCCGGATCGCCTCGGCGAGCTCGTCGGAGTCGAGGCCGGCCATCGAGGCCCAGCCGACGACCTGGCCACGGTCGTCCCGGAGGAGTCCCCGGTCAAGGGCAGCATGAGCGTCGCGCAGCCCCTCGAGCACGGCGACGCCGCTCGGCGCCGTCATCGGGGTGAGGGTCTGCATGCGATCAGTATAGCTGCGAGGCGGACGATATACAAACGCACATTCGAATATGAACCCGTGCGGTTCGGCGTCGACGAGCGCCCTAGCCTGGCCCGGTGACTCCTCCTGCGCTCCCCAGCCGCGCCCGCGTCGTCGTGATCGGTGGCGGGGTGATCGGCTGCTCGATCGCCTACCACCTCGCCCACGCGGGCTGGACCGACGTGCTCGTCCTGGAGCGCGACCGGCTGACCTCCGGCACGACCTGGCACGCCGCCGGGCTGATGACCTGCTTCGGCTCGACGTCGGAGACGAGCACCGGGATCCGCCTCCACTCCCGCGACCTCTACGCCCGGCTCGAGGCCGAGACCGGCCAGTCGACGGGGTTCAAGCCGGTCGGGCTGATCGAGGCCGCGGCCGACACCGACCGGCTGGAGGAGTACCGCCGGGTCGCCGCCTTCCAGCGCCACCTCGGCCTCGAGGTCGAGGAGATCTCCCCGCGCGAGATGTCGGAGCTCTTCCCGTGGGCGAGGACCGACGACCTGCTCGCCGGCTTCCACGTCCCCGGCGACGGGCGGGTCAACCCGGTGGACGTGACCACCGCGCTGGCCAAGGGTGCGCGGCAGCTCGGCGTGCGGGTGGTCGAGGGCGTGCGGGTCGAGGAGGTGCTGGTCTCGACAAGCTCGACCACCGAGAGAGTGACCGGCGTACGCACGTCCACCGGCGAGACGGTCGAGGCGGAGTACGTCGTCAACTGCGCCGGCATGTGGGCACGCGAGCTCGGCGCGCAGAACGGCCTGGTGATCCCCAACCAGGCCGCGGAGCACTACTACCTGATCACCGACACGATCGACGGGATGGACCCGGACGCACCGATCTTCGAGGACCCCGCGTCCTACGGCTACTACCGCGAGGAGGGCGGCGGCATGATGGTCGGGCTCTTCGAGCCCCGGGCCTCGCCGTGGAAGGTCGAGGGCATCCCTCGGGACTTCTCGTTCGGCACGCTCCCGCCCGACTGGGACCGCATGGCGCCGTTCCTGGAGAAGGCCATGGCGCGCGTGCCGGTCACGCTCGAGGTCGGCGTGCGCACGTTCTTCTGCGGTCCGGAGTCGTTCACGCCGGACCTCTCGCCCGCGGTCGGCGAGGCGCCGGGGATCCGCGGCTACTTCGTCGCCGCCGGGATGAACTCCGTGGGCATCCTGTCGGCCGGCGGGCTCGGCCGCGTCCTCGCGCACTGGATCGTCGAGGGCCGCCCCGACGTCGACGTCACCGGCTTCGACGTGGCTCGCTTCCGGCCCTGGCAGGCCGACGACGCCTACCGGGCCGCGCGCACGACCGAGATCCTCGGCACGGTGTACGCCGCGCACACACCCGGCAAGCAGCTCACCTCCGCACGCGACCAGCTGCTCTCACCCGTGCACGACCGGCTCGTCGAGCAGGGCGGACTCATGCGCGAGGTCTCCGGGTGGGAGGGGGCCGACTGGTTCGCCGGTCCCGGCGAGCACCCGGATCCCCAGCCCACGTGGGGACGCGCGCCGTGGTTCGAGCAGTGGGAGGCGGAGCACCGCGCGGTCCGCGAGGCTGTGGGCCTGATGGACATGAGCTTCATGGCCAAGCTCCGCGTGCGGGGCGAGGGTGCCGGCCGTGTGCTCGACCACCTGTCTGCGGGCCCCGTCGACGGGCCGACCGAGACGATCACCTACACCCAGTGGCTCAACGAGGGCGGTCGCATCGAGGCCGACCTCACCGTCACCAAGCTCGCCGACGACGACTTCCTCGTCGTCGCCTCCGACACCGCCCACGGCCACGTGCTCGCGTGGCTCGGTCGCCACCTGACCGACGGGGTCACGGTCACCGACGTGACCACCGACTACGGCCAGCTCAACGTCCAGGGCCCTCGCTCCCGCGAGGTCCTCGCGACCCTCACCGACGCCGACCTGTCGACCGAGTCGTTCCCGTTCCGCACGGCCCGCTGGGTCACCCTCGCCCACGTCGAGGTGCTGCTCGTGCGCATCACCTACCTCGGCGAGCTCGGCTACGAGCTCTACGTCCCCGCCGGCCACGCCGTCGGGGTGTACGACGCCGTCGCGGCGGCGGGCGCGGCGTACGGCCTGCGGCCGGTGGGCCTCAAGGCCCTTGCCTCGTTGAGGATGGAGAAGGCCTACCGCGACTTCGGCCACGACATCGACAACACCGACTGCCCGCTCGAGGTCGGTCTCGGGTTCGCCCTCGACCTGGACAAGCCGTTCCTCGGCCGCGACGCGGTGCTCGCGCGCAAGTCAGCCGATGGGGAGCGGGGCGGCATGAGGCAACGGCTGGTCCAGCTGCGCCTCACCGACCCTGAGCCCCTGCTGTTCCACGCCGAGGTCGTGCACCGCGACGGTGAGGCGGTCGGCTACGTCCGCGCGGCGTCGTACGGCTGGACGCTCGGCGGGGCGGTCGGTCTCGCGTTCGTCTCCCACGGCGACGAGCCGGTCACGCCGGAGTGGCTGCGCACCGGCACGTGGGAGGTCGACGTCGCCGGCACCTGTCACCCGGCCGAGGTGTCGCTGCGGCCGATGTACGACCCGGCCGGCGAGCGGATCAAGGTCTGAGACTGTCGAGCAACCCCACCGCGCGCCCTTGACGAAGGAACGCGCACTCGCACTGATCACCCGACTGGCCAAGACTCACGGCGTCGCGCTCGGAGTGGTCGCCCTCGCGATCAACGCCGCCAGCCGTCGCCGTGCCGACGAGGTCTGACAGGCCCGGCCCGCTCAGTCCTCGTCGGCCTTCCCGGAGCTGATGCCCTCGCTGATCTGGTCCATCACCCCGGAGTCGGCGAGCGTGGTCACGTCACCGACGTCGCGGTTCTCGGCGACGTCCTTGAGCAGCCGGCGCATGATCTTGCCCGACCGCGTCTTCGGCAGCTCGGGGACGACCAGGATCGACTTCGGCTTGGCGATCGCCCCGATCTCCTTGGCGACGTGGTCGCGCAGCTCCTTGATCAGGTCGTCAGGCGCCTCCTCGCCGCCCTCGAGCGCCGACTCGCGCAGGATCACGAACGCGTTGACCGCCTGGCCGGTCTGCTCGTCCTTGGCGCCCACGACGGCGGCCTCGGCCACCCTCGGGTGGGACACCAGGGCGGACTCGATCTCGGTCGTCGAGAGCCGGTGCCCGGAGACGTTCATGACGTCGTCCACGCGGCCGAGGAGCCAGATGTCCCCGTCGTCGTCGAGCTTGGCACCGTCCCCCGCGAAGTAGTAGCCCTGCTTCTCGAACCGCTGCCAGTAGGTCTCCTTGAAGCGCTCGTCGTCGCCCCACAACGTCCGCAGCATCGCCGGCCACGGCTCGGTGAGCACGAGGTAGCCGCCCCGGCCGTTGCCGACGGGCTCGCCCTCGTCGTCGACCACCTCGGCGGAGATCCCGGGCAGTGCCTTCATCGCCGAGCCGGGCTTGCCCGCCGTGACCCCGGGGAGCGGACTGATCATGAGCTGGCCGGTCTCGGTCTGCCACCAGGTGTCCATGACCGGACACCTGTTGCCGCCGATGTTCTCGCGGTACCAGATGTAGGCCTCGGGGTTGATCGGCTCCCCGACCGAGCCGAGGAGGCGCAGCGAGGAGAGGTCGGCCCTCGCGGGGATCTCCTTGCCCCACTTCATGAAGGTGCGGATCGCAGTCGGGGCGCAGTAGAGGATCGTCACGCCGTACTTCTCGATGATCTCCCACCACCTGCCCTTGTGGGGCGTGTCCGGGGTGCCCTCGTACATCACCGAGGTCGCGCCGTTCGCCAGCGGGCCGTAGACGATGTAGCTGTGCCCGGTGACCCAGCCGATGTCGGCCGCGGTCCAGAAGATGTCGGTCTCGGGCTTGAGGTCGAACACCGCCCAGTGCGTGTAGGACGTGCCGACCAGGTAGCCACCGGTCGTGTGCAGGATGCCCTTGGGCTTGCCGGTCGTGCCCGAGGTGTACATCACGTAGAGCGGGTGCTCGCTCTCGAACGCCTCCGCGGTGTGCTCGGTGCTCGCGCCCTCGACGACGTCGTGCCACCACACGTCGCGGCCGTCGGTCCACTCGACGTCCTGCCCGGTCCGGCGCACGACGAGCACGCTGCGGACGTCAGGGCACTGGCTCACCGCCTCGTCGACGGCCGGCTTCAGCGCGGCCGGCGCTCCGCGACGGTAGCCGCCGTCGGCGGTGATCACCACGCGCGCGTCACAGTCCTGGATGCGGTCACGAAGCGCCGAGGACGAGAAGCCGCCGAACACGACCGTGTGCGGCGCACCGATGCGTGCGCAGGCGAGCATCGCGACCACCGTCTCGGGGATCATCGGCATGTAGATCGCGACCCGGTCGCCCTTCTCGACGCCCAGGTCCACCAGGGCGTTGGCCGCCTGGCAGACCGAGTCCTTCAGCTCGCCGTAGGTGATGTCTCGGGTGTCGTCGTCCGGCTCACCGACCCAGTGGAAGGCCACCTTGTCGCCCTTGCCGTCCGCGACGTGGCGGTCCACGCAGTTGTGGGCGACGTTGAGCTTGCCTCCCACGAACCACTTCGCGAAGGGCGCGTCGTCCCAGTCGAGCACCGTGTCCCACCGCGTGTCCCAGGAGAGTCGCTCCGCGGCCTTCTCCCAGAAGGCGATGCGGTCCCGGTCGGCCTCGTCGTAGGCCTCGGCCGTGACGTTCGCGTGGTCGGCGAGGTCCTGAGGGGGCTCGAAACGGCGCTCCTCGTGGGACAGGTTGGCCAGCGTCTCGTCGCTCATGACGAGCGGGCTCCCACCGGGAGCAGCTGGCGCTGGTGGGTGAACGCGGTGACTCCCGCGAAGGAGGCGTACCAGGCCGCCAGTGCGGTCAGCAGGCCGAGGTAGCCACCCACCTTGTGGATGCCGTCGGAGGTGGCGAACTCGCCCCAGGCAAGGACCAGGAAGGTGAGCGTCAGCAGGACGAAGACCGCCAACACCGCTCCGCTGACGCGCGTGGCAGCCACGGTCATGTAGGCGGTGAAGATGCCCCAGACGAGCAGGTAGAGGCCGATCCCCTTGGCGGCGTCGGCCGGGGGGATCTTGTCGACGCCGGAGTGACCGGTCAGCCACCAGAACGACACCCAGAAGGCGCCGTACGACGAGAACGCGGTCGCACCGAAGGTGTTGCCCTTGGCGAACTCCCACATGCCGGCAGCGAACTGGGCGATGCCGCCGTAGGCCAGCGCGAGCCCGAAGACGACGGGTTCGACGGAGGCCGGCACCAAGCCGGCGTTGACGGCACTGAGCACGGCCGTGGTCAGCGCGAACGCTGCCAGTCCCAGCGGCGCTGGGTCGGCGATGTGGGACCCGGGCAACGAGGCCCGGGGCAGCGGTTCCTGTGTGTGGTGCTCGGACATGATGTGCTCCCCTCGAGTGGAGACGTGAACCAGGTCACACCTCAGCCCTGCGGTGCCCGAAACTCACGGTCTGATGCACGGCCGCCGAAGGAGCCCGGGACAAGCCCGTCGGACCCGAGCAGGTCAGAACCGTTGCAGGCCCTTGACGTGAAAACCGGTCCAGCGCGAGACACGGTCCTCGCTCGCATGCGGGAAGCGCCGGATCGCCGTCCGGACCCAGCCGTCGCGGGTCCACCGGAACGTCTTGACCACGCCCTCGAAGTCGCTGTCGTTCGGCGGGTCGTTGCGGTACGCCGTGCGGAAGCGCACCACGCCCGGAGCGTCGGAGGTCGTGCGGAGCCAGCCGCCGACGTACATCACCGAGCTGTCGACGTACCAGAGCCCCTGGTAGCCGCGCCCCGGCGCGCGCAGCGTCACCAGCCGGCCGGCGCGCAGGGTGAGCGACTGGAAGAGCTCGGCGTGCGCGCCCTGGGTGCGCCCGAAGAACAGCTCGGCACCGCGGCGGCCGTCGACGTCCGCGGCACCCTGCCAGAGCGGGCCGTACCAGTACTCCGTCGGCTTGGTGGCGCGCACGACCCGGCTGCCGAGCTGGACGCGCAGGGTGGCGGTGCCGTGGGCGGCGCCGTCCTTCCCGCTCCGCGCGAGGCCGACCGCGTCAGGGGTCCCGTCACCGTCGACGTCGGCGTGGGCCACCACGTGGCAGCGGGCCACGCCGGAGCAGGGGCCGGCCGCCTGGGCGGACGAGGCGGGGAGGACGGCCGCTCCGGTGACGAGGAGGCCGAGCGCGAGCAGGCGGGAGGGGATCCGAGGCATGACCGACATGGTGGCCCTTCGTGGTGGCAGGACGGTGAACGCCGCGCGTCCTGGTGGTGGTCGAGCAGGGTCGAGGTGTTCACTGCCCGGATGGACGCCCCTGCACCTGACGAAGGAGCCGCGCCGTGGCGCGGTGATACCGACGACTCCGTCGACGAGGAGATCGCCCACCCGACCCTGACCTACCAGCGCACGGGCCGCGTGGCGCGGCTGACGTTCGACCGGCCGGCGGCCGGCAACGCGATCACCGCGGACACCCCGTTCGACCTGGCGGCCGCCGTCGAGCGGGCCGACCGCGACCCGCGGGTGCACGTGATCCTGCTGTCGGGGCGGGGCAAGGGGTTCTGCGGCGGCTACGACCTGTCCTTGTGGGCCGAGCAGCGCATCGCCAACCACGAGCCCGGCGAGGTCTGGGACCCGATGGTCGACTACGCGATGATGAGCCGCTTCACCAAGGGCTACGCGTCGCTGCTGCACGCGGACAAGCCGACGGTGGCCAAGGTGCACGGGTTCTGCGTGGCGGGCGGCACGGACATCGCGCTGCACTGCGACCAGATCGTCATCGCCGACGACGCCAAGATCGGCTACCCGCCCACCCGGGTCTGGGGCGTGCCGTCGGCGGGGATGTGGGCGCACCGCCTGGGCGACCAGCGGGCCAAGCGGCTGCTCCTCACCGGCGACTGCCTCTCGGGGGTCGAGGCGGCCGCGTGGGGCCTGGCCGTGGAGTCCGCGCCGGCCGACCGCCTCGACGAGCGGGCCGAGGTGCTCGTGCAGCGGATCGCCGCGATGCCGGTCAACCAGCTGATGATGGTCAAGCTCGCGCTCAACCACGCGCTGCTGAGCCAGGGCGTCGCGACCTCGCAGATGGTGAGCACCGTCTTCGACGGCATCTCACGGCACACCCGCGAGGGCTACGCGTTCCAGCAGCGGGCCGAGGCCGTCGGCTTCCGGCAGGCGGTCCGGGAGCGCGACGGGTCGCCGTACGACGACGCGGGGCCCTCGACCCACAAGGGGTGAGCCTCGGTCAGGGTCAGGCGGGGTGACGCTGCTCGAGCGCGGCCCGGCGGGCGGCCTGTTCGAGGGCGGTCCGGCGGGACTGCTCGGCGGTGTCGCGCTCCACCTCGTGGGCGCGAGCGACGTCGAACCCCCAGATGGCGGCACAGCCGACGACGGCGGTCGTCATGGCGACGATGGACAGGAAGATCACGAAGGTCATGGTGGCCTCCTTTCGTGCTCCATCGTCCTCTCTTGTGCAGGGTTATTCAAGGGTTTGCGCAAGGTTTGTGCAAACCGGTGTCACGAGGAGCCCCCCGGCACGAGCCGCACCGTCGACAGCGCCTCCTCCAGCACGGCCCGACCCCGCTCGTCGGCCCCCGGGGTCGCGGTCGCCGCGACCACCACGCCGCGATGGTCGACGTCGACCACCCACACGTCCACCCGGCTGCCCGGGCGTGGGGCCTGGACCAGCCCGCCCCCGGTGTCGACCAGGTGGTACGGCGTGTGGAACGGACAGCGCACCGCCTCGGTCGTGCTCAGGCGCAGCCACGTGGCCGGCCGGCCGAACGCGGTGACGACCCGCGCGGGCGCGCGCTGCTCGAGGCCCGGTGCGCCTGCGACCGCGGCGACCAGGGTGGCCGGGTCGTCGGTCACGTCGACCATGCCGCGGTCGTCGTCGTCGCAGGGGGTGCGCACCACCTGGTCGACGTCGGCGACCAGCAGGGTCACCAGCCCGGCACCTGCGCGGTGCTGCAGGTCCACCGAGGCGACGTCGCCGTGCCAGCCACGGCCGAGCCGCAGGCGCACCGTCGGCGCGTCGCGGTAGGGCGAGAGCGGGAACCAGTGGTCCCCGGCCCGGACCTGCGGCAGGTGGGGGTTGCCGGGCCAGCGGTCGAGCCCGGCGGGCCAGGTGAGGCCGGCGGTGTCGACCGGCCGGTGCCGGGACAGCTCCCCGGCCACCCCGACCCCCGCCACGACGAGCGTCGTGGCGAGGGCTGCGGCGGTGGCGTGCCGGCGGCGTCGCCGTGCCCGTCCGCGCCGCTCGATGCTCGCCAGGCCGGGCGGCTCGACGAGCAGCTCGACGTCGGCGCGCACGGCTCGTGCCCGCTCCACCCTCGCCCGGGCGGTCTCGGACAGCTGGGCGGTCGTCTCAGCTCGCGTCATCACCGTCTCCTTCCCGCAGCACCTGGTCGAGCGCGTCACGAGCGCGGGACAGCCGCGACTTCACGGTCCCCTCGGGGACCTGGAGCGCCTCGGCCACCTCGGCCACGGACAGGTCGGAGAGGTAGTGCAGCGCCAGCACCTCCCGGTGCCGCGCGGGCAGGCGCCTCAGCGCCCGCACCACGTCGAGGTGCTCCTCGGGGCCCGGCAGGTCGGCCTCTCGCTCGGACTCCACCACCCGGCGCACGCGCAGCCAGCCGCGGACCTTGCGCACCCGGTTGCGGTGCAGGTTGAGGGCGACCGTGCGCAGCCACGCCTCGGGGTTGTCGACCTGGGCGAGACGGGACGGCAGGGCGGCCGCGCGCACGAACGCCTCCTGCACGACGTCCTCGGCCTCCGCGAGGTCGCCGGTGACGGCGTACAGCTGGACGACGAGCCGCCGGTAGCCGCCGTGGAACACCTCGGCGAGCAGCTGGCCGGGGGTGACGTCGACGTACGCCGACGGCACGACCCCGTCCACCGGGCCGGACCGGTGCGCCCGCGTGAGGAGCAGGCTCTCGCGCTGGTCCACGGGCCACCTCCTCCGCCTCGAGGGCGCCGGGAAGGCGCCCTGATGAGACGACACCCCACCAGCGTCCCCGGGTTCCACGCCCCCGGCAATGGCAGGGCAGGTCTGGACCGCCGGCCTCAGCGGCGGGGCGACCGCGCGTCGCGCGGGAGGCCGAAGCGCGTCGTGACGCCGTCGCTGAAGGCGACGTGGTCCGGGGCCCGTCCGACCAGCTCGGGCAGGCCCACCGAGGCGAGCACGCGGGCGTCGAGGTCGAGCAGGGTCGCCTCGCGCAGCGTCCACGTGTCGTGCTCGTTGGGGACGTACCAGCTGCGGCCGAGCCAGCGGCTGTGCAGCCCCCACCGGGCGGTGAGGAAGTGCTCCAGCTCGCCCGGCTCCCGGGCCGCTCCCGCCTCGAGCTCGACCCGGGCGTGGCCGTCCCGCGGCAGCAGGTGCGAGGCGTAGGCGTGCCGCTCGCCGCGGCGGTCGTAGGTCATCCGCGCCCAGCGGTAGGGCACCCCGAAGGAGAGCCGCGCGCCCGCGCACACCAGCAGCCGCTGGCAGTCCAGGCTGAGGAAGACGATGCCTCGTCGCCCGGTGCGGTCGACCGAGTAGAGCCGCACGTTGGTCTCGAGGAACGTGCCGAGCCAGGGCACTCCCGGGCCTCGGCCCACCCCGGCGTCGACCATGCGGAACGGCACCAGTCCGACGTACGTCCTCCCGTCGAGCACGTCCGGCCGCACGCCCGGCGGCATGTGGCCGGCCACCCGCTCGGGCTCGACCGCCCAGTGCACGAAGCCCAGGTCCTGCCACTGCTGGCTCATCAGCGTGGGACCCCGCAGCGCGGGCGCGGACGGCATGAGCTCCTCGACGGTCATGCCCCCAGCGTCACTCGGGGCTGGTGAGGAACTCCTTGCTCTTGGCGATCGCGAAGCCCCAGCCCTGCTCGAGCGTCGGCTTGGGGGGTACGGCGACCTCGTCGGCGTTGGTGACCACGTCCAGCAGGGCCGGACCGGGGTGGGCGAAGGCCTCCTGGACCGCGGCGTCGACGTCGTGGGGGTCCTCGACCCGGACGCCGTGCATCCCCATCGCGCGGGCGACAGCCGCGAAGTCGGGGTTGTGCAGGACCGTGCCGAACTCCGGCAGCCCGACCTGCTCCATCTCGAGCTTGACCATGCCGAGCCGGCCGTTGTCGAAGACCACGAGCTTGACCGGCAGGTCGTGGCTCACCGCGGTGATGAGGTCGCCCAGCAGCATCGACAGACCGCCGTCCCCGCAGAACGCCACCACCTGGCGGCTGCGGTCGAGCGCCTGGGCGCCCAGGGCCTGCGGCATCGCGTTGGCCATCGAGCCCAGGTTGTACGAGCCGAGCAGCCGGCGGGTGCCGGTCATCCGCACGAACCGCGAGAGCCACACCGTCGACATGCCCGTGTCGGTGGTGAAGACCGCGTCCTGCGCGGCGTGCCGGTCCACCACGGCCGCGAGCAGCTCGGGCCGGATGCGGGAGTCGGGGTTGTCGACCTTGCGGCGCAGGAGGCCACGGGGCTTGCGGTCGTAGCCGGGGTCGGTGAGGTGGGACTGCCGCTCCTGCCACTTCGCGTAGGACGTCCGCGTCGAGTCGAGGTGCCCGGCGTCGGCCTTGGCCTCGAGCAGCGGGAGCAGGGCCTGGAGGGTGAGCCTGCTGTCGCCGACGAGCGCGTGGTCGACCGGGGTGCGCCGCCCCACGTGCGACCCGCGGCTGTCGAGCTGCACCACGGTCTTCCCGGTCGGCAGGAAGTCGCGGTAGGGGAAGTCGGTGCCGACCATCACCAGCACGTCGCAGTCGTCGAAGGCCTGCTTGGTGGCGGGGTTGCCGATCAGCCCGGACTGCCCGATCTCGAACGGGTTGTCGTCGTCGAAGCCGTCCTTGGCCTTGAGGCTCAGCACCATCGGCGCCTTGAGCCGGTCTGCCAGCTCGAGCACCTCGGTCCGCGCGTGCCGGGCGCCGATGCCCACCAGCAGGGTCACCTTGGCCGCGGCGGAGAGCACGCTCGCCACCCGGCGTACGTCGTCCAGGTCGGCCGCCGCGATCGGCGCCGGCCGGGCGAACCGCGGGACCGGGGTGTCGTCCGGCACGTCCATCCCGCCCACGTCACCCGGCACGGTCAGCACCGCCACGCCGCGCTCGGCCAGGGCGGTGCTCGCCGCGCGCTCCAGCAGGTGCGGCAGCTGCTCGGGGCTGGTGAGCATCTCGTTGAAGCACGCCACGTCGGCGAAGACGGCCCGGTTGTCGACCTCCTGGAAGAAGTCGCTGCCGATGTCCTCCCGCGGCACCTGTCCGACGACCGCGAGGACGGGCGCGTGGCTCTTGCGGGCGTCGTACAGCCCGTTGAGCAGGTGGACCGCCCCCGGGCCGACCGTGCCCATGCAGACGGCCAGGTCCTCGGTCAGCTGGGCCTGCGCACCGGCGGCGAAGGCGCCCGCCTCCTCGTGGCGCACGCCGATCCACTCGATGCGCTCCTCGCGCCGGATCGCATCGGTCACCGGGTTGAGGGCGTCGCCGACCACCCCCCACACCTGGCGCACGCCGTGCTCGGCGAGTGCGGTGACGATGAGCTCGGCGATGGTGGTCATCTCAGGTCCTTCCGGGAGCGAGCGCCCAGCCGGTCGGCCGGAACGAGTCGGGGTCGGCGGCGGCCCAGTCGTGGGCCCACGACTCCGGGGCCTCGGCGAGCAGCTCGCCTGGCGCGAGGTGGTCGTAGAGGTGGGCGTAGGAGCGGGTGGTGGACGCGCTGGTGCGGCGCATGAGCAGCCCCGGGTGGAGCTCGGAGGGGCTGTCGACGCCCATCGAGGCCATGATCTGCAGGGCCCCGTCGACCACCAGGTGCTGGTAGCTGCGCACCCGCTCTGCCTTGTCCGGCACGACGAGCGCCCGCTGCCGCTTCGGGTCCTGGGTGGCGACCCCGACCGGGCACGTGTTGGTGTGGCACCTCTGGGCCTGGATGCAGCCGACCGCCATCATCATCGCCCGCGCGGCGTTGGTGTAGTCCGCGCCCTGCACGAGGCGCTTGACCAGGTCGGCGCTGGTCGCGACCTTGCCCGACGCGCCGATCCGCACCTGGTCGCGCAGCCCGGTCCCGACCAGCGCGTTGTGCACGGTCATGAGTCCCTCCGTCAGCGGCATGCCGACGTGGTCCTGGTACTCCGCCGGCGCGGCGCCCGTGCCGCCCTCGGCGCCGTCGACGATCACGAAGTCGGGGGCGACCCCCTCCTCGAGCATCGCCTTGCAGATCGCCAGCACGTCGATGCGCGAGCCGACGCACAGCTTGAAGCCGGCGGGCTTGCCCCCTGCCAGCTCGCGGAAGTGCCCGATGAAGCGGACCAGCTCGCGCGGTGTCGAGAAGACCCGGTGGTAGGGCGGGGAGACGACGGTCTTGCCCTGCTCGACGTCGCGGGTGCGGGCCAGCTCCTCGGTGACCTTGGCCCCGGGGAGGACGCCGCCGATCCCGGGCTTGGCGCCCTGGCTGAGCTTGAGGCTGACCATCTTGACCTGGTCGTCGGCGGCCTTGTCGGCGAACTCGCCCTCGTCGAAACCGCCGTCCTTCGTGCGACACCCGAAGTAGCCCGACCCGACCTCCCAGACCAGGTCACCGCCCTGGCGGTGGTAGGGACTGATCGCGCCCTCGCCGGTGTCGTGGGCGAAGCCGCCCATCGCCGCACCTCGGTTGAGCGCCTCGATCGCGTTGCCGGACAGGGATCCGAAGCTCATCGCCGAGACGTTGAGCAGCGCCATGTCGTAGGGGTGGCGGCAGTCCGGACCGCCGATCCGCACGCGCGGGGGCTCGTCCGGCTTCGGCCTGGGGGCGGTGGAGTGGACGAGGTACTCGTAGCCGATCTCGTAGACGTCGCGCTCGGTGCCGAACGGCGCCTCGTCCTTCTGGCCCTTGGCCCGCTGGTAGATCGAGGTCCTGGTGTCGCGGTCGAACGGGCGACCGTCGAAGTTGCGCTCGATGAAGTACTGCTGCAGCTCGGGCCGGATGTCCTCCATGAGGAAGCGCAGGTGGCCCAGCACGGGGTAGTTGCGCAGGATCGAGTGCCTGGTCTGCACGAGGTCGTGGACCGCGAGGACCAGGAGGAGGACGACGACCACGACCAGCGCCCACCAGGCGGGCCCGCCGACAGCGGCCGCGAGGGTGGTGAGGGCGCCGGCGACGACGAGGAACCCGAGGACGAAGAAGCGCAGCACCTCCTCGTCCTACCCGAGTCGGCAGGTGCGTACGCCGCCCCGCCGCACTCTCACAGCGGGGGCTCAGGCTCGAGCCGGCTCAGCGGTAGCAGACGCCGAGCTCCTTGATCGCGTTGAGCCACCCGGACCTCAGCCGGCGGGGCTCGGCGACCTTGCGGAGGTCGGGGGCGAGGTCGGCGAGGACGTCGAAGATCACCCCGACCTCCATGCGCGCGAGGTTGGCGCCGATGCAGTAGTGCGCGCCGTGGCCGCCGAAGGCGACGTGCGGGTTGGGCGAGCGGGTGATGTCGAAGGTGAAGGGGTCGGTGAAGACCTCGTCGTCGAAGTTGGCCGAGGCGTAGAACATCCCCACCCGGTCGCCCTTGCGGATCTGCTGCCCGCCGAGCTCGAGGTCGCGCAGCGCGGTGCGCTGGAAGACGGTGATCGGGGTGGCCCAGCGGATCACCTCGTCGACCATGGTCTGCGGCCGCTCGCGCTTCCACAGCTCCCACTGGTCACGGTTGTCCATGAACGCGTTGAGGCCGTGGCTGATCGCGTTGCGGGTGGTCTCGTTGCCGGCGACGGTGAGCAGGATGACGAAGAACCCGAACTGGTCGTTGGTCAGCGCCTCGCCGTCCTGGGCGGTGATCAGCTTGGTGACGATGTCGTCGCGCGGGTTGGCCCGGCGGTCGTTGGCCAGGGCGTCGAAGTACATCAGGATCTCGACCGACGCGGTGGGTGCGTCCCCGGGGACCTCGGGGTCGTCGTAGCTCATCATCTGGTTGGACCAGTCGAAGAGCTTGGCCCGGTCCTCCTGCGGCACGCCGAGGAGGTCCGCGATGGCCTGCAGCGGCAGCTCGGCGGCGATGTCGCGCACGAAGTCGCCGGACCCGCGCTCGACCGCCTCGGCGATGATCACCTTGGACCGCTCGCGCAGCTTCTCCTCCAGCTGCGCGATCGCGCGCGGGGTGAAGCCGCGGGAGACGATGCGTCGCATCAGGGCGTGCTCGGGGTCGTCGTGGTTGATCATCATCAGGTTCTGCGCCTCGACCTCCTCCCGCGTCATCTCGGGGGCGAAGCGCACGATCACGCCGTTCTCCGCGGTCGACCAGTCGGTGCTGTTGCGCGAGATCGCCGCCACCTCCTCGTGCCTGCTGGCCGCCCAGTAGCCGGTGCCGAAGAAGCCCGCCCGCGCTCCCGGGTCGGCCTGCTCGACCCAGTGGACCGGCGCCGTGCGCCGCAGCAGGGCCCACTGCTCGTGGGGGAGCCCCTGCTCGATCAGGTCGGGGTCGGTCGGGTCGAAGTCGGCCGGGAGGCGCGTGGTCGGCTCAGCGGTCATCAGGGTGCTCCTGCAAAACGAGAACGTGTTCTAGTCACCGTACGCAGGAACGGGGGCGTTTGTCAGCCCTCGTGCACCCCTCGGCGCGGAGCGCGCGCCACGCTCAGCTCGACGAGCCGGTGAGCAGCGGCCGGCGTCCCCGACGGGCGGAGTACGGCGGGTGCGCGAGCGAGGAGTCGGAGACGCAACCGTTGTGCAGCGCCCACAGCAGCGCCTGAGCCCGGTTGCGCGCCCCGATCTTCTGGTAGGCGCCGCGGATGTAGGTCTTCACGGAGTTGATGCTCAGGTTGGTGGCGCGCGCGATGTCGGCGTTGCTCATGCCGCTGGCGATGAGGCCGAGCACCTGGGTCTCGCGGCGGGTCAGGTCGGCGTTGGCGACCTCGGCCGACGGGGTGACCCGCCGGCCCCGGACGACGGTGTCACCCAAGGCGACCCGGTGCAGGGCGTCGACCAGCGAGGCCGCGCTGAGGGACTTGGAGAAGTAGCCCTTGACCCCCGCGGCGAGGGCCGTGCCGACCGCGTCCGGGCGGATGTCCCAGGCGTAGAGCACCAGGCGCCCGCCCCGCGGCCGCTCGGTGAGGTAGTCCAGCGCCTCGCGGGACAGGTTGGTGCCGGGCACGTCGTAGAGCGTGATGTCGGGACCGTCGTCCGCGCGCTGCTCGGCTCCGTCGGCCGAGACCTCGACGCCGTAGGGGGTGAGCATCGTCTCCAGCCCGGCGCGCACGAGCTCGCAGGCCTCGACGACGTCGACTCTCAGCGGTGAGCGGCGGTGGGAGCGATCCATGCGGCCCCGGTACCCACCAGCCGAGGAAGCACGCACCGCCCCCGACTCAGCCGTCCTGCCGGTCCTCCTCGTCGGAGTCGTCGTCCGGGGAGTCGTCGACCTCGTCGTCCTCGGTCTCGTCCGGATCGTCGGAGTCCTCCGCCTTCGCGAGCTCCGCCTGGTCGTCCTGGGCGTCCTCGGAGAGGTCGGGCACGTCGGGCAGGTCGGGCTTCTCCGCCTCGCCCGCCGCGCGCTCGCGGTGGTCCTCGGGCAGGTGGGAGTCGTGCTGGTCGGGGACGTCGCCGATCGCCGCGGGGCTCGGGCCCGGGTCGGAGCCGGGGGCCGCGCCGGACTCCTCGGCCTCCTCGCGCTCGTCGTGCTCGCCGCTGGAGGTCTCCGCTGCACTCATGCGGGGGGTGTACCCGGCCGGCCGCCGGTCACACCCGCTCCTGGCACGATCGACGGATGGAGACCACCACGCTCAGCGTCCGCACCGGCGACCGCGAGGTCGTCCACGACCTCACCCGCGCCTGCGCCGAGTTCGTCGCCGGGCGCGGCGACGGGCTGCTGCACGTCTTCGTGCCCCACGCCACCGCCGGCCTGGCGATCCTCGAGACCGGCGCCGGCTCCGACGACGACCTCCTCGCCGCGCTCGGCGACCTGCTGCCGGCCGACGACCGGTGGGTCCACCGGCACGGCTCCCGGGGTCACGGCCGCTCGCACGTCATGCCTGCCCTGGTGCCGCCGTACGCCTCGGTCCCGGTCGACGACGGCCGGCTCGCCCTCGGCACCTGGCAGAGCATCTGCCTGGTCGACCTCAACGTCGACAACGCCGAACGGTCGGTGCGCCTGGACTTCTTGTCGGGCTGACATCAGCAGAGTTTTCACGCCCGTTACACGCCCGACCCGGCTCCGGAACCCGGCCCCGCGAGCCTTGCCGCATGGACGAGAACGGCACGGCCCTGTGGCGGGTCCGCACGACCCTGAACGACCGGCCGGGCGCCCTGGCCCGGCTGGCGAGCGCGTGCGGCGAGGCAGGGGTCAACATCCTGGCCCTGCAGATCTTCCCCGACGTCGGTTCGGTGACCGACGAGCTCGTCCTCTCCACGCCCGGCGACTGGACCGTACGCCGTGTCCAGGAGCTGACGCTGGAGGCAGGGGCGGATGCGACCCGGGGCGCACCCCAGGTGACGCCCGCCCCGCCGTCCTCCCTCACCGACCAGCCGGTCCGTCACCTGCATGCGGTGGCCCGGCTGGTCGAGGAGCCTGAGCGTCTCGGCGAGGTCGCCGCGGCGCTGTTCGAGGGCCGGGTCGCGCAGGCCGCCGGCCCGCTGCACGACGGTGCTCGCGACGGTGCTCGCGACGGTGCTCGCGACGGTGCTCGCGACGGTGCTCGCGACGGGGCTCACGACGGGGCGCTCGACCTGCGCCTGGCCGGACGGACGGTCCGCGTCGTGCGCGAGGCGCCGTTCACGGCGACCGAGCGCGCCCGGGCCGCCGTGCTGGAGATGGTGGCCGACCAGGTCCGGGCCGGTGCGTCCGTGCCGGACCCCACGACCGGGACAGGTGTCCCCGTGGTGCGCGTCGAGCACGACCGAGTCCTGGCCGAGGTCGAGGGGCACCTGGTGGGCAAGGCGGTGCTGACCCGCGAGCCGGAGGGGGCCGGGGTGCGCGTCCACGTCGTCCCGGCGTGGCGCGGGCGCGGGCTGGGGGCACGGCTGCTGCGCGAGGCGTGCGCCCTGGGCCGCACGAGGGGGGAGTCGGCGCTGGTCGCGCGGGTCCCGGCGCACGACGTGGCGGCCCTGCGGCTGCTCCTCGGGTCCGGCCTGTGCGGCCGGATCCGGTCGGACGGCGGCGAGACGGTGGCGCGGCTCGTGGTGGGTCAGCTCAGCGCTGCCCGCTGAGCCCTGCCTGCTGGTCCTGCGGCGCCCGCTGGGTGTCCTGGGCGTCGAGCCGCGTCAGGGCGGTGTCGAGGGCGTCGACGCCGTCGGGCCCGAGCCGGTCGATGAAGAACCGCCGGACCGCGCTCACGTGCCCGGGGGCGGCCCGCTCGATGGTGCGCTGGCCGAGCGGGGTGATCCCGACAAACGCTCCGCGCCCGTCCTCCTGGCACTCGCGGCGCTCGACGAGCCCACGGGCCTCCATGCGGCGGATGTGGTGCGAGAGCCGGCTGCGCTCCCACTCCAGCAGGTCGGCCAGCGCGGCCATGCGCACGCGGCCCTCCGGGGTGTCGGTGAGCATGACGAGCACCTCGTAGTCGGGCATCGACAGCCCGCTCTCCTCCGCGAGGCTGCGGGTCAGCTCGACCATCAGGTGTCGCTGGCTGAACAGCCAGCGGCGCCACACCGCCTGCTCGTGCGGGTCGAGCCACCGCACGTCGTCGTCGTCAGTGCCCGGGTTCATGGGAAGAAGTCTACCGCTGTAGTTGACACGTCACCTAATCCGTGGCATGCTGTTACTTGAAACGTCAACCATACCCCACCAGGAGGACAGCATGACCGCCACCGCTTCCCAGACCGTCACCCTGCAGGACCTCGACGGCACCTACGTGCTCGACGCCAGCCACAGCCGCATGGGCTTCGTCGCCCGGCACGCGATGGTCACCAAGGTCCGCGGCTCCTTCAACGACTTCTCCGGCTCCGCCACCACCGGCGCCGGACTGGCCGACGCCAGGATCGAGGTCGCGATCAAGGCCGACAGCATCACCACCGGCAACGCCGACCGCGACGGGCACCTCCGCTCGGGCGACTTCTTCGGCACCGACGAGCACGCCGAGCTGACCTTCGTCTCCACCTCGGTCGAGGCCGTCGACGCCGAGACCCTCCGCGTCACCGGCGACCTGACCATCAAGGGCGTCGCCAAGCCGGTCACCATCGACTTCGAGTACGCCGGTGCGGCCACCGACCCGTTCGGCAACCTGCGCGTCGGCTTCGAGGGCTCGACCGTCATCAAGCGCTCGGACTACGGCATCACCTGGAACGCCGCGCTCGAGGCCGGCGGCGTCCTGGTCTCGGACAAGGTCACCCTCGAGATCGAGATCTCCGCGATCAAGCAGGCCTGACCCGCCCGGGAGACCCCCGCACCCACCCAGCACGCAGGGCCCGCGACCTCGGTCGCGGGCCCTGCTGCCGTCGTACGCCGGCGGCTCGGCCGGGCGCGAGGGGCGGAGCTCAGGCGGGTGGGTCGAGCACCATGAGCGTGACCCGGAGGCCGGTCCCCGGAGGCAGCCAGTCGGGCTCGTCCTCGCCGATCGCGCGCCACCCCCGGGAGGCGTAGATCCCGGCGGCGCGCTGCTGGAGGCCCAGCACCTCGAGCACGGGCACCCGGCCGAGCCCGTGGGCGTGCGTCTCGCAGGTGTCGAGCAGGGCTCGCGCGAGGCCTCGGCCGGTCACCTCGGGGTCGACCACGAGCACGGAGACCGCGGCCAGGTCCTCGACCGGACGCCCCACGGCCGCAGCCCAGCGTGGACCCAGGTGGTGCTCGCCCACCGCGACCAGGCTCACGTGACCCACGGGTCCGGGCCGGTCGTCCACCTCGGCGACCCAGGCCCCCAGCTCGCCGGGGCGTTGCACGAACTGCTCGACCGGGAACGGCAGCGGGTTGCGGAAGGGGTAGCGGGTCAGTGGCTGCTGCCGCATCACCAGGTCGCACACCTCGGGGACGTCCTCGGGGACGCGGGGACGGACGACGGGAGCCACGCCGGCGAGCGTAGTCGCGGGTGGTGACCGGCTCGGGTCAGTCGCGGGCCTCCGCGACGACCGGGATCGCCACCCACAGGCCGGCGACCACCACCAGCGTCACGATCGAGGCGGCCAGGGCCGCCCCGATCCCGAGCAGCACGTCGAAGACCAGGAAGACCGACCCCGTCATGGTCAGCGCCATGAGGGTCAGCCCGACCCGGGAGACGTGGTTGGCCGCGGTGATCAGCCAGGTCTTCTCGCTCCGGCCGAACAGCACGCGGTGGAACGCCACGGGAGCGATGAGGCAGGCCGCCGAGCCGATCGCGCACGAGATCGTCACCAGGTAGGCGGTCTTGTCGGTCCCGGACAGCTTGGTGAACCGCTGCGTGAACGGCAGCGTCAGCAGGAAGCCGGTGAGCACCTGCACCCCTGTCTGCGCGACGCGCAGCTCCTGGAGCATCTCGTTCCACTTGCGGGTCGCCCGCTCCTTGGGCGACTCCTCCTCGCGGTCCATCTCCGCGTTGCTCCCGTCCTGGGCCATCGGGGCTCCTCCCGTGGGTCTCGATGGTTCTCGCCTGACAGGAGGGTTCCCGTCACAGGTCTGCGGCACGCGCCCTGGCTGGTTAAGGTCACGGGCATGTGCGACACCCTCGTCACGATCTCGCGCGACGGGGTGCTCCTGGCCAAGAACAGCGATCGCGACCCCGACGAGGCCCAGCAGGTCCGCCGCCACGCCGCTGCCGAGCACGCCGACGGGGCCGTCGTGCGCACCACCTGGTCGCAGGTGCCGCAGGTGCCGCGCACCCACGCCGTCGTCCTGTCCCAGCCGTGGTGGATGTGGGGCGCAGAGATGGGCGCCAACGAGCACGGCGTGGTGATCGGCAACGAGGCCGTGTTCACCCGACGGACCGGTGACAGGGGAGACGGCGCGCTGCTCGGCATGGACCTGCTGCGGCCGGGCCTGGAGCGAGGAGCCACCCGGCACGAGGCGGTCGAGGCCATCGTCGGCCTGCTCGAGGAGCACGGCCAGGGCGGCGCCTGCAGCCACGAGCACCCGCGGTTCACCTACGACAGCTCGTTCCTGGTCGCCGACCCCGACGGCGCGGTGCTGCTCGAGACGGCCGGTCGGCACTGGGCGACCGAGGAGGTCTCCGGTGCCCGGTCGATCTCCAACGGGTTGACCATCCCGGGCTTTGCCGAGGTGTACGCCGACCCGTTGCGCGGGCGCGTCGCCGCCTGCGCGGTCCGGCAGGCCCGCACCACCGGCGCCGCCCGTGCCGCGACCGGCCCCGCCGACCTCGTGGCGGCGCTGCGCGACCACGGCGAGGGCGCCCGCTGGCCGTCGTACTCACCGGTGAACGGGGCGCTCTCCGCCCCGTGCGCGCACGCCGGCGGGCTGGTGACGTCCACACAGACGACGGGCTCGTGGGTCGCCGACCTCCGGGCCGGCACGCCACCGGGCGGGCGGCACTGGGTGACCGGGTCGTCGGCGCCGTGCGTGTCGCTCTTCAAACCCGTCACCTTCGGCGAGGATCTCGACCACGAGCCAGACCGAGCCGCGCCGGAGCGGTTCGACCCCGACTTCTTGTGGTGGCGACAAGAGCTGCTGCATCGCACTGTCATGCGTGACCCCGAGCGGCTCGGCGGCTTCCTCACCGAGCGGGACGCGGTCGAGCAGCGGTGGCTGGCCGACCCGCCGTCCGCCGCCGAGGCCTTCGCCGAGGGCGACCGGCTGGGGGAGCGCTGGGTCCGCGACCTGCCGGCGCACGTCGCCGACCGTCGGCCGTGGTGGGTCCGACGGCAGTGGGCGCGCTGGAGCACACGGGCCGCGCTGCCGGCCGGGACCCTGGAGGTGGAGCGGTCGTGAAGGTCGTCGTCGTCGGAGCCGGTCTGGCAGGTCTCACCGCTGCGCGGCGGCTGGTCGCGCTCGGCCACGAGGTGGTGGTGCTCGAGGCCCGGTCGAGGGTCGGCGGGCGCACGGAGGGCGGCGTCCTCTCCGACGGCACTCCCGTCGAGCTCGGCGGTCAGTGGCTGGGGGAGGGTCATAGCCGGATGTACGCCCTGTGCGAGGAGCTCGGCCTGGAGACCTTCCGCACCTGGAACGACGAGGGCGAGCTGCTGCTCGAGCTCCGGGGCAAGCGGTCGCGGCTCAAGCCGCACAAGGGCGCGGTCCCCCGCGTCTCGCCCTTCGCGCTGGCCGACCTGGCACAGGGGATGGCGCGCTTCGAGCGGCTCGCCCGCCGGGTCGACCTCGACCGCCCCTGGCTCACCCCGGGGGCGGAGCGCCTCGACGGCCAGACCTGGGAGTCGTGGATCCGGCGCAACCTGCGCACGGCGGCCGGGCGTGCCTACTTCCGCGTCGCGTGCGAGGCGGTGTGGGCCGCGGAGGCCGCCGACGTCTCGCTCCTGCACGCGCTCTTCTACACCCGGTCCAACGCGGACCTCGAGACCCTGCTCGCGGTCGACGAGGGCGCCCAGCAGGACCGGGTGGTGGGCGGGTCGGTCCGGGTCAGCGAGCGCCTGGCCGAGGAGCTCGGTGACCGGGTGGTGCTGGGCAGCCCGGTCCGCCGCGTCGCCCACCGGCCCGACGGCGTCGGCGTGGAGACCCGCGCCGGCACGACGTACGACGGCGACGCGGTGGTCGTGACCCTCCCGCCGGCGCTGGCCGGGCGCCTCGACTACGACCCGGTGCTGCCCTCGTGGCGCGACCAGCTCACCCAGCGGCTGCCGGCCGGCTCCGTGGTCAAGACCTACGCCGCCTACCCGACGCCGTTCTGGCGCGAGGACGGGCTCAACGGACAGGCCGCCTCCGACGAGGGACCGGTCAAGATCACCTTCGACAACTCGCCGCCGTCGGGCACGCCCGGGGTGCTCATGGGCTTCATCGAGGGCGCCGAGGCGCGCCGCTGGGTTCGGGCCACGCCGGACGAGCGACGGGCCGCCGTGGTCGGGTGCTTCGTGCGCTACTTCGGTCCGCGCGCCGCCGACCCGGTGGAGTACCTCGAGCGCGACTGGAACGCCGAGGAGTTCACCCGCGGCTGCTACGGCGCCCACTTCACCCCCGGCGTCTGGACGACGTACGGCGAGGCGCTGCGCGAGCCGGTCGGGCGCATCCACTGGGCCGGCGCGGACTACGCCCGCGACTGGTGCGGCTACATGGAGGGGGCCGTGCGCAGTGGCGAGTCGGTGGCGGAGTCGATCGCCGCCGAGCTGGGTAGGAAGCCCGCATGAGCGACTCGAGCACGCCCGGGGACGACAACCCGCAGACCGCCGACTCCGCCGAGGGCGAGACCGCCCCGACGCAGCAGGAGCCCGACGACGGCTCGGCGGCGACCGGCACGACCGACGACGAGGACGCCTCCGGGTCCGGGTCCGGGTCGGGGTCGGGGTCGGGCGAGGACTTCCCCGGCTCCGACGACCCGTCGCAGATCTCCGACGACCAGCTGCCCGAGGACCTGCGTCCCACCGACGACAACCCGCTGGCCAAGCCGGCCGACGAGGACGACGACGAGGACTCGGGGATGAACCTCCAGGAGCAGGCCGGGGACGCGGGCGCCCCCGCCTGACTCCCTGGTGGGTCGGCGGCCCTCAGCGCACGCCGCGGATCCGGCCGACGGCCAGCGCGCCGGCGAGGGTGGCGAGCGCCGCGAGCAGGTAGAGCCCCGGGTAGCCCGCGCCGGAGGACACCAGCGCCCCGGCCAGCACGGGGGAGAAGACCTGCGGCAGCGAGGCGGCGACGTTGATCACCCCGAGGTCGCGACCGGAGTCCTCGGCGGTCGGCAGCACCTCGGTCATCACCGCGTAGTCGACGGCGGTGAAGACGCCGAACCCGGCGCCCAGCACGACCGCACCGGCGACCACCATCGGCCACACCGGCGCGAGCGCGAGGGCGGTCGCGGCGAGCGCCATCACGACCCCGCTCACCACGATGAACACCTTGCGTCGCCCGAGGCGGTCCGAGAGGCGCCCGCTGGTGACGGTGGTGAGGACCGACGACACGGCGTACACCACGGTGAGGAGGAAGACCCCGCCCTCGGGGTCGGCGTACCCCACCCCGTCCTGGAGGAAGTAGTAGAGGTAGACCAGCCCCAGGGCGTTGCCGAGCTGCACCAGGAACCGCACGACCCACGCCCAGGCGAAGTCCGGGTGCCGGCGCGGGCTGACCCAGAAGCCGCGCAGGAAGCCGGACCACGAGAAGGCGGGGACGTGCCGGACGGGTTCGTCGCGGCCGCCGAGCACGTAGGGCAGGCTCGCGAGGACGACGAACACCGCGACCGCGAGGTAGCCGATCGCCCAGTCGCCGGTGACCGAGGCGATGCCCACGCCCAGCAGGGCACCGACCGTCTGGGCGAGGGCGACCGTGCCGCCCACGACGCCGCGCTGGGTGCGGGGGACGCGGTCGGGGATCGCGGCCATGATGGCGGCGAGCGAGCCGTTGGCCCCGAGCTGCACCAGGGCCCAGCCGAGGACCATCAGCGCGACGAGCTGGGACCCGGACAGCAGCGCCAGCCCGCCGACGCTGACCAGCGCACCGGTCAGCACCCACGGCCGCCGACGTCCGAAGCGCCCCCGGGTGCGGTCGGAGCACGCGCCGAGCACGGGGTTGGCCACCATCGCGACGAACGCGCCGATGCCGGTGACCAGGCCGAGCGTCGCCTCCTTGCTCCCCGGCGAGAGGTCCTCGGCCTGCTGGGCCAGGAGCACCTGGAGCGGACCGAAGAACGCCGCGAAGACCGCGAGGTTGGCGACCGCGAGCAGCGAGACCCAGCCGGCGCGGACGGGCGTCGAGGGCTCCCAGGGCCGCTCGGCTGCGTCGAGGGGAGGAGCGGCCGTCAACCCCGGCTCGCGCGGATCACGTCGGCGTACCAGGCGAACGAGTCCTTGGGCGTCCTCACCAGCGTCTCGTAGTCGACGTGCACGAGGCCGAACCGCTGGGAGTAGCCCTCGGCCCACTCGAAGTTGTCCAGCAGCGACCAGGTGAAGTAGCCGCGCACGTCGACGCCCTCCTCGCGGGCCTGCTGCAGCGCGCGGAGCGAGCCGTCGAGGAAGGCGATGCGACGGTCGTCGTGCACGCGGCCGTCGTCGCCGGGCCCGTCGGCGTAGGAGCAGCCGTTCTCGGTGATGAAGACAGGCGGCAGCGCGGACCCGTAACGATCCTTCAGGGTCACGAGGATCTCGCGGAACGCGTCAGGCACGATCGGCCAGCCGAAGTCCGTGCGTTCGACGTCCTTGATCTCGACCAGGCGGAAGGGCGCGTCGTCGCCGAGCGTGAGCCCGCCGGCCTCCCCGTCGGCGAGGGAGGGGCTGCCGGGCGCCGCGACCCGGGCGGGGGCGTAGTGGTTGAGCCCGAACCAGTCGATCGGCCCGCGGATCACGTCGAGGTCGCCGTCCTGGACAGGCAGCAGGTCGACCAGCGTCTCGGGGTAGCGGCCGAGGAGCACCGGGTCGGCGAACAGCCAGTTGAGCACGTCGTCGTGCAGCGCCGCGGCCGCACGGTCCTCCTCGGAGTCCGAGGCCGCCCAGGTCGGGCCGTGGTTGCTGGCGATGCCGACCATCTGCGCGCCGGACGCGCGGAGCGCCTGCACGGCGAGCCCGTGGCCGAGCAGCAGGTGGTGTGCCACCGGCAGCGCGTCGAACATCAGCGTCCTCCCGGGCGCGTGCAGACCGATCGCGTGTCCCAGCAGGGTGACCACGCTCGGCTCGTTGATCGTGGCCCACATCGGCACCCGGTCGGCGAGGCGCTCGCCCACGACGCCGGCGTACTCCGCGAACCGCTGCGCGGTCTCCCGCGACAGCCACCCGCCCTGGTCCTCCAGCGCCTGCGGGGTGTCCCAGTGGAAGAGCGTCGGGCACGGACGGATGCCCGCCTCGAGCAGCCCGTCGACCAACCGATCGTAGAACGCCAGGCCGGCCTCGTTGACCTGGCCGCTGCCCGTCGGCTGGATGCGCGGCCACGCGATCGAGAAGCGGTAGGTGTCGATGCCGAGGTCGCGCATCAGCGCCACGTCCTCGGGCCAGCGGTGGTAGTGGTCGCACGCGACCTCGCCGGTGTCGCCGTCCTTGACCTTGCCCGGTGTCGCGCAGAACGTGTCCCACACCGACGGCCCGCGTCCGTCCTCGTGGACGGCCCCCTCGATCTGGTACGACGCGGTCGAGGCGCCCCAGCTGAAGTCCGGTCCGAAGCCGCTCGGCAGCTCGCTCATGCGTCCACCGCCTTCGCTCCGCAGGCTCCGCGCGGCGGCGGAGCCACGCACCTGTGCTCGATGATTCGCTCGCTGCGCTCGCTCATGCGTCCACCGCCTTCGCTCCGCAGGCTCCGCGCGGCGGCGGAGCCACGCACCTGTGCTCGATGATTCGCTCGCTGCGCTCGCTCATGGAACGGATCATGACCCGAAGCGGCACACTGGCGCCATGCCTGCCGCACCCGACCCTGCCCGCATGGAGGCCCTCGCAGCGGCGACCGCGCACCTCTCGCCGCCGTACGCCGTGGTCGACCTCGACGCCTTCGACCGCAACGCGGCGGAGCTCGTGCGACGAGCCGGCGGCAAGCCGATCCGGGTCGCCAGCAAGTCGGTGCGCAGCCGCGCCCTGGTCGACCGCGCGCTCGCGCGCGAGGGGTACGCCGGCATCCTCGCCTTCACGCTGCCCGAGGCGCTGTGGCTGGCCGAGGACCACGAGGACGTGGTCGTCGGCTACCCGACCGCCGACGTGGAGGCGCTGCGCACGCTCGCGGCCGACCCGCGGCTCGCCGCACGCGTCGCCGTGATGGTGGACGGCTCCGGGCAGCTCGACCTGATGCGCCGCGTGCTGCAACCGGACGCGCACCCGGTCCGCGTCTGCCTCGACCTCGACGCGTCCCTGCGGCTGCTCGGCGGCCGGGTGCACCTCGGCATGCGCCGCTCGCCGACCCACACCGCCCGCGAGGCGCAGGCGCTGGCCGAGGAGGTGCACCGCGACCCTCGCTTCCGGCTGGTCGGGGTCATGTCCTACGAGGGCCAGATCGCCGGGCTCGCCAACGAGCGCAGGACGATCCGCGGGTTCCAGTGGGTCTCCGCCCGTGAGCTGCGCCGCCGACGGGCCCGCGCCGTCCGCGCGGTGTCGCGGGTCGTCCCGCTCGACTTCGTGAACGGCGGTGGCACGGGGAGCCTGGAGAGCACCGGCGCCGAGGACGCGGTCACCGAGGTCGCCGCCGGCTCCGGGCTGCTCGCCCCGACGCTGTTCGACCACTACGCGCACTTCTCGCCCGAGCCCGCGGCGTACTTCGTCCTCGACGTCGTACGGCGGCCCTCTCCCGACCACGTGACCGTCCTGGGTGGCGGCTGGATCGCCAGCGGGCCGGCGGGCCCGGACCGGGTGCCGACCCCGTGGTGGCCGGAGGGCCTCGGGCTGGTCCCGGACGAGGGGGCGGGCGAGGTCCAGACCCCGCTCACCGGGCCGGGGGCCCGCGGGCTGCGAGTCGGTGACCGGGTCTGGTTCCGCCACGCCAAGGCCGGTGAGCTGTGCGAGCGGGTCGACCTGCTCCACCTCGTCGAGGGCGGTGCCGTGACCGGTGCCACCCCGACTTATCGTGGTGAGGGGCGTGTTTTCGTCTGAACCGTGCCGCGACAGCGGCAGGATGGGCCCAGGCGCCGATGGGTGCGCCACCGAGAGAGGGAAGTCCCGGCGATGGCACGTATGTCGGCGGAGGAGCGTCGCGCCGCTCTGGTCGAGGCGGCGATCCGCGTGATGACCCGCGACGGCGTCGCTCGCGCGACCACGCGCGCGATCGCGAGCGAGGCGGAGATGCCGCTGGGCATCTTCCACTACGCGTTCCGGTCCAAGCACGAGCTGCTCGTGCGGGTGATCCAGGAGATCGCCAAGCAGTCCAAGGGCGACATCGACGCGGCGGTGCTGGACAAGCCCGACGTGCAGCTCGAGGAGGTCGCGACCGCCGGCCTGATGGCCTACTTCGACCACGTCGTCGCCCACCCCAAGGAGCACCTGCTCACCTACGAGCTCACCCAGTTCGCGCTGCGCGAGGCCGGCTTCGAGGGGGTCGCCAAGGAGCAGTACACCTACTACCTCCAGGAGAACGAGGCCCTGCTCGCCGCGTTCGCCGAGGTCATGCAGATCGACTACGTCGTGCCCCTGTCGGTGGTCAGCCGCTTCGCGTTCTCAGTGATGGACGGGCTGGCGCTCAACTACCTCTCGATCGGCGACGAGGACGAGGCGCGCGAGGTCGTCCGCCTCGCGGTGCGGTCGCTGAGCCACTTCGTCCGTCCTCGCGAGACGGCCGCCGTCGGCGTCGGACCGACGGTGGTGCCCCAGGCCGACGGGGCCGAGTGAGCAGCGCGACGCCGACCGCCGAGGGGCCCCGGCCCTCGTGGGTCGACGAGGCCGCCGGCTCCGGCTTCGACGTCGACCACCTGCCGCTGGGCGTCGACCCGCGCCACGGCGTCCTCGCCAGGATCGGCCCCTACGCCCTCCCGCTCGCCGTCCTCACCACGGTGGTCGAGCAGAGAGCGGAGCGACCGGTCAGTCGAGACCACTCCGACCTCTTCGCCCAGCCCACCCTCAACCCCTTCCTCGCGGCGGGCCCCGAGGCCTGGGCCGAGACCCGGCGGACCCTGCAGCGGACGTTCCTCGACTTCACGGCCGAGGACACGGTCCGCCCGCACCTCGTGCCCGTGGAGGACCTCGACCTGGTGCTGCCGTTCGAGGTGGCCGACTACGTCGACTTCTACGCCTCCCTCGACCACGCCTCCAACGTCGGTCGCATCCTGCGGCCCGACTCCGAGCCGCTGCTGCCCAACTGGCGCCACCTGCCGGTCGGCTACCACGGTCGCGCCGGCACGGTGGTCGTGAGCGGCACCGACGTACGCCGGCCCTCGGGGCAGCGCAAGCCGCCCCACGAGGCCTCGCCGACCTTCGGGCCGACCCGGCGGCTCGACCTGGAGGCCGAGCTCGGTTTCGTCGTCGGGGTGCCGAGCACGCTGGGGGAGCCGGTCCCCACCTCCGCGTTCGCCGACCACGTCTTCGGCGTCGTCGGCCTCAACGACTGGTCGGCCCGCGACATCCAGGGCTGGGAGTACGTCCCCCTCGGCCCGTTCCTCGGCAAGTCCTTCGCCACCTCGGTCTCCGCCTGGGTCACCCCGCTCGCGGCGCTCGACGGGGCTCGGCACCCGCTGCCCGGCCAGGGGGAGGTGCTCGACTACCTCGCGGTGGCGGAGCCGGCCGGCTACGACATCGCGGTCGAGGTGGTGCTCGACGGCGAGGTCGTCGCGCGACCGCCGTACTCCTCGATGTGGTGGTCCCCGGCCCAGATGCTCGCCCACCTGACGGTCAACGGGGCCTCGCTGCGCACCGGCGACCTGTTCGCCTCGGGCACGATCAGCGGCCCCGAGCGCGACCAGCGCGGGTCGTTCCTCGAGCTCAGCTGGGGCGGGCGCGAGCCGTTCACCGCCGGCGGGCGCGAGCGCACCTTCCTCGAGGACGGCGACGAGGTGGTCCTGCGCTACTCCGCTCCCGGCGAGCGGGGTCGGATCACCCTCGGCGAGGTCCGCGGTCGCGTCCTCCCCGCCCTCTGACCCGCCCGCCCCTCCGCTGTCCATCGGAGCTGCTGTCGCTCATCTGGCGTCACAACCCTCGCCAAGCGTCAACAGCTCCGATCTACAGCTGGCGGGGGGGAGCTCGGGTTTGACCTCAAGTGCGCTTGAGGTTCTCTCATAGGGGAATGACCACGACGACCGCGCCCCCGGCCGCCCCGCAGGCCCGTCCCCTCGACCGCCACCACCGACTCGTCACCGTCGCCCTCCTCGCACTGGTGACCGGCACCGCCTACGAGGCGGTCGGGGTCGGTCTCGCCATGCCGACAGTCGTCGCCGACCTCGACGGGACCACGCTCTACCCGGTCGCGGTGATGGGTGCGGTGACGGCGCAGGTCGTCGGGCTCGTCGTCGGCGGCAGGTGGACCGACGCGCGCGGCCTGCGCGCACCGACGTACGCCGGCGGCGCGGTCTTCACGCTCGGCCTGCTGGTCTCGGGGCTGGCAGGGTCGATGCCGGTCCTGGTGGCGGGCCGGTTGGTGCAGGGCCTCGGTGCAGGCGTCGTCCTGGTCGCGCTGTACGTCGTGGTGGCGCGTGCGTTCCCGGCGCACCTGCACCTGCGGGTGTTCTCGCTCTTCGCCGCCGCCTGGGTGCTGCCGGCCGTGCTCGGTCCGGCGGTGACGGGGGCGCTGATCCACGCGCTGGGCTGGCGCTCGGTCTTCCTGGCCGTGGCCGCGCTGACGGCGGTCGCGCTCGTGCTGCTCGGTCTCGGGCTGCGGCGTCTGCCCGACCCAGAGCCCCGACCGCTGCGCTGGGGCCGGCGCCCGCTCCTCGCCGTGGTGGTCGCGGCCGGCGCGCTCGGCCTGCACCTCGCCGGACAGCTGACCGGGTTCCGGGCGGTGGTGCTCGTCCTGGTCGCCGCGGTGGCGGTGGTCGTCACCGCCCCTCGACTGCTGCCGTCGGGCACCTACCGCGGCCGGCCCGGGCTGCCCGCGGTCGTGCTGATGCGCGGGGTCACCGGTGCCGCCTTCATGGGCATGGAGACGCTCATGCCGCTGCTGCTGCAGCGCGAGCGCGGCTTGTCCCCGCTGGTGGCGGGTCTGGTGATGACGTCCGGCGCGCTGGGGTGGAGCGCCGCGAGCGAGCGGGTCGGTCGCATCTCCGACCCGGGCCGCTACGCCGCCTGGCTGCGCGGCGGGGCGGCGACCCTCGTCGCCGGGGCCGCGGCCTCGGTCGCGCTCGTCGCGGTCGCGGGGTGGGCGGTCGCCGGCCCGGTGCTGGGCGTCGCGTCCTGCCTGCTGCTCGGCCTCGGGATGGGCACCGTCTCCCCGGTGCTCTCCACCCTCGCGCTCGAGCACGCCGAGGACGGTGCTGGTGGGGACGCGGCGTCGTCGCTGCAGCTGAGCGACGTGCTGCTCCAGGGCGTGGTGGCCGGCCTCACCGGGCTGGTCTTCGCGCCGTGGGTGGTCGCCGCGCCGCACACCGCCTACCTCGCGGGGTTCGTCCCCGCGCTCGTGCTCGCGGTCGTGGCGGTCCGCCTGGCGCCGCGCTGCGTCGGACCCACTCGTTGAGAAGCAACCGATGATGTGCGTATGACGACGCAGCGACCCGGCCCACGTGTCGCAGTGGTGGCCCGACGAGGCGCGCTACGAGGCGGCGGTCCTGGAGGAGAGCTACCGCGACCACGTCCAGGGCTGGGACCACGGATCCCACCCGCCGCCGCATCGTCGACCTGCTCCTGACCGAGGGGGGCGGCACGGCCACCTCGCTCAGCGAGCAGCTGCCCGTCACCCGCCGGGCGCTCGCCAAGCACCTGGTCGTGCTGAGCCGGGTCGACCTGGTGCGTGGGGTGGTCTCCGGTCGCGAGCGCAAGCTACCGCCTCGACGAGGAGCAGTGGGCCCGGGCGGTCGCCCAGCTCGGTGCGGTGAGTGCGGCCTGGGGCGGCAGGCTCCGGCGGGTCAAGCGCCTCGCGGAGGCGCTGCAGGAGACCAGCACGACGGGGGGCTGAGAGGAGGGACGGCCCGGCCGGCGGT
Organism: Nocardioides marmoribigeumensis; assembly: GCF_031458325.1. NCBI lineage: Bacteria > Bacillati > Actinomycetota > Actinomycetes > Propionibacteriales > Nocardioidaceae > Nocardioides > Nocardioides marmoribigeumensis. Next base: position 2,571,855 of record NZ_JAVDYG010000001.1, read on the forward strand.
CAGCCGACGATCAGCTCCGCGGCCCGCTCGCCGATCATCAGCGACGGGGCGTTGGTGTTGCCGCCGGTGATCGACGGCATGATCGAGGCGTCCGCGACGCGGAGCCCCTCGATGCCGCGCACGCGCAGCTGCGGGTCGACCACGGCGCGCTCGTCGACGCCCATCCGGCAGGTGCCGACGGGGTGGTAGACGGAGTGCACGTAGTTGGGCAGCTCGCGACGCAGCGCGGCGTCGGAGAAGTACTTCGGGCCGGGGCCGATCTCGCCCTTGTTGTCGCCGGCGCCGGCCATGATCTCGCGGGCCATCGCGATGCCCTCGACGAGCACCTCGGTGTCCTTGGCGGCGCGCAGGTAGCCCGGGTCGATCAGCGGCGCGGCGGTCGGGTCGGCCGAGGCGAGCCGCACGGTGCCGCGCGACTCGGGGTAGATCAGCGTCGGGAAGACGCTGAGGCCCGGGGTCTTGATCGGCGGGTCGACCCGCTTGGTGGTGTCGTCCTGGTTGGGCACGGGATAGGTCCAGTAGAGCGCGTGCAGCTGCAGGTCGGGGATCGACGCCGCGTGCGAGGTCCGCACGAACCCGACCGCCTCGAACGACGACCACGCGGCCCAGCCGGTGCCGGGGCGCAAGCGCTCGCGCGCGATGCCGGACAGGAAGTGGTACGGCGTGGGCCGGCGTACGGCGGAGGCCATGTCGAAGCTGATCGGCACGAACAGGTGGTCGTGCAGGTTGTCGCCCACGGGCAGGTCGGCGGCGACGTCGATCCCGAGGGAGCGCAGGTGGTCGGCGGGGCCGATCCCGGAGAGCTGGAGGAGCTGGGCCGAGCCGAAGACCCCGGCGGACAGGATGACCTCGCGGGAGGCCGAGACCGTGTCGACGCCGTCCTTGGTGCGGATCTCGACGCCGGTCGCGCGCGAGCCCTCGAGGACCACGCGCAGCGCCTGGGCGCCGGTGAGCACCGCGAGGTTGGGCAGGCCCCCGTCGTGGAGGTAGGCGACCGAGGAGGAGTAGCGCTTGGCGTCGCCCACGCTCTGCTGGAAGACCGAGATGCCCTCCTGGTCCTTGCCGTTGTAGTCGTCGATCTCCTCGACGCCGAGCTTGCGGGTCGCGGCGTCCATGAACGACCGGGTCGCACCGGTGAGCCTGGTGGGCCGGGTCACCTTGACCGGCCCGTCCCCGCCGCGGAACTCCGACGCCCCGCCCTCGTAGGACTCGAGCCTGCGGAACGCCGGCAGCACCTCGTCGAAGGACCAGCCCGCGTTGCCCTCGGCGGCCCAGTCGTCGTAGTTCTGGCGGTTGCCGCGCACGAAGAGCATGCCGTTGACCGAGCTCGAGCCGCCGAGGACCTTGCCGCGGGTCTGGGGCACCTGGCGGTCCCACGCGCTCTCCTGCGGGACGGACTTGTAGCCCCAGTCGAAGTACTTCTTCAGCTGCGGGGTGGAGTGCATGATCGCGACCGCACCCGGGATCTGGAAGAGCAGCTTGGCCAGACCCTTGGTGTCGTCACCGCCCGCCTCCAGCAGGATGACGCTGGCGCCGCTCTCGGCGAGCCTGCGTGCGAGCGCGCACCCCGCGCTGCCCGCTCCGACGACGACGTAGTCCGCTTGTGCCATGGCGAAACGATAACGTGTTCTAGTTCTGGTGGGAATGGCCCGGAGCGGTGGACGTCACGTACGACGACTCGGGCATTTCCTGGACAGCGGCCGTGATGATGGGAAGATCGTCCGCGGGAGGCCCGCACCAGGCGCACCGCGCCTCGAGAGGAGCAAGCACATGGGTGACGACGTCAACCTCGATCACATCGACCGGTTCTCGGACCTCAGCGACAGCGAGGTCCAGAAGATCGCCAAGACCGGCACCTACGTCACGGTCCCCGAGAACTGGGCGCTGATGGGCGAGGGCACCTCGGCGGACAAGGCCTACCTGCTGATCAGCGGTGAGGTGTCCGTGCGCCGGGACGGCCAGGAGGTCGCCACCCTCGGCCCCGGCGAGATCTTCGGCGAGATGGGCATCGTCAACCACAAGCTGCGCACCGCGACCGTCATCTCCAAGACCCGCCTGGAGTGCCTGCACTTCACCCGCGACCAGATCGAGAAGCTGGAGAACGAGATCCCGGCCTTCAGGAAGGCCCTGACCGACACCTCCACCTCGCGGTCGGGGTCCGGCGAGGGGTGAGCGGGACCCCGGAGCCCGGGGACTCCCAGGCAGCAGAGACCGGCGACGCACCCGAGCCGCCACCCGAGACCCCCGTCGGCGGGGGGCCCGACGCCGCGCTGCTCGAGGCCCGGGTGATGGCCGAGCAGATCGAGGAGGCGATCCTCGGGGCCCCGCGCACGCTCAACCGCGTCGAGGTCACCGAGGCCGCCGACGTCCCCCTCGACCGCGCGACCGCGCTGTGGCGCGCGCTGGGCTTCCCCGCGCCCGCCGACGACACCCAGGTGATGTTCAACGAGGCCGACATCGAGGCGTTGCGGTTGGCCGGCTGGCTGGAGGAGAACGGCGTCCTCGAGCCCGGCATCGAGATGACCCTGGTCCGCAGCCTGGGCAGAGGCTTCGCGCGCCTGGCCGAGTGGGAGATCGCCGAGCTCGCCTCGACCATGCTGAGCGACACCCAGGAGCCGACCGAGGAGATCCGGGAGCTCGTCGACAGCCTCATGCCGGTCCTGGAGGACCTGCAGACCTACGTCTGGCGCCGTCACCTCGCGCAGGCCGCCGGCCGCCTGATGATGCGTCCGCTCGAGACCGACGACGCCGAGTCGCAGGTCGTGGGCTTCGCCGACATCGTCGGCTTCACCCGACGCAGCCGCGACCTCAGCGCCGCCGAGCTGGGTCACCTCGTCGACACCTTCGAGGCCCGGTCGTTCGACGTCGTCCTCGACCACGGGGGCCGCGTGATCAAGACGATCGGCGACGAGATCCTGTTCGTGGCCGACCGTCCGGAGCACGGTGCGCGCATCGCGCTGGACCTGATCGACGCCGAGGACCTGGTCGAGGACTTCCCGACCCTGCGCGTCGGGCTCGCCTACGGCCCCGTGCTCGCCCGCGTGGGCGACGTGTTCGGCCCGGTGGTCAACATCGCCTCCCGCCTCACCTCGCTCGCCCGTCCCGGCCGGGTCCTGGTCGAGCGTGAGCTGCGCGGTGCGCTGCGCGGCTTCGAGGACGAGTTCCGCGTCCGCCGCAGCCGTACGACGGCCGTGCGCGGCTACGCGCGCCTCGACACCTGGACCCTCACCAGGCCCAAGGGGTGGGCCAAGGACCCCGGCGGACCGCCCGAGCACGTGGGCGTGGACCAGGCCCACCAGCTGGGCGGACCGCTCGACGTGGGTCAGCTGCTCCGCTGAGCCTCGGTGGTCGAGCTTGTCGAGACCACTACTCCACCCCCACGGCCAGGGTCACCCGCACCACCCAGTCCGGGTCGGTGAGGCGCTCGGCGTACAGCTCGCGCAGCTGGCCCATGCGGTAGCGCACCGTCTGCGGGTGCACGAACAGCTCCGCCGCCATGTCCTCGCGCCGGCCCTGGTGGCGCACCCAGGCCCGCAGGGTCTCCTCGAGCTTGTCAGCGGCCGCCGGCCGGAGGTCCTGCAGCGGGGCGAGCACCTGGGTGCGCAGGTCCTGTCGGGCGGCGGGGTCGGCGGACAGCACGAGCCGGTCGAGGTGGTCCTCGGTGTCGACCGTGGCCACGCGCGCCGCCGCCCCGTCGGCGTCACCGAGCAGACGCACGACGCGCAGCGCGCGCTCCAGCGACCGCCGCGCCTCGCTCCACGGCAGGGTCGGGCCGACCACCGCTCCGCGGTCGGCCAGCCCGCGCACGAGGGCCGCCCGTGCGTCCTGGGCCCGGCCGGGGACGAGCAGCACGGTGAGGTCCGGGAGGTCCTCGAGGTCCGGCACCTGCTCGGTGGCCTGGAGCGTGGCCGCGTCGAGCTGCCCGAGTGCCGCGCGGACCCGTGACTCGGGGAGCACCACGGCGGTGAGCACGTCCGGGACCACCCACTCCGCGCGGTGGGCGTGGCTCTCGAGGTCGGTCGCGGGGTCGCCGCGCAGGAGCGCCTGGGCGAGCCGCTCGAGGTAGCGCAGGCGCACCCGGCCCGTCCTGGCCAGCTCGTCGGCGTGCCCGGCGGCGCTCGCCGCGGACAGCTCGTCGATGTAGTCGAAGACCAGCTCGGCGAACGACGCGATGGCCCCGGCCGGCACCGAGGCGGACACCGCGGCCCGGCTCAGGTCGCGCCACGCCACGCGGGCCCCGACGCGATAGGCGCTGAGCAGCGCCTCCATCGACCGCCCGCTGCGGGCCTCGCCGCGGCCCAGGGCGTACGCCGCGTCCCAGACCCGCTCGAAGGACCCCTCGCCGGCGGGCTGGCTGGCGGCCAGGTCGAGGAAGCCGCCGAGGGCGAGCGTCACCGCGGTCTCGATGGTGCGGCCCATCTCGCCGCGGAACGGGTCGGCGTACTCCGGCACCTCGCTGCGGATCGCGACCACGACCTCGCCGCCGGTCCTGGCCAGCTCGGCGCGCATGGCCGCGATCACCTCCGGGGAGACCTCGAAGTGGGGGAGGTCACGAGGGGATCGGGGTTCACGGGTCGCCATGGGTCGATGATGCCCCATCTTTGTTCGGAGAGGACAAAAGTGATGGGTGGCTTCACAGGTACAGGTCATGCGATTGCGTCCGCAGTACAGCAGTCTGGTGACATGACGACGACCGCACCCTCGCCGGCGCCCACCCTGCGCCTGCGTGACCGCGTCCTGCGGGCCGCCGAGGCGATCACCACCCCCCTGCTCCCCGACGACTACCTCGACCTGATCGCGCCCCTGCGACCAGGAGCCGACCTGCGCGGTCGGATCGAGTCGGTGCAGCCGGAGACTGCCGACGCGGCCACGCTGGTGATCCGGCCGGGCGCCGACTGGGCCGGGCACGTCCCCGGGCAGTACGTGCGGATCGGCGTCGACGTCGACGGCGTGCGCCGCTGGCGCGCCTACTCGCTCACCCACGGGCCGCGCGCCGACGGCCGCATCACGGTCACGGTCAAGGCGGTCCCGGACGGGATCGTGAGCAACTACCTGGTCCACCGGGTCCGGGTCGGCACGATGGTGCACCTGGAGCAGGCGGCCGGCGAGTTCGTGCTGCCCGCTGCGCCGGCGAAGCTGCTCATGGTCACCGCGGGATCCGGCGTCACCCCGGTGATCGGCATGCTGCGCAACCTCTTCCCGTCCACGGACGACGGCGTCCTGCTCCCGGCCCGCAGCGCGGGCTACGACATCGTCGTGGTGCACGTCGCCCCCTCGGAACCGCAGTCGATCTTCCTCGACGACCTGCGCGCCCTCGAGCGGGCGGGAGCGATCGAGCTCGTGCCGCGCTACGACGACGTCCACGGCGTGCTCGACGTCGACGACCTGCGCTCGCTCGTCAGCGACCTCGACGAGCGCACCACGCTGGCCTGCGGGCCCGGTGGGTTGCTGGACGCGATGGCCACCCACCACGAGGAGCGCGGGCTGCCGCTGCTCGTCGAGCTGTTCCGGCTGACCCCGACCGCCACCGGCGAGGGCGGCACCGTCACCTTCGGCCTCACCGGCACCACCGTCGACGCCGACGGCTCGACCCCGATCCTGGAGGCCGGCGAGGAAGTCGGCGTCCTCATGCCGAGCGGGTGCCGCATGGGCATCTGCTTCGGCTGCGTCCTCCCCCTGCGCGAGGGGTCCGTCCGCGACCTCCGCACCGGTGAGGTCACCACCGCCTCCGAGGGCGACGGCGTGAAGGTGCAGACCTGCATCAGCGCGGCCGCCGGCCCCTGCCACCTCGACATCTGACCGACACGGTGGTCGAGCCCGTCGAGACCACTTGTCGCACCCACAAGAAGCACAGGAGATCCTCATGACCGTCCTGCAGAAGAAGGCCCACGACCCGATCGCCCACCTCTCCGAGGAGGACATCGAGCTGATCGGCAAGGAGCTCGACGAGATCCGCGACTCGATCGTCGCCGACCGCGGCGAGCGCGACGCGGCGTACATCCGGCGCGTGATCAAGACCCAGCGCTACCTCGAGCTCGGCAGCCGCGCCGTCCTGCTCGGCTCGCTCTTCCCGCCCGCGTGGATCGCCGGCACGGTCGGCCTGAGCGTCGCCAAGATCCTCGACAACATGGAGATCGGGCACAACATCATGCACGGCCAGTGGGACTGGATGCGTGACCCCAAGATCCACTCGACCACGTGGGAGTGGGACAACGTCTCGCCGGCCGCGCAGTGGAAGCACTCGCACAACGAGCTGCACCACACCTACACGAACGTGATCGGCAAGGACAACGACCTCGGCTACGGCATCATGCGCGTCGACGAGGACCAGCGCTGGCACCCCGCCTACCTCGCGCAGCCGCTGTTCAACTTCATCAACGCCTGCTTCTTCGAGTACGGCATCGCCGCCTACGACCTCGAGCTCGGCAAGAACCTGCGCAAGGGCCGCCGCAACAAGCCGGAGTTCATCGCCCGCGCCAAGCAGGTCGGGCGGAAGATCCGCAGGCAGGTCACCAAGGACTACGTGCTGCACCCGCTGCTGAGCGGTCCGTCGTTCGTGCCCACGCTCGCGGCCAACGCCACCGCCAACTTCGTGCGCAACTGGTGGACGCACTCGGTGATCATGTGCGGTCACTTCCCCAACGGCGTCGAGACCTTCGAGCGCCGCTCGATCGTCGGCGAGACCCGCGGTGAGTGGTACGTCCGTCAGATGCTCGGCTCGGCGAACATCTCCGGCTCCCGGCTGATGCACCTGATGACCGGCAACCTGAGCTACCAGATCGAGCACCACCTGTTCCCCGACCTCCCGAGCAACCGCTACCAGGAGATCGCCCCGCAGGTCCGCGACCTGTTCGACCGCAACGGGCTGGCCTACACCACCGGGCCGCTGCCCAAGCAGGTCGCCTCGGCGTGGGCCAAGATCATCCGGCTCTCCCTGCCCAACGACTCCTGGGTCAACAAGAGGCTCAGCCCCGCCCGCGCCGCCTGAGGGCGCACGCCCGCGAGGGCGTACGCCGGTCAGTCCTTGCGCAGGTTCTGGATCCGCACCTGGCCCCGGGCCACGAGGCGGCCCTCGGTGTCGTGGGTCTCGACGACCCAGACCTGCTGCGAGCGGCCCTGGTGCACGGGGGTGCCGACCGAGGTCATCTCGCCCTCGCGGACCGCGCGGTAGAAGTCGGTGGAGTTGTTGACCCCGACCACGCGCACCTCCGGACCGGCCCACAGGTGGGCGCCGATGCTGGCCAGGGTCTCGACGACGCTGCAGTGCACCCCGCCGTGGACGATGCCGAACGGCTGGTGGTGCTTGTCCGACGCGGTCCAGCGGGCGGCGATCCGCGAGCCGGTCAGCTCGGTGTACTCCATGCCGAGGTGGTCCATCCAGGGACCCATGAGGTCGGAGGCCGAGGTCACGTCGAGATCCATGTCTCACATCGTAGGGAGGCCGTCGAGGCGCTTCCGCGCCGGTGGATCCTGGGGCCCATGGCCACCTACGACTGGACCCCCGACCGGCTGCCGGACCTGAGCGGCCGGACGGCCGTGGTCACGGGGGGCAACTCGGGGATCGGCCTCCACACCGCTCTCGAGCTCGCGCGCCACGGCGCCGCGGTCACGCTCGCGTGCCGCAACACCGACAGCGCGGCCGAGGCGGCGCAGAGGATCCGCAGGGAGACCGGGGCGACCGCCGAGGTCGCTCGCCTCGACCTGTCGTCCCTGGCGAGCGTCGAGGAGTTCGCCGACCAGTGGCAGGGGCCGATCGACCTGCTGGTCAACAACGCCGGCGTGATGACCCCGCCGCGCTACCGCGAGACCGAGGACGGCTTCGAGCTCCAGCTCGGCACCAACCACCTCGGCCACTTCGCGCTGACCGGCCGGCTGCTCCCGGCGCTGCTGGAGGCGCCCGCGGCCCGGGTCGTGGCGGTCTCCTCGGTCGCGCACCACGCCGGGGCCGACGACCTGCTCGAGGCCAACCCGCGCTCGTCGTACTCCCCGCAGCGCGCCTACGGCAACTCCAAGCTGGCCAACATCCTGTTCGCCGACGAGCTCCAGCGTCAGGCCGCCGCGCACGGGGCGAGCCTCACCGCGGCGGCCGCGCACCCCGGCGTCGCGCACACCAACCTGGTCACCTCCAGCGACGGCCTCGGGGCGATCCCCGGGGTGAAGCACGTCGCGCCGCTGTTCCTCAAGCTGGTCTTCCAGTCCGCGGCCAAGGGGGCCTGGGGCCCGCTCTACGCCGCGACCGAGGCCGAGCCCGGCTCCTACACCGGCCCGCAGCGCATGCGCGAGCAGCGCGGACCGGTCGGTCCGGCGCGACGCCAGCGTCGTGCCCGTGACGAGCAGCTCGCCAAGGACCTCTGGGCGCTCAGCGAGGAGAAGACGGGCGTGACCTACGCCTGGCCCGCCTGACGCAGCAGCTGGTCGAACGAGGTGACCTCGGGGTCCTCGTCCCGGCGCGCCGGTGCGGCTCCCCACGCGGCCACGAGCTCGTCGGCCGCGCGGGAGATCCGGGGTGCCAGCGCGTGCTCGGCGGACCCGAAGTCGTCGGTCGCCGCGAACACACCGGTCGGCACGACCGCGGCGCGCAGGTAGGCGAACAGCGGACGCATGGCGTGGTCGATCACCAGCGAGTGCCGCGCGGTGCCGGCGGTCGCGCCGAGCAGCGTCGGCAGGCCCGCGAGCGCGTCCTTCTCGACCACGTCGAAGAAGGTCTTGAACAAGCCGGAGTAGGACGCGGAGAAGACCGGGGTGACCGCGACGAGCCCGTCGGCGCGGGTGACGGTCGACAGCGCCGCCTCGAGGGTCGGGGAGGGGAACCCGGTCGCCAGGTGGTCGGCGAGGTCGCGGGCCAGCGGCCGGAGCTCCACCTGCTCCACCAGGACCGACCCGTCCGCCGCCGCGACGACGGCGGCGGACAGCCGGTCGGCGAGCAACCGGGTCGACGAGGGCTGGGAGAGGCCGGCGCTGACGACGGCGAGGGTGCGGGTGGTCATCGGGCGCCCACCAGGCCCTGGTCCGCGGCCACGAGGGAGGCGTGCGTGGGTGCGTCGGGGACGTCGGCCCCGCGGCCCTCGGCGAAGCCGGCACGCAGGTCGGGCAGGATCTCGCCGAGCAGGTCCAGCTGCTCGAGCACGGTCGTGAGCGGCAGGCCGGCGTGGTCGACGAGGAACAGCTGTCGCTGGTAGTCGCCGACGTACTCCCGGAAGCCGAGCGTGCGCTCGAGCACCTGCTGGGGCGACCCGACGGTGAGCGGGGTCTGCTCGGTGAACTCCTCCAAGGACGGGCCGTGGCCGTAGACCGGGGCGTTGTCGAAGTACGGCCGGAACTCCCGCACCGCGTCCTGGCTGTTGCGGCGCATGAAGAACTGGCCGCCGAGCCCGACGATCGCCTGCTCGGGCGTCCCGTGGCCGTAGTGCGCGAAGCGGCGGCGGTAGAGCTGGACCATCCGCTGCGTGTGGGACGCGGGCCAGAAGATGTGGTTGGAGAAGAACCCGTCGCCGTAGTAGGCCGCCTGCTCGGCGATCTCGGGGGAGCGGATCGAGCCGTGCCACACGAACGGGGGTACGCCGTCCAGCGGTCGCGGGGTGCTGGTGAAGCCCTGCAGCGGGGTGCGGAAGCGGCCCTCCCAGTCCACCACGTCCTCGCGCCAGAGCCGGTGGAGCAGGTGGTAGTTCTCGACCGCCAGCGCGATGCCCTCACGGATGTCCTTGCCGAACCAGGGGTAGACCGGCCCGGTGTTGCCGCGCCCCAGCATGAGGTCGGTGCGGCCGTCGGAGAGGTGCTGCAGGGTCGCGTAGTCCTCGGCGATGCGCACCGGGTCGGTCGTGGTGATCAAGGTCGTCGAGGTGGACAGGATGATCCGCTCGGTGAGCGCCGCGACGTGCGCGAGCATCGTCGTGGGGGCGGACGCCACGAAGGGCGGGTTGTGGTGCTGGCCCCACGCGAAGACGTCGAGCCCGATCTCCTCGGCCTTCTGCGCGATCGCGACGGTCGCCTTGAGGCGCTCGTGCTCGGTCGGGGTGCGGCCGGTCGTCGGGTCGGGCGTCACGTCGCTGACGCTGAAGATCCCGAGCTGCATCTGGGACATGGGCACTCCTTGGATTGACGTGTCAACCATCTCAACAGCGTCGGCCGTACGAGCATTCCACCCTGCCGCAGAACTAGAACACGTTCTACGATGGGCCGGTGAGCGTCGAGATCCCCGCCCCCGTGCCCGTCGACTCCGTCGCCGAGTGGAGCGACGAGGTGGACGTCCTCGTGCTCGGCGCCGGCATGGCCGGGGTGAGCGCCGCCCTCGAGGCCGCCCGGGCCGGGGCGCGCGTCCTGGTCGTCGACAAGGGCGGCCCCGGCACGTGCACGACCGCGATGGCCGGTGGCCACTTCTACCTCGGCGGCGGCACCGCGGTGCAGCAGGCCACCGGCTTCGAGGACACCCCGACCGAGATGGCGACGTACCTCCAGGCGGTCAGCCCCGACGCCGACCCCGCCAAGATCCAGGCCTACTGCGAGGACTCCCCGGAGCACTTCGACTGGCTCGAGGGGCTCGGGTTCGAGTTCGAGCGCAGCTACTACCCCGAGAAGGCCGTGGTCCAGCCCGGCACCCAGGGGCTGATGTACACCGGTTCCGAGAAGGCCTGGCCGTACGCCGAGCAGGCGCGCCCGGCGCCCCGCGGCCACAAGGTGCCGGTCCCCGGCGACACCGGGGGAGCCGCGATGGTGGTGAGCCTCGCGGTCGAGCGGCTCACCGAGCTCGGGGTCGAGGTGCGCTACGACACCGGCGCGACGGCGCTGGTCACCGACGGCGAGCGGGTCGTCGGCGCCACCTGGCGGCGGTTCACCGAGCAGGGCGCGATCCGGGCGCGCGCGGTCGTGATCGCCGCCGGCGGCTTCGTGATGAACCAGGAGATGATCGACTTCTACGCCCCGCGCCTGCAGGCGCTGGTCGCGAAGGGCATGCCCCTGGGCAACTCCCACGACGACGGTCTCGGCATCCGGCTGGGCGTCTCCGTCGGAGGGCTGCTCGAGCACATGGAGGGTGCCTTCTTCACCGCGCCGTTCTACCCGCCCGGCCGGCACGTGTTCGGGATCGTGGTCAACGCCGAGGGCCGGCGCATCGTCAACGAGGACGGCTACCACTCCCGCACCGCGAGCGCGGTGTTCGAGCAGCCCGGCCAGACCGGCTACCTGATCCTCGACTCCGAGACCATCGGCGAGCCCTACTACCACCTGACCCCGCTGATCGACGGCTGGGACACCATCGAGGAGATGGAGGCCGGCCTCGGCATCCCGGCGGGCAACCTGCAGGCCACCCTGGCGTCGTACAACGAGCACGCGGCGCGCGGTGAGGACCCCGAGCACCACAAGGCGAAGGAGTGGCTCACGCCGCTCGACAAGGGCCCGTGGGGTGCCTTCGACCTCTCCCCGGGCAAGGCGTTCTACGCCGGGTTCACCCTGGGTGGGCTGCGGGTCAGCATCGACGGGGAGGTGCTCGACGGCTCCGGCGATCCGGTCCCGGGCGTCTACTCCGTCGGCGCGGGCGCGTCCAACATCGCCCTCGACGGCGCCGGCTACAGCTCCGGCACCCAGCTCGGCGAGGCGTCGTACTTCGGGCGGCGGGCGGGGCGCCACGCGGCGGCACGCACCCGCTGACCTCACTCCGGGTGGTTGTCCTCGTGGCCGACCCGGAACGGCGTGGTGACCCCGGCGTACATCAGGTGCGCGACGAGGCCCTGCGTGGCGTGCGGCAGGTTGTGGCAGTGGTCCATCCAGACGCCGGGGTTGTCGGCCACGAAGGCGATCCGGTAGCGCTCGCCCGGGGCCACCTCCAGCGAGTCCATCCAGAACGGGCTCCCGGTGGCGGCCCTGCCGTCCCGGCTCAGCACGACCGCGTGGTGTCCGTGCAGGTGCATCGGGTGGCTCGCCCCGGTGCCGTTGTGGAGGTCCATCACGACGACGTCGCCCTCCTCGACGGTGAACATCGGCACGTCGGGGAAGAGGTGTCCGTTGATCGTCCACCACACCCCCGGCCGGCCGTCGACGAAGCCGGGGCGGCGACCGATGTCGTAGCGGAACGTGCGGTCGGGGTGGGAGGCGTCGAACGGGAGCGCCGTCGGTGAGCCGTAGGAGAGCACGTCGAGACGCGTGCGCGGCTGGTCCGGCGGGGCCGGCTCGGCGGCGTCGGCGGGACCGATGACGAGGTAGGTCCCCTTGCTCACCTGGACCCGCGCGGCGCCGTCCTCGGGCACGGTGAGCTCGAGGTCCGCGCGGCCCCCGGCGGTGACCTGCACCATCCGGGCCTCGACCTCGGTCGGCTCGTTCACCTCGTAGCCGTCGAGCGCGACCACCGTGACCGGCACGTCGGCCCAGGCGTCCAGCGCGGCGTTGTCGGTGTCGACCAGGCGCACGCGGACGGTGTCGCCCGGCTCCGCCTCCACGCGTACGGCGCCCTCCCGGCCGTTGAGCGTGCGTGCGGACCCGTAGGTGTGGGCGACCGCGGTGACGTCGACGTCCTGGGCGATCCCGCTGCGCGGGCGCACCACCAGCGCGCCGAGGAGACCCTTGCGCACCTGGACGTGGGAGACCTGGTGGGAGTGGTACCAGTAGGTCCCGACCTGCGAGGCCACGAACCGGTAGGTGAAGGTGCCGCCGACCGGGACGGCGTCCTGGGTGACCCCGGCGACGCCGTCCATCGCGTTGGGCACGTCGACGCCGTGCCAGTGCAGGCTCACGCCGTCGGGCACCGACTCGTTGACCAGCCGCACCTCGACCAGGTCACCCTGCGTGGCCTCGATCGTCGGGCCGGGGGAGGTCCCGTTGAGCGTGAAGCCGTCCAGCTCGCGGCCGGAGGCCAGCTCGACCGTGCCCGACCGGGCGGTGAGGGTCAGTGCGACGTCGGGCTCACCCGTGCGGTGCTCGACCAGGTCGGTGACGCTGGTCGCCCCGTCCGCCCCGTGGTGCATCCCGTGCAGGCCGGCCGACCCGGGGCCGGCCACGGCGGGGCCGCCGCCGGTGTCGACGTACCCCATGTCCATCACGGAGTACGTGCCCGGCAGCAGGCTCGCCTGCCACAGCCACGCCAGAGGTACGACGACCGCGAGGGCCGCCGCGACCGGCAGGAGGACCCGGAGTCGGGCCCGGGTCACGCCTGGAGCTGCTGCGAGGACGCCGGCTCCGGCTGGCCGGGGATCGTGCGGCCCTTGCCGACCGTGGGAGCGGTGGTGGTGGCCGCGTCGTCCTGGCGGCTCATCAGCCGCGCGGCGCTGAGGGCGGTGAGGAAGATCGCGAAGGCGTTGATCCCGTGGAGGGGGCCGATCGCCGGCACGCTGTGCGCCACGAGGCCGAGGGTCACCTGGAGGGCCACGAGGCCGACGAGGAGGCCGCCGCGGGCCGCGGCGCCCTTGGTCTTGGTGAGGAATCCCACGACGAGCGTGACGATCGCGACCAGCGGGATGAGCATCATGCCGTTCATGCCGTGGAGCATGAAGCCGCCCAGGCCCGGGAACGACAGGGAGTCGTCGTTGAGGGCGGCCTTGTCGAGCACGCCCCCGTCCTGGTCGATCCACTGGAACAGCCCGGCGTCGGCATAGACGACGAACGCCGCCTGGAGCGCGACGAGGCCGCAGATGGCATAGGCGAGGTACTTGTACGTGCTGCGCATGATGTCCTCCCAGGACGAGTCGATCCCCACTGCTCGAGGCGCACGTCAAGGGCACCGCGCAAGGGGCGCTGTGGACCACGGCCGAAGGTCCGTTCACAGCGGTGCGGTCGTCCCGATTCGGGGCGTGCCCGACCGATTTCAGGTTGGGGTTCGCGCCTGTGTATGCTTCCTCGTCGCACGCCCCTTTAGCTCAGTCGGCAGAGCGTCTCCATGGTAAGGAGAAGGTCTACGGTTCGATTCCGTAAAGGGGCTCTGGGTGGGAATGCAGGCATCGTCACCGGTGTTGCAGCCCCGTCCCGGTGGCGGGGTAGCTCAGGTGGTTAGAGCACACGGCTCATAATCGTGGTGTCGCGGGTTCGAGTCCCGCCCCCGCTACTCATCACAGCTCATCAGACAGACCGCCGCGAGGCGCATCCAGCAGGACCGCAAGACGCAGCAACACCGAGGAGAGGCATCGCCGTGGCGAGCAAGGCAAGCGACATCCGGCCCAAGATCACGCTGGCGTGCGTGGAGTGCAAGGAGCGCAACTACATCACCAAGAAGAACCGGCGCAACGACCCCGACCGGCTGGAGCTCAAGAAGTTCTGCCCCCGTTGCCGCACCCACACCGCGCACCGCGAGACCCGCTGAGCCGCGCACCGCAGAGCATCGACGACGGCCTCCCCGACGGGGAGGCCGTCGTCCGTTTTCGGCTGCTAGCGTCGGTCCCATGAGCCTCGGCCCCGACCTCGCCGGGCGGACCTTCCCGCCCACCGCTCCGTTCGAGGTGACCCACGACCACGTCGCCGCCTTCGCGCGGTCCTTCGGGTCGTCGTACGACGGGGGGCCGGCGCCGGCGACCTACCCGATCGTCGTCGCCTTCGGCGCCATGCGCACCCTGCTCGACGACCCCGACGTGGGCATCTCGCTGCAGCACGTGGTCCACGGCGAGCAGCGCTTCAGCTACACCCGGCCCGTGGTCCCCGGCGACCGGCTCACCGCCGAGCTCACCGTGACCTCGGTCCGCAGCCTCGGTGCGGCCGACATCATCGGCACCCGCAGCGAGATCACCGACGCCGAGGGCGCCCACGTGGTCACCGCCGTCGCGACGCTCGTGCACAGCGCCCCGGGTGGGACGGCCGAGCCCGGGGAGCCGCCCGCCCCGCAGGTCGGACGCCAGCGATGACGACCTTCGAGGCCGGGCAGGCCCTCCCGCCCCACGAGTACGAGGTCACCCGCGCCGACCTGGTCGCCTACGCCGAGGCCTCCGGCGACGACAACCCGATCCACCAGGACGAGGACGTCGCGCAGGCCGTCGGCCTGCCCGGCGTCATCGCCCACGGCATGTTCACCCTGGCCCTCGCCTCCCGCGCGGTCGAGGAGTGGGCAGGCGGCCCGGGTCGCGTGCGCGAGCTCGGGGCCAAGTTCACCCGCCCGGTCGTCGTCCACGCCCACGAGCCGGCCTACGTCGCCGTGGTGGGCGTGGTCCGCTCCGTGGAGCCCGCGGAGGGCGGCGGCACGGCCGTGACGGTCGCGCTCGAGGTGACCTGCGGGATCGACAAGGTCCTGGGTGCGCCCAAGGCCGTCTTCGTGGTCCCCGACGGTGCCTGAGGCCCCCCGGCCCCCGGTCCGTCTGGCCGACCGGACGACCCTGCGGCTCGGTGGGCCGGTCGGCGAGCTGGTCGAGGCGCGCGACGAGCAGGGCCTGGTCGCCGCGGTCCGTGAGGCCGACGAGACCGGCACGCCGATGCTCCTGCTCGGCGGCGGCAGCAACCTGGTGGTGGCCGACGAGGGCGTGCCCGGTCGCGTGGTCGACGTCGCGGTGAGCGGGGTCCACGTCGAGTCCGACCTGTGCGGAGGCGCCTTCGTCACCGTCGCGGCCGGCGAGGGGTGGGACGACCTGGTCGCGCGCGCGGTCCAGGAGGGCTGGGTGGGCCTCGAGGCGCTGTCGGGCATCCCCGGCCGCGTCGGTGCGACGCCGATCCAGAACGTCGGCGCCTACGGCCAGGAGGTCGCCCAGACCATCGCCCGGGTGCGCGTGTGGGACCGCCGCGAGCAGACCGTGCGCACGCTCATGGCCTCCGACTGCGGCTTCGGCTACCGCACCAGCCGCTTCAAGCAGGACCCCGCGCGGTGGGTCGTGCTCGACGTCTCCTTCCAGCTGCGGCTGGGCTCGCTCGGCGCCCCGGTGGCGTACGCCGAGCTCGCCCGCGCGCTGGGCGTCGAGGTCGGGCAGCGCGCCCCCTCCGCCGACGTCCGCGAGGCGGTGCTCGGCCTGCGCCGGGGCAAGGGCATGGTGCTGGACGCCGCGGACCACGACACCTGGTCCGCGGGCTCCTTCTTCACCAACCCGGTCGTCGAGCCGGAGGCGGTCCCCGAGGGTGCGCCGGCGTGGGAGCAGCCCGACGGGCGGGTCAAGACGAGCGCGGCCTGGCTGATCGAGCACGCCGGGTTCGGCAAGGGCTACGGGCTCGACCACGGCGAGGGCCGGGTCGCCCTGTCCACCAAGCACACCCTCGCACTGACCAACCGCGGGGGCGCCTCGACGGCCGAGCTGCTCGCCCTGGCCGCCGAGATCCGCGACGGCGTCCGCGAGCGGCACGGCATCACACTGGTCAACGAGCCCGTGCTCGTCGGCTGCACCCTCTGACGGCCTCTGAGGGTGGTCGAGCAGGGAGCGGAGCGACCGATCAGTCGAGACCACTCCCGGCCCACGCGCTGATCTCCCGCGCGAGCTCCTCCTTCAGCGAGTCCGGCGCGCAGGACGCCTCGACCGACATCCGCGCCAGGTGGGCCAGGGTCGCGTCGTCGAGGTCGTGGGCCGCGCGTACGGCGGCGTACTGCCCGTGCAGGCGCGAGCCGAACAGCAGCGGGTCGTCGGCCCCCAGCGCGACCGTCGCCCCGGCCTCGAGCAGCGTCGGCAGCGGCACGCTCGAGAGGTCGCTGAAGACGCCGAGGGACACGTTGGACGTGGGGCACACCTCCAGGGCGATGCCGCGGCGGACGACCTCGTCGAGGAGGGCGGGGTCCTCCGCCGAGCGGACGCCGTGCCCGAGCCGGTCGGCCCCGAGCTGCTCCACCGCGACCCGGATGTTGGCCGGCCCGACCAGCTCACCGGCGTGGGGCAGGGCGCGCAGGCCGGCGCGGCGGGCGATGGCGAAGGCGGCGGCGAAGTCGGCCGTGGTGCCGCGACGCTCGTCGTTGGACAGGCCGAACCCGACCACGCCGCGGTCGGCGTACTGCGCGGCGAGCCGGGCCAGCGTCCGCGCGTCGAGCGGGTGACGGGTGCGGTTGGCGGCGACCACGAGCCCGATCCCGACACCGGTCCGCGCCGAGGCGTCGGCCACGGCGTCGAGGACCAGCTCGGTGAACCTGGTGATCCCCCCGAACTTCGCGGCATAGCCGCTCGGGTCCACCTGGAGCTCCAGCCAGCGGCCCCCGTCGGCCCCGTCGTCCTCCGCGGCCTCCAGCACCAGCCGGCGCACGTCGTCCTCGGTCCGCAGCACCGACCGGGCCACGTCGTAGAGCCGCTGGAAGCGGAACCAGCCCTTCTCGTCGGCCGCGGACAGCCTCGGGGGCCAGTCCTCGACGAGCGCGTCGGGCAGCACGTGCCCGTCACGCTCGGCGAGCTCGACCAGGGTCCCGTGACGCATGGACCCGGTGAAGTGCAGGTGCAGGTGCGCCTTGGGCAGCAGCTGCAGGTCCCGCCGACCCTCGGCGGTCGAGCTCGTCGAGACCACTCAGGCGAAGAGCTTCTGGATGCGGCTGACGCCCTCGACCAGGTCGTCGTCACCGAGCGCGTAGGAGAGCCGGAGGTAGCCGGGGGAGCCGAACGCCTCGCCGGGGACCACCGCCACCTCCACCTTGTCGAGGATCAGGCCGGCGAGCTCGGCGGAGGTCTGCGGGGCGACCCCGTCGACCTCCTTGCCGAGCAGTCCCTTGACCGAGGGGTAGACGTAGAACGCGCCCTTGGGCTCGGGGCAGACGACGCCGTCGATCTCGTTGA
The DNA here is from genome assembly GCF_031458325.1 of Nocardioides marmoribigeumensis. Lineage (NCBI taxonomy): Bacteria > Bacillati > Actinomycetota > Actinomycetes > Propionibacteriales > Nocardioidaceae > Nocardioides > Nocardioides marmoribigeumensis. The sequence goes on from NZ_JAVDYG010000001.1 coordinate 2,589,491, forward strand.
GCATCTCGACCATCGTGCGGCGACGCCGGTCGAAGGCGCTCCTCATCTCGTCGACGGCGGAGAGGTCGCCGGTGAGGGCGGCCAGCGCTGCCTTCTGGGCGACGTTGCAGACGTTGGAGGTGGCGTGGGACTGCAGGTTGGTGGCGGCCTTCACCACGTCGGCGGGACCGATGAGCCAGCCCACGCGCCACCCGGTCATCGCGTAGGTCTTGGCGACGCCGTTGAGCACGACCGTGCGGTCGGCGATCTCCGGCACGGCGACGGGCAGGGAGACCGCCTCCACGCCGTCGTAGGTCAGGTGCTCGTAGATCTCGTCGGTGACGACCCACAGCCCGTGCTCGTCGGCCCAGCGGCCGATCGCCTCGACCTGCTCGCGGGTGTAGACCGCGCCCGTGGGGTTGGACGGCGAGCAGAACAGCAGCACCTTGGTGCGGTCGGTGCGGGACGCCTCCAGCTGCTCGACGGTGACCAGGTAGTCCTGGGTCTCGTCGGCCAGCACCTCCACCGGCACCCCGCCCGCGAGGCGGATCGCCTCGGGGTAGGTCGTCCAGTACGGCGCCGGCAGGAGGACCTCGTCGCCCGGGTCGAGCAGGGTGGCGAACGCCTCGTAGACGGCCTGCTTGCCGCCGTTGGTGACGAGCACCTGGGACGGCTCCACGCGGTAGCCGCTGTCGCGCAGGGTCTTCTCCGCGATCGCCTTCTTGAGCGCCGGGAGACCGCCGGCGGGGCTGTAGCGGTGGTTCGCGCTGTCGCGGCACGCCTCGACCGCGGCGTCGACGATGTAGCCCGGGGTCGGGAAGTCCGGTTCCCCGGCCCCGAAGCCGATCACCGGGCGTCCCTCGGCCTTGAGGGCCTTGGCCCTGGCGTCGACGGCCAGCGTGGCGGACTCGGCGATGCCGCCGATGCGGGCAGAGACGCGGGCGGGGGACTGGCTGGGCTGCGAGCTCATGCGTCCCACTCTGTCACCTCGTCCGAGGCCACCGCACCCGCGTTCCGCCGCTGGTTCGACTTCGAGTTGCCCGCCCCGTAGACTCTCCCGTCGGTGGATCTGCACCCTTGTTCGTCATGCCCTCCTGTCCCCGGCCCGCCGGTGGCTGCGGGCCGCCGTCGAGGGGCCGGCCCCACCGAAGGGCACTAGCTCAACTGGCAGAGCATCGGTCTCCAAAACCGAAGGTTGGGGGTTCAAGTCCCTCGTGCCCTGCGAGGCTCCGCGCACCCGTGCGGGGTCGACCGTTCGAGGTCTCCACCGGAGGCGCGTGAAGGGAAGTGGTGGATGGTGACCGGCACCAGCCCGGCGACGGCCAAGCAGAGCCGCACCAGCCCGTCGACCTTCTACCGCCAGATGGTGGCCGAGCTCCGCAAGGTCGTCTGGCCCACCCGCGAACAGCTGATCACCTATTTCTGGGTGGTGCTCGTGTTCGTGCTGGTGGTCATGACCTTCGTGTCGCTGCTCGACCTCGGCGTCGGCAAGCTGGTCTTCAAGATCTTCGCCTGAGCAAGGCCTCGAGGGCCTCAGGCAGCCACAGACAACGTCCCGCCAGGGACTGACGGAGAAGGTGACGGACAACCGTGTCGCAGTCGTACGACGAGCTGGGCGAGACGCCCGACCAGGAGCCCACCGCTGACCCCGCGGTCACGGTGGACGCGCCGGCGGAGCAGGTCGTCCCCGACGACGACGTCCCCTCGGAGGAGGTGCCCTCCGACGACGTCGCGGCGGAGGAGTCCGAGACCCTCGACGAGGCCGAGCCGGCCCCGGCCGACCCGCTCGAGGAGTTCCGCGAGCGCCTGCGCGACCAGATCGGCGACTGGTTCGTGGTCCACACCTACTCCGGCATGGAGAACCGGGTGAAGACCAACCTGGAGAGCCGGATCACCTCGCTCAACATGGAGGACTACATCCACGAGGTGATCGTCCCGACCGAGGAGGTCGCGGAGATCAAGAACGGCCAGCGCAAGATGGTGCGCCGCACCGTCCTCCCCGGCTACGTCCTCGTGCGCATGGACCTCACCGACGAGTCGTGGGCCGCGGTCCGCCACACCCCCTCCGTGACCGGCTTCGTCGGCCACAGCCAGCAGCCGGTGCCGCTGAGCCTGGAGGAGGTCGAGAAGATGCTCGCCCCCACGCTCGCCCCGCAGCCCGAGACCGGCGACGGCGCCGACGGCACCACGTCGCCGAGCGGCGCCAAGGCCAAGCCCAAGGTCGAGGTCGCCGACTTCAGCGTCTCCGACTCCGTCATGGTGGTCGACGGGCCGTTCGCGACCCTGCACGCCACGCTCACCGAGATCAACGCCGACACCCAGAGGGTCAAGGCGCTGGTCGAGATCTTCGGCCGGGAGACCCCGGTCGAGCTGAGCTTCACCCAGATCCAGAAGGTCTGAGACCCGGGTCGAGGAGCGCCGCCGGCGGCGACGCGCCTCCACCCCCAGCAGTAGTGGCAGGGGAACCACCCCGCGATGACCACATGAGAGAAAGAAGAAGGAAGCAATGCCTCCCAAGAAGAAGATCGCCGCGCTGGTCAAGGTGCAGCTGAACGCCGGGGCGGCCACTCCTGCTCCGCCGGTCGGCACCGCCCTCGGTCCGCACGGCGTCAACATCATGGAGTTCTGCAAGGCGTACAACGCGGCCACCGAGTCGCAGCGCGGCCAGGTGATCCCCGTCGAGATCACCATCTACGAGGACCGCTCGTTCACCTTCGTCACCAAGACCCCGCCGGCCGCCGAGCTGATCAAGAAGGCCGCCGGCCTGGCCAAGGGCTCCTCGGTCCCGCACAAGGACAAGGTCGGTCGCCTGACCCGTGACCAGGTCCGCGAGATCGCCGAGGGCAAGCTGCCCGACCTCAACGCCAACGACGTCGACGCGGCGATGAAGATCGTCGAGGGCACCGCCCGCTCGATGGGCGTGACCATCGAGGGCTGAGCGCCCCCTGACGGTGGTCGCGCCCTGTCGGGACCACCAGCACCACCCAGCAGCTCGTGGGAGGCCCGCTCTGCGGCCGCACCACACCTGATCCTCTGAAAGGGGAACCAGCACCATGCAGCGCAGCAAGAACTACCGCGCGGCGGCCGACGCCTTCGACCAGGACGAGGTGTACGCCCCGCTGGCCGCCATCAAGGTGGCCAAGGCCGGCTCCAAGAAGAAGTTCGACGAGACCGTCGACGTCGCGATGCGCCTCGGGGTCGACCCCCGCAAGGCCGACCAGATGGTCCGCGGCACCGTCAACCTGCCGCACGGCACCGGCAAGACCGCCAGGGTCCTGGTCTTCGCCAACGCCGACAAGGCAGAGGCGGCCCGCGAGGCCGGTGCCGACTTCGTCGGCGGCGACGACATGATCGAGAAGGTCCAGGGCGGCTGGCTCGACTTCGACGCCGCGGTCGCGACCCCGGACATGATGGGCAAGCTCGCCCGCCTGGGCAAGGTGCTCGGCCCGCGCGGCCTCATGCCCAACCCCAAGACCGGCACGGTCACGATGGACGTCGCCAAGGCGGTCAACGACATCAAGGGCGGCAAGATCGAGTTCCGCGTGGACCGTCACGCCAACCTGCACTTCATCATCGGCAAGGCCTCGTTCTCCGAGACCCAGCTCGCGGAGAACTACGCCGCGGCGCTCGAGGAGGTCCTGCGGCTCAAGCCGGCCAGCTCCAAGGGTCGTTACATCCGCAAGATCACGGTGTCCACCACCATGGGCCCCGGCATCCAGGTCGACCCCAACCGCACCCGCAACGTGGCGGTCGAGGACGACGCGCAGGCCTGACCGCACGACGTACGACGCCCCCTCCCGCCGGCGCGGGAGGGGGCGTTCGTCGTCCGGGACCGGGGCCGTCCTACTCCACGAACACCCGCTCGTCCATGAGCTTCTCCCGGACCAGCTGGCCCTTCGTCTCGAAGCGGGACTGGTCGAAGCGCTTGGGGAACTCCAGGTCCACGCCGGTCACCCCGCTGCGGCTCTTCTCGATCGAGATCACGGCCCAGTGCTTGAACCGCTCGATGTTGCCGGCGTCGTAGACCAGGTGGTGACGGGCCACGACGTCGTACTTGTTGTTGAGCATGAGGATGGTGTCGGCCTCGTAGGCCAGCGCGCTCGACCCGCGCAGGTGGTTGACCCGCATCCGGACGCCGGCGGTGATGCCCTCCTTGTCGGAGGCGACGACGCACAGCACGGGCACGTCGTAGTCCAGCGCCATGTCCTTGACGCCCTCGACCACGTGGGTGATCCGCTCGTCCTCGTTGGGGGTCCCGGGGAAGGGGATCTTCTGGAGGTAGTCGATGCACACGAACGGCGAGACCCCGGTGACCTCGCGCATCTCGACGATCGCCTGCTTGATCGCGTCGAGGTCGGTCTGCGAGCCCGACGACCGGTGGACGACCAGGCGGTCGGAGTACTCCCGGACGATCTCGATGGCCTCCGCGCCGCCGCTGGTGTCGGCCAGCCGCTCGCCGAGGTTGCGCCCGAGGCCGTCGCTGGCCTCGAAGGTGCGGCGGATGCGCTGGATGTTGGGGGCCTCGATGCCGCCGATCAGCCCGGACTCGAGAGCCAGCAGACGGATCAGCATCGTCTCCTGGTCGTGCTCGTAGCAGAAGTAGAGGACGGGGCGACCGGCGCGCGCGATGTTGCGGGCGACCTGGAGCACGAACGTGGTCTTGCCGGCGCCCTGCTGCCCGCCGCAGAGCACCAGGTCACCGCTGCGGAAGCCGCCGGTGAGGTACTCGTCCAGGGCGTCGAAGCCGGTGGGCCAGACCCGGTCCACGGCGTGGCGGCCCGACTGCACGCGATAGTCGGCCGCGTCGAGGGTCTCGGTGAGCGACTGCATGAGGAGGTCCACGCGGATATGGAAACAGACGGGCGCGGCTCATGGGGAGGACCGGACCGATTTGCTCCGGTGCAGGGCGTCGCCTAGAGTCGTCGTCGTAACCAGAGACCGCCGGTCGGTTCGCGCTGCCCCGAGAGGGGTTGTTCGGCTCGAAGGTCCCGCTGAGGCGGGCGGCCCGCGCAGGAGACACGTTGCCAGCCCTTCCGGGCCCGTCCCGGATGCTCACGCCCCGTGGCCTCTGCGCCCGGGGCGTTCGTCGTCTCCGCAGCCCGTCACGGGCCGGCAGAGATGTTCCGCGGGTGGTGGTCTCGGACCGTCCGGTCCAGGTGCAACCGCGGAAGGAGAACCATGGCGCGGCCTGACAAGGCAGCCGCAGTCGCGGACCTCGTGGAGTCGTTCCAGGAGGCCAGCGGTGCTGTGCTGACCGAGTACCGCGGCCTCACGGTCAAGCAGCTGCAGGAACTGCGGCGCTCGCTCGGTGAGAACGCGAACTACGCCGTGGTGAAGAACACCCTGACCCTCATCGCGGCCAAGGAGGCGGGTGTCGACGGCGTCGACGACCTGCTCTCCGGCCCGACCGCCATCGCCTTCATCAACGGTGATGTGGTCGAGGCGGCCAAGGGGCTGCGTGACTTCGCCAAGGCCCACCCCGCCCTCGTGATCAAGGGCGGCTATCTCGACGGCAAGACGATGGACCCCTCGGAGATCGCCAAGCTGGCCGATCTTGAGTCCCGGGAGGTCCTCCTCGGCAAGATCGCCGGCGGCATGCTCGCCTCGCTCAGCCAGGCCGTCTACCTGCTCAACGCGCCGCTCGCGCAGACCGCCCGCCTCGCGGGTGCCCTGCAGCAGCAGCTCGAGCAGGACCCCTCAGCCCAGACCGCAGCCGCGGAGCCGGCTGCCGACGAGGCCTGAGACAGCAGCACCCCAGCACGACTCACCACCACCCCGGTCCGCACGCAGACGTGGACCAGCTAACGGAAGGAACCGCCACCATGGCGAAGCTCAGCACTGACGAGCTGCTCGACGCGTTCAAGGAGATGACGCTGATCGAGCTCTCCGAGTTCGTGAAGCAGTTCGAGGAGACCTTCGGCGTCACCGCCGCCGCTCCGGTGGCCGTGGCCGCTGCCCCCGCTGCCGGCGGTGCCGGTGGCGGCGCCGAGGAGGCCGCGGAGCAGGACGAGTTCGACGTCGTCCTCGAGGCCGCGGGCGAGAAGAAGATCAACGTCATCAAGGAGGTCCGCGCGCTCACCAGCCTCGGCCTCAAGGAGGCCAAGGAGCTGGTCGAGTCCGCTCCCAAGGCCGTCCTGGAGAAGGTCACCAAGGAGGCCGCGGGCAAGGCCAAGGAGCAGCTCGAGGCTGCCGGCGCGTCCGTCTCCGTCAAGTGACCTGATCCGGGTCCGGGCCACCCGCCCGACCGGGTGAGACGCACCTCCGAGGAGGGAGGCTCCCGCATGGGAGCCTCCCTCTTTGCTTTTCCCGGACAGAGGGCCCTGGTTCGTCTAGGTTTTTCGTGCACGACCAGGGGTTTCCACCCGTAACGTCAGGGCAAGTTACCCGTTAGTACTCGTGGCGCGAGTCTGCGCTGTCGCCTGCCACGAGGCCGGAACACACGGAGGAGAGCCGATGGGGACCGAGATCCAGGTCAACAACCTGACCAAGCAGTTCGGCAAGCAGCTCATCTGGGGCGACGTGACCCTGACGATCCCCGCCGGCGAGATCTCGGTCATGCTCGGGCCGTCCGGCACCGGCAAGTCCGTGCTCCTCAAGACCATCATCGGGCTGCTCAAGCCCGACCGGGGAAGCATCATCATCCAGGGCACCGACATCGCGACCTGCCCCGAGGCCGAGCTCTACGAGATCCGCAAGCTCTTCGGCGTGCTGTTCCAGGACGGCGCGATGTTCGGCTCGATGAACCTCTACGACAACGTCGCCTTCCCGCTGCGCGAGCACACCAAGAAGAGCGAGTCCGAGATCAAGTCCATCGTGATGGAGAAGATGGACCTGGTCGGCCTCCTCGGCGCCGAGGACAAGCTCCCCGGTGAGATCTCCGGCGGCATGCGCAAGCGGGCCGGCCTGGCGCGTGCGCTGGTCCTCGACCCCGAGATCGTGCTCTTCGATGAGCCGGACTCCGGCCTCGACCCGGTCCGCACCGCGTTCCTCAACCAGCTGATCATCGACCTCAACGCGCAGATCGACGCGACGTTCCTCATCGTCACCCACGACATCAACACCGCCCGCACGGTGCCGGACAACATCGGCCTGCTCTACCACAAGCACCTGGCGATGTTCGGTCCGCGCGAGATGCTGCTGGCCTCGGAGGAGCCGGTGGTCCGTCAGTTCCTCAACGCCCAGCGCGTCGGCCCGATCGGCATGTCCGAGGAGAAGGACGCCGACGAGCTCGAGGCCGAGAAGGGCCAGGACCTGCCGCCTCTCCCGCCCATCCCGAAGCAGATCGAGCCGACCAACGGCATCCCGCGGCGCAGCCAGCGCGAGCCCGGCTCCTGGTGCAAGGAGAACGGCATCACCCCGCCGCCCGGGTCGTTCGAGTCCTCCAACGCCGGCCTGGCGCCGGGTTCCTGAGGTCAGATGTCGTCCATCACCTCCGCACGCGTCCTCCGACCGGTCGGGACCGCGGGCAAGCTCTTCGCCTTCGGTCTCGACGTCGGTCGAGGACTCTTCAAGCGCCCGTTCCAGTGGCGTGAGTTCCTCCAGCAGGCCTGGTTCATCGCCTCGGTGACGATCATCCCGACCGCGCTGGTCGCCATCCCGTTCGGCGCGGTCATCGCGCTGCAGGTGGGCGGCCTGATCAAGCAGTTCGGCGCGCAGTCGTTCACCGGCTCCGCCTCGGTCCTGGCCGTCGTGCGCGAGGCGGGCCCGATCGCCACCTCGCTGCTGATCGCCGGGGCGGGCGGCTCGGCGATCGCGGCCGACCTCGGTGCCCGCAAGATCCGCGAGGAGCTCGACGCGATGATGGTGCTGGGCATCGACCCGATCCACCGCCTGGTCGTGCCCCGTGTGCTCGCGTGCATGTTCGTCGCGGTGTTCCTCAACGGCCTGGTCAGCGTCGTCGGTGTCATCGGCGGCTACGTCTTCAACGTGATCCTCCAGGACGGCACACCAGGGTCCTACCTGGCGAGCTTCACCGCGCTCGCCCAGCTGCCCGACCTGTGGCAGGGCATGGCCAAGGCGCTGGTGTTCGGCCTGATCGCGGCCATCGTCGCGGCCTACAAGGGCATGAACGCCGGCGGCGGCCCCAAGGGAGTGGGTGATGCCGTCAACGAGGCGGTCGTCATCACCTTCCTCCTGCTGTTCATCGTCAACTTCGTGATGAGCGCGATCTACTTCCAGCTCGTCCCGCCGAAGACAGGGTGAGGGACGAGACATGGCAGACATGAAGGCTCTCGCGGGCAAGCCCCTGAAGTCGCTGGACAGCCTCGGCGACCAGATGAGCTTCTACATCAGGGCGCTCGCCTGGACCCCTCGGTCCATCCGGCGCTACAAGAAGGAGATCGCCCGCCTCCTCGCCGAGGTCGCCCTCGGCTCGGGATCGCTCGCGGTCATCGGCGGCACCATCGGCGTCATCACGATGATGGCGTTCTTCACCGGCACCGAGGTCGGCCTGCAGGGCTACGCCGCCCTCAACCAGCTCGGCACCTCGGCCTTCTCCGGCTTCGTCTCGGCCTACTTCAACACCCGTGAGATCGCACCGCTCGTGGCCGGCATCGCGCTCGCCGCGACGGTCGGCTGCGGGTTCACCGCCCAGCTCGGCGCCATGCGGATCTCCGAGGAGGTCGACGCCCTCGAGGTGATGGCGATCCCCTCCCTGCCGTTCCTTGTCACGACCCGCATCGTCGGAGGGCTGATCGCGGTCGTGCCGCTCTACACCGTCGGCCTGCTGTCGTCGTACTTCGCGACGAGGCTGACGGTCACCAAGTTCTTCGGCCAGTCGGCCGGCACCTACGACCACTACTTCCACCTCTTCCTGCCCCCGGGCGACGTGCTGTGGTCCTTCGGCAAGATCCTCGTCTTCGCCGTCGTGGTGATCCTCATCCACTGCTACTACGGCTACAACGCCAGCGGTGGCCCGGCCGGTGTGGGCGTCGCCGTGGGGCGTGCCGTCCGGACCTCCATCGTCGCGATCAACGTGATCGACCTGCTGCTGTCGATGGCGATCTGGGGCACCACGACCACCGTCAGGCTGGCGGGGTAGCGGGCATGCGCAAGCTCCTCTCGGCCTCGGGCCCCCGCGTCTTCGGCGCGGCGTTCATCGCGCTGGTGATCCTCTTCGTGTGGCTGACCTACGCGGTCTTCACCAAGAAGTTCAGCAGCTACGACGAGGTGACCCTCGAGTCCTCCAAGATCGGCCTCTCGCTGCCCTCCCGTGCCGACGTCAAGATTCGTGGCGTCCTCGTCGGCGAGGTGCTCAAGGTCGTCACCGACGGCGACGGGGCCGAGCTGACCCTGGGCCTCTACCCCGACCAGACCAGCACGATCCCGGAGAACGTCACGGCGCAGATCCTGCCCAAGACCCTCTTCGGCGAGAAGTACGTCGCGCTCCAGGTCCCGAAGGACCCCCAGGGCACGATCAAGGCCGGCGACACGATCAAGCGCACCGACGTCTCGATCGAGCTGGAGGCCGTCCTCAACGACCTCTTCCCGCTGCTGCGTGCCGTGCGACCGATCGACCTGAACTACACGCTCACCGCGATCTCCAACGCGCTGGAGGGTCGCGGCGACAAGCTCGGCAACAGCCTCGAGACCCTCGACAGCTACCTGCGGCAGTTCAACCCCGACGTGCCGGACCTGATCGACAACGTCGTCAAGCTCGGCAAGGTCTCGCAGACCTACAACAGCGTGGTGCCCGAGCTCGCTCGGCTGCTGCGCAACTCGGTCAAGACGACCAACACGCTGGAGACCAAGGACCAGCAGATCAAGGCGCTGTTCACCGACGTGGCCGGCTTCAGCGGCACGGCCAAGGCGTTCCTGGACAAGAACGGCGACAACCTCGTCACGCTCGCTGACCAGGGGCAGCGGATCCTCCCGCTGCTGGCGCGCTACAGCCCGCAGTACTCCTGCTTCATCAAGGGCATCGTCGCGGCGATCCCGCTGCAGGAAGAGGCCTTCCGCGACAAGACGCTGCACATCATCCTCGAGCCGCTGCGCAAGGAGCCGCGGGGCTACACCCCGAGCGACCGCCCGCAGTACACCGACAACCGCGGGCCGTTCCCCTACTGCAACGCGCTCCGCAGGGCGATCAACGGTGGCTTCGGCCAGGACCACCCGTTCCGGGGGAAGTACATCCCTCGGATCGAGGACGGCTCCGACTACAACTTCGGCAAGCGTGTGCCGGTCGGCGACGCGGTCGGCGGCACCTCCCGGGAGAAGCTGCTGATCGGCGCGGCCGCGTCGCCGGTGCTCGGGGTCCCGGTCGACGACGTCCCCGACGTCACCACGCTGCTGCTCGGCCCGCTCGCACGAGGGATGGAGCTGGACGTCAGATGAGGTTCATCGACAAGCAGACCGCCGGCGACTCGATCCGCCTGATCATCTTCGTGGTCGTCACGACGCTGGCCACGGGCCTGCTCGCCCTGACCATCGGCAACGTCTCCTTCGGGGACAAGACGCACTACAAGGCCGTCTTCAGCGACGTCACCGGCGTGGCCAAGGGCGACGACGTGCGCGTGGCCGGGGTCAAGGTCGGCAGCGTCGCGGGGGTCAAGATCCTCAACCGCACCAAGGCGCTGGTGGACTTCGACGTGCAGAGCACGACCAAGCTGACCGGGGCGACCTACGCGACGATCCGCTACCGCAACCTCGTCGGACAGCGCTACATCTCGCTCGCCGAGGGAGCGGGCTCACCCGCGCCGCTGCAGGAGAACGGCACCATCCCGGAGTCGCGGACCACGCCCGCGCTCGACCTCACCGTGCTGTTCAACGGCTTCAAGCCGCTCTTCGCCGCGCTCACGCCGTCCGACATCAACAAGTTCGCCTACCAGATCATCCAGGTCTTCCAGGGCGAGGGCGGCACCCTCGAGGGCCTCCTGGCCCGGACGGCGTCGGTGACCAACACGCTCGCGAGCCGCGACCAGCTGATCGGCAACCTCATCGCCGACCTCAACCGCACGCTGCGCACGGTCGGCGACCGCGACCAGCAGCTGTCCGACCTGATCATCCAGTTCCGCCGCTTCGTCGGCGGCCTCAAGGACGACCGGCAGGCGATCCTCGGATCCCTGGACTCGATCTCCTCGCTCGCCGTCCAGACCAGCGACCTGGTGCAGGGGGTCCGTCCCGGGCTCGTCGGCGACATCAAGCAGGTCCGCAAGCTGGCTGGCACGATCAACCGCAACCGCGGCGAGGTCAACCGTGCCCTCGGCGTCCTGCCGGTCAAGCTGCAGAAGGTCGGTCGCACCGCGATCTACGGCTCCTGGTTCAACTTCTACCTCTGCGAGTTCAAGGGGCAGGTCGTGCTCCCGGGGTCGCGGCCGATCGAGCTGCCGGCCTACGAGACCAACACGGAGAGGTGCCACATCGGATGAGCGTCCCGTTCCGTGAGCGCAACCCCGTCACCATCGGGGCCATCAGCCTCGCCGTGATCGCCGCTCTCCTGGTGGTCGCGTTCAAGGCGGGCGACCTGCCGGTGATCGGCGGTGGCGACACCTACTACGCCTCGTTCAGCGAGGCCGGCGGGCTCAAGCCCAACGACGAGGTCCGCATCGCGGGCGTCCGGGTCGGCAAGGTCCGCTCGGTGGAGCTCAAGGGCTCTCGGGTGAGGGTGAAGTTCCAGGTCGACAACAGCGCGCAGTTCGGCAAGGAGACCGGCGCCGAGATCAAGGTCAAGACGATCCTCGGCAGCATGTTCCTGGCGCTCAAGCCGGCCGGGCCCGGCCAGCTCGCGGAGGGGACGGACATCCCGGTCTCGCGCACGAGCTCGCCGTACGACGTGGTCGAGGTGTTCGAGGGCCTGGCGGAGAGGTCGGAGCGCATCGACACCAAGCAGCTCGCGACCGCGTTCGACACCCTGGCTGCGGTGACCCGCAACACGCCCGAGGAGTTCAAGTCGGCGCTGAAGGGCGTCTCGGCGCTCTCGCAGACCGTCGCCTCCCGCGACGACCAGCTCAACGAGCTGCTGCGCAACCTCGACGACGTCTCGCAGGTGCTCGGCGACCGCAAGGACGACATCGTCGCGCTGATGAAGGACGGCGACGTCCTCTTCCGCGCGCTGGTCGCCCGCCGCCAGGCGGTGAGCAACCTGCTCAAGGCGACCGCCAACCTGTCCCAGGAGCTCACCACGCTGGTGCGCCAGTCCCGGGCCGACCTCAAGCCCGCCCTCGACCAGCTCCAGGGAGTGGTGGACCTGCTCAACGCCAACCAGGAGAACCTCGACTCGAGCCTCCGACTGCTGGCGCCGTTCTACCGGGTCTTCGCCAACACGCTGGGCAACGGGCCGTGGTTCGACACGATCATCAAGAACCTCCCGCCGGCTCCCGGCACCGGGGCGGGTGGCTGACGTGGCGATCTCCCTGCCCCGCGGCTCCGGTCTCGCCCGGATCCTGCCCCTGCTCGTCGTCGGCGTCATCGTGATCGCCGCTGTCGCGACCTTCGCCAAGGGTGGCGGCGGCCAGAAGACGGTCACCGCTGACTTCCCGCGCACGGTGTCGGTCTACGAGGGCTCCGACGTCCGAGTGCTGGGCGTCAAGGTCGGCCAGATCGACTCGGTCACCCCCACCGGCACCACGGTCAAGGTCGTCATGTCCTACGACGAGAACGTCAAGATCCCGGCGACCGCCAAGGCCGCGATCATCGCGCCGTCCGTCGTGGGCGACCGATTCGTGCAGTTCACGCCGGTCTACAAGGGCGGGCCGGTGATGGAGGACAACGCCAAGCTGGGCAGCGACCGCACGGCGGTGCCGCTCGAGCTCGACCAGATCTACCAGAACCTCAACGACCTCGCCGTCGGCCTCGGCCCGGACGGGGCCAACAAGGAGGGCGCGCTCACGCGCCTGCTGCAGTCGACCGCCCGCAACTTCGGTGGCCAGGGCAAGCAGTTCAACGAGACCATCCGCAACCTGTCGAAGTTCACCTCCACGCTGGACAACAACAAGGAGGAGCTGTTCGGCGCGACCCGTCAGATCGAGGTGTTCGTGCAGGCCCTGGCCGACAACGACCAGACCGTCCGCGACTTCAACGACAGCCTGGCCTCCGCCTCCGACCTGCTCTCCGACGAGCGCAAGGACCTCGCCGCGGCGCTGCGCAACCTCGCCACGGCGATGACCGAGGTGCGCACCTTCGTCAAGGACAACCGGCAGGGCCTCACGCGCAACATCAAGGGGCTGGTCAAGGTCACCGACATCCTGGTCAAGCAGCGCAAGGCGCTCGACGAGGTGCTGCACGTCGCCCCGACGGCGCTGGCGAACCTCTACCACACCTACAACCCGTCGGCCGGCACGCTCGACACCCGCAGCAACCTCGGCAAGAACCTCGACTTCGCCACGCAGGACCCGGCCGACGTCCTGTGCGGGCTGGTCGTCACGGCCGACCCCAAGGGTCAGGTCTGCGACCAGATCCAGGGCGCCCTCGGGCGCACCTCGCCCGGCGCGCAGGCCGCACCGGCGGACCGCAAGCCCATCGAGGTCGAGTACGTCGACCGCACGCTCGCCGGCATCCTCGGGGGGTCGCGATGAACCGCCGCTTCTCCCGTCGGGCCGCCGCCGCCCTGGCCGCGAGCGGTGCCCTGCTGCTCTCCGGCTGTGACTTCCAGGTCTACGACCTCCCGCTGCCCGGAGGAGCCGACGTCGGCGACAACCCCTACCACGTCAAGGTGGAGTTCCGTGACGTGCTCGACCTGGTGCCACAGTCGGCCGTGCGGGTCGACGACATCGCCGTGGGTCGTGTCGAGGACGTCCAGCTCAAGGGCTACAAGGCCGTCGTGACCCTGCTGGTCCGCAGGGACACCAAGCTGCCGGACAACGCCGAGGCCGAGATCCGCCAGACCAGCCTCCTGGGCGAGAAGTTCGTCTCGCTCAAGACTCCCGACCAGAACCCGTCCCCCAACCTGCTGGGCGACGGCGACGTCATCGGCCTGGACCACTCGGGCCGCAACGTCGAGGTCGAGGAGGTGCTGGGGGCGCTGTCCCTGCTGCTCAACGGCGGTGGCGTGGGCCAGCTCAAGATCATCAACGAGGAGCTCAACAAGGCCCTCGACGGCCGCACGGGCACGGTCAGGGACGTCCTGCGCCAGCTGCGGACCTTCATGACCCAGCTCGACGGCAGCAAGAACCAGATCGTCACCGCGCTCGAGCAGGTCGACACGCTGTCCAGGTCGGTCAACGCCAACACCGACACTCTCGACCTCGCGCTCCGCGAGCTGCCCGGCGCGATCCGCACGGTCGAGGGCCAGCGCAAGGACCTGATCAAGATGCTGCGCGCCCTCGCCAACCTCAGCGGCACCGCGACCAAGGTGATCCTGGCCTCCAAGCAGGGCACGATCGACAGCCTCAACTCGCTGCTGCCCACCCTGCGGGGCTTCGTCGCCGCCGGCGACGCGTTCCCCAAGGCGCTCCAGGTGTTCCTGACCTACCCGTTCATCGACGCCGTGGTCGGCAAGACCGCCGCCCAGGCGAGGGACCTCCACATGGGCGACTACACCAACCTGTCGGTCAACCTCGACGTCAACCCGGCGAGCCTGGGCGGTGCGGACGAGGGAGGCAACGGCGGCGGCACTCCGACCTGCCTGCCCCAGACCCAGGTCTGCCTCCCCGGCGGTCTCCCGACCAAGCTGCCGACCAAGCTGCCGACCAAGCTGCCGACCAAGCTGCCGACGACCGTCCTGCCGGGCACCGGTGGTGGCGGCTCGGGCGGCGACGGCGGCCTCCTCGGCGGCCTCGGCGTGGGTCGCGCCGCGGTGGGGCCGACCAGGACGGTGCCGACCGCCGAGCACGTGCCCGGCACGATCGACACCGAGCTCACCGCTCTGATCGGCTGGGGGGTGCTGGGCCGATGATCACCAGGCGCACCAAGATCCAGCTGGTCATCTTCTTGGCGATCACCCTCTTCGGGGTCTCGTTCGTGGGGGCGAAGTACGCCCAGCTCGACCGTCTGGTGCTCGACGACTCCTACGAGGTCACCGCGCACTTCGCCGACAGCGGTGGCATCTTCGCCGGGGCCGAGGTGACCTACCGCGGTCTCACCATCGGCCGCGTCGACTCGCTCAAGCTGACCGACCAGGGGGTCGACGTCAACCTCGCGATCGAGAACCAGCACGACAGCATCCCGGCCAAGACCGACGCGATCGTGGGCAACCGCTCGGCGGTCGGTGAGCAGTACGTCGAGCTCCAGCCGTTCTCCAACGACAAGCCCTACCTCAAGGAGGGCTCCGAGATCGCCCAGTCGGCCACGCAGATCCCGATCCAGCCCACGGAGTGGCTCGACAACACCCAGAAGCTGGTCAACTCGGTCCCCAAGCAGGACCTGAGCACCGTCGTGAGCGAGTTCGGGCAGGCCTTCAAGGGCGGCGGACGGGACCTCGGCACCCTGATCGACTCGCAGGACTCCTTCATCCGGGCCGCCAGCGACAACCTCGACATCACCCGCCAGCTGCTGCGCGACAGCAACGTGGTCCTCACCACCCAGCTCGACAAGGCCTCGGCGATCCAGAGCTTCGCGCGCGACCTCGCGGCGTTCTCCGACACCCTGGCCTCCTCCGACGGTGACCTGCGCAAGGTGATCGCCAACGGCTCGGCCACCGCCAACGAGCTGCGCAGCTTCCTGGAGGAGAACAAGGTCGACCTCGGCAAGCTCGTGAGCAACCTGGTCACGACCGGCGAGGTGCAGGTCAAGAACCTCGCCGGCATCCGGATGACGCTGATCCTCTACCCCTACGTCGTCGCGGGCGGCTTCACGGTCGTGGACAAGGTGGGCAACGGCCCCTACAACGCCCACTTCGGGCTCGTCACCACCAACGACCCGCCGGTCTGCACGCGGGGCTACGAGGGCACCAACCGCCGGCCGCCCGACGGGAAGCAGAACACCGGCAACGTCCCGATGAACGAGAACGCCCGGTGCAGCGAGCCGGCCACGCAGAGCAACCCCCGTGGTGCGCAGAACGCGCCGCGCGTGGCGCCCTTCGGCGAGGCCGGCCAGCCCGGAGTGGACGCCCCGGTCATCGGCACCTACGACCGCGCCTCGGGGACGTTCAGCTACGCCGACGACGCCTCCACGCCGCAGGTCGCCTACACCGGCGGTTCGGCCGCCCAGTACGGTGACCAGTCGTGGATGCAGCTGCTCCTGCAGCCGGTTCTCCCGTGACGGGCCGGCGCAGACGACCTCGACTCGCGACCGCCCTGGCGGTGCTGTGCGTCCTGGCCCTGGCCGGGGGACTGGCCGCCGGGCTCTGGATGCGCAGCCGCTCGGCCGACATCGAGGCGGACGACACCGCCCGCGCCGAGGTGGTGCAGGCGGCGGCGAGGTTCACCTCCACCTGGAACACCATCGACCCGAAGCATCCCCAGGCCTACGTCGACGCGGTGACGCCCCTGCTCTCGACGAAGTTCCGCAAGGAGTTCACCGACACCAAGGACGACGTCATCGGCGGCATCACCCAGCTCGGCCTGTCCTCCCGGGGCAAGGTCCTCAACGACGACGACGGCATCCCGCTGGTCGGGATCGCCGACCTGGACGCCGACTCGGCGAAGGTCCTGGTCGTCTCGGACTCCCAGCGGGTCTCCGGTGGCCAGCCGGTGGTCCGGCACTGGCGCTGGGAGCTCACCATGGTCAACGTCGACGGCTCCTGGCTGGTCGACGACCTGAAGGCGGTGTGAGATGAGCGGCCAGCTCCCTCCGCCCCGCCGCCGGCGCATCGCCGGTGAGCGCCGTCCGGCCCCCACCGCCCAGTCGGCGACCCCGGCGACCCCGGAGCCCCAGGCGACCCCGGCGACTCCGGCGCCCCAGGCCGCGCCGGACGAGCAGGCGCCCGTCGACCTGACGAAGCCCGCGAAGCCGACAGAGCCGACGAAGCGCACGAAGGTACGCCGCCCGCGCCCGCAGCCGACCGGTGACGGGTGGTGGGGCTCGACCGCGACGGTGGTCGTGCTGGCGGTCGCCTTGGTGGTCATCCTCGCCCTCACCGGCCTGGGCCTGGCTGGGCTCCTGGGCAACCGCGGCATCCCCCAGATCCGCGAGGCCGCCCAGGTCACCGACGCCGAGGAGACCGCGCCCTCGGTGGCCGAGCGGGCGGCCGAGGCGATCCTGGCCTACGACTACAAGACGCTGGACGCCGACCAGGACGCCGCCGAGCGCTTCATGACGCCGGCCTTCGTCAAGAAGTACTCCGACAGCTTCACCAAGGCCGTGGCCCCGGCGGCCCGAACCTTCAAGGCGCGGGTCACCACCGAGGTGCTCGCCTCCTCGGTCGTCCGCGCGACGCCCGACCACGTGCGCGTCCTGGTGTTCGTGGACCAGACCACGGTGGCGACCAACAAGAAGAACCCCCAGGTGGCCCTCAACCGGGTCGAGCTGAGCATGGTCCTGCGGGGCGGCTCGTGGCTCGTGGACGACATCGGCTCCTACTGAGCGAGCCCGCCGCGGCTCGCCCGCGCGGGTGGGAGAAGCCCGCTCCGTCCTGGACCGGGGGCACGGTTTGGGGCGATTCGCTTGACTGCCGCCCCGGTGGCCCCCATCCTTTCGGCAGAGGTCTCGAGCCGCTGATGGCTCCTCGTGACGGTCATATGGAGGTCCGGGCACGCAGGGGCGACGAAGGCGAGCTCTCTGCGGTTGTGCCTTGTGCACGGCGGTGATATCGTCGCTCTTTGCGTCTGCCCACCCTCCCCTCTCCGGACACTGGTGTGTCCTCGACCAGGTGAGCCCGGGCAACGCCCCCACGATGAGTCCGAGCCTCCGGAAGGACGCCTCTTGGCCGCCTCGCGCCGCACGTCTAGCACTGCCAGCTCCACCCCCCGCCGCATCTCCTTCGCCAAGATCTCAGAGCCTCTCGAGGTCCCCAAGCTGCTCGCCCTGCAGACCAACAGCTATGACTGGCTGGTCGGCAACGAGCGGTGGGACACCGAGGTCCAGGCCCGCACCGACGCCGGCGAGGACGTCAGCCCCAAGTCCGGGCTGCAGGAGATCTTCGAGGAGATCTCCCCGATCGAGGACTTCTCCCAGACCATGTCGCTCTCGTTCGAAGAGCCGGTCATGATGGACCCGAAGTACACCACCGAGGAGTGCAAGGAGAAGGACCTCACCTACGCGGCCCAGCTCTACGTCTCCGCGGAGTTCACCAACAACGAGACCGGTGAGATCAAGGGCCAGACGGTCTTCATGGGCGACTTCCCGCTCATGACCGACAAGGGCACCTTCATCATCAACGGCACCGAGCGGGTCGTGGTGTCCCAGCTCGTCCGCTCGCCGGGTGTCTACTTCGAGCGCACCCCGGACAAGACGTCCGACAAGGACATCTACACCGCCAAGCTGATCCCGTCGCGGGGCGCCTGGCTGGAGTTCGAGATCGACAAGCGCGACATGGTCGGCGTCCGCCTCGACCGCAAGCGCAAGCAGAACGCCACGGTGCTGCTCAAGGCGCTCGGCTGGACCGACGCGCAGATCCGCGAGGAGTTCCGCGACCCGCGCAGCCCCGACAACGACCCGCAGCCCTACGAGTCGATCGCGCTGACCCTCGACAAGGACCACACCGAGGCCCAGGACGAGGCGCTGCTGGACATCTACCGCAAGCTGCGCCCGGGCGAGCCCCCGACGCGTGAGGCCGCGCAGACGCTGCTGGACAACTACTACTTCAACGGCAAGCGCTACGACCTGGCCAAGGTCGGCCGCTACAAGATCAACAAGAAGCTCGGTCTGACCGAGGCCTTCGACCAGCAGACCCTGACCGTCGACGACATCGTCGCCACGATCAAGTTCCTGGTGGCCCTGCACGCCGGCGACGCCACCCTCGAGGCCCCGCAGGGCACGATCGAGGTCCGCGCCGACGACATCGACCACTTCGGCAACCGTCGCCTGCGCACGGTCGGCGAGCTGATCCAGAACCAGCTCCGCACGGGCCTGGCCCGCATGGAGCGGGTGGTCCGCGAGCGGATGACGACCCAGGACGTCGAGGCGATCACGCCCCAGTCCCTGATCAACATCCGTCCCGTGGTGGCGGCGCTGAAGGAGTTCTTCGGCACCTCCCAGCTCTCGCAGTTCATGGACCAGACCAACCCGATCGCGGGCCTGACCCACAAGCGGCGCCTGTCCGCGCTGGGCCCCGGCGGTCTGTCCCGTGACCGCGCCGGCTTCGAGGTCCGCGACGTCCACCACTCGCACTACGGCCGCATGTGCCCGATCGAGACCCCCGAGGGTCCCAACATCGGCCTGATCGGCTCGCTGTCGACCTACGGACGGATCAACCCGTTCGGGTTCGTGGAGACGCCCTACCGCAAGGTGGTCAACGGCCGCGTCACCGACGAGGTCGTCTACGTCACCGCCGACGAGGAGGACCGCTTCGTCATCGCGCAGGCCAACGCCGTGCTCGACGACGACGGCAACTTCGTCGAGGAGCGGGTGCTCGTCCGGACCCGCGGCGGCGAGACCGTCGACGTCCCGGCCGACGAGGTCGACTACATGGACGTCTCGCCGCGCCAGATGGTGTCGGTGGCGACCGCGCTCATCCCGTTCCTCGAGCACGACGACGCCAACCGCGCGCTCATGGGCTCCAACATGCAGCGCCAGGCGGTGCCGCTGATCCAGTCCGAGGCCCCCCTCGTCGGCACCGGCATGGAGTTCCGCGCCGCGGTCGACGCCGGTGACGTGGTCGCCGCGTCCAAGGCCGGCGTGGTGCAGGCCGTCTCGGCCGACGCCATCGAGGTGATGAACGACGACGGCACCTACAGCACCTACCGGATGCAGAAGTTCCGTCGCTCCAACCAGGGCACCTGCATCAACCAGCGTCCGCTGGTCGAGGCCGGCGCGCGCCTGGAGGTCGGCTCGCCGATCGCCGACGGCCCCTGCACCGACGACGGCGAGATGGCGCTCGGCCGCAACCTGCTGGTCGCCTTCATGCCGTGGCAGGGCCACAACTACGAGGACGCGATCATCCTCAGCCAGCGCCTGGTGCAGGAGGACGTCCTCACCTCGATCCACATCGAGGAGCACGAGGTCGACGCCCGCGACACCAAGCTGGGTCCGGAGGAGATCACCCGGGACATCCCCAACGTCTCCGAGGAGATGCTGGCCGACCTCGACGAGCGCGGCATCATCCGCATCGGCGCCGAGGTCACCACCGGTGACATCCTCGTCGGCAAGGTCACGCCCAAGGGCGAGACCGAGCTGACCCCCGAGGAGCGCCTGCTCCGCGCGATCTTCGGTGAGAAGGCGCGCGAGGTGCGCGACACCTCGATGAAGGTGCCGCACGGTGAGTCCGGCACGGTCATCGGCGTCCGCGAGTTCGACCGTGAGAACGGCGACGAGCTGCCCCCGGGCGTCAACCGCCTGGTCCGGGTCTACGTCGCCCAGAAGCGCAAGATCTCCGTGGGTGACAAGCTCGCCGGTCGTCACGGCAACAAGGGCGTCATCTCCAAGGTGCTCCCCGTCGAGGACATGCCGTTCCTCGAGGACGGCACTCCGGTCGACGTCATCCTCAACCCGCTCGGCGTGCCGGGCCGGATGAACATCGGCCAGATCCTGGAGATCCACCTGGGCTGGCTGGCCAAGACCGGGTGGGACGTCGCGGAGTACGACGGCGACAACCCCGACGACGACTGGAAGGAGCGCCTCATCTCGATCGCCGCGGACGAGGCGCCGGCCGACTCCAACGTCGCCACGCCGGTCTTCGACGGTGCACGTGAGGACGAGATCACGGGTCTGCTCAGCTCGACGCTGAAGAACCGCGACGGCATCCGCACCGTGGGCGGCAACGGCAAGGCGCGCCTGTTCGACGGGCGCTCCGGCGAGCCGTTCCCGGACCCGGTCTCGGTGGGCTACATGTACATCCTCAAGCTCCACCACCTGGTCGACGACAAGATCCACGCGCGGTCGACCGGCCCCTACTCGATGATCACGCAGCAGCCCCTGGGCGGCAAGGCCCAGTTCGGCGGCCAGCGGTTCGGCGAGATGGAGGTCTGGGCGATGGAGGCCTACGGCGCCGCCTACGCCCTGCAGGAGCTGCTCACGATCAAGTCCGACGACGTGCCCGGTCGCGTCAAGGTCTACGAGGCGATCGTCAAGGGCGAGAACATCCCCGACTCCGGCATCCCCGAGTCGTTCAAGGTGCTCGTCAAGGAGATGCAGTCCCTCTGTCTCAACGTGGAGGTCCTGTCCCAGGACGGCACCGCGATCGAGATGAAGGACGCGGAGGACGACGTCTTCCGCGCCGCTGAGGAGCTCGGCATCGACCTGTCCCGGCGTGAGCCCTCCTCGGTCGAGGAAGTCTGACCCGCCCCACCACCCGGCGTACGAAGCAAACAAAGGAACAAGCTTTGCTGGACGTGAATTTCTTCGATCAGCTGAAGATCGGCCTGGCCACCGCGGAGGAGATCCGCAACTGGAGCCACGGCGAGGTCAAGAAGCCGGAGACGATCAACTACCGCACGCTCAAGCCGGAGCGTGACGGTCTCTTCTGCGAGAAGATCTTCGGTCCCACCCGGGACTGGGAGTGCTACTGCGGCAAGTACAAGCGCGTGCGCTTCAAGGGCATCATCTGCGAGCGCTGCGGCGTCGAGGTGACCCGCTCCAAGGTGCGTCGTGAGCGCATGGGCCACATCGAGCTCGCGGCTCCGGTGACCCACATCTGGTACTTCAAGGGCGTGCCCAGCCGTCTGGGCTACCTGCTCGACCTGGCCCCGAAGGACCTGGAGAAGGTCATCTACTTCGCGGCCTACATGATCACCAGCGTCGACGAGGAGGCGCGTCACCGCGACCTGTCCTCGCTCGAGGCCAAGGTCGACATGGAGCGAAAGCGCCTCGAGGGCCGTCGCGACGACCAGATCAACAAGCGGGCCGAGAAGCTCGAGGAGGACATGGGCGCGCTCGAGGCCGAGGGCGCCAAGTCCGACCAGAAGCGCAAGGTGCGCGACGCTGCCGAGCGCGAGATGAAGCAGCTGCGCGACCGCTCCACCAAGGAGATCGACCGCCTCAACGAGGTGTGGGACACCTTCAAGTCGCTCAAGGTCCAGGACCTGATGGGCGACGAGATGCTCTACCGCGACCTGCGCTCGTGGTTCGGGAAGTACTTCGAGGGCTACATGGGCGCCGCGGCGATCCAGAAGCGCCTCGAGGACTTCGACCTCGAGGCCGAGGTCGAGTCCCTCAAGGACACGATCCAGAACGGCAAGGGCCAGAAGAAGGTCCGCGCCCTCAAGCGCCTCAAGGTCGTCGACGCCTTCCGCAAGACCGGCAACAAGCCGGTCGGCATGGTGCTCGACGCCGTCCCGGTCATCCCCCCGGACCTGCGCCCGATGGTCCAGCTGGACGGTGGCCGCTTCGCGACCTCCGACCTCAACGACCTCTACCGCCGCGTGATCAACCGCAACAACCGGCTCAAGCGCCTGCTCGACCTCGGTGCGCCGGAGATCATCGTCAACAACGAGAAGCGGATGCTCCAGGAGGCCGTCGACTCGCTGTTCGACAACGGTCGTCGTGGTCGCCCGGTCACCGGTCCGGGCAACCGGCCGCTGAAGTCGCTGTCCGACATGCTCAAGGGCAAGCAGGGCCGCTTCCGTCAGAACCTGCTGGGCAAGCGCGTCGACTACTCCGGCCGTTCGGTCATCGTGGTCGGCCCGCAGCTCAAGCTGCACCAGTGCGGTCTGCCCAAGCAGATGGCACTCGAGCTGTTCAAGCCGTTCGTGATGAAGCGGCTCGTCGAGCTCAACCACGCGCAGAACATCAAGTCCGCCAAGCGGATGGTGGAGCGCGCGGTCAGCGGCCTGACCCGTTACGCCGTGGTCTGGGACGTGCTGGAGGAGGTCATCGCGGAGCACCCGGTGCTGCTCAACCGTGCGCCCACGCTGCACCGCCTCGGCATCCAGGCCTTCGAGCCGCAGCTGATCGAGGGCAAGGCCATCCAGATCCACCCGCTGGTCTGCACCGCCTTCAACGCCGACTTCGACGGTGACCAGATGGCGGTCCACCTGCCGCTGTCCGCGGAGGCGCAGGCCGAGGCCCGCATCCTCATGCTGTCGACGAACAACATCCTCAAGCCGTCCGACGGCCGTCCGGTCACCATGCCGACGCAGGACATGATCATCGGGCTGTACTTCCTGACCCACCGCAACGAGGGCCAGGAGTACAAGGGCGACGGTCGGGTGTTCTCCTCGACCGCCGAGGCGATCATGGCCTTCGACCTGGGTGAGATCGAGCTGCAGAGCGAGGTGCGCATCCGCGGCCTCAAGGTCGAGGACATCACCACGCTGGGCCGTGCGCTCTTCAACGAGGCGATGCCGGACGACTACGGCTACGTCAACGGCGAGGTCGGCAAGAAGCAGCTCGGCACGATCGTGAACGACCTGGCCGAGCGCTACACCAAGGTGGAGGTGGCCCACGCGCTCGACGCGCTCAAGGACACCGGCTTCCACTGGGCGACCCGCTCCGGCGTCACGGTCTCCATCGACGACGTGGTCACCCCCGGTGGCAAGGCGAAGATCCTGGAGAAGTACGACGTCGAGGCCAAGAAGGTCCAGGTCAACTACGAGCGTGGTCTCATGACCGACGACGAGCGTCGTCAGGAGCTCATCGAGATCTGGACCCGCGCCTCCAACGAGGTGGCCGGCGAGCTGGAGAAGACCTTCGAGGGCGACAAGAGCAACCCCATCTACATGATGGTCCACTCCGGTGCCCGAGGGAACATGCAGCAGGTCCGCCAGATCGCGGCCATGCGTGGACTGGTGGCCAACCCCAAGGGCGAGATCATCCCGCGTCCGATCAAGTCGAACTTCCGTGAGGGCCTCACGGTGCTCGAGTACTTCATCGCGACGCACGGTGCTCGCAAGGGCCTGGCGGACACCGCGCTGCGGACCGCCGACTCCGGCTACCTCACCCGTCGTCTGGTCGACGTCTCGCAGGACGTGATCATCCGCGAGGAGGACTGCGGCACCGAGCGTGGTCTGCCCAAGCGGATCGGCCAGCGTGACGAGGAGGGCGGCCCGCTGCGGCTGGCCGACAACGTCGACACCGCGGCCTACGCCCGCTCGGTCGCCACGGCCGTCACGCACCCGGAGACCGGTGAGGTCCTCCTCGGTGCGGGTGACGACCTGGGCGACGTCAAGATCGACGAGCTGATCCTCGCCGGCATCGAGGAGGTCAAGGTCCGCTCCGTGCTGACCTGTGACGCCAAGACCGGCACGTGCGCCAAGTGCTACGGCCGCTCGCTGGCCACCGGCAAGCTGGTGGACATCGGTGAGGCCGTCGGCATCATCGCGGCGCAGTCGATCGGTGAGCCCGGCACCCAGCTGACGATGCGGACCTTCCACACCGGTGGTGTGGCCTCCGCGGACGACATCACGCAGGGTCTGCCGCGTGTGGTCGAGCTGTTCGAGGCTCGCAGCCCCAAGGGTCGCGCCCCGATCAGCGAGGCCGCGGGTCGGATCAGCATCGACGAGACCGAGAAGGCCAAGAAGGTCATCGTCACCCCCGACGACGGCTCGGAGCCGCTGGAGTACCCCGTCTCCAAGCGGTCCCGCCTGCTCGTCGACGAGGGCGACCACATCGAGGTCGGCGACAAGATCACCGTCGGCACGCCGGACCCGCAGGACGTCCTGCGCATCCTCGGTGTCCGCAAGGCGCAGGAGCACCTGGTGGACGAGGTCCAGGAGGTCTACCGCTCGCAGGGCGTGCAGATCCACGACAAGCACATCGAGATCATCATCCGGCAGATGCTGCGCCGGGTGCTCGTGCTGGAGCAGGGCGACACGCACCTGCTCCCGTCGGACCTGGTCGACCGGCCGCGCTTCGAGTCCGAGAACCGCCGCGTGGTCTCGGAGGGCGGCAAGCCCGCCGCCGGGCGTCCGCAGCTGATGGGCATCACCAAGGCGTCGCTGGCCACCGAGTCGTGGCTGTCGGCGGCGTCGTTCCAGGAGACCACCCGGGTGCTGACGGACGCGGCGATCCACGCCAAGTCCGACTCGCTCATGGGTCTGAAGGAGAACGTGATCATCGGCAAGCTGATCCCAGCCGGCACCGGTCTCGAGCGCTACCGCAACGTGCGCGTCGAGCCGACCGAGGAGGCCCGGGCCAACGCCTACACGGTGAGCGGCTACTCGTCGTACTACGACGACTTCTCCAACACCGGTGGTCAGCAGGTCGTGGCGCTGGACGAGTTCTCGTTCCGCTCCTACGACGACTGATCCTCAGCACCACGCGAAGGGCCGTCCCCACCGGGGGCGGCCCTTCGTCGTACGCCGGGGCAAGCGTCGCGCGGGCCTCCTGCGAACCCCGGACGTGGTCGACGACTGGGTGATCCGCGTGGGGCGGCTGGTGTTCCGGCTGCTCGGGCTGCGCGTGCGGCTCGAGGGCCTCGAGCACGTGCCGCGGACCGGACCCGCGGTCCTCGCCGCCAACCACGTCTCGTTCCTCGACTTCCTGCTGCTCGGGCTCGTCGGCGAGGAGCAGTGCGGCCGGCGGGTGCGGTTCCTGGCGCGCCACGACCTGTGGAAGGTGCGACCCGTCGGGCGGCTGATGGACCGGATGGGGCACGTCCCCGTCGACCGGGACGCGCCCGCGGACGCCTACCTGAGGGCTCGCGAGGCCCTGCGACGAGGTGAGCTGGTGGGCATCTTCCCCGAGGCCGGGGTGAGCCGCTCCTTCACCGTGCGGGCGTTGATGCCGGGGGCCGCCGCGCTCGCGAACGAGACCGGGGCGCCGCTCGTCCCGGTCGTGCTGTGGGGCGGTCAGCGGATCTGGACGGCCAAGAGCCGCCCGGTGCTGCGGCGGCACGTCCCGGTGTCGGTGAGCGTCGGGCCCCGGCTGCCGGAGGCCGGGGTGGTCGAGCGCACGGCGCTGCTCGGCCGCACCCTGCAGGGGATGCTCGACGGCGTGCAGGCCGAGCCGCGACACCGGCCCGCGCCGGGGGAGTCACCGGCCTGGCACCCGCACCACCTCGGCGGGTCCGCGCTCTCGGTGGCCGAGGCCGCCCTGGTCCAGGACGTGCCCCGCAGCGCCCTGGACCCCGCGTGGGCGCCGGCGGTCAGGGCAGCAGCGGCGGAGGGGTGACGACCTTGTCGAGGCGCGTGGAGACCGGGCGCCAGGCCAGGGCCGTGGCGAGCGCGAAGCCGCCGGCCGTCGTCAGGACCACCGACTGCCAGGCGTGGTCCTCGGACCAGCCGTTCATGCCGGCGATGGCCAGCCCCTCGACCACGAAGCCGTGGAACAGGTAGACCACCAGGCTCGCGGCACCCAGCCGGGAGTACCACGTCCTGCGGTTCGGGACCCACGAGAGCACGGCCAGCGACATCAGCAGGCCGGTGGCGAGGAACATCGCCCGCAAGGCCACGCCCTGGAGGCCGAGCGCGTCGAGCTCGGCGTACGGCGTGCGGTAGTAGAGCCACTCCGTGGTCAGCCGGCTCTCGACGAGCCACGCCATGCCGACCCCGGCCAGCAGGACGAGGAGCCCGGGCCTGCGGAACGTGCCCTCGCGCAGCCGCTGGACCTGCTCGGGGCGCGCGGTGAGGCCGAGGACGAAGAAGGGGAGCAGCCCCATGGCGCGGTTGCCGTCGAGGTAGGCCACCGAGAGGAACCCGCCCGCCAGCGACACCGCGAACGACAGGAGCACCACGTGGGGCACCCGGGTGAGCAGGGGGGTCGCCATGCGCCACAGGAACAGCACGGAGAGGTACCACATCGGCCAGTGGGGGTTGAGCCACAGCAGCTCGAGCCGCTCGCCCCCGACGTAGATGCGCAGGAGCGCGAAGAGCCCCTCGAAGAGCGCGTAGGGGAACACGACGGTGACCGCGAGCCGGTGCAGGTGGCGCCGGCTGAAGCGGAACGAGCGTGAGAGGTAGCCCGTGACCAGGACGAACGCCGGGACGTGCCACAGGTAGAGCCAGCTGTAGAGCAGGCCCACGCTCGCGGCGAGCGTCCAGGCGTGGCCCACGACCACGAGGGCGACGAAGAGGAACTTGCTGTTGTCGAGGAACGGGTCGCGTT
This sequence comes from Nocardioides marmoribigeumensis, assembly GCF_031458325.1. NCBI lineage: Bacteria > Bacillati > Actinomycetota > Actinomycetes > Propionibacteriales > Nocardioidaceae > Nocardioides > Nocardioides marmoribigeumensis. The sequence continues at coordinate 2,616,422 of NZ_JAVDYG010000001.1, forward strand.
CCTTGCGACCAGGGGTCGCGGCGGCCTGGCTCTCGCGGGTGGGTGCGGAGGCGGTCCGGCGCTCGAGGGTGACGGCGTCTGACTGCACCTCCGGAGGATGCCCAGACGGCGACTCACCCACACGTGCACTGCCTAGAATCGCTGCCATGTCCGTCACACCCCCTGCCGGCCCGGACGGGGAGGTGCCTCCGAGGCGTCAGCGCGTCGCGGCCTACGCCCTGCTCCGACGCGACGACCAGGTGCTGCTGTGCCACCTCGCGCCGCGGGTCGGCTTCGACGGCTGGGCCCTGCCCGGCGGGGGAGTCGACCACGGTGAGTCCCCGCGCGCCGCCCTGGTGCGTGAGGTCCACGAGGAGACCGGGCTCGACGTGGAGCCGGGCCGGGTGCTCGACGTCTACTCGCACCACTTCACCGGCCACAGCCCCCGCGGCGTGCTCGAGGACTTCCACGGGATCGGCCTGGTCTTCGAGGCCGAGATCACCCCCGCGTCGTACGCCGTCGAGCCGCACGTCGTCGAGGTCGACGGGTCCACCGACCGGTGCGGCTGGGTCGACCTGGACGAGGCCGCCCGGCTGCCCCTGACCGGCGCCGCACGCTTCGGCCTGCGGCTGCTGGGCATCGAGACCCCGATCCCCGAGGAGTACTCCCGATGAACGAGACCGTCTTCACCTACGGCGCGCCCTCGCTGAAGTTCGGCCTGGGCGCCTCCGACGAGCTCGGGCACGACCTCGCCGCGCTCGACGCCCGACGCGTGCTGCTGGTGACCGACCCCGGCGTCGCCGCGGCCGGCCACCCCGCGCGGCTGGCCGAGCTGGTGCGTGCCGCCGGCATCGAGGTGGAGGTCTTCGACCGGGTCCACGTCGAGCCCACTGACGTCTCGCTGGAGGAGGCGGTCGCGTTCGGCCGCGACACCGGGCCGTACGACGCGATCGTGGCGGTCGGCGGGGGGTCGGCCATCGACACGGCCAAGGCGGTCAACCTGCTCACCAGCAACCCCGGCGAGCTCATGGACTACATCAACGCCCCGGTCGGCAGGGCGCGGGCACCGAGGAACGCCCTGGCCCCCCTCGTGGCCGTGCCCACCACGACCGGCACCGGCAGCGAGAGCACGACGATCTGCGTGCTCGACGTGCTGTCGCTGCACGTGAAGACCGGCATCAGCCACCCGCGGCTGCGTCCCACGTTGGCGGTCGTCGACCCGCGGCTCACCATGTCCCAGCCGCCCGAGGTCACGGCGGCGGCCGGGATGGACATCCTGTGCCACGCCCTGGAGTCGTGGACGGCGCGCCCCTACTCGTCGTACCCCCGCAAGAAGCCCGAGGAGCGGGTGCCCTACTGCGGCGCCAACCCGGTCGCGGACATGTGGGCGGAGAAGGCGATGACGCTGCTCGCCGCGTCGTTCCGCACCGCCGTGCGCGACGGCGGGGACGAGGCTGCCCGCGAGCAGATGGCGCTGGCCGCGACGTTCGCCGGGATGGGCTTCGGCAACGCCGGCGTGCACATCCCGCACGCCAACGCCTACCCGATCGCGGGGCGGGTCAAGGACTTCCGCCCGGCCGGCTACCCGCAGGACGGGCCGATGGTGCCGCACGGCATGGCGGTCTCGCTCACCGCGCCCGAGGCCTTCCGCTTCACGTTCGAGGCCTCGCCGGAGCGGCATCTGCGCGCCGCCGAGCTGCTCGGCGGCGCCGAGGGTGCCGAGGGACCGGACCTCCTGCCGCGCACGCTGGCCCGGCTCATGCGCGACATCGAGATGCCCAACGGCATCGCCGCCGTGGGGTACGACGAGGGCGACGTCGGTGCCCTCGTCGAGGGCTCGCTCAAGCAGCAGCGGCTGCTCGCCACGGCCCCCCGCGAGGTGGGCGCCGACGACCTGGCCGGCATCCTGCGGGGCTCGCTCGAGCTCTGGTGAGCGGTCAGACGGGCCGCTCGTGCACCACGCGCCCGTCGACGAGGGTCAGGTCGACCCGCGCCTCGTGCAGCTCGTCCGCGGGGATGGCGAACAGGTCGCGGTCGAGCACGGCGAGGTCGGCCAGCATGCCGACCTCGAGCCGGCCGGTGACGTCGTCGAGACGGTTCACGTAGGCCGACCCGGCGGTGTAGGCGGTCAGCGCGGTGTCGAGGTCGATCGCCTGGTCCGGCAGGAAGGGCGGGGTGCCCTCCGGCTGTGACGGCGCGACGCGCGTGACCGCCGTACGGATCGCCTTGAGCGGGTCCGGGCTGCTGACGAACCAGTCGCTCCCCATGGCGAGCCGGGCCCCGGAGCGGGCCAGGTCGGCGAACGGGTAGTGCCACGCGGCGCGCTGCTCGCCGACCAACGGCAGGCACAGCTCGTCGACCTGCCACTCGTGCGTGGCCCACAGCGCTTGGCAGTTGGCGGTGACGTCGAGCTCGGCGAAGCGCGGCACGTCGTCGGGGTGGATCACCTGGATGTGCGCCAGGTGGTGGCGCCCACCGCCCGGTCCGTTGGCGCGCCGGGCGGCCTCGACCGCGTCGAGCGCCTCACGGACGGCCCGGTCGCCGATCGCGTGCACGTGCAGGGTGAACCCCTGCGCGTCGAGGCGTACGGCGGCCTCGCGCAGCATGTCCGGGTCGACCATCGAGATGCCGCTCTCCTGGCCGGGCAGGCAGCAGACGTCGGGGTGCGGGAGGTAGGGCTCGAGCATCGAGGCGGTGCCGTTCTCGACGATGCCGTCCTGCATCACCTTCACGGCTCCCGTGCGGAAGCGCCCCACCTCGGAGGTCGCGCGGCGGTGGACGAGCTCCTCGACCTGCTCGAGCCCGTCGCCGCGACGCCACCACAGCGCGCCCTCGACGCGGGCCGTGAGGGTGCCGTCGGCCGCGGCGGCCATGTAGTAGGGCGTCGGGTCGGACCAGCCGGCGAAGTCGCCCAGGATCGCGTCCTGCCAGGCGGTGACGCCGTGGGAGTGCAGCCGGGCCTGGGCGGCCCTGAGCCCGGCCTGGTAGTCCTCGTCGGAGGGCGGGGGCAGCACGCCCTCGACGAGGTCCATCGCGCCCTCGTGGAGGACGCCGGTCGGGCGCCCCGCCTCGTCCCGCTCGAGGTAGCCGTCGGCCGGGTCCGGGGTGCGCTCGTCGATCCCCGCCAGCGCGAGCGTGCGGCTGCTCGCCCAGCCGGCGTGGCCGTCGCGGATCGTCAGCCAGGCCGGGCGGTCACCGACCAGCAGGTCGAGGTCGGCGGCGGTCGGCGTGCGGCCGAAGGTGTCGAAGGACCAGCCGCCACCGAGCAGCCAGCCCTCGGGACGCAGGTGCGAGGCCTCCACGATGCGTCGCTGCGCGGCCTCGCCGTCGAGCCCGGCGAGGTCGCAGCGGATGACCGTGACCCCGGCGAAGACGGCATGGACGTGGGCGTCCTGGAACCCGGGCAGCAGCATGCGCCCGGTCAGGTCGACCTCCTCGGTGCCGCGGCCCCGTTGCGCCAGGGCCTCGTCGTCCCACGCGACGACCCGGCCGTCCCGCACCCCCAGGGCGTACGACGGCCCGCCGCCCGCGCTCCACAGCCGCCCGGGGCCGGAGGGGTCACGACGGAGGAGGAGGTCCAGGGGCGCCATGCGTCCATGATCCCGGTCGGGGCGAAGCGGCCTCGGCACCCCCCAATAAACTCAGCGGCATGTCCCTGGCCCCCGACCCCCTCGCCGGGGACCTCGTCGCAGCCCTGCGCGCAGCGGGTCTCGCCGACGTCGACGACTCCCGGCTGGCCCGGACCCTCTACTCCTCCGACGCGTCGGTCTACCGCCTCGAGCCGCGGGTCGTCGTACGCCCTCGGCACCGGGACGAGATCGCAGCGACCCTCGCCGTGGCGCGTGACCTCGCGGTGCCGCTGACCGCGCGCGGGGCCGGCACGTCCATCGCGGGCAACGCGATCGGCACGGGCATCGTGCTCGACACCTACCGTCACCTCAACCGGGTCCTGGCGGTCGACCCCGAGGCGGCCGAGGCCGTGGTCGAGCCGGGCGCGGTGCACGCCACGCTCCAGCGCGCCGCGATGTCTCACGGCCTCCGGTTCGGCCCCGACCCGTCGACGCACACGCGCTGCACGATCGGCGGCATGATCGGCAACAACGCCTGCGGCTCGCGAGCGCTGGGCTACGGCCGCACCTCCGACAACGTGCTCGGCCTGTCGACCCTCACCGCCGACGGTGCCGGCGTCGAGACCCGGGCCGCCGACCTGGCCGCCCTCGTCGACCAGCACCTCGGCCTGGTCCGCACCGAGTTCGGCCGCTTCGCGCGCCAGGTCTCGGGCTACGCCCTCGAGCACCTGCTGCCCGAGAACGGCCGTTCGCTCGACCGCTTCCTGGTCGGCAGCGAGGGCACGCTCGCCCTGGTCACCGAGGCACGCGTGCGGCTCGTGCGCGACCTCCCGGTGCGCGTGCTCGTGGTGCTGGGCTACCCGAGCCTGGCCGAGGGCGCCGACCACGTGCCCGCGATCCTCGCGCACCGCCCGGTCGCCTGCGAGGGCATCGACCACCGCATCACCGACGTGCTCACCACCCCGCCCGACCTGCCGGGTGGCCGCGCCTGGCTCATGGTCGAGCTGACCGGTGACGACCCGCGCGAGGTCGCCGACCGGGCCGCGGCGGTGGTCGCCGACTCCGCGCCCCAGGACCACCGGGTGGTCGAGGACGTGGCGGAGCAGGCCGCGATCTGGCGGGTCCGCGAGGACGGTGCCGGGCTCGCGGCTCGCGCCGTCGACCCGCCCGGCCAGCCCGGCTGGGAGGACGCCGCGGTGCTGCCCGAGCGGATGGGGGCCTACCTGCGGGACTTCGACGCGCTCCTGGAGTCCCACGGGCTCCAGGGCGCGCCCTACGGCCACATCGGCGACGGCTGCCTGCACATCCGGGTCAACTTCGACCTGGCCTCCGCGGGCGGACGGGTCGGCTACCGCCGCTTCGTCGAGGAGGCGGCCGACCTCGCCATGGGGTACGGCGGCAGCCTGTCCGGCGAGCACGGCGACGGCCGGGCCCGCTCGGAGCTCCTGACGCGGATGTACTCCCGCGAGGCGCTCGACCTCATGGCCGCGGTGAAGCACGCCCTCGACCCCGGCGCCCTGCTCAACCCCGGCGTGCTGGTCGACCCGGCCCCGCTCGACGCCGACCTGCGCCTGGCCCACGTGCCGGCGCACCCGCCCCGCACGTCCCTGCGGCTCGTCGCCGACCGGGGCGACCTGGTCGCGGCGGTGCACCGCTGCACCGGTGTCGGCAAGTGTCTGGCGGACGGCACCGCCAACGGGGGAGTGATGTGTCCCTCCTTCCAGGCCACGCGCGAGGAGAAGGACTCCACCCGTGGCCGGGCGCGGACCCTGCAGGACGCCGTCGCCGGCCACCTGCCCGGCGGTCTCGCCGACCCCGCGGTCCACGAGGCGCTCGACCTCTGCCTGGCCTGCAAGGGCTGCGCGAGCGACTGCCCGACCGGGGTCGACATGGCGACGTACAAGTCCGAGGTGCTCCACCAGACCTACTCCGGCAAGGGCCGCAGACGGCGCCCTCGCACGCACTACACCCTCGGCGGGCTGCCCCAGCTGCTCTCCCGCGTCCCGACCCCGCTGGTGCGCCTCGGGCTGCGCGCGACCCCCGGCATCGCCGCCCGCGTGGGCGGCGTCGACCGCAGGCGCCGCCTCCCGGTCCCGGCACCCCGGCCGCTCTCGTCGCGGACCCACGACCGGGCGGCCGACGCCGACGTGGTGCTGTGGGTCGACACCTTCACCAACCGCTTCTCCCCGCAGGTGGGCGACGCCGCCGTCCAGGTGCTCGAGGCGGCCGGGGCGCGGGTGCGGGTCGTGGCCGACGGATCCCAGTGCTGCGGGCTGACGCTGGTCAGCGCCGGACGGCTCGACGAGGCGCGGGCCACGCTCGGCCGCCTGGTCGACACGTTGGGCGCGCACAACCCCGAGGGTCTGCCCGTCGTGGTGCTCGAGCCGTCGTGCCTGGCGGTGCTGCGCCACGACGCGCAGCACCTGCTCGAGGAGCACCGGGTGCCGGACCTGCCCCCGCTGCGCACGCTCGCCGAGCACCTGGCCGACCTGGGCTGGACGCCCCCGCGCCTGGACGGCGTCCAGGTGGTCGCCCAGCCCCACTGCCACCAGGCCTCGGTGATCGGGTGGCAGGCCGACGAGGCGCTCCTGCGCGCCACCGGCGCGGAACTGACCCGCGTCGGCGGCTGCTGCGGCCTGGCCGGCGACTTCGGCATGGTCCCCGAGCACTACGACGTCTCGGTCAAGGTCTTCGAGCACGACCTGGGACCTGCTCTCGAGCAGCACCCCGAAGCCCTGCTGTGGGCCGACGGCTTCTCCTGCCGCACGCAGGCAGCCGACCTGCGAGGACGCACCGGGCTGCACCTCGCCGAGATCCTGCAGCGGGCGGCCTCGTCGACCGTCGGGGTGGCCTCGGCTCCCGCTGGGGGCACCGATTTTGACCCTCCCCACGGCACCCGGTAGATTAGGCGATCGTGCCTGGCCGCCCAGGCCGTCACGCGTGCTCGCAGTCGCCGCCCCGCTCCATCGGGCGACACGCCCGACCGCGGGGGTGTGCATCAAAGCCCCCCGTCCGGCGAGCACCACCCAGACGTAGTCACAGAGGAAAGAGAACGACGCGGTGCCCACAATCCAGCAGCTGGTCCGCAAGGGCCGCCAGGACAAGGTGTCGAAGAACAAGACGCCCGCTCTGAAGGGCTCGCCCCAGCGGCGAGGGGTGTGCACGCGTGTGTACACCACCACCCCGAAGAAGCCGAACTCCGCGCTGCGCAAGGTGGCTCGCGTCCGACTGTCCAGCGGTGTCGAGGTCACGGCCTACATCCCCGGCGTCGGCCACAACCTGCAGGAGCACTCGATGGTGCTCGTGCGTGGCGGTCGTGTGAAGGACCTGCCCGGCGTGCGCTACAAGATCATCCGCGGCTCGCTCGACACCCAGGGCGTCAAGAACCGCAAGCAGGCTCGCAGCCGCTACGGCGCGAAGAAGGAGAAGAGCTGATGCCGCGCAAGGGCCCCGCTCCCAAGCGACCGATCGACATCGACCCGGTCTACGGCAGCCCCGTCGTGACCCAGCTGGTCAACAAGATCCTGATGGACGGCAAGAAGCAGACCGCTCAGCGCATTGTCTACACCGCGCTCGAGGGCGCCCGCGAGAAGACCGGCACCGACCCGGTCGTCACGCTCAAGCGCGCGCTGGACAACGTCAAGCCGCAGCTCGAGGTCAAGTCCCGCCGCGTCGGCGGTGCGACCTACCAGGTGCCGATCGAGGTCAAGGGCAACCGCGGCCTCACCCTGGCGCTGCGCTGGCTCGTGCAGTACTCCCAGGCCCGCCGTGAGAAGACCATGGCCGAGCGCCTCATGAACGAGATCCTCGACGCCTCCAACGGCCTCGGCGCCGCGGTCAAGCGTCGCGAGGACACCCACAAGATGGCTGAGTCCAACCGCGCCTTCGCGCACTACCGCTGGTGATCGCGGCTTGGTGAGCGCGGGGCTGGGAACACCTTCCGCACTCGCCAGGCACGTCACCACGCGCCCCATCAACTAACCGCAGCACGAGTCTCGAGGAGACATCACAGGTGGCTGTCGACATCACGACGGACCTCAACAAGGTCCGCAACATCGGCATCATGGCGCACATCGACGCCGGCAAGACGACGACGACCGAACGCATCCTCTTCTACACCGGCATCACCTACAAGATCGGTGAGGTCCACGAGGGTGCCGCGACGATGGACTGGATGGAGCAGGAGCAGGAGCGCGGCATCACCATCACGTCCGCCGCGACGACCTGCTGGTGGAAGCAGCACCAGATCAACATCATCGACACCCCGGGCCACGTGGACTTCACCGTCGAGGTCGAGCGCTCGCTGCGCGTCCTCGACGGCGCGGTCGCGGTCTTCGACGGCGTCGCCGGCGTCGAGCCGCAGACCATGACGGTGTGGCGCCAGGCCAACAAGTACTCCGTGCCGCGGATGTGCTTCGTCAACAAGCTCGACCGCACCGGGGCAGACTTCTTCCGCTGCGTCGACATGATGGTCGAGCGGCTCAACTCCACCCCGCTCGTCCTCCAGCTGCCGATCGGCGCGGAGCAGGACTTCCTCGGCGTCGTCGACCTGGTCGGCATGCGCGCCCTCACCTGGCGTGGCGAGACCACGATGGGCGAGGACTACACCGTCGAGGAGATCCCCGCCGAGCTGGCCGACCAGGCCGCGGAGTGGCGCGAGAAGTTCCTGGAGACCCTGGCCGAGGCCGACGACGCGGTGATGGAGAAGTACCTCGAGGGCGAGGACCTCTCGGTCGAGGAGCTCGAGGCTGCGATCCGTCGCGCCACGCTCGCCGACAAGGTCAACCCGGTCCTGTGCGGCACCGCCTTCAAGAACAAGGGCGTGCAGCCCCTGCTCGACGCCGTCGTGAAGTACCTCCCGTCGCCGCTCGACGTCGAGGCGATCGTCGGCCACAAGCCGAACGACGAGGAGTCCGAGGTGCTGCGCAAGCCCTCCGACGAGGAGCCGTTCGCAGGGTTGGCCTACAAGATCGCCTCCGACCCGCACCTCGGCAAGCTGATCTACGTCCGCGTCTACTCCGGCAAGCTCGACGCCGGGTCGCAGGTCCTCAACTCCGTGACGGGCCGCAAGGAGCGGGTCGGCAAGGTCTACCAGATGCACGCCAACAAGCGTGAGGAGATCGCGTCGGTCGGCGCCGGCCAGATCGTGGCGGTCATGGGCCTCAAGGAGACCAAGACCGGTCACACCCTCTGCGACACCGCCAACCCGGTCGTCCTGGAGTCGATGACGTTCCCGGCCCCGGTCATCGAGGTCGCGATCGAGCCCAAGACCAAGAGCGACCAGGAGAAGCTCGGCGCCGCCATCCAGCGGCTCTCCGACGAGGACCCGACCTTCACGGTCAAGACCGACGAGGAGACCGGCCAGACGATCATCGCCGGCATGGGCGAGCTCCACCTGGAGATCCTCGTCGACCGCATGCGTCGCGAGTTCAAGGTCGAGGCGACGGTCGGCAAGCCGCAGGTGGCCTACCGCGAGACCATCCGCCAGAAGGTCGCCAACCACAGCTACACCCACAAGAAGCAGACCGGTGGGTCCGGCCAGTTCGCGAAGGTCATCGTCTCCCTGGAGCCGAACATCGACCCCGACACCGGCACGGGAGCGGGCTACGAGTTCGCCAACAACGTCTCCGGTGGCCGCGTGCCCCGCGAGTACATCCCGTCGGTGGACCAGGGTGCGCAGGAGGCTATGGAGTTCGGCGTGCTGGCCGGCTACCCGATGGTGGACGTCAAGTACACCCTCGAGGACGGCGGCTACCACGAGGTCGACTCCTCCGAGCTCGCCTTCAAGCTCGCCAGCATCCAGGCCTTCAAGGAGGCGGCGCGCATGGCGAAGCCGGTGCTCCTCGAGCCGGTGTTCGCGGTCGAGGTGATCACGCCCGAGACGTTCCTCGGCACGGTCATCGGCGACATCAACTCCCGCCGCGGCCAGATCCAGGCCCAGGAGGAGAGGCACGGCGACCTGGTGGTCAACGCCCTGGTGCCGCTGTCCGAGATGTTCGGGTACGTTGGGGACCTGCGGTCGAAGACCTCAGGCCAGGCGTCCTACTCCATGGAGTTCGACTCCTACGCCGAGGTCCCGAACAACGTCGCCGAAGAGATCGTCAAGAAGGTCCGCGGCGAGTAGCCCCGGCCTCACCGCACCTGTCGCCCCGTCGAGACTGGGCGTCATCAGCTTCAACGAGACACAGAAACAAACAACAGGAGGAGCCCACCGTGGCCAAGGCTAAGTTCGAGCGGACTAAGCCGCACGTCAACATCGGAACCATCGGTCACATCGACCACGGTAAGACGACGCTGACCGCAGCTATCACCAAGGTGCTGCACGACAAGTACCCGGACCTCAACCCCTTCACGCCGTTCGACCAGATCGACAAGGCACCGGAGGAGCGGCAGCGCGGCATCACGATCTCGATCGCGCACGTCGAGTACCAGACCGAGAGCCGGCACTACGCCCACGTGGACTGCCCCGGTCACGCCGACTACATCAAGAACATGATCACCGGTGCCGCGCAGATGGACGGCGCGATCCTCGTGGTCGCCGCCACCGACGGCCCGATGCCGCAGACCAAGGAGCACGTCCTCCTGGCCCGCCAGGTCGGCGTCCCCGCGATCGTCGTCGCGCTGAACAAGTGCGACATGGTCGACGACGAGGAGCTCATCGAGCTCGTCGAGATGGAGGTGCGCGAGCTCCTCTCCGAGTACGACTTCCCCGGTGACGACCTGCCGGTCGTCCGTGTGGCCGCCTTCCCGGCCCTCAACGGTGACGCCAAGTGGGGCGAGTCGGTCGCCGAGCTCATGCAGGCCGTCGACGACTACATCCCCCAGCCGGAGCGCGACATCGACAAGCCGTTCCTCATGCCCGTCGAGGACGTCTTCACGATCACCGGTCGTGGCACGGTCATCACCGGCCGCATCGAGCGCGGTGTGGTCAAGGTGAACGAGGAGGTCGAGATCATCGGCATCCGCGAGAAGTCGATGAAGAGCACCGTCACCGGTGTCGAGATGTTCCGCAAGCTGCTCGACGAGGGCCAGGCGGGCGAGAACGTCGGTCTGCTCCTCCGCGGCACCAAGCGCGAGGACGTCGAGCGCGGCATGGTCGTGATCAAGCCGGGCACCACCACCCCGCACACGAACTTCGAGGCGTCGGTCTACATCCTGTCGAAGGAGGAGGGCGGCCGTCACACGCCGTTCTTCAACAACTACCGCCCGCAGTTCTACTTCCGCACCACCGACGTGACCGGCGTCGTGACCCTCCCCGAGGGCACCGAGATGGTCATGCCGGGCGACAACACCGAGATGTCGGTCGAGCTCATCCAGCCGATCGCCATGGAGGACGGCCTGAAGTTCGCCATCCGTGAGGGTGGCCGGACCGTCGGCGCGGGTCGCGTCACCAAGATCACCAAGTGATCCCCGGCCGGTCACCCTGGTGACCGGCCCCGCAGGACCACGAAGGGCCCCGACTCCGGTCGGGGCCCTTCGCCATGTCCCCCGAGAGGAGCCCCATGGATCGCGAGGCGTCGTACGACGGCGGCGTGCGCCGCGCGCACCCGTCCGCGGGACTGACCCCCGACGGCCGCCGGATGCAGGTGGTGACCAGCTACACCCGTCGCGGCAGCCGGCTCACCAGCGGGCAGCAGGCCGCGTGGGAGCGTCGCTCCGGCCAGTGGCTGGTCCCTGACGCGGTGGCGTCCGAGGGGCACCTGGACCAGCGCCGCTACTGGGGGCGTGCGGCACCGGACGGGCTGGTGATGGAGATCGGCTCCGGCAACGGGGAGGTGGTGGCCGCGCTGGCCGCCGAGCGGCCCGAGGCCAACGTCCTGGCGTGCGAGGTCTGGCGTCCCGGGGTGGCGGCGACCTTCCTGCGGCTGGAGGAGACCGGGCTCACCAACGTGCGGCTGCTGGCGCTGGACGCGGTCTGGGTGCTCGAGCACCTGCTGCGGCCCGGTGAGCTCGCCGAGCTGTGGACGTTCTTCCCCGACCCGTGGCACAAGGCCCGTCACCACAAGCGGCGCCTGGTGACGCCCCGGGTGGCGGCGCTGGTCGCGGACCGCCTCCGACCGGGCGGGGTCTGGCGCATCGCCACGGACTGGCCGGACTACGCCGAGCAGGTCGACGAGGTCCTGGCCGGCGAGCCGCGCCTGGTCGGCGGTCGCACCGAGCGCTGGGCCGAGCGGCCGGTGACGAAGTTCGAGCGACGGGGACTGGCCGAGGGGCGCCCGATCGCCGACTGGACGGCGACCCGGGAGCCCTGACCAGGCCGCGTCTCGCAGAGATCGTGCGACTATTCACAGTGTGTATTCATGTGGTGTACAGTCGGCCCATGACGGTCTCCCACGTGCTCCTGGGCATCCTGGCCGACGGCCCGGCCCACGGGTACGACCTCAAGCGCGTGCACGACAGACGGTTCGCCGGAGCGCGGCCGCTGGCGTTCGGCCAGGTGTACGCCGCGCTGTCCAGGCTCGAGCGCGACGGCCTCGTCGTCGTGGCGGGGACGGCCACCGATGGCGGGCCGGAGCGGACGACGTACGCCATCACCGACGGGGGACGGGCCTCCCTCGACTCCTGGCTGGCCACCAGCGAGCCGGCCGGTCCCTACGCAGCGGACGAGATGGTGCGCAAGGTCGTCACCGCTCTCGCGCTGGGCGCCGGAGCGGTCGACGTGCTCGACCGGCAGCGCGTCGCCCACCTGGCCGAGATGCGGCGGCTGCTCGCCGAGCAGTCCGCGGCGACCGACGTGTCCACCCGGATCGTCCTCGACCACGCCGTCTCCCACCTCGACGCCGACCTCCGGTGGCTCGAGACCTCCGCCGACCGGATCCGCACCACTCAGGGGGCCCTCCGATGACCGCGACCGACCTCACCGAGCCCAGGACCACCCCGGTCCTCGAGGTGGACGACGTGCACAAGACGTTCGGGCGTGACGAGGCCCTGCGGGGAGCCTCGCTCACCGTCGCCGCGGGCGAGGTGGTCGCGCTCACCGGGCCGTCCGGCAGCGGCAAGTCCACCCTCCTGCACTGTGCCGTGGGGCTGCTGGCCGCCGACAGCGGCGTGGTCCGGGTGCTCGACCGCGACCTGGGCACGATGCGGGACGCCGACCGATCCCGCCTGCGGCGCCGCGAGGTCGGCCTGGTGCTGCAGTTCGGCCAGCTCGCCCCCGAGCTGACCGCGGCGCAGAACGTCGCCCTCCCGCTGCTCCTCGAGCGCCGGTCACGGCGCGCGGCGTTCGCTGCCGCGGAGCAGTGGCTCGAGCGGGCGGGCGTCCCGGACGTCGGCGACGCCCTGCCGGGGGAGCTCTCGGGCGGCCAGCAGCAGCGCGTGGCCGTCGCCCGCGCGCTGGTCACGCAGCCCCTGCTGGTCTGCGCCGACGAGCCCACGGGTGCGCTGGACGCGCTCACCGGCGAGGCCCTCCTCGGGCTGCTGCTCGAGGTAGGGGCCGAGACGGGGGCCGGCCTGCTCCTGGTCACCCACGACAACCGCGTGGCCGCGCGGGCCGACCGCGAGGTCGTCCTGCGCGACGGTCGCACCAGCGCCGGGGTCGTGGCATGAGCGGCTTCGGGGGCACCGCGCTCCTCCGGCTCGGGCCGCGCCGCCACCGCCCGGTGGCCCGGCCGGTCGTCGTCGCCTTCTGCGTGGCGCTCGTCGCGGCGCTCGCGCTGGTCGCGATCACGGTCGCGCTCCTGCCAGCAGGCACCTGGCAGGCGGGCTCCAACCTGGTCAACGACCCCGGGGTCCGTGGGGGGTACGTCGTCGGGCTGGCCCTGTGCTGCCTCGGTCCCCTCGCGCTCCTGTGGCAGGTGCTGCGGCTGGGCGCCGCCGCGCGCGCACGGCACCTCGCCGCGCTCCGCACCGCCGGTGCGACGGCGGCCGACGCCCGGGTGGAGGCCGCGGTGGCCACCGCCCTCCCCTCGGTGGTCGGCGCCCTGCTCGGCACCCCGCTCTACCTCCTCGCCCGGCACCTGCTGGGCGCCGTCCCCCCGGGGTCCAGCACTTCCCGGATGAGCGAGTTCGAGCTCCAGCTCCGGGTGGTGCCCACGGCGACCGCACCCACGTGGTGGCAGGTGCTGCTCGTCGTCCTGCTCCTCGGTGCCCTGGGGGCGGCCGCCGGCGCTGCCACGGCCGGTGCGGCGGTCCGCGATCCCCTCGGCACCTCACGACGTGTGTCGGGCCGAGCGCCGCGCCCCTGGAGCCTCCTGCTGCTCGTGCCCGGCGTGGGGCTGGTCGGGGCCATGGTGCTGGGGGACGTCAACGGGTCGGTCGCCTCCCAGGTCCTCGGCAGCCTCGCCGTGACCTGCCTCGCGCTCGCCTTCCTCGGGCTCGGGCCGAGCGTCGCCCACCGCATGGGCCGCCGCCTCTCGAGGACCGCCACGTCTCCCTCGACGATGCTCGCGGCCGCCCGGCTGCGCACCGACCCGCGGTCGACGGGCCGGGCGGCCGCCGCCGTCGGCACCGTGGCTCTCGCCGCCGGCGTGTGTGCGTGGTTCATCGCCTCGCTCGGCGGCAGTGGCAACGGCGGCGACCCGATCTACGTCGTGCCGGCCCTCATGGTGCTGGCCGTGCTCGGTGTGTCGCTGCTCCTCGTGGCGGTCTCGTTGGCCGCGCACGGCGTCGAGACCGCGGCCGACCGTCGACGGGCCTTCGCTGCGCTGGGGGCGCAAGGGGCGACCGTCGGGGACCTGGTCGCTGCCCACCGTCGCGAGGCCGAGCTGGTGGTCCTTCCCCTGGCTGCCCTCGGTGTGACCGCGGGCATCGTCCCGGTCGCGTTCGACCACCCCTCGGGGGGCTCCGTCGGCCTGGCGCTCGGAGTGGCGGTCGGGACCCTCGTGCTGTGCTGGCTGGCGGTGGCGGTCTCGACTGCGCTCGCCCGCCCGGCGATCCGGCGGGCGTGCCGCCCGGAGAACCTCCGCAACGGCTGACCGGTCAGCGACCGAGCAGCTCCTCCACCGCCTCCCCGAAGACCTCGGTGTGGCGGTCGACGTCGGACTCGGTGTGGTGCGGGGAGAACAGCGCCATGTTGTGGAAGGGCGTCAGCAGCACCCCGCGGTTGAGCGCCCACAGGTGCATGAAGCCCTCGAGATCGTCGTCGATCGCGGCGGCGGCGTCGGCGCCGTTGCGCGGGGGAGGGCAGAACCAGTACTCCGCCCGGCAGCCCAGCTGCTGCACGTGCCAGGGCAGGTCGTGCTCGGCGATCACGCCGGCCACCCCGGCGGTCCACCTCGTCGCCAGCGGGACCGCGGCGGCGAAGTCCTCCTCCCGCAGGGCGGTGGACAGCGTCGCCCGCGTCGCGGCCATCGCCAGCGCGCTGCCGGTCAGGGTGCCGCCGACCCCCGCGACGTCGATCTCGTGGCCGCGCATCGGCCCCTCGAGCCGGTCGGCGACCTCGGCGGTCATGCCGTAGGCCGCCACCGGGATCCCGCCCCCGATGGGCTTGCCCACCACGAGCAGGTCCGGCTCGAGGCCCCAGGCGGCGGTGGCACCCCCGGGCCCGGCGCAGAGGGTGTGCGTCTCGTCGACGACCCACAGCACGCCGTGCTCCCGGGTCAGCTCGCGCACCCGGGCGAGGTAGCCCTCGTCGGGCAGGATCATCCCGATGTTGGTCAGCGCCGGCTCCATCAGCAGCGCGGCCACGTCACCGTGCGCCAGCGCCGCGTCGAGCGCGTCGAGGTCGTTGAAGGGCACGACCCGCGTGGTGAGGGCCACGTCCACCTGCGGGCCCAGCGCACCGGGCCGGGGGACGACCCGGTCGCCGTCGAGCACGGCGAGGGTCTCGTCGACGGTGCCGTGGTAGCACCAGTCCATCACCGCGACCTTGGGCCGCCCGGTCAGGTGTCGCGCGAAGCGCAGCACGAACCGGTTGGCGTCCGTCGCGGTCATCGCGAACTGCCAGCGGTCCAGCCCGAACCGCCGCCGCAGCTCCTCGCCGACCCACGCGGCGTCGCTGCTCGGCATCATCGTGGTGAACCCGTGCGCCGCCCGGTCCTGCACCGCGGAGGCGACCGACGGCAGCGCGTGGCCCGTCATCGCGCCGGTGTCGCCGAGGCACAGGTCGACGTACTCCAGGCCGTCGACGTCGGTGAACCGCGCCCCGCCGGCGGAGTCCACGAAGAGCGGGAAGGAGCCCGCCCACCTGGTCATCCACGGCATCGGGACGCCCGCCAGCAGGCTGTGGTCGGCCTCGCGCGCGAGCTCCGCGGACCGCGGGTGGGACTCTCGGAACCGCTCCTCCTCGGCGGTGCGCAGGGAGTCGAGTCGGGTGCGGTCGATCATGCGGAAAGCGTAGGGAAGTGCCCCCGAGTTGTGAAGGATCCGCACGTGAACGCGTCGGTCACGAGCGGATGCGTCCCTCCTCGGCGCTCCTTCGGAGGAGGGCGTCCTTGCGCGTGACGTCGGCACGCAGGCGGGCGACGTCGCGCTCCCGCCGCTCGGCCAGGACGGCGGCCAGGAAGTCCTCGGGGTGCGTGCCGGCCGGCGGGTCGGGGGCGGTGTACGCCGCGAGCGAGGCCGCCAGCTGCTGGGCCGTGACCCACCGGTGGTGGGGCACGAGGGTCGGTGCGCGCAGCAGGAACTGGCGCACGGCGACGGCCAGCCCGACCGGCGGGTCGGCGAGGTCGGCGCTCGCCGCCCAGGTGCGCAGGTGCGGCGGGCAGGCTCGCGGCTCGGTGAGCCTGAGCCGGAAGCGCTCGCGGACGACGTACGTCCCCGCGACGAGGTCGCCCACGCGCTGGCCGCGCGAGGTGGCGAGCGAGCTGAACAGCGCGGGGGCGCCGGACAGGAGGTAGATCTCGACCACCCCGACCAGGGCGCGGACGAAGCAGTGCCGGAACGAGACCGGGCCGGCGTCGCCGCGCACCGCGCGCAGCCCCATCACCCACTTGCCGAGCGTGCGGCCGCGGGTGACCGTCTCGACCGTGGTGGGGAGCCCGACCAGCACCGCGACCACGGCGAGCAGCGTCACGACCGCCTGCAGGGCGCCGTCGAGCAGCGGTCCGACGGCCGCGATGCCCAGGACCGCCCCGACCACGAGGAGTGCCGCCAGGACGAGGTCGATGACCCCGGCGACCGCTCGCACCCCGACGCTCGCGACCGGGAGGTCGAGGGCGACCGCCTCGCCGGTGAGGACGAGGTCCTCCCGTCGCGGTCCGCTCCTCATGCGCCCACGGTACGGCGGGCGGGCACGTACCGTGACGGCATGGACCTCGACGCCCTCGCCGCTGTGCACCGCGAGGAGTGGGTCCGGCTCGACCGGCTGAGCCGGCGCCGCCGGCTGAGCGGCGAAGAGGCCGACGAGCTGGTCGACCTCTACACCGAGGTGGCCACGCACCTGTCGCTGGTCAGGTCGCAGGCGCCGGACGCGGAGGTGATCGCCTACCTCTCCTCGGTCCTGGCCCGCGCACGCAGCCGGCAGACCGGGACCCGCTCGGCGTCGTGGCGCGCGGCGGGGGACTTCTTCCTCCGCCGCTTCCCCGCGGCGCTCTACCGCACCCGCTGGTGGTGGGCGACGACCGCGCTGGCGAACCTCGCGGTCGCGTTCCTCATGGGCTGGTGGCTGCTGCGGCACCCCGAGGTCGAGACGGGGCTCGTGGGCGCCGACCGTGCGCGGCAGATCGCCTCGCAGGACTTCGAGGGCTACTACTCGACCTATGCCGCCTCGCACTTCGCCGCGCAGGTGTGGACCAACAACGCCTGGGTCGCCGCGCTGTGCATCGGGCTCGGGGTCTTCGGCGTGCCGGTGCTCTGGGTGCTGTTCCAGAACGTCGCCAACCTCGCGCTGATGGGGTCGGTGATGGTGCGCCACGACCGCGGCGAGCTGTTCTTCGGGCTGATCCTGCCCCACGGCCTGCTCGAGCTGACCGCGGTGTTCGTGGCCGCCGGGGTCGGGCTGAGGATCTTCTGGTCATGGGTGCGGCCGGGTCACCTCACGCGGGGGCAGTCGCTGGCACGCGAGGGCCGGTCGGCCGCCGGCGTCGCGATGGGCCTGGTGGTCGTGCTGCTCGTCTCGGGGGTCATCGAGGCGTTCGTGACGCCGAGCCCCCTGCCGACCTGGGCCCGCATCGGGATCGGCGTCGTCGCGGAGGTGTCCTTCCTGGCCTACGTCCTGGTGGTCGGGCGTGCCGCCGTCCGGGCCGGCGAGACCGGCGACGTCGACGCCGACCTGCTCGAGGCCTCGGTCGCCACCGCGGGCTGAGCCGTGACGGCCGGGGTCACAGCCGCCCGGGTCGCGGCCGCCCGGGTCACAGCCGCCCGGCGGCCTTGAGGGCGAGGTAGTGGTCGGCGACGCCCACGGGCAGCCGGTCCGGCGAGGTCTCGAGGACCTCGACCCCGGTCAGGGCGAGGGCCGCGGCCGCACGCCGGCGCCGTTCACGGCCACCGGCCCGGCCCGCGGCGGCGTAGGCCTCGGTGACCAGCTGCGGGGGCTCGTCGGCCTCCGAGGGGTCGACGGTGGCGGCCACCAGCACCTCGTGCCGTCGCGCCAGCACGGGGAGGTGGGGCAGCAGGCCGTGCTCGCCGGCCGCGGCGTCGAGGGAGGTGAGCACGACGACCAGGCTGCGCTGCGAGGTCAGGCCCTGCACGGCCCCCGCGAGGAGTCGCCAGTCGGCCTCGACGAAGACCGGCTCGAGGTCGCCCAGTGCGGCCTGCAGGTCCGGGAGGACGCCGTGCCGGTGGCCCGACGAGAGCTGGAGACGCAGGGCCACGTCGCCGGCGACGACGTCCACCACGTCCCCGGCCCGTGCCGCGAGGGTCGCCAGCAGCTGCACGGCCTCCATGGCCGCGTCGAGGCGCGGGACGTCGGCGACGCGGGCGGCCGAGGTGCGGGAGGTGTCGAGGACCAGCACCACGCGGCGGTCCCGTTCCGGCTGCCAGGTGCGCACGACCGTCGTACGGCTGCGGGCCGTGGCGCGCCAGTCGATGCTGCGCCAGTCGTCGCCGCGGACGTACTCCCGCAGCGAGTCGAACTCGGTGCCCTGGCCGCGGGTCCGCACCGCCGTGCGGCCGTCCATCTCGCGCAGCACCGCCAGCCGCGACGGCAGGTGCTTGCGGGACTCGAACGGCGGCGCGACGCGGAGCTCGCCCGGCACCTCGCGCGAGACCTGCCGGCAGGCGAGCCCCAGCGGCCCGCGTGACCGCACGGTCACCTTGTCTGCCCGCAGCCGTCCCCTCCGGGTCGGGCGCAGCGGCGTGGTCAGCCGCGCCTGCTCCCCGGCCGGCAGCCGGAGCCGGTGGCGGTTGGCCTCCGCGCCCGCGGTCGGCTGCCAGGCGTCGCGCAGCTGCCCGCGGACCCCACGAGGCCCCGGGTTGCGGACGGTCAGGGTCGTCTCGCTGCGCGCCCCCTCCCGCGCCGGGGGTACGACGGCACGCACGACCTCCAGCCGCCGCGGCGAGGGGGCGAGGAGGAGGTCGAGACCGACCAGCAGGACGACCACGAGCAGCCACGCCCAGGCGGTGCCGAGGGTGGGGCGGACGACGACGGCCGCGAGCCCGCACAGCACGAGCAACGGGGTGCGGCCGGTCAGGTGCACGGGACGACCCTCACCGCGGGACCGCGACCGACTGGAGCGCGGTGGCGAGCACCCGGGCGGTGTCGACGCCCTCCAGCTCGGCGGACGGGGTGAGGACCATGCGGTGGGCGAGGGTGGCCGAGGCCAGCGACTTCACGTCGTCGGGGGTGACGAAGTCGCGGCCGTTGAGCCAGGCCCACGCGCGGCTGGTGCGCAGCAGCGCGGTGGCGCCGCGGGGGCTGACGCCGAGCGCCACCGACGGGCTGTGCCGGGTGGCGCGAGCCACGTCGACGACGTAGCCGCACACCTCGGGCGAGACCGACACCGTCGAGACCGAGGCGATCGCGTCGCGCACCTGGTCCGCCGACGCCACCGTGGCGAGGCCCGCCGAGGCGAGGGCGTGGGGGTCGAAGCCGGCGGCGTGGCGGCGCAGCACCTCGATCTCGTCGTCACGGCCGGGCACGGGCAGGGTGACCTTGAGCAGGAAGCGGTCGAGCTGGGCCTCGGGGAGGGGATAGGTGCCCTGGAACTCGACGGGATTCTGTGTCGCCGCGACAAGAAATGGGACGGGCAGCGGATGGCTCGTGCCGTCGACCGACACCTGGCGCTCCTCCATCGCCTCGAGCAGCGCCGACTGGGTCTTGGGCGGCGTGCGGTTGATCTCGTCGGCCAGCAGGAGGTTCGTGAACAGGGGACCGGGGCGGAACACCAGCCCGCCGTCGTGCCCGTCGAGCATCATCGAGCCGGTGATGTCGCCCGGCATGAGGTCGGGGCTGAACTGCACCCGCTTGGTCTCCACGCCGAGCGCCGCGGACAGGGCGCGCACGAGCAGGGTCTTGGCCACCCCGGGCACCCCCTCGAGGAGCACGTGCCCCTCGCAGATCAGCGCGACGAGCAGGCCGGCCACGGCGGCGTCCTGGCCGACGACCGCCTTGCCGACCTCCCGGCGTACGTCCTGGAGCGCCTGGCGCGCCGCGTCGGCCGTGCCGTCGGGCACGCGCGCAGCTGACTGCTCGGACGGGTCGGACGGGTCGGACGGGTCGGACGGGTCGGACTGGTCGGACTGGGTCATGGACGGTCCTTTCCTGGGCCGGTGCCCGGGTGGGGGTCGGTGAGGGCCGCGAGGTCGACGGCCAGCCGCAGCAGGGCGCGGTCGTCGGCGACGGGGCCGTCGGCGAGCAGGGCGTGGAGGGTCCGGCGGTCCGGAGCGCCTGCGCGGGCCGCGAGGTGGTCGACCAGGTCGTCGACCGAGGCGGTGGGTGGGAGGTGGAGGCGCTCGCGCCAGGCGGACCGCGCGTCGGCACGCAGGGCGGCGGCCGCGTGGCGGCGGTCGCGTGCGGCGCGGTAGAGGCGCCCGCGGCTGGCCTCGGTCTCGTCCGCGCGCACGGTCACCGGCAGCGGCTCCACCACGAGAGGACCGAAGCGCCGCCCCTGCCAGAGCAGCGCGAGCAGGACCGCGACGGCGACCAGCAGCAGGCCCGGCCCCAGCCAGCGGGGGAGGACGGTGCTCAGCTCGGTGGCGTCCGCGCGCTCGTCGCCGGCGGCCAGGTCGTCGGCGGTGGCGTGGTACCAGACCACCCGCGGGTGCTGCCCCAGCACGCGCAGTGCGACGGCGGCGTTGTCCGGCTCGTCGACCGTGTCGTTGGTGAGCAGGCCCGCCGCGCCGACGAGCAGGGTGTCGCCGGTCGTGGCGACGAGGCCGGGCAGCTCGGCGCCTGGGCCGGTGCGGAAGCAGGCGGCGTCGCCGGTCTCCCCCCCGACGGCGTACGGCGTGCCGACCGCGTCGACGGTCAGGTCCTCGAGCAGCGGCAGGTCGCACTCGGCCTCCAGGCTCCCGCCGATCGGCGACCCGGACCGCGCCGTGACGTCGAGCTCGTCGAGCAGCCGGTCGGGCGGGGTCACCAGGACGGTGGTGCCGGCCCGGTCGAGCGCGTCCCGCACGGTGGCGTACGTCGACGTGCCGAGCTCGCCGGTGCCGGTCACGACCAGCGTGGTGCCCGCGTCGAGGTCGGTCCGCCGGAGCGCGCGGTCGGAGCCCACGACCTCGACGTCGACCCCGTGGTCGGCCAGGACCCGGGCCACCGCCCTCGCCCCGTCCTCGGTGGGGTTCTGGGGGTGGAGCGGCTCGGTCGACCCGGCGCGACCGAGGTCGGCGACGGTGAGCAGGACCGCGCCGACGAGGAGCAGGAGGGCCAGGCCGACCCAGCCGCGCGCGCCACCGGGCCGGGAGGTGCCGGCGCCCGCGGTGAGGGTGCCGGTCACCGGGGGACCGCCAGCCCGTCGACGGGGCCGGCGGCACCGGGCCGGGTGCGACGCAGCTCGTCCTCGAGGTCGAGCAGGTCCCGGGCCGCGTCGGCGCCGGCGGCACGGCGGCCGTAGACGACGCGGTCGAAGAGGTCCGCGGCGCCCATCAGCCGGGACGACCGGTCGGTGAACCGTGCGGCGACCTCGGCGTAGACCTCGTGCGTGGTGCGGCCCGGGGAGTCGTCGATCAGGCCGCGCTCGACGCACCGCCGGGCGAGCGCCCGCGCGGCGTCGGCCACGGCGTCACCGGGTCGTCCGTCGGCCAGGGACAGCTCCGCGCGGCGCCTCAGCCCGTCGGCGGTCTCGGGCAGGTCGAGGACGCCGGCCTCACCACCGGTTGCCACGGGGTCGCGCCGGACCCGCGACAGCGCGGCGAGCAGCACGACGGCCAGGACCCCGGCCACCACCACCGCCACCAGCACCCCGACGCCCGACCCCCCGGCGGCGGAGACGAGGCCGTCGAGCCGGTCGCCGAGCCAGCTGAGGAACCGGTCGAGCAGGGACGGGTGGGGGTACTCCGGCCGGGCGAGCTCCCGCGTCACCCACTCCCGGGCCTGGTCGGGCGACGGGTCGAGCCCGCTCACGCCGCGGGCCCGACCGGGTCGGTCGACCCGGCGATCAGCTGCACGTCGAACGCCTCCTTGCGGATCCTCTGGTCGACGTACTGCAGGACGGTCACGGCCGCGGTGAAGGGCGTCGCCAGCGAGTAGGAGACGAGCATGCCGAGATAGGTGCCGAGCACGTAGACCAGCCCCGCCGCCGTCTCGGGCACCACCAGGCCGGCGAACATGCCGCCGAGGCTGAACGGCATCGACAGCAGGCTGGAGGCGAACCCGGCGACCATCTGCGCGAGCAGGGTGATGCCGAGGATGCGCCAGAACTGACCGCGGCTGAGATCGCCGGCCCGTCGCAGCGAGGCCATCACACCGGAGCCCTCCAGGACCAGGGCCGCGGGCGCGAGCACGAACCAGCGCACCCAGGCGTACGCCGCGAGGAGGACCCCGCCGAAGCCCAGTGCGAGCCCGACCACGACGCCGAGCGCCGGGGCGACACCCACCCCCAGCGCGAGCCCCACCGCGAGGGCGACGAGCACGACGCCGACCACCATCAGCCAGCTCAGGAGGGTCAGCACGACCAGCCGCCAGACGCGTCCGCGCACGGCAGCCCAGGCCTCGCCGGTCGTGACCCGCTTGCCGAGCACCGCCTGCGCCACGACGTGGACGACCATCCCGGTGACGAGGAGGACCGCGAAGGCGGCGAGCAGCTGGCCGGCGTAGGCCATCAGGGTCGAGAGCGGGACCTCGGTCGACGTCTGCTCGGCCGCGCGGGTGCTGAACATGTCGGGGTCCAGCGGCCCGCCGCCCAGCCGACCCGCCGCCGCCAGCGCGAGCGAGACCAGGGTGGGCAGGAGGAGGAACCACACCATCACCACGGCCGCCAGGCCGATCATCGTGCGAGGGTTCTGCCGCATCGCGGTGAAGGCGCCGTCGAACATGTCGCCGAGCCGCAGCGGCCGCAGCGGCACGATCCCCGGCTTGTGCACCGGGAGGCCGGTCGGACCCCACTGCTGCCCCCGGGTCGGCACGAAGCGGGGAGGGCCGCCAGGGCCGGGCGGTGCCCCGTGAGGCGGCGGAGGAGGGGTCGCCCGTCCGTCCGCCGGCGCACCCCCGGTCGGGGGTGTCCCGGAGGGCGAGGTCCACGAGCGCTCGTCGGTCACGGGGCCATTCCACCAGCCACCCGGGCACCGTGGAGGGCGGATTTGCACCCACTCCGGTGGTCTGACAAGATGTTCCGGTTGCTCCGGCGGGGTCGCCGGGGCGCGGGCTTGACTTTGACTGCTGAATCGGTGTTCCGGATCGAGGGCAGTTCATCGTGCCCGTGCCGCACCGTGAGACCCCTCTCAGCCCGACGTCGAGTCGGGCCGCCACCAACAAGAGATCACCCGGACGGGTCGTCGCGCGTGCGAAGCAGACGCGACACGCCCGACCGCGGGGGTCGGTGGGGAGCAGGAACACGACGACAGTGAGGACGGCTGATGGCGGGACAGAAGATCCGCATCAGGCTTAAGGCCTACGACCACGAGGTGATCGACACCTCGGCGCGCAAGATCGTGGACACGGTCACGCGCACGGGTGCGAAGGTGGCAGGCCCGGTGCCGCTGCCGACCGAGAAGAACGTCTACTGCGTGATTCGGTCGCCCCACAAGTACAAGGACTCCCGGGAGCACTTCGAGATGCGCACGCACAAGCGCCTCATCGACATCATCGACCCCACCCCCAAGACGGTGGACTCGCTGATGCGTCTCGATCTGCCCGCCGGCGTCGACATCGAGATCAAGCTCTGAGGGGTGTGACCTGATGACGATGGAGCACCCGATCAAGGGACTGCTGGGCACCAAGCTCGGCATGACCCAGCTCTGGGACGAGAACAACCGTGTGATCCCCGTGACGGTCGTCGCGGCCGGCACCAACGTGGTCACCCAGGTCCGCGGACCCGAGAAGGACGGCTACAACGCCGTGCAGATCGGCTTCGGCGAGATCGAGGGCCGCAAGGTCAACAAGCCGGAGACCGGTCACTTCGTCGCGGCCGGGGTCACCCCCCGCCGCCACGTCGCCGAGATCCGCACCAGCGACGCCGCGTCCTACACGGTCGGCCAGGAGCTCGCTCCCGCCGACGTGTTCGCCGCCGGTGACGTGGTGGACGTCTCCGGCACCACCAAGGGCAAGGGCTTCGCCGGTGTCATGAAGCGTCATGGCTTCGCCGGCGTGTCCGCCTCCCACGGTGCGCACCGCAACCACCGCAAGCCGGGCTCGATCGGTGGCTGTGCCACTCCGGGCCGTGTCTTCAAGGGCATGCGCATGGCCGGTCGCATGGGTGGCGTCACCGCGACCACCCAGAACCTCACCGTCCACGCCGTCGACGCGGACAAGGGCCTGCTGCTGATCAAGGGCGCCGTCCCCGGCCCCAAGGGCAGCCTGCTCGTGATCCGCACCGCTGCCAAGAAGGGTGGTGTCCAGTGAGCGCCAAGCTCGTGAAGGTCGACTTCCCCGCCGAGATCTTCGACGTCGAGGTCAACATCCCGCTGATCCACCAGGTCGTCGTGGCCCAGCAGGCCGCTGCGCGTCAGGGCACGCACGCCACCAAGACCCGCGGCGAGGTCCGCGGTGGTGGCCGCAAGCCCTACAAGCAGAAGGGCACCGGCCGCGCCCGTCAGGGCTCGACCCGTGCGCCGCAGTTCGCCGGTGGTGGCACCGTCCACGGCCCGCAGCCGCGGTCCTACGACCAGCGCACGCCCAAGAAGATGAAGGCCGCCGCCCTGCGCGGTGCCCTCTCCGACCGGGCCCGCGCCGGCCGCGTGCACGTCGTCGAGGCCCTCGTCGAGGGTGAGGTCCCCAGCACCAAGGGCGCGCTCAAGCTGCTCCGCGACGTGACCTCGGCCCGCAAGGCCCTGGTCGTCGTCGAGCGCGGTGACGACCTGACCCGCCGCTCGCTCCGCAACGAGCAGAGCGTGCACCTCCTGCCGGTCGACCAGCTCAACACCTACGACGTGCTGGTCGCCGACGACGTGGTCTTCACCAAGGCCGCCTACGACGCCTTCGTCGCCGGGCCCTCCACGGGCAAGTCGGTCAAGGCTGTGGGAACTGCAACGGACGCGCCTGAAGCGGCCAATGGCACCCAGGAGATCCACCAGTGAGCACATTCCACAAGGACCACCGCGACGTGATCATCCGTCCGGTCGTGAGCGAGAAGAGCTACGGCCTGATGGACCTCAACAAGTACACCTTCCTGGTGCACCCCGACGCGAACAAGACCGAGATCAAGATCGCCATCGAGAAGATCTTCGACGTCAAGGTCACCTCGGTGAACACCATGAACCGCCAGGGCAAGGCTCGCCGCACCCGCACGGGTGTCGGCCGTCGCGCCGCCACCAAGCGCGCGATCGTCAGCCTCGCCGAGGGTCAGAGCATCGACGTCTTCGGGGGCCCGGTCGGCTGACCGGGACCACCGAGAGATCGAGGACTAAGACATGGGTATCCGTAAGTACAAGCCGACCACGCCGGGTCGTCGCGGCTCGTCCGTCGCCGACTTCGTGGAGATCACCCGGACCACGCCGGAGAAGTCGCTGCTGCGCCCCCTTCCCAAGAAGGGCGGCCGCAACAACCAGGGACGCATCACCACGCGTCACCAGGGTGGCGGCCACAAGCGTGCCTACCGCGTGATCGACTTCCGTCGCTACGACAAGGACGGCGTCCCCGCGAAGGTCGCGCACATCGAGTACGACCCCAACCGCACCGCGCGCATCGCGCTGCTGCACTACGCCGACGGCGAGAAGCGCTACATCGTGGCGCCGAAGGACCTGCGCCAGGGCATGACGGTCGAGGCCGGGGTCAAGGCCGACATCAAGCCGGGCAACAACCTGCCGCTGCGCAACATCCCCGTCGGCACGACGATCCACTGCGTCGAGCTCCGTCCCGGTGGCGGCGCCAAGATGGCCCGCTCGGCCGGCAACAGCGCCCAGCTGGTGGCCCGCGAGGGCTCCCGCGCGACGCTGCGCCTGCCCTCGGGCGAGATGCGGTTCGTCGACGTGCGCTGCCGCGCCACGATCGGTGAGGTCGGCAACGCCGAGCAGTCCAACATCAACTGGGGCAAGGCCGGCCGCATGCGCTGGAAGGGCCGTCGCCCCACCGTCCGTGGTGTCGTCATGAACCCGGTCGACCACCCGCACGGTGGTGGTGAGGGCAAGACCTCCGGTGGCCGCCACCCGGTGTCCCCCTGGGGCAAGCCCGAGGGCCGCACGCGTCGTCGCAAGGCTTCCGACGCCCAGATCATCCGTCGTCGCAAGTCCGGCAAGCGCCGCTGAGCTGGCCTCGAAAGCAGAGTAAGGACACAGCATGCCTCGCAGCCTGAAGAAGGGCCCCTTCGTCGACGACCACCTGCTCAAGAAGGTGGAAGCGCAGAACGAGAAGGGCACCCACAACGTGATCAAGACGTGGTCGCGCCGGTCGATGATCCTCCCCGAGATGATCGGGCACACCATCGCCGTGCACGACGGTCGCAAGCACGTCCCCGTCTTCGTCAGCGACTCCATGGTGGGCCACAAGCTGGGCGAGTTCGCCCCCACCCGGACCTACCGCGGACACGTCAAGGACGACCGGAAGAGCCGCCGCCGCTGAGCGCGGGGGCACAACGGAGAACACAGAGATGAGCACTATGCGCACCAACGAGCCGAGCGCGCGGCGCGAGAGCCTGCTGGGTGACCAGCCGGGCGCCTTCGCCCGCGCCCGCTACGTCCGCATCACGCCGCAGAAGGCACGTCGCGTCGTGGACATGGTCCGTGGGATGGACGTCGAGTCCGCCCTGGTCACCCTGCAGTTCGCGCCGCAGGCCGCGGCCGAGACCGTCGGCAAGATCCTGGCGAGCGCCGTGGCGAACGCCGAGACCACCGAGGGCCTCGACGCCGCGGACCTCGTCGTCTCGCAGGCGATGGTCGACGAGGGCCCGACGATGAAGCGCTGGCGTGCCCGCGCCCAGGGTCGTGCGTCGCGGATCAACAAGCGCACGAGCCACATCACCATCGTGGTCGCACCGGCCGGCACCGTCGCCGGCACGACCACCCAGGCTAAGAAGGGACGGAAGGCCTGATGGGTCAGAAGATCAACCCCAACGGGTTCCGCCTCGGCATCTCCACCGACCACCGCAGCCGCTGGTTCCCGCCGCGCGGGCAGTACAAGAGCTACGTGGGCGAGGACGTCGCGATCCGCAAGCTGCTGAGCAAGGGCATGGAGCGCGCCGGCATCTCCCGCGTGGAGATCGAGCGCACCCGTGACCGCGTGCGGGTGGACATCCACACCGCGCGGCCCGGCATCGTGATCGGTCGCCGTGGTGCGGAGGCCGACCGGATCCGTGGCGAGCTCGAGAAGCTCACCGGCAAGCAGGTGCAGCTCAACATCCTCGAGGTGAAGAACCCCGAGATCGACGCGCAGCTGGTCGCCCAGGGCGTCGCGGAGCAGCTGGCGGGCCGTGTGGCCTTCCGCCGCGCGATGCGCAAGGCGATGCAGACCTCGATGCGCTCCGGCGCCAAGGGTGTCCGCATCCAGTGCTCCGGCCGTCTCGGCGGCGCGGAGATGTCGCGCTCGGAGTTCTATCGCGAGGGTCGCGTCCCGCTGCACACGCTGCGTGCCGACATCGACTACGGCTTCTACGAGGCCAAGACCACCTTCGGTCGCATCGGCGTGAAGGTCTGGATCTACAAGGGCGAGGTCGCGGGCACCCGCGCCGAGCGCGAGGCGCAGGCCGCAGCGCGCGCCGGCGCCCCCGGCCGTGGCGGTCGTGGTGGCGGCGGTGGCCGTGGCGGCGAGCGTCCGACCCGTGGCAGCCGCGGCGGCGAGCGTCCGACCCGTGCGGGTCGCGAGGGTGCGCCGGCCGAGTCCACTGCTCCTGCTGAGACCGCGGCCGCTCCGGCCGAGGCCGCGGCGACGACCGGTGGGGAGGCCTGAGCCATGTTGATGCCCCGTAGGGTCAAGCACCGCAAGCAGCACCACCCCAACCGCCGTGGCGCGGCCAAGGGCGGCACCACGCTGGCGTTCGGCGACTTCGGCATCCAGGCGATCGAGGGTCACTACGTGACCAACCGCCAGATCGAGTCGGCCCGTATCGCCATGACCCGGCACATCAAGCGTGGCGGAAAGGTGTGGATCAACATCTACCCCGACCGCCCGCTGACCAAGAAGCCGGCCGAGACCCGCATGGGTTCCGGCAAGGGCTCGCCCGAGTGGTGGATCGCCAACGTCAAGCCCGGCCGCGTCATGTTCGAGCTGTCCGGCGTGTCGGAGGACGTGGCCCGCGAGGCCATGCGCCGCGCGATGCACAAGCTCCCGATGAAGTGCCGTTTCGTGTCACGTGAGGGTGGTGACTTCTGATGGCCAACAACTCCGTGAAGGCCCACGAGCTCGACGACATGAGCAACGTGGACCTGGAGACCAAGCTCCGCGAGGCCAAGGAGGAGCTGTTCAACCTCCGCTTCCAGTCGGCCACCGGCCAGCTGGAGAGCCACGGCCGGCTCCGGTCGGTCAAGCGCGACATCGCCCGCATCTACACCGTGGTGCGTGAGCGAGAGCTGGGGATCCGTCAGACGCCGGGCGGTGCGGCATGAGTGAGGGTACGAACGTGAGCACGACTGACTCGACCGAGGCTCGTCCGCCCCGCAAGGTGCGCACCGGTCTCGTGGTGAGCGACAAGATGGACAAGACCGTGGTCGTCCTGGTGGAGGACCGCGTCAAGCACGCGCTGTACGGCAAGGTCATGCGTCGCACCAGCAAGCTCAAGGCCCACGACGAGGCCAACGAGTGCGGTGCGGGTGACCGCGTGCAGATCATGGAGACCCGCCCGCTCTCGGCGACGAAGCGCTGGCGTGTCGTGCAGATCCTGGAGAAGGCGAAATGATCCAGCAGGAGTCGCGACTCAAGGTCGCCGACAACACGGGTGCCAAGGAGATCCTCTGCATCCGCGTGCTCGGTGGCTCGGGGCGCCGCTACGCCGGCATCGGCGACATCATCGTCGCCACGGTCAAGGACGCGATCCCCGGCGGCAACGTCAAGAAGGGCGACGTGGTCAAGGCCGTGGTCGTGCGCACCGTCAAGGAGCGCCGCCGTCCCGACGGTTCCTACATCCGATTCGACGAGAACGCCGCCGTGATCCTGAAGAACGACGGGGAGCCGCGAGGCACCCGCATCTTCGGTCCCGTCGGCCGTGAGCTGCGCGAGAAGAAGTTCATGAAGATCATCTCGCTCGCGCCGGAGGTGCTCTGACTCATGGGCCACAAGTCAGCCAAGAGCCTGAACATCAAGAAGGGCGACACCGTCAAGGTGATCGCCGGCAAGGACAAGGGCGCCGAGGGCAAGGTCATCGCGGTCGACCGCGAGACCGGCCGCGTCGTCGTCGAGGGCGTCAACCTCGTCAAGCAGCACACCAAGGTGCTCCAGCAGGGCGGCCGCGCGGGCAACACCGGCGGCATCGTCACCAGGGAGGCCGCGATCCACGTGTCCAACGTGATGCTGGTCGCCGGCAAGAACACCACCCGGGTGGGCTTCAAGCGGGTCGACGTCGACAAGCGCCGGCCGGACGGCTCGACGTACACCGCCCAGCGCAGCGTCCGCGTGTCGCGCAAGTCCGGTGAGGAGATCTGAGATGACCGACACCGCCACCGAGCAGTCGACGCGCACCGCGCCCCGGCTCAAGCAGAAGTACCGCGAGGAGATCCTCCCGGCCCTGCACCAGCAGTTCGGCCACGCCAACGTCATGCAGGTGCCCGGCCTGACCAAGATCGTGGTCAACATGGGTGTCGGCGAGGCTGCTCGTGACTCCAAGCTGATCGAGGGTGCGGTCCGCGACCTGACCCAGATCACCGGCCAGAAGCCGCAGGTCACCAAGGCCCGCAAGTCCATCGCGCAGTTCAAGCTGCGCGAGGGCATGCCGATCGGCGCGCACGTCACGCTGCGCGGCGACCGCATGTGGGAGTTCCTGGACCGTCTCCTGTCGCTCGCGCTGCCCCGCATCCGCGACTTCCGCGGCCTCTCGGACCGGCAGTTCGACGGCCAGGGCAACTACACCTTCGGTCTCACCGAGCAGGTCATGTTCCACGAGATCGACCAGGACCGGATCGACCGCTCCCGCGGCATGGACATCACCGTGGTCACCACCGCGACCAACGACGACGAGGGTCGTGCGCTGCTCAAGGCGCTGGGCTTCCCGTTCAAGGAGAACAACTGATGGCGAAGACTGCCCTCAAGGTCAAGGCCGCCCGCAAGCCCAAGTTCGCGGTGCGCGGCTACACCCGCTGCCAGCGCTGCGGCCGCCCCAAGGCCGTCTACCGCAAGTTCGGCCTGTGCCGGATCTGCCTGCGCGAGATGGCCCACCGCGGCGAGCTGCCCGGTGTGACCAAGTCCAGCTGGTGAACCTCCGGGGGCTGCGCCCCCGGAAACCCCCGATCCCTGGCCGCGTTCGCGAGAACCGGCCGCGAAGCACGAGAAGTCGTAGGTCCCTGACGGGAAACCACGACGAGAAAGGACCTTCGGTCCCATGACGATGACCGACCCGATCGCAGACATGCTCACGCGTCTGCGCAACGCCAACCAGGCGTACCACGACTCCGTGACGATGCCCTACAGCAAGCTGAAGCAGGGCGTCGCGGAGATCCTGCAGCAGGAGGGCTACATCACCTCCTTCGACGTGCAGGACGCCCCCGAGGGTGCCGTCGGCAAGACGCTGACCCTGACCCTCAAGTACGGCCCGACCCGTGAGCGCTCGATCGCCGGCATCCGCCGGATCAGCAAGCCCGGCCTGCGCGTCTACGCCAAGGCCAGCGGCCTGCCCAAGGTCCTCGGCGGCCTCGGCATCGCGATCATCTCCACCAGCCAGGGCCTGCTGACCGACCGCCAGGCCAACCAGAAGGGCGTGGGTGGGGAAGTCCTCGCCTACGTCTGGTGACGACGGACTGAGAGAGGAGAAGCAGAACATGTCGCGTATTGGCAAGCTCCCCATCCCGGTCCCCTCCGGTGTCGAGGTCACCCTCGAGGACCGTCAGGTCACGGTGAAGGGCCCCAAGGGCACGCTCACCCACACGGTCGTGCGACCGATCACGGTGGCGAAGAACGACGACGGCACCGTGGCGGTGTCGCGTCCCGACGACGAGCGCGAGTCCCGTGCCCGTCACGGCCTGACCCGCACGCTCATCGCCAACATGGTGACCGGTGTGACCGAGGGCTACGAGAAGAAGCTCGAGATCGTGGGCGTGGGCTACCGCGTCCTGTCCAAGGGTCCGACCCAGCTGGAGTTCCAGCTCGGCTACTCGCACCCGATCATCTTCGACGCCCCCGAGGGCATCACGTTCGCCGTCGAGAGCCCGACCAAGCTCGGGGTCGCCGGCATCGACAAGCAGCTGGTCGGTGAGGTCGCGGCCAACATCCGCAAGCTGCGCAAGCCCGAGCCCTACAAGGGCAAGGGCGTCCGCTACGCCGGCGAGGTCGTGCGGCGCAAGGTCGGAAAGGCTGGTAAGTGACGATGGCCATCTCGCTCAAGCAGGGCAAGCACACCCGGGGCCGCGTGGCCTCGCGGCTGCGCCGCCAGGTCCGGGGACGCAAGCGCCTCTCCGGCACCGCCGAGCGGCCGCGCCTGGTCGTCACCCGCTCGTCGAAGCACATCACCGCACAGGTGGTCGACGACGGTGTCGGCCGCACCCTGGCCTACGCCAGCACCATGGAGGCCGACCTGCGCGGCTTCGAGGGTGACAAGTCGGCGAAGGCCAAGAAGGTCGGCGAGCTCGTCGCCGAGCGGGCCAAGTCGGCCGGCATCGAGGGCGTGGTCTTCGACCGCGCCGGCAACAAGTACCACGGCCGCGTCGCGGCCCTCGCCGACGGCGCCCGCGAGGGCGGCCTCGCGTTCTGACGCGAAGGAAGGACGAACAATCATGAGCGGATCCCAGCGCCGTACCGGTGGTGGTGACCGTCGCGGTGGTCGTGACGACCGACGCGGAGGTCAGGCCCCCGACAAGAACGCCTACATCGAGCGGGTCGTCGCGATCAACCGCGTCGCCAAGGTCGTCAAGGGCGGTCGACGCTTCAGCTTCACCGCCCTGGTGATCGTCGGCGACGGTGACGGCATGGTCGGCGTCGGCTACGGCAAGGCCAAGGAGGTGCCGGCCGCCATCGCCAAGGGCGTGGAGGAGGCCAAGAAGGCCTTCTTCCGTGTGCCCCGCATCCAGGGCACCATCCCGCACCCGGTGCAGGGCGAGAAGGCCGCCGGCGTCGTGCTCCTGCGACCGGCCGCCCCCGGTACCGGTGTCATCGCCGGTGGTCCGGTGCGCGCCGTCCTGGAGTGCGCCGGCATCCACGACGTGCTGAGCAAGTCGCTCGGCTCGTCCAACCAGATCAACATCGTGCACGCGACCGTCGCGGCCCTCAAGGGCCTCGAGGAGCCGGAGGCCGTCGCCGCTCGCCGCGGGCTGCCGGTCGAGCGCGTCGCCCCGGCCGCGCTGCTCAAGGCACGCGAGGAGGCGAAGGCCTGATGGCTCTCCAGGTCAAGCAGACCCGTTCGTCGATCGGCTGCAAGCAGAACCAGCGCGACACCCTGCGCTCGCTCGGCTTGAAGCGGATCGGTGACGTGGTCACCAAGGAGGACCGTCCCGAGATCCGGGGCATGGTCCACACCGTGCGTCACCTCGTGACCGTCGAGGAGGTCGACTGACATGGCTGACAACACCAGCCCCAAGCCGCTCAAGCTGCACCACCTGCGGCCCGCCCCCGGTGCCAAGACCGCGAAGACCCGTGTGGGTCGCGGTGAGGCCTCCAAGGGCAAGACCGCGGGTCGTGGCACCAAGGGCACCAAGGCCCGCTACCAGGTGCCGGCGTCCTTCGAGGGTGGCCAGATGCCGCTCCACATGCGCCTGCCCAAGCTCAAGGGCTTCAAGAACCCGTTCAAGGTCGAGTTCCAGGTCGTCAACCTGGACCGCCTGAGCGCGCTCTACCCCGACGGTGGCGAGGTCACCGTGGACAGCCTGGTCGCCAAGGGCGCCGTCCGTGACGGGCACCCCGTCAAGGTCCTCGGCACCGGCGAGATCACCTCGGCGGTCCAGGTGACCGCCCATGCGTTCTCGGCCTCGGCCAAGGACAAGATCGAGGCCGCCGGCGGCTCCGCCACCGCGCTCTGACCTCGTCCGACCCAGTCGACACAGGGGCCGGTCGCTCTCTTCGCGTACACCCGAAGGGAGCGCCCGAGCCCCTGTTAGGCTTCCCGGGGCCGTGTGAGCCCGTAAAGAAATGAGGACCTGGTGCTAGGCGCATTCGTGAACGCGTTCCGCACGCCTGACCTCCGGCGCAAGCTGTTGTTCGTCATCGGGATCATCGTGATCTTCCGGGTCGGCTCGCAGCTCCCGTCGCCGGGCGTCAACGTCGCGAACGTCCGGGAGTGCGTCTCCCAGGTCGAGAACGACGGCATCTACGGGTTGGTCAACCTGTTCTCGGGTGGAGCGCTGCTCCAGCTCACCGTGTTCGCGCTGGGGATCATGCCCTACATCACCGCGAGCATCATCCTGCAGCTGCTCGTCGTGGTGATCCCGCGGCTCGAGGCCCTCAAGAACGAGGGGCAGGCCGGCCAGACCAAGATCACCCAGTACACCCGCTACCTCACGCTCGCCCTGGCGATCCTCCAGGCGACCGGCATCGTGGCGCTGGCCCGCGCGGGGCAGCTGCTCCAGTGCGACCAGGACCTGCTCTACAAGAACAACATCCAGACCATGATCATCATGGTCGTCACGATGACCGCGGGCACCGCCGTCATCATGTGGCTCGGCGAGCTCATCACCGACCGCGGCATCGGCAACGGCATGTCGATCCTGATCTTCACCCAGGTCGTCGCGACCTTCCCCGCCTCCCTCTGGGCGCTGCAGCAGCGCAAGGGCTGGGGCGTGTTCGCCATGGTCGTGGTGATCGGCCTGATCATCATGGCGGCCGTCATCTTCATGGAGCAGGGCCAGCGCCGCATCCCGGTGCAGTACGCCAAGCGCATGGTGGGCCGGCGCATGTACGGCGGCTCGTCGACGTACATCCCGCTCAAGGTCAACCAGGCCGGCATCATCCCGGTCATCTTCGCCTCGAGCCTGCTCTACCTCCCGGCCCTGGCGACCCAGTTCGACCGCAGCCAGACCAGCCCGATCACGCAGTGGATCGGCGGCCACCTGGTCAAGGGCGACCACCCGATCTACATGCTGATCTTCTTCGGGCTGATCGTCTTCTTCACCTACTTCTACGTCGCGATCACGTTCAACCCCGTCGAGGTCGCCGACAACATGAAGAAGTACGGCGGCTTCATCCCCGGGATCCGGGCAGGCAAGCCGACCGAGGAGTACCTCAACTACGTCCTGTCCCGGATCACCCTTCCCGGAGCGACGTACCTCGGTCTCATCGCTCTCATCCCGCTCATCGCGCTCGCGGTGGTCGGTGCGAACCAGAACTTCCCCTTCGGTGGCACCTCGATCCTCATCATGGTCGGTGTCGCGCTGGACACGGTGAAGCAGATCGAGAGCCAGCTCCAGCAGCGCAACTACGAAGGGTTCCTCCGCTGATGCGACTCATCCTCATGGGCCCCCCGGGGGCGGGCAAGGGCACGCAGGCCAAGGTCATCGCGACCCACTTCTCGATCCCTGCGATCTCGACCGGTGACATCTTCCGCGCCAACGTGGCCGGACGCACCGAGCTCGGCCGTGAGGCACAGCGCTACATGGACGCCGGGGAGTACGTCCCCGACGAGGTCACCAACGCGATGGTGCGCGACCGGCTCGGCCTGCCGGACTGCCGTCCGGGCTTCCTGCTCGACGGCTACCCCCGCACGCTGGCCCAGGTCGACGAGCTCGACGGGATGCTCAAGGACCTCGACGTCGCGCTCGACGCGGTGGTCGTGCTGACCGCCGACCTGGACGAGCTGGTCGCGCGGCTGCTGCAGCGCGCCCACGTCGAGGGCCGGGCCGACGACACCGAGGAGGTCATCCGTCGGCGCCAGGAGGTCTACGCCGAGCAGACCGAGCCGCTGATCAAGGTCTACGAGGAGCGCGGCATGGTGGTCTCGGTGGACGGCATGGGCGAGATCGACGTGGTCTCCCACCGCATCTTCAACGAGCTCGAGCAGCTCACCGCCTGACCCGGCGCGGCACGCGTGTGGGGTGACCGCGGGATCGAGCTCAAGACTCCCGCCCAGATCGAGCAGATGCGTCCTGCGGGGCTGCTGGTCGCGCAGACGCTGGCGGCCCTGCGCGACGCCGTACGCCCCGGGGTGAGCACCGCCGAGCTGGACGCCCTGGCGGAGTCGACCATCCGCGGTGCCGGCGGCGTGCCGTCGTTCAAGGGCTACAGCGAGCCGCCGTTCCCCGCCACGATCTGTGCCTCGGTCAACGACGAGGTGGTCCACGGCATCCCGGGCAACCGGGTGCTGCAGGACGGCGACGTCATCTCGATCGACTGCGGGGCGGTCGTCGACGGCTGGCACGGCGACGCGGCGGTGTCCGTGCCCGTCGGCAAGGTCGCCCCAGCCGTGGAGGAGCTGCTCCGGGTCACCGAGGACGCCCTGTGGGCCGGCATCGCGGCGTTCCGGGCCGGGGCGCGGGTCGGCGACATCTCCCACGCGGTGGAGACCCACGTGCGCGCGCAGGGAGCCTACGGCGTCGTCGAGGACTACACCGGTCACGGGATCGGCAGCGCGATGCACATGCCGCCGGACGTGCCCAACGTCGGCCGGCCACGGCGCGGCCCGCGGCTCGTCCCCGGCCTGGCGCTGGCGATCGAGCCGATGGTCGTCCTCGGCAGCCCCCGCACCGCGCTGCTCGACGACGAGTGGACCGTCGTCACCGCCGACGGGTCCTGGGCGGCTCACGCCGAGCACACCTGCGCGCTCACCGAGGACGGCGTCTGGGTGCTCACCGCGCTCGACGGCGGGGCCGAGCGGCTCGGCGCCCTCGGCGTGCCCTGCGCCGCCGAGTGAGCGGCGCTGCGGGCGTTTCCTAGACTCGCGGACGTGGACTACGCGGACTCGATCCTGGACCTCGTCGGCAACACCCCCCTCGTGCGGCTGCGGCACGTCGCGCCCCAGGAGGGGCCGCTCGTGCTGGCGAAGGTGGAGTACCTCAACCCCGGCGGGTCGGTGAAGGACCGGATCGCCACCCGCATGATCGACGCCGCCGAGGCCTCCGGCGAGCTGAGGCCGGGCGGCACCATCGTCGAGCCGACGTCGGGCAACACCGGCGTCGGGCTCGCGATGGTCGCCCAGCAGCGCGGCTACACGTGCGTCTTCGTCTGCCCGGACAAGGTCAGCGAGGACAAGCAGAACGTCCTGCGGGCGTACGGCGCCGAGGTGGTCGTCGCGCCGACCGCGCTGCCCCCGGAGCACCCGGACTCCTACTACAACGTCTCCGACCGGCTGGTCCGCGAGATCGAGGGAGCCTGGAAGCCCGACCAGTACTCCAACCCCCACAACCCGCGCTCGCACTACGAGGACACCGGCCCGGAGATCTGGCGGCAGACCGACGGGCGGATCACCCACTTCGTCGCCGGCGTCGGCACCGGCGGCACGATCTCGGGCACGGGTCGCTTCCTCAAGGAGCAGAACCCCGAGGTGAAGGTCGTCGGCGCCGACCCGGAGGGGTCGGTCTACTCCGGCGGCACGGGTCGGCCCTACCTGGTCGAGGGCGTCGGCGAGGACTTCTGGCCCGACGCCTACGACCGCGACGTCGCCGACCGGATCATCGAGGTCTCGGACGCCGACTCGTTCGCCATGACCCGCCGCCTCGCCCGCGAGGAGGGGCTGCTGGTCGGCGGCTCGAGCGGCATGGCCGTGCACGCCGCCGTACGCCTGGCCGAGGAGCTGGCGGGCACCGAGGAGGGCAAGGACGCCGTCATCGTCGTGCTGATGCCCGACTCCGGCCGCGGCTACCTCGCCAAGGTGTTCAGCGACGAGTGGCTGGGGCGCTACGGCTTCCTCGGGGACACCGGCGGCAAGACCGTCGGCGAGGTGCTGAGGGGCAAGGACGGGCGCCTGCCCGACCTGGTGCACACCCACCCGCAGGAGACGATCGCCGAGGCGATCGCGATCCTCCAGGAGTACGGCGTCTCGCAGATGCCGGTCGTCCGCGCCGAGCCCCCGATCGTCGCGGCCGAGGTGGCCGGGTCGGTCTCGGAGCGGGCCCTGCTGGACGCGTTGTTCCACCACGAGGCGCGGCTCAACGACCCGGTGGAGAAGCACATGGACCAGCCGCTGCCGTCGGTCGGCGCGAGCGCCCCGGTCGAGGAGGCGATGGACCTGCTGACCGGCGCGGACGCGCTGCTGGTGCAGGAGGACGGCAAGCCGGTCGGTGTGGTGACTCGGCAGGACCTGCTCGCGTTCCTGGCCCGCTGACCTCGGGAAAGGTCATGATGTCCCCAGTGGCCGCGGGGTGACCGCGGCCTGAGCCTGGGGGTCGGGATGGTCAGGTGCACGGCGTGCGGCACGGAGTGCCCGTCCGGCACGAAGTTCTGCGGCGAGTGCGGCGCGCGGCTGGCCCCGGCCGCGTGCTCGGCGTGCGGGACCACGCTGGCGCCCGGGGTGAAGTTCTGCGGCGAGTGCGGGGCCCCGGTGGCCGCCGGCGCCGCGCGTGAGCCGATGGCCGCCCCGGTCGCGTCGCGACGGGTGACCAGCGTGCTGTTCGGCGACCTGGTCGGGTTCACGACCTTGTCGGAGTCGCGTGACCAGGAGGAGGTGCGCGAGCTCCTCGGGCGCTACTTCGACGAGTGCCGCACGATCGTCGGGCACTACGGCGGCACGGTGGAGAAGTTCATCGGTGACGCGGTCATGGCGGTGTGGGGGGTGCCGACGGCCTACGAGGACGACGCGGAGCGGGCGGTGCGGGCCGGTCTCGAGATGACCGCCCGGGTCGCGGCCCTGGGCTCCGACCTGCGGCTCGACGGTCTGGCGATGCGCGTGGGCGTGGTCACCGGCGAGGTCGCGGTGACCGTCGGAGCGACGGGGCAGGGCATGGTGGCGGGCGACCCGGTCAACACCGCGGCCCGCGTCCAGTCGGTCGCGGGGCCGGGACAGGTCTGGGTCGACGAGACGACGCGGCTGCTCACGTCGTCGTCGATCAGCTACGTCGACGCCGGCTCGCACGCGCTCAAGGGCAAGGCCGAGCCGGTGCCGCTGTGGTCGGTGCGCGCGGTCGTCGCCGCGAGCGGAGGTGCCCAGCGGGCCGACGGGCTCGAGGCGCCGCTGGTCGGCCGGGACCGCGAGCTGCGGCTGCTCAAGGAGCACTTCCACGCGACGCTGGAGTCCGGTCGCCCCCAGCTCACGCTCGTCAGCTCCGAGCCCGGTGTCGGCAAGAGCCGCCTGGGCTGGGAGTTCTTCAAGTACGTCGACGGGCTGAGCACGACCGTCCGCTGGAACGAGGGCCGCTGCCTGGCGTACGGCGAGGGGGTCGCCTACTCCGCCCTCGCCGACATCGTGCGCGCCCGGCTGCGCGTGCCGCTCGAGGAGGACGACGGCGACCCGGGCCCGGAGCGCCTGCTCTCCGACGGCCTGTCGGCCTACGTCCCGGACGCCGACGAGCGGGCCTGGCTGCGCCCGCGGCTGGCGACCCTGCTCGGCGTACCCGGTGGGGACGCGTTCGCCCGCGAGGACCTGTTCACGGCCTGGACGGCGTTCTTCGAGCGGGTCGCGGCCGACT
The DNA here is from genome assembly GCF_031458325.1 of Nocardioides marmoribigeumensis. Lineage (NCBI taxonomy): Bacteria > Bacillati > Actinomycetota > Actinomycetes > Propionibacteriales > Nocardioidaceae > Nocardioides > Nocardioides marmoribigeumensis. The sequence goes on from NZ_JAVDYG010000001.1 coordinate 2,655,004, forward strand.
CGTCCGGCCTGGTGCTCGTGCTCGACGACGCGCAGTACGCCGACGACGGGCTCGTGCTGTTCCTCGAGCACCTCCTGGCCACGGCGTCGTTCCCGTGCTTCGTCCTCGCGCTCGCGCGGCCCGCCCTGCTCGAGGCCCAGCCCGGTCTCCCGGCCAACCGGCGCGTGACGGTCCTGCACCTGGACACCCTGAGCGCCGCGGACCTCGCCCTCCTCGTCGAGGGGCTGGTGGCCGGCGTCCCCGACCCGGTGCGGGACGGCCTGGTCGCCCGGGCCGACGGCGTGCCGCTGTTCGCGGTCGAGACGGTCCGCTCGTTGATCGACCGCGACCTGGTGGTGCCGCGAGGAGGGCAGTACGTCCTCGCCACCGAGGACGTCGACCTCGACGGGATCGGCGCGCCGGCCTCGTTGCAGGCCCTGGTCAGCGCCCGGCTCGACACCCTGTCCAGCGAGCAGCGGCGGGTGGTCGAGATGGGCAGCGTGCTGGGCACGACCTTCCGACGCGACGAGCTCGCGGTGCTCTGCCCGGGGGTCGACCTGGACGAGGCGCTCCCCGCCCTCGTGCGCACGCAGATCCTCGACGTGGAGTCCAGCCGGCTGTCCGCCGAGCACGGCCACTTCCGTTTCGTGCAGGACGTCGTGCGCCAGGTGGCCTACGGGTCGCTCTCGCGGCGTGACCGCAGGGCCGCCCACCTCGCCGTCGTCGCGCTGCTGGAGCAGGACGCCCGCGAGGAGATCGCCCCGATCCTGGCGCAGCACTACCTCGACGCCGCGGACTCCCTCCCCGACGCCGACGACGCCGAGCAGCTCACCCGGCTGGCCGTGGAGCACCTGCGCCGGGCCGCCACCCGCGCCGGCTCCCTGGGGGCCACCGGGGAGGCGGTGGCCCATCTCAAGGTCGCGCTGCGGCACGCGGGGGAGGGTCGCGAGACCGCCGAGGTGCAGTCTGCGCTCGCGGAGGCGCTCTTCGCCGTCGGCTCGTCCGCCGAGGCGATCACGTTGGCGGTGGCTGCCGGTGAGCACTTCGAGGAGGTCGGTGACCCCGTCGCCGCCGGCTACGCGGCGAGCCTGCACGCACTCCTGCTCAACAACCAGCTCAACGCCTCGGACGGGCTGACGATCGCGCTGCCGCACTGGGAGCGGCTCAAGGGGCGCGACGACGCCGACGCCACGCTGCTGCGCCTGGGCACCGCCATCCACTACGCGCAGCGTTCCCTCGGGCTGGACACCCGCGACGTGGTCGAGGAGATGCTGCGGATCAGCCTGGTGACGGGGGGCAACGACCTGGTCATCGGGCTCCAGGCGCTCTGCACCTACTTCATCGGCCGCGACCTCACGCCGCTCGCCGCTCCGCTGAGCGGGATGGCCGTGGAGGTCGCGCGGTCGACCGGGCGCACGGACACGCTGGCCCGGGCCCTGGTGAACAAGGTCATCCTCGACATGACCGAGCACCTGCCCACCGCGCTCCGGACCGCTGAGGAGGGCTCCGCCGCGAGCCGGCTCGGGGGGTTCGCGAGCCTGCGAGCGGTCGCGTTGATCAACACGATGACCGTGCGCTTCAACCTGGGCGCCTGGGACGAGCTGCCCCGCGCGGACGACGAGGAGCTGGTCGAGCTGGGCGAGCAGTACGAGTTCCTCGGCCCGATGGCCGGGTGCGTCCGGGGTCTCGTCGACCGGGCGTCCGGCCGGCCGGTGGTCGCGCCCTGGCCGGACGAGCCGCCGGTCATCGACGAGGACGAGACGATGGCCTGGGTGCGCATGTGCGAGGCGCTCCTGGCCCAGGACGCCGGCCAGGACGAGCGTGCGGTGACCCTGGCCGTCGAGTCCTGCCGGCTGATCAGCGTGCTGGGCCTCGGCGACGACTTCCCCTTCCTGTTCGCCGCGGCGTGCGAGGTCGTGGTGGCCGCGGGCTCGGGTCACGAGGCGCTCCTGGAGCTGATCGGCAGCCGGCGCATGCTCCTGCCCCGGGCCCTCCGCGGCCATCGCGCCTGGCTCCAGGGCGCGTGGGAGCTGCACGCGGGGCGTCCCGTGGAGGCGGAGCTCGCGCTGCGCGAGGCCCTGGAGCACCACCGTGCCTGGGAGTCACCGGTCCACGTCGCCCGGTCCGAGTCCCTGCTGGCGGTGGCCCTCCACCAGCAGGGCCGCGTCGAGGAGGCCGCGGAGGCCGCCGCCTCGGCAGGCGTCGTGCTGGACCGGCTCGGTGCCACCGCCTGGGCGAGCGAGCTCGACCCGGCGGTCCTCGGAGGTGTGGCGCGATGAACCGGTGCACTGCCTGCGGGGTCGAGACCCCGGCAGGGGCGAGGTTCTGCCCGGAGTGCGGCACCCCGACGACCCCTCCCGGATGCGCGTCCTGCGGCAGCGCCCTCACCCCGGGAGCGAAGTTCTGCGCGGAGTGCGGCACCCCGGTCGCCGGCGCGACACCCGTCGTACCCCGCGTCGAGGGCAACGGCCCGGTCGCCGCCCGTCGCGTCACCAGCGTGCTCTTCGGCGACCTGGTCGGCTTCACGGCGCTGTCGGAGTCGCGTGACCAGGAGGAGGTCCGCGAGCTGCTGAGCCGCTACTTCGACGAGTGCCGCACGATCGTGGGCCACTACGACGGCATGGTCGAGAAGTTCATCGGCGACGCGGTCATGGCGGTGTGGGGCGTGCCGACGGCCTACGAGGACGACGCCGAGCGGGCCGTCCGGGCCGGTCTCGAGATGACCGCCCGGGTCGCCGCGCTGGGGGCCGACCTCGGCGTCGAGGGCCTGTCCATGCGCGTGGGCGTGGTCACCGGCGAGGTCGCGGTGACCGTCGGCGCCACGGGTCAGGGCATGGTCGCCGGCGACCCGGTCAACACCGCGGCCCGCGTCCAGGCGGTCGCCGGTCCGGGCCAGGTCTGGGTCGACGAGACGACGCGGCTGCTCACGTCGTCGTCGATCACCTACGTCGACGCCGGGTCGCACGCGCTCAAGGGCAAGGCCGAGCCGGTGCCGCTGTGGTCGGTGCGTGCGGTCGTCGCCGCCCGCGGCGGGTCCCAGCGGGCCGACGGCCTCGAGGCGCCGCTGACCGGCCGTGACCGCGAGCTGCGGCTGCTCAAGGAGCACTTCCACGCCACGCTCGAGTCCGGGCGTCCCCAGCTCGCCCTGGTCAGCGCGGAGCCCGGTGTCGGCAAGAGCCGCCTGGGCTGGGAGTTCTTCAAGTACGTCGACGGGCTGAGCACGACGGTGACGTGGAACGAGGGCCGCTGCCTGGCGTACGGCGAGGGGGTCGCCTACTCCGCGCTCGCCGACATGGTGCGCGCCCGGCTGCGCCAGCCGCTCGGCGACGACGAGGCCGACCCGAGCTCGGAGCGGCTGCTCGCCGACGGCCTCACGGCGTACGTCCCCGATGCCGAGGAGCAGGCGTGGCTGCGTCCGCGGCTGGCGACGCTCCTCGGGGTCCCGGGCGGTGACTCGTTCGCCCGTGAGGACCTCTTCACCGCGTGGACCGGGTTCTTCGAGCGGGTGGCGGCCGACTCCGCGGGCCTGGTGCTGGTGCTCGACGACGCGCAGTACGCCGATGACGGGCTGGTGCTGTTCCTCGAGCACCTGCTGTCCACCGCGTCGTTCCCCTGCTTCGTGCTCGCCCTCGCACGGCCGGCGCTGCTCGAGGCCCACCCGGGTCTCGCGACCAACCGGCGGGTGACGGTCCTGCACCTGGACACCCTCAGCGACCGTGACATGACGCTGCTGGTGGAGGGGCTCGTGGCGGGCATCCCGGCCGGGGTGCGCGACGGCCTCGTCGCCCGAGCGGACGGCGTCCCGCTCTTCGCGGTCGAGACGGTCCGCTCGCTGATCGACCGCGACCTGGTCGTGCCGCGCGGCGGGCAGTACGTCCTCGCCGGCGACGAGGTGGACCTCGACGCCATCGGGGCCCCCGCCTCCCTGCAGGCCCTCGTGGGGGCCCGCCTGGACACCCTCTCACCGGAGCAGCGCCGGGTCGTGGAGATGGGCAGCGTGCTCGGGGCGACCTTCCGCCGCGAGGAGCTGCAGGTGCTGTGCCCGGGCGTGGACCTCGACCAGGTCCTGCCGGCGCTGGTGCGCACGCAGATCCTCGACCTCGAGGCGAGCCGGCTGTCGGCCGAGCACGGGCAGTACGGCTTCGTGCAGGACGTGGTGCGGCAGGTGGCCTACGGCTCGCTGTCGCGGCGCGACCGCAAGGCCGCCCACCTCGCCGTGGTCGCCCTGCTGGAGTCCGAGACCGAGTCGACCGCCGAGCTGGCCCCGATCCTCGCCCAGCACTACCTCGACGCCGCCGAGGCCGTGGCCGGCGACGAGGACGCGGCCGAGCTCACCCACCAGGCGGTCACGCACCTGCGCCGCGCGGCCTCGCGCGCCCGGGACCTGGGCGCCAGCGGCGAGTCGGTGGCCCACATGCGTCGTGCCCGCGAGCACGCGGTCCCCGGCCGCGAGGCGGCGGAGGTGGAGGCCGAGCTGGCGACGAGCCTGACCAGGGCGGGAGTCATCGGCGAGGCGGTGGAGCACGCCACGCGCGCCGTCGCCGCCTTCGAGGACCTCGGCGACGTCGTGGCGGCGGGCCTCGCGGTCGGCACGCTCGCGCAGGCGCTCAACAACCAGCCGAACCCCGTCGCGACCCTCGAGGTGGCGGAGCCGCACTGGGAGCGCCTGCTCGAGCGTGAGGACGCCGACGAGGCGTTGCTCGAGATCGCCCCGCCCCTGCTGTTCGCGCGCCGCGCCCTCGGGCTGGACTACCGCGAGATCGCGGAGACCCAGGTGCGCATCTCCTCCGCGACCGGTGGACGGGACCTGTCGGTGGGCCTGCAGTCGCTCAGCGCCTACTACATGGGCCGCGACCTCCCTGCCGTCGCGACCCCGCTCGCCGCGCGGGCCGTCGAGGTGGCGCGCACCGAGGGCAGGCCCGACAACCTGAGCCGAGGCCTCATGCAGCAGGTGATCCTCGAGATGACCGAGGACCTCCCGTCGGCCTCCGGCATCTCCGCGGAGATGGCGTCGGTGGCCCGGCAGACCGGCTTCCGGACCTACCAGGTCGTGGCCGAGGTCAACTCCCTCAGCATCGGGTTCCACCTCGGTGAGTGGAGCGAGCCGATCGGCCACGCCCGCCACGTGGAGATGTGCGAGCAGTTCCCGTTCTTCGCCCCGATGATGTCGGCGTTCCGGGGGCTGCGCTCCCGGGCGGTGCGAGGCCTCTTCGAGGCGCCGTGGGAGGGGACCACGACGGACTTCGACGAGGACGAGACGATGGCCTGGGTCCGGCTCTGCGAGGCGTTCACGGCCGCGGACCGGGCTGATCCGGAGAGGTCCGTCGACCTCGCCATCGAGGCGTGCCGCCTGATGAGTGTGATCGGCTTCGGCGACGACTTCCCGACCGTCTTCCAGGGTGCGTGCGAGCTGGTGCTGGAGGCAGGGCTCCCCACCGGGCACTCCGACCTGCTGGCGCTCGGGGGCGGACCACGTGTGGCCGTGCCGCGGGCGCTGCGCGGGCACCGCGCTCGGCTCCGCGGTGCCTGGCAGGCCCGCTACGGCGACGACCAGGTCGAGGCCGAGCTGCGCCTGCGCGAGGCGATGGAGCACTACGAGGCGTGGGGCTCACCGGTCCACCTCGCCCGCACCCGGGCCGACCTCGCCCTCACCCTCGCCCGGCAGGGGAGGGCCGAGGAGGCCGAGGAGGCGCGCTCGCTGGCGCGGGCGACGTACGAGCAGCTGGGCGCGGCGGCCTGGCTGCTCCAGCTCGAGCAGCAGGACGTCCGGCAGGCGCGTGCGGGGGGCTAGTCGTCCTCGGCCCGGCGTCGGGGGCGCCCTACTTGAAGCGCCGCACCTCGTGCGGCCAGCCGCAGGCCTCGGAGATCCTGCCCGCCCAGTGCTTGGCGGTCTCGTCGTCGGGGACGTCGACCAGGGCGAAGCCGCCCAGCCACTCCTTGGTCTCGGCGTAGGGACCGTCGGTCACGACTGTCTCCCCGGACGTCGGGTCGGCGTGCGCGAGCGGGGGCGCCTCCTCGAGGCCGCCGGCGACGACGTACACCCCGGCTTCCTTCATCTCCTCGACGCACGCCCTGGCCGGTGCGGCGCGGCTCGCGAACCACTCCTCGGAGTGGTCACCCACCCACTGCTGGTTGAAGTAGAGGAGGTACTGGGGCATCGGTGCTCCTTCGGCCGCGGCGGACCCGGTGCCCGCCCTCACTCACGCTACGAACGGGGACCGACGGACACGACAGGCGGCGCGAGGAATCTCAGGAACGCGTGGCGACCAGCTCGACGAGGTCGACCAGGCCCGAGGTGACCACGCGGCTCAGCCCTCGGTGAGGAAGGGGACCCCGTGGTGGCGTGGCAGCGGTAGCCGTGGGGGTTCCTGGCGAGGTACTGCTGGGGGGACCGAGAACTGCGCGCAGTTCGCCGAGCCCCTGAGATCATGCGCGCTGAGCGCCTGCCGCCGAGAAGTCCCCGCGGGCGTTGGCGATCGCGAGGAGCGAGGCAGGCGGTTCCTCCCCGCGTTCCAGCATGCGGCGGACCTTCATCTGAGCGGCCTTGACCTCGGCAGGGGAGACGAAGGTCTCGCTCCGCCCAGGCACGCGACGATCAACCATCGTCGGCCACCTCCACGTCGTAGTTCCCGCTTTCGTCAGGGTACTCCTCGACCACGGCTGTGGCATCGGACAGCACGGCGTCGAGCACGCCGTCGAGGATGCCCTGGTCCTCGGGTTGGAGCATGGCGGGCTTGGAATGGTCGAGCGCATCGAGCACTGATACCGCCAGGAGGCGCTCGTCGTCGCTCGTTGCCGTGGCCTTGTCCGCAGCCCAGCGCAAGATACGCATGGTCTCCTCCCGCCGGCGCCACTGGTCGAGCTGCTTCGCTGCCTTTCGCGAGCCGGCCAGCCATGCAGCCAGCACGGCGGATGCCCCTGCAATGAGTGCCGGAACGACTGTCAGCACCACAACCAGCCACACCGGCAGCTGAGTGGTCTCCTTCACGTCCGCGAACGTATCGAGACGTGCCGACAATCGGGCCCGCGGTCGTGCCCCGACTCCAAGCCGGCTCAGCCCTCGGTGGGGAACGGGACTCCCGTGGTGGCGTGGCAGCGGTAGCCGTGGGGGTTCTTGGCGAGGTACTGCTGGTGGTGGTCCTCGGCGTAGTAGTACGGCGGCGCCGGCGCGACCTCGGTGGTGATCGGGTCGTAGCCGCGGCGGGCGAGCTCCTCGCCGTAGACCTTGGTCAGTCGCTCGGCGACCTCGACCTGCTCGGGGGTGGTGGTGTAGATCGCGGAGCGGTACTGCGTGCCGACGTCGTTGCCCTGGCGCATGCCCTGCGTGGGGTCGTGGACCTCGAAGAACGTCTTGACCAGCGTCGCGTAGTCGACCTTCGTGGGGTCGTAGACCACGCGGACCGCCTCGGTGTGGCCGGTGCGGCCCGAGCAGACCTCCTCGTAGGACGGGTGGGGGGTCTCGCCGCCGGCGTAGCCCACCGAGGTGGACCAGACGCCGGGGACCTGCCAGTAGATCTCCTCCGCGCCCCAGAAGCAGCCGAGGCCGAACACGGCGACCTCGAGGCCCTCGGGGACCTCGTCGGTGACCAGCGGGGTGCCGAGCACCAGGTGGCGCTCGGAGAGGTGGAAGGGGCGCTCGGGGCGGCCGGCGAGGGCCTCACCCGGCGCCGGGAGGGTCGCAGCGCGGCGCGAGAAGAGCATGGTGGTCCCTTCGAGGTGGACGGGGGTTCCCCTCCAGTTTCCCGCTCCGGTCAAGCGGCTACGGTCGGAGGATGAGCGACGAGCACCCCCCCGAGCTGGGTTTCGAGTCCCGTGCGATCCACGTCGGCTCCGAGCCCGACGCCGCGACCGGCAGCGTGATCCCGCCGATCTACGCCACCAGCACCTACAAGCAGGACGGTGTGGGAGGGCTGCGCGGCGGCTACGAGTACTCCCGCAGCGGCAACCCGACCCGCACCGCCCTGGAGCGCTGCCTGGCCAGCCTCGAGGGCGGGAGCCACGGGTTCGCGTTCGCCAGCGGCCTCGCGGCCGAGGACACGCTGCTCCGCACGATCTGCCGCCCGGGGGACCACGTCGTCGTACCCGATGACGCCTACGGCGGCACCTACCGGCTGGTCGACCAGGTCGAGCGGCCGTGGGGGCTGGAGCACTCCACCGCGCCGGTCAGCGACCCCGAGGCCGTCGCAGCCGCGATCCGGCCGGGGGAGACCAGGGCGGTGTGGGTCGAGACCCCGACCAACCCGCTGCTCAACATCGCCGACCTCGCGGCCCTGGCCGAGGTCGCCCACGACGCGGGCGCGCTGCTGGTGGTCGACAACACCTTCGCCTCGTCCTACCTCCAGCAGCCGATCTCGCACGGCGCCGACGTCGTCCTCCACAGCACCACGAAGTACGCCGGCGGGCACAGCGACGTGGTCGGCGGTGCCCTGGTGGTCCACGACGAGCAGCTGGCCGAGCGCATCGGCTTCCACCAGAACGCCATGGGCGCCGTGGCCGGTCCGTTCGACTCCTGGCTCGTGCTGCGCGGCCTCAAGACCCTCGCCCTGCGGATGGAGCGCCACTGCGACAACGCCGAGGCGGTGGTGCGGTTCCTCGAGCAGCACCCCGGGGTGGGCGAGGTGTTCTACCCCGGCCGCTCGGGCCACCCGGGCCACGAGGTCGCGGCGCGCCAGATGAAGCGGTTCGGCGGCATCGTGTCGTTCCGGGTCAAGGCGGGCGAGCAGGCCGCGGTCGACCTGTGCGGGCGCACGCAGGTGTGGACCCTGGGAGAGTCGCTCGGCGGGGTCGAGTCGCTGATCGAGCACCCGGGCCGGATGACCCACGCCTCGGTGAGCGGCACCGAGCTGGAGGTGCCCGCCGACCTGGTGCGCCTCAGCGTGGGGGTCGAGACCGTCGACGACCTGCTGGTCGACCTCGAGCAGGCGCTGGGCTGAGGACCCCCGCCCGCGGCAAGGGTGGGTCGGGACGTGGCCGGTGTCCCTAGAGTGAGCGGATGACCGGGAGCGAGGACGAGCCGCAGGACGGCGAGGGCGTCGAGGGACCGCCGGAGCAGCGTTCGCGCCGCCGGGGACGGCGCGGCGCCGGCGAGGAGTCCGCTCACGACCGCCTCGTGCGCGCCCAGGCCTGGGCGGCGCACCTGGCCGAGCAGCGCGCCCGCCACCGCGCCGAGCTGGCGCAGGTCCAGCTCCGCCCGGTCGTGACCGGCGGGGCCTCGAACTTCACCCGGGCCCAGGTGCCCTACGGCGTCGACCTCGCCGCGGCCTGGTCGTGGCGGCTCCTGGTCATCATCGGCGCGGCCGGCGTGCTGCTGTGGATGGTGGGGCACGTCACGCTGGTCCTGGTCCCGGTGTTCGCTGCGCTCTTCGTGGCCGCCCTGGCCGCCCCCGTCGTCGCGGTCATGGCCCGCGTCCTGCCCCGAGGACTCTCGACGCTGCTGGTCGTCGTGACGCTGGTCGGCGCGGTGGTGCTCATGCTCGTGTTCGCGACCCAGCAGGTCGTCCAGGGCGCCAACGACCTGGCCGACCAGGTGGTCACCGCTCTCGACCAGATCCGCACCTGGCTGCAGGACGGGCCACTGCACGCCACCGACAAGCAGATCGACGACTCGATCAAGTCGATGCAGGACCTCGTGCTGTCGTCCAACAAGCAGCTGGCCGGCCGCGTCCAGGAGGTCGGCACCGCGATCAGCCACGTCGTCGCGGCGTTCTTCATCGCGCTGTTCTCGACCTACTTCTTCCTCGCCGACGGCGACCGGATCTGGCTGTGGGTGGTCCGGCTGTTCCCTCGTGCCGCCCGCGGGCGGGCCGACGCCTCCGGACGAGTGGCCTGGCTGAGCCTGACCCAGTACGTCCGGGCGACGGTGCTCGTCGCCGCCACCGACGCGATCGGCATCATGATCGTCGCCGCGGTCCTCAAGGTGCCCTTCGTGATGGCGATCGGCGTCCTGGTGTTCCTCGGCTCCTTCGTGCCGCTGGTCGGCTCGACGGTCTCCGGCTCGGTCGCGGTGCTGGTCGCGCTCGTCGACCAGGGCCCCTTCGTGGCGCTGCTCATGACCGCGGGCGTCATCGGCGTCCAGCAGCTCGAGGCCCATGTGCTGCAGCCGTTCCTGCTCGGCCGCATGGTCGCCGTGCACCCGCTCGGGGTCATCCTGGCGGTCGCCTGCGGCATCGTGGTCGCCGGCATCCTGGGCGCGCTGCTCGCCGTCCCCCTCGTCGCCTGCGCGAACGCCGTGGTCACCTACCTCGCCGCCGAGCCACCACCACCGTCGGTCACCGCGGGCTCACTGGTCAGCACCGAGGACGAGGTGGCCGAGGACCCGGGCCGCTGAGGGGTCCTATCGTGTGGACGTGACGACTCCCGATGCTCCCGTCCCCACCGCCGAGGAGATCACCGAGGCCCGCCGGCTGCTCCAGGACGTCGCCGTGCGCACGCCGCTGGAGGAGTCACGCTGGCTCTCCAAGATCGCCGGCGGCCCGGTGTACTTCAAGGCCGAGAACCTCCAGCGCGCCGGCTCCTTCAAGATCCGCGGCGCCTACGTCCGCATGGCGCGGCTGAGCAGCGAGGAGAAGGCCCGTGGGGTCGTCGCCGCCAGCGCCGGCAACCACGCGCAGGGCGTCGCGCTCGCGGCGCAGATGCTGGGCATCCGGTCCATCGTCTACATGCCGCACGGGGCCCCGATCCCCAAGATCAAGGCCACCCGCGGCTACGGCGCCGAGGTGCGCTTCCACGGCAACACCGTCGACGTCGCGCTGCAGGAGGCCAGGAAGTACGCCGACGCCACAGGCGCCGTGCTCGTGCACCCCTTCGACCACGAGGACATCGTGCTCGGCCAGGCCACCTGCGGCGCCGAGATCCTCGAGCAGTGCCCCGAGGTGAAGACCCTCGTCGTGCCGACCGGCGGGGGCGGGCTGCTGGCCGGCATCGCGGCGGCGGTGAAACCCACGCGTCCCGACGTCCACCTGGTCGGGGTGCAGGCGGAGGGGGCGGCGGCCTACCCGCCGTCGCTGCGCGAGGGCGCGCCGACCCCGCTGGAGTCGATGAGCACGATGGCCGACGGCATCGCGATCGGGCGGCCCGGCGACGTGCCGTTCTCGACCGTCCTGCGGATGGTCGACGAGGTCACGACGGTCAGCGAGGACCGACTGTCGTGGGCCCTGCTCATGCTGGTCGAGCGCGCCAAGCTGGTCGTCGAGCCGGCCGGTGCGGCCGGGGTCGCGGCCGTCCTTGACCGCGCCGAGGGCGTCGGCGGTGCGAGGTTCGAGACGCCCGCGGTCGTGGTGCTCTCCGGCGGCAACATCGACCCGCTGCTGCTGATGAACGTGATCCGGCACGGGCTGGCGGCCTCGGGCCGCTACCTCGCGTGCACGGTCGTCATCCCCGACCGCCCGGGCGGCCTCGCGGGGCTGCTGGCCGTGATCGCCGAGACCGGGGCCAACGTGATCGACCTGCGGCACGAGCGCACGTCGGCGTACCTCCACATCGGCGAGGTCGACGTCGCGGTGCAGCTGGAGGCCAAGGGCGCCGAGCACGCGGCCGAGGTGCTGGCGCACCTGCGGGCCGCGGGCTACGGCGTCCGGGAGTGAGTCGCGCTCAGCCCTCGTAGGGCTTGGCGGCGGTGATCTTGATCGCGATCTTCTTGCCGGTCGGGCCCTCGAAGGCGACGTCGTCGCCGACCTGGTGGCCGGAGATCGCAGCACCCATCGGGGACTGCGGGGAGTAGACGGTCAGCCCCTCCACGTGGTCGGACATCTCGCGGGAGCCGAGGAGGAAGCGCTCCTCGTCGCCGGGGCCGAACTCGACGGTGACGACCATGCCGGGCTCGACCACGCCGTCGTCGGCCGGTCGCGCGCCGACCTCGGCCTTGCGCAGCTGGTCCTCCAGCTGCTTGATGCGGGCCTCGAGCTTGCCCTGCTCCTCGCGCGCGGCGTGGTAGCCGCCGTTCTCCTTGAGGTCACCCTCGTCGCGGGCGGCAGCGATCTTGTTGACGATGTCCTCGCGGACGGGACCCTTGAGGTTCTCCAGCTCCGCGGTGAGCTTGTCGTAGGACTCCTGGGTCATCCACACGGTGTCGGTGCGGCCGGTGTTCTCGCTCTGCTGGGTCACCAGCGTCTCCTTCTCAGAACGTCCGTGGCCGGACGTGGTGCTCGTGGGCAGGCAAGTGTTCGAGTCTAGCGGGGGCGGTGCTGGTCGGGCGAGGTGCACCCGTCGGCGACCACGCTCACCGCACGGCGCTCGGTGGGGATCCGCACCTCGAGGACCTGCGTCGCCCTGCCGCTGTCCACGACCTGCTGGGCCCGGCCGACGGTCGAGTGGTCCTGGGCGACCGCGTGCAGCCGGCACGTGGCACGCACGTCGGTGTCGCCGCGCGCGACGACCAGCTCGGCGACCACCTCGTGCTCGGACCGGATGTCGTAGGTGCGCAGCGTCGAGCGCACGTCGGGGTCGGCCTGCGACACGAAGGACCAGATCGTCACCGCGACCAGTGCGATGCCGGCGACGGCGGCGACGGCGAGCACGAGGTTGGTGCGGTTGCGCGACCCCGACCCGTAGCGGTCGGCCAGGGCCGTGGGGTCGGTCATGCGGTCCATCCTAGGAGCCGCCCGGTGCACACCCCTCCCTAGGATGGAGGCCATGCTGCGCCTGATGCACGTGCACGCCCACCCCGACGACGAGTCCAGCAAGGGCGCGGCGTCGACGGCGAGGTACGTCGCCGAGGGGGTCGACGTCCACGTCGCCACCTGCACGGGCGGGGAGCGTGGCTCGATCCTCAACCCCAACATGGACCGGCCCGACGTGCTGGCCAACATCGCCGAGATCCGCCGGCAGGAGATGGACGCCGCCCGCGAGATCCTCGGGATCAAGCAGGACTGGCTGGGCTGGGTCGACTCCGGCTTCCCCGAGGGCGACCCCAAGCCGCCGCTGCCCGAGGGCTGCTTCGCGCTGATGGACGTGGAGGAGGCGGCCGAGCCCCTGGTCCGCCTGGTGCGCGAGTTCAAGCCGCACGTGATGACGACGTACGACGAGAACGGCGGCTACCCGCACCCCGACCACATCATGTGCCACAAGGTGGCCGTGCACGCCTTCGAGGCGGCCGGCGACCCCGACCGCTACCCCGACTCGGGGGAGCCGTGGCAGCCGCTCAAGCTCTACTACCACCACTCGTTCCACTACGCCCGCTTCAAGGCGCTCAACGACGAGATGCTGCGCCGGGGCCTCGAGTCGCCGTACGAGGAGCGGCTGCGCGACTGGAAGCCCGACCCGGTCCACGCCGCCCGCGTGACCACCCGGGTGGAGTGCGCGGACTGGTTCGCGGTGCGCGACCGCGCCCTCATCGCGCACGCGACCCAGATCGATCCCGAGGGTTTCTGGTTCGCCGTGCCCCTGGAGGTCCACCAGCAGGTGTGGCCCACCGAGGACTACGAGCTGGCCCGCAGCCTGGTCGAGACCGACCTGCCCGAGGACGACCTGTTCGCCGGGGTCCGCGAGCTGGCCGACGGGGCCGGTGACCCAGACCACCTGGAGGACGCCGCGCGGCCTGGGACAATGGGCGCATGAGCACCGTGTGGCTGGTCGAGTCCCTGCTGAGCGTCGCGACGGCCCTGGTGGGCCTGGTGGGGCAGGCGGCCGACCCGGTGCCCGACCCGCAGGACGTCAAGCCGGGCTGGATCGCGCTGATCACGGTGGCCTCCCTGTGCGCGGCGAGCCTGCTGCTGTGGTTCTCGATGCGCAAGCAGCTGCGCAAGATCCAGGTCCCCCGCGAGGACGAGGGGACGACCGATCAGGTCACGACCCCCGACGACCAGGCCGACGCCCGCTAGCTCCTCTGGGAATTCGCCCGGGCCGCCTCGAGCAGGTCGGGGGGCGGGGCCATGGCCCAGCGGATCGTGCGGGTGAGGCCCGCACCGACCGCCGGCACGACCCGGCGCTCGAGCAGGGGGTGGCGCGGCAGGCCGAGCTCGTCGCTGGCCCAGCGGGGCAGCAGCTCGGTCGCGGCGGCCACGATCAGGCGGTAGCCCGGCATCGCCGCACGCGGCAGGTCGGGGTGCCGCACGAGCCACCTGATCGCCCCGCGCGCCTCGGCCGTCGCGTGCAGCTCGGGGCGGAAGTCGTCGAGCGTCGCGCGCAGCTCGGCCTCGGTGTGCGGGACCCGGTCGGCGCCGAGCTTCTCGGCCACCAGGGCCGCCTGGTCGACGTAGGCGTCGCGCCCGGCCTGGTCGAGCGGGCGGGCGCCGTAGCGCTGGTGGGCCAGCAGGAAGCTGTCGATCTCCGCCACGTGGACCCAGCGCAGCAGGTGGGGGTCGTCGGCGGAGTAGGGCGTGCCGTCCGGCATGGTGCCGCGGACGTGACCGTGGATGCGCCGCACGAGCGCGACGGCCTCCTCGGCGTCGTCGGCGGTCGCGAACGTCGTGGTCGCGAGGAAGGCGCTCGTGCGGGCCAGGCGGCCCCACAGGTCACCGCGGTAGCCGGAGTTCTCCGCCACCGCCTGCATCGCGAGCGGGTGCAGCGACTGCAGCATGACCGCGCGCATGCCACCGATGAACATCGAGGCGTCACCGTGCACGCGCTGGATCGCGCTGTCGTGGGGGAACCAGCGCGGGCCCGGGGTGCTGTGGATGCGCTCCCTGCGGCGAGGTCCCTCGTCGCCGGCGACCCGGTGGAACAGCGCCTCGCCGAGCCGGCGGCGCACCACGGCGACCGGGCTCATCGGGCGGGTCGCACCAGGTGCACCAGGGCGTCCCAGGCGGTGCGGTCGACGGTGCCGCCGTGGGCGTCCTCGGACGACACGACCCGCGCGACCCGCTCGGCCGCCACGACCTCGGGCTCGGCGAGGCCGGCCAGGTCACCGAGCACGTCGGTCGCGGTGTAGAGCACCGCAGGGTCCTGGGGGCCGCCCGTCCCCTCGGTCAGGTTGGTCGAGTCGTGCGCCACGAGGAAGAACGTGCCACCGGGCGCGAGCGACTCCCACGCCCGGCGTACGGCGGTGCGCCGCGAGGCAGCGGGCAGCTGGAGGTAGGCGAGCACCACGAGGTCGGTCTCGGGCAGCGGGGCCTGCGTCGCATCACCGACGACCCACTCGACCTCGACGCGGTGCTCCTCGGCGGCCTCGCGCCCGCGGTCGAGGGCGACGGCGGAGAAGTCCATCGCGGTCATCCGCCAGCCGAGCCCGGCCAGCCAGATCGCGTTGCGCCCCTCCCCGCACGCGAGGTCGAGACCGCGGGCGGGGGTGAGGTCGCCGAGCCGCTCGGCGAGGAGGGCGTTGGGGGTGACCGACCACTGACGGGCGGCGGCGTAGCGCTCGTCCCAGGCCTGCGCGTCCATCGGGGGGCTGCTCAGCCGGTCAGGCCTGGCCCTGCGGGCCGGCCTGCTCCTGCGCGGCGATCTGGGCCCGGACGTCGTCCATGTCGAGGTCCTTGACCGCGGTGATCACCTGCTCGAGCGCCGCCGCCGGGAGGGCACCGGGCTGGGAGAAGACCAGGATCTTGTCGCGGAAGGCCATGAGCGTGGGGATCGAGGTGATGTTGGCCATCCCCGCCAGGTCGCGCTCGGCCTCGGTGTCGACCTTGCCGAAGACGACGTCGGGGTGGGACTCGGAGGCCTGCTCGTAGGTCGGGGCGAACTGACGGCACGGTCCGCACCAGGCCGCCCAGAAGTCGACCAGCACGATGTCGTTGTCGACGACGGTGCTCTCGAAGGTGTCCTTGGTCAGCTCGACGGTCGCCATGAATCTCATTCCCTGGATGGTCTCGAGGTCGCCCCGTGGGGCGCTTCCGTCCAGTCAAGCACGCAGGCGGAGGCCGGTATTCCGGCTCGTGCCCCGCCTCGGCGCCGGCCTCGACACGCGGTGTGACACGGGTTACCTTCATCTTTCCAATAAAGACTAGTAATCTACTCGTGTTACTCGGGACGTCCCCGGGTCGGACACGTCTGGAAGGACTACGCAATGGTGCGCACGACGACGGCGGCCGCGCTCGGCGCCGCCGCTCTCCTGGCCCTGACGGGCTGCGGGGCGAGCTCGGAGGCGAGCTCAGGAGGCGAGCAGCAGGAGATCGACCTCGTCGGCTTCTCCATCCTCGAGGCGGCCAACCAGCCGCTCATCGAGGCCTTCGAGAAGACCCCCGGCGGCAAGGGCGTGACCTTCAAGACCTCCTACGGCGCCTCGGGCGACCAGAGCCGTGCGGTCGAGAGCGGTCTCGGCGCCGACGTCGTGCACTTCTCCCTCGAGGGCGACGTGACGCGGCTGGTGGACGCCGGGCTCGTGGCCAAGGACTGGAACACCGGCCCGACCAAGGGCATCCTCACCCAGTCGGTGGTCTCGATCGTGGTCCGCAAGGGAAATCCCAAGCACATCGAGGGCTGGGACGACCTGGTGAAGCCGGGCGTCGAGGTGGTGACCCCCAACCCGGGCTCGTCGGGCTCGGCGCGCTGGAACATCCTGGCGGCGTACGGCCACACCCTGGCCACCGGCGGCAGCGAGGCCGACGCCAAGGCCTACCTGAAGAAGTTCCTCGAGCACACCGTCGCGCTGCCGAGCAGCGGTCGTGAGGCCACCACCGCCTTCTCCGGCGGCACCGGCGACGCCCTCATCTCCTACGAGAACGAGGCGATCCTGGCCCGCCAGAAGGGCGAGGACTTCGACTACGTCGTCCCGGACCAGACGCTGCTGATCGAGAACCCGGGCGCCGTCACCGAGGACGCCCCGCCCGCCGCGCGGAAGTGGCTGGACTTCCAGCTCAGCAAGGAGGGCCAGAAGGACTACGCCGCCTTCGGCTTCCGTCCGCTGGTCGACGTCGGCGACGTGCGGGTCGAGGGGGCCAACGACCCCTCGGACCCCTTCCCGCAGCCCAAGACGCTCATGACCATCGAGAAGGACTTCGGCGGCTGGAGCAACGCGGCCGACAAGTTCTTCGACGAGGAGTCCGGTCTCGTCCCGCAGCTCCAGCAGGAGACCGGCACGTCATGACCGCCACCGCAGTGATCACCTCGGCGGGACCGGCGCTGCGGCGCCGGTCCCGCCGGGCGGGGTCCCTCACCTCGATCTCGGGCCTCGGCCTCGGCGTCGCCCTGCTGTGGTTCAGCCTGCTGGTGATGGTCCCGCTGGTCGCGATCGTCGCGACCTCTGCCGGGGCCGGCCCGGGCGACCTCGCCCGGACCCTGACCAACGCCCAGACGCTCAGCGCCGTGCGCCTGACCGTCGTCCAGTCCGCGGCGGTGACCCTGGTCAACGTCGTCATGGGCGTCGCGATCGCCTGGGTGCTGGTGCGGGACCGGTTCTGGGGCCGCAGCCTGGTCAACGTCGTCATCGACGTCCCGTTCGCGCTGCCGACCGTCGTCGCCGGCCTGGTGCTCCTCGCGCTCTACGGGCCGCGCAGCCCGGTGGGCATCGACGTGGCGAGCACCCGCTGGGCGGTGTTCATGGCGCTGGCGTTCGTGACGCTGCCGTTCGTCGTGCGGACCGTGCAGCCCGTGCTGGAGGAGCTCGACCCCGACGTCGAGGAGGCCGCGCTCTCGCTGGGCGCGAGCCGCTTCACGACGTTCCGGCGGATCATCCTGCCGGCCA
This sequence comes from Nocardioides marmoribigeumensis, assembly GCF_031458325.1. Taxonomy (NCBI): domain Bacteria; kingdom Bacillati; phylum Actinomycetota; class Actinomycetes; order Propionibacteriales; family Nocardioidaceae; genus Nocardioides; species Nocardioides marmoribigeumensis. The sequence continues at coordinate 2,672,540 of NZ_JAVDYG010000001.1, forward strand.
TCGCGCCGGCCGCGGCCGCCGGCGCCGCGCTCTCCTTCGCCCGCGCGATGGGGGAGTACGGGTCTCTGGTGCTGCTCAGCGGCAACCTGCCCAACCGCACCGAGGTCGCCTCGGTGCGGATCCTGACCTACATCGAGAACGGCAACCCCCAGGGCGCGGCCGCCATCGCCACGCTCCTGCTGGTCATCGCGCTCGTCGTGATCGTGCTGCTCGACGTCATCCAGAGAAGGGTCGCTCGCCGTGGCTGAGGCACCTGTCGTGAAGTGGGCGCTGCGCGTGGTCGTGGTGTCCTACCTGTTCCTCCTCGTCGCGTGGCCCGTCGGCCTGCTGACCACCCGCACCTTCGAGAACGGCTTCGACTCGATCAGCACCGCGCTGGCCGACCCGAGCGTCCAGCACGCGCTGAGGATGACCGCGGTCGTGGCGCTCTCGGCGGTCGCGATCAACCTCGTCTTCGGCGTCACCATCGCGCTGCTGCTCGTGCGCTACGAGTTCCCCGGCAAGCGCGCCCTGTCGGCGATGGTCGACGTCCCGCTGTCGGTGTCGCCGGTCGTGGTCGGGCTGGCGCTGCTGCTGGTCTACAACGGTCGCGACGGGTGGCTCGGCCGGCCCCTGATGGACCACGGCGTCCAGATGGTCTTCGCCACCCCGGCGATGATCATGGCCACGACCTTCGTCGCGCTGCCGCTGGTGATCCGCGAGGTCGTGCCCGTGCTGCAGGAGATCGGCGAGGAGCAGGAGCAGGCCGCCCGCAGCCTCGGGGCCAGCGGCCCCCAGACGTTCTGGCGGATCACCCTGCCCAGCATCAAGTGGGCGGTGGTGTACGGCGTGGTGCTGAGCCTGGCGCGCTCCCTTGGGGAGTTCGGCGCGGTCAAGGTCGTCTCCGGCGGCATCGTCGACCAGACCGAGACCACCACGCTCGTCGTCGAGCGGAAGTACCAGAACTTCGAGCAGTCCACCGCCTACGCCAGCGCCTTCATGCTGGCCTTCGCCGCCGTCGTCTGCATCGTCATCGTCTCGATCCTGCGACCCGAGGAAGAATCATGAGCATCGAAGTGAACGGCATCGCCAAGCGGTTCGGCGACTTCGTCGCCCTGGACGACGTGTCGGTCGCCATCCCGACCGGCCGGCTGACCGCCCTGCTCGGCCCCAGCGGCGGTGGCAAGTCCACCCTGCTGCGGATCATCGCCGGGCTGGAGTCGGCCGACGAGGGCACCGTGTCGATCGAGGGCCGGGAGGCCACCCACCTCCCGCCGCAGAAGCGCAACGTGGGCTTCGTGTTCCAGCACTACGCGGCGTTCAAGCACATGACGGTGGCGAAGAACATCGCCTTCGGCCTCGAGATCAGGACACACGGGGGGCTCCGCCCCCCGTGGGCCTCCCAGAAGCGTGCCGAACGTGAGCGGATCGACCAGCGGGTCGCGGAGCTCCTCGAGCTGGTGCACCTCTCGCAGTTCGGCCACCGCCTGCCCTCCCAGCTCTCCGGCGGGCAGCGCCAGCGCATGGCGCTGGCCCGCGCGCTCGCGGTCGAGCCCAACGTGCTGCTGCTCGACGAGCCGTTCGGTGCCCTCGACGCCAAGGTCCGCAAGGAGCTGCGTGACTGGCTGCGCCGGCTCCACGACGAGATGCACGTGACCACGGTCTTCGTCACGCACGACCAGGAGGAGGCGCTCGAGGTCGCCGACGAGATCGTGATCATCAACGACGGCCGCGTCGAGCAGATCGGCAGCCCGGACGACCTCTACGACGCGCCGGCCAACGACTTCGTGATGAGCTTCCTGGGCCCGGTCACCGAGCTCGAGGGGAGCCTGGTGCGCCCGCACGACGTCGAGGTGGTCCCCGTCTCCGACGGGGGTCCGCGGGGTGCGCTCCAGGGCACGGTCGAGCGGGTCACGCGCATCGGCTTCGAGGTGCGCCTCGACGTCCGCCCCGACGCCGCGGCGCCCGTGGTGCAGGCGACGATGACCCGCACCCAGGCCCGGGCGCTGGGGCTCGACGAGGGCGAGCGCGTGTGGTTGCGCGCCCGCGTCGACCGCCGGCCCGTCGCGAGCGGGGGACTGCTGGCGGTGCGGTGACCCGCCGTCGGGGTGCTCGCTAGGTTGGGTCGGTGGCTGCCCCGGACGCGATGGACACCGACGCCGTGCTGGCCCTGCTCCAGGAGGTCGCCGCGGAGGTGGTCGACCCCCGCTTCCGCAACCTCGACCGCGACCAGGTCTCGAGCAAGGGCCGGCCCGGCGACCTGGTGACCGTCGTCGACCGCGAGGCGGAGGAGCGGCTGACCGCCGTCCTGCGTGCTGCCTACCCCGACGCGCTCGTGCTGGGCGAGGAGGCCGTGCACGCCGACCCCGGCCTGCGCGACCGCTTCGAGCACGCCGAGCACGCCTTCACCGTGGACCCGGTCGACGGCACCCGCCAGTTCGTCAAGGGCTCGCCGCACCACGCGATGATGCTCGCCGAGCTCCGCCGCGCGGAGGTGGTCCGCAGCTGGATCTGGCAGCCCCAGCACCGCACCGCCTACGTCGCCGAGCAGGGCGCCGGGGCGTGGCGGGACGGGGTGCGGCTGCAGCGGGCGCCGGTCGAGGCGACCCCCTCGCTCGAGGGCCGGTCCTGGCCCCGGCGGGCGATCGGGGTCGCGCGCCGGCTGCGGTTCACCTCGGTGTGCTGCGGCATCGACTACGGGCGGCTCGCCTCCGGCGAGGCCGACCACGCCGTCTACGTCCGGACCCAGCCGTGGGACCACGCACCGGGCAGCCTGCTGCTGCGCGAGGCCGGGGGGTGGATGGGCACCGCATCGGGGGAGGCCTACCGACCTCAGGCCCCGCGGCCGCGTCGCCTGGTCGCCGCCGGCGACCGCGCGACGTACGACCTGGTGAGGGGTCTGCTGCCCGGGCGCCGATGAGCCCCCGGGCGCCGACGGTCAGCGCAGGGAGTACGTCGCCAGCGAGATGCCGACGTAGTGGGTGATGAACGCCAGGATCGTGAAGGTGTGGAACACCTCGTGGAAGCCGAACCACGCCGGCCAGGGGTCGGGGCGCTGGAGGCCGTAGACCACGCCGCCGATGGTGTAGAGGAGCCCGCCCGCCGCGATGAGGACGAAGACCGGCACGTTGCCGGCCGCGACGAAGTCGCCGGCGTAGAAGACCGCGGCCCACCCCAGCGCGATGTAGATCGGCACGAACACCCACCGCGGGGCGCCGGCCCACAGCACCCGGGCGAGCACCCCCGCAGCGGCTCCGCCCCAGGCGACGCTGAGCAGCACCACCCGGTCGGTCCCGTCGAGCATGAGGAGGGTGAAGGGCGTGTAGCTGCCGGCGATGAGCAGGAAGATGTTGGCGTGGTCGAGACGCTGCAGCACCCGCCAGGTGCGGGGGCTCCAGGTGCCGCGGTGGTAGACCGCCGAGACCGTGAACAGCAGCCCGGCCGAGAGGGCGAAGACCGCAGACCCGATGCGGGTCATCGCGGTCGGCGAGAGCGCCACCAGCACGATGCCCGCAGCGACGGTCAGCGGGGAGGTCACCGCGTGCAGCCAGCCCCGCAGCCGTGGCTTGATGTCCTCCTTGAGCTCGTGGAGGGCTGACTGCACCGACTCGCCCACCTGGTTGACCTGGGGGGGCAGGTGGGAGGCGACCCGTTCGCCGCCGCCACGCTCGTTGCTGGTCATGGGTCCCAAAATACCGCGGCCGAGTACCCTCGTGACTCGTGGGAGCCGGTCGGGACGCAGTCAAGCGCGTGCTCTACCCGGCGTACGAGGCGCGGCTCGTGCGCCGCCTGCGCGACGCCCAGGAACGGGGTCAGCTCCCCGCCCACGTCGGCGTCATGCTCGACGGCAACCGACGCTGGGCCAAGGCGGTCGGCGCCGACAGCGCCGCCGGCCACCGCGCCGGCGCGGCCAACATCGAGCCGTTCCTCGGCTGGTGCGAGGACCTCGGCATCGAGGTCGTCACCCTGTGGCTGCTCTCCACCGACAACCTCAACCGGCCCGAGGCCGAGCTCGTGCCCCTGCTCGGCATCATCGAGGACGTCGTCCAGGAGCTGCGCGACGCCGGACGCTGGCGGATCAACCCGGTCGGCGCGCTCGACCTCCTGCCCGACTCCACCTCGCGCTGCCTCAAGGACGCCGCCGACGCGACCCGCGACGTCGACGGCCTGCTGGTCAACGTCGCGGTGGGGTACGGCGGCCGCCGCGAGATCGCCGACGCCGTGCGGTCCCTGCTCCAGCACCACGCCAGCGAGGGCACCACGATCGAGGAGCTGGCCAGCATCCTCGACGTGGAGCACATCGCCGAGCACCTCTACACCAAGGGCCAGCCCGACCCCGACCTGGTGATCCGCACCTCGGGGGAGCAGCGGCTGGGCGGCTTCCTGCTGTGGCAGAGCACGCACAGCGAGTTCTACTTCTGCGAGGCCTACTGGCCCGACTTCCGCCGCGTCGACTTCCTGCGCGCGCTGCGCGCCTACTCCGAGCGCCATCGCCGCTTCGGCGTCTGACCGTTCGCCGCACGTTCACCCGCCGAGCGTGCGTGTCGGCGCGGTCCGGCCCCCTGGTCGCCGTACCGTCGGAACAGCCTCGGGTGGGGAAGCCCGGGGCGCGGGAGGCCCAACCTCGTGACAGCTCACGAACAAGCGAGAGGGTCCGCACTCGGACCCTCGGGCCCGGTCCCGGTCGGCCACGACTGAGGGACCGGGGCGCTGAGTGCGCGTGCCGGTCCCGCGAGGAGCGAGATGTTCTCGACCAACCGCACCACGCGCACGTACGTCCTCGACACGAGCGTCCTGCTCGCCGATCCCTCCGCGCTGACGCGCTTCGAGGAGCACGCCGTCGTGCTGCCCGTCGTGGTGATCACCGAGCTGGAGGCCAAGCGCGACCACCCCGAGCTGGGGTACTTCGCGCGAGCGGCGCTGCGGCACCTCGACGAGCTGCGCGTCGAGCACGGACGGCTCGACCGCCCGGTCCCGGTGGGGGAGGTCGGCGGCACCCTGCGCGTCGAGCTCAACCACACCGACGCCTCGTCGCTGCCCTCCGGCTTCCGCCTCGGCGACAACGACACCCGCATCCTCGCGGTGGCGCGCAACCTCGCCGACGAGGGCCACACCGTGACCCTGGTCAGCAAGGACCTGCCGCTGCGGATCAAGGCCTCCGCGGTGGGGCTGGACGCCCAGGAGTACCGCGCGGAGCTCGCCCCGGAGTCCGGCTGGACCGGCATGGTCGAGCTCGACGTCGAGGCCGCCGACCTCGACGAGCTGTACGACGGCGGCCGGGTCGAGCTGGAGGAGGCGCGCGAGCTGCCCTGCCACACCGGGCTGGTGCTGCTCTCCGAGCGCGGCAGCGCGCTGGGCCGCGTCCGCGCCGACAAGAGCGTGGCGCTGGTCCGCGGGGACCGCGAGGCGTTCGGGGTGCACGGCCGGTCCGCCGAGCAGCGGGTCGCGCTCGACCTCCTGCTCGACCCCGAGGTCGGCATCGTCTCCCTCGGGGGCCGGGCCGGCACCGGCAAGTCGGCGCTGGCGCTGTGCGCCGGGCTCGAGGCGGTGATGGAGCGCCGCCAGCACCGCAAGGTGGTCGTGTTCCGGCCGCTCTACGCCGTCGGCGGCCAGGAGCTCGGCTACCTGCCGGGCAGCGAGGCCGAGAAGATGGGTCCCTGGGCCCAGGCGGTCTTCGACACCCTCGGCGCGATCACCGGCACCGACGTGATCGAGGAGGTGCTCGACCGCGGGATGCTCGAGGTGCTCCCGCTGACCCACATCCGCGGCCGCTCCCTGCACGACGCGTTCGTCATCGTCGACGAGGCGCAGTCGCTGGAGCGCAACGTGCTGCTCACCGTCCTCTCGCGCATCGGGGCCAACTCCAAGGTGGTGCTCACCCACGACGTGGCGCAGCGCGACAACCTGCGGGTCGGCCGGCACGACGGCGTCGTCGCGGTGGTCGAGCGGCTCAAGGGGCACCCGCTGTTCGCCCACGTCACGCTGACCCGCTCGGAGCGCTCGCCGATCGCGGCGCTGGTCACCGACCTGCTGGAGAGCGTGACCGTCTGAGCGGGCCCACCGGTCTAGACCGGGACGGGGTGGGATCGTGAGCGTTCTCACCCCGTCTCAGCGGGTTAGCCAGCCGCTAGCAGGCGGGCACGCGCGGCGTGGTCCTTCGCACACCGCCTCGGCGTGACATCGCGGGTCCCGATGGGTGAGGGTGGAAGACGTCCGGCCCACTCGGGAGCCGGCTGGCGGATCCCCGGATCCCCGGGCTCGAGCAGCCCACGCGGACCGCCTGTCCTGCCGTCGACGTACAGCGAGCTGAAAGTCTGTGACTTCCAACCCTGCCCATACCGACACCACGACCACCACCACCCCGCACGACCAGCACGAGCATGACCAGCACGGCTCCGGCCACTCGCGCCGGCGTACCTTCCGCAAGGCGCTGACCGGGGTCACCCTGACCGCCCTCGCCCTGGGCGCCGTCGGTGGCGCAGCCGTCGCCGTCGACCGCCGGGCCGAGCGGCCCGACGCGGCCGCTGCCGCGCTCGCCGCGGCCGAGGCGCGCCAGAGCACCGGCATCGCCGACCTGGGTGAGCGTGGCTCGACCACCTCGCGCTCGCTGCGCGGCCCGGTCGACCCGGCCAAGGCCGCCCTCGTGCGCGCCGCCACCCGGTCGGGCGGCCAGGTCACCCGCACCGCGAAGGTCGACCCGGTCGAGGCCGCGGCGGCCACCGGCGACCCCAAGGCGATCGCCCAGGCCATGCTCGGCCGGTTCGGCTTCGGCTCCGACCAGTTCTCCTGCCTGGAGTCGCTGTGGGACAAGGAGTCCGGCTGGGACCCGCACGCCAGCAACCCCTCCTCGGGCGCCTACGGCATCCCGCAGTCGCTGCCCGGCTCCAAGATGGCCAGCGCCGGCGCGGACTGGCAGACCAACCCCGCCACGCAGATCGAGTGGGGCCTGGGCTACATCCGCGACAGCTACGGCTCGCCGTGCTCCGCGTGGGGCCACAGCGAGGCCAACGGCTGGTACTGACCCACCACGCCCCGACCGAGGCCCCCGGACCGCCGTCCGGGGGCCTCGTCGCGTCAGGCGAGCCGCTGCTGCAGCCGCAGCGCGTCCCAGGGGGCGAAGCCCTTCATGTCGTTGTCGAAGTAGACGAACACGTCGTGGTCCGGTGACCACTCCCGGCACCGCTCGGCCCAGCGGTCCAGGGAGTCGTCGGAGTAGCCGCTGGCGTAGAGCTCCTGGTCGCCGTGCAGCCGGACGTAGCGCACGTCGCTGGTGTCGGCGTCGGCCATCGGCCACTTGCCGGCGGAGTCCGACAGCACGCACCCCACGCCGTGCTCGGCCAGCTGGGCGAACGCCTCGTCGGTGCAGAACGAGGTGCTGCGGAACTCCAGCACGTGGCGCAGCGGCCGGTCGGCGTCGGTCGTGGTCAGCGCCCGGTCCTCGGCCAGCTTGTCGTCGTGCCGCGCGGCGGTGGCGGCGGCCTCGGTCGTGGTGCGCGGCAGGAGCGTGAGGAAGTCCTCGAGCAGCGCGTGGTCGTAGGTCAGGCGCTCCGGCAGCTGCCACAGCAGGGGACCGAGCTTGGGGCCGAGCGCGAGCACGCCGGAGGCCAGGAAGTTGGCCAGCGGCGTCTCCACGTCGCGCAGCCGCTTGAGGTGGGTGATGAAGCGCCCGCCCTTGACCGCGAAGACGAAGTCGTCGGGGGTCTCCGCGGCCCAGCGGGCGTACGACGACGGGCGCTGCAGCGAGTAGAACGAGCCGTTGACCTCGACCGACCCCAGCTGCTGCGCGGCGTAGGCGAGCTCGTCGCGCTGACGGAGCCCCTGGGGGTAGAAGTCGCCCCGCCAACCGGCGTAGGTCCAGCCGGAGATGCCGATGCGGATCTCACCCATCGCGTGTCCCGTCAGGGGTGGGTCATCGACTCCACGTCGAGGGCCTCGTCGAGCTGCTCCTCGGTGAGCTCGCCGGACTCGACGTGGCCCTGGGCGATGACCGCCTCGCGGATGGTCGTGCCGTCGGCGATCGCCCGCTTGGCCACCTTGGCCGCCGCCTCGTAGCCGATGTGCTTGTTGAGGGGCGTGACCACCGAGGGCGAGGACTCGGCGTACTCCCGCATCCGCTCGGTGTCGGCCTCGATGCCGTCGATGCACCGCTCGGCGAGGACCGTGCTCGCCGCCGCGAGCAGCCGCACCGACTCGAGCACGTTGCGCGCGATCACCGGCATCTGGACGTTGAGCTCGAAGCTGCCGCTCGCGCCGGCGGTGGTGACGGTCAGGTCGTTGCCGATCACCTGGGAGCACACCATGAGCGTGGCCTCCGGCAGGACCGGGTTGACCTTGCCGGGCATGATGCTCGACCCCGGCTGGAGGTCGGGCAGGTGGATCTCGGCCAGGCCGGTGCGCGGGCCCGAGGACATCCAGCGCAGGTCGTTGCAGATCTTGGTCAGGCCGACGGCGAAGGTGCGCAGCTGGCCCGACAGCTCGACCAGCGAGTCGCGCCCGCCCTGGGCCTCGAAGTGGTCCGACGCCTCGGTGAACGGCAGGCCGGTCATCTCGGCCAGCTCCTCGATCACGGCGGCCGCGAAGCCCTGCGGGGTGTTGATGCCGGTGCCGACGGCGGTGCCGCCGAGGGGGAGGGCGGCGACCCGGGGGAGGGTGCTCTCGAGCCGCTCCTGCGCGAGGCGCACGATCGCGGCGTAGCCGCCGAGCTCCTGGCCGAGCATCACCGGCGTCGCGTCCATGAGGTGGGTGCGGCCGGACTTCACCGTGGTGGCGAACTCCTCGGCCTTGCGCTCCAGCGACTGCGCGAGCGTGTCGAGCGCCGGCTGCAACCGGTCGGTGACCGCGCGCACGGCCGCGACGTGGATCGAGGTCGGGAAGGTGTCGTTGCTCGACTGGCTGGCGTTGACGTGGTCGTTGGGGTGCGCCTCGGTCCCGGCCTTCGCTGCGAGGGTGGCGAGCACCTCGTTCATGTTCATGTTGGAGCTGGTGCCGGACCCGGTCTGGAAGACGTCGACGGGGAACGCCTCGTCGTGCTCCCCGGCCGCGACCTGCTCGGCGGCGGACACGATCGCGTCGGCGACGTCCTGGTCGAGGACGCCGAGGCGGGCGTTGACCTTGGCGGCGGCGGCCTTCACCAGCGCCAGGGCGTGGAGGTGGTCGGCCTCGAGCGGCGTGCCGCTGATCGGGAAGTTCTCGACGGCCCGCTGGGTCTGCGCCCGCCACAGCGCGTCGGCGGGGACCTCGATGTCGCCCATGCTGTCGTGCTCGGTCCTGGTCTCCTGCGTGCTCATGCCGACTGCGTACCCCCCAGGTGCAGCCAGTAGGCCTCCTCGCGACCCTGCAGCCGCACCGGCAGCGGCACGGTCCAGGCCGTCGCGCACACCTGGGCCAGCGCCTCCTCCAGCGCGGCCGAGGGCGAGGCCGACCACACCGCCACGACGCCGCCCGGCGCGAGCACCCGTCGTACGCCGGCGAGGAAGGGGGTGGCGTAGATGCCCGCGTTGCCCTCGTGGACCAGGAAGTCCGGCCCGTTGTCGACGTCCAGCAGCACCAGGTCGTACGACGAGTCCCCGGCCTGCGCGACCGCCTCCTGCACCGCGCCGGTCCAGAGGTCCAGGCGCCCGTCCACGAGTGCGGCACGGTCCGCCGGGTGGCCCACGGTCCCGTCGCGGAACCACCCGACCAGCGCCTCCTCGAGCTCGGCGACGACGACACGCTCGACCCGCTCGTCGGCGAGCACCGCGTGGGTGGTGAACCCGAGCCCGAGCCCTCCGACCAGCACCCGCCGCGGGCTCCCCACCTGCGCCAGCGCGGCTCGGGCGAGCTCGACCTCGGTCGAGGTCTCGGCGGTGTCCATCACGAAGACGCCGTTGACCCGCAGCTCCAGCACGGGGTCCGCGAGGGCCGGGTCGTGGCGGCGCCGCAGCACCACCTCGCCGCGCTCCGACGCCGATCGCGCCAGCTCGTCGTACTCGAAGGTCACCAGCCCATCGTGCCCGGGCCGCCCTTGAAGGGGCCGGCGACCCGAGGCGTGATCCAGCCGCCGTAGAACGACCCCTCCTGCGGGACCACCTCGACGCCGTCGACCACGCACCGGTCGACGGTGTGGGCGTAGAGCGCCACGTGGTCCCGGAGCACGACCGCCCGCGGCGAGGGGTCGGGGTAGGTCCACGCGGCGCGGGCCGCGACGCGGTCACCGCCGACGAGGTCGAGGTAGGTCGCGCGCCCCTTCCACTCGCACCACGACGAGCCGCCGGCCGGGCGCAGGGCGCCCTCCACGAACGCCTCGGGCGGCAGGTAGTAGGTCGGGGGGTGTGAGGTCTCCAGCACCGCCCAGGCGTGCCGCGTGTCGGCGATCGTCACGCCGCCGAGCACGACCTGGATGCTCTCGCCCCACTGCACGAGCTCGGGGGGACGGGGGAAGTCCCACACCGAGACCTGACCGGGACCGACGGGGTCGCGAGGAGGCGGGTAGCGCACGACCACCAGCCTGTCAGGCTCGTGGTCATGCACCCCCGCTCGCTCCTGCGCACCGTCGCACGCACCGAGGCCATCACCTGGGCGCTCCTGCTGCTCGGGATGTTCCTGAAGTACGTCACCGAGACCACCGAGCTCGGGGTCCGCGTCTTCGGGATGCTCCACGGCGTCGTGTTCATCGCCTACTGCCTGACCGTGGTGGTGGTCGCGATCGACGCTCGCTGGCGACCGGGTCAGGCGCTGCTCGGGCTGGTCTGCGCCGTGCCGCCGTTCGCCACCCTCTGGTTCGAGAAGTACGCCGACGCACGCGGCCTCGGCGCGGACGCGTGGCGCCTGCGCCGCTCCGACCCGTCGCGGGGGCTCGACCGACCCGTCGCCTGGTTGGTGCGCAACCCGCTGGCCGGGCTCGGGACCGGGCTCGTCGCGGTCGGTGTCCTCACCGCCGTCGCGCTGGCGGTCGGCCCGCCGGCCGGCTGACGCCCGCGTACTCCGACGTACGTGCGCTGGCCCGCGCGTACTCCGACGTACGTGCGCTGGCCCGCGCGTACTCCGACGTACGCGCTGGACATATCGGACATCCACCACGCGTACGTCGGAGTACGCGGGGCGGGGCGCGGGGCGCGGGGCCGCGGGGCGCGGGGCGCCGCGGGGGGCGGGGCGGGCGTGGGCGGCGGGGCCCGGGCTACGCCTTGACGGTGGGCGGGGGGTTCTCGCTCGAGCGGACGCGGATGCCGGAGAGGGGGACGGTGACGGTGCCGCCGGGGTCGGTGAAGAAGTCGTTGCCCTTGTCGTCGACCACGATGAAGGCCGGGAAGTCCTCGACCTCGATCTTCCAGACCGCCTCCATGCCGAGCTCCTCGTACTCCAGCACCGACACGGACTTGATGCAGTCCTGCGCGAGCCGGGCGGCGGGGCCGCCGATCGAGCCGAGGTAGAAGCCCCCGTGCGCCTCGCAGGCGCGGGTGACCTGGGCGGACCGGTTGCCCTTGGCCAGCATCACCTTGGAGCCGCCGGCGGCCTGGAACTGCTCGACGTAGGAGTCCATGCGCCCGGCGGTCGTGGGGCCGAACGAGCCGGACGCCATGCCGTCGGGGGTCTTGGCCGGGCCGGCGTAGTAGACCGGGTGGTCGCGCAGGTAGGACGGCATCTCCTCGCCGGCGTCGAGCCGCTCCTTGATCTTGGCGTGCGCGATGTCGCGAGCCACGACGAGCGGGCCGGTCAGCGACAGCCGCGTCTTGACCGGGTGCCTGGTCAGCTCGGCGAGGATCTCGTCCATCGGCCGGTTGAGGTCGATCGGGACCACCTCGCCGCCGGAGATGTCCTCCCGGACACCGACGGACGGCATGTACTGCGCCGGGTCGGTCTCGAGCTGCTCCAGGAAGACGCCCTCGGCGGTGATCTTGCCCAGCGCCTGCCGGTCGGCCGAGCACGAGACCGCGAGCGCGACCGGGCACGAGGCGCCGTGACGGGGCAGGCGCACCACACGGACGTCGTGGCAGAAGTACTTGCCGCCGAACTGCGCGCCGATCCCGAACGACTGCGTCAGCTTGAAGACCTCCTCCTCGAGCTCGAGGTCGCGGAAGGCGTGTGCCGACAGGCTGCCTGAGGTCGGCAGGTTGTCGAGGTAGTGCGCGGAGGCGTACTTCGCGGTCTTCAACGCGTACTCCGCGCTGGTGCCGCCGATCACCACGGCCAGGTGGTAGGGCGGGCAGGCGGCCGTGCCGAGCGAGCGGATCTTCTCGTCGAGGAACTCCAGCATCCGCGTGGGGTTGAGGACGGCCTTGGTCTCCTGGAACAGGAACGACTTGTTGGCCGACCCGCCGCCCTTGGCCATGAAGAGGAACTTGTACGCCGGGTCGCCGGTCCCCGGGGTCGAGTAGAGCTCGATCTGGGCCGGGAGGTTGGTGCCGGTGTTCTTCTCCTCCCACATCGTCAGCGGCGCGAGCTGGGAGTAGCGCAGGTTGAGCCTGGTGTAGGCGTCGTACACCCCGCGCGAGATCCACTCGCCGTCGTCGGCGCCGGTGATCACGCCCTCGGACTTCTTGCCCATCACGATCGCGGTGCCGGTGTCCTGGCACATCGGGAGGACGCCGCCGGCGGAGATGTTGACGTTCTTGAGCAGGTCGAGCGCCACGAACCGGTCGTTGCCCGAGGCCTCGGGGTCGTCGATGATCCGGCGCAGCTGCGCGAGATGGGCGGGCCGCAGGAAGTGCGAGATGTCGTGCATGGCCTCGGCGGTGAGCCGCTGGATCGCCTCGGGCTCGACCTGGAGGAAGGTGCGACCGTCGACCTCGAAGGTGCGGACGCCCTCGGTCGTCAGGAGGCGGTACGGCGTGTCGTCGGCCCCGGTGGGCAGCAGGTCGGAGTAGCGGAACTCAGGGTTGCTCACCCGTCCGAGCCTAGTGGCGCCCCCGCCTCCCGTGGCCTGCCGGTGGACCCGCGGACGACCAGTGTGGTGGCGACCACGTGGTCGGCCGCGCCACCGGCCCCACCCGCCCCGGCCACGGGCGTGCCGCCGAGCGACCCGAGCATCGCCATGGCCGCCAGCTCGCCCTGGGTCCGCACGGGCTGGGCGACGGTGGTCAGGCCCATCACGCCCGACAGCGGGTGGTCGTCGATCGCGACCACCGACATGTCCTGCGGCACCGACCAGCCGTGGTGGCGCAGCGCCTGGAGGCAGCCGAACGCGATCTCGTCGGAGTGGGCGAAGATCGCGGTCGGGGGGTGCGGCCCGCTGATCAGCCGCTCGGTCGCCGCCCAGCCGTGGTCGGCGCCGAAGGGGATCGTCAGGACGGGGTGGGTCCCGCCGAGCGGGGTGTCCTGGTCGCCGAGGAGCGCGTCGGGGTCCTCGGGCCTCACGCCGACCTGTGCCATCGCCTCGAGGTAGCCCTCGGTGCGGGCCTGGTCGGTGGGCCACACCGCGCCCCCGCTGTCGCGGGTGCGCAGCATCGCGACGTGCCGGTGGCCCAGCCCGGTGAGGTGGGAGACCGCCGTGCGCGCGGCCGCCACGTCGTCGATGCGGACGCACTCGAACTCGCCCATCCGTCCGCCGGCGACGACGACGTGGACCCCCATCAGGCTCAGCCGGGCGAACTCGTGGGCAGGGGCGGGCAGGGCGACCACGATGACCCCGTCGACCTTGCGGCGGGCGGGGAGATCGGCGAAGAACCGCTGCCGCTCCTCCTCGCCGTCGACGTGGTAGACGAGCACGTCGAAGTCGGCCGCGCGCAGCACCCGCTCGATGCCGGCGAGCACGGTGCCGAAGAACCAGCGGTCGACGTTGTCCAGCACGACCGCGATGCGCCCGGTGCCGCCGCGCGCCAGGCGGGAGGCGTCGGGGGAGACGACGTAGGAGAGCTGGGCGGCGATGCCCTCGATGCGGCGGCGCTGCTCCTCGCCGACCCCGGGCAGGCCGCGCAGCGCCCGGGAGACCGTCGAGACGGACACGCCGGCAGCGGCGGCCACGTCGGCCATGTTGACCGTCCCCCGGCCGTCGGGGGGCGTGGCTGTCGCGTGGTCCCGGGGCCTGCGGTAACGGTCCGGACTCGATTTCCTGCTCAACCGACCTGACCCCCTTGCACGGCGGGTATGGCGCACGTCACAGTGATGTGGCTACATTACGCAAACGCTTGCGTCTCGGTAAAGGGAACGCCGAGACCCATCCGATCCAGAAGGAGCAGCACCCGCGTGGACGACCTGACCCAGCCGGAGTGGTGGCGGACCGCCGTGGTCTACCAGGTCTACATCCGTTCCTTCCGGGACGAGAACGGCGACGGGCTGGGAGACGTCGCGGGGCTGCGGCGCCAGCTGCCCTACCTCGCCGACCTCGGCGTCGACGCGCTGTGGATCAACCCGTGGTACCCCTCCCCCCAGGCCGACGCCGGCTACGACGTGTCCGACTACCGCGACATCGCCCCGGAGTACGGCACCCTCGAGGAGGCCGAGAAGCTGCTCCACGAGATCCACCAGCGCGGCATGAAGGTCTTCCTCGACATCGTCCCCAACCACACCTCCTCCGAGCACGCGTGGTTCAAGCAGGCGCTGGCCGGCGACGAGGCGGCCCGCGCCCGCTACGTCTTCCGCCCCGGCCTCGGCGACGGCGGCACCGAGCCGCCCAACGACTGGACGAGCAACTTCGGCGGCCCCGCCTGGACCCAGGTCCCCGGCGAGCCCGGCCTCTGGTACCTCCACCTCTTCGCCCCCGAGCAGCCCGACCTGGACTGGACCAACGACGAGGTGGTGGCCGAGTTCGAGGACGTCCTGCGCTTCTGGTTCGACCGCGAGGTCGACGGCTTCCGCATCGACGTGGCGCACGGCCTGGCCAAGGCCGAGGGGCTGCCCGACGCCGGCCGGCGCATGGCGATCATGCACAACGACCCGCACCCGGCCTGGGACCAGGACGCCGTGCACGAGGTCTACCGCGGCTGGCGTCGCCTGGCCGACTCCTACGACCCGCCGCGCGTCTTCGTCGGCGAGACCTGGGTGCCGACCAACGAGCGGCTGGCGATGTACGTCCGTCCCGACGAGCTGCACACCACGTTCCAGTTCGACTTCCTCCGCGCGCCGTTCGGTGCCGACGTCATGCGCGAGACCGCGGTCGACGCGCTCGGCGCCCTCGGCGGCCCCGACGGCTCCGGCGCGCCCAGCACCTGGGTGCTCTCCAACCACGACGTGGTCCGCCACGTCACCCGCTACGCCCGCTCGCAGCCCGACCACCCGGTGGAGACCGACTGGGAGCGCACGCGCTGGCCCGAGGAGGAGCCCGACCTCGAGCTCGGCCGCCGCCGGGCGCGGGCCGCCCTGCTGGTGATCCTCGCGCTGCCCGGGACCGCCTACCTCTACCAGGGCGAGGAGCTCGGGCTCGAGGAGGTCGAGGAGATCCCCGGCCACCTGCGCCAGGACCCGATCTTCACCCAGTCCGACAACGGCGACCCCGGCCGGGACGGCTGCCGCGTGCCGCTGCCCTGGGCCGGCGACGCGCCGCCGTACTCCTTCGGCCCGGAGGGCGCGGCCGACCCCTGGCTGCCGCAGCCGGCGTCCTGGGCGGCGCTCACCGCCGACAAGCAGGTCGGCGACCCCTCCTCGATGTGGACCTTCTACCGCGACGCCCTCGCGCTGCGCCGCCGGGCCTGGGTGCCCGCCGGCGCCCTCAGCTGGCAGGAGGCCGGACCCGGCCTCCTGGTCTTCCGCCGTGGCGACCTCGAGTGCTGGCTCAACACCAGCGGCGCCACGGTCCCTGTTCCTGGGGAGGTCCTCCTGGCCTCCTCACCCGTCGGCGACGACGGCGGGCTGCCGCACGACGCGGCAGCCTGGGTGCGGGTCGGGCCCGGCTCGACCACGCCCGACTCCAGCGACGGTGCGTCCGTGCCGTCGTCGAACACGCAAACAACGGAGGATTGAGATGTCCCACAAGCGGCACGCTGGGCTCATCGCCCTGGCCCTCGCCGTCGCGCCGCTCGCCGCGTGTGGCGGTGGCGACAGCGGCGGCGGAAGCGGCGGCGGAGGCGGCGGTGCGTTCGACAAGGCCCTCGACTCGCGCGGTCCCATCACCTACGTCCAGGGCAAGGACAACAGCGGACTCGTGCAGCCGCTGATCGACGCCTGGAACAAGGACCACCCCGACGAGAAGGTCACGCTCAAGGAGCAGACCGTCGACGCCAACCAGCAGCACGACGACCTCGTGCGCAACTTCGACGCCAAGAACGCCGACTACGACGTGGTCTCGGTCGACGTGGTGTGGACCGCCGAGTTCGCGGCCAAGGGCTACCTCCAGCCCCTCAAGGACAAGATGGCGATCGACACCAGCGCGATGCTCAAGCCGACCGTCGACGCGGCGACCTACAACGGCACGCTCTACGCCGGCCCGGTGACCAGCGACGGCGGCATGCTCTACTACCGCTCCGACCTGGTGAAGACCCCGCCGAAGTCGTGGGACGACATGATGGGCATGTGCTCCATCGCCAAGAAGAACAAGATGGACTGCTACGCCGGCCAGTTCGCGAAGTACGAGGGCCTCACGGTCAACGCGGCTGAGGCGATCAACACCGCCGGTGGCACGTTCGTCAGCGAGGACGGCAAGAAGTCCACGGTCGACAGCAGCGAGTCGGCCAAGGGTCTCGACCGCCTGGTCCAGGCCTTCAAGGACGGCAACATCCCCGCCGCCGCGATCGGCTACAAGGAGGAGGAGGGCCGCCTGTCCTTCGAGGCCGGCAAGCTCCTCTTCCTGCGCAACTGGCCCTACGTCTACAGCCTGGCCTCGACCGACGCCTCGTCGAAGGTCAAGGGCAAGTTCGCCGTGGCCCCGCTGCCGGGTGACGACGGCTCGGCGCCGGGCGCCTCCTCGCTCGGTGGTCACAACGCCGCGATCAGCGCGTTCTCCGACCACAAGGCGACCGCCCTCGACTTCATCAAGTACCTCGAGAGCGACGGGGTGCAGCGGCAGTACCTCCTCAAGGCGTCCAACGCCCCGTGCCTGGCGGCGCTCTACGACGACCCCGAGCTGCAGAAGAAGGTGCCCTACCTCAAGACCCTGGGCACCTCGATCGGCAGCGCGGTCCCGCGTCCGGTGACGCCGTTCTACCCGGCCGTCACCCAGGCGATCTCCGACAACGCCTACGCCGCGCTCAAGGGCTCGGTCGACACCAAGAGCGCGCTCTCCTCGATGGCGCAGGCCATCGACGGCGCGAGCTCCGGAGGCTGATCCCGCTGCGGCTCCCGGCCCGGTCCCACCGGGCCGGGGGCTGACAGCACCGCCCCCCGAGGGACACGATGGGGGTGGCGCAGGTCACACCGGCGCCACCCCTCACCCGGGCACCCAGCAGCACCCAGCACACCCAGCTCGACCCACAGCACCCCAGCATCGCCAGGACAGGAGGGCACCCGATGTCCACTCAGACGGGACCGGTCGCTGCCGCAGAGGAGAAGCGCAGCGCCACCTCAGGGCCGGAGAGGGCCTCCATCGACCCCCACCAGGGCCGGCGCGCGTGGCTCCTCATCGCCCCGACCATCGCCGTGCTGCTGGTGGTCATCGGCTATCCGATCTTCCGCGCGGTCTACATGTCCTTCCAGAGGGACGCCGCGCTGGACCCCTCGACCGGCCTGTTCGTCGAGGGCGGTTTCGCGGGACTGCTCAACTACAAGCACTGGATCCTGCAGCAGTGCGGCGCCACCTCGTGCGGGCCCGGGACCAACGCGTCCAACTTCTGGGGCTCGGTGTGGATCACCGTCTTCTTCACCGTCGTCACGGTCGTGCTCGAGCTCGTGCTCGGCTTCATGTTCGCGATGATCATGAACGGCAACTTCAAGGGCCGCGCGCTGGTCCGCGCCAGCATCCTCATCCCGTGGGCGATCCCGACCGCGGTCACCGCCAAGCTGTGGTACTTCATCTTCGCCAACGGCGGCCTCGCGAACTCGCTGCTGCACACCGACATCATCTGGTTCAGCGACAAGTGGGCCGCTCGGAGCGCGATCATCGTGGCCGACGTGTGGAAGACGACACCGTTCATGGCCCTGCTCATCCTGGCCGGCCTCCAGCTGATCTCCTCGGAGGTCTACGAGGCGGCCAAGGTCGACGGGGCGAGTGCGTGGCAACGCTTCACCCAGATCACCATCCCGCTGGTCAGACCGGCGGTCATGGTGGCGTTGCTCTTCCGCACGCTCGACGTGCTGCGGATGTACGACCTGCCCGCGATCATGACCGGTGGCGGCGCCGGCGACGGCAACGACACCACGACGCTGTCGATCCTCGTCGTCAACGAGGTCCGGCAAGGCTTCAACAGTGCGGCAGCACTGTCCACGCTGACGTTCCTGTTCATCTTCGGCGTCGCGTTCATCTTCATCAGGTTCCTGGGCGCGGACCTGTCGGACGACCAGGCAGAGGGGCGCTGACATGGCCACCACGGACGTCAACGAGGAGACCCGGACCGACTCCGGCCAGGACCCCACCCAGCACTACGTCGAGGGCCGCAAGCCCACCCTGTCCCTGGGCAAGGGGATCCGGATGTACGTCGGGGTGGTCCTCATCGTGGTCTGGGGCCTCGCCCCCTTCTACTGGATGATGATCACCGCCTTCCGGCAGGTGGACTTCACCTACGACACCGCGCTCTACCCGACCCACGTCACGTGGGACAACTTCCAGACGGTGTTCTCGACGCGTCAGGGCAACCACTTCGGTCGCGCGCTGGCCAACAGCGTCATCATCAGCACCGCGGCGACGGTGGTCGGCCTGCTGTTCGGCGTCTCCGCGGCGTACGCCCTCGCGCGCCTGCGGTTCAAGGGCAAGGGCCTGGTGCTCGGCTTCGTCCTCGGTGCCTCGATGTTCCCGGGCGTCGCCCTGATCTCGCCGCTGTTCCAGCTGTTCCGCGACATCGGGTGGTTCGGCACCTACCAGGCCCTGATCATCCCGGACATCTCCTTCGTGCTCCCGCTGACGATCTACACCCTCACGGCGTTCTTCCGGGAGATGCCGTGGGAGCTGGAGGAGGCGGCCAAGATCGACGGGGCGACGCCGGGGGAGGCCTTCCGCAAGGTGATCCTCCCGCTGGCCGCGCCGGGCATCTTCACCACCGCGATCCTGGCGTTCATCGCGGCGTGGAACGAGTTCCTCATCGCCAGCCAGCTGAGCAACGACAAGACCCAACCGGTCACGGTGGCCATCGCGAGCTTCACCGGGTCGCAGCCGCACCAGGAGCCCTACACCGCGGTCATGGCTGCCGGCACGGTGGTGACCGTGCCGCTGATCATCCTGGTGCTGGCCTTCCAGCGGAAGATCGTGGCGGGCCTGACCGCAGGCGGGGTCAAGGGCTGATGGCCTCCTCCCCGCCCCGCCGACCCACCGACCCCGACGAGGTCCCGAGCCTCTTCGCCGCGCTCGTGCGCAACCTGGGCCCGGGGCGCTCGCGGGCGGCCCGTCAGATGAACCTCGAGGTGGTCCTCGGGATCCTGGGGTTCTTCAGCATCATGGCCCTGATCTCGCTGGTCGCCGCCGAGCTGCGCGGAGGCGGTGCCCTCTTCGAGTCCCTGGTCACGATCGCGTTCCTCGGGCTCACCTGGATGACGTACCGCTCCTGGCGGCGCGGTGGGGGGTGGTCCTCCGAGCTGCCTCGCTGAGGCCGCCGACCCGTTTGGCCCCGCACGACCTCTCTTTCACTTCGGATCGTCCGGCACGTGCCTGCCGGTGGAAGGAACACACTCATGGCTGGAATCAGGTTCGAGAAGGCCCAGCGCTGGTATCCCGGCGCGGAGGTCCCGGCGGTGCCGGGCATCGACCTCGAGATCAACGACGGCGAGTTCATGGTGCTCGTCGGCCCCTCCGGGTGCGGCAAGTCCACGACCCTGCGCATGCTCGCGGGACTCGAGGACGTCAACTCCGGCAAGATCTTCATCGGTGACCGCGACGTCACGATGATGCCGCCCAAGGACCGCGACATCGCGATGGTCTTCCAGAACTACGCGCTCTACCCGCACATGAGCGTGCGCGACAACATGGCGTTCGCCCTCAAGATGGCCAAGACGCCCAAGGAGGAGCAGGACAAGCGCGTCGCCGAGGCGGCCCGCATCCTCGGCCTGGAGGACTTCCTCGACCGCAAGCCCAAGGCGCTGTCCGGTGGCCAGCGCCAGCGGGTCGCGATGGGGCGCGCGATCGTCCGCCAGCCGCAGGTGTTCTGCATGGACGAGCCGCTGTCCAACCTCGACGCCAAGATGCGCGTGCAGACCCGCACCGACATCGCCAAGCTCCAGGCCGACCTCGGGGTCACCACCGTCTACGTCACCCACGACCAGGTCGAGGCGATGACGATGGGTGACCGTGTCGCGGTGATGAAGCTCGGTGTCCTCCAGCAGGTCGACACCCCGCTCAACCTCTACGACAAGCCGGCCAACCTGTTCGTCGCCGGCTTCATCGGCTCCCCCCAGATGAACCTCCTCGAGGGCGTCGCCGACGACAAGGGCGAGGTGCGGATCGGCAACTACACCGTCCCGGTCGACCCCGGTGCGGGCAAGAAGATGTCCGGCAAGGTCACGGTCGGGGTGCGGCCCGAGAACTGGCGCATCGTCTCCGAGGGCGAGGGACTGCCGGTCAAGGTCACGGTGATCGAGGAGCTGGGCGCGGACTCGTTCGTCTACGGCAACTGCGACGTGGAGGGCACACCCGGCAGCATCATCATCCGGGTCAGCGGCCGGACGCACCCGCACAAGGGCGAGACGCTCTACGTCACCACGGACCCGCAGCACGTCCACGTCTTCGACACCGAGACCGGTGACCGGATCAGCGGCTGAGTGGACGAGCCGACCCCTCACCGCGGCACCGCTCCGACCCCGATGACGCAGCCCACCGTGCACGCACGGTGGGCTGCGCCCGGTCGGGTCAACCTGATCGGTGAGCACACCGACTACGCCGGCGGCCTCGCGCTGCCGTTCGCCCTCCCGCAGACCTGCGTGGCCGACGTACGCCGGCGGGAGGGGACGCGCTGGACCGCCCGGTCGGCGCAGGCCGACGAGACCGTCGAGGTGGAGGCCGGCGAGCTCCCCGACGACGTCCCCGGCTGGGCCGCCTACGTCCTCGGGCCGCTGGTGGTGCTGCACCGCCGGGGGGTCGAGGTGCCCGGCCTGGAGGTGGTGATCGACAGCGACGTGCCGCTCGGCGCCGGGCTGTCGTCGTCGGCGGCGGTGGTGTGCTCGGTGACGGTCGCCCTCGGCGAGGTGCTCGGCACGGGCCTCGACGCCGAGGCCCTGCTGGCGCTCAGCCGTGCCGCCGAGAACGACGTGGTCGGAGCCCCCACCGGCGGGCTCGACCAGCTGGCGTCGCTGCGCGCCGAGGAGGGCCACGCCCTGCTGTGCGACTTCCGCGACCCCGAGCACCCGAAGAGCCGCCAGGTCGGCTTCGACCTGAGCGGGCACGGCCTGGCTGTCCTCGTCGTCGACACCCGGGCTCCGCACGCCCACGCCGACAACGAGTACGCCGCCCGGCGCGAGGCCTGCACCCGGGCCGCGGAGGTGCTCGGGCCGCTCCGGGAGATCGACCCCGACGACGTGGAGCCGGCACTGGACCGCCTGCCCGAGGAGGACGACGGCGACGGACCGGGCCTGCGCGGGTGCGTGCGCCACCAGGTGGGTGAGAACGCCCGCGTCGAGCAGGTGGTCGCGCTGCTGGACCAGGGCCGGGTCGAGGAGATCGGCCCGCTGCTCTCGGCCTCCCACGCGTCCCTGCGCGACGTCTACCGCGTGACCGTCCCGCAGCTCGACGTCGCTGCCGCGGCCGCCGAGGCCGGCGGCGCGCTCGGCGCGCGCATGACCGGCGGCGGCTTCGGTGGCAGCGTCATCGCGCTGGTCGAGCGGCCACGGGCCGACGCGGTCGGCGAGGCCGTGCGCGAGGCCTTCGCGGAGCACGGGTGGGACGAGCCCCGGGGCTGGGTGACCACGGCGGCGGCCGGCGCCCACCGCGCCGACGACCCGGCGGGGGGCACGCGATGAGCCCCGGGCGGCCACCGGACGCGCGCGTGCGGGACGCGGCCGTCGCCCGGCTGGGGCTGCTCGAGGGCGAGGCGTTCGCCGCCCGGTTCGACCTGGTGCGGCACGACCTGCACGACGCCCTGGCGCTGGTCTACGGCGAGGCTGCGGGCGACCTGGTGGGACGCGTCGTCACCAGTGCGCTCGACGCCGCGGCCGAGCGCGCCGAGCCCCTGCGCGTGCTCGACCGCGTGCGCGAGGTCGACCCGTCGTGGTTCCTCGACGGGCGCGTCGGCTACATCTGCTATGCCGACCGCTTCGCCGGCACCCTGGCGGGAGTCGGCACCCACCTCGACCACCTCGCCGAGCTCGGGGTCGGCTACCTCCACCTCATGCCGCTGCTCGAGCCGCGCGAGGGCGAGAACGACGGCGGCTACGCGGTCAAGGACTACGACGCCGTCGACCCGCGGCTGGGGTCGATGGACGACCTGGAGCGGCTGGCGGGCTCGCTGCACGAGCGGGGCATCGCGCTCTGCGTCGACCTGGTCCTCAACCACACCGCGCGCGAGCACGAGTGGGCCCGGGCGGCCCTCGCCGGCGACCCCCACCACCGTGCGTTCTACCGCTTCTTCCCCGACCGCGAGCTGCCCGACGCCTACGAGCGGACACTGCCCGAGGTGTTCCCCGACATGGCTCCCGGCAGCTTCACGCAGCTGGAGACCGGCGAGTGGGTGTGGACCACCTTCCACGAGTTCCAGTGGGACCTCGACTGGACCAACCCCGACGTCTTCGAGGCGATGCTGGGCGTGCTGCTGCGGCTGGGCAACCACGGCATCGACGTGGTGCGGCTCGACGCGGCCCCCTTCCTGGGCAAGCGGATGGGCACCGACTGCCAGAACCAGCCCGAGGCCCACGCCCTCCTCCAGGCCCTGCGCGCCCTGACCCGCCTGGCGATGCCGGGGCTGGTGCTCAAGGCCGAGGCGATCGTGGGGCCCGACCAGCTCCTGCCCTACCTCGGCGCGCACGACCACGAGCGGCCCGAGTGCCAGCTGGCCTACGACAACCAGCTGATGGTCATGCTCTGGTCGGCGCTGGCCACCCGCGACGTGAGCCTGGCCGCGCAGTCGCTCTCGCGGCGCACGCCCGCGCCGGTGGGCACCGGCTGGGTGACCTACGTGCGCTGCCACGACGACATCGGCTGGGCCGTCGGCGACAGCGACGCCGGCGCGATCGGGCTCGACCCCGAGTCCCACCGCCGCTTCCTCGCCGCGTTCTACGCCGGCGACCACCGCGGCAGCTTCTCGCGGGGGATGGACTTCCAGGTCGACCCGGTCTCCGGCAGCCGTCGTACGTCGGGCATGACGGCCTCGCTGGCCGGTCTGGAGAGCGCGCTGGTCGCCGGTGACGAGGCACAGGTGACCGCGGCGCTGCTGCGGATCGAGCTCCTGCACTCGGTCGTCTACTCCTTCGGCGGGATCCCGCTGGTCTACATGGGCGACGAGATCGGGCAGCGCAACGACGCCCACTGGGACGCCGACCCGGCGCACGCCGACGACAACCGCTGGCTCCACCGACCCCTGATGAACTGGGAGGCCGCCGCGCACCGGCACGACCCGAGCACCCCCGAGGGGCAGGTCTTCGAGGCGCTGGTCGCGCTGGGGCGAGCGCGGGGCAGCACCGACTCGTTGCGGTCCGACGCGGCCACCCGGGTCGTGAAGCACGGCAACCACCGCGTGCTGGCCCACGTCCGTGAGCACCCCCGTGCCTCGCCCGTGCTGTGCCTGGCGTGCTTCAGCGACGAGCCGCAGACCGTCGAGCCCTGGGTGCTGGACGCCGCGGGTGTCGGCGCCCACCCCACCGTGCTGCACTCGTCGCGGGCCGACCGCACCGCCGCCCCCGAGTGGCCGCTGCGGCTGCCGGCCTGGTCGTTCGTGTGGCTGACCCGGTGACGACGCCCGGGGGCCGAGCTCAGCCGCGCGCCGCCGCGCGGTGTGCGGACCGGTTGACCGCCTCGACGTACGTCGGCCAGAGCCCGCTGGGCAGGTCGTGACCCATGCCGGGCACGAGCATGAGGTGCGACCCGGGGATCGCGCGCGCCGTCGCCCGGCCCCCGGTGTGGTGGACCATCCGGTCGTCGAGGCCGTGCAGCACGGTGGTGGGCGCCGTGACGCGGGCGAGGGCCTCGCGCCGGTCGGGCTGGGTGAGGATCGCCAGCATCTGGCGCATCACGCCCGACAGGCTGATGCCGCGGTCCCAGGTGTCGCCGGCCCGCTCGCGCGCCCGCTCGACCGGGTCGCGGTAGCGCGGGGAGCCGATGCGGCCGGAGAACCGGGCGCTGCGCTCGACGTACTCCTCGCGCGTGCGGCCGGCACGGCCGAGCAGGTGGGGCAGCAGCCGCGGGTCCTGCCAGCCGGTGAGGCGGTGGCCGGTGCTCGACATCACCGAGGTCAGCGACAGCACGCGCTCGGGATGCTCGATCGCCATCGTCTGCACGATCATGCCGCCCATCGACACCCCACAGACGTGGGCCCGCTCGACCCCGACCGCGTCGAGGACGGCCAGGCCGTCGCGGGCCAGGTCGGACAGGGAGTAGGGCGCGGAGGACCGCGAGCCGAGGAACGCCCGGACCAGGTCGCGCCGGCGCACCCGGTGTCCCTGGGTGAAACGGTCGGACCGGCCGGTGTCGCGGTTGTCGTAGCGGACGACGAAGTAGCCCTCGACCGCGAACCGGCGGCACAGCTCCTCCGGCCACCAGGTCATCGGCCCGCCGAGGCCCATCACCAGCAGCAGCGGCTGCCCGGACGGGTCGCCGAAGGTCTGGTAGCACAGGCGCAGCCCGTCGCCCGTCGTGGTGAACAGCTCCTCGGACATCGGCACCGCGGCGAGGTCAGCGGCGGCCGGCTCCTGCGCAGTCGTCATACCTGAAGGCTAGCCAGAATCCCACCATCGACGCCTTTGAGGTCGTACCTTGGCCAGGTGTCCAGGTCAGCGAAGTCGCTCAGGTCGCCCGTCGCCGACTTCCTGGTGCCCGAGGGCTTCGCCGGCCCCCGGGGGCTCCGCGCCCTGGCCCGCGAGGCCAGCGTCGTGACCGAGGCCGTCGCCTACCGCCGCCGCGCGGTCGCCACGCTCGCGCACCACCGCGCCACGCCGTACGCCGAGCGGCGCGACCGGCACACCGTCAACGACCCGGTGCTGCTGGTCCCGGGCTTCATGGCGGGCGACTGGACGCTGGCGCTGATGAGCCGCCACCTGCGCCTGCTGGGGTTCCGCACCTACCGCTCCGGCATCGTGGCCAACATCGGCTGCATCGACGAGGGGACGCAGGCGCTCGAGCGGCGGCTGGAGCACATCGCCGCCCGCCGCGAGCGCAAGGTGACGATCGTCGGGCACAGCCTCGGCGGGATGATGGCCCGCGGCCTCGCCGCCCGCCGCCCCGACCTGGTCGCGGGCATCGTGACGATGGGCAGCCCGATCATGGCCCCCGGCGCCGCCCACACGGGCCTGCTCGCGATGGTGGCCACGCTCAAACGGCTCGAGGCGCTCGGGCTGCACGTGATGGGCCAGGACTGCACCGAGGGCGGCTGCGCCCTCCGGATGTGGGAGGAGTCGCGGCTGCCGCTGCCCGAGGGCTTCCCGTTCACCGCGATCTACTCCCCGCGCGACGGCATCGCCGACTGGCGCGCCTGCATCGATCCCGCCGGCCAGGCCCGCGAGGTCCGCACCAGCCACGTCGGCATGGCCCTCGACCCGGTCGTCATCGACCTGGTCACCGAGACCCTCGCCGCGATCCACAACCAGCCCCTCGAGGCCCGCCTCCTCGGCCGTCTCCAGGACCACGAGCGACGAGCAGGTTAGGCAGGCGGTCTCGAGCTGCGCCGGTCGTCGCGCCTCGCCAGCGGGACGACGGTGAGCCTCAGACCCGGGGCCAGCCCGGCGGGAGCTCCGCCAGCCGGGGCGGGTCGGCTCCGCGACGGGTGACGGTGACGGCCGCGGCGGCGTGGGCGGCGGAGAGGTACTCCGCGACGTGCGAGTGGGTGGGTCCCTCGTCCCAGGCCCCGGCGGCGCGGTCGGGCAGGGTGGCCGCGACCAGCGCGGCCATGAACGAGTCGCCGGCGCCGACGGTGTCGGCGACCTCGACCTTGCGGGACTCGGCGACCAGGACGACCCCGGTGCGGCTGACCGCGGTGGCGACGCCGCCCCCTCCGGTGACCACGACGAGCGCCGGTCCGCGCTCGAGGACGGCATGGGCCACGTCCACGACCTCACGGCCGGGCTGGAAGAACGCGGCGTCCTCGTCGCTGAGCTTGACCAGGTCGCAGAGCGAGGCCAGCTCGAGGACGTCGCGCCACGCCACCTCGGGGTCGGGGGTGAACGCCGGGCGGGCGTTGGGGTCGAAGCTCACCGGCAGCCCCACGCGGTGGGCGTCGGCGGCCAGGGCGACGACGGCGTCGCGTCCGGGGCGTACGCCGGCCCCGATCGACCCGACGTGCAGCGCACGGCAGTCGTCGGGGAGCAGGGTGGGCGGGAGGTCCCAGGCGACCGCGAAGTCGTAGGTCGCCACGCCGTCGGCGTCGAGGTGGGCGGTCGCGACGCCGGTGGTCGTGGCCGGGTCGACGGCCCCCTCGGCCAGCGCGACGTGGCTGGCGGCGAGGTGGTCGCGGACCAGCCGGCCGTCGGGGTCGTCGCCGAGACGGGTGACCAGCCGGGTGGGCACCTCGAGACGGGCCAGGCCGACGGCGACGTTCATCGGGGAGCCGCCCGGGCGGCGTACGACGTCGGCCGGGTCGCCGGACGCCGGGACGACGACGTCGACCAGGGACTCACCGACGACGAGGACGACCATGGGGGCTGCTCAGTGCTCGAAGTCGATGCTGGCGTAGGTCTTGAGCTTCATCAGCTGGTGCTCGGAGACGATCGAGCGGACCGTGCCGCTGCGCCCGCGCATCACCAGGGAGTGGGTGGTCGCGCCGCCGCCGCGGTACTGCACGCCGCGCAGCAGCTCGCCGTCGGTGATGCCGGTGGCCACGAAGAAGCAGTCCTCGGCGGTCACGAGGTCCTCGGTGGTGAGCACGTGGTCGGGGTCGAGGTCGTGGCCGGCGTCGAGCGCACGCTGCCGCTCCTCGTCGTCCCGGGGCCAGAGTCGGGCCTGGATGACCCCGTCGAGGGCCTTGAGCGCGCAGGCGGTGATGATGCCCTCGGGGGTGCCTCCGATGCCGAGCAGGAGGTCGACCCCCGTGCCCGCGCGGGCGGCCATGATCGCGCCGGCCACGTCGCCGTCGCTGATGAACTTGATCCGCGCACCCGTCGCGCGGACCTCCTCGGCGATGGTCTCGTGGCGCGGCCGGTCGAGGAGCACGACCATGACGTCCTCGGGGGCGGCCTTCTTGGCCTTGGCGACCGCGAGGATGTTCTCCTTGACCGGCTTGCGGATGTCGACGACGTCGCGGGCGTCGGGGCCGGTGACCAGCTTCTCCATGTAGAACACCGCCGACGGGTCGTACATCGAGCCGCGGGGCGCCACCGCCATCACCGAGATCGCGTTGTTCTGCCCCTTGGCGGCCAGCGTCGTGCCGTCGATCGGGTCGACCGCGACGTCGGTCTCCGGCCCGGTGCCGTCACCCACCTCCTCGCCGTTGAACAGCATCGGGGCGTTGTCCTTCTCGCCCTCGCCGATCACGACGATGCCCTGCATGCCGACGGTGGAGATCAGGGTGCGCATCGCGTTGACCGCGACGCCGTCGGCGCCGTTCTTGTCACCCCTGCCCACCCAGCGGGCCGCGGCCATCGCGCCGGCCTCGGTGACACGCACCAGGTCGAGCGCGAGGTTGCGGTCAGGGGCGGAAGGTGACGGAGCGAGTGACGCGGGCTGGTCCGACATGGGACTCACCCTAGCGGCCCGGGCGGCCCTCGGGGTCAGCCCTGCGGGGGCATGAAACCGGCCGCGCGGAGGGCGCTGCGTCCCTCCTGCCCGAGGACGAGGTCGGTCCACTCCTGCGCCAGGCCGGGGTGCCCGCTCAGGGAGACGGGGGCGATGAAGAGCTCGTTGAGCCGCTGCGCCCGGCCGCGCAGGGGCAGGACGTGGAGGCGGTCGCGCAGTCGCCGCACCTGCCCGGCGTAGACCACCCCGGCGGCGTAGGTGCCCTGCATGACCTCGTCCAGCACGTCGGTGGCGTCGCCCTCCGCGCCGTCCGGCTCACGGCGTACGCCGGCGCCCGCCAGCAGGGCGCGACCGATGCGCCCGCAGGGCGCGGTGTCCGCGCACACGGCGAACCGCACGCCGGTGGTCTGGAGGTCCCGGACGCGCCGGACCTTGTCCCACGCCGGCTTCGCGACGGCGAGCACCAGCCGCGCGGTGGCGAACGAGACGGGGCCCTTCACCTGGTCGGAGGCGGCGTTCATCGAGTCCTCGTCGGCGGTGGCCAGCACGTCGGCGGACGTCGGGTCCTCGCCGAGCCTGGCCGCGAGGTCGACGCTGCCGCCGTAGGTGAGCACCACGTCGACCTCGAGGTGGTCCTCCTCGAAGGCGGTGGCGAGCTCGTCGAAGGCCGGCTGCAGGGGAGAGGCGGCGAGCACCTGCAGCTGCGTGCGGCCGCCGTCGGCCGCGTCGGGGGACCCGCCGCAGGCGGCGAGGAGGGGGAGGAACGCCAGCGCCGAGGTGACGGCGACCACGGACCGGCCTCGCGACACGGCTCCTCCTGCTGGACGTGATGGCGGGCGCTGGAACGGGCCCGGAAGAATGGGCGCATGAGCGCTCAAGCGGGACGCTACCAACGTTCGGTCTCCGGCATGGTCGGAGCGATGGTGGTCCTGCTGGCCGTCATCGGCGGCTACGTCGCCTTCCGCGCGGTCAACCGCAACGACGTCGCCGACCCGGTGACCGCGTTCGACTGGCGGGGGCCCGCGACGTACGCCCGCCAGCAGGCCGACTTCACCGTGCTGACACCCTCGCGGCTCCCCGACGGCTGGATCGCCACCAGCGCGCGCTGGACCGGCGGCCGCGAGCAGCACTGGCACCTGGGGCTGCTGACCGGGCAGCGGCAGTACGTGGGGGTCGAGCAGGAGGACCGCTCGGTCGACGACATGGTCCACGAGTACGTCGACCCCGACGCCGCGCGCGGCAAGGACGTGCGCATCGACGGGCGCACCTGGCAGTCGTGGTTCGACGACCAGGACCAGGCGCTGGTGCTGGAGCAGGAGGACGTCACCACGCTCGTGGTGGGGACCCTCGACCGGGGGACGGTCGAGGACTTCGTCGCGACCCTGCGCTGAGCGACCGCGCCGCGGGACGCTCAGTCCTCGTCGGCGGCGCCGGCGAGCACGGCCTCGAGACGCTCGCGGGCGCCGTCGAGCCACTGCTGGCAGACCTCGGCGAGACGCTCGCCGCGCTCCCACAGCGCGATCGACTCCTCGAGGGTGGCGCCGCCCTGCTCCAGGGTGCGCACCACCTCGAGGAGCTGGGCGCGGGCGTCCTCGTAGCTGAGGTCCTTGTCGCCGGTCGTCGTGGGGGGCGTGCTCATGACGGGCCTCCTGGGGCGCCAGGGTCGGCGCTCGGGTCGGGATCGGGGTCGGGGTGCTGCCGGTCGGCGACGGTGAGGGCGAGCCTGCCGGCGTGCAGGCGGGCCGAGACCGCGGCGCCCGGCGCCACCTCGGCCGGGTCGGTGAGCACGTGGCCGTCGGCGTCCTGCAGGACGGCGTAGCCGCGGCGGAGGGTCTCCAGTGGCGACAGCGCCCGCACCCGCGCACGGGTGTGGTCGACGTCGTCGGCCGCCCGGTCGAGCAGGCGCCCCAGGCAGCGACGGCTGCGCTCGAGCAGCTGGTCGACCTCGTCGCCGCGCTCCTCGAGCAGGCTGGTGGGCGCAGCGAGGCACGGCCGGTCACGCAGGCGCTGGAGGGCGTTGTGCTCCGAGGCGACGTGGTTCCACAAGAAGCGGCGGCCGCGGTCGCGCAGCTCGGCGATGCGGCGCTGCTCCTCGCTGACCTCGGGCACGACGTGCTTGGCGGCGTCGGTGGGCGTGGACGCCCGGACGTCGGCGACCAGGTCGAGGAGCGGGGTGTCGGGCTCGTGGCCGATGGCGGAGACGACCGGGGTGCGCACGGCCGCCACGGTGCGGATCATCGTCTCGTCGGAGAACGGCAGGAGGTCCTCGACCGAGCCGCCCCCGCGGGCCACGACGATCACGTCGACGTCGGGGTCACGGTCGAGCCGCTGGAGGGCGTCGACGACCTCGCGCACGCAGCTGGTGCCCTGCATGGAGGCGTAGGCGCAGGTGATCTCCACCGCGGGCCAGCGGCGGCGGGCGTTGTCCTTGACGTCGCGCTCGGCGGCCGAGCCCTCGGCGGTGACCAGACCGATGCGTCGCGGGAGGAACGGCAGGCGGCGCTTGAGCTCGGCAGCGAAGAGTCCCTCGGCGGCGAGCAGCTGCCGACGCCGCTCGAGGCGGGCGAGCAGCTCACCGAGGCCGACCATGCGGATCTCGTCGGCGGCGAGGCTGAACGACCCGCGCTGGGCGAAGTAGCGGGGGCGTCCGTGCACCACCACGCTCGCCCCCTCGACCACCGGCGGGTCGGCGCTGTCGACGACCGCACGGGGGCAGGTCACGGTCATCGTCACGTCGGCGAGCGAGTCGCGCAGCGTGATGAAGACGGTGTTGATCGCACTGGGGCGGTTGACCTGGGTGATCTGGCCCTCGACCCACACCGCGCCCAGCCGGTCGACCCAGCCCGCGACGGCCTGGGCGATCTGGCGCAGGGGTGCAGGTCGCTCCGCGCTCGTCTCGAGCCCCATGGCACCTCCCTGCGTCGTCGGGCCGGGGTCCGGTCCCGGCTGGTCGGCACCCTACGCGGCACCACCTACGATTGAGCGCATGAGCACCGACCTGGGGATCCCCCCTGTCCTCGACGCCGACGCGGCCGACCGCGCGCTGCTCCTGGCCGCGCCGCGGGGCTACTGCGCCGGCGTCGACCGTGCCGTGATCACGGTGGAGAAGGCGCTCGACCTCTACGGCGCCCCGGTCTACGTCCGCAAGCAGATCGTGCACAACAAGCACGTCGTCTCCGACCTGGAGCGGCGTGGCGCGGTCTTCGTCGACGAGCTCGACGAGGTCCCCGAGGGCGCGACGGTCGTCTTCTCGGCCCACGGCGTCTCGCCGGTCGTGCACGAGCAGGCCGCCGAGCGCGGGCTCAAGACCATCGACGCCACCTGCCCGCTGGTCACCAAGGTCCACCACGAGGCCAAGCGGTTCGCCGCCGAGGACTACGACATCCTCCTGATCGGCCACGCCGGTCACGAGGAGGTCGAGGGCACCGCCGGCGAGGCCCCGAGCCACATCCAGCTCGTGGAGACCCCCGCGGACGTCGCCGAGGTCGAGGTGCGCGACCCCGCCAAGGTGGCCTGGCTCTCCCAGACGACGCTCTCGGTCGACGAGACGATGGCGGTCGTGGACGCCATCCGCGAGCGCTTCCCGCTGCTGCTCGACCCGCCGTCGGACGACATCTGCTACGCCACCCAGAACCGCCAGATGGCGATCAAGGAGATCTCCCGCGAGGCCGACCTGGTGATCGTGGTCGGCTCCGGCAACTCCTCCAACTCGGTGCGCCTGGTCGAGGTCGCCCTCGAGGCCGGCGCCAAGGCGGCCCACCGGGTCGATGACGCCTCCGAGATCGAGGAGGCCTGGCTCGACGGCGTCCGCTCGGTGAGCGTGACCTCCGGGGCCTCGGTGCCCGAGGACCTGGTCGAGGGGGTCCTCACCTGGCTCAACGAGCGCGGCTACCCGGCCGCCCGGGCGGTCCACACCGCCGAGGAGTCGCTGATCTTCGCGCTCCCGCCGGAGCTGCGCCGCGACCTCCGCGCGGCCGCCACCTCCTGACCGTCCTTCCCGACGGCTGCGCCGGGCCTCAGGGCAGGCGCGTCAGCGTGATCCGGGTCAGGTCGACCACTGGTGCCTTGGCGGGGGTCGGCCCGTTGGCCCACCCAGCGTCGAGCGGGACCGGGTGAGAGGTGCCCGGTCGGGATCGCAGGTCCCTCAGGAGACAGTGGCCTCCGGGGACCGGTGCTCGGGCGCGCCGGTGGCGGGGTCCTGCGGGCCGGCCGCCTCGTGGTGGGGGCGCCTCAGCCGGCCGCGGTTGCGCAGGGCCACCTGACGGAGCCCGAGCACGCCGAGGGTCAGGGCGTAGGCGACGGCCAGCGCGACGGCGTGGTGCGCGAGCCCGGACACGAAGGCCTGGACCATCCCGTCGCCGGCCTGGGCCACCGCACCGCGGTCGGTCGCGGACACCACCAGCACGGTGACCCCGAGGGCGAGGGGCGGCAGGACGCCGATGGCGAAGAAGTCGCGGGGCCGGACCAGGAGGGCGGCGCCGACGCACGCGGCGACGAGGACCAGGTCGAAGAACCAGCCCAGCCGGTCACCCACGGCGAGCTGCAGCAGGACCGCGACCCCGAGGGACGCGGCCACGCCGGAGACGACAAGGGCGCCGGGGTGGCGGCCTTCTTCCCAGAGCGTGCGGTGGGCCACGAGGTCAAAGTAGGAGACCTCAGGCGGTCTCCTCGTCCGCCACGCCGAAGGATCTGGTCCTCGTCGGGTCCTGCTGCACGAGATCCTCCGGTGTGGGGACGCGCGGGGAGAGGTCGACGAGGGCGGGCGTGTCGACCGTCGACCCGACCACTCCCAGGTCGGCGAAGCGGCGCGAGGAGACCAGGACGCGGCTCTCGAGGGAGCCGATGGCCGCGTTGTAGGACGTGACCGCACCGGTCAGCGACCGGCCGAGCTTGTCGAGGTGGCCCGACATCGTGCCCAGCCGCTCGTGCAGCTCGCGGCCGAGCCGGTGGATCTCACGGGCCTGGTCGCTCACGGCCTGCTCGGTCCACGCGTGGGCGACGGTGCGGAGCAGGGCGATGAGCGTGGTCGGGGTCGCCAGCACGACCCGGCGGTCGGCCGCCCACTCGAGCAGGCCCGGGTCGGACTCGAGGGCGGCGGAGAGGAACGACTCGCCGGGCATGAACAGCACCACCAGCTCGGGCGACCCGTCGAGGGCGCGCCAGTAGGCCTTGGAGCCGAGCGTCTCGACGTGCTGCCGCACGTGACGGGCGTGGCGGCGCAGGTGGGCCTCACGCTCCTCGGGCTGGTCCTCGGGGCACTCGCAGGCGTCGAGGAAGCCCTCGAGCGGCACCTTGGCGTCGACCACCACCTGGCGGCCGCCGGCGAGGTGCACGACGAGGTCGGGGCGCTGCAGGGCCCCGGCGGCGTCACGGGTGCTGACCTGCTCGGTGAAGTCGCACCGGTCGACGAGCCCGGCGATCTCGACCGCCCGACGCAGGTGCAGCTCGCCCCACCGGCCCCGCACCTGCGGGCGCCGGAGGGCGGTGGACAGCGCGGTGGTCTCGCGGCGGAGCAGGTCGGTCGAGT
This sequence comes from Nocardioides marmoribigeumensis, assembly GCF_031458325.1. Lineage (NCBI taxonomy): Bacteria > Bacillati > Actinomycetota > Actinomycetes > Propionibacteriales > Nocardioidaceae > Nocardioides > Nocardioides marmoribigeumensis. Next base: position 2,705,842 of record NZ_JAVDYG010000001.1, read on the forward strand.
GACGCATCTGGTCGACCTGCTGGTCGAGGGCGCTCTGCCACGCGACCCGGCCGTGGTCGAGCTCGCGCAGCCGCTCCTCGAGCCGCCCCAGCCCGTCGCGGACCAAGGCGCCGTCGACGGAGCCCTGGCCGAGCGCGGGAGGCCCGCTGCGTGAGCGGGACCAGAGCACGCCGAGGGCCAGCCCGAGCAGCGCCCCGACGAGGAGGGTGCCGAGCAGGGCGAGGGCGGTCGTCGCTGTCATGGGGTCACCATGGCGGACCCCTCCGACATTTGGCTCAGATTGCTCAGGCCGACACGGGGTGACCGACCGCGTCGGGGGCGACGTCGACCAGGTCGTGGGTCATGGCGTACTTCTCCCGCAGGCGCTGCTCCTGCTCGGCCTGGTAGGCGCGGCCCCGGGTGACGCGTGCGTCGACTGCCGCAGGGCCGCGCAGGCGGTCCTGGCCGGCGTACGCGACGGCGGTGAGGTGGCCGAGCGCCGGCACCGCTCGCGACAGGCGTGAGGGACGGATGCCGAGCTCGTCGGAGAGCGCGTCGCCGACGAGCGCGCGGACCAGCGCGTCGACGTAGGACCGGGCGACGCGCGCGCGGGCGGGGAGGCGGCCGGGCAGCAGGTCCTCGACCTCGGGCACGAGGTAGTCGTCGATGAGCCCGGCCACGAGCGCGCGGCTGCCCTCGTCGACGGGCGGGCGCGTGAGCTGGTAGAGCGCCTCGATGTCGAGCTGCTCGTCGAGGGTGGTGGGCAGGAGCTGCGGGACGACCCCGCTCAGGTGGCCGACGTAGCGCCACAGGGCGCCGAGGTCCGCCAGCTCCGCGTCGGTGTAGCGCGCGCCGAGCAGGTGCATCCCGCGCACCGCGATCGAGCCGAACTCGGCGAGCGTGTGGGCGAGGTAGGGCTGGCTGATCGGCGTCCCCAGCTCGGCCTCGTCCCAGTCCGGTGAGGAGGAGAGGTGGCGGCGGACCATCGCGTGGATCAGGCGCACCCGGACCGTGCGCTCCAGGCCGAGCCCGTGGCGGCGCAGGCCGCCGCGCGTGGTCACCTCGCGCAGCCAGTCGCCGACCTCGAGGTTGCGCACGCCGGCGTTGCCGACCAGCCGGCCGGTCAGCACGAGGGGCCGCGCCGCTGCGGGGTTGGTGTAGCCGACCATCAGCGACGCCGCGGCCAGCACGAGCCCGAGCTGGAGCGAGTGCCGGGCGAGGTGGTCGCCCGCACGGTCGAGCTGGTCGTGGTCGACCCAGTCGGGCTCGTCGTCGAGGACGGCGAAGAGCGCGCGGACCGAGTCGGGGGCGTCGGCGGGGACCTCGCCGCGGAGCGCGGCCTCGACCGCGCGCATGACCCGCGCTCGTCCGAGCTCCCTCAGGTCGGCCGCGACGGCGTCCGCCAGCGGGTCTCCCTGCCGCGTGCCCTCGACCCAGGCGCGCCCCAGGTCGCCGTACCTCCGCACGGCCTCGGCGCCGCACCGGACGTGGGTGGGCAGCCCAGGTGTCGACAGCGCCATACCGAGCAGTATGGCGCGGTCAGTCGGCGAGGTCCACGACGACCGGCGCGTGGTCGCTGGCCCCCTGGCCGGCGCGCTCCTCGCGGTCGATGAACGCTCCGGTCACCCGCGACTGGAACGCGGGCGACCCGAGCACGAAGTCGATGCGCATGCCCTTGTTGCGCTCGAACCGCTGCCGGTAGTAGTCGAAGTAGGTGTAGACGCCGGGCCCCGGCGCGTGGGGGCGTACGACGTCGGCGAAGCCCGCGTCCACGACCGCCTGGAACGCGGCGCGCTCCGGGGGCGTCACGTGCGTGCTGGTCGCGAAGACGGCGATGTCCCAGACGTCGTCGTCCTGCGGCGCGATGTTCCAGTCGCCGGTCAGCGCCACCGGCAGGTCGGGGGCGGCCGCGACCCAGGAGCGGGCACTCGCCTCGAGCGCGGCCAACCAGCGCAGCTTGTAGTCCAGGTGCGGGTCGCCGATCTTGCGGCCGTTGGGCACGTAGAGCGACCACATCCGCACCCCTCCGCACGTCGCGCCCATCGCGCGGGCCTCGAGGGCGCCCGGCTCGCCGTACTCCGGCATGCCCTCGAACCCGCGCTGGACGTCCTCGATCCCGACGCGGGAGACGATCGCGACGCCGTTCCACTGGTTGAGGCCGTGCGACGCGACCTCGTAGCCGAGCGCCTCGAGCCCCATCGTCGGCCACTGGTCGTCGCGGGCCTTGGTCTCCTGCAGGGCGAGGACGTCGACGTCCTGGCGCTGCAGGAACTGCTCGACCCGGCCGATGCGGGAGCGGATCGAGTTGACGTTCCAGGTGGCCACGCGCATCCCGGGAGCCTAGCCAGGCCGGCAGCGGGTAACCCTTCCGCATGAGCCCCCGCCCCACCAAGGCCGACGAGAGGCGCACCGACCTCATCGTCGAGACCCTCAACGACGCGTTCGCGCCGATGATGAAGGCCGACCCGCGGGCGTTCCGCGTGAAGTACCGCAAGATGGCCGCCGACCCGTTCGCCTTCTACCGCGGCACGGCCTGCCTCTTCTACGCCGACGTCGCCGACGAGAAGGGCGCCCACCGCTCGTGGGACGCCGACTACCTCAGCGACCGCAGCAGCCGCATCTGGATCCACGGCGACCTGCACGCGGAGAACTTCGGCACCTACATGAACGCCTCGGGCCGCCTGGTCTTCGACGTCAACGACTTCGACGAGGCCTACATCGGGCACTACACGTGGGACCTGCAGCGCTTCGCCGCCAGCCTGGCGCTGATGGGATGGACCAAGGCCCTGCCGAAGGAAGACGTACGCCGGCTGGTGGCGCGCTATGCCCGCGGCTACCTCGCGCAGGTCTCGCGCTACGTGGAGACCGACGACGACGACAACGACTTCGCCCTCAACCTGGACACCGCCGACGGGCCGATCCTGGCGATCCTGGGGCAGGCCCGGCAGGCCAGCCGGATCGCCCTGCTCGACGGGATGACCGTGGTGAAGAACGGCGTGCGCTCGTTCGCCGAGGACGGCACCACGCGGCGCCTGTCGAGGACGGAGCGCAGGAAGCTCGAGGCCGCGTTCCTCCGCTACCTGGACTCGATCCCCCGCGACAAGCGCTACGACCGGTCGCTGTTCTACGACCTGCGCGACCTGGTGGGCAAGAGCGGCTTCGGCATCGGCAGCGCCGGCCTCCCGGCGTACAACGTGCTGGTCGAGGGGTTCAACCAGGCGCTGGAGAACGACGTCGTGCTGTCGATGAAGCAGGCCAACGTGCCGGCGGTGAGCCGTTTCGTCGACACGAGCACGGTCGAGGGCTACTTCGAGAACGAGGCCCACCGCACGGTCGTCAGCCAGCGCGCGCTGCAGGCGCACACCGACCCGCTGCTCGGCTGGACCACCGTCGACGGAGTGGGCTACGTGGTGGCCGAGGTCTCGCCGTACGAGAGCGACCTGGAGTGGGCCGACCTCACCGAGCCCGACGAGATCGGCCCGGTCGTCGAGCAGCTCGGGCGGGCGACGGCCAAGATCCACTGCGCCTCCGACGACGACAGCGACCAGGACCTGGTCGACTTCTCCGTCGAGGAGGAGATCGCCTCCTCCCTGGAGGGGAAGCGCAAGGCGTTCACCGAGGCGCTGGTCGACTTCGGCCTGGAGTACGCCGTCCGCGTGCGCCGCGACCACGCGCTGTTCGTGGAGGCGTTCCGCAGCGGGCGGATCGGCGTCGCGGCGACCTGACGGTCAGGCCTCCGTGCACGGCAGGAGGGCGGGGAGCTCGAACCAGACGGTCGTCCCTCCGCCCGGCGACGCCTCGGCGCCGAGCCGGCCGCCGTGCGCCTCGACGATGCGCGCGACCCTCGCCAGGCCGACCCCCTCGCCGCGGCTCACCGACGCGAGCCGGGTCGCGGTGTCGAAGAGGGTCGCCCGCGCCTCGGCGGGGATCCCGACGCCGTTGTCCGTGACCGAGACGCGCCAGGCGTCTCCACCGTCGGTGGGCGTGGCCCACACCGCCACGCGCGGGGGGACGCCGGGCCGGGCGGCCCGGACGGCGTTGGTCACCAGCTCGAGGAGCACGCGGTGGACCTGGCCGGCGTCGGCCGCGACCATCGGCAGCTCGCCCGCGGCCAGGCTGCCGCCGGCGGTCTGGACGACCAGGGACGTGTCGCGGGCGACGAGGTCGAAGACGTCACCGAGGTCGACCGGTGCCGGTTCGACGGTGCGGCCCACCTTGCTGAGCGTGAGCAGCCGGTCGACCACGTCGTTGAGCCGACGCGTCGAGCGATGTGCGCTGTTGAGGACGCGGCGGCGGGAGGGGTCGGCGTCCGGCTCGGTCTCGGCGAGCAGCTCGAGGCTGGTGAGCACGGCCATCAACGGGGTGCGCAGCTCGCGGGCGATCTGGGAGGACAGGTCGAGCAGCTCGTCAGGTCCGGCGTGGTGCGGGAGCGGCCGGTCGGCCTCGCGCCGCAGGTGGAGCTCGATGATGTTGCTGACGTCGGCCGCCACGGCGGTGAGGGCGCGCAGCTGCGACTCGGTGAGCTCGCGGGGCTCCAGGTCGAAGACGCACAGGCGGCCCACCATGGTGCCGTCGGGGTCGACCACCGGAGCCGAGGCGTAGAAGCCGAGGCTCATGAACCGCCCGTCGACGTAGGGGCTGGCGTCGAAGCGCCCGTCCCTCCTCACGTCGGCGACGTGCACGGTCTCCCGGGTGTCCATCACCTGCACGCACAGAGTGTCCTGCGCGTCGCAGACCAGCGGCGCGATGCCGGCGGTGGTGGTGAGGTGGTAGTCGCTGCCCTCGAAGATCGCCAGCGCCGCCAAGGGCACGTCGCACAGGTCCTGGACGAGGTCGACCAGCGTCTGCAGCTGGTCGTCATCGGCCCGGCTCAGCGCCCACAGGGCCCGCAGCCCGGGGTGCGGCGACGCCGGGTCCGGGTGCGAGGCGGGCGCGAGCGCGTCCGGCGCCCTCACGGCGTACGACGGGTTGAGCGCGATGGCGTGCTCGGACAAAGGTTCCCCCCAGGGACGTGCGTGTGCCTGCGGTCCATGAGAGCACCCGGGTGACCAGGCCCACCAGGACCCGTTCGGGGGGTTTCGTCCCGGTTGTCCCCTGGTCGGGAGGTGGCCGTCCGGCTCGTAGGATGGACTCCCGTGGCTCTCACCATCGGGATCGTCGGTCTCCCCAACGCCGGCAAGTCGACCCTCTTCAACGCGCTGACGCGCAACGACGTGCTCGCGGCGAACTACCCGTTCGCGACGATCGAGCCCAACGTCGGCGTCGTGGGTGTGCCCGACGAGCGGCTGGGGGTCCTCGCCAAGCTCTCCAGCTCCGAGAAGGTCGTCCCGGCGACCGTCCAGTTCGTCGACATCGCGGGCATCGTGCGCGGCGCGTCCGAGGGCGAGGGCCTGGGCAACAAGTTCCTGTCCCACATCCGCGAGTCCGACGCGATCTGCCAGGTCACCCGCGTCTTCCGCGACGAGGACGTGACCCACGTCGACGGCGAGGTCAACCCCGCCTCGGACATCTCGACGATCCAGACCGAGATGATCCTGGCCGACCTGCAGACCGTGGAGAAGGCGATCCCGCGGCTGGAGAAGGAGGCTCGGGGCCGCAAGGAGCTCGCGGCCAACCTCGCCGCGGCCAAGGAGGCGCTCGCCGCCCTCGAGGCCGGCACCCCGATCATCGCCACCTCGATCGACCTGGCGCTGGTGCGCGAGCTGACCCTCCTCACGGCCAAGCCCTACCTCTACGTCTTCAACTGCGACTCCGACGAGCTCGAGGACGAGGAGCTCAAACAGCGGATGCGCGACCTCGTCGCCCCGAGCGAGGCGATCTTCCTCGACGCCAAGATCGAGGCCGAGCTCGCCGAGCTCGAGGAGGACGAGGCCCGCGAGATGCTCTCCGACATGGGCATCGAGGAGCCCGGTCTCGACCTGCTGGCCCGCGTCGGCTTCGACACCCTCGGCCTGCAGACCTACCTCACCGCCGGGCCCAAGGAGGCCCGCGCCTGGACGATCCGCAAGGGCGCCACCGCGCCCGAGGCCGCCGGCGTCATCCACACCGACTTCCAGAAGGGCTTCATCAAGGCCGAGGTCGTGTCGTACGACGACCTGGTCGCCTACGGCTCCGTCGCCAAGGCCCGCGAGGCCGGCAAGGTCCGCATGGAGGGCAAGGACTACGTGATGGTCGACGGCGACGTGGTGGAGTTCCGCTTCAACGTCTGAGCCCGCGTGGGCGTGCAGCTCAAAGGGCCGAGCTGCGAACGCGCTGCCGCAGCAGGACAGCGAGGAGCGCGAGGAACGCGGCGAAGACCAGCGGGATCGGGCCGATGCCGAGGAACGAGCCGATGAGTCCCAAGGGCGGCCAGACGCCGAGCATCCACTTCGGGAGCAGGCCGACCCGCCACGAGCCCGCGGCCAGCAGGACGAGCCCGACCATGAGACCGAACGCGCACAGCGGGTAGAGCGGCCCCCAGATCAGCTCCGAGGCGACCACGACCGAGGCCATGCACTGGACGACCAGCTCGGCCATGCACAGGCCGTAGACCCAGACGCCGACGGTGCCGAGCCGGCCGTCGCGACCCCGCTGGAGACGGTGGAAGCCGAGCGTCGCGAGGAAGAGGCCGACACCTTGCGGCAACGCGGCGCTGGTGAGGACGTAGTCGGTGGCGTGGAAGTCGTCGTCGTGGAACGTCCCGAACAGCATGGCCAGGCCCATCATCAGGAGGCCGACGATCGCGAGCCCGATCCCGGTCAGGGTCAGACGCAGCCAGTAGTCGTCGGTGCGGGCTCGGGGCGTGCTGGTCGTGCTGGTCGTCCTGGTCGTGCTGGTCATCGGGGTGTCCTCTCTCGGCAGGGGGTGGCCAGGACGCTAGAGGCGGCGGGATGCCCGGGTCGTCCGCCCAGGAGCCGATTCCGGTCCTCCTCACGGTGTCCTTCTCGAGAAGGACCTCAACTGCTCCAGGCCCTTCTAGGCTGTGGTGGGTGCCGGGGCGTGCAGGGCTGACCAGGTCGGACGCGGTGGTCGCCGCGGGCTTCGTGCTGGCCGGTCTCGCCGAGGCGGTCGTGCTGCACCGGCGTCCGCCCGGGCTGTTGGCGTTCACGGCCTCCGGCGCGCCCCTCCTGGCTGTTCTCGCCGTGCGCCGGAGTCGGCCGGTCGTCCCGCTCTGCGTCATCGCGGCGTTCGCCGTCGTCGGTACGACGGTCCAGTCCGTCTTCTGGCCCGGCGCCGGGGACGGTGGCGGGGTCTGGCTGTTCGGGCTGATGTTCGCCTCGTACTCGCTCGGCGCGCACGGGCGTGGCCGCGCGGTCGCCCTCGGGGGGTTGCTGCCGCTGCTGGTCGGGCTGGCGGTCGACCTGCCGACCATGTCCGGGTGGGCGCTCGTCAACGGCGTGCTCTTCCTGACGGTCTTCGTCGGTGTGCTGCCCACGGCGGTGGGCCGGCTCCTCCAGGTGCGTCGGGCGCGGCTGACCGCTCTGGAGGAGCAGCGCGACCTGATCCTGCGCGAGCAGCACGACGAGCGCGAAGCCGCCGTGCTCGACGAGCGACTCCGCAACACCGAACGGCTCCAGCCCGCGCTGCTCGACGGTCTGAGCGCGATCGCGGACCGCGCCGAGACCGGCGCCGACCCGGGCGAGATCGAGCAGGCCGCGCGCCGGCTGCTCGGCCGGACGCGCGAGGAGGTGGTCGCGTTGACCGCGCCCGTGGAGGTGCCGGAGCCACCCGCCTCGCCCGCCACCGACCACCTGTCCACCTTGAGGACGGCCGCCCAACGCTGGGCGGTGCTCGGCGCGGGCGCCATCGGCGCCGGCCTGGCGCTGGAGTCGACGGGTGCGTTGTCGGTCCCGGTGGGTCTCGCGGTGGGCGCCGGTGCCGCGGTCGGCCTCCCGCTCTCCCTGGTCTGGTGGCGGCCCCTGACGGCCCTGACCGTGGGCTGGTGCGCCATCGTGGCGTTCTCGCGTCTGGTCGCGCCGTTGGACGGCTCGCTCAGCGGCACCACCTTCGCCCTGGTGGCCGCGTTCGCGGTCGCGGTGCTCTCCACCCGGCGTGACGCGGTCCTCGGGCTCGGACTGTGCTGGGTCGGCCAGCTGGTCGGGGTGGGCACCGACGACCCGGTCGGGGAGGCGGTGATCATCGGCGTGTGCTGGCTCGGCGGGCTGGCGGTCAACGAGGTCAGCGCGCTGGTGGAGCAGGGCCGAGCCAACAACCGCCTGCTCACCGGGCAGGAGGAGGTCGCGCGGCACCGGGCCGTCGTGGAGGAGCGGCTCCGGCTGGCCCGGGAGGTGCACGACCAGATCGGGCACACCCTCACCGTGGTCGCCCTCCAGGCAGGTGCGGCCCGGCGGATGGCACGAGCCGATCCGCAGCGGGCCCGGCAGGTGATGGAGACGATCGTCGGAGCGGCACGCGAGGGCGAGAACGCGATGACGGGCCGTGGCCCCACCGACCTGGCGGGCCTGCTCCAGCGCACCCGCGACACGGGCTTGTCCCTCACGGCCGACGTCGCCGACCTCGACACCCCGGGGCTGCTCGACCCCCAGACCCGGGAAGTCGCCTGTCGGATCGTCCAGGAGGGGCTGACGAACGTGCTGCGCCACGCACCCGGAGCCGCCGCTACCGTGACCACGCGCGGGGACGTCGACGCGGTGAGCGTCACCCTGCGCAACGGTCCGCCGACCCGAGGTGGCGGCTCCGCCGGAGGCAGGCGTGGGCTCGCCGGGCTGCGGGAGCGGGTCGCCGCCCACGGTGGCGAGCTGGACTGGGGACCGTGCGAGGACGGCGGCTTCGAGGTGCGGGCCGTGCTGCCCGTCCGTCGTCACCAGGAAGTCGGGCGATGATCACCGTCGCGCTCGCCGACGACCAGCCCCTGGTGCGCAGCGGCCTCCGGATGATCCTCGAGGGCGAGGCGGACGTGGAGATCGTGGGCGAGGCCGCGGACGGCGCGGAGGCGGTCGCCCTCGTGCGAGCCGCACATCCCGACGTGCTCCTGCTGGACGTGCAGATGCCCGGCGTCGACGGCCTGGAGGCGCTGGCGCAGCTCGCGGCCACCACGATCACGACACGGGTCCTCATGCTCACGACCTTCGACCTCGACGAGTACGTCTACCGCGCGATGCGCGCCGGCGCCTCGGGCTTCCTGCTCAAGGACATGCCCGGCGAGGACATCGCAGCCGCTGTCCGCCAGGCGGCCCGGGGCGGTGACGCACTGCTCGCTCCCGCGCTCACCCGTCGGCTGGTCGACCGCTTCGCGAGGGACCGTCCCCGAGCCACCGCGCCCGCACTGGACCGGCTCACGGCCCGTGAGCTCGAGGTGCTGCGGCTGGTCGCTCGCGGCCTGTCCAACGCCGAGATCGCCGCCGACCTCTCCATCGGCGAGACCACCGTGAAGACCCACGTCGCCCGGGTCCTCATGAAGCTCGGCCTGCGCGACCGTGTCCAGGCCGTCGTCGCCGCCTACGAGGCCGGCCTGACGTCGGGGACGACGGGGTGACCTGCGTACTTCACGCGTTGACCGTGCGCACGGTCGGGGCGGTCAGGGACCGTGCCGCAGGCAGGAAGGCCGCCAGCGCCGCCACGATGCCGAGGACTCCCATCGCGACACTGCTCGAGCTGCCGGCAGCCGCGAAGACCACGGCGGCGATCGGCGCCCACACGGGCACCCGGCGAGCCCGACGCAGGCCCACGAGGAGCGTGATCATGCCGATCGTGAGGCCGACGACGAACGCGACGATCAGCCCGACCAGCATGGGGTAGGCCTCCGAGGCATCGTCCAGAGCCTGGATCGTCGCGGCGTCGGTGGCGGCTCGGCCGTAGAGCGCGAACGGGGCGTAGTACGCCACCGCGTGCCCCGCCGAGGCCACCAGGCCCACCACGACCAGCGCTCCGCCGACGGCGACGACACGCGACCCCCGGCCGCGCGTCGTCGCCACCAGGGCACAGACGCCCGGGATGAGGAGCACCGGTGCCAGCGCGCTCAGGACGCCGGCCGTGAGCCAGACGCCGGCGTGGTCATGGGCCGACGCGGCGATCGCCGTCGGCGAGGAGCCGGTGGCGGAGTCGACCGTACGGCGCAGGAGGTCGCCCAGCGAGAGCACCAGCGCCCCCACCAGGAGGCCGGCCGCCGAGAACCTGAGAAGAGTGGAATTCGTCATGGAGCCACGCTGGCGCGGTCGACGCCCTCGGCGCCTCCCTCTGCCTCGCGAACCGACTCCACCGCCCGGCGGACCCGTCTCCTCCTCCCGACCGATCCGCGGGACCGCCGACCCGACCTACCCTCGACCCGTGCCCTCCGCCGCGCGCCCCCGAGCCGTCCTCGGCGTCCCTCTCCTCGACGTCGTCCTGGCGGGTGTCGTGGTGGTCCTCTCGGTGGGCGGCCTGACCAGCGGAGACGTCGACGAGACGCCCCTGGCGTTGACGCTGCCGGTGGCCGTCGTGATCGGTCTGAGCCTCCTCGGCCGCACCCGCGCACCCCTCGTCGCCGCGATGGTCACCACCGTGGCCAACGTCGTCCAGGGGGCCTGGGGCAACCAGTCGCCGGGGACCCTCATGGCGCTGGTGGTGGTGCTCCTGCTCGCCTACTCGCTCGGCGCCGAGCACGACGAAGGCGTCGCCTCGCTCGGGCTGGGGTTCGTGCTCGCCGGGATGTTCCTCACCGAATGGCTCGACGGCGGGTCGGACTACCCGTTCATCGCCGTCGAGCTCGGTGGCGCCTGGTTGCTGGGCAGAGCCTCCCGGTCCTGGCGGTCGCGGGCGACGTACGCCGAGCAGCACCAGCGCGACCTCGCCCGCCTGGCCGTCGCGGACGAGCGCGCCCGGATCGCTCGTGAGCTGCACGACATCGTCGCCCACAGCCTGAGCGTGATCGCGGTCCAGTCCGACGCAGCCGAGGCGGCCCTCGCCCGAGACCCGGCGCTGGCCGGGGAACCGCTGCGCGCCATCCGCGGGAGCGCCCGGGAGGCCCTGGTCGACATGCGTCAGCTGCTGCACGTGATGCGGAGCGACGACCTCGGCGACCGGAGCGACGAGTCGGACGCAGCCCGATCCTCCCGGGCGCCGGCCCGCGGACTGGCGGACCTGCCGCCGCTGGTCAAGGCCCTGCGCGAGGCAGGGCTGCCGCTCGAGGCCGACGTGCGCGTCGACGCCGCGTCAGTGCCGTCGGGCATCGAGCTGGCGGTCTACCGGATCGCGCAGGAAGCACTCACCAACGTGCTCAAGCACGCCGGCGCCGTGCCCACCAGGCTCACTGTCGAGGCGCGACAGGACGACGTGCGCGTCGTCGTGCGCAACCACCCGGGCCGGTCGGCTCGGCCGGCGCTCGCCGCGGACGGGGGCTCCGGCCACGGGCTCGTCGGCGCGCGCGAGCGAGCCCTGGCGGCGGGCGGCACCCTGCACTCCGGCCGCACTGACGACGGTGGGTTCGAGCTGGTCGCGACGCTCCCGATCACCGAGGAGCTCGGATGATCCGGGTCCTGCTCTGCGACGACCAGGAGCTCGTCCGCGCCGGGTTCCGGCTGATCCTCGACCTCGAGGACGACCTCGAGGTGGTGGGTGAGGCCAGGGACGGCCACGAGTGCCTGCGCCTGGTGGCCACCGTGAGGCCGGACGTGGTGCTGATGGACATCCGGATGCCGCGCATGGACGGCGTCGAGGCGACGCGTCAGCTGGTGCGCGCCGGGTCGCCGGCGCGAGTGCTGGTCCTCACCACCTTCGACCTCGACGAGTACGTCTACGACGCCATGCGCGCGGGAGCCAGCGGGTTCCTGCTCAAGGACGTCCCCCGCGAACAGCTCGTGTTCGCGGTGCGCATGGTCGCTCGCGGAGACGCCGTGGTCTCCCCGAAGGTGACGCGTCGCCTGGTCCAGCACTACGTCGGGGCGCCGCCCCCGACCACCGGCGTGCCCGACGTGCTGGCCGACCTCAGCGAGCGGGAGCTCGAGGTGTTCGGCCTGGTCGCGAGCGGCCGGTCGAACGCCGAGGTCGCGGAGACGCTGGTGCTCGGTGAAGCCACCGTGAAGACTCACGTCGGCAACATCTTGTCCAAGCTGGGCCTGCGGGACCGGATCCAGGCGGTCGTGCTCGCCTACGAGTCCGGCTACCTCCAGCCCGGCCGCGCTGACCCTGCCCGTGACGTGACGTGACGTGACGTGACGTGACGGCTCCGCCAGGTCGACCCGGTGAGGTGGGGAGCGTGTGCGGGCCCGCGAGGGGCGGGTTAGCGTCGCACATCAGAGGTTCCGCGACATCGAGGAGGCATCGTGGCCGAGGTCGTCCTGTTCCACCACGCCCAGGGGCTCACCGCGGGCGTGCGCGCCTTCGCCGACCGGCTGCGCGAAGCGGGCCACACCGTGCACACGCCCGACCTGTTCGCCGGGCGCACGTTCGACAGTGTCGAGGAGGGCGTGGACCACGCCCGGTCGCTCGGCTTCGACGCCGTCCGCGAGGCAGGGGTGGCGGCCGCGCAGGACCTGCCTGCCGAGATCGTCTACGCCGGGTTCTCGCTCGGCGTGATGCCGGCCCAGCAGCTCGCCCAGACCCGGACCGGTGCGCGCGGCGCGCTGCTGCTCGACTCGTGCCTGCCGGCCGAGGAGTTCGGCACCTGGCCCGCCGGCCTGCGCGCCCAGGTGCACGGGAGCGTGTCCGACGAGTGGTTCGAGGAGGACCTGCCGTTCGCCCGCGAGCTGGCCGAGACCAACCCGACCGTCGAGCTGTTCACCTACGAGGGGCCCGGCCACCTGTTCGCGGACTCCTCCGTGGCGTCGTACGACGAGGCCGCGGCGGCCGTCCTGCTCGAGCGCGTGCTGGGGTTCCTGGGATCAGTCGGCTGAGAGCCGGGTCGCCAGGGCAGCGATGTCGGCCGGACCGAGCCCGCAGCAGCCGCCGACGTAGCGCGCGCCCGCGTCCACCCAGGCGTCCACGAGCTCGAGGTCGAGCGCGGCGCCGGCCGACCAGGACTTCGACGCCGCGTCCCAGGTGCCCCCACGGTTGGGGTAGGCCACCGCGGGCAGCCCGGTCGTCATGTGGGCGGTGCGTACGGCGCCCAGCACGTCGGCCTGGTCCGAGCAGTTGACGCCGGCCGCGACGAGCGAGGGCCGGTGGGCCAGGACGTCGTACGCCTCGGGCAGCGGCTGGCCCGCGCAGGTGCGGTCGCCGCGCACCGAGTAGCAGAACCACGCCGGCAGGCCGACCTCGTCGACGAGGTCGGCGAGCACCTCGGCCTCGACGGCGTCCGGGACCGTCTCGACGGCGAGGAGGTCGGGCCCGGCGGAGGCCAGCAGCTCGATCCGGGGGGCGTGGAAGTCGCGGAGGCGGGCGCGGCTCACGCCGTAGTCGCCGCGGTACTCCGAGCCGTCGGCGAGGAACGCGCCGTACGGCCCGACCGACGCGGCCACGAGCAGCCCGTCGCGACCGTCCCGGGCGTCCTGCGCCAGCCGGATGCTCAGCAGGAGCAGGCGCCTGGCCTCCTCCGCGGCGATCCCGGCGGCGACGAAGCCCTCCACCGACGCCTGGTAGGTCGAGGTCGTCGCGACCTGCGCCCCCGCGCCGAAGAACGCGCGGTGGGCGGCGAGGATCCGCTCCGGCTCCTCGGCCAGCAGGCGCGCGGTCCACAGCGCCCCGCCGAGGTCGGCGCCGGCCTCCTCGAGCGCGGTCGACAGCCCCCCGTCCAGCACCTGCACGGATCCGTGGCCCATGTCAGCCATCCTCCCAGCCCGGCTGACCAGGGGCCCATGGCCTGGCCGGGTCACGCCGGCGGGACGGGTGCCCGGTTCGGCGGCCGCGCGGTCCGGGCGGTGACAGGATGGAGGCATGGCCCCCCTGGGCACGCTTCCCGACCCGCTCGACGAGCCCGCCGTCCTCCGCCGACTGTTCAACCACCTCCCCGCGATGGTGGCCTTCTGGGACGCCCAGGCCCGCAACGTGGTGGCCAACGACGCCTACCTGGAGTGGTTCGGGTGGTCCCCGGAGCGCCTGCGGGGACACCACATCTCCGAGCTGCTCGGCGACGAGCTCTACGCCCTGAACCTCCCCTTCATCACCGCTGCGCTCGCCGGCGAGGAGCAGGTGTTCGACCGCACGCTGGTCGACACCCTGGGACGCACGCGCCACACGCAGGCCCACTACGTGCCCGAGCTGGTCGACGGCGAGGTGCGCGGCTTCTTCGTCCTCGTCGCCGACGTCACCGCGCACGTGGAGGCCCAACGCGAGCTCGCCGAGGTGCAGCGGCTGGCCCGCGTCGGCAGCTGGACCGAGCAGCGGCTGACCGGCGAGCTCGCCTGGTCCGACGGGATGTACCGCATCTTCGGGCTGGAGCCGGGGCAGCCTCCGGCACGCGACGAGGTCGTGGACCTGGTCCACCCCGAGGACCGCGACCAGGCGCTCGCCGTCGCACAGGCGGGCATCGACGCGGCGGAGGACACCGAGTCACGTTTCCGCATCGTGCGGCCCGACGGCGCGGTCCGGTTCGTCCACGGCCGGACGTCGGTGGTGACGCGGGACGGGGAGGTCCTCGCGCGCAGGGGCACCCTGATCGACGAGACCGAGGTCCAGGAGGCCTCGGCCCGGGTCAACGAGGTCAACGAGCGCCTCTCGGACCTCGTCGGGGTGATCGGGCACGACGTCCGCACGCCGACGACGGCCGTCCGGGGGTTCCTCGACCTGGCGGAGTCTGCTCTGGCGGGCGGCCACCCCGACCAGGCGCTCGCCCTGGTCCGGCGTGCCCAGAAGTCCGCGCTGCGGCTCGACGGCCTGCTCACCAACATCTTGAGCATGGCGCAGCTCGACGCCGGCGACCTGGCGGCCCGTCAGCAGCCCCTGGACGCGCGCGAGCTCGTCGACTCGGTGCTGGCCGACCTCCCCGCCGGGGAGCAGCTGAGCGTCGAGGTCGCACCTGGCCTCTCGGTGCTCGCCGAGCCCGCGCACGCCCAGCTGGTCCTGTCCAACCTCCTCGCCAACGCGCTCAAGTACGGCGAGCCGCCGTACGCCGTGACCGTGGCGGCACGCGGCGACGAGGTGGAGCTGTGCGTCACCGACCACGGCGAGGGCGTGCCCGAGGACTTCCGGCCGCGGTTGTTCGACCGCTTCGCCCGTGCGGAGTCCGGGGTTGCCACGGACCGGTCCGGGAGCGGCCTGGGTCTCTACATCGTCCGCCGGCTGTGCGAGGTCAACGGCGGGTCGATCCGCCACGAGCAGGGCCCCGGGGGCCGCGGCGCGACGTTCGTGGTGCGGCTGCCGCGCGGCTGAGGACGCCGGAGCCGGACCGGGTGCGGACCCCGAGCGGGGTGGACCGTAGGTCGCGGCCCACCCCGTCGAGCCTCAGGCGAGGAAGGCGTCGTCGCCCGGCAGGTCGGCACGCAGCTCGAGCATGTCGGTGACCTTGTCGCCGATGCAGGTGAACACGATCGAGCCGCGGGCGACCCGCTTGGCGCCGTTGCGCGTCGCGCTGGTCTGGTGCGTGGCGCAGACGTGGCCCGAGCCGTCGCCGTGCACGTCGACGAGGTCGGCGCGGAACGTGCCGCCGGTCAGCTCGGCGAGCTTGCCGTAGTAGCCCAGGACGGCCTCCGGTCCCTTGTAGGTGCCGGCCAGCGGTCCGTGGCCGGGCACGTGCTGGACGACGTCCTTGGAGAACAGGCCGAGCAGCGTCTCGACGTCGCCTGAGTTGAAGGCGGCGTAGCCGCGCCGGACCAGCGTCATCCACTGGTCGTCCGGCGAGGCGATGTCGGTGGGACGCGTGACGGCGTAGCGGGTGGCCTCGGGGGAGATGTCGACCATCTCCAGCGCGACGTCGCTGGTCACCCAGGCGTCATGACCGGCCGGGAGGTCGACGACGTCCCCGGCGCCGATGTCCCACTCGCTGCCGTCGTCCATGCGGATGTGCATGGTGCCCTCGAGCACGTAGCCCATGTGCCGGACCTGGCAGCTGGACGTGCCCGCGATCGGCTTGACGTCGTCGGACCACTTCCAGCCGGGCTCGAAGGTGCCCTTGAGCACCGAGATCCCGCCTGCGTTCCCGAGCGTCGCGTGGCCGTGGGCGCGGAAGACCCGACCCTCACCCTCGCGATCGAGATTGCTGATCATGCAGTCAGCCATGGAATGACCTCCGGTCCCGAACGGAGCCGGTCGCCGGTTGCGGCCGGCCACCTCGCAGGCTTGCACCGAGGGCTGGTGGCGGCCAGTCCGCAAGGTCCCGCTCCGGACACCCTCCTGGGATTGGTTCCGATCCGGTTCCTCGACCGTTGACGACATCCGTACACCAGTTCGATGGCAGGATGGGTCGGTGGCAGGTGGGATGAACAGGTACGGCGGCCAGTCGCTGCCGATGTCCGAGCGCGTGCGCCTGGGGCAGGAGGCGCGGCCCGCCTGGGATCGCGAGGACCCGCCGTACCCCGGACGTCACTGCTGGGTCCTCGACCCGGCGGACGGCACCGCGGTCCCGCGCGCCGGGCTGCTGCTCGAGTGGCGCCGCAACGCCGGGGTGTGGGAGGGCCAGGTCGCCTACCTGTCCCGGCACCCCGGACGCGGGTGGGCGGTGACGGTCGAGTGGCTCCCCGGCTCGGCGCTGGAGGTGGCGTCGCCGGGCTCCGGCTGACGCGGGCAGGGCAGGATCGCCGCATGCCGTCCCGACTGGTGCGTTGCCCGACCCTCGCCCCCGCGCCCTACGCGTACGCCGCTGTGGCTGACCCGGCACCCGCACGGTCCACTTCGCCGGCGCCTGCCCGCTCGACCCCGACGGCCAGACGCTCGCGCCGGGTGACGTCGTGGCGCAGACCCGCCAGGTCATGGGCAACCTGCGCGTGGCGCTCGCCGAGGCGGGCGCGACGGTCGAGGACGTGGTGTTCGTCCGCGTGCTCGTCGCCTCCTCGGAGCGCTCGGAGCTGGTCGACGCGTGGCAGACCTTCCGCGACGACTTCGGCGACCACGATCCGCCCGCGACGCTCCAGGGCGTCACGGTGCTTGGCTACCCCGACCAGCTGGTCGAGGTCGAGGCGGTCGCTGCGGTCTCCGGCTGAGTCTCCGGCTCGGTCTCTGGCTGAGGCCCTGGTCAGCGGCGGGCCTGGAGCTGCTCGACCAGGATGTCGCCGTGGCCCGCGTGCCGGGCGAGCTCCTGCACCATGTGGAGCACGATGTAGCGCAGGCTCACCCGCACCGTGCGCCACTGGTGCTCCTCGTCGAGGTCGCGCCCCTCGACCACCGTGCGGGAGTGGTCGCAGGCGGCGAGGTAGGCCTCGCGCACCGACGCCACCGTGTCCGTGTCGTCGACGACGAAGCTGCTGTCGATGTCGTCGGGCAGCCCCACGACGTGGCGGGGCACGCCGGCCACCCGTGAGTGGAACCAGACCTTCTCGACGAACGTCGCGTGCTTCACCAGCCCCATCACCGTCGTGAGCGACGGCACCAGCCTGGCCCGGCCCTCCTCCTCGCTCACGTCGTCGAGGAGCGCCACGATCTCGGCGCGCTGCCGATCGAGCAGGCCCAGCAGGAGCGTCCGCTCGTCCGCGAGGTGGATGTCGTCCATGCCGCGAGGTTAGTGCGGCCTATCTGCGGGTGCGGGTGAGGTGGGTGGTGCCGCCGGGGTCGTAGGTGGTGGTGTAGGCGGGATGGTGGATCTTGCGGTGGTGGGGGCCGCAGACCAGGGTGCCGTCGGCGAGGCTGGTCCGTCGGGACAGGGCCCAGGGGGTCTTGTGGTGGGCGTGGCACCACGCGGCGGGGACGGTGCAGCCCTGCACGGTGCAGGTGCGGTGCTGCACGCGGAGTCCGATGCGCATCGCCTGGGTGTGGAAGCGGGCCTTGTCGCCGACGTCGAGGACCTCGGACTTCGTGCCGAGCACGACGGGGATCAGGCCGTGCTCGGCGGCCAAGCGACGGGCCTCGCCGGGGCTGATGAGGGTGCCGGTGTCCAGGACGCCGGGGGCCAGGCCGCCGAGGAGCGAGGCCAGGGTCATGGTCACCACGACGGTGAACGGCGATCCTCCCGTGGAGGGCAGGCAAGCGGCCGGGAGGCGTTCGAGGAGCTCGCAGAACGCGCGGCCTCGTGCCTGGTCGCGGCTGATCCGACGGCCAGGGCGGGTCGGGTCCTCGACGAATCCGTCGTCCCTCCCGGTCTCGGTGCTGTCTCTCCTGGTCGCCGTGCTGTGGGTCCCGGTGCCCTTCTTGCGTCGCTTGCCGCGTCGCTTGCCGCGTCGCTTGCCGCGTCGCTTCCCGGTCGGGGAGGGCTGGTGGGTGGGTCGCTTGGGTGACTCGAGCGCGTGCAGGATCGAGCGGAACAGGTCGCCGTCCAGGCGGGGCATGTCGATCACCGCGCGGGTGCGGCCGTTGCTGGTGTCACGGACCTTGCAGGTCGTGGCGGCGTGGGCGGCGTCTTCCTCCGCGGCGAGCCGGGCGGCCAGGGCGGCCTCGGCGCCCTCGGGGTCGATCACCTCGTGCAGGTGCCGGGCGAGGTTCGTCAGCTCCTCGGCGTCGTGGACCCGGGCCAGGTCGAGCAGGTGGGCCTCGGCCTGGTCGCGCAGGACCGGCCCGACGTGCTCGGGAAGGTCGTCGACCGCCTTGACCACGACTGCTGCCTGCGCGGCGTCACAGGCACCAGCCCGCAGAGCCGCCCCGGTCAGACGACGCTCGCCGGCCAGCCGCAGCGCCTGCTTCACCTGCCGTGCCGCAGCCGGGCGGCCGGTGCGGGTGGCGTGGGCGAACCACGCCCCGGTGGTGGTCGCGACCGGCGTGGCGTGAGCGGCGACGTCGAGGGTCTCGGCGTGGGCGAGCGGCTCCGCGGTCAGACCTCGGAGCCGGGCCACCGCACGGTGGATCTCGACCACCGTCTCCGCGGTCTGCTGCTCATCGAGCAGCGACAGCGCCAGACCCGCCTCTCCGTCGGGGCCCAGGAGCCCGTCGAGGACCTCACCCAGACGACCGGAGAACCAGTGCACCCGATGCGCCCGCTCTCCGGTCGGGGTCACCGCAGCCGCGCCCGTCGGCGCGGTCTGCGGTGCTGCCTGGTCCTCGTCCATGCAAACCACTCAACCAGGCACCACCGACAATCCACGGAACCAAAAACCCCCTCTGACCTGCGGGTTTACGGACCGGATTCCGTCCACAGGGCGGGGGGGGGGTCTCGACTGATCGCTCGCTCCGCTCGCTGCTCGACCACCGGGGAATCGCTCGCTCCGCTCGCTGCTCGACCACCGGGGAATCGCTCGCTCCGCTCGCTGCTCGACCACCGGGGAATCGCTCGCTCCGCTCGCTGCTCGACCACCGGGGAATCGCTCGCTCCGCTCGCTGCTCGACCACCGGGGAATCGCTGGCCGGTGGCGGCGATCAGCGGATGACGGCGTGCTGCCTCCAGACGTCCCAGAGCGAGGCGTCGCCGGCGAGGGCGACCGGCTGCTCGGGCGGCCGGTTCCACAGGTGCACCACGAGGTCGGCGGCGCGGCCGCTCAGCTCGACGTCGCCGTCGGAGCCCTCGACGAGGGTGCGCTCCTCCCGCGGCAGCGACCCGCCGACCTGCAGCGTCCACGCCGAGCCCGTGTCCGTCGTACGCACGGCGAAGCGGACCTCGCGGTCACTGCCGAACCGCGTGCGGTGGCGCACCATCTGCAGCGCCTCCTCGACGCCGTCGGTCGCCACCGCCGCGTCGACCGGGGTACGACGGCCCGCCGCCCCCTCGGCGTCGTAGCGGTGGACGAGCGTCTCGAAGCACTGCCGCCGCTTCCAGAAGTCGATCCCGGGCGGGGTGTCGAACAGCGTCCACACCTCCCGGTCCGCGGGGACGGAGGCGAGGAGCTCGAGCAGCGAGGAGAGGCGCTCGAGGTACCACGCCGCGAGCACCGAGTGGTCCTGCGGCGCCCGGGGCATCAGGTCGTCGTACCCCCAGTCGGGCAGCCCGTGGGCGACCACCTCGCAGATCCACTCGTGGACCGACCCGGTGTGGCGGGCGACGTCGTCGAGGGTCCAGTCGCCGAGGCCGGGGACCGGCGAGGTCCCGGCACCCGCGGCGACCGCAGCCGCGAGGAGGCGGCCCTCGGCGCCGAGCGCCTCGAGGTGCTCGGTGGGGGTCATCGGGCCTTCGTCGCGCCCCAGCCGTGCCACCGGTCCACCGCGACCCAGGCGCTGACCCGTGCACTGTCGCGGACGGGGTAGTCCTTGCCGGTGTAGTGCCGCGAGATCCGGTCGATGTCCGCGAGGCCCTCGTCGTCGGCGATCTCCACGACCCGTCCGACGATGCTGACGTGGGTGTACCAGGAGTCCTTGTCCAGCACGGTGATCGCGACCCGGGGGTCGTCCCGCAGGTGCTGCAGGCGCGCACGGGTGTGGTCCATGTTGACCAGGATCCGGTCGCCGTCGAGGACGTACCACGTGGCCACCGAGACCGGGCTCCCGTCGGAGCGCAACGTGGTGATCGTGCAGGGGTTGGGCTGCTCGAGCTTCTGGCGGACCTTGTCGGGGAACGGCGGCTTGGCCACGGGAGACCTCCGGAGGGCAGTGCTGCGGGGTGGGGCGTACGTCGACATCGTGCCGGGTAGGACCAGACGACCGACACCCCTGGAGGACCTGTGAAGGACGTCGAGCTCGGCAGCACCCCGATCGACAAGCTGGCGGAGCTGCTGCTCCCGGATCGGCGCGAGCGCCTCGACGAGGTGATCGACTGGGGCCGGGAGGTGCTGGACGGTCGCACGGTGTGGCACGTCAACGCCACGGCGAGCGGCGGTGGGGTCGCCGAGATGCTGCTCGCGCTGCTCGCCTACACCAAGGGCGCCGGCATCGACTCGCGCTGGGTGGTGCTCGACGGCTCGTCGCCGTTCTTCACGCTCACCAAGCGCATCCACAACCTGCTCCACGGCTCCGACGGGGACGGGGGTGCCCTCGGCGAGGAGGAGCGCGAGCTCTACGAGGAGGTCCTCCGCGGCGAGACCGAGCACCTGCTCTCCCGGGTCGAGGAGGGCGACGTGGTGGTCCTGCACGACCCGCAGACCGCCGGCATGGGCCGCGCGCTGCGCGAGGCGGGGGCCCACGTCGTCTGGCGCTGCCACGTCGGCAAGGACGAGCCCTGCGAGCGCACCGACAAGGCCTGGGCGTTCCTGCGGCCCTACGTCGAGGACGCCGAGGCGGTCGTGTTCTCCCGCCCGGCCTACGTGCCCGACTGGGTCCCCGAGGACCGGGTCCGCATCATCCCTCCCTCGATCGACCCGTTCTCGGCCAAGAACGAGGACATGGACCGCGACGACGTCGACGCGGTGCTCGAGCGCACGGGGATCGTCGACGTGCCGGGTGGGGCCGGCTCGGTGAAGTTCTCCCGCCGCGACGGCAGCACCGGCGAGGTCCGGGCGTACGACGACCTCGTGCACGGCGGCCAGGTGGTCCCGGCCGACGCGAGGCTCGTGCTCCAGGTCAGCCGCTGGGACCGGCTCAAGGACATGGACGGCGTGCTCCGCGCGTTCACCGACCACCTCGACGACCTGCCCGACGACGTGCACCTGATGCTCTGCGGGCCCGACGTGTCCGGCGTCAGCGACGACCCGGAGGGGCAGCAGGTGCTCGAGGAGTGCACCAAGATCTGGGAGGACCAGCCCGACGAGGTCAAGCCGCGCCTGCACCTGTGCAGCCTCCCGATGGACGACATCGACGAGAACGCCCACATCGTCAACGCCCTGCAGAGGCACGCGACCGTGGTCGTCCAGAAGAGCATCGTCGAGGGCTTCGGGCTCACCGTCACCGAGCCGATGTGGAAGGGCCGCGCCGTCGTCGCGACGCGCGTCGGCGGCATCCAGGACCAGATCGAGCACGGGGAGAACGGCCTGCTGCTCGACGACCCGCACGACCTCGACGGCTTCGCGCGCCTGCTGGCCGAGCTCCTCGCCGACGACGACGAGTGCCGGCGCCTGGGGGAGGCGGCCAAGGAGAGCGTGCGGGAGCGCTACCTCGGTGACCTCGCTCTCATCCGCTACGCAGAGCTGGTCCGCGACCTCCTGGAGTGAGCCGGGCTGGGAGGATGCCCGCATGACGAACCGGAAGACCGACGCGGGCAACTACTTCGAGGACTTCACCGTCGGGCAGGAGCTGGTGCACACCAGCCCCCGCACGGTCACCGAGGGCGACGCGGCCCTCTACACCGCGCTCTACGGGGCGCGGTTCGCCCCGACCTCGGGCGCGACGACCGCCGAAGCGCTGGGCTACGACCGTCAGCCGATGGACAGCCTGCTGGTCTTCCACGTCGTCTTCGGCAAGACCGTCCCGGAGGTCTCCCTCAACGCGGTCGCCAACCTCGGCTATGCGGCCGGCACCTTCCAGGCCCCGGTGTACGCCGGCGACACGCTGTCGGCGCGCAGCGAGGTCATCGGCGTCAAGGCCAACCGCGACGGCAGGACGGGTGTGGTCTACGTGCACTCGGTGGGCCGCAACCAGCGCGACGAGGTGGTGCTCGACTACGTCCGCTGGGTGATGGTCCGCAAGCGCGACGAGGCGAGCCCGGCGCCCGAGACCGTCGTACCCGAGCTGCCGAAGGCGGTCCCCGCCGACCAGCTCACGGTGCCGTTCGGCGAGGGGTCGTTCGACACGACGCTGTCCGGCAGCCCGCACCTGTGGGACGACTACGAGCCCGGCGAGCGGATCGACCACGTCGACGCGATGACGATCGAGGAGGCCGAGCACATGCTGGCCACCCGGCTCTACCACAACACCGCCAAGGTGCACTTCAACCAGCACGTCGAGCAGCACGGGCGCTTCGGCCGCCGCATCGTGTACGGCGGCCACGTCATCTCGATCGCCCGGGCGCTGTCGTTCAACGGGCTGGCCAACGCGGTGAGCATCGCCGCGATCAACGGCGGCTCGCACACCAACCCGACCTTCGCCGGTGACACCGTCTACGCCTGGTCGGAGGTGCTGGACAAGCTCGAGGTGCCGGGCCGCACCGACGTCGGCGCCCTGCGGGTGCGGACGGTGGCGACCAAGGACCGCGCCTGCGCGGACTTCCCCTACAAGGGCGAGGACGGCAAGCACCTCCCCGAGGTCGTCCTGGACTTCGACTACACGGTGCTGGTGCCGCGCCGCTGAGGCGGGGCCCCGACGAGCTCGACCACCGGGACCGATGAGTTCCTGGTCCGGTCCTGGTCTGTCGTTCTGTCGGCCACGTCTGGTAGGCCGTACCCAGGACGACGAGACGGAGGTCGGGCATGTCGACGGTGCTGATGGCAGGGACGCGCAAGGGGGTCTGGGTCGGGACCTCGGACGACGCCCGGGAGAGCTGGGCGTGGAAGGGCCCGTTCTTCGACGTCGACCAGGTCTACTCGGTGATGGTCGACACCCGTGGCGGCAAGCCGCGACTGTTCGCCGGCGCGGCGAGCATGTGGCTGGGCCCGCAGGTGCACCGCTCCGACGACCTGGGCGAGACCTGGGAGGCCACGCCCAACGGCGGCCCGACCTTCCCCGACGACGTCGACGCCTCGGTCGAGCGCATCTGGCAGCTCCAGCCGGGTCCCGACGAGACCACGGTCTACGCCGGCACCGAGCCCGGGGCGATCTTCCGCTCCCGCGACCGGGGCGAGCACTTCGAGCTGGTCCGCGGCCTGTGGGACCACCCCCAGCGCACCGAGTGGGGTGCGGGGTTCGGCGGCCAGGCCTTCCACACGATCCTGCCCCACCCCACCGACCCCGACTCGGTCACCGCGGCGATCTCGACCGGCGGGGTCTACCAGACCCGCGACGGCGGGGAGTCGTGGTCGGCGCGCAACCAGGGGATCCGCGCCGAGTTCCTCCCCGAGGGCCAGCAGTACCCCGAGTTCGGTCAGTGCGTGCACAAGGTCACCCGCCACCCGAGCCGGCCCGAGCGGCTCTACCTGCAGAACCACGGCGGTGTCTACCGCTCCGACGACGAGGGCGGCTCGTGGGACTACATCGGTGACGGCCTGCCGTCCGACTTCGGCTTCTCGGTCGTGGTCCACCCGCACGAGCCCGACACGCTGTTCGTCTTCCCGATCGGCGGCGGCGCCAACCGCTACCCGCCGGAGGGCAAGGCGCGCGTCTACCGCTCCCGGGACGCCGGTGCGACCTGGGAGGAGTCCGGCACCGGGCTTCCGCACCACTTCTTCGTCGGCGTCATGCGCGACGGCATGTGCACCGACACCCACGACCCGGCCGGGGTTTACGTCGGCGCCAGGAACGGGAGTGTCTATGCGTCCGCCGACGCCGGGGAGACCTGGCGGGAGATCGTGCGCGACCTGCCAGACGTGATGGTGGTGCGCGCCGCGGCTCTCGCCTGACCCCCGAGCTCGACCCAGCTGTCCTCCCAGCCGACGCGGGCTGTCGGTCGAGACGAGGTCGTGCGCGGGCCACCCGCCTGCAACGCAGGGCCGCTACCTTGCGAGGCGTGAACGGGATGTTCAGTGGCTACGGGCAGAGCGCCGGGACGGCCAACGACGAGATGTTCGACGGTGAGCGCCTGCGTGGGGCCTACACCGGGCTGCGCGACGCGCTCACCGACATGTCCGACTCCGACCTGCGCGGTCGGGCCGAGGCGCTCCAGACCCGCTACCTCGACCAGGGCGTCACCTTCGACATCGGCGGCGAGGAGCGGGCGTTCCCGCTCGACATCCTGCCGCGGGTGATCGAGCACGAGCCCTGGTCCCTGGTCGAGCGGGGCGTCAAGCAGCGGGTCCAGGCCCTCGAGCTGTTCCTCGCCGACGTCTACGCCGCGGGGCGGGTCTTCGCCGACGGCGTCATCCCGCGCCGGGTGATCGTGACCTCCTCCCACTTCCACCGCGAGGTCGCGGGCTACGAGCCGAGCAACGGCGTGCGCGTGCACGTCTCCGGCATCGACCTGGTCCGCGACTCCGGGGGCGAGTTCCGGGTGCTGGAGGACAACGTCCGCGTGCCCTCCGGCGTCTCCTACGTGATGACCAACCGGCGCGCGATCGCGACCGCGCTGCCCGAGACCTTCGCCAACCACCGCATCCGGCCCGTCGACGACTACCCCCGCCGCCTGCTGAGCGCCCTGCGGGCCGCCGCCCCCGCCGGCGTCTCCGACCCGACCGTCGTCGTCCTCACCCCCGGTGTCTTCAACGGGGCCTACTTCGAGCACGCGCTGCTCGCGCGCACCATGGGCGTCGAGCTCGTCGAGGGCCGCGACCTCGTGGCCCGCCGCGGCCGCGTGATGATGCGGACGACGAGCGGCCTGGCGCCGGTGCACGTGATCTACCGCCGCGTCGACGACGAGTTCCTCGACCCGATCCACTTTCGTCGCGACTCGCTGCTGGGCTGTCCCGGCATGCTCGACGCGGCCCGCGCCGGCAACCTCACCTTGGCCAACGCGGTCGGCAACGGCGTCGCGGACGACAAGCTCGTCTACACCTACATGCCCGACCTGATCCGCTACTACCTCTCCGAGGAGCCGGTGCTGCGCAACGTCGACACGTGGCGGTTGGGCGAGCCCGACCACCTCGAGGAGGTGATGGACCGGCTCGACGAGCTCGTGGTCAAGCCGGTCGACGGGTCCGGCGGCAAGGGCATCGTGATCGGGCCCGCCGCCAGCAAGGACGAGCTGGAGGACCTGCGGGTGCGGGTGCTGCGCCGTCCCCGCGACTGGATCGCCCAGCCGGTGGTGCAGCTCTCGACCGTCCCGACGTTCGTCGACGGGCAGATGGGGCCGCGTCACGTCGACCTGCGGCCGTTCGCGGTCAACGACGGGGACGACGTCTGGGTGCTCCCCGGTGGCCTGACCCGTGTGGCCCTCCAGGAGGGCGAGCTGGTGGTCAACTCCTCCCGCGGCGGTGGCAGCAAGGACACCTGGGTCCTCGCCCCGCCCCGCACGCCCCTGCCGGAGCCCGAGCACGTCCCGACCGTCCCGCCGGTCGGCACCCGCGACGCCGGCCCGGCCCTGGTCGAGATGGGCGACAGCGAGGTCCAGCAGCAACAGCAACAGCAACAGCAGCAGCAACAGCAGCAGCAGCAGCAGCAACAGCAGCAGCAGCAGCAGGGTCGGGAGGCGTCGTGCTGAGCCGGATCGCGGAGTCGATGTTCTGGATCGGCCGCTACGTCGAGCGGGCGGAGGACACCGCGCGCATCCTCGACGTGCAGCTGCAGATCATGCTCGAGGACCCGACCGCCGAGGAGGGCGCCACCGCGCGGTCGGTGCTGGCGATCATGGGCGTCGACACCGGCGACGACCGCCCGCTGGGCCGCGGCGACGTGCTCGCCCGGCTGGCCTACGACCCGCTCTCGCCCACCTCGATCGCAGCCGCGCTGGCGGGCGCGCGGGAGAGCGCGCGGCGGGCGCGCGAGACGCTGTCCGAGCCGCTGTGGGAGGCGCTC
The DNA here is from genome assembly GCF_031458325.1 of Nocardioides marmoribigeumensis. Lineage (NCBI taxonomy): Bacteria > Bacillati > Actinomycetota > Actinomycetes > Propionibacteriales > Nocardioidaceae > Nocardioides > Nocardioides marmoribigeumensis. Next base: position 2,732,092 of record NZ_JAVDYG010000001.1, read on the forward strand.
AACACGACCTACCGCGCGATCCCGTCCGGCCAGTTCCGCTCGATGCGCTCGAGCGCGACCTTCCGGTGGGTGCGCGAGCGCTCCGCGCTGATCAACGGCACCGCCGACGCCACGATGACGCGCGACGAGCGGTGGCACTTCCTCGTGCTGGGCCGCTGCATCGAGCGCGCCGACATGACGTCGCGGCTGATCGCCACGAGCGAGATGACGTCCGGGGGACCGTCGGCGGCGACCGCCTCGCGCTGGGCCTCGACCCTGCGGGCGTGCGGCGCCTACGAGGCGTTCCTGCGCACGCAGCCGACCCCCGGCGTGCCCCACCAGGAGGCCGAGTTCCTCCTGCTCGACCGGCTGTTCCCGCGGTCGGTGGTCTTCTCGCTCGCCCGGGCGGAGCAGTGCCTGGCCAACATCGAGACCGGCGGCCGCCGCGGCTTCGAGAACGAGGCGCAGCGGCTGCTCGGTCGCATGCGCTCGGAGCTGGAGTACTCCTCCATCGCCGACGTCGCCGCCGACCTGCCGGCGTCCATGGAGCGGCTGCAGCGCACCTGCGCCCAGGCCACCGAGGTGGTCACACGGCGCTACTTCGCCGGCGCCGAGGCGCTCTACTGGCACGGGCTCCAGGGCTGAGGACGGGGAGGACGACATGCACCTGCGCATCGTGCACAGCACGACCTTCGAGTACGACGGGCTGGCGGCCGCGTCGTACAACCAGGCCCGGCTGACGCCGCCCACCGCGGCCGACCAGATCGTGGCGCACTCGCGGATCGACGTGACGCCGACGCCGTGGTCGCTGACCTACAAGGACTACTTCGGCAACGAGGTGACCTCGTTCGAGGTCCTCGAGATGCACGACTCGTTGTCGATCGTGGCGACCGCCCACGTGCACACGCTGCCCGGCGCCGAGGTCGAGGGCCGCCTGACCTGGCAGGACCTCGAGGCCGAGGAGGTGCTCGACCGCTTCACCGAGTACCTCACCCTCACCGAGCGCGTGGCTCCTCCGCCGGACTTCGCCGAGCGGTGCGACGCGATCCGCGCGGCGGCCGCGACACCGGGGGAGGCCGCCCACGGCATCTGCGACCTGGTGCATGCCGAGGTGGACTACGTCGTCGGCGCCACCGACGTGCGCTCGCACGGCTCGGAGGCGTGGACCCAGCGCAGCGGCGTCTGCCAGGACATGGCCCACCTGGTCATCGGGGGCCTGCGCCACCTGGGCATCCCGGCACGCTACGTCTCGGGCTACCTCCACCCCCGCGAGGACGCCGCCGTCGGCGAGACCGTGCGCGGCGAGAGCCATGCGTGGGTGGAGTGGTGGGACGACGGGTGGCGGGGCTTCGACCCGACCAACGAGACCCACCCGGGCGAGCGGCACGTCGTCGTCGCGAGCGGCCGCGACTACGACGACGTGATCCCGCTGCAGGGCATCTACGCCGGCGCGGCGACCGACCGGATGACCGTCGACGTCCATGTGACGCGCCTGGCGTGAATAGGTGGGCTCGACCTGGGCACACTGGAGGTAGTTGACGCGTCACGCGTCGGCCTCACGCACCAGCACCCGACGGAAGGTCCCACCCCCATGTCGACCACCAAGCCCCGCATCGCCATCGTCATCGGCAGCACCCGCCCCGGACGTCTCGGCCCCGAGGTCGCCGACTGGGTGGCCCGGCAGGCCAAGGAGCGCGCGTTCGCCGACTACGAGCTGCTCGACGTCGACGACTTCGACCTCGAGCTGCTCTCCGAGCCGACCGTGCCCGGCGCGGCCGACCGCGACTACGACAACGAGAACACCCGCCGCTGGAGCAGCGCCGTCGACGCCTTCGACGGCTTCGTCTTCGTCACCCCGGAGTACAACCACAGCGTCCCGGCGGCGCTCAAGAACGCCTTCGACGTGCTCTACCCCGAGTGGGGCGACAAGCCGGTCGCCTTCGTCGGCTACGGCGCCGACGGGGCCGTCCGCGCGGTCGAGCACTGGCGCACGATCGTGGCCAACGCCCGCATGGTCGCGGTGCGCGCCCAGGTCGCGCTGTCGCTGTTCCACGACATGGGCGACGACGGCCTGTCGCCGATGGAGCGCCGCGAGGGCGAGCTCGCCACGGTCTTCGACCAGGTCGAGCAGATGGCCGGCGCGCTCGCGCCGCTGCGCGCCGCCTGACGTGCACCTCCCACGGCTCCCCGACCTCAGGTGAGGTCGGGGAGCCGTTGCGCTGCGCCCAGCAGCACGCGGAACGGGTCGCCCTCGTCGGCCAGCCGTCCCGGCACCGTGCGCACGGTCCACCGGTCCGGTCGCAGGTCGGGGTCGTCGAGCTCGTCCCAGGTCAGCGGCACCGAGACCGGTGCGCCGGGCGCCGGCCGCGGGGAGTACGGCGCGACGAGGGTCTTGTTGACCGCGTTCTGCGTGTAGTCGAGGCGCGCGAGCCCCTTGCGCGCCTTGACCTCCCACTTCCAGCTCACCAGGTCGGGCACGACCTGGCCGACGGTCCGGGAGAGCCGCTCGACCCAGGCCCGGGTGTCGTCGAAGGTGTAGCCCTCCACGACCGGCACCCACACCTGGATGCCGCGGCGTCCGGTCACCTTGGGCCGCGAGGTCACGCCCAGGTGCTCGAGCGCGGTCCGGTGCAGCCGGGCGAGCTGGAGCAGCTCGTCCCAGGTCGTGCGCTCGCCGGGGTCCAGGTCCACCAGGGCGTACGACGGCTGGTGCGGCGACGCGGTGGTCGAGGTCCACGGGTGCCACTCCAGGGCCCCGAAGTTGGCCGCCCACACGAGCACCGCCGGCTCGTCGGCCACGACGTAGGTGGTGGTCTCGCCGTCGTCGGCGTCGGGGTTGTCCCACGAGCCGACCCAGTCGGGGGCGTGGTCGGGGCGCTGCTTGTGCCAGAACCCCTTGCGCTCGGCGCCGTCGGGGTAGCGATGCAGGTTGAGCGGCCTGCCCTCGAGGTAGGGCAGGGCGTACGGCGCCACGCGCGCGGCGTAGGCGAGCAGCTCGCGCTTGGTGACCGGGGGCTCGCCGGGCAGCCCGGGGAAGAGCTCCTTGTCCAGGTTGGTCACCTTGACCCTGCGTCCGAACACCTCCCAGGTGCCCTGCTGCCCTAGTGACGCGAGGACGTCGATGGCGTCGTCGTCCACGGGCTCGTGGGTCGTGCGGACCGCGGCCTGAGCGGCCGGCAGGTCCGAGCGCCACAGCAGGTCCGGGTCCGCCAGCACCTCGTCGTTGGTGCGCCCGGTGAGCACCGACCGCGGGTGCTCCTCGGGGTCCCAGCCGTCCACGGCGTGCTCGTCGCGCTTGTGCAGCAGCATCCAGGGCTCGCCGCTCTCGCCCTCCCGGGCCTCACGGCGGACCAGCACGAGCCGCCCCCGCAGCTTGTCGCCGTGCACCTCCGCGTGCAGCTCGCCCGCCTCCACGGCGGCGCGCGGGTCCTCGGTCCTGACCGGCTCCCACGTGCCGGTGTCCCACACGATGACGTCCCCGCCGCCGTACTCCCCGGAGGGGATGACCCCCTCGAAGTGGAGGTACTCCACCGGGTGGTCCTCCACGTGCATCGCCAACCGCCGGGCCGCGGGGTCGAGCGTGGGTCCCTTGGGGACCGCCCAGCTCACCAGCACGCCGTCGATCTCGAAGCGGAGGTCGTAGTGCAGGCGGCTGGCCCGGTGGCGTTGCACGACGAACCGCGGCCGGCCGTCGGGAGGGCTCACCGCGCCGGACGGCTCCGGGGTGCGCGTGAAGTCCCGCTTGCAGCGGTAGACGTCGAGCTGGTCGCCCATGTCGTCCTCCTACCCGCTCTGCCCCGGGCTCAGCCGGGCGCAGCCGGGCACGATGGGGAGGTGACCGAGGTGTTCCGCAAGCAGTCGTCGACCGAGGGCTACGTCGCGTGGGAGGCGGCCGGGCTGCGCTGGCTCGCCGGGGCCACCGGCTCCGGAGGGGCGCCGGTCGTCGAGGTCCTCGACGTCGGCCCCGAGCACCTCGACCTGGTGCGGCTCCGGTCGGTCGCGCCCACCTCGGACGCCGCCCGCGCCCTGGGCGCCGGGCTCGCGCACACCCACGACGCCGGTGCGCCGTCGTACGCCTGCGCCCCGGAGGGGTACCTCGGCCCCGGCTTCTTCGGCCCCCTGTCCGACCCGCTGCCGCTCGAGCTGGGTGCCTGGGACCGCTGGGGCGAGATGTACGCCGAGGCGCGGGTCCGCCCCATGGCGCGGCTCGCGCGCGACCGGGGGATGGACGTGCAGGTGCTCGACGCGGTGTGCGACCGCCTGAGGAGCGGCGACCTCGACACCGACGACGTGCCCGCCCGCCTCCACGGCGACCTGTGGTCCGGCAACGTGATGTGGACGCCCGACGGCGCGGTGCTGGTCGACCCTGCGGCGCACGGCGGCCACCGCGAGACCGACCTGGCCCTGCTCGCCCTCTTCGGGGCGCCCCACCTCGAGGAGGTCCGGGCGGGCTACGAGGAGGTGCACCCGCTGGCCGAGGGCTGGGCCGACCGGGTCCCGCTGCACCAGCTGCACTGCCTGCTCGTGCACGCCGTGCTGTTCGGTGGTGGCTACGGCCGGCAGGCGCTGGAGGCGGCCCGCCGATTCGCCTGACCCGGTCGCACGCCGCGGCCGGACGTGGTCGACTTCACCCGGGCGGGTCGTAGCGCGCACCCGTCCGGCGTCGTTGAACCGGGTCAGCGCACGGACGGAAGGGACCACATGGCCATCGGGATCGGCCCGCTCAAGCTGGGTGCGGGCCCGCTCAGGGGCGTGCTCCAGAGCTCGCCCGAGGAGGACGTCCGCCGCGACAACCGGATCGAGCCGGCCGGGGGCCGGGTCGACCTCTCGGGCCGCGACCCGTCGTTCATCCGGCGGATGCTGCCGCGCCTGTGGCTGATGACCGCGGTCTACCACCGCGCCGAGGTCCGGGGCTTCGAGAAGGTCCCCGACGAGCCGGTGCTCTTCGTGGCCAACCACAGCGGTGGCGCGAACATCCCGGACACCTTCATCTTCATGCTGGCCTACAACACGTTCTTCACCGTCGACGGCCGCCCGCTCTACGGCCTGGGCCACGACATCGTCACCAAGGTCCCGCTGGTCGGTGCGTTCGCCCGCAAGATGGGCGTGGTCACCGCCGGCCAGGGTGCCGCCGCCCAGATCTTCGAGGCCGGCGCCTCGTGCCTGGTCTACCCCGGCGGTGACGTCGAGGCCCTGCGTCCGTGGCGCGACCGGCACAAGATCGTCTTCGACGGGCGACAGGGTTTCCTGCGCCTGGCGCACGGCGCCGGGGTCAAGATCGTCCCCGTGGTGGCGACGGGTGGCCAGGACACCTTCATGGTGTGGAACGACGGGCGGGTCTGGGCCAAGCGGCTGCGCTTCGACAAGCTCCTGCGGGTCAAGAACCTGCCGATCAGCAGCAGCATCCCGTGGCTGCTGACCCCCGGCGACCTGCCGCACCTGCCGCTGCCGGCCAAGATCCGCATCCAGGTCCTCGACCCGATCGACCTCAACGAGCGGTTCGGGGACGACCCCGACTGGGACGCGGCCTACGACTACGTCACCAGCGTCATGCAGGCCGGTCTGTCGACCCTGGCCTCCAAGACCATGCTCCCGGTGATCGGCTGATGTCGGAGCGCATCGTCCGGGCGATCAACGTCCGCAAGCCCTACGAGGAGGTCGCGGCCTTCGTGACCGACCCGGCCCAGGCGCTGGCCGCGATCCCGGGCTTCGCCCGCTTCTCCTACCAGGGCCCCGGCCAGGCGCCGGACGCGTCCGAGGGCGAGGAGTGGGACGTCTTCCTCGAGGTCGGCACGTTCCACGTCGGCGGCCGCGTGCTGATCACCACGCCCTCGGCCAACCGCATCGAGTGGACGCCGCTGCGCGGCACGTCGTCCCACTTCGTGATGATGGTCGAGCCGCTGGGGGAGCAGGCCCGGCTGACGATGGAGATGGAGTACTCCCTCAACGGGCTGCTGCTGGCCCGCGTCGCCGAGCTGCTGGTCAAGGGGGCGGTCTCGCGCCACCTCGAGGCCGGCCTGCAGGAGATGCGTCACCGGCTGGAGTACGGCGAGAGCGTCACCGGCTCCTGACCGTGCCCCAGGGCGCCTCGGGCCTCGCTCAGCGCGGCGGGAGCCCGACGGGGCCGTCCAGCGTCATCGACTTCGACGCCACCTGGTCGGCCGCCCGCTGGAAGGCGGTGACGATCGCCTCGAGCGTCAGGTCACGCAGGTTGGCCATCGTGCGCTCGAGGCGTTCGGCGTCGGCCATCGACAGGTCCTCGCGCTGGAACTGCGGCACGATCGTGCGCTGGAGGATCGCGGTGAGCTCGTCGGCGAGCTCACCCATGTGCCGGCGTACGGCGACGTTGGACTCCTGCAGCGCCTCGATCGGGGTGCCGAGGTCGAGGGTCTCCACCGCCTTGGCGACCAGGGGGATCGCGCGCAGGGTGCCGTCGGCGTTGCGGCGGACCGCGCCGACCTTGAGCAGCCACTCGACGTCCTCCTCCGACAGCGGCCGGCCGGCGATCTCGTCGAGGCGCTCGCGGGTGACGGTCTCGCCGGGCTGCGGCTTCCACGCGGTGAGCAGCGCGCGCTGGACGGCGAGCTCCTCCGGGGTGGCGTCCATCGGGACGTTCTCGAGGTAGCGCTCGATCGCGGCGAGGGTGAACCCGTGGTCCTGCAGGGCGCGCACGAGGTGGAGGCGGGCGAGGTGGCTCGGGCCGTAGTAGGCCATGCGCCCGCGCCGGACCGGGGTCGGCAGGAGGCCGAGGCTGGCGTAGTAGCGCGTCGTGCGCACGGTGAGGCCCGTGCTCAGGGCGAGCTCGTCGATGGTGAGCAGGGCGTCGCCGGGCTGCTCGTGCGCCCCCACTGCCTCGGTCATGCGGCCTCCTCTCGTGTGACCTGGCCTACTATTGCACCGTGACAGTGTTGCTGTCACAGTTGACGTGCTCTCGGTCCCGACTGATCTCGACTGGGCTCGATCACCAGGTAACTCCCCAGAAGGACGTGGATGAAGCTCTCGCAGATGCTCCAGTACGACGGCAACCCGCGGGCCGCCGCCGACGCCGTGGCCAAGCTCGAGAAGGCCGGCCTCGACACGGTGTGGATCGCGGAGGCCTACGGCTTCGACAGCCCGACGCTGATGGGCTACCTCGCCGCCAAGACCGAGACGGTCGAGATCGGGTCGGCGATCCTCAACATCTACTCCCGCACGCCCGCCCTGCTCGCGCAGACCGCGGCCGGCCTCGACAACGTCAGCGGTGGCCGCGCGATCCTCGGCCTCGGCGCCTCCGGCCCGCAGGTGATCGAGGGCTGGCACGGCGTGCCCTACGACAAGCCGCTCGGCCGCACCCGCGAGGTCGTGGACGTGGTGCGCATGGCGCTGCGCCGCGAGAAGCTCGAGCACGACGGCCTGATCAAGCTCCCCCTGCCCGAGGGGCAGGGCACCGGCCTCGGCAAGCCGCTCAAGATGCTGACCAAGCCCGAGCGCGCCGAGATCCCGATCTGGATCGCCTCGCTCGGCCCCAAGAACGTCGAGGGCACCGCGGAGTACGCCGACGGCTGGCTGCCGCACCTCTACGCCCCCGAGCTGGCCGACAAGGTCTGGGGCGAGTCGCTGCGCAAGGGCAAGGAGAAGCGTCCGGCCGAGCTCGGCGAGCTCCAGGTCGCCGCGGGCGGCATCGCCGCGATCGGCGAGGACGTCAAGGGGATGCTCGACTTCGTGCGCCCGATGTTCGCCCTCTACATCGGTGGGATGGGAGCGCGCGGCAAGAACTTCTACAACGACCTCGTGCGCCAGTACGGCTACGAGGAGGAGGCCGAGAAGATCCAGGACCTCTACCTCGACGGCAAGAAGGACGAGGCCGCGGCGCTGGTCCCCACCGAGCTGCTCGAGATGTGCAACCTGGTCGGTCCCGAGTCCTACGTCCAGGAGCGCATCGAGGCGTTCCGCGCCTCCGGCGTCACCCACCTCAACGTCATCCCGGCCACCGAGGACCCCGTGGCCACCACCGCGCAGCTCAAGGAGTGGATCAGCTGATGCCCAGCACGACACGCGACATCTTCGACGCCGAGCACGAGGACTTCCGCAGCACGGTCCGCTCCTTCTTCGAGAAGGAGGTGACGCCCCACCACGACCAGTGGGAGAAGGACGGCGTCGTCCCGCGCGAGCTGTGGCTCAAGGCCGGCGAGGCCGGGCTGCTCTGCTTCGACGTGCCGGAGGAGTTCGGCGGCCCCGGCATCACCGACTTCCGGTTCAACCAGATCGTGTCGGAGGAGCAGGCCCGCTCCGGCGCCAACGGCCCCGGCTTCTCGGTGCACACCGACATCATCGTCCCCTACCTCATCAGCCTCGGCACCGACGAGCAGAAGCAGCGCTGGCTGCCCGGCTGCGTCAGCGGCGAGACGATCACCGCGATCGCGATGACCGAGCCGGGCGCCGGCTCGGACCTGCAGGGCGTGCGCACCACCGCGATCGACAAGGGCGACCACTACGTCCTCAACGGCTCCAAGACCTTCATCTCCAACGGCATCAACGCCGACCTGGTGATCGTGGTCGCGCGCACCGACCCCGAGGCCGGCCACAAGGGCATCAGCCTGCTCGTGGTCGAGCGCGGCATGGCCGGCTTCGAGCGCGGCCGCAACCTCGACAAGGTCGGCCTCAAGGCCCAGGACACCGCCGAGCTGTCGTTCACCGACGTCGAGGTGCCCAAGGAGAACCTCCTCGGCAACGAGGGCGAGGGCTTCATCTACCTGATGATGAACCTGCCCCAAGAGCGCCTGGCGATCGCGATGCAGGCCGCCGCGGCGTGCGAGGGCCTGGTCGAGATGTGCCTGTCCTACGCCAAGGAGCGCGAGGCCTTCGGTCGCTCGATCGGCAAGTTCCAGCACAACCGCTTCCTCATCGCCGAGATGGCGACCGAGGCGCGCATCGCGCAGGTCTTCGTCGACGACTGCATCAAGAAGCACCTCGACGGCAAGCTCGACGCGACGCTGGCCTCGATGGCGAAGTGGTGGACCACCGAGCTGCAGAACAAGCTCGCGGGCCAGGCCGTCCAGCTGCACGGCGGCTACGGCTACATGATGGAGTACCCCGTCGCACGGGCCTTCGTCGACAGCCGGATCAGCACCATCTACGGCGGCACGACCGAGATCCAGAAGGAGATCATCGGCCGGTCGCTGGGGCTCTGATGGACTTCGACCTGCCCGACTCCGCGCTCGCCGTCCGCGACGGCGTGCGCGCGGTCGCCGCGAAGTACGACCACGAGTACTGGTCGCGCTGCGAGGAGGAGCACCGGTTCCCTGCCGAGGTCTACCAGGACCTGTGCGACGGCGGCTGGATCGGCCTGTCCATCCCCGAGGAGTACGGCGGCGGCGGGCAGGGCCTGCTCGAGCTCGTGGTGGCCAACGAGACGCTCTGCGCCTCGGGCGGCACGGCCGGTGGTTTCCTCTACGTGCTCAACCCGGGCTTCGGGGCGACCACGATCATCCGGCACGGCACCGAGGAGCAGAAGCAGCGACTCCTCCCGGGGCTGGCGTCCGGCGAGATCCACTTCGCCCTCGGCCTGACCGAGCCCGACGCCGGCAGCAACGCGATCGAGATCTCGACCAGCGCGCGACGCGACGGCGACGACTTCTTGATCAAGGGACAAAAAGTCTGGATCTCCAACATGGAGAACGCCGACTGGATGATCGCGGTCACTCGCACGATCCCGGCGGCCGAGGCGACCCCGCGGGTCAACGGCTTCACGCTGTTCCTCGTCCCGGTCAAGGAGGCGCTCGCCGCCGGCACGCTGTCCTACACGCCGATCCCCAAGATGGGCACCAACGTGCTCACCTCGAGCCAGGTGTTCCTCGACGACGTGCGCGTGCCCGTCGACAACGTGATCGGCGAGGTCGACGCGGGGTTCGGCGTGCTGTGGGACGTGCTCAACCCCGAGCGCATCATCGCGGCCTCCGGGGGAGTGGGCGGTGCCGAGGCGGCGCTCGCGATCGCCGCCGACTACGCCCGCGAGCGCTCGGTGTTCGGCCGCTCGATCGGCACCAACCAGGCGATCCAGTTCCCGCTGGCCCAGATCAAGGCGACCACCGAGCTGGCCCGGCTGATGACCTACAAGGCGGCCTGGCTGTTCGACCAGGGGCGCCCGTGCGGCAACGAGGCCAACGTGGCCAAGCTGACCGGGGCGCAGGTCGGCTGGGACGCAGCCAACCAGGCGTTCCAGACCTTCGGCGGCATGGCCTACTCCAAGGAGTACCCCGTCGAGCGGCTCTTCCGCGACGCCCGCATCGCCAAGAACATCCCCGTCGCCGAGGAGCTGATCCTGGCCCACATCGGCACCTCGATGCTGGGCCTGCCCAAGTCCTACTGACGGCGGGCCCGGCGGGCTCCTGTCCGCTTGAGGACCTAGGCCCTCACCTGTCCTGCGCAGGTCCCGACTCACCCGATATGCGTTGTCGACCGTCCGTTCGGGTCGAGATAGTTGACGAACGGACGACGCTTGCCGCCGGGTCGTGGCCCCACCGACCGACCGGCGCCCTGGAATCCCTGGGAGGGGACCATGGAGCTCACGCAGTACAAGAGGTACCGCACCGCGGTGCAGTCCAACGCCTCGCCGGCCACCACCGAGCAGATCACCCGCGTCGAGGAGAAGGTCCGCTCGATGCTGATGTCGACCGGGTTCTTCGAGGACGTCGAGGTCGAGCACACCGACGACGTCGACGAGCTCGTCATCGCGATGTGCAAGTTCCCGTCGCAGATGAGCCACGTGCAGATCGCCCAGCGCCTCGAGCAGGCCTGGGAGGACCGCGTGCGCTTCGACTTCTGGGAGGTCCACGCGACCCTCGCCGAGGACGACCAGGTCGAGTTCCAGGGCGCGACCCGCTCCGGCTCCGCCGGGGAGTACGTCACGGTCCACATCGTCGCCCAGAAGGCTCCGGTCCCCGCCCAGCGCGTGGGCAGCAGCTGGTAGCCACGTCCCCGGACGCAGGACGGGCCGCCTCCCACGCGGGAGGCGACCCGTCCTCTTGTGCAGGACCTGGGTGGGTCAGCTGACGTCGACCCCGCTCCACGCCGCGGCGACGGCGTCGGACTGGGCGCTGCCCGCGCCGTAGAGGTCGTCGGCCGCCTTGATCGAGGCCTGGCGGGCACCGGAGTAGTTCGTGCTCGAGGTCATGTAGACCGTGAGCGCGCGGTACCAGATCGCACCTGCTGCGTCGCGGCCGATGCCGGTGACCGTCGACCCGTTGCAGGTCGTGCTGGTGTGCGCGACGCCGCCGATCGTCTTGGCGCCCGAGCCCTCGGCGAGCAGGTAGAAGAAGTGGTTGCCCACGCCCGAGGAGTAGTGCACGTCGAGGCTGCCGACGGTGGGGGACCAGCAGCTGGCCGACGAGCCGTCGGAGGACGGGTCGTCCATGCGGCGGAAGCCGAGGTGCTTGGCCAGGTCGAACTCCTCGCCGATGAGGTAGTCGCCCGGGTCGTCGGTGGTCTCGCCGGCGTAGAACTCCACCAGCGTGCCGAAGATGTCGGAGGTCGACTCGTTGAGGCCGCCGGACTCACCGGAGTAGGTCAGGTTGGCGGAGTTCTCGGTCACGCCGTGCGACATCTCGTGGCCGGCCACGTCGAGGGAGACCAGCGGACCGTAGCTCTTGCCGTCACCGTCGCCGTAGGTCATCTTCGTGCCGTCCCAGAAGGCGTTGACGTAGCCGTTGCCGTAGTGCACCCGGTTGAACGAGCCCTTGCCGGTGCCGAAGATGCCGTTCCGCCCGTGCACGTTCTTGTAGTAGTCCCAGGTGACGTCCGTGCCGTGCTGGGCGTCGACCGCCGCCGACTCCCGGCTGCTGGTCGAGCCGTTGCCGAACAGGTTGTCGGTCGAGGTGAAGAGCGTGCCGTTGGAGCAGTTGACGCCGAGGAGCTGGCACCCGTAGCTGTCGGACTTGTTCTTCATGTCGGTGGTGTAGGTGTTGCCGCGGGTCGGGTCCTTGAGCTGGTAGGTCCCGCTGGCCAGGGTGAGCTGCAGGGGGTCGGTCCCGGTGTAGAGCGACTGGCCGGAGCCGTCGACCGTCTCGACCTCCTGCTCGCTGCGCAGCACCTTGCCGCTGCGCGCGTCGACGTACGTCGCGAGGCGGCTGGGGGTGCCGTCCTGCTGCACGCCTCCGGTGAGGACCTTCCAGGCCAGGCGGGGGGTGCCGGAGGTGGCGTCGAGGACGAGGCTCCGGGCGCCGAGGGTCGTGCCGGAGACCTGCGCGTCGGCGGGCACGTGCATCGCGGCCGCGGCCGCTGCGGTGCCGGTGACCTGCGCGACGACCGGGCCGGCGGGGGTCGCGTCGAGCGTGCCGGACACGCCCTTCCACGCGCCGTCGGCGGTCCGGTGGACGACGACGTCGCCGCCGAGGACCGGCAGGCCGCGATAGGTGCGGGTCATCCGCACGTGGCTGGTGCCGTCGCGGTCGACCAGCGCGTCGGTGACGCGGAACGACTGGTCGGCGCCGACGTGACCGGCGCGGGGGTGCGCGCGCAGCGCGCGGACGGCGGAGCCGGCGAGGTCGCCGGAGCGGCTGACCGAGGTCGTGGAGGAGGTGCCTGCGGTGTCGGCGGGGGCGGCCGACGACGGCGGGAGGGAGAGGGTGGCCGCGCCGGTGGCGACCACGACGGCCGCTCCGAGGGCAGGGAAGGTGCGCATGTGGGGGCGACGCCTTTCGATGGAGTTGCGGTGGGAGATGGGGTCGAACGTGAACGATCCTCACCCTCGGGAGGTACGGCTGTAAACCTTTCGGGTGGTCCTGCGTGGGACTTACGTCCCTAGGGGTGGTCAGTCGAACCGGCGGCGGTCGAGCGCGAAGACGTAGCGGCTGTGCGGGTGCTCGGAGAGGGACCACAGCTGGTCGCGGGCCGGCCAGTAGGCGACGTCCTCGGGGCCGGGCGGGGTCGCGTACTGCCGCTCCTCGAGCACGCCGTCGCGCTCGACCCACAGGCTCCCGCGCCGCAGCCTGCCCCGGCTCGTCGTGACGTGGAGACGCCCCTGCGCCACGACCGCGCCCTGCATCCGAGGGACCCCGGCCACGGTGGACAGGCGCGGCCGGATGACGCCGTCGGGGTCGGCGGCGAGCAGGCTGGTGGACGGATCGAGCCCGTAGTGCCAGAGCCGCGTCGACATCGCGCCGTGGCCGTACTCCCCGGCGAGCAGCTCCGCGGGCCCGGCGCCGTGGCTGCGCGAGAGGAACGAGAAGCGCAGCGGCTCGCCACCCTGCGCGGTGCGCGAGGCGTGGCCGAACCGCACCGGAAGCAGGTAGGGGTGGCCGAAGGTCGCGATCCCCTCGGGCCCGGCGCCGAGCCGGTCCCGGTCGGGCAGCGGGTCGACGCGGAGGAGGTCGTCGAGCCGGAAGGTCCAGAAGCCCCGGCCGGTCGCGGCGACGTGCAGCCACGGCCCGTGCCACACGATGCCGCCGGCGTGCGCCCGCACCGGGCGAAGCACCGGCGCGCCCGTGCCTCCGTGCGCACTGTCCCGGCGTACGTCGACCAGCAGGACGTGCCGGTAGCGCGGACGCGCGGGGTCACTCAGGTCGACCACGCTGATCCGGCTGCCCTGGGCGACGCCGCGCACCGTCTTGGCGTAGGCCGAGGTGATCAGCACCGGCGGGTCCTCGGCGTCCCCGTCGCGGTCGAGGTCGGCCACGGCGTCGGCCGAGGTGGTGATGCCCTGCGGCCACCACCGCAGGCTCGCGCGGTCCTGGGCCTGCCAGGTGAACGCGTAGGCCACCGGGGTGAGCGCGTTGAGGCGACCGGTCGCGACCTGTCCGGTGCGGTCGAGGTCCGCGAGCACGCCCCCCAGACCGACGCGCTCCGCCCCGACGGCCAGCAGCGCCTCGATGTCCGGGCCACGGTCGGCGCCGCGGTGCAGGGTGGCGTGCGCCAGCGGGCCGGCGTCCCGGGGAGCGTCGTGCATGTCACTAGGCTTACCCCCATGAGTGACCGGCGCCTCCTGCTCGTGCACGCGCACCCCGATGACGAGTCGATCAACAACGGCGCCACCATGGCGAAGTACGTCGCCGAGGGCGCGCACGTGACCCTGGTGACCTGCACGCTCGGCGAGGAGGGGGAGGTGCTCGTCCCCGACCTGGTCCACCTCGCCGCCGACGCCGACGACGCGCTCGGCGAGCACCGCATCGGCGAGCTGGCCGCGGCGATGAAGGCGCTCGGGGTCACCGACCACCGCTTCCTCGGCGGGCCGGGTCACTTCCGCGACTCCGGCATGGAGTGGTCCGAGAGCGGCGCCGCCCAGCCCAAGCCGACGGTGCGGGACGACACCTTCTGGCGCGCGGACCTGACCCAGGCCGCCGACCTGCTCGTCGAGATCGTCCGCGAGGTGCGGCCCCAGGTCCTGGTCACCTACGACCAGTTCGGCAACTACGGCCACCCCGACCACATCCAGGCCCACCGCGTCGCGATGTACGCCGCCCAGCTCGCCGCGGTGCCGTCCTACCGGCGCGACCTCGGCGAGCCCTGGGACGTCGCCAAGATCTACTGGGTGACGATGTCGCTCTCCCGCGTCGAGGCCGACCTGGTCAGGCTGCGCGAGGAGGGGCTGGACTCGCCCTTCGAGGAGATGGGGGAGGCGATGCGCAAGGCCCTCTTCTCCGACGACGACGCGGTGGCGGCCCAGATCGACGGGCGCGAGTTCGCCGACGCCAAGATCGCCGCGCTGCGGGCCCACGCCACGCAGATCACCACCGACGGACCCTTCTTCGCCCTGAGCAACAACCTCGGCCAGGCCGCGTGGGGCTTCGAGGAGTACAGGCTCGCCAAGGGCACCCAGGGCCCGGTCGACGGGCGTGGCTGGGAGAACGACCTCTTCGCCGGTCTCGGCGTCTGAGCCGGCACCCGTGTCCTACGACGTCGCCGCGGACGACGCCCGCCGCGACCGGCGTGCGCTGGTGGTCGTCCTCGTCGTGCTCGTGCTGCTCGTCGGCGGCCTCTACGCGGGCGGCTACGCCCTCACCAGCGACCGCCTGCCGCAGGGCTCCCGCGTCGGCGGCGTGCGCGTGGGCGGGCTGAGCCCCGCGGCGGCCCGCCGGAAGATCGCCCGGGAAACCGCCGCCAGGGCCGCGCGTCCCCTGGTGGTCCAGGTGGCCGACCGCACCTTCCGGCTCAGTCCCGCCGACCTCGGGCTGGAGGTCGACGTGCCCGGGTCGGTCGCCCAGGTGCCGGTCGGCCGGTCCTTCGACCCGCGTGAGATGTGGGAGGCCTTCGTCGGCAGCACCGACGTGCCGCTCCGGTCGGTCGCGGTCGGGGACGCCCTCGAGCGCCGCCTGGACCGCATCGCCGACCAGGTCGACGACCCCGTGGTCGAGGGCGACGTGCGGTTCGAGGGCGGTCGGGCCGTCGCGGTCTACCCCCAGGTGGGCCACCTGCTCGACCGGGGCGCGGCGGCACTGGCGGTGGAGGCGGCCTTCCCCTCCGACGGCGACCCGGTCCGGCTGTCCCTGGTCGACACGCCACCCCAGGTGTCGAGCACCGAGGTCAGCCGCGCCATGCGCGCCTTCGCCAACCCCGCCATGTCGGGGGCGGTGACCTACCGCTTCGGCCGGGGTCTCGGCGTGGTCGTGCGCCCCGAGGACTTCGGGCCGGCGCTGAGCACCACCGCGGTGGCGGGCCGGCTCCGTCCCCGTCTCGACGGCGACCGGCTCTGGCGCCGGTTCCGCGTCGTCGACTCGGTCTACCGCGGCGGCGCCTACGACGGCTCGCTCAGCTTCCGCGTCGAGGACCGGGTCCTGCGCAAGGGCCAGGTCGCGTCCTACCTCCGGGACCGCGTCGTGCGCGGCTTCCTGGCGGTGGTCCGGCGGCCGCAGGGACGCCGGGTCGTGGAGATCCCGGTGACCCGCGTGACCCGCTGACCGTCCGGCCCACCCCTTGGACCGTGACAGTTCCACTGTTAGCGTTCCGCCAACAACCGGGGGCTGTCGTCCCCACCTGCGTGCCGAGGAGACCCGTGAGCGCCACCGACGTGATCGACCCGACCGACCTGGCCAAGGCCCCGTCCACCGACAGCGAGCGTCGCCGGTCGGCCCGGAGCTTCGTGGAGGTCCAGGACCTCAACGCCGAGGACTTCGGCGACTTCGTGGCCCTGGAGGACCCCGACGCCGGGCCCTTGGCCTCGGTGACGTGGGCCGAGCTCAAGCACCTCAGCGAGGCGCTCGCCCTGGCCCTGGGCGAGCTCGGGGTCGAGCGCGGCGACGCGGTCGGGATGCACATGGTCAACCGGGCTGAGCACGCGATCACCGACGCGGCCGCGCTGCGCGCCGGTGCCACGCCGGTCTCCTTCTACTACACGCTGACCGAGGAGCAGCTCAGCTACGTCGCCAAGGACTGCCGCACCAAGGTGGCGTTCGTGGACGAGGCGCTGATGCCGCTGTGGCGCACGCTGCGCGACAAGCTCGACCTGGCCGCGATCGTGATCGTGGGGTCGGTCGGCGAGGTCGACGGGGCGACCACCTTCGAGGCGCTGCTGGCCCGGGGCAAGGAGCTGCTGGCCGAGGGCCGGGGGCGGCTCGACGAGGTCGCCGGGGCGATCACCGGCGAGGACACCGCGACGATCATCTACACCTCCGGCACGACGGGTCCGCCCAAGGGCGCGGTCCTGACCCACGCGGGCCTGCTGTTCAACGTGCGCACCTGCCTGGACATCCTCGGCGAGCACGCCGACAACCTGCACCGGGCCAAGCAGCTCGGGCTGGTCCAGGACGGCGGGACCTACCACCAGCCGGCCGGCGCCCGCGGCATCTCCTACCTGCCGCTGGCCCACATCGCCGAGCGCATCTTCAGCTTCTACACCGCGCAGTACGCCGTCGGCCGCACCCGCTTCGTGCGCGACCTCACCACGATGGCCGAGGTGCTGCCGCAGGTGCGGCCGCTGAGCTTCCTCGCCGTGCCGCGGGTCTGGGAGAAGTTCCACTCGGCCATCACCACCAAGCTCCAGGCCGAGTCGGGGCTCAAGAAGGCCCTCGGCCTGCGCGCCGTCGAGGTGGCCCGTCAGCGGGGCGTCGCGCTGCTGGAGCAGCGCCGGCCCGGCCTGCTGCTGTCGCTACAGCACGGGCTGTTCGAGAAGATCATCTACAGCAAGCTGCGCGAGGCGATCGGCCTCGACCAGACCGTCATCGGCCTGACCGGTGCGGCCCCGATCAGCAAGGACCTGCTGGCCACCTGGATCGGGTTCGGGGTGATGATCAGCGAGGCCTTCGGCATGACCGAGACCCACGCGATCATCGCCTACACCCCGCCCGGCGAGCCGCGCGCCGGCACGGTCGGCAAGCCGATCCCCGGGGTCGAGATCCGCGTGGCCGACGACGGCGAGCTGCTGGTCAAGGGCCCCAACGTCTTCGGCGGCTACCTCAACCGCGACGAGGCCACCGCCGAGGCCCTGGTGGACGGCTGGCTGCACACCGGTGACCTGGTCTCGCTGACCGACGAGGGCTACCTCAAGGTGATCGGTCGCAAGAAGGAGCTGATCATCACCGCCGGCGGCAAGAACCTCTCGCCCAACAACATCGAGGAGGCGATCAAGACCAAGTCGCCGATCGTCGGCCAGATGCTCGTCTACGGCGACGACAAGCCGTTCGTCAGCGCCCTGGTCGTCCTCGACCCCGAGGCCTTCCCGGTGTGGGCCCAGCAGCACGGCGTCGCCGACGACCTGGCCGAGGCCGCCCGGGACCCCAGGGTCCTGACCGAGGTGGAGCGCGCGGTCCGCGAGGGCAACGCCGAGCTGGCCAAGGTCGAGCAGGTCAAGAAGTGGACGGTCCTCGGCAACGAGTGGACCCCCGACTCCGGCGAGCTGACCCCGACGATGAAGCTCAAGCGCGCGGTCATCCACGACAAGTACCGCGACGAGATCGAGGCGATGTACCGCGGCTGAGGCGTTCTACGCGCGGCCGAACAGCACGCGCTCGGCGACCGCGACGGCGTGCTCGAAACGCGCCCGGTGGTCGCCACCCCCCTTGCCGAAGAGCTCGAACACCTCGGCGCTGACCGCGCCGACGAGCAGCGTCCAGGCGGTCATGCCCTGCAGGAGGCGTACGGCGCCCAGTGGTCCCCCGACGCCCTCGGTCACCAGCGGGCCGACCGCCGCCACCGCGCGTTCCTCCTGCCCGGTCAGCACCGGCTCGCCCCATGCCTCGGGCCCCGCCTCCTGCCCGATCCGCAGCAGCAGGTCGGTGACCCGCGTGCCTGCGGGCGTGGTGACCTCCGGCGGGGCGTCGTAGGTCGGCACGGGGGAGCCGTAGAGCAGCGCCCAGTCGTGCGGGTGCTCCAGCGCCCAGTCGCGGCAGGCGTGGGCCAGCGACCACCAACGGGCGTGGGCGTCGCCCTGGTCGACGGCCGCGTCGGCGGCCAGGACCCGGTCGCCGAGCTCCTCGTAGCAGGCCACGATCAGCGTGGTGAGCAGGTCCTCGAGGCCGTCGACGTAGCGGAACAGCGCCGACGGGGCCATCTGGAGGTCGCGCGCCACGCCGCGCACGGTGAGGCCGGCCGCCCCGTGCCGGGCGAGGTGGGTGCGGCCGACCTCGACGAGGCGGCGCTCGACCTGGGCCCGGCGCCGCGCGCGCACCCCGGTGGGGACCTGCTCGTCCTGGCTCATGGGCCCACCCTAGGGACTTCCCCGAAGAAGTGCGAACACTGTTCTTGCATTTGCCGTGAGGCGGTGCTTCACTAGAAGTGCGAACACCGTTCGCACTTCGAACCCAGGAGGTCCTCGTGTCCCGCATCCTCGTCCTCGGCGCCGGCAGCATCGGTCGCCTCACCGCCACCCGCCTCGTCGCCGCCGGCCACGAGGTCGACCTGGCGTCCCGTTCGGGCAGCACCTCGGTCGAGGGCGCCCGCACCGTGGGTCTCGACGTCACCGACGTCGACGCCACGCGCGCGGCGGTGGCCGGGACCGACGCCGTCGTCAACGCGATGAACCCGGCGAAGTACACGACCTGGGACCGCGACTGGCCCCCGATGGCGCGCTCGGTGCAGGCGGCCGTCGAGGCCGCCGGCGGCCGGGTGGTGCTGGTCGGCAACCTCTACGCCTACGGCCGCGTCCAGGCCCCGATGTCCGAGCGCACGCCGCTGCGGCCCCACGGGCACAAGGGCGAGCTGCGCCGCACGATGTGGGAGGACCTCGAGGCCGCCGACCGGGCCGGTCGCCTGCGGGCGGTCGAGCTGCGCGCCTCGGACTACTACGGCCCGGGCGTCGCCAACGGCACCAGCTACCTCAACGACTACGTCGTGGAGCCGGCCGCCACCAAGAGCACGGTGCGACTCGTCATCGGCTCTCCCGACGTCGCGCACAGCTGGACGCACCTCGACGACATCGCCGCGCTCGCCGCCGCTGTCGCGGTCTGTGCGGACGACGACGTCTGGGGTCGCCCCTGGATGGTGCCGTCGGAGTCGGCGACGCTGCGCGAGGTCGCCGAACGGGTCGCCGCGCTCCGCGGCCGCCCACAGCCCCGGGTCGTCGAGCTCGCAGGAGTCGCCCGCGCGGCGCTGCGGGTGCTGCCCTTCATGCGCGAGCTCGACGAGACCCGTCACCAGTTCGAGGCGCCGTTCCTGGTCGACGACACCGACGCCCGCGCGCGGTTCGGTCTGCAGCCGGTCCCGCTGGACGTCGGCCTCAAGGCCACCGTCGAGGACCTGCTCGGCTGACGTCGCCGGACCGGGCCACTAGGTCCGGGGCGAGCGCAGGTAGCGGTAGGAGTGGTGGGTGAGGAAGCCCAGCCGCTCGTAGAGCGCGACCGCGCGGGTGTTGCCCGCCTCGACCTGGAGGTACGCCGACGTGGCTCCGCCCTCGGCGGCCCACTCCAGCAGCGCGCGGAGCACGCCGGCGCCGAGGCCCTGGCCGCGCAGGTCGGGGCGGGTCCACAGCGTGCTGAGCCCGAGCCGCACGTCGGAGCCGACGTTGAGCGCCGCCCGCCCCCGCGCCACGACCGTGCCGTCGACCTCGATCCGCGCGAGCGCCACCTCGGCCGGACCGGCGAGCACCGCGCGCACGTGGGACGACCACGGCGGGTCGTGGTCGGCCACCCACCACGACTCGTCGACGGTGTCGGCGATCGTGACCCGCTCGGCGGTGTCGGCGGCCTCGGGGGACTGGTCCTCGAGGTGGCGCAGCGCCGCCGCGACCCCCGAGACCTGGAACAGCACGTCGTCGGAGGCCGGGACCCAGCCCTCGGCGGCCACCTGGTCGGCGACGGGCTCGGTCGGCACCGTCAGGACGAGCGCGGGCAGCCCGCGCTCGGCGTACCACTCCTCGACCCGGCGCAGCGCCTCGGCCATGGGGACCCCCGGGTCGCCCAGGGCGAGCGCGGAGTTGGCGCGGCGGGAGTAGCCGGCGGCGGCCCGCAGCAGCCACTCGCCGAGCGGGGCGGAGTCCTCGGCCGGCCAGTCCTGCGCAGCCCGACGCTCCATGGTGAGCAGCGGCTCGCGCAGCCGCACCGACGGCTTGGGCGGCACGGGCTTGCCCGAGACGATCGCGGCGACCGGCACCTCGACCACACCGCCCTCGGTGCGGATGCGGGTCACGGCGTCCGGCCCCGAGGTCCAAGCCTCCATCACCCCGAGGACGTCGGTCATCCGCGGACCGCCGGACGGGCCGGTCTCACCCGGGAGGAGGTGCCGGACGACGACGCGGAGCCCCACGCACGCCGGGCCGAGGGAGGTCGGAGCAGGAACCATGGTCCCGATCGTTCCAGCCCGTGAGGTCTCCGACGACGGCGGTCGTCCGGTGACTAGGCTGTGACCAGACGACCGCTTGAGTCGCGACCTCGCGTCGCGACGCTGCCGAGGAGGATCGGATGACCTACGTCATCGCCCAGCCCTGCGTGGACCTCAAGGACCGCGCCTGTGTGGACGAGTGCCCCGTGGACTGCATCTACGAGGGCAAGCGCATGCTCTACATCCACCCGGACGAGTGCGTGGACTGCGGCGCCTGCGAGCCGGTGTGCCCGGTGGAGGCGATCTTCTACGAGGACGACACCCCGGAGGAGTGGAAGCAGTTCTACGACGCCAACGTCCACTTCTTCGACGACCTCGGCTCGCCCGGCGGCGCGGCCAAGATGGGTGAGATCGACAAGGACCACCCGATCGTCGCCGCGCTGCCCCCGCAGGAGCACGACGAGTGACCTCCCCGTCGTCGGTCGAGGTGCGAACGAAGTGAGCCTCGAGACCACCGACGGCGCGACGCGGACGCCGCCCCCGGGCCAGCCCCGGTGGGCGGCTCGTGCTGTCTCCACCCGGCTGCCCGACTTCCCCTGGGACAAGCTGACGTCGTACGCCGAGCGCGCGCGCCGGCACCCCGACGGCCTGGTCGACCTCTCGGTCGGCACGCCGGTCGACCCGACCCCCGAGGTCGTGCAGGCGGCCCTGCGGGGAGCGGCCGACTCACCGGGCTACCCGCTGACGATCGGTCGCGCCGACCTGCGGCAGGCCTGCGTCGACTGGCTCTCGAGGCGGTTCGGCGTCACCGGCCTGGGCCTCGACGCCGTGCTCCCGGTGATCGGCTCCAAGGAGCTCATCGCCTCCATGCCGGGCCACCTCGGTCTCGGCCCCGGCGACACGATCGTGGCGCCCGCCCTGGCCTACCCGACCTACGAGGTGGGGGCCGTCCTGGCCGGCGCCCGCTGCGTCGCCACCGACTCGCTGACCGCGGTGGGGCCCGAGCGGGTCTCGCTGGTCTGGCTCAACTCGCCGTCCAACCCGACCGGCCGGGTGCTGCCGGTCGACCACCTGCGCAAGGTGGTCGCGTGGTGCCGCGAGCGCGGCGCGCTGCTGGTCTCCGACGAGTGCTACCTCGAGTGCGCCTGGGACGGCGTGGAGCCGGTCAGCGTGCTGCACCCCGACGTCTGCGACGGCGACCACTCCGGCATCCTCGCCGTCCACTCGCTGAGCAAGCGGTCCAACCTCGCGGGCTACCGCACCGCCTTCGTCGCCGGTGACCCCGCGGTCGTGGGCGAGCTGCTCGCCGTGCGCAAGAACCTCGGGCTCCAGCTGCCCGGCCCCCAGCAGGTCGCGATGCGGGCGGCGCTCGACGACGACGACCACGTGGCCGAGCAGCACGCGAGGTACGCCGTCCGGCGCGCGCGCCTGCGCGAGGCCTTCGAGGGTGCGGGCTTCCGCATCGACCACTCCGAGGCCTCGCTCTACCTCTGGGCCACGCGGGGGGAGGGGTGCTGGCAGACGGTCGACGCCCTGGCCGACCTGGGCATCCTGGTGGCGCCGGGGGAGTTCTACGGCCGCGCCGGTGCCGAGCACGTGCGGGTGGCGTTCACCGTCACCGACGACGGGGTCGACCGGGCGGTGGGCCGCCTCCGCGCCTCGTCCGGCTGAGCCGCTGGTCCGCGTTCAGCAGGCGGTCGCGACCAGCGGGCGGGCCCGCTCCGCGCCGGCCTGGTCGTGGGCCGCGAAGGGCGAGCTCGCCTGCAGGTTGACCGCGGCGATGCGCTCCACGCGCACGACGCTGTGGGTGCCGTCCGGCTGCTCGAGGACGAGCCCGGTGCCGTCGTGGGCGGCCACCTGGCCGTGCATCCACTGGCCCTCGACGAGGACCGAGACGGCGAGGCCGAAGTCGGCGGCACGGGTCAGGGCCAGGCCCATCGTGTAGATCATCGAGCCGGACATGCGGTCCCCTTCCCTGTGCCGCCCGAGCAGCGGTCCTCGTCCTCACAAACTAGGTCAGAACGGACATGGCGGGGCGCCCCAGGGGCGCACTCGGGACCAACGCCTGCCCAAGATGGTCCTGGTCCGCAGGGGCCGCGACCGCTCGGCGGCCACCGGGTGGCCGAACGGTGGAGGGGCGGGTCAGCCGGCCCGAGGGCCCGGCATCGGCCGGGCCCCGGTGATCTCCTGGTGGTAGGGCGACTCGGCGTGGATGGTCACCGCGCTGACGCGCTCCAGGCGTACGACGCTGTGCGCGGCGCTCTCCTGCTCCAGGACGAGACCCGTGCCGTCCTCGGCGGCGATGCGCCCGTGGAGCCACTGCCCGTCGACGAGGACCGAGACGTCGTAGCCGAGGTCGTGGGCCCGTCCGAGCGCCATGCCCATCGTGTAGAGGATGGAGCTGTTGCCGTTCATGGAGCCTCCCTCGTGCCGCGGTCCCCCGACTCGCGACGTGAGGGCCAATCTAGGCGAGCCGGGCGTCCATGTCGTCCTTCCGTGGCCCGTTCGTGTCGACTCAGGTCCCTCGGGCAACGTCGACGTGCACATGGTCCCGGTGCTCCAGGATCTTCCGGGTCGACGCGGACGCCGTCGAGGGGACGCGGGGCTCGTAGGGGCGCCAGCCGTCCTGCGAGCGGCCGCCGGCCGACCAGATGCGGCCGTCGAAGATGACGTGGTCGACGTGCAGGCGCTCGGCCTGGGACACCAGGTAGCAGGCGATCGCCCACCCGCGGCGCTTGTTGTCGGGGTTGATCGGCCGGACGAACACGTCGATGGCCCTGCCCTGGTAGTGGGCCGAGCCCTTCATGTGGCCGCTCGAGACGCCCCCCGGCTCGAAGCCGCCCAGCGACAGGTCGCCGAAGGTCGCCACCAGGTCGCGCCGGACCCTCTCGGCCCGCCCGGTCAGCCCCGAGCCGCCGGCGAACTCCTCGGGCACGTCGGCCTCGTCGACCACGCAGGAGAACGCCGCTCGGCTGTAGCCGGTCAGGGCCGAGGCCAGCGCGCGTGCCCCCGCCGCGTGCTCCTCGTAGGCCTCCGGGAACCCGGAGCGCTGCACCGCCTGCGCGGCCTCGGTGATCCGCATCGACTGGTAGCCGTTGATCTCGACGAGCGCGTCGTAGAAGGCGTTGATCGCGTAGCGCGGGTCGCGCAGCTGACGCTCGGAGCCCCACCCCTGGGAGGGCCGCTGCTGGAACAGCCCGACCGAGTCGCGGTCACCGTGGGCGAGGTTGCGCAGCTTGCTCTCCTGGAACGCGGTCGCGAGGGCGATGGAGACCGCGCGGGCCGGCAGGCCGCGCTGCACCGCGATCCCGGCGATGAGGCCGGCGTAGCGCCCCTGAGTGGGGCTCAGGCGCACCTTCTCCGAGCCGACCCGGGCCGTGCAGCCGTCGGGGTCGGGGAGGGGGCCGACGCCCAGGCGGACGAGCAGGCCGGTGCCGAGCCCGACGACGGCGACGACGACGACCAGGACCCAGGTGCGGGCCCGCCCCCGCTCGTCAGTTGTGGGCATGCAGGGCTTCGTTGAGCTCGATGCCCGTGCCCGCCCTGGGCAGCGCCTCGACGGCGCCCGACTGGGAGTTGCGGCGGAACAGCACGTTGTCGACCCCCGACAGCTCGGCGGCCTTGACCACGCGGGTGCCGGCGCCGTCGGGGCCCCCGTGCAGCGCGACCTTGGTGCCGGCGGTGACGTAGCAGCCCGCCTCGACCACGCAGTCGTCGCCCAGCGAGATGCCGATGCCCGCGTTGGCGCCCAGCAGGCACCGCTCGCCCAGGGAGATGACCTCCTTGCCGCCGCCGGACAGGGTGCCCATGATCGAGGCGCCGCCGCCGATGTCGGTGCCGTCGCCGACCACCACGCCGGCGCTGATGCGTCCCTCCACCATCGAGGCGCCCAGGGTGCCGGCGTTGTAGTTGACGAAGCCCTCGTGCATCACGGTGGTGCCCTCGGCGAGGTGGGCCCCGAGCCGGACCCGGTCGGCGTCGGCGATGCGCACGCCGGTCGGCACGACGTAGTCGGTCATGCGCGGGAACTTGTCGACGCCGTAGACCGCGACCTGGCGGCCGTCGGCGCGCAGCCGCGCCCGCGTCTGCTCGAAGCCCGGCACCGCGCAGGGACCCTCGCTGGTCCACACGACGTTGGTGAGCAGCCCGAAGATGCCGTCGAGGTCGGCCTCGTGCGGTGCCACGAGACGGTGGGAGAGCAGGTGCAGGCGCAGCCACACGTCGTAGGCGTCGACCGGCGGGGCGCCGAGGTCGGGCGTCTCGACCCTGACCACGACCCGACGGACCCCGCGGGCCTCGTCGTCGCCCGCGAGCGCGTCGAGGCCGCCGGTGTCGGTGTGGTCCGCGCGCGGCCCGAGGTAGGGCGCGGGGAACCACACGTCGAGGACGACGTCACGCTCCGGCGTCCCCTCGGGGGTCGGCTCGTCCGCGGACCTCGCGGTGCCGGTGAGGGTGGCGAGGCCGTAGCCGAAGGCCGGCCGCGGTCCGGGGCGGGAGGAGCTGCTGGGGTCGCTGGTCACGGGCCAAAACTAGCGAAGCCGGCGAAGGTCGCCGCGCGCGCCGGGCCGCCACCGGGACGCCTGTCAGGATGGCGACCATGCCGTCCACGCCACCCACGACGCCACCCACGACGCCACCCACGACGCCCGCCCGGTCGACCACCCTCGACCTGACCCAGGACCCGGTGACGCTCACCGCCACGCTGGTGGACCTCCCGTCGGAGAGCGGCGAGGAGCAGGCGATCGCCGACGCGGTGGAGGCGGCGCTGCGCGTCCTGCCCCACCTCGAGGTGCAGCGGTTCGGCCACACGGTCGTGGCGCGCACCCACCTCGGCCGCGACGAGCGCGTCGTGCTGGCCGGTCACCTCGACACCGTCCCGGAGAACGCCAACCTCCCCTCCCGGCTCGAGGACGGCATCCTGCACGGGCTCGGCACGTGCGACATGAAGGGCGGCGTGGCCGTGGCCCTCCACCTCGCCGCGACGCTGCCCGAGCCGAGCCGCGACGTGACCTTCCTGTTCTACGAGTGCGAGGAGGTCGACTCCGCGCGCAACGGGCTGACCAAGCTCGCGGCGAGCCACCCCGAGCTGCTCGAGGCCGACTTCGCGGTCCTGATGGAGCCCTCCGACGCCGTCGTGGAGGCGGGCTGCCAGGGCACGCTGCGCGCCGAGGTCGTGGCCCGCGGCCAGCGCTCCCACTCCGCGCGGGCGTGGATGGGCTCCAACGCGATCCACGCCGCGGGCGCGGTGCTCGACCGGCTCCGTGCCTACGAGCCGCGCAAGCCCGTCATCGACGGGCTCGGCTACCACGAGGGGCTCAACGCCACCCGCATCTCCGGCGGGGTCGCCGGCAACGTGATCCCCGACGAGTGCCGCCTGGAGGTCAACTACCGCTTCGCCCCGGACCGGTCGACCGAGGAGGCCGAGGCCTTCGTCCGCGACCTGTTCGAGGGGTTCGAGGTCACGGTCCTCGACCTCTCGCCCGGGGCCCTGCCCGGCCTGTCGGTGCCGGCGGCGGCGGACTTCGTGGCCGCGGTCGGCGGGACCGCCAACCCCAAGTTCGGCTGGACCGACGTCGCGCGCTTCAGCGCCCTCGGGGTCCCCGCGGTGAACTTCGGCCCGGGCGACCCGATGTACGCCCACCGCCAGGACGAGCACGTCCCCGTCGAGCACGTACGACGGGTGGAGCGCCAGCTGCGCAGCTGGCTCGAGAGCTGAGGAGACCGCGTTGAACGAGCGCTACCAGGGCCGCACCTGGCTGACCGGCGACCGGGCCGGGGAGAGCACGACCGACCAGCGCCTGCTCGACAACCGCGGCCCGAGCGACTGGGTGCACACCGACCCGTGGCGCGTGCTGCGCATCCAGTCGGAGTTCGTCGAGGGGTTCGGCGCGCTGGCCGAGCTGGGGCCCGCCGTGGCGGTCTTCGGGTCCGCGCGCACCCAGCCGGACCACCCGACGTACGCCCAGGCGCGGGAGGTGGGGCGGCTGCTGGCACGCGCCGGCTTCGCGGTCATCACCGGTGGCGGGCCCGGGATCATGGAGGCCGCCAACCGCGGGGCCCGCGAGGGCGACGGCACGTCGGTCGGGCTGGGCATCGAGCTGCCCTTCGAGCAGGGCATGAACGACCACGTCGACCTCGGGGTCAACTTCCGCTACTTCTTCGCCCGCAAGACGATGTTCGTCAAGTACTCCCAGGGCTTCATCGTCATGCCCGGCGGCTTCGGCACGTTCGACGAGCTCTTCGAGGCGCTCACGCTGCGCCAGACCCGCAAGGTGACCGCCTTCCCGCTGGTGCTCCTCGGCACCGACTACTGGTGCGGGCTGGTCGACTGGATCCGCGACACGGTGCTCGAGCACGGCGCGATCAACCCGCAGGACCTCGAGCTGCTCCACGTCACCGACGACCCCGTCGAGGCCGTGCAGAAGATGGTCGACGCCAACCGCGACGAGCTGGCCGCCGAGGCCGCGGCCGCCCGTGCCACCGCGGACGGCGCCGGCCGGACCGAGGACCCGGACGCCGGTGGGAGCATCGCCCCATGATGTGGTTCTTCTCCGTCCTCATCGTCGCGGTGATGGGCGTGGCCGCCGTGGCCGCCACCGGCCGCCTCGGGGGGCTCTCGGAGACCTACGACGACCGGCCCGACTCGCGGGTGCCGGCCGACGGCCCGCTCACCGCCGAGGACCTGGAGGCCGTGCGGTTCACCAGCGCGCTGCGCGGCTACCGCATGTCGGAGGTCGACGCCCTGCTCGACCGGCTCGTCGAGGAGCTGCGGGCCGCGCAGGGCGCTCGGCCCCGCCCGGCCGACGCCGAGCCGGTGCCCGAGCCGGAGCCGGAGCAGGAGCACGGTGTCGGCTGACCGCGGGGCGCAGCCCGGCCCCGACGGCCGGCCGAGGTGCCCCTGGGCGCTCTCGACGCCGGACTACCTCGACTACCACGACACCGAGTGGGGCCGTCCGCTCACCGGTGGGGACCCCGACGCGCTGCTCTTCGAGCGCCTGTCGCTGGAGGCGTTCCAGTCCGGGCTGAGCTGGCTGACGATCCTGCGCAAGCGGGAGGCCTTCCGCGCGGCCTTCGACGGCTTCGACCCGGCCCGCGTCGCGGCGTACGACGACCGCGACGTCGCGCGCCTCCTGGCCGACGCCGGCATCGTGCGCAACGCGGCGAAGGTGGCGGCGACCATCCACAACGCCGGCCGGGTCGTGGAGCTGGACGGCGGGTTCGCCGAGCTGGTCGCGGGCCACCGCCCCGCCCCCCGGCCGCGTCCGCGCACCCTGGACGACGTCCCCGCCGTGACGCCGGAGTCGACGGCGCTGGCCAAGGCGCTGAAGAGGCAGGGGTTCCGCTTCGTCGGCCCGACGACCGCCTACGCGCTCATGCAGGCCACGGGGCTGGTCGACGACCACCTCGAGGAGTGCCGCCGTCCCGACGAGGCCTGAGCCCGCCGAGATCGCTCCCGGCACGTCCGCTGTGCGGCACCATGTCGAGCGTGTCCCCGTCACTGATCACGCTGCTGCTCACCGGCCTGGCCTCGCTCGTCGTCGTCCTGACCCGCATGCGCATGGTCAAGGAGGGGCGGGCCGCCGGACGGGCCGCGGTGTCGAGGTGGCTGGTCGACGTGCACACGGTCGGTGGCGTGCTGGCCGTCGTCCTCTGGGTCGCGATGTTCGTCGTCGGCGACCGCCGGCTCGGGGCGGCCGCGCTCCCGCTGTGGTGGGCCACCGTCGTGGCGGGCCTGCTCATCCTCGTGCGCTGGCTGCCCGCCCGCGGCCGGCACTCCTCGGGCCCCGTCGCCGACGCGTGGGGCGACGGACCGGGACTGTCGATCCTGGCCCACGTCGGGCTGCTCGTCGGCGTGCTGGTCTTCAGCGTCTACCTGCTGCTCGACCAGATCCCCTGAGCGGGCGGACCGCCGCCCGGCCCGTCAGCGGCCGTGGAAGACCGGCTTGCGCTTGGCGACGAACGCCTCGACGGCGTCGCGGTGGTCCTGGGTGCCGCCGGTGAACGTCATCATCTCGGCCTCGTGGGCCAGCGACTCCGGGAGCGCGTGGGTGCTGGAGTACTCCACCGAGCGCCGGATCGCGGCGTAGGCCTGGGTCGGTCCCTGGGCCAGGCGGTGGGCCAGCTCGTGGACGGTGTCCTCGAGCTCGGCGGCGGGCACCACGCGGCTGGCCAGGCCCAGCTCCAGGGCCTCGTCGGCGGGGATGGTGCGCGGCTCGTAGAGCAGCTCGATCGCCTTGGCCCGCCCGACGATGCGGGGGAGGGTCCACGAGACGCCGGTGTCGCACGAGAGCGCGATGCCGGCGAAGGCGAGGTTGAAGCCGGCGGTGTCGGCGACCAGGCGGTAGTCGGAGGCCAGCGCCAACGAGGCCCCGGCCCCTGCGGCGACGCCGTTGACCGCGGCGACCACGGGCTTGGGCATCGTGGCGAGCGCGAGCACGGTCGGGTTGTAGTGCTCGGGCACCGTGCGGAACAGCGACTCCGCCCCCTCGGCCAGCAGCCCGATGTGCTCCTTGAGGTCCTGCCCCACGCAGAAGGCACGCCCGCTGCCGGTGAGCACGACGCAGCGCACCGACGTGTCGTCGGCGACCTCGCGGACCGCGTCGCGCAGCGCCTCCTTGGTCGCCACGTCGAGGCTGTTCATCGCCTCGGGACGGGTGAGGCGCAGGGTCGCGACCCCGCCCTCGCGTGTGACCTCGACGCCCGGTCGCTGCTCGCTGCTCTGGCTCATGGGACCCCTCAGATCGGCCGGTGTCGGCAATGTCTCACCGGTGGGAGATACTAGTGACCACGACGACGACGCATGGGGGCCAGGTCGCCCTCGCGTCCGCACCGACCGGTGCTCCGACAAGGGAGAGGTGTCAGCATGGCGGCCATGAAGCCACGGACCGGGGACGGCCCGCTCGAGGTCACCAAGGAGGGTCGCGGCATCGTGATGCGCGTCCCCCTGGAGGGTGGCGGGCGACTCGTGGTCGAGCTGAACGCCGACGAGGCCGGCGCCCTCGGTGACGCCCTCAAGGAGGTCGTGGGCTGACCGCCACGGCCCCGCCATCCCCGTCGGTGCCCCTCCCGTCCCCGGGAGCGGAGCTCGACGGTGCACCGCCGGTCGCAGTCTTCTCGGGGACGCTGCGCGAGGCCTCCGGTGCCGACGTGTGGGCGCTCGGCTTCAGGTCCGTCGACGGGGAGCACCTCGTCGGCAGCCAGGTCGCCGACGCCGCCGACCTGCTCCCGGCCCCGGTGGCC
Organism: Nocardioides marmoribigeumensis; assembly: GCF_031458325.1. Lineage (NCBI taxonomy): Bacteria > Bacillati > Actinomycetota > Actinomycetes > Propionibacteriales > Nocardioidaceae > Nocardioides > Nocardioides marmoribigeumensis. The sequence continues at coordinate 2,761,972 of NZ_JAVDYG010000001.1, forward strand.
GACGTGCTCTCGCGAGCCCGCGCCCGTGGCGCGGTCGGCGAGGTCGTCGAGGTCCCCGTCCACGCCGGTGACGGCGCCCCCGAGTCCGTCCTCCTGGTCGGGCTCGGCACGGGCACCGCGACCGACCTCCGCCGGGCAGGGGCCGCGCTGTCGCGCCGCGTCCGGGGGAGGGCCCACCTCGCGGTGGCGATCGGCGCCGACTGCCTCGGCGGCGACCTGGTGGCCGCGGAGGAGCGCGCCGACGTCGCCGCCCTGCGCGCCCTGACCGAGGGGCTCGTGCTCGGCGGCTTCTCCTTCGACCTCAAGACCCAGCCCGGGCAGGCGGCCGTCGGCCAGGTGACCCTCACCGGGGTCGGTGAGGGTGCCGAGACCGCCGTCCGCCAGGCACGGGTCACCGCCCACGCCGGGTGGTTCTCCCGGGCGCTCGCGGTCATGCCCTCCAACGTCAAGAACCCCGCCTGGCTGGCCGACCGCGCCACCGAGGTCGCCCACGCCCACGGGCTGGAGTGCCAGGTGTGGGACGAGCCGGCCCTCGAGCGCGACGGGTTCGGCGGCGTGCTCGCCGTGGGCCAGGCCTCGGTCTCCGGGCCACGGTTCGTGCGGCTGGACTACGCGCCCGAGGGTGCCGGCCGCCGCACTCCCCACGTCGTGCTGGTCGGCAAGGGCATCACCTTCGACACCGGCGGCCTCTCGCTCAAGCCCTCGGACTCGATGGCCCCGATGAAGCGCGACATGACCGGGGCCGGGGTGGTGCTGGCCGTGATGGCCGCCCTGCGCGACCTCGGCTGCCCGGTCCGCGTGACCGGTCTGCTCGCCTGCGCCGAGAACGCCGTCGGCGGAGCGGCCCTGCGCCCCGGTGACGTGATCCGTCACTACGGCGGTCGCACCACCGAGGTCACCAACACCGACGCCGAGGGCCGCCTGGTGCTCGCCGACGGGCTCGCCTACGCCGTCGACACGATCGAGCCCGACGTCCTGGTCGACGTCGCCACGCTCACCGGGGCGGTCCGCATCGCCCTGGGCCAGCGCCTGGGCGGCCTGTTCACCGACGACGCCGAGCTGGCCGACCAGCTGGTCACCGCCGGCCGCTCGTCCGGCGAGCCGGTCTGGCACCTGCCGCTGGTCGACGACTACCTCGAGCGCCTCGAGTCCCGGGTCGCCGACGCCGACAACGCGGGCGGCACCCCCGGGGCGATCACCGCGGCGCTGTTCCTGCGCCCCTTCGCGGGGTCGGTCCGGTGGGCCCACCTCGACCTCGCCTCGGTCGGCGACTCGCCCTCCGACCAGTTCGAGTGGACCCAGGGCGCCACCGGCTTCGGTGCGCGCCTGCTGCTGAGGTGGTTGTGCCACGAGGCCGCCACGGGAAGGAAGGCACGCCGATGAGGGGACTGACCGTGCGCTGGTCGCTGGTGGGCGCGCCCGCCGACATGGCCGACCGCCTGGCCGACTACGTCGCGGAGACCTCCCACCAGCGCTTCCAGGGCATGGAGGGCCTGTCCTACAAGACCTGGCGGGCGATCCCCGGGGAGTGGTTCGAGGGGGTCTACGTGTTCGTCTCCGACGAGGCGCGGGCCCGGTTCCAGGCCGACTTCGCCGCCAAGGCCGCGGACGCGCCCGCCTCGCAGCTGATCGGCTCGCCGCCGGTGCTCATCGAGCCGTGCCGCGTCGTCGCGGTCGCCGAGGGCGCCCAGGGCCTGGAGGCCACGCCCCGCGCCGAGTGAGCCCGGCGCAGTGACGGGCTCGAGCCCGGCTCAGAGCTTGCGGGCCACCAGGAGACCGTCGCCGACCGGCAGCAGCAGCGGCACGAGCCCCTCGTGCTCCCGCACGGCCACGCCGACCTCGCGGATGGCCACGGTCTCGGGGTCGCGCTGGGCCGGGTCGGCCACCCGGTCGTGCCAGAGCGCGTTGTCGAAGGCCACCACGCCGCCCGGCCGGAGCAGGCGCAGCGCCTCGGCGAGGTAGTCGGCGTACTCCTGCTTGTCGCCGTCGCAGAAGACCAGGTCGTAGGCACCGTCGGTCAGGCGCGGGAGCACCTCGAGCGCCGCGCCGTTGATCAGGCGGGCGCGCTGGCTGGGGATGCCGGCCTCGGTGAAGCCCTTCTTGGCCAGGCGCTGGTGCTCGGCCTCGGTGTCGACCGTGGTGAGGACGCCGTCGGGCCGCATGCCCCTCAGGAGCCACAGGCCGGAGACGCCGGTGCCGGTGCCGATCTCGACGACGGAGCGGGCCTCGATCACCGAGGCGATGAACCGCAGGGCGGCACCGGCTCCGGTGCCGATCGGGGAGACGCGGACCTCCTGCGCGCGCGCACGCGCGGCGGAGAGGACCTCGTCCTCGGCGAGGAACTCCTCGGCGTAGGTCCAGCTCGCGGGCTTCAGACCGGTGGACATGCGCTCTCCCTCGACTCCTGCTTCGCTCACAGCACAGAACGCCAGGACTCTATCGTGGGAACTGTCCGGGCCCCTCCGCGCGTTGTCCTGTCGTGACCCCCGGCTCCCCGCGCAGTGATTCGCAGCCCGCCCTCCGGTCGCGCTCAGCCCGCTCTCAGTGTGGGTTCCTAGCGTGATCGTCCGGACCCGAGCGGAAGTGGACACCATGGCCCACAGCGACCAGCAGCACCAGAGCCCCGACGAGCCGTCCTCCACCCGCGAGTCGTGGGACGCGATCGTCCGTGACCACTCCGCGCGCGTCTACCGCCTGGCCTACCGACTGACCGGCAACGTCGCCGACGCCGAGGACCTCACCCAGGAGGTCTTCGTGCGGGTCTTCCGCTCCCTCGACGACTACGTCCCCGGCACCTTCGAGGGCTGGCTGCACCGCATCACCACCAACCTCTTCCTCGACCAGGCGCGCCGCCGCTCCCGCATCCGGTTCGACCACCTCGCCCACGACCCGGGCACCGAGTCGGTCCACACCGGCCGTGGCCTGGGCGTCGCGGGGTCCTCCGACCGGGTCCTCCTCGACGGGCTCTTCGAGGCCGACGTCGAGTCCGCGCTCGCCTCACTGCCCCCCGACTTCCGCGCGGCGGTCGTGCTCTGCGACATCGAGGGCCTCTCCTACGACGAGATCGCCCGGGTGCTCGACCTCAAGCTCGGCACGGTCCGCTCGCGCATCCACCGCGGTCGGGCGCTCCTGCGCGAGGCCCTCTCGCACCGCGCCCCCGGGCCGGGCCGCCAGCGCGTGGCCGGCCCCGTCGAGCGACCGGGGGGACTGGGGGTGGACGCGTGAACGAGCGCAGCGAGCGAGCCACCAGGTCACGCGTGGCTCCGCCGCCGAGCGGAGCGAAGGCGGTGGACGCGTGAACGAGCGCAGCGAGCGAACCACCAGGTCACGCGTGGCTCCGCCGCCGAGCGGAGCGAAGGCGGTGGACGCGTGAACGAGCGCAGCGAGCGAACCACCAGGTCACGCGTGGCTCCGCCGCCGAGCGGAGCGAAGGCGGTGGACGCGTGAGCCAGCGCGGGGCCTCGCTCCTCACGACGTACGCCGGCGGGCACCTCGGTGCGCTCGTCGCGCCGCTGGTCGACGGACAGCTGCGCCGCTCGACCGCCGAGCGGGCCTGGGCGCACGTCCTGCGCTGCCGGTGCTGCACGGAGTCCGTGCGGCGCCAGACCTGGGTCAAGAACCAGCTGCTGCTCGCCGGCTCGACGCACCCCGTCGCGCCGTCGGCGTCCCTGGCCGACCGCCTCGCCGCGCTGCCCGACCGCCTGTGCCAGGAGGCCCCGGTGCCCGCGGCCGAGCCCGCCTGGGCGGCCTGGACCCCGCGCACCCGGGTGGTCGCGGCGGCCGGGGTGGGCAGCCTCTCCGCGGCCGCGTTCGTCGTGGCGTCCCTGGTGGGGCTGCCGGCGGTCGACGGCTCGGTCCCGGTGGGGGCCGACCTCGGCGTCCCCGCCGCCACCTCGGGCGGCCCGGGAGCCGCCGTGGTCGACGCGGTCGACCTCGACCGTCAGCGCCGCGCTCCGCAGCCCTGACCGCACGGGCGTCGGTTCCCCACCGGTGGGGGACAATCGGCGCGTGAGCTTCCCCGGCGACCAGCCGCCCCCGCACCCGACGCCCTACGCAGGCGGGGACGTCCCCGACCCCGATCGGGCGCCGGCCCAGCAGCCCGAGGCACCCCGCCCGCCCGACAACCTGTGGGCGCCCCGCCCCCAGGCCCCGGGGCCCACCTGGGCCCCGCCGCCCGGACCGCCCCCGCGGACCTCGTCGGGCACCCCGGGGTGGGTGTGGCCGGTGGTCGCGGTGACCGCGCTCGTCGTGGGCCTGCTCGGCGGTGTGCTGGGCGGCGCCCTCGTGCTCGGCACCTCCGGTGGCGGAGCCGGCGGTCTCGGGCCGCTGGAGACGGGCCGCTCGGGCACGGCGTCCAAGGGGTCGATCGCCGCGGTCGCCCAGCAGCTGCTGCCCAGCACCGTGCAGGTCCGGGTGCGCAGCGGCGGCAAGGGCAAGTCCGTCACCGGTGGCACCGGCTCGGGGTTCGTGATCGACCGCTCGGGCCACGTCGTGACCAACAACCACGTCACCGAGGTCGCCGACGGCGGCGGCACGATCATCGTGGTCGACAACTCCGGCAAGCCGCACGACGCGACGCTGGTCGGGCACAGCGAGGTCTACGACCTCGCGGTCGTGAAGATCGAGGACCCCGGCGACCTTCGGCCGGTCACGTTCGGCTCCTCGCGCAGCATGTACGTCGGCGACACGGTCGTGGCGATCGGCTCACCGCTCGGCCTGGACCACACGGTCACCGCCGGCATCGTCAGCGCCCTCGACCGCCCGGTGACCACCGGGGACCAGGACTCCGCGTCCTACATCAACGCGGTCCAGACCGACGCCGCGATCAACCCGGGCAACTCCGGCGGGCCGCTGGTCAACCTGGCCGGTCAGGTGATCGGGGTCAACTCCGCGATCGCGACGACGGGTGGCGGCTTCCTCGGCAGCGGCGAGAGCGGCAGCATCGGGGTCGGCTTCGCGATCCCGATGGAGCAGGTGCGCATCACCGCCCAGCAGATCCTCACCACCGGCAAGGCGCAGTACCCCGTCATCGGGGCCAACGTCGACACCGGCTCCAGCCGCAACGGCGCCGAGGTGGTCGAGGTGCCCAAGGGGACCCCGGCCGCGCAGGCGGGCCTGCGCAAGGGCGACCGCATCGTGGCCGTGGAGGACACCCGGGTGCTCGACGGCATCTCGCTGATCGTGGCGATCCGGTCCCACCGGCCGGGGGAGAAGCTCGAGATGACGGTCGTGCGCAAGGGCGCCGAGCGCACCCTGACGATCAAGCTCGACGCCAAGGTCGGCTAGGTCGCCTCGCTGTCGTACGGCGGCTGCTCGCCCCGGGCGAGCGACGGCCCGGACGAGGGCTGGTCCTCGTCCTCCTCGTCCCACGCCTCGATGATGTGCTTGCGGATCGCCCGGCGGGGGTCGAGGTCGCGCAGCTCGAAGTCGGCGTAGTCAGGCCCGAGCTCGGCGCGGATGTCGTCGCGGGCCTGCTTGGACAGGGCGCGCAGCTGGCGCACCATGCGGCCGGCCTGGCGGGCGAACTCGGGCAGCCGGTCGGGGCCGAAGACGAGCATGCCGACGACCGCGATCACGAAGAACTCCGGCAGCCCGATCCCCAACACGTCGAAAGCCTAGGTGAGACCGGGTCGGGGTGTCAGAGCTTGCTAGTGGGCGTGAGTCCGAGCTGCATGCCGGCGAGGTTGCGTCCGCGGCTCGACAGGCGGCGGGCAGCACCGCCCAGGGCCACCGAGGCGGGGGCGTCGGGCTCGGACCACACCAGCGGCTGACCGGAGTCGCCGCCCGAGCGCAGGCGCGGGTCGAGCGGCACCTCGGCGAGCAGCGGGACGTCGTACCCGAAGCGCGCGGAGAGGGTCTCGGCCACGCGCTGGCCGCCGCCGGCGCCGAAGAGGTCGATGCGGTGCTCGGGCCCGCAGTGCGGGCAGGGGAGGTAGGACATGTTCTCCACGACGCCGACCACGCGCTGGTGGAGCATCGAGGCCATGGTGCCCGCGCGCTCGGCGACCTCGGCGGCCGCCTCCTGCGGGGTGGTCACCACGATCACCTCGGCGTTGGGCAGGTGCTGGCCGAGCGAGATGGCCATGTCGCCGGTGCCGGGCGGGAGGTCGAGCAGGAGCGCGTCGAGGTCGCCCCAGTAGAAGTCGGAGAGCATCTGGACCAGGGCCCGGTCGAGCATCGGGCCGCGCCAGGCGACGACCTGCTCGCGGCGGGGCTTGAACATCCCCATGCTCACCACCGACGGGCCGTACTCGGTCGGCACGGGCATGATCATGTCGTCGACCTGAGTGGGCCGCTGCTCGGCGATGCCCATCATCGCCGGGATCGAGTGGCCGTAGATGTCGGCGTCGACGAGGCCGACCTTGAGGCCCTCACGGGCCATCGCCACGGCGAGGTTGACCGTGACCGACGACTTGCCGACGCCGCCCTTGCCGGAGGCGATCGCGTAGACCTTGGTCAGCGAGTCGGGCTTGGCGAAGGGGATCTCCTTGGGCGCCTTGCCGTTGTTCAAGGTGGCGCGGAGCGCGGTGCGCTGCTCGTCGTTCATCACCCCGAAGGTCACGGTCGCGCCGGTGACGCCCTCGACGGAGCGGGCGGCCGCGGTGACGTCCTTGGTCAGGGTGTCGCGCATCGGGCAGCCGGAGACGGTGAGCAGGATCGTGACGGCCGCGTGGCCGGAGGCGTCGACCTCGACGGACTCGACCATGCCGAGCTCGGTGATCGGGCGCCGGATCTCGGGGTCGTTGACGCTCGCGAGGGCAGCGCGGACCTGGTCGGGAGTGGGGTGTGGCATGGGTCCCAGCCTACGTCGGGGCAGGCGCGCCGATCAGGGCGACGGGGTGTGGCGTTCCTCGCTCGGGGGCTCGTGCCCCTCGGAGAGGTCGTCGTCGTCCTGCAGGCGCTCCTCGATCTCGGAGAGCAGGGTGCGCAGCTCGGAGCGGACGTAGTCGCGGGTCGCCACCTCGCCCAGCGCCATGCGCAGGCTGGCCATCTCGCGAGCCAGGAACTCCATGTCGGCGTGGGCACGGGAGTTGTCGAGGCGGTCCTGCTCGGCGATCACCCGGTCGCGGTCCTCCTGGCGGTTCTGCGCGAGCAGGATCAGCGGTGCGGCGTACGACGCCTGGAGGCTGAGCATCAGGGTCAGGAAGATGAAGGGGTAGGCGTCGAAGGCCCCCGGCGCCAGCCAGTTCCACGCCACCCACGCGATGACGAAGGCGGTCATGTAGAGCAGGAACCGCGCGGTGCCCATGAAGCGCGCGAACTGCTCGGCGAAGCGGCCGAACGCGTCGTCCTCGAAGCGGGGCCGCCGCAGTCGGCGGGTGTCCTTGGGCTGGTCGAGCCGCTCCTGGCGATCGGCCTCGCTGCGCTCGCGGTGCTCGCGGCGCAGGGTGCGGCGCTGCTCGTCGCGGCGCTCGCTGCGGCGCACGCGACCGCGCTCCGGTCGGGTCGAGCCGAGGTCAGACACGGAGCCTCCCCACGCCGGCCGGGCGCTCGCGCCAGCCCTCGGGCAGGAGGTGGTCGAGCAGGTCGTCGACGGTCACCGCACCGAGCAGGCGCCCGTCCTCGTCGACGACGGGCGCGGCGACGAGGTTGTACGCCGCCAGGTGGCGGGCGACGTCCTCGAGGCGGGCGGCGGGGTCGATCGCGTCCTGCGAGCCCTTGACGATCGCGCCGAGCATCGTGCGGGGCGGCTCACGCAGCAGGTGCTGGATGTGGGCGACGCCGATCAGCCGGCCGGTCGGAGGCTCGAGCGGGGGCCGGCAGACGTAGACCGCGGCCGCGAGCGACGGGGTGAGGTCGGCGTTGCGGACGTGCGCGAGCGCCTCGGCGACCGTCGCGTCCGGGGGGAGGACCACCGGCTCGGTGGTCATCATGCCGCCGGCCGTGCGCTCCTCGTAGGACATCAGCCGCCGGACGTCCTCGGCCTCCTCGGGCTCCATCAGGCTCAGGAGGTTCTCGGCGGTCTCGGGCGGGAGCTCGGCGATCAGGTCGGCGGCGTCGTCGGGGGACATCTCCTCGAGCACGTCGGCGGCGCGCTCGTCGGGCAGGTCGCCGAGGATCTCGACCTGGTCCTCCTCGGGCAGCTCCTCCAGGACGTCGGCGAGGCGCTCGTCGTCGAGGGCGGCGGCGATCTCGCGGCGGCGCTTGGCCGGCATCTCGTGGATGACGGTCGCGAGGTCGGCCGGCTTCATCTCCTCGAGCGCGGCCAGCACGTGGGTGGCGCCCTGCTCGCCGTCGGTCTCGAAGCCGGTCACCTCGTGCCAGTCCACGACGTGGGTCTGGCCCTTGCGGCCGAAGCGCTTGGAGTCCTCCTGGAGCGCGACCTTGCTGATCACCCAGTCGCGGTTGCGCTGCTGGTCGATGGCGAGGTCGTAGACGGTGCCCTGGACCCCGGTCTCGCGCACCGTCACACGCCGGTCGAGCATCTGCGCCACGGCCAGGGTCTCGTTGTTGCGCTGCTCGAAGCGGCGCATGTTGACCACCCCGGTGGTGATCACCTGGCGACCGTCGATGCTCGTGACCCGCGTCATCGGCAGGAAGATCGAGCGCCGCCCGAAGACCTCCACCACCAGGCCCACCACGCGCGCCGGCCGGTTGGTCTTCTGCAGCGTGATGACCAGGTCGCGCACCCGGCCGACCTGGTCGCCGGCGGGGTCGAACACCTGCAGGCCGGTCAGGCGGCCCACGAAGACGCGGTTCGGCGAGGTGCTCACACGCTCCAGCGTAGTGGTCGGCGTACCCTGCCCCGGGTGAGCACACCCGCGCGGCTGACACTGCATCTCGGGCTGCCGAAGAGCGGGACGACCTACCTCCAGGGGCTGCTCGCCTCCCACCGCGAGGAGCTGCGGGCCGCCGGGGCGGTCTACCCGTTCGTCCGCCCCGAGGCGATGTTCCGGGCCGCGGTCGAGGTCCGCGAGCAGCACGACCTGTGGGGGTTCGGCCACCAGGAGGTCGACGGGACCTGGCAGGCGCTGGTCGACCGGGTCCGGGAGGTGGGCCTGCCGGGGATCATCAGCCACGAGATCCTGGCCGGCGCCTCGCCCGAGCACGCGGCCCGTGTCGCGGCCACGCTCAAGGGGTTCGAGGTGCACCTGGTCGTGACCTGTCGCGACCCGCTGCGCCAGGCCATGGCGCACTGGCAGGAGGAGGTCAAGAACGGCCGCCCGTGGTCGTACGCCGAGTTCGTCGCCGCCCTGCCGACCCCCGCGGAGTCGACCGCGGCCGAGCTCGGCTTCTGGCGCTCGCAGGACCTCGTCGACGTGCTCGACCGGTGGTCGGCCGCGGTGCCGGGCGCCACCGTGCACGTGGTGACCGCGCCCCCGGCGGGCTCACCTCCCGAGGTGCTGTGGCGTCGCTTCGCCGAGGCGGCCGCCCTGTCGCCCGACGTGCTGGACCCGCGCGAGACCGACCCGGCGTCGGGCGCCAACCGCTCCCTCGGGGCGGCCCAGGTGCGCCTGCTGCGCGAGGTCCTCGCGGTGCTCGACGGCCGCATCGGGCAGCCCGACCACGCCCACGTGGTCAAGCGCGGCTTCGCCCAGCAGACCCTGGCCGCGCGGGCGGGAGAGCCGGCCCGGCCCACGGCCGGGCTCGCCCGTCTCGTCCAGGAGCGGACGGCCGCGTGGCCCGAGGTGGTCCGCGAGCGGGGGTGGCAGGTGCACGGGGACCTCGCCGACCTCGAGGTGCACGTGCCCGAGCCCGGGCCGGACCCCGACCAGGTGCCGGCCGACACCCTCGGCACGCCGGAGGAGCTGGCGCAGGGGCTGCTCGAGGAGGTCGCCCGGCGTCACGACGAGGCGGGCCGCGACGGCCTGCTGAGCCGGGTCAGTCGCCGAGTGCGGCGAGGGCGTCAGCAGCCTCCGACACCGCGTCGGCCCCGCTGATCGTCAGCACCGCCCGCACCATCGGGTGGTCGGTGCTCCACCGCACCAGGGCCGAACGGTCGACGACGTAGCCCGACCACGGCAGCTCGGGGGTGCCCATGATCCAGTCGATCTGGATCCTGGGGGGCGGCGCGCACGACCCGCCGCCGGCCGACCCGCCGTTGGAGGCGCGCAGCAGGCCGGAGCCGACCATGGGGCAGAAGAAGTCGGCGCGGTCGTTCATGTCGCCGGTCATCACGACCGGGACGTCGGGCTCGGCCTGGCGCAGGCCGCGGACCAGCTCGATCTCGCGCTGCACGGCGACCTTGCGCCAGCGGGCGTTGTTGCCGAACTGCCGGGTGCTGGCCGGGTTGTGGACGTTGAGGACCCACAGCTCCTTGCCGTTGGCGATGCTCCGCAGCTTGATGTAGGGCATCTGGCGGGGGTGCCCGCGGAAGTACGGGATCGTCACCGTGTGCGACTCGACCAGCTCGAACATCGAGCGTCGCCACATGATGCTGTTCTCGGCGTTGCGCGCCCCCATCGAGGTGCCGGGGTAGATGGCGTAGTCGGGCAGCCGCGAGGTGAGCGCGCGGGCCTGGTCCCACTGGAGCTCCTGCAGGCCGACGATGCCGACCCCGTTGCCGCTGATCAGCCGGGCGGCGCCCGCGGCCCTGGTCACGCCGCTGGGCCGGCCCTTCTTGCCCCCGCCGCTCCCGGCGGTGTGGCTGCTGCCGAGCACGTTGAAGGAGCTCACCACGACCTGGACGGTCGGCGCGGGGGCGTTGCGGGCCCGCTCCGGCTGCTTGGTGAGCTTGAGCGGGTTGGGGAAGGCAGCCTTGGCGGAGCCGGACAGGCGCGGCATCGGGGCGCGCTTCCTGGCGGCGCGGGCCTTGGCGTCGATCGTGGTGCTCGGGGCGACGTCCTCGTGCACGCTGCCCCAGCCGCCGTCGGCCGAGTCGGACCTGGTGACCCTGGTGGTGGGAGAGGTCGTCGCGACCGCCTGGACGCCGTACGTGCCGGCGATGCCGAGCACGACGAGCAGCGAGGTGCCGATGACCCAGTCCATCGGCCGGACGTTCCACTTCACAGGCCGATGGTACGTGTTGGACAGGGGCCCCGACGACCGTTCCAGGGGGCTCGGTGGGGGTCCCGCCACGCGCCTCGGGGGTCCCGAACCGGACGCCCGCCCGACGATAGGCTGACAGCCCGACCGGAGGCAGCGGAGGAACGATGACAGGCGCGGAGCAGCACCCGCTCGCGCCCTTGCGCTCGCTCCGGGTCGACGACGAGGGCCTGCTGCTCGAGCCGGACCCCGCCGACGCCGGTCACGACGTCGCCCTCGACGTGCTCCTCGACGACCGGCGCATCTGGTCGTTCTGGACCGTCCGCGACACCCACGAGGAGGGAGCGGCGCTCCGGCTCCCGTGGCCCCCGGCCCTGGCCCGCTTCCTCGACGGACGCACGACCGTGAGCCTGGTCGACCACGTCCACCGCGCCGAGGTCGGCCGGGCCGAGGCCGTCCTGGGGTCCGGCGAGGGCCGCATCGCCGTGGTCGACAAGCAGGGGAGGCCGCTGGGCCTCGACAAGTCCCTGGTGCTCTCGCGGCTGTTCGACTCCCGCGACCCCGAGCAGGTCGCTCCGCTCCTGGACTCGATCGAGCAGGTCCTGGCCGAGCTGCGGGCGTGCGGCATCGAGGCGTTCCTGGCCTACGGCTCGCTGCTGGGCGCGGTGCGCGAGGGCGGCCTCATCGGTCACGACAACGACGCCGACCTGGGCTACGTCAGCACCTACGACCACCCCGCGGAGGCCGTGGCCGAGTCGTTCCGCCTGCAGCGCGCCCTGGTGGAGCGGGGCCTGCCGGTCACGCGCTACAGCGGCATGGGCCTCCGCGTCGACGTGTCCGAGCCCGACGGCGGCACCCGCGGCCTGGACGTCTTCGGCGGGTTCATGCGCGAGGGCAGCCTCTACCTCATGGGCGAGGTCGGGGCGCCCTTCGAGCGCGACTGGGTCTGGCCGCTGTCGGAGGTGAGGTTCGAGGGCCGCACGTTCCCGGCTCCGGCGGCGCCCGACAAGCTCCTCGAGGCGATGTACGGCCCCACCTGGCGCACGCCCGACCCGGCGTACAAGTTCACGACGCCGCAGTCGACCACCCGCCGCCTCGACGGCTGGTTCCGCGGCACGCGCGGCGGTCGCATCCTCGAGTGGGACGTCGCCAAGCCGCGCGAGCTCGCCGGCCGCACGCTGCGCCCGAGCGCCTTCGCCCGCTGGGCCGTCGGCACTCTCGAGGGGCCGTTGCGTCCCACGACCCTGCTCGACGTCGGGTGCGGTGCCGGCGTGGACGCGACCTGGACCGCGCGCGAGGGCCTGAGCACGGTCGGGGTCGACTTCAAGCCGATCCACCACCGCCACCTGGCCGCCCGCGCCGAGGCGGAGGGGCTCCCGCTGCGCTTCCACTGGACCAACCTCAACGAGGTCCGCTCGGTGATGGCCGGGGGCGCCCAGCTCGCCCGGCTGCCCGGGCCCCGGTCGGTGGTGAGCCGCCACGTCCTCGACGCGGTGGACGGCGACGGTCGCCGGGGCTTCTACCGCCTGGCCGACATGGCGACCCGGGGCGGTGGCCGCACGCTGGTGCAGGTGCGTCGGGCTCCCCGGGGTGCCGGCGAGGACCGGGTGACCCCGCCCCAGGCGGGCGGTCGTGGACGGTCCCGACCCCTCGACGTCGACGCGCTGGTCGCCGAGGTGGCCGCCCACGGCGGTCGGGTGCTGGAGCGCGTGGACCTGACCGAGACCGCGGCGGACGCCCCCGAGGGCGGCTTCCCCCGGGGCGAGGAGACGAGCGACGTGACGAGACTGGTGATGACATGGCACTGAGAGACCTGGCGCGCATGGCGAGGTCGGCCCCGCGCCTCGAGCAGCGCCTGCGCGACCTCGAGGTCGAGGTGCAGGAGTGCCGGCAGGTCAACCTGCGCCTCGCCGAGCTGATGGACGTCGTGGCCGAGCTGCTGCTGCCCGTGGCCCAGCAGGACCCGGCCCGGGTCGAGGAGCTGCTGGCTCGCTACCACGAGAGCGTCGGCGGCCCGCCGCGGCCGCCGGTCGAGGGGACGTGAGCGGGGCGTGGGCAGGACGTGCGACAGGTGAGCGACAGGTGAGCGACAGGTGAGCGACAGGTGAGCGACACAGCCCCGGCGGTCTCGGGGGGCGAGGCGACCACCGTCTCGTCGCGCTGGGACAGACCCGCACGGGTCTTCCTCCACATCGGCCTGCCCAAGACCGGCACGACCTACGTCCAGCGGGTCCTCTGGGAGAACAAGGCCCGCCTGCGCGACAACGGCGTGCTCCTGCCCGGCCGGCACCGCCGCCGCCACCTGCTGGCCTCGCTCGACGTCCGCGAGGACCCCAAGCTCCAGCGGCGCCCGGGCGACGTCAGCCACCCCTGGCAGGACCTGGTCGAGGAGATCCTCGAGTGGGACGGCGACGCCGAGGTGAGCCACGAGTTCTTCGCCGCCGCATCCACCCCGCAGGTGCAGCGCATCGTCGACAACCTGCAGGACCGCGAGCTCCACGTGGTGGTGACCGCGCGGGCGATGACCGAGCTGGGGGTCTCGCGCTGGCAGGAGGACGTCAAGAACGGCGGCACCCTCCCGGTCGACGACTACCCCGCCCGCGAGGACTACGACCCCACCGACGAGTGGGGCTGGGGCAGCTTCGACCTCGCCGACATCCTCGAGCGCTGGTCGGCGGTCGTCCCTCCCGAGCGCATCCACGTCCTGGTTGTCGCGCCGGGCTCCGGCGCGCCGGCTGAGCTGTGGCTGCGCTTCGCCGAGGTGATGGGTCTCGACGGTGACGACTACGAGATCCCCGAGGCCCCGGTCAACACCTCGCTCGGCCTGGTGGAGGTCGAGCTGCTGCGCCGGGTCAACGCCAAGCTGGAGGGCTTCTCCTCGGCGATGGCGCGGGGTCGCTGGATCCGGGGATACCTCGCAGAGGGTGATATTCTGCCGAGCCGGCGCGAGAAGTTCCGTGCGGGGGATGCGAAGCGGTCCGACCTCCAACGACGGGGGGAACGAGCGGTCCAGCTCCTGCGCGCCGGAGGGTACGACGTCCGGGGGGACCTGGAGGCGCTGCTGCCGCCGGTGGCAGACGGTCTCCGTCATCCCGACGAGGTGTCAGCCGAGGAGCTTCTCGACAGCGCGACGACCGCCATTGCCCGCTTGCTGCGGGATGTCCGGACCCTGACCCGAGAGCGAGACGAGCTCATGGGTCGTGACCTCGGGCCGGGCCCCGTGACCGGGGACTCGGACGGTCAGGCACCATCGACAACAACATCAGCAACAGCATCATCAACAGGGCACCAGGGGTCGACACAGGCGTCGGCCGCACCGGCGGAGCAGCTCGAGGGCGCCCCGTTGCGGACCAAGGTCCGGCGCAGGCTCAGGCGGCTGCGTGACAGGTTCCGAACCGAGCAGAGTGGGGCGACGACGTGACTGACCGGGCGACAACGAGCACGCCGACCATGAGGCGCCGAGGTGCGCTCCTGGTCCTGACGGTGGCGGCCGCGGTGCTGGCCGCTCTCCTCGTGGCCACGCCGGGACAGGCGGTCACGCCCGCCACCCGGCAGGTCGCGCAGCGCACGACGACCGGGTTCAAGCCCGAGGCCGGCGCGCACTTCAACAACCCCAACGGCGGGGACGCAGCGCACCGGGCGATCGAGGACGTCGTCTACCGCTCGATCCAGCACACCCACAAGGGTGACGAGATCCGGATCTCGCTGTTCTCCTTCGACCGCAAGCGGATGTCGGACGCCCTGATCCGGGCCTACCGACGCGGCGTCGCGGTGCAGCTGCTGCTCAACGGGCACCAGAACACCGCCGCGATGAAGCAGATGCGCCACGTCTTCGGCGCCAACCGGGCCCGTCGCAGCTTCATCTACCAGTGCGAGCGGGGCTGCCGCGGCGGCTCCTTCCTGCACAGCAAGTTCTACCTGTTCTCGCGCTCGGGCATCGCCAAGAACGTCGTCATGGTCGGGTCGAACAACTTCACCTACAACGCCCAGGTCCACCAGTGGAACGACCTGCTGGTGATGAACGACCGGCCCAACACCTACGACGCGTTCGAGAACGTCTTCGAGCAGATGAAGAAGGACACGCGCGCCGACCCGCTCTACCAGATCTTCAAGATCAGCTCCGGCTCGACGCTGCGGGTCTTCCCGTTCCCCAAGGCCACGGCCACCAACGACCCGATCATCCGCATCCTGAGCCAGGTGCACTGCCGGGGCGCGGCCAAGGGCTACGGCACCAACGGACGCACCCGCATCCGCATCGACCAGCACCGCATCGGCGGGGAGCGCGGCGGCTGGCTCGCGCGCCGGCTGGTCAGGCTCTGGGCCGCGGGGTGCGACATCAAGGTGATGCACGGCTCGGTCGATGCGCCGGTCAAGCGGGCCTTCCGCGCGCGCACCAAGCGGGGTCTCATCCCGGTGCGCGCCAACGGGTTCGACTACGACCGCGACGGGTTCCTCGACGTCTACACCCACCACAAGTACATGACGATCTCGGGCTACTACGGCGACAACCGCCGCACCAACATGGTGATGACGGGCTCGAGCAACTGGGCGGGCATCGGCGTCACGGGTGACGAGGTCGTCTACACCACGACCTCCACGCGCTACCGCCGTCAGTACGAGCGCAACTGGAACTACATCTGGACCCACGGCTCCCGGGCGGTGTCCTACCGGGGCGGGGCGCGCGCCGGCACCTCCTACCGCACGGCCGACGGCTCGATGGTCGACTCCGGTCTGCTCGGTGACACCGAGCCCAAGCCCGGCGGTCGCCACTGGGAGAACGACTGATGCCAGACCCGCTCCGGCGGCGTCCCCCGACGCCGCCGGGTGGGCGGCCCCGCGTGGCCGCCCTGACGATGGTGCGTGACGAGCCCGTCATGCTGCCGCGCTGGGTCGAGCACTACTCCCGCCAGTGCGGGGGAGCGGGTGCGCTGCTGGTCATCGACGACAACACCACCGACGGGTCGACCGACGACCTGGAGTGCCCGGTGCTGCGCGTCCCCCCGTTCGTGCACCGGCCCTTCGAGCCGGCCCGGATGGGGTTCGTCAGCCACGTGGCCTCGGCGCTGCTGGAGTCCTACGACGCGGTGGTCTTCTGCGACGCCGACGAGTTCCTGGTCGCCGAGCCGGAGCGCTACGACACCCTGGCCGACCTGGTCGGCGCCAAGCCGCGCACCAAGGTGTTCGGAGCGGTCGGCATGAACGTCGTGCACCATGTCGGCGCCGAGCCCGACCTCGACCCGGCCGCCCCCATCTCCGAGCAGCGGGCATTGGCGAAGTTCGTGCCGCTGATGTGCAAGCCGGCCATGAAGAAGGTCCACGGGGCCTGGACCGCCGCCTCCCACGGGCTCAAGCACACCGAGTGGGCGATCGACCCCGAGCTGTGGCTGTTCCACGCCAAGTTCGCCGACCGGGAGGCCCTGCGCATGGCCGCCGAGGGCCGCCGTGCCGCGGTGCTGCACGACAACCGTCCGCAGGAGACGAGCTGGAAGTTCACCGGCGACAAGATGGTCCGCCTGCTCGACCAGATGACCGCCCACCTGCCCGAGACCGACCCCTACGCCGCGATCCCCGAGTTCGCCCCCACGACCCACCAGCTGCGGCGGGTGGTCGTGCAGGAGGACGACGCCTGGCGGGCGCGAGGAGGGGGCCGGCAGATCCAGCGGATGCGCAAGGGCGAGCTGGTGCGCATCCCCGAACGGTTCCGCGGGACTTTCTAGTCGCCCCGGCGTGTCGCCCGGATTTTCCGGCTTTCTTCCTCCATTCTGTCCCGCCAGTCACACGCGTCCCTTACGGTCGACAGGTCCGCAGGCTCCGGAGCCCCCGCTCCCGGTCGCGGACGGTCTTGTCGTCGGATGTGGGAGGTAGCAGTGGCTGCGGCACGCGAAGTGGGGCTCGGCGCTCGGACCCGGGACGGACGGCGCAGGAGTCGTCGGCTGGTCGCCACGGCCGTCGTCGGCGCGGCTGCCTTCGCCGGCGGCCTGTCGCTGCAGGGTGCTCCGGCGGACGCCGTCGCCCCCCGTGCGGCCTCGAGCTTGCGCGACGCGACCCCCGCGACCTTCCGCGTCTCCTCGTTCAACGTGCTCGGCGCGAGCCACACCGCACCGGGCGGCAACAAGGCCCGGATGGCCTCCGGCGAGACCCGCATGCAGTGGACGACCCAGCTGCTGGCCAACAACCGCGTCGACGTGGTGGGCATGCAGGAGATGCAGCCGTCGCAGCAGGCCGCCTTCCGGCAGATCCAGGGCGACTCCTGGAACCTCTACCCGGCCGGCAGGCTCAACCGGATGGACGGGCACAACTCCATCGCCTGGCGCACCGACACGTGGGAGCTGGTCGAGGCCAACACCATCGCCATCCCGTACTTCCACGGGGTCAAGGTGCAGATGCCCTACATCCTGCTGCGCAACATCGCCTCGAACCGCCTGGTGTGGTTCGCCAACTTCCACAACCCGGCCAACACCAAGTTCGCCGGCATCAACCTCCAGTGGCGCGCGCAGGCGCGGATCATCGAGGTGGGGCTGGCCAACAAGCTCTGGGAGACGGGCGTGCCGCTGATCTACACCGGCGACATGAACGAGACCACGCCGTACTTCTGCGCGCTCACCACCGGCTCGCCGATGAAGAGCGCCAGCGGCGGCTCGTGGGGCACCAGCACGTGCTCGCCGCCGCCTCGCCTGAAGATCGACTGGATCTTCGGCTCCCACGACGTGCGCTTCGCGAACTACCGGGTCAATGACGGTACGTTGGTCGACAAGGCATCGGACCACCCGATGATCCTCGCCGACGTGACCGTCTCCAGCCGTCCGCGCTCCTGACCAGCGGCCCGCAGGGACGGGCCGCCGCGACAGGAGCACGGAAGGAGCACGGCTGTGGCCCACACCGTCGTGCTGCACATCGGGGCGATGAAGTCGGGCACCAGCACGATCCAGCACCAGCTCCAGCACCACCCCGAGGTCCTCGCGGCCCAGGGCTTCCGGTTCCCGGGGCACCGGTGGCGCCAGCAGATCCTGGGTGTGCTCGACGTCCTCGACCAGACCCGCGACGGGCAGGTCGTCCCCGGCTCGGAGGGCGCGTGGCAGCGGCTGCTCGACGAGCTCGCGGCCTTCGAGGGCACCGGCGTGATCTCGATGGAGTTCCTCGGCCCCACCCCGCCCGACTACATCGCCACGGTGGTCGACTCGCTGGCCCCCGCGCGGGTGCAGGTGGTGATGACCGCCCGCGACCTCGGTCGCAACGTGCCGGCGATGTGGCAGGAGGGCCTGAAGAACCGCGCCACCTGGACCTGGCCGGAGTACCTCGCCGACATCGCGACCACCGAGAAGCCGCGGGCGGGGCACGCCCGGCGCTTCTGGCGGCAGATGAACTACCCCTTCATCGTCGAGAAGTGGCTGCAGGTGGTCGGGCGCGACGCCTTCACGCTGGTCACCGTGCCGCACCCGGGCGCGGGTCCCGGTGTGCTGTGGGACCGCTTCTGCTCCGTCGTCGGGCTGAAGGCCCACGACTTCCCCCCGGTCGAGGTGCAGAACGTCTCCCTGAGCGCGGCCTCGGCCCAGGTGCTGCGGGCGCTCAACGAGACCCTGCCCCAGGACCTCCCGCTCGTCCACTACCAGAAGGTGGTCAAGCACCTGCTCGCCAAGCAGGGCATGCCCGCCCCCACCGGTCCCGCCGACCGGATCGGGTTCTCCGCCGAGTGGGTCGAGGCCCGGGCGGCCCGGCAGATCGCCCGGCTCCGGGCCCTGGACGTGCCGGTCGTCGGCGACCTCGAGGAGCTGCGCCCGGTGGCGCAGGCCGGGATCGACCCCACCACCTGCCCGCCCGAGGAGGTCCTCCGGGCCGCGGTCCACTCGCTGGCTCACCTCGTCGGCGTGTGGCCCACCGCACAGGCGCTGTTAGGTAGTCCATAGCGCTCTCCGTGGTCGTGCGGAGCCCCCGTCACTAGGCTGGTGACTTCCTGTCGTACGACCGAAAGGACCGCCATGGGTCGCCTCGCGCAGACCGAGGGTCTCACCGACATCCAGCAGGAGATCCTGTCGACCGTCCGCGACTTCGTGGACAAGAAGATCATCCCGGTCGCCCAGGAGCTGGAGCACGCCGACGAGTACCCCGAGGAGATCGTCGAGGGCCTCAAGGAGCTCGGCATCTTCGGCCTCATGATCCCCGAGGAGTACGACGGCCTGGGCGAGTCGCTGCTGACCTACGCCCTCGTGGTCGAGGAGATCGCGCGCGGGTGGATGAGCGTCTCCGGCGTGATCAACACCCACTTCATCGTGGCCTACATGCTGATGCGCCACGGCACCGAGGAGCAGAAGAAGAAGTACCTCCCCAAGATGGCGACGGGCGAGGTGCGCGGTGCGTTCTCGATGTCCGAGCCGGGGCTGGGCTCCGACGTCTCGGCGGTGAAGACCAAGGCCACCAGGCTCGACGACGGGTCCTACGAGGTCACCGGCCAGAAGATGTGGCTGACCAACGGCGGCACCTCCACGCTGGTGGCGACGCTGGTGAAGACCGACGAGGGCGCCGACTCGGTCTACAAGAACATGACCACGTTCCTCGTCGAGAAGGAGCCGGGCTTCGGCGAGACCGCCCAGGGCGTCACGGTGCCCGGCAAGCTCCACAAGATGGGCTACAAGGGCGTCGAGACCACTGAGCTCATCCTCGACAAGCACAAGATCTCCGCCGACCAGATCCTCGGCGGTGAGCCCGGCAAGGGCTTCTTCCAGATGATGGACGGCGTCGAGGTCGGCCGGGTCAACGTGGCGGCCCGGGCCTGCGGCATCGCGCTGCGCGCCTTCGAGCTCGCCATCGACTACGCCCAGCAGCGCGAGACCTTCGGCAAGAAGATCGCCGACCACCAGGCCGTGCTCTTCCGCCTCGCGGAGATGGCGACCAAGGTCGAGGCCGCCCACACGATGATGGTCAAGGCCGCCCGCCTCAAGGACTCCGGCAAGCGGATGGACGTCGAGGCCGGCATGGCCAAGATGCTCGCCTCGGAGTACTGCAACGAGGTCGTCGAGGCGTCGTTCCGCATCCACGGCGGCTACGGCTACTCCAAGGAGTACGAGATCGAGCGCCTCTACCGCGAGTCGGCGTTCATGCTGATCGGCGAGGGCACCTCCGACATCCAGAAGATGATCATCGGCCGCAACCTGCTCAAGGACTACGCGCTCAAGGGCTGAGGCCCGCGCCTTGCGAGGGGCCCCGCTGACGCGATCTGCGTCGACGGGGCCCCTCGTGGCATGTCACGGTGGGGACATGACGGACAAGGACGAGATCATGGCCAAGATGCGTGCGGCCCTGGACAAGAAGAAGCCGAACGACTCCGGGGTCGACGAGCACGGTCATCCGCACGAGCAGGCGCACCGCACCCAGGGTCCGCAGGGCGGCCCGCAGCAGCACCGGCGCAAGGCCGGCGGCGGCGGCTCCTGACCACGGGTGGGGCTCTCGGAGAGGTTCGCGGCGCAGGCGGAGGCGTGTGCCGCGCTCGGGTCGCCGCTGTACGCCGACCTGCTGCGTGGGCTCGTCCCTGACCTCGAGGACCCGGGCAGCGCGCTGAGGCTCGTGCTGCACGGGCACGAGGACGCACCGACGGACGCGGCGCTCGCCCTGCGGGTGCTCGGCTCGGTGCACCGGCTCGTGCTCGAGCGCCGCGCCGGACCGCTGGCCGCGTTCTACCCGTCGGTCGGCGGCACGTGGGACCCCGCGGGCGGTGTCGCCGCGTTCCGCGAGGTGCTCGCCGAGCAGCCGGCAGAGGTCGCCTCGTGGCTCGACCGGGCGCCCCAGACCAACGAGGTCGGGCGGTCCTCGGCCCTGTGGGCGGCGCTGTGCGTGAACGCCGCCGAGGAGCAGGCGGCCGGCGGCACCCTCCCCGTGCGCCTGCTCGAGCTCGGCTCCTCGGCCGGGCTCAACCTCAACGCCGACCGCTTCGCCCACGTCGGCGCCGACGGCGAGGTGCGCGGGGAGCCCGCGAGCGTCGTACGCCTGCAGCCTGCGTGGGTCGGAGCGGCGCCGCCCGACGTGGCGCCACGGGTCGTGGAGCGCCTGGGCTGTGACCTGCATCCGGTGGACGTCTCGACGACCGAGGGTCGGCTCTCGCTCACGGCCTACGTCTGGCCGGACCAGGTGGCACGGTTCGAGCGGCTGCGCGCGGCGCTGGCGATCGCGGCGGAGCACCCACCGGCCGTGGTCACGTCCTCGGCAGCGGACTTCGTCGACGGGGTGGAGACCGCGGAGGGCACCACCACGGTGCTGTGGCACTCGGTGATGTGGCAGTACCTCGACGCGGCCGAGCAGGAGCACGTCCTGGCCCGGCTCGAGGAGCTGGGCGCGACGGCCACGCACACGCGGCGGCTCGTGCACGTCGGGGCCGAGCCCGGCCGCCGCTCGCCCGACGCCGAGATCGAGTTCCTCCTGCGCGTGCGCGCCTGGCCGGGCGGTCAGGAGCGCGTGCTCGGCACGCTCCAGGCGCACGGCCCGCCGTTGCGGCTCGAGGTGTGACTCAGTCGGACCACTGCCAGGAGTCCAGCATCGACTGGACCTCCTCGGCCTCGGACTCCTCGTCGGTCTGAGGGCCGTAGGAGAACGTCACGAGGTACCACGTCCTGCCGTGCTTGGCGAAGTACTGCGAGGTGCGCACCTTGAGGTGACCGACCTTGAGTCGCGCCGTGGCGTGGTAGGCGACCTCGCCGTCGAGCTCACCGGGCTCCTGGACCTCGACCCGCCGGCCGACCAGCCGCAGCTCGCGAGCGAGGATGCGCTCGGCCTTCTGCTGCGACTTGATGCGGCGCTTGTCGCTGACGATCACGTTGACGTTGTCGGCGAAACCGCCGGTCACGGCGGTGTCGCCGGCCGATGCGTCGACCTGGTGGTAGCGCTGCTGGACCTCGTCGGTGGTCTCCTCCCACCCGGGCGGGGTGGTGAGGGAGTAGCCCGTGCCCTGGACGTCGAGGCCGTCGGTGGGGTTGCCCGCAGGGAGGGCCTGCTCGGTCGGGCTGGGGGTCGTCGAGGGCTCGGCCGAGGTCGACCCGAGGACGCCGCATCCGCTCAGCACAAGGGCGGAGAGCACGAAGGGCAGCGCCGCGGAGGTCGCGCGCCGAGCAGGGGTCCGTGGGCGCGCGGTCATGGGCCCACGGTAGTCGCGCGGGTCAGCCCGACGGCGGCAGGACACCCCACTCGCGCAGGGTTGCGGCGAGACCCTCGGTCAGGTCCAGCTCCTCGACCCGGTGGGCCGGGAACCAGCCGACGTCGGCGGCGTCGCTGCCGGCGCGCAGGGCGTGGGGGTCGGTGCCGGGCTCGACGCGGGCGTAGTAGTCCTCGATCTCGTAGGTGCCGCCGTCGGGTGCCGGTCGCTCGACGTAACCGGCGACGCCCGTGACGACCACCCGGACGCCGGTCTCCTCGAACACCTCGCGCACGACCGCGTCCTGGCTGGTCTCGCCGGGCTCGACCCGGCCCCCGGGCACGGACCAGCGACCACGCTCGGGCTCCTGCCCGCGACGGACCAGCAGCAGGCGGTCGCGGTCGTCGCGGACGACCCCGCCGGCGCACCGGGTGCGCATGGCCTCCATGGTGCCAACCTAGGACGGCCGGGACCACCCCGGAGGGGCGAGGGCGGCCAACCACCCGAGTGGGCCACGCTCCCGGGGCCCACGCGAGCGGCCTGCCTGGCCCGGCGGGCCCGGGTGGTTGACGCGGCGCCGCCGGCCGTGGACCGTCTCAGCATGAGGCTCCATGCCGTGTGCGCCCGCTGCGGTGCCGCGCTCACCGCCGCCTCCGGAGGGACCGGCCACGGCGCGACCGGCGGCGGCGGGCGGTGGGCCTGCCCGCTGCACGGGGAGGTCCAGCCGTGCTGGCGGGCGATCGAGGCGAGCTACGAGGCGTTCGCCGAGCACCTCGTCCTGTCCAGGGGGTTGCCCACGTGGATCCCGTGGCCCCTCCCGCCGGGATGGGCGGTGGCCGACTTCGGCTGCGTCGGCGGGGAGGGCGAGCCTGCGCGGGCCACCTTCGCGACCTGCCACGGACTGACCCCCGAGGACGGTGGGGTCTCGCTCGTGGTGGTCACCGAGGAGCCGGGCGTCGGGCTGGGGGCGCACCTGGCCGACGTACCCCACAGCGACCCGGGGCGCGCGGCGTGGGACCAGCCGCCCGCCCTGCGGCTGCGCCTGGACGGCGCCTCCGTGCCGCTGTGGCCGGTCCCGCAGACCCTCGTCCAGGGCGACGACGACCGCACCGTCCTCGCCGGGGAGGCCCAGGGACGCTGGCTGTGGGTGGTGGTCAAGCCGGCCGAGGCCGTGCTCGGCCTGGTCGACCGGGCCTCGCTCGGCGACGCCTCCGGGCTGGGGCCCGAGCTGGTCGCGGTGACCTTCGGGTCGCCGGCGGAGGACTGAGCCCGATCCCGGCCCCGGCCCAGGTCCGTGGGGACAAACAGGGCCCCGGGAACCTCGGCCCGACGCACTCACCTTCCCCGTGTGAGTGCCGGTCCGAGGCCCCGGGGCCTCGTTGCGTCCGAACCTAGGTGGGCCCGATCGGGCCGGTCAACGACTCCCGGCGAATGGTTCTCCACCCCTGTGGAGAACTCTGTGGAGAGCTTGTGGAGCGGGTCGGCCGGCCTGTGGAACACACCGGCCCTGCCTGGGTACGACGCTGTGGAACCCGCGGCCTCCCACGTGCCGACGGGCGCCGCTGACCTGCGACGATGCCGGTGCACAGGGTGTGCAGGAGAAGTTCTCACGCCGAGGAGGACAGGTGGACCAGACCAGTGGCGCACCGAGCCCGGTCACCGCGCTGCGCCGGATCTCGTTCCTGCTCGAGCGGCGGCTGGCCGACACCTACAAGGTCCGGGCGTTCCGGGGGGCCGTCGCCACCGTGCTGACCCTGGCCCCCGACGAGCTCGACCGGCGGTGCGCCGAGGGCACGCTGCAGGAGCTCCCCGGCATCGGCAGGGCGACCGCCGGTGTCATCTCGGAGGCGCACGCCGGCCGCGTGCCGGCGTACCTCGCGGAGCTGGAGGAGACCGCAGGGCCGCTGGTCGAGGGCGGTGACGCGCTGCGCCCGCTCCTGCGCGGCGACCTGCACAGCCACTCCGACTGGTCCGACGGCGGCTCGCCGATCGAGGAGATGGTGATGACCGCGGTCGAGGTCGGCCGGGAGTACCAGGCACTGACCGACCACTCGCCCCGCCTCAAGGTCGCGCGCGGCCTGTCCGTCGCGCGCCTGACGCGGCAGCTGGAGGTGGTCGACGGCATCAACTCCCACCTGGCAGGCACGTTCCGGCTGCTCAAGGGGATCGAGGTGGACATCCTCGACGACGGCGGCCTCGACCAGACCGAGGAGATGCTCGGCCGGCTCGACGTCGTCGTCGCCAGCGTGCACTCCAAGCTGCGCATGAAGTCCCGGCCGATGACCCGCCGGATGGTCGCCGCGGTCGAGAACCCCTACGTCGACGTGCTGGGCCACTGCACCGGACGACTGGTCAAGGGCGGTCGCGGCACGAGGCCGCAGAGCGAGTTCGACGCCGCCGCGGTCTTCGCCGCCTGCGCCGAGCACGGGGTCGCGGTGGAGATCAACAGCCGACCCGAGCGCCAGGACCCGCCCGACGACCTCATCGCCCAGGCGCTCGAGGCGGGGTGCCTGTTCAGCATCGACACCGACGCCCACGCCCCCGGCCAGCTCGACTTCCTGCAGTACGGCGCGGCGCGGGCCGAGGCGGCCGGCGTCCCGGCCGAGCGCGTCGTCACCACGTGGCCGCTCGAGCGGCTCCTCGAGTGGACCGGGCGGCGTCGGCCCTCCTGAGGCGTGTCCGGGCGCTAGCGTGCCTCCATGCCCGCCACCGAGGACCCCGCGGTGGCGGACGCGCGCCCCGAGGTCGAGGTGCGGCGCAGCCGACGCCGTCGTCGGACGGTCTCGGCCTACCGCGACACCGACGGCACGATCGTGGTGCTCGTGCCCGCCCGGCTCAGCCGGGCCGAGGAGCGCGAGTGGGTCGACACGATGGTCGGGCGGCTGGAGCGGTCGGAGGCACGACGGCGTCCCACCGACGACGCGCTGCTCGCCCGGGCCCAGCACCTCTCGGAGAAGTACCTCGAGGGCCTGGCCCGTCCCGACTCCGTGCGGTGGGTCGACAACCAGCGCACCCGCTGGGGCTCGTGCACCCCGCGTGACCGGTCGATCCGGCTCTCCACGCGCCTGCAGGGCATGCCCGGGTGGGTGGTCGACTACGTGATGGTCCACGAGCTGGCCCACCTGCTCGAGGCAGGGCACACCGAGGCGTTCTGGCGGATGGTCGACCGCTACCCCAAGGCCGAGCGGGCCAAGGGCTACCTCGAGGGCGTCGAGTCGGTGGCGCGCACCGCCGCGACCCCGGCCGGGGTCGCGGACGAGGTGGAGACCGAGGACTGACGGGCCCTCGCGCGGGCGACCAGCTCGTGCAGCGAGGCCTCCTCGGAGGGCAGGCCGTCGACGGGCCACCAGCGCACGTCGACCGACTCCTCGGTCACCGTCAGCGGCAGCGCCGGGTCGGCGACCGCGACGAAGCGCACGTCGAGGTGGTCGCCGCCGTCCCCGCAGAACGGCACCGCGTGGCGGTCGAGCTGCACCGGGACGGGGTCGAGCGCGTAGGTGCCGAGGCCGGACTCCTCCTCGAGCTCCCGCTCGGCCCCGGCCGCCAGCGAGGCGTCCTCGGGCTCGACGTGCCCGCCGAGCTGGAACCAGGCGTCGGCCCGCCGGTGGTGGGTGAGCAGCACCTGCGAGGCGTCGGGGGAGACCACGAGCACGCTCGCGGTGAGGTGGTCGGGGCGGCAGGACCGCAGGTGGCCGTCGGCGTGGGTCCGCAGGTGCTCGACGTAGGACGACCGGAGGCGCTCCTGCGCCTCGTCCGGCGCCTGCCAGGCGAGCAGGGTGGCCAGCGCGGCGGCGTGGCCCTCGCTCACCGGGTGGGGTCGTCGCCGGGCTCGTCAGCGGGACCGGCCGGGCCGGACCCGTCCTCGCGAGCGAGCAGCTCCTGGAGCGCGGCGTCGAAGTCGTCGCCGAGCATCGCCTCGGCCTGGTCCTCGATCTCGGCGGGGGTGGTGCCCTCGGCGAAGCCCAGCGGGTCGTCGAGGTCGGCCGCGGTGGGCAGGTGGTCGGGGTGGCTCCACACGGAGTCACGCGCCTCGACGCCCTTGCGGACCCGCAGGTTGCCCCACAGCGCGGCGGCGTCGCGCAGGCGGCGCGGCCGCAGCTCGAGGCCGACCAGGGCGGCGAAGGTGTCCTCGGCGGGACCACCAGCCGCGCGACGGCGCCGGATGACCTCCTGGAGCCGGCCGGCGCTGGGCATGCGGTCGGCACAGGCCTGGTTGACCACGTCGTCGACCCAGCCCTCGACCAGGGCGAGCAGGGTCTCGAGGCGGACCAGCGCGGCCTGCTGCGACGGCGTCTTCTGCGGCTCGAACATGCCCCCGGCCATCGCCTCCTGCAGCGCAGCAGGGTTGGTCGGGTCGACCCCGCCGAGCTGCTCCTCGATCTTGCCGAGGTCGATGCTCATGCCGCGGCCGTAGTCCTCGACCGCGCCGATCAGGTGGCCGCGCAGCCACGGCACGTGGGCGAACAGCCGCTGGTGGGCGGCCTCGCGCAGGGCGAGGAACAGGCGGACGTCGTCCGCCGGCACGTCGAGCCCGTCGGCGAAGGCCTCGACGTTGGCAGGGACCAGGGCGGCGCGGCCGACCGGGGCGAGCGGGAGGCCGATGTCGGTGGCGCCGAGGACCTCGGTCGCGAGGGTGCCGATGGCCTGCCCGATCTGGGTGCCGAAGATGGCGCCGCCGGCCTGGCCGAGCATCCCCATGAGCGGCCCGGCCATCGCGCGGGTCTCGGCGGGCAGGGCGTCGGTCATCGCCTTGACGACGTGCTGGGCGACCGGCTCGACCAGCTGCTGCCAGGTGGGGAGCGTCTGCTCGACCCACTCGGCCCGGCTCCAGCCGACCGTGGTGCTGATGCCGCTGGGCAGCTCGGTCACGCCGTCGAGCCAGTGGTCGGCCAGCCGCAGGGCGTCACCGATGCGGGCGTCCTCGGTGGTGGTGACCGACGGGTCGGTGGTCGCGGCGGTGACCCGGCGTGCGGTGTCGCGGGCGAGGTTCCAGTTCACGGTGCCGTCGTGGGGCTGCATCATCGCCTGGAACTGGCCCATGAGGGCCGACAGGTCGAAGCCCTGGCCACCGGGCCCGGTCATGCCGGCCAGCGCGGAGAGGTCGGGCATCTGCCCGCCCTGGCCCCCGAACATCGCGAAGACGGCCTCGAACGGCGTGCCGGCGAAGGGGTTGTGCGGCTCGCCGCGGCCCTCCTCGGGGTCCTCGTTCGGCTCGTCTGCTCCAGGGTTCTGCGCCATGCACCCAACCTACTCGTGACGCGGCAACGGACTACCCTCGCGCTTGTGAGCCCGCCCACCACCCCGCGCGTCCGCCTGCTCGACATCCGCGACGTGCCGCTGTCCGTCGACGAGGTGGCGGCCGCCGTCGCCGACCCGGCCGCGGGCGGCACCACGGTCTTCATCGGCGCGGTGCGCGACCACGACAGCGACAAGGGCGTCACGGGCCTGGAGTACTCCGCCCATCCCTCGGCCCTCGACCGGCTGCGGGAGGTCGCCGAGCGCGTCGCCTCGTCGTACGACATCGTGGCGCTGGCCGCGGTGCACCGCGTGGGACGGCTGGCGATCGGGGACCTCGCGGTCGTGGTCGCGGTCTCGGCCGGCCACCGGGGCGAGGCCTTCGACGCCTCCCGGGCCCTCATCGACGACCTCAAGGCCCAGGTGCCGATCTGGAAGCACCAGGTCTTCACCGACGGCACCGAGGAGTGGGTCGGCACCCCCTGAGGGGGTCCGCGGTGCGGGGGTCAGCGGTGCGGGGGTCAGCCGTCGCGGCGCGAGGGCCGGACCGCGATGCCGGTGCTGCGGTCGTGCACCTGCGGCAGGCGGGGGTAGTGGGCCGCCGGGTGCTCCTTGGCGATCGCGGCGGCGAACCGCTCGTAGTCGGCCTCCGACCGCTCGCGGGGGGTGTCCTTCTGCGGGCGACCCGCCCACGCGGCCCACAGCATCGCCAGCACGGTCGCCCCGGCCGCGGGCGCCAGCCACCACAGGATCTCCACGGCGCCAGGCTAGGCGGCATCGGGGCCGCCGGACGGCCGCCACACCGGCGCCGCTGCCAGCCAGGGGTCTGAGAGGGTGTGGCCATGAACCGCCGCTCGATCGCCACGGTGACCGCCGTCGCCGCCGTCGTGGTGCTCGCGGTCGGGATCGTGCGGTCGCCGATGCCCTACGTCACGATGCAGCCCGGTCCCACGGTCGACGTCCTCGGCACCTACCGCGGCGAGCCGATCGTCGAGGTGGACGGCACGCGGTCCTACCCGCCCGACGGCAACCTGCGCCTGGTCACGGTCTCCGAGTCGACCCCCGACCACTCGGTGCTGCTGCCCGAGGCGCTGCAGGCGTGGTTCGACAAGGACGCGGCCCTCATCCCGCGCGACGCGGTCTACCCCGACGACGCCACCAGCGAGTCCGAGCGCGCGTTGTCGTCCGCCCAGATGGTGACCTCGCAGGACACCGCCGTGGCCGCGGCGCTGCGGCGGCTGGGCTACCACCTGCGCACGTTCCCCGAGGTGATCGGGCTGTCCCCGGGAGGCCCCTCGGCCGGCAAGCTCGAGCTGCGCGACCGCCTGCGCTCGATCGCGGGCAAGCCGACGCCCACGCTGCGCTCGGTCTTCGAGGCGCTCAAGGGCGTCGAGCCCGGCGCGACCGTCACGGTCGTGGTGGACCGTGGCTCGTTCGCGGACCCGACGCGCAAGCGCCTGCGCATCACCACGGTCCGTGATCCCGACCCGGCCAACGGGGGACGGGCCCTGATCGGCATCTTCCCGGGCACCGGCTACCGCTTCCCGTTCAAGGTCTCCGTGGGCATCGACGAGGGCATCGGCGGCCCCAGCGCCGGGCTGATGTTCTCCCTGGCCATCTACGACACCCTCACGCCCGGCGACCTGACCGGCGGCGAGGACGTCGCCGGCACCGGGACGATCTCCGACCGGGGCGTCGTGGGGGCCATCGGCGGCATCCAGCAGAAGATCGTCGGCGCCCAGCGCGACGGCGCCACGCTCTTCCTCGTCCCGCCGGACAACTGCGCCGACGCGCTCGGCGCCCCGGTCGACGACCAGGACATCCGCCTGGTCAAGGCCCCCACGCTCAAGTCCGCGATCAACTCGCTGACCGCCTATGCCAAGGACCCCGACGCCGACCTGCCGAGGTGCACGCATGACTGACCAGCCCACCCCCCAGCCCGAGCCGGGCACGCCCGCCGAGCACGACGAGCACGACGAGCACGAGGAGCTCCGCCCGGCGATCGACCCGACCCTGCGCGGGGCGGTGCTCGAGCTGGAGCAGCACGCCGCGGCCGCCGGCTGGGACCAGCCCGCCCAGCTGTTCGCGCTCGTGCCGGCCGGTGAGCTCGTCGCCCAGGACCCCGACATGGCCGCGCTGGTCGGGCTCGGTCCCGACACCGACCCCGGCGTCCTCGTGACCGTCGAGCAGGGCGAGCTGCCCCCCGAGGTCCCGCTCGAGGAGCTGCTCGCGCAGATCGAGTGGCCCGAGGAGGTGCGGGGCGCTGCCGTCGTGGTCGAGCGCCTCGTCCTGCCCCCGTCCGCGGGCGAGGTCCCGGTCGACCCGGAGGAGGCGGCGGCCTTCGCGGCCGGCCACCCCGACCGCGAGGAGGTGCGCATCGTCGCCGCCGCCCGCAGGCCGCAGGCCGGCACGCCGGCAGGGTCGCCCGGGTCGACGTACTGCGCGATGCGGCTGCGCTCGCGCGACGACGACTTCGCCGTGCTCGAGGCACCCGACCTGGTGCCCGGGCTGCTCGACCTGCTGCTCAGCACCCTGGGCGCGGCCCCCCAGACCCCCGGCACCCAGACCCCCGGCACCGAGACCCCCGGCACCGAGACTCCCGGCACCGAGACCCCCGAGGACCAGTGAGGTCGAGATGAGCGGACTCTTCCCCGACGACGCCTACGACGGCCCGGCCCAGCCGCCGCCGCCGGCCCGCCCGCAGCGGCGGCGCGCGCTGCTCTACACCGCCCTGGTGATGGTGGCGCTGTTCTTCGCCTTCTCCGCGTTCACCTCGATCTGGACCGACCGGCTGTGGTTCTCCAGCGTCGACTACCCCCAGGTGTTCCGCACGGTCATCGCCACCCGCGTGATCCTCTTCATCGTCTTCGGCGCGCTCTTCGGCGGGTTCGTGGCGGCCAACATCGCGATCGCGTTCCGCGTCCGTCCGGTCTTCCGGCCGCGGGCCTCCGAGCTCAGCCTCAACCAGTACCGCGACGTCGTCGAGCCGATGGGCCGCCTGCTCGTCATCGGCCTCGGCATCCTGCTCGGCCTCATGGCCGGCGGCTCCGCGGCCGGTGAGTGGCGCCAGTTCCTGATGTGGCGCAACGGCACGGACTTCGGCACCAAGGACCCCTACTTCAAGAGGGACATCGGCTTCTTCGTCTTCTCGCTGCCGTGGTTCCACTACGTGGTCAACCTGCTGCTGATGATGACCGTGCTCGGGCTCGTGGCCGCGATCGTCACGCACTACCTCTTCGGCGGCATCCGGCTGCAGAACCCGGCGGGGGAGAAGGTCACCGAGGCCGCCCAGGTGCAGTTCTCGGTGCTGCTCGGCATCTTCGTGCTGGTCAAGGCGGTCGACTACTGGCTAGACCGCTTCGACCTCACCACCGACCAGGGGCGGCGGTTCACCGGCATCAACTACACCGCCTTCCACGCGGTGCTGCCGGCCAAGAACATCCTGATGTTCATCTCGGTCATCTGCGCGCTGCTGTTCTTCGCCAACATCGCGCGCCGCACGTGGCTGCTCCCGGCGATGAGCCTCGGCATGCTGGTGCTCTCCGCGGTGCTCCTCGGCGCCGTGTGGCCGGGCATCGTCTGGCAGTTCCAGGTCCGTCCCTCCGAGCCCGACAAGGAGGAGCCGTTCCTGTCCCACAACATCCAGGCCACACGGGCGGCGTACGACGTCGACGGGCTCAAGGAGCAGGACTACGACGCGACGGTCAACGTGACCGGCAAGCAGCTGCGGGCCAGCGCCGAGTCGCTGCCCGGCATCCGCCTGATCGACCCCCAGCGGATGAGCGCGGCGTTCGACGAGCTGCAGCAGGTGCGCGGCTACTACAGCGTCGCGAGCGTCCTCGACGTCGACCGCTACAACATCGACGGCAAGGACCGCGACATCGTCCTCGGCGTGCGCGAGCTCGACCAGACCCGGCTGGCGGAGTCGCAGCGCAACTGGGCCAACGAGCACACCGTCTACACCCACGGCTACGGCGTCATCGCGGCCTACGGCAACAACCGCCAAGCCGACGACTCGCCCAACACGACCGGCCAGCCGCCGTGGGCCGAGCGCGACCTGCCGCCGCAGGGGGACCTGACCAACCTGTCCAAGCCCGACGGCTACGAGGGTCGCATCTACTTCGGGGAGAAGTCGCCGGCGTACTCCATCGTCGGCAAGGCCAAGGACAACGGCAAGGACGTCGAGCTCGACATCCCCGAGGAGGTCGCGGGCACCCGCGGCAACACGACGTACGACGGCGCCGACGGCGTGCCGATCGGCGGGCTGTTCAACAAGCTCCTCTACGCCGCGAAGTACGGCGACGCCAACATCCTGCTCTCGAGCCGGGTCAACGAGAACTCCAAGATCCTCTACGTCCGCAACCCGCGTGACCGCGTGGAGAAGGTCGCCCCCTGGCTGACCGTGGACGGCGACCCCTATCCCGCCGTGGTGGACGACCGGGTCCAGTGGATCCTCGACGGCTACACGATGACCGACCGCTACCCCAACTCCGAGCGCGACTCCTTCGAGTCGATGATCTCCGACGCGCTGACCCCGCAGACGTCCTACGTCACGCTGCCGACCGACCAGATCAACTACATGCGCAACTCGGTCAAGGTCACCGTCGACGCCTACGACGGCACGGTCCGGATCTACCAGTGGCAGAGCGACCCGATCCTCGAGACGTGGAAGAAGATCTTCCCCGGCCTGGTGCTGCCCGAGAAGGAGATCTCGCCGGACCTGATGCAGCACCTGCGCTACCCCGAGGACATGTTCAAGGTGCAGCGCAGCATCCTGGCGAAGTACCACGTCACCAGGGCCCAGGACTTCTACAAGGGCACCGACCTGTGGACCGTCCCACAGGACCCCGCGCAGCAGTCGAGCAAGCAGCCGCCCTACCGCCTGTCGGTGCAGCTGCCGCCCGAGGGGGAGCGGGCGCTGCCGGGCGCCGACACCAGCGAGACCAAGGCCCCGGTCGACGAGACCCCGCCGGCGCCGGTCTTCTCGCTGACCAGCGTCTACGCGCCGAACAACCGCGACAACCTGGCGTCGTTCATCTCGGTGAACTCCGACGCGACGAGTCCCGACTACGGCGAGATGCGCGTCCTGCGGCTGCCCGACGACACCGCCGTCCAGGGCCCGGCGCAGGTGGCCAACACCTTCGCCTCCGACAACCGCATCCAGGACGTGCTGGCGCCGATCAAGATCAACTCCTCGATCGTCTACGGCAACCTGCTCACCCTCCCGGTGGGCGGCGGCCTGCTCTACGTCCAGCCGGTCTACGCGGTCAACCCGACCGGTCAGGGCACCTACCCGGTGCTGCGGTTCGTGCTGGCCTCGTTCGGCCAGGACGCCGGCTACGGCACCACGCTCAAGGGTGCGCTGGACGACGTGCTGGACAAGGCCGGCGGCGGCTCGCTGCCCGACGACAGCGGCACCGGCACCGACGGGGGCGCCGGCGACAACGGTGACAACGGCGACAACGGCGGGAAGGGCAACGGGCAGGTCAGCCCTCAGGTGCTCGACCTGCTGCGCCAGGCCGACGCGAAGTACGACGCCGCCGAGCGTGCGCTCAAGAAGGGCGACACCGTCGGGTGGGCCCGCAGCACCCGGCAGGCCGAGGACCTGGTCCGCCAGGCCCTGGCCGCCGCCCAGTCCGGCTGAGCCGCGGCCGGGCTCGGGGGACCCCCGGGCCCGGCCCGTGCCCAGGTGGCTACTTGATGACCGCGTCCACGGTCTTCTTGAGGGCGCTCGGCTGCGAGGGCTTGCGGGGGGCCTTCTTGCGCGCCAGCTCGAGGTTCGCGCCGAGGTCCTGGAGCGCCTTGCGGCCGAGGGCCTCCCGGACCTTGGGGAACCACTCCTGCTCCTCCTCCTCGATGTGGTGGCGCACGTTCTCGATGAGGACGGTCGTCTTGGCGTCGAACCGCTCGGCGTCGGGCTTCATCCCGACCAGCTCCATGACGAGCAGGTCGGCGACGTGGTGCTCCTCGTAGGACTCGTCGATGTCGCCCTCGAGGTCGGGGACGAGCTCGCGGACGCGGGGATACATCACCTCGTTCTCGATGTAGGTGTGCACCGTGAGCAGCTCGATGATCCGGTCGACCAGGCGACCCTTCTCCTTGTGTGCCTGCTCGCCGGCCTTCTCGAACGCCTTGAAGGCCTTCTCGATCTCCTTGTGGTCCTGACGGAGCAGGACGATGGCATCTGTCGACATGCCGCGTGGTGTCCCGGCAGGCCCTTCGCCAAACCGGGGCTGTCGCCCTTGCCCACCGGGGAGGTCCGTCCTCCGAACGGCCGAGTGTGAATTGCGGACAAGCCGGGCATAGTGCTCCCGGACAGGTGGGGGGAGCCGTTCGGCCCGACTGGGGCGATACGGGCTGAACCGGATACCCTCGCGCTCGCATCGTCATCTGGGGAACGAGGGGGACGCACCACTCATGAGCACCGTCACCGGCCCGGCGCCCGCCCGCGGACGCCTGCCCGTCGCCCGTCGTGACCGGCGTCCCGCCCTGGCGGCCCTGGCCCTCCTGCTCGTGCTCGTCGGGGCCCTGGGCAGCGCGCTCGTGGCCTACCGCAGCGGGAGCCGCGAGGAGGTGCTGGTCGCCCGTCAGGACATCGAGGTCGGGCAGGTCGTCACCGCCGCCGACCTGACGACCGCGCGGGTGGCCGCGGACGGCGGGGCCACGGTCGACGCGGCCGCGATCAGGAACTTCATCGGCACCCACGCGGTCGCCTACGTCCCCCAGGGCACGCTGGTCAACCGGTTCATGTTCACCGGCGAGAGGATCGTGCCGGCGGGCGCCCAAGTGGTGGGAGTGGTCGTCGACATCACCCGCCGCACGACCGAGCGGCTCAGGTCGGGTGACGTGGTCCAGCTCGTCTACGTCTCGGGCTCGGGTGACCAGTCCAGCGGGGCGGCCCAGCCCGGCGACTCGATCGTCCGCGCGGCCAAGGTGGTCGCCGTGGGCAGTGGCGGTGGCTCCGGCCAGCTCAGCGTCTCGGTGCTGGTGCCCGACAAGGACGCGGGTGCGGTCGCCGACCTGGCCTCGAGCAACAGCATCGCCCTGACCCTCCTGCCCGCGGGCACCACGCCGGTCGTCGACCTGGTCAAGAGGTGACCTGATGGCCCTCGTGACCGTGATGTCGGCCAAGGGCGCGCCCGGGGCCTCCACCACCGCCATGCTCGTGGCGGCGCTGTGGCCCCAGGACACCCTGCTGGTCGACGCCGACCCCAGCGGCGGTGACGTCGCCCTGCGCCTCCCGCGGCTGGACGGCCGCGCCCTCGACCGCGACCGTGGCCTCCTCTCGCTCCTGCCACTGGCCCGCCGCGGTGTCACCCCCGAACTGGTGCGGGAGCACTCCCAGACCGCCCTGGGCGGCCAGCGGGTGCTCGCCGGCCTCGCCGGTCCCGAGCAGTCCCGCGCCGTGGGCCCGCTCTGGACGACCCTCGCCGAGGCGTTCGCGCGCTACCCCGGCGCCGACGTGGTCGTCGACGCCGGGCAGGTCCACTCCCAGTCACCCCATCTCGCCCTGGTCCACCATGCCGATGCGCTGCTGGTCGTCTACCGCCCCACGGCGTGGAACGTCCTGCACACCCGCCGACGCCTCGAGGCCCTCGCCGACCACCTGTCCGACAGCCCGACCCGGGTGGGGCTCGTCGGCGTCGCGACCGCCCAGCAGAAGGCTGACTGCGAGGCGGCGGTGGCCACGATCCGCGGTGACTGGCGCTGGGTCCAGGACCTCGGCGTCGTCGCGCACGACCCCAAGGCGGTCGTGATGTTCGAGGGCGGCGAGGTCTACCGCCCCGAGCGCACGCTGCTGGCGCGCAGCGGTCGCACGCTCGCCGACGCGGCGTACGCCGAGCTGGCGCCGCTGCGCCCCGTGCCCCCGGCCGACGGGCCCGCGGCCGACCCCGACCACCCCGACCACCCCGACCACCCCGACCACCGCGAGGAGCCCGCCCCGCGGGGCGCCGACGAGACCGAGGCGGCCACCGCATGAGCGAGCAGCGACTGGCGACCCGCACCGCCGACCCCATGCTCGTGCGGCGGCTGCGCAGCCAGGTGGCCGACCGGCTCAACCAGCAGCGCCGCAGCGACGAGGTCCTGGGCCGCACCCCGATGTCGGCCGAGGACGAGCGGCAGTTCGCCCGCTCGCTCATCGTGCAGGTGCTCGAGGACTACGCCCGCGGTGAGATCACCGACGGACGCACCCCGCCGACCGCCGAGGAGGAGGAGGTCGTCGCCTCCGCCGTCCACGCG
This sequence comes from Nocardioides marmoribigeumensis, assembly GCF_031458325.1. NCBI lineage: Bacteria > Bacillati > Actinomycetota > Actinomycetes > Propionibacteriales > Nocardioidaceae > Nocardioides > Nocardioides marmoribigeumensis. The sequence goes on from NZ_JAVDYG010000001.1 coordinate 2,797,490, forward strand.
GCGCTGTTCGGTGTCGGCCGGCTCCAGCCCCTGCTGGAGAACCCCGAGGTCGAGAACATCGACATCAACGGCTACGACCGCGTCTTCGTGCAGTACGCCGACGGCCGCGAGGAGCTGGCCGACCCCGTCGCCGACAGCGACGAGGAGCTGATCGAGCTGATCCAGATCCTCGCCTCGAGCGTCGGCCTGGCGTCACGTCCCTTCGACTCGGCCAACCCGCAGCTCGACCTGCGCCTGCCCGACGGCTCGCGCCTGTCGGCGGTGATGGCGGTCTGCGCGCGGCCGAGCATCTCGCTGCGGCGGGCCCGGCTGGGCAAGGTCAGTCTCGACGACCTGGTCGGCAACGGCACGATGACCGCGCAGGTCGCCTCGTTCCTCAAGGCCGCGGTCAGGGCGCGCAAGAACATCATGATCGCGGGCTCGACCAACTCCGGGAAGACGACGCTGCTGCGTGCGCTCGCAGGTGAGATCCCGCCGCACGAGCGCCTGATCACCGTGGAGCGGGCGATGGAGCTCGGGCTGGACAAGTTCGAGGACGCCCACCCCAACGTCGTGGCCTTCGAGGAGCGGCTGCCCAACTCCGAGGGCCTCGGCGGGGTCACGATGGCCGAGCTGGTGCGGCGCTCGCTGCGGCAGAACCCCTCCCGCGTCATCGTCGGTGAGGTCCTCGGCGACGAGATCGTGACGATGCTCAACGCGATGAGCCAGGGCAACGACGGCTCGCTGTCGACGATCCACGCCAACTCCTCGCTCGAGGTGTTCAACCGCATCGCGACCTATGCCCTGCAGGCCAGCGAGCGCCTCCCGGTCGAGGCGACGCACATGCTGATCTCGGGCTCGATCAACTTCGTGGTCTTCCTCCGCAAGCGCAACGACTACCACGCCGGCGGCGGCATGAGCCGGGTCGTGGAGAGCATCCGCGAGGTGACCGGCGTCGACGGCCGCGTGCTGTCGAGCGAGGTCTTCACCGTCGGCCGCGACGGCCAGGCGGTGCCGCACGCCACGATCTCCTGCATCGACGACCTGGTCGAGCACGGCTACGAGTCCGACACCCTCGCGCGGTGGGGCTGAGCATGTCCGACCTCCTCGGCGGCACGACGGGAGCGCTCCTCGCGGGAGCGGTCCTGGGGCTCGGCCTGTTCGTGGCGGTGCTCGCCGTCGTCGGGCTGCCGCAGCGCCCGGCCGGGCGACCGGGTCGGCGCCGCACGAGCGGCGGGATGCAGGAGCGCACCAAGCGGATGGTGTGGGGCTTCGGGGTGGGCCTGGTCGTCCTCCTCGGCACCGGCTGGATCGTGGCGGCGGTCGCGCTCGGCCTGCTGGCGGCGTACTGGGACCGCATCGCGGGCTCCTCGGCGGCCGAGAAGCGGGGCATCACCCGGCTCGAGGCCCTGGCCTCCTGGACCGAGTCGCTGCGCGACACCATCGCGGGCGCGATCGGCCTGGAGCAGGCGATCCCCGCGACCGCGGCGACCGCGGGGTCCTCGATCCGCCCGTCGCTCAACCTCCTCGTCGACCGCCTGCGCATCCGCGAGCCGCTCCCGGCCGCCCTCATGGCCTTCGCCGACGACCTCGACGACTCGAGCGCGGACGTGGTCTGCGCCTCGCTGATCCTCAACGCGCGGCTGCGCGGACCCGGCCTGCGCGACGTGCTGACCGCGCTGTCGGCCTCGATCCGCGAGGAGCTCGACATGCGCCGGCGCATCGAGGCGAGCCGGCGCAGCATCCGCCGCAGCGTGCGGATCGTCCTGCTGATCGTGCTGGGCATGATGGGTGGTCTCACCGTCTTCAACCGCAAGTACGTCGCGCCGTACGACTCCTTCGGTGGCCAGGTGACGCTCGCGATCGTGGCGATGCTGTTCCTCGGCGGCCTGCTGTGGCTGCGCAAGCTGGCCAGCCCGAGCAAGGTCGACCGCTTCCTCGTGGTCGACGTCGTCGCGGCCGACCAGATCGTCGGCGAGGCGCCGTCCATCCGTGACCGGCGGACGGAGGTCGGCGCGTGACCTGGGCCCTGCTCACCGGTGCGCTGACCGGACTCGGCGTCTACGCCCTGGTGCGGGTGTTCCTGCGCCCGCGTCCCGGCGTGGCCACGATGATCGCGCGCATCGAGGGCGGCCAGCGCTCGATGAGCACCCACACGATGACGGCGTCGGAGGCCGACGGGCTCTCCGGCCACGTGCAGGGGGCGATGAACCGCCTGGCCGACCGGCTCGAGGTGATGGCCGTCGACCGAGGCTGGGAGCTCGGCGGGATCCGCACCGACCTGGCGCTCATGGGGCGCACGCGCGGCTCGCACCTGGCCACCAAGGTGGCCGTCGGCGGCCTGCTGTTCCTGCTGGCGCCGGTGGTCTGGTCGGTGCTGCGGATCAGCGGGATGAACCTGCCGACCGCGGTGCCGGCGATCCTCGCGCTGGGCCTGGCGGCGTTCGGGTTCTTCATGCCCGACCTCGCGCTCAAGAGCGAGGCCGCCACCCGGCGCAACGACTTCCGCCGCACGGTCGGGGTCTTCCTCGACCTCGTCGCGATGAACCTCGCCGGGGGTCGCGGCCTCCCCGAGGCGCTGCTCGCCGCGGCGACGGTCAGCGACCACTGGACGCTGGTCCGCATCCGCCAGGCGCTGGCCAACGCCCGGCTCTACGGCACGACCCCGTGGGTGGCGCTGGGCGACCTCGGCCGCGACATCGGCCTCGAGGAGCTGCAGGACCTCGCCGGTGCGCTGTCCCTGGCCGCCGACGACGGCGCCAAGATCCGCAGCTCGCTCAGCGCCCGCGCCGCCACGATGCGCCGCAAGGAGCTGACCGCCGCCGAGGGCGCCGAGGGCGAGAAGTCCCAGTCGATGCTCGTGGCACAGATGCTCATCAGCACCGCGTTCCTGATCTTCCTGGCCTACCCCGCCGTGTCCCAGCTCCTGGCCGCCTGACCCCCAGACCCAGCACCGAAAGGCAAACCGCATGAACCTCCACACGCTGCTCACCCGCCTCCGGGCCTCGCGCCGCGACGAGCGCGGCGCGACCGTCCTGGAGTGGGCGCTCATCGCCGCTGCCGTCGTGGTCGCCGCCTCGATCATCGCGGCAGTGATCTTCCGGATCATCGACACCAAGAGCGGGCAGCTGGAGGACTGCGCCAACCAGCCCGCCAACGTCGAGTGCGCTCCCTGAGCCACCCCGCCTGCTGCTGACCGATGCGTCCGGGACGTCGTACTCCGCACGCTCGCACCGAGTCCGGTGCGAGCGCGCTGGAGCTGTCGTTCCTGGCGCCCGGCCTGATCTTCCTGATCTTCCTGGTGATCCAGGCCGGCCTGTTCTTCTACGGCAGGACGGTCGCCATCCAGGCAGCACGTGAGGGGGTCTCCCAGCTGCGGCTGGCCCAGACCCGGGACGTCTACGACGACATCCGCCGGGACGTGAAGCGCAACACCGAGAGCTATGCCCTCTCCGTGGGCCGTGAGGCGCTGCTCAGCCCGGTCGCCACGTCGTCGTACGACGAGGGCGCGGGCCGGGTGACGATGGACGTGCAGGGCGAGGTGATCACGCTCGTGCCGGGCCTGCAGCTGCGGGCCACGGCCCACGCCGAGGGCGCGGTCGAGCGCTTCGAGCCCGACCAGGCGGCGCCATGAGCCGGCGCGACGAACGCGGCTCGATGGCGATCGAGATGGCGATCATCATCCCGTCCCTGCTGCTCATCTTCGGCCTGATCTACGCCTACGGCCGGGCCGCCCAGGTCAACGGCACGCTGGAGTCCGGCACGCGCGACGCGGCGCGCAGCGCGACGATCGCCCGGTCCTACGACGAGGCCAAGGACCGCGCCCGGCGTGTGGTCGACGCGGCGATCGTCGACCTGCCGCGCTCGTGCCGGCAGTCGGTGAGGGTGACCGTCTCGGACAACTTCGTGCCCGGCGAGCCGATCACGGTGGACGCGGAGTGCGACTACGCGCTGTCCGACCTGGGGCTCCCGGGGGCGCCGGGTGACATCACCGCGAGGTCGTCGTTCACCTCCATGCTCGACCCCTACCGGGGGCTGGAGTGAGGGCGCGCGACGAGCGCGGGTCGCTCGCGCCGGCCGTCCCGATCATCGCGATGTTCCTGCTCCTCATGGGCGGGCTGGTCATCGACGCCTCGCGGCAGCTCAACGCCCGCGGCGAGGCGGTGGCGTTCGCCGAGGAGGCGGCCCGGGCGGGGGCGCAGGGGGTCGACGTCGCGGCCGACCAGCTCGAGCTCGACCCGGTGCTGGCCCGGGAGCGGGTCGACACCTACTGCGCGCGCGTCGAGGAGCTCGGCCAGGTGCGCACCTGCCGCTTCCTGCGAATCGACCGGGTCTCGAGCACCGACTCGCGCCGGCTCGTCGTGGTCACCCAGGTGACCACCCAGATCCAGACGACGCTGCTCGGGCTGATCGGCGTGCGGTCGCTGGACGCCACCGGCGACGCGCGGGCCCGCCCCTACGAGGGCATCGATGAGGCGATCGAGCCATGAGCCGACGGACGTTCTCCCCAGGTCGGGAAGGAACAAGAGCCCGAAATAACCTTTTCGGGCGAACCGGGTTAAGGTTTTGCACTGCTGATTCTCGAGGGGGGAACACCACCACCGTGACGACGTCTCGCACCCGGATGTGTGCCGCGCTGAGCGGCGCTCTGCTGCTCTCGACCGGACTCGCCGCCTGCGGCGGGGACGACACGGCAGCCGAGGCGCCCCCCGCACCCGCGTCGTCCTCGACGACGCCCGAGTCGACCAGCGCCACCCCCACGCCGACCCCGAGTCCCACCCCGACCCTGCGTCCCTTGTCGCGGTTCGAGGACCGTCCTCAGGTCAAGGTCGCGCGCAACCTGGCGCGCGCCGCCGCCCTGGCCGTGAACAAGGGCGACAAGAGCATGACGCGCATCCGTCCGTTCGTGACCGACGCCGGGCTGAAGAACTTCCAGCGCTACTTCAACGAGGACTTCCCCAACCTCTTCCCGGGGCCGCTGCCGTTCACCCCGGTCGGGGTCCGCGACCTCGGAGGCGGACGCGCGGAGGTCCCGATGTGCGTGTGGCTCCAGGGCTTCACCGTCGACCGCAAGTCCAAGGCGCCGGTCAAGTCGCGCGACGTCGAGGCGGGCAAGTTCACGCTCGTGCGCGCCGGAGGCAAGTGGCGGGTCGAGGACATGATCGGCGAGAACCGCAGCTGTGAGAAGACGGTCGTGAAGGGTCGGCCGTTCTGATGATGGGGGATTCGATGCACGACACCAACCGACGCCGGCTCGCACGCACGGCGGCGTTCACCACCGCACTCGTGCTGGCGCTCGGCGCCTCGCCTGCGATGGCGACCGGCATGAAGCCGGGTGACCCCGGCCCGGCGCCGTCCGGCCCGCCCGCGAGCGACGGCCCGAGCAACACGAGCGACCCCTACTCCTCCTCCGGCCCGTCCTACGGCACGGTGAGCAACTGCTCGGTCGTCTCGACCCCCAACTTCCTCGGCGTCTCCTGCGGCAACGGGGCCGGCGAGGGCCAGACCGTCAAGGAGTACTTCGGCGCCGAGGGCGTCAAGGACCTCCCCGGCTGCTCGCACAAGGCGCTCGACGCCTCGGAGCTGGCCGGGCTCAGCTACGAGAACACTCCGGGGCCGGAGGGCTCGACCTGGTACTGGGAGTACTGCCTGGTCGACCCCAAGCTCGGCGAGCAGGTGCGCCAGGCCGAGATCAGCGTCTCGATCGTCTGGATCCGCAACGACGCCAAGGTCGAGAAGGACGACAAGCTCAACGCCCTGGCCGACCTGCGGCAGGGCACGGTGCCGTTCCCGGTCGCCGTACCCACCCCGTCCACGCAGCCGCGCGTCGGGGCGTGGACCTCGTTCGTCGACGGCACCGACGACCACGTGACGGTGGAGACGCCGACCGTGACCCTCGACGCCCACGTGGTCGGCGTGACCGTCAAGCCGCTCGGCAAGGACGCGCGCGAGTCGGTCAGCTGCCCGGGCACCGGCTACCACGCCGAGCGCGGCGACAACCCCAGCACCACCGACGTGGAGGCGTGCTGGTGGCAGTACTCCCACTCCTCCTCGGGCCAGCCGATGACGACCTCCGAGGGCCAGCCTGCCTACCCGGTGGAGATCACCGCGACCTGGGCGGTCGACACGATCGTCGGCGGGGTGCGCAGCCGCTTCAACACCTTCCAGAAGTCCCAGGTCACGCCGCTCCCGGTCACCGAGATCCAGGCGCTGGTCGTCAGCTGAGCCCGACGGGCCGTGGGAGAGCGGCCCGAGACACGAGAGAGGGGAGCCGTCGATGAGGACGACTGCACCGGACAGGCCCCGGGGCCGCACGCAGGTGCGACCCGACACGCTCCCGCGCGGAGGTGCCGCCCCCCGACGTCGCACCGGTACGGCGCTGCTCGCCGTCCTGGGCGCGCTCCTCCTGGTCGTCGGCGTGCCGGTCGGGCTGGTGCTCGGCGTCGGCAACCCGCTGCCCACCACGGCGCCCTCGACCGCGTGGCTGACCGCCGACCTGACACCGATGCTGGTGATCAAGGTGCTGGCCGCGGTCGTGTGGGTCGCGTGGGCCCACTTCGTCGTCTGCTTCCTCACCGAGTGGCGCGCCTTCCGGTCGGGCCGCGTGCCGCGCCAGGTGCTCCTCGGCGGGGGCTCCCAGAGCCTCGCGCGCCAGCTGGTCGCCAGCATCCTGCTCCTCGCCGGCGGCGCGACCCTGGCAGGCGGCGTGACCGCCCTGGGCGCCGACCACGAGCCGGCGCGCCCGAGCGCGCCGGTCGTGCAGGTGATGGACCAGCAGGTCGTCGTGGACGCGCTCGGCCAGGCGCAGGCCCAGGTCGACGCCGACCAGGCCGCGCACGTGGACCTCGCCCCCGGGCAGCACCTCAAGCACTACGAGGTCCGGCCGCCGCAGGGCCGCAACCACGACACCCTGTGGGACATCGCCGAGCGCACGATGGGCGACCCGTTCCGCTACAAGGAGATCTTCGAGCTCAACAAGGACCGGCTCCAGCCCGACGGCAGCCGCCTCACCGACGCCGACCTGATCCGTCCCGGCTGGCAGCTGCGCCTGCCCGGCGACGCCAAGGGCCCGGGGGTCCGCTCGACGCCCGCTCCCACGCCCGACCGCGGCCCTGGCACGACGGCGGCCACGGCCGGCGCCGAGGGCGGCGCGGCGGCGCAGGCCGGCGGCTCCGCCACGCAGCAGGCCAGCCAGCCGGGTGGCGGCTCCTTCGTCGCGCCCGAGCAGGACCGCGCCGGTGCGCTCGGGTCGCTGCTCCTCGGCGGCGGCCTGGTCCTGGCCGGCGTGGCCCGGGCGCTCACCGCGCGCCGCGGACCGTTCGGGGAGCCCGACCCCGACGCGCTCGACGTGACCCGGGCGGCCGCGCTGCGTCGCTCGCAGCTGGTCGACGACGCCCTGCGGGGGCTGGCCGAGACCCGTCTGGCCCACTCCCAGCGCATGCCCGAGGTGCTCTTCGCCTACGTCGACGACCGGCAGGTCGTGCTCCACCTGGCCCGCTCGGTGCCGGCCGACGAGGCCCCCGCGGCCCCGTGGTCGGTCTCCGAGGACGGCCTGTCGTGGACCGTCCACGCCGACGAGGTGACCCCGCCCAACCAGGGCGCCCCCGCGCCGTACCCCTGCCTGGTCAACGTCGCCGAGTCCCACGGCTTCGACCTCCTCGTCGACCTCGAGATGGCTCCCGGCCTCGTCGCCATCGGCGGCAGCGCCGAGATCGCACGCGAGGTCGTGATGGCCATGGCGCTCGAGCTCGCCACGCACGCCTGGGCCGACCGGGTCAGCGTCGTGATGGCCGGTTTCGGCGACGAGCTGGCCGACCTCAACCGCTCCGGCGTGCGCCACGTCAGCGGCCTCGACGAGGCGCTCGAGGAGGCCCGCCGCGGTCGCGAGCGGGTCAGCCGGGTCGCCGCCGAGCTCGGGGTCGAGGGCGTCCTGCAGGGACGTCAGCGCGGCGCCGCGTCGGACGCTCCTCCGGTGGTCGTCTTCGCCTCCGGCACCCCGACGGCCGAGCAGGCCCGCGAGATCGCCGAGCTCTCCGGCAACGGACGCACCGCGGTCTCGGTCGTCTGCGTCGGTGACACCCCCAGCGCCCGCTGGCGCTTCGTGGTCGACGGCGCCGGCGCCTTCGACGGCGGTGTCCTGGGCGTGCGTGGCACGGCCCGACGCCTCACCGGCGAGGGCCAGGCCCGGATCCACGCGCTCCTCGAGGAGGCGCTGCGGCGCCGTGTCGAGGGCGAGTTCGAGGCCGGCTCGGTCAGCCCCGCCGACGTCGCGGACGACGCCGCGGTGCGCCCCGTCGCCCCTTCCCCCGCCCCGGACGACCCCGGCGCGGGCCGCTCCGGCAGCCCCGTGCGCATCCAGCTGCTCGGGCAGGTCGAGGTCGTCGCACCCGGTCACCTCGACCCGGCCCGGCGCGAGATGCTGACCGAGCTCGTCGTCATGGCGGCGCTGCACCCCGAGGGCCTGCACGAGGCCGTGCTGGTCTCGGGCCTCTGGCCGCGCGGCGCCGAGCGCGACGTGGTCGACGCCCGGCTGGCCGACGCGCAGGAGTGGCTGGGCCGTGACGCCGAGGGCCGCCCGCGCCTGAGCCTCGACGCCGACGGGCGCTGGCACCTGCACCCCGAGGTCGAGACCGACTACGCCGCCCTGTCGGCGGCCGCACGCGCCGAGGGTGCGGGCGAGCTCGCCGCCCTGCTCGCCGGGCTGCGCCACGGGCGCGGCGAGGCGTTCTCCGGGGTGCACTACTCCTGGCTGACCTTCGCCCGTGAGGCGCGCACCTGCCGGATGCTCGTGACGTCGATGGCCCGCCGGGCCGCCGACCTCGCGGTCGCAGCGGGCCGGGTCGAGCAGGCCGAGGAGGCCCTGGTCATGGGCCTGCGGCTGGTGCCGACGGCCGAGCCGCTGTGGCGCGACCGCCTGCGGGTGCTCGCCACCCACGCGCCGGACCGGCTGGACCCGGCGATCACCGAGATGTACTCCGTGCTCGACGAGCACGGGGTCAGGCACGCTCCCGAAACCGACGCGCTGGTCGCAGAGCTGGCGCCGGGGTCACGAGGTGCCATCGGGGGCTGACCCCGGAGGGGGGAGACAACCCCGACCACCCGCCCCGGCCGTCCGGCCGGCGGAGAGAAACCAACGAAGGAGAGATCATGTCGAACCTGAACGTGACCTACGAGGAGATGCACTCCGCCGCCGCCAAGCTCAAGGCCGGGCGCTCGGAGATCGAGGGCCAGCTCGCCAAGCTCAAGAGCATGATCGACGGGCTGGTCTCCGGTGGCTACGTCACCGACAAGTCCTCGAAGGCGTTCCAGACCTCCTACGAGGAGTTCAACACCGGCGTCAACAAGACCATCGAGGGTCTCGACGGCATGGGCGAGTACCTCTCCCAGGCCGCCAAGGCGCTGCAGGACACCGACGAGCAGCTGGCCTCGGCGCTCAACAAGTGACTCGGGTCCGGTGCGCCGCCGTCCCTGCCGGCGGCGCACCGGTTCCTCCGACCGACGTGACCACCTGGGGGTGAGGGTCGTGCCCGACCTGTCCGTTGACGTGAGCGGCCTCCGCACGCTCGCGAGCACCATCCGCTCCGTGCGCTCGACCCTCGATGCCACGCGCTCGGTCGTCGAGGCCGCCCGCGACGACGTCGGCGACGGCCGGGTGTACGACGCGCTGGACGCGTTCGAGAACCACTGGGACGACGGACGCGGCCAGATCGACAAGAACATCGAGGCGATGGGCGAGATCCTCGCCGAGTCCGCCGGCGCCTACGAGAAGACCGACGCCGAGCTGGCCACCCAGCTCACCGAGCAGATGGACCGGCGGTGAGCGGTCCCGCGGCCGCCGGGCTCGAGGACCGGGTCGGCTTCGCCCTCACCGTCCCCGAGAGCTGGTTCGAGCTGGACCTGGCGCCCGCCACGCGCGACGACGCCGTACGCCGGCTGGTGGAGGACCGCCTGCGCGGCCAGCAGGAGCTGTGGGAGGCCCGCCAGGGTGTCATGCGCATCCTGCGCGAGGAGGCCGCCACGGCGTGGGACTCCGGCGCCGCCTACGCGGCCTGCCTGGTCCACCCGACCGACGAGGGTCCGATCACCGCGTCGCTGACCGTCTCGCTCGTGCGGGGCCCGGTCGGCGCGGAGGACACCCAGGACCTGCTCGGCACGCTCGAGACCGTGCCCCGCACCGACGACGGGCGGTTCACCTCCGTGACCGCCGTCCGGCTGGGCGACGCCCCGGCCGACTGCGCCCGCTCCTACGGCGTCGACGACCTGCCGGTCGCCGGCGGCTACGTCCGCACCGTCTTCATGCAGACGTTCGTGCGGGTGCCCGGCATGAACAAGTACTTCGTGGTCTCGGCCGGGTCGCCCGTGGTGGCGCTGGCCGAGGACCTGCTCGACCTCTTCGACGCGATCACGGGCACGTTCCGGGTCGTACCGCTCGAACCGACCGCATCGACCGCACGGACAGGAGACCGGTGATGGCGCGGCCGACCGACTGGTGGGTGCTGGACCTGGAGGGCGACCCCACGCCGGGGTCTCCCGCCGCCGTACGCCGGATGGCGCGCACGTGGTCGGTCGTCGCCGACGACGCGGCGTGGGGTGAGCGCCGGCTGCGTCAGCTGATGGGCGACGAGGCGCTGGGCAGGTGGATCGGCGAGGCCGGTGACGCGTTCCGGTCCAAGACCGAGGACCTGCCGGGCCAGCTGGGCAAGTGCGCCGACTCCTACGGCCGGGCCTCCGACGCGCTGTCGTGGTGGGCCGGCCGCCTCGAGACCCACCAGCACGACGCCGACGCGGCGCTGGACCGCGGGCGTGCGGCGCACGCCGACCTCGAGGAGGCCAAGCGGCGGGCCGCCGCTGCGGCGTCCTCGCTGTCGCACGCCTCCGGTGCGGCGGTGCTGACCGACCCGTCGCTCACCCCGACCCCCGAGCAGGTGCGCGACGCCCGCGCGCGGCTGCACTCGGCGCAGGCGGCGCGGTCCTCGGCCGACGCGGCCGTGTCCGCGGCGCAGTCGCGGCTCGACGCCGCGCGGCGGCTCGCGCTCGACGCCAAGCACCTGCGCGAGTCCGACGGGCGCACGACGGCCGAGCGCATCCACGACGCGGCGGAGGCCGGCATCCCGGAGCGGTCACGGTGGGACAAGCTCAAGGACTGGGCCGGCGAGGCGTGGCACGTGGTCGTGCAGATCGCCAAGGTCGTCGTGGCGGTCCTCGGCGTGGTCGCCCTCATCATCGGCGGGCCGCTGGCGTGGGTCGTGTTCGCCGCCGCCCTGGTGCTGCTGGCCGACGCGATCGCGAAGTACATGAAGGGCGAGGGCTCCCTGTGGGAGGTGGGTCTCGCGCTGCTGGGCTGCATCCCCGGCACCAAGGGGCTGACCACGCTGGCCGAGCTGCGGGCGGCGTTCGCGCTCGGTGGGCTCGCCAAGGCCGGCGGCCTGGTCGGCGGTCGACTGGTGACGATGGGCCGGCAGATGGCCGCGCAGGCCGACGTGATCCGCACGGGCTTCGTGCCCGGCATGCGCGCGGTCGTCCGCGTCCTGGGCAACGACGCCGGGCTCTCGGTGATCTGGAGCAGGGCGGCGCGGCTGCGCACGACCTCGGCCTTCATGGAGGCCGCGACGCCCTACGCCTCCAGCGTCAGCCAGGCGCGGCTGTGGCAGGGCGCGGCGCCCTACCCCGGCATCGACCGCTACGTCCCGACCGTGCTGCAGCCGGGCAGCCGCATCGAGGCCGGAGCCGGTGGGCTGGGCTTCTACGCGACCGAGGCCGGCACCGCCGAGCGCATGGGCTACTCCGCGCCGGCCGTCTGGGAGCACCTGCAGGTGGGCCCCGGGCCGGCCGGCACCCAGTTCGCCGGCTACCGCGGCCACATGGTGCCGCTCGAGGTGAACAACCCGATCGACGCGGCCACCGGGGTCGTCCACGCCAACCCGCACTTCGGCTCGGGCGGCGGCACCCAGTACTTCCTCGACATCAACCAGGGCCTGGCCACGGGCGACCTGTCCCTGCTGGACCGGGCGGGCAACGTCGTCGACATCCCGGCCGGCGCGAGTCGCGGCGACATCGGCACGATCGTCAACAGCCACCTCGGCAACGGGTCCCTCGGGGTGCGGCTGCACGACACGACCACGGTCGGTCCTGGCATCCTCGACACGTCACAGGCCGGTCACCTCCACGAGGTGCCCAACGGGTTCCGCACGGGAGCCCGCGGGACCGGCTACGTCGGCGACACCGCCTTCGCGACCCAGGACTGAGGAGCGCATGACCCGGACCCCCTCACGGATCCTCGGCCCGCTCGGTCCCCTCGCCCTGGTGGCCGAGGCCGAGGAGCGCCGCGGCAACAGCGTCGCGGTCGAGCTCCAGGCGTCCCGGCGACCCGAGCTCGCGCCGGTGGGCAGGGCTCGCCACGCGCTGGACCGCGAGGCACTCGAGCGCGAGGTCGAGCTGAGCCCCGACTTCGAGTGGGTCGAGGACCAGGCCGGCGTGCGGCTGCGTGACCGCTACACCGGCGTCACGGTGCACGGCGGGAGCGGGCGCGGCCTGCTCGCCCGGCTGCGCCGGGACCCCGAGCCGCCCCGCGAGCGGACCCCGGTCGCGTGGCAGCGGACGGCCCCGGCCGGACCGGGCGGGCTGCATGCCCCCGGCACCTGGGCGACGATCGGGGCCGAGGAGTGGGCGGTCGCGCGCGTCGCGGACGGGCAGGTGCACCTGGCGACGGTCGCCGTGGACGACGACGCGGTGCGCGAGGTCCCGGACCGCACCGTCGGCCAGGACGAGGTCGACCGCATCTTCCAGGTCGCCCAGCTCCGCGCGACGGTGGCCGGGGCCGAGGTGCGGGTCGAGGGGTTCGGGGCGCGGGCCGCTCGCGTCTCGACTGCGGACGCCGCCGTCGCTCGCGCCCACGACCTGCACGAGACCGCAGGACGCTGGGTCGGCACCGTGCCGCTGGACCGCCTCGAGGACCCGCGCAGCGAGCTGGTCGAGTGGTCCCGCGACCCCGAGACAGGAGCGTGGCGATGAGTGCCCCCGTGTTTCCCGACCCCTGGGACTTCCTGACCGCCTGGGTGCTGGTGGTCGCCGACGGCTCCGGTCGTCTGCAGCTGCTCCAGGACCCCGACGGCGGCACGACGCTCCCGGTCCGCACCGACCTCGAGGAGGCCCAGCGCCGGCTGCCGCCCGGTCACCGCCTGCTGCAGGCGCCGGTGGGCGAGCTCCTCGCGGGACTCCCGGAGGGGGTCTCGGTCTCGGTGGACCCGGGCTCCGAGTCCGGCATGCACGTGCCGGCCGACCTGGTGGTCGGCCTGCGCCGGCTGCTCGCGCCGGTGCCCGACGGGTCCTCGGTCGGGCCGTGGACCGACCTGCCCGCGGACGTCTCCCGGCGCCTCGCGGGCTCGACCGCCCAGGGCGTCCAGGTCTGGGCGCTCGCGGTCGACGTCCCCGACGGGCCCCGCCTGGGCCTGCTGGTCCACGACGTCGCCCACGACGACCAGGAGGCGCGCGGCGCGGCCGAGGGTGCGCTGCTCGGCGCGCTGGAGGGACGCGAGCCGAGCGACCTCGGGGTCGCCGGAGTGCGGGTCGCCGGACTCGACCAGCTGCCGGCGGACGCGGCCGACCTCGTGACTGGTGGCGGCGTGCCGCCGTTGTCCGTGGCGGGCTGAGTCACTGCGCCGGGACCTGCACGAGCTGCAGGTCGCCGGAGCCGTCGTTGAGGAACGCGCGGCCGGTGGTCGGGTTGTTGCCCAGGCTCGAGCGGGGCACGCGCACGCCGAGCAGCTCGCCGTCGGTGATCGACTGCGGGTTGATCAGCAGGCCCTGGCGGCCCTTCATGTCGACCTGCCAGCCGGAGAAGCCGCCGGCCACCTCGTTGACGTCGCCGCCCAGGACGATCGCGCGACCGCGGTCGACGGCCGTGCGCTGGAGGGCCCGGAGGTAGTCCTTGGCCTCCACGTCCTTGAGCAGCTCGCCGTCGTCGACCACCAGCACCACGGGCCCCTCGCCCTCGTCGACCAGGGGGGCCAGCTCCTGCTCGGTGATCTCCACGCCGGTGAGGACGGCGCGCACGCCCGCGCGGCCGTCGTACTCCCGGAGGGGGGAGGGCCGCGGGGCCGCGATGACGACCTCCGCGCCGCCACGCAGCAGGGACTCGACCACGGAGACCAGGACGGTGGAGCGGCCCGAGCGCGGGGGGCCGGCGATGATCGCCTGGGGGGTGCGGGCGAGGTCGAGGCCGCGGGCGGTGAGGTCGTCGCCGCCGACGCCGACCATCGCCCACAGCGGCCGGTCGACCTCGGGCACCCGCAGGTCCCACGCCGCCTCGAAGCCGATGCGGGAGGGGAGGACGTCGACGCGGAACGGGCGATGGGTGATCGTGCCCGCCCGCTCCTTGGCGGCGGCGCCGATCGCGCGCAGCGCGGCGCCCTGGGCCTGGCCGCCCGGGTCCTCGGTCAGGAGCGCGAACTGCAGCTCGATCGCGGACTCGGAGCGGAACCCGCGGCCCTCCGGGACGTCCTCGGGCAGCTTGCGGGGGCTGAGGCCCATCAGCGTGTAGTCGCCGCGGTCGGGCAGCCGCAGGCCGATCTTGTCCTCGATCAGCGAGCCCATGCGGGCGTTGACCAGCTGGCGGTCGCCGGTGATGACCAGGTGGATGCCGGTCGACGCGCCCTCGCGCAGCAGGGTCTGCACCTGCTCGAACGGCGTGCCGCCGTCGAGCTCGGACAGGCTGCCCAGGAAGCCTTCCCAGCGGTCGAGCATGACCATGATGTGCGGCAGCGGGTCGTCACCGGACGCCCGCTGCTCGGTGAGGTCGGCGTAGCCGCCCATGCCGAGGATCTCTTGTCGACGTGACAATTCACCGATGAGCCGCTGCAGCAGTCGCACCGCGCGGTCGGTCTGGGTGCGCTGGACGACCGCGCCCGTGTGCGGGAGGTCGTCGAGGGGGAGCAGAGCGCCGTTGCCGCAGTCGATGCCGTAGAGGTGCACGTCCTCCGGGGACGTCAGCCTGGCGAGGGACCCCGCCATCGTGCGCAGCGCCTGCGAGCGGCCGCTGCGGGGGCCACCCACGATCGCGAGGTGGGAGAACGTGTGCAGGTCGATGACCGCGGAGCGTCGGGCCTGCTGGGCAGGGAGGTCCTCGACGGCGAAGGGCGCCGCGGGGATGCGGCCGGGCTCGGTCACCACGTCCGCGAGCAGCTCGTCGAGGAGCACCTCGGTGGTCAGCGCCGGGAGCCACGGGCTGTGCTGGGGCTCGAGGCCGAGCGCGTCGTTGGCGGCCCGGATCGCCTCGACCAGCACCTTGAGGTCGGTGATCTCGGCGTCGTCGCTGCTCTCCGCGCGCGGGGGGTACGACGGGGGGTCGGCCAGGTCGCGCAGCCCCACCAGGGTGACCCACGGCTTGGCGTGGGTGACCGCGACGGTGCCGGGTCGGCGGCCACCGACGCGCCCGGCCTGGAAGGGCACGAGCGAGGAGGCCCCGAGGCGGGCGTAGGCGCGTCCCGGCGTCGCCTTGGAGATGCCGGCGGCGTCGGGGGCGTCGATCACGTCGGAGGACTCGGTGGAGTCGGTGACCCGCAGGGCGATGCGCAGGTTGGTGTTGGCGCGGATCTCGGGCGAGACCACGCCGCCGGGTCGCTGGGTGGCGAGGATCAGGTGGATGCCGAGCGAGCGGCCACGCTGGGCGATGTTGACCAGGCCGGTGACGAAGTCGGGCAACTCGCGCGCCAGCGAGGCGAACTCGTCGATGACGATGAGCAGCCGCGGCATCTCGGCCAGGTGCGACCGCTTGGCGCGGATGTCGATGTAGTCCTCGATGTCCTTGGCCCCGCCCTCGGCCAGCTGGTGCTCGCGGCGGGTCAGCTCGGCACCGAGGGAGACGAGTGCGCGCTCGACGAGATGGGTGTCGAGGTCGGTGACCATGCCGACGGTGTGCGGCAGGTCGACGCAGTCCTTGAACGCCGCGCCGCCCTTGTAGTCCACGAGCACGAAGGTCATCGCGTCGGGCCGGTTGGCCACCGCGAGCGAGGCGACGAGGGACTGGAGGAGCTCGGACTTGCCCGCACCCGTCGTACCCGCGATGAGACCGTGGGGGCCGTCGCGCACCAGGTCGAGCGCGAAGGCCCCGTCGAGCGAGGCGCCGATCACCGCACTGGTCGAGCGGCCGCCCATGGCCCACCGCGCACGCAGCGCGTCGGCGGTCGGGGGCTCGATGCCGAGCACCTCGGTGAGCCGGCAGGCGCTGGGCAGCACGGAGTCGTCGTCGCCTCCCGACACGTCGCGCAGCGGCGCGAGGGCGCGCGAGACCCGTTGCAGCCAAGGGAGTCCGACCAGGTCGGGGGTCACGTGCTCGACGTCGGAGCCGCGCATCTGGCGCAGCGTCACGCCGTCGTGGGTCTGCACGACGACGGCGGTCGCCTCCTCGGGCAGCAACCGCTCGTCGACGTCGAGGCAGATGGATCGGATGCCGAGGGCCGGACCCTCCTTGAGCAGGGCGACGACCCCGGGCAGGTTGCGCAGGCGGCGGGCGCCGTCGAGGACCACGACGACGTCGGGCTCGTTGAGCACCGCGTTGCTGCGGTTGGCCAGCGCCTGCCGACGGGAGGTGAGGATCGCGGTGAGCTCGGCGATGCGGCGCGCGCACGACTCGGTGTCGACGCCGAGCGTGGTCATCGTGTCCTGGCCGTGCTGGGGACGGGCGTGGGGGAGCCAGCGCAGCCAGTCCCAGTCGGTGGCGTGGTCGGCGTCGGTGAGCACGTAGACCCACGTGTCACGGGGGCTCTGCAGCACGCCGAGCTGGGCGACCATCCACGACGCGATGCGGCGGGGGAGCTCGTCGCGACCGGCCACGCCGACCACGCCACGCTCGCCGAGGTCGACGGTGACGGGGACGTCGTACGCCGTGGGGGTGGTCTCGCGCCGGTGCTCGAGCTCCTCGGGGTCGTCGACGGAGACCTCGCTGGGCAGGTCGCCGACGCCGATGCGCAGCGTGAGGTAGTCGGGGTCGGTGACCCGGCGCTCCCACAGCCGCATGCGCGGTCCGGCGGCGATGAGCAGCGCGGTCGCCGGGTCGGGCGCCTCCGCGCGACGGGCGATGCGCTCGTCGACGACGGCCTGGGCGGCGTCGGCCTCGATGCGCTTCTTCTTCTCCTTGTACTCCGCGAGCTGCTGGCGGTAGGTGACCTTGCCCTGACGCCGGCCCTGGAGGTAGGAGCCGAGCATCATCATCGGCGACATCAGGCCCATCATCAGGAAGTAGGGCTTGTGCAGGATGAGTGCGAGCGCGACCGCGAGGCCGAGCGGCATGAGCATGACCAGCCAGGGCAGGCCGGTCTTGGTCTGCTCGCTCGGCGGCGCGGGGAGCTTGAACTTGGTCCGGCGCAGCGGGGGCAGCAGTCGCGGTGGCCGGTTGTAGTCGATCCACCCGGCCTCGGCGCTCGGCTCGACCGCGGCGTCCGGCTCGGTGACCCGTTCGAGCTCGAGCATCGTGCGCCCGATCGTCACCAGCCCGCCGACGGGCCAGTCGGTGGCCTCGCCCAGCGCCTCGCGGTCGAGCGTGACGCCGCTGGCGTCGTACGGCGTCACCGTCGTGGTCCCGTCGGCCTTGACGCTCACCGTCGCGGCGACCGGCGGCACGGACGGGTCGGTCAGGCGTACGACGCACCCGGGGTCGCTGCCGACCGTCGCCTCGCCGACGGTGAGCCGGTGCACCTCGCCGGCCCCGGGACCCGAGACCAGCCGGAGCTCGACCAGACCGGGGGGCTCCTCGAGCAGGCTGGCGGCGGGGTCCGCGACGGCGATCAGCGACCCCTCGCGCAGCCCGCTGTCGGCCAGCGCCTTGGTCGGGTCGAGGCGCTCGCCGAGGTGGTAGAGCGTGGGGGCGCCCCTGGTGGCCCCGGACGGGCCGTTGGTGGTCGAGCTTGTCGAGACCCCGATCGAGACGACGTTGTCGCCGCTCGCCCGCGCGGCACGGACCAGCTCGGGGACGGTGTCGGCGACGGTCACGCCGTCGTCGGCCTGGAGCACCACGTCACGTCGAAGGTCCTGCCGCGGGTCGACGACAGTGACGAGGACGCGCATGCGCCGAGTGTAAAGAGGATGACTGGACCACCGCCCCGATTTGGTCTGCTCGGGACCGCCCGGTAACCTAGGGATCACCGACGCGGGGTGGAGCAGCTCGGTAGCTCGCTGGGCTCATAACCCAGAGGTCGCAGGTTCAAATCCTGCCCCCGCTACCAATCTGGCCCGGGATTCAGCGCGAATCCCGGGCCAGAAAGCATTTGAGACTTGAACCTCCCTCCGGAAACCCTCCTTTGCGGAGGGCGCGACTCGATGCCGCGGCCGCCGTTCGCGCGGACCCGGGCGCGGCGGCGAGAGTCGGCCATGACGAACCCACTCTTCATCCCGACCGTTCTTGATGCACCGCCGCGGACCATGCTGACTGAAGCCGACGCCTGGCGGATCGCCGTCGCCATCGAGGCGGAACTGGCCCCGTCCACCCGCGCCATGAACGCCGGCGCCTGGCGTCAGTGGGAGCGCTGGTGCCGGGGGAGGGGCCTCGATGCGCTGCCGGCCGCGCCCGAGGCGTTGGCCGCGTACCTGACCGAGCGGGCCGAGGCCGGGCTCACCTTCGGGACCCTCGATGGCTACTGCTCCGGCATCGCACATCGGCACCACCAGGAGGGCCTGTCCGACCCGACCGCCGATGTCGTCGTACGCCGGGTGCGTCGTGGACTGCGCCGGATCATGGGCGTCGCGCCCCGCCGGCAAGCCCACCCGCTGACCGTCTCCGAACTCGCCCAGATCGTGTCCCGCATCGACACCGGCCGCCCTATCGGCATCCGCGACCGGGCGGTCATCCTGCTCGGCTACGCCTCGGCGATGAGACCTGGCGAGATCTCGGCCCTGAACATCGAAGACCTCATCACCAAACCCACCGGCATTCTCATCTCCGTCCGCCGATCCAAGACCGACCAGGACGCCCACGGCCAGCTCGTCGGCGTCGCTCGCGGCGACAACCCGCTCACCGACCCGATCCGGGCACTCGACGCCTGGCTCAAGATCCGCCCAGCGGGGCCGGGGGCACTCTTCACCCGCGTCATCTATCCCGGGTCCCTCACCACGGTGCGCATCGGAGCCCGGGCAGTCAGCCGGCTCGTCCAGCAGCGCGCCAACTCAGCTGGCTTTGACGGCATCCCGGTCACGGGTCACTCGCTGCGGGCCGGTCACGCCACGACGGCCGCTGTCAACGGTGCCCCGATCGACCGAATCGCCGCGCAGACACGGCACCGCGACCTCGGCACTCTCCTCAACCACTACATCCGACCGGCGGAGGCACTGGCGCATACGACCAGCCGCGACCTGGGTCTCTAGGTACCTCCGAGCCCAGGGTGCAGGAGACGTGGGCCGACTGGCGAACGCCGAGCTCGTCCGATGCTTCCGCACGTGTCCTGGCAAGTGACGAGCAACCGTTGCTACCGAGCCTGGGTCAGGTCCAACCGATGGTCTCCGGGTTGCGCCACTCGGTGTCGGAGAGCTGGGCGATTCGCCAGGCGAGGGCCGCCGCTGTCGCCACCGCGAGTGCGTACTTGACGGCTGCGGCCGCCGGCACGTCGCCCGGGGCCACCACCTCGAGGACGAACGCGGTGCCGGCAAGTCCGACAACCCAGAGGGGCGCCAGTCGGCGACGGTAGAAGGCGATCGGGAGCAGGACCACAGACAGCGCGTAGGCCACGATGAGCGGCATCACGAGCAGTCCGATCGCCGCGTCGCTGTTGATGCTGTCGAGAGTCTCGAGCGCCGCTGCGCGGCTTGGTGACGCGTCCACGATCTTGATCGTGATGAGAGAGAAGGTCGCGTAGGCGACATGGCCGAGAGCGCCCATCACCCCGAAGAGGGCGGCAGCCCAGGCGAGGCGCCTCCCGCGGCCGCGGACGACACGTGCGGCACCGATCACCCCAACGACGAGCAGGATGGATGAGATGGTGATTACGACGGCCTCGACCGTCAGGCGCCCGGGGGCGGACGACGCCGCGTCGTACAGGCCAGCTGCCTGCCCGTCGTTCGGCGGCGCGATGAGCCCGCCGATGCCGATCAGCGCGGCTGTGCCGGCGAGCGCCGCTGCCGTGACCATGCGATGGGTGGGCGAGGCGTCTGCGTCGACGCGGCTCGTTCGGGACAACACCTGGGGTTCGTTCAGCATCGGAGTGGCTCCTCGTTGACGGGATCTGACCTGACAAGTCCAGCCGTCATCGCCGGCTCGCGCGTCGGTCTGAGAGGCGGTTCCGCTAGCTCGTGGCTTCAAGGATCGCGGAGCCGGTTCCACCCGCAGGTTGAGGGAACTCGCCGCAAGGTGGATGCCGCCCGCGGCGGTGTCTGGCACGCTGGCCCAATGTCGCGGGGCGGTCGTGGGCTCGACGTTCGCTCGGTCACATCTGCGGTCCGGACGATGGGTGTGGACCGTCGAGAGGATGTCCTGCTGGCGGTCATCCTCGGACTCGCTGGTCTGGTCGAGGTGGCGCTCGGGGCGGTCCCCGGCCACGCGCTGGTTGCGAGCCTGTCCCTGCTGGTCATGACCGCTGCGCTGATGGTGCGGCGGCTTCGTCCCCGGCTGTGTCTCGTGCTCGTCCTGCTGGCGCTGATCGTCCAGTCGCTCCTTGGTGTCCCTGTCAACGCTCAACTGATGACGATGCCGTTCGTCCTGGCCGCCGCGTACTCGGTCGGGGCGCACCTAGATCGGAGGGCCTCGGCGATCGGTCTCGCGATCGGTGCCACGCTGATCTCGGTTGCGATCGCGGCCGCGGGCACGGGTGGCTCCGACTATGGCTTCGGGCTGTTCCTCGTCACGGGCCCCTGGATCGCCGGTGCTCTGGTGTACGCCCGGTCCGCCGCCGAGGCGGAGGCGGTTGCCGGCGCCCGGAGCCGGGCCAGACAGGCGGCCGACGACGAACGAGAGCGCATCGCGCGCGAGCTTCACGACATCGTGTCCCACGGCCTCTCCGCGATGGTCGTGCAGGCCGCCGCGGCCGCAGAGCTGATCGACCGGTCGCCCGAGGCTGCTCGCAAGGCCATGCACGAGGTGCAGGCAACAGGCGCCGACGCGATGAGCGAGATGCGTCACATGTTGGGGCTGATGCGTGGGGGCGACTCTGCCGGACGCCGACCGCAACCGGCCCTCGAGGACGTGCAGGAGCTCATCGAGGCCGAGCGGGCCGCAGGTCGCTCGGTGACCCTGACCGTCCAGGGGACACCGCGTGAGCTGCCGCGCGGCCTGGGTCTCTCGGTCTTCCGGATCGTCCAGGAGTCACTCACCAACGTGCGCAAGCATGCGAGCGCGAGCCGTTGCGAGGTCTCCATCACCTACACCCCCGTCGCACTCGAGGTCGAGGTCGTCGACGACGGATTCGGTGGGGCTCAGCGCCCGGAGAGCCCTGGGTTCGGAATCGTCGGGATGTGCGAGCGTGCCCGGCTGTATGGCGGGGACCTCGAAGCCGGACCACGCTCGCCGGGTGGCGGCTGGGTCGTCCGGGCCCGGTTCCCGATGGAGCATCACGTGGTCGAGTCATGATCCGAGTACTCGTGGTGGATGATCAGGCACTGGTGCGTGACGGGTTCCGAGCGATCCTGGAGTCTCAACCGGACTGCGAGGTCGTGGGCGCGGCGGAGGATGGAATCGATGCCGTCGAGCAGACCCTTCGGTTGGCTCCGGACGTCGTCCTGATGGACATCAGGATGCCGCGGCTCGACGGCGTCGAGGCAGCTCGCCGGATCTGCTCCGACAAGCGCTGGACCGGACGGGTCATCGTGCTGACGACGTACGGAGACGATGAGAACGTCTGGGACGCCTTCCACGCAGGCGCCTCGGGCTTCCTCCTGAAGACCACCACTGCCGGCGACCTCGTGCAAGGCGTACGGTCCGTCGCCGCGGGCACGGAGCTCCTCGCCCCCGAGGTGACCCGGCGGCTGGTGCGCCAGTTCATGTCGAAGCCACGCCCCGGTGAGGCGGCACCTGGAATCGCTGAGCTCAGCGAGCGGGAACGGCAGGTCCTTGGGCACCTGGCCCGCGGTCGTTCGAACGCCGACATCGCCCGCGCGATGTTCGTGTCCGAAGCAACGGTGAAAACACACATCAACCGGCTCTTCGCCAAGCTGGAAGTGCGTGACCGCGTGCAAGCGGTGATCTTCGCCTACGAGTCCGGATTCGTGTCCCCTGGGCCACGTGCCGAGCAATAGCGGGGAAGTGCAGCGTCATGTGGGCGAAGCGAGCCGATGCTGCGGGCCGCAGCGGGACTTGATTGCCCTCCCCTTACCCTCCGGAATCTGTCGACCTGAGCCGGTACCGATCGGGTACGCTCGGAATCGTTCGAGACAGCGGACACCGCGACAACACAAGCGATTCGGCTGTTTCCCGCAACGTTCGGTAGCACTCGGAACGCCCTGTGCGACTCCAGAGGTCGCAGGTTCAAATCCTGCCCCCGCTACAAGATGTGAGAGGCCCGCACAAGTCACTGTGCGGGCCTCTCGCTCGTCCGCAACCATTCGCGCGTTCGTTCCGCGGGCGGCGTGCGACGATCCGATGTCGAGCGCTACTGTGACGATGCCAGTCGTGCTCCACTCGTGGAGTCAGGGAACCCGGTGAGACTCCGGGACTGACGCGCAGCGGTGAGGGTGACGGCCGGAGCACGTCAGCGATGGCAGCCACTGGGAACTCCCTGGGAAGGCGCTCCGGGCCGAACGATCCCGAGTCCGAAGACCTGCTGGCCCTAGCGGCGCCAGCCGCCAGGTCACAGACGGACCCCGCGACAGGGTCCCGGACCCGAAGGCGTTCCCGTGACGAGC
The DNA here is from genome assembly GCF_031458325.1 of Nocardioides marmoribigeumensis. Taxonomy (NCBI): domain Bacteria; kingdom Bacillati; phylum Actinomycetota; class Actinomycetes; order Propionibacteriales; family Nocardioidaceae; genus Nocardioides; species Nocardioides marmoribigeumensis. The sequence continues at coordinate 2,820,287 of NZ_JAVDYG010000001.1, forward strand.
ACCCGCAACCGGCGCGACCAGTGCCCCGGCGTGCTCCGCCCGTGGCCGGCGGACGACGGGCTCCTCGTGCGCCTGCGGCTGGTCGGCGGGCGGCTGCCCGTGGCCGACCTGCTCTCCCTGCTCGACGTGGCCGAGAGGTACGGCGACGGGCGGGTCCACGTGACCGGCCGGGCCAACCTCCAGGTCCGCGCGTTCCCCGGCGCGGACGGACGGCTGACGGACGAGGCGCTCGGCGCGCTGCGCTCCACCGGCCTCGTGCCGAGCCTGACCCACGACCTCGTGCGCAACGTCATGGTCTCGCCGCAGACCGGTCTCGCCGGTGGGCGTGCGGACCTGCGGCCCGTGGCCGCGCGCCTCGACCGCGAGCTGCAGTCGGAGGCCTCCCTGTCGACGCTGCCGGGACGCTTCCTCTTCGTCCTCGACGACGGTCGCGGGGACCTGCTCGACCGGCCGTGCGACCTGGGCCTCGTGGCGCTGACCGACCGGCTCGCCCAGCTTCGGGTGGGACCGCGATGGGGCGAGGTGGTCGACCTGGACGGGGCCAGCGGGCACCTTCTCGCCCGGGCACGGGAGTTCCAGGAGGCACGGGGGGACGGGCCGGGGGCCCCGTGGCACGTCGCCGAGCTGTCAGCGCCGCTCGGGCGGCCGGCGGCACCCGACCCACGCCTCCCGTCGCCCGCACCGCCCCTGCCCTTCGGTGCGGTGCCCGGCGGCACGCACCGCCCGTGGCCCGAGTCCGGGCTGAGCCGAACCGACCTGCCGGCACTGCCCGGCGGCACCGACCTCGTCGTGACGCCGTGGCACGGCGTCCTCGTCCCAGGAGCACCGCGATGACCGAGCTGACCGAGCCGACCCCGCTGACCGCACCGACCGGGCTCCGCCGTCCACCCCAGCGCTACGAGTACGTCGACCGCGGTACGGCGATCTACGTCGACTCCTTCGCCACGATCCGCCGCGAGGCCGACCTGAGGGGCGTGCCGGCCCAGGCCGAGAAGCTCGCCGTGCGGATGATCCACGGCAGCGGGCAGGTGGACCTCGCGCGGGACCTGGTCATCCACCCCGGTCTCGTCGGCGCGGCCCGCGAGGCGTTGGAGGCCGGCGCCCCGATCCTCTGCGACGCGACGATGGTTGCGACCGGCGTCACGCGCAGCCGCCTGCCGCGCGACAACGACGTGGTCTGCCTGCTCAACGACCCCCGCGTCCCCGATCTCGCCTCAGCCTGGGGCACGACGCGGACCGCGGCCGCGGTGTCGTTGTGGGAGCCCGACCTCGACGGAGCGGTGGTCGCGATCGGCAACGCCCCGACCGCGCTGTTCCACCTGCTCGAGCTGCTGCTGGACGGGGGACCTCGGCCGGCAGCGGTGGTCGGCTGTCCCGTCGGGTTCATCGGGGCGGCGGAGTCCAAGCAGGCGCTGGTCGACCTCGCTGACCAGCACGGCATCGACGTCCCCTACGTCACCGTGCGCGGCCGCCGCGGGGGCTCCGCGATGACCTCGTCCGCCCTCAACGCCCTGGCCCAGGAGGTCGAGTGACCGGCCGCTTCACCGTCGTGGGCATCGGCCCCGGCGACCCCGAGCTCGTCACCATCAAGGCGGCCCGCCTCATCGGCGCCGCCGACGTCGTGGCCTTCCACGCCGGCGTCCGCAAGGAGTCGCACGCGCGGCGCATCGCCGCCGACCTGTTCCCGCCGGGCGTGGTGGAGGAGGAGCTGCGCTACCCCGTCACCACCGGCACGACCGACCACCCCGGCGGCTACGTCGGCGCGATGACCGACTTCTACGCCGCCTGCGAGGACCGGCTCGCCGCGCACCTCGACGAGGGCCGCGACGTCGTGCTCCTCGCCGAGGGCGACCCGCTGTTCTACGGGTCGTCGATGTATCTCCTCGACCGCTTCAAGGAGGTCTACGACACCTCGGTGGTGCCCGGCGTCCCCGCCTTCGCGGCGGCGACCGCCGCGCTGGCGCAGCCCCTGGTGCGGCAGACCGACGTGCTCACCGTGCTGCCCGGCACGCTGCCCGGGCCCGAGCTCGCGCGACGCCTGGCCGACACCGACGCCGCGGTGATCATGAAGCTCGGCCGCACCTTCCCCGTCGTACTGTCGGCGCTCGAGGAGGCCGGCCGGCTCGAGGGGGCGTGGTACGTCGAGCGTGCGTCCCAGCCCGAGGAGCACTGGGTGCCGGTCAGCGAGGTCGACCCCGGGTCGGTGCCGTACTTCTCCCTCGTCGTGGTGCCGGGCGACACCGCCCGAGTGGCGACCGCCGACCGGATGCGGACGATCGCGGGGCCGAGCCCCGTCCCGGCCACCAGCGACACCGCCGCGGCCGAGCTCCTCGTCGTGGGCCTCGGTCCCGGCCCCGACCACTGGCTGACCCCGGAGGCGTCGGCGGTCCTCGCCGAGGTCGACCACGTCGTCGGCTACGCGCCGTACGTCGCCCGCGTGCCGCAGCGTGCGGGGCTGACCCGGCACGCGTCGGGCAACACCGTCGAGGTCGAGCGGGCGCGCGTCGCCCTCGACCTGGCCCGCGCCGGCGAGCGCGTGGCCGTCGTGTCCGGCGGCGACGCCGGTGTCTTCGGCATGGCCGCCGCGGTGTTCGAGGCCGCCGAGGACCCGGCGTACGCCGACGTGGCCGTCCACGTCATCCCGGGCGTCAGCGCGGTGCAGGCCGTGGCCGCGCGAGCGGGTGCGCCGATCGGCGCGGACTTCGCGGTGCTGAGCCTCTCGGACCGGCTCAAGCCGTGGGAGGTCGTCGAGCGACGGCTGCGCGCCGTGGCCGAGGCTGACCTCGTGCTCGCGGTCTACAACCCCGCGTCGCGCTCGCGCACCGAGCAGGTCGCCCGTGCGCAGGAGGTGCTGCTCGAGCACCGCAAGCGCGAGACCGTCGTCGTCGTGGGGCGCGACGTCGGCCGTGCCGAGGAATCGCTGCTCGTCACCACCCTGGGCGAGCTCGTCCCGTCGAGCATCGACATGAAGTGCCTGCTGATCGTCGGCGCCGAGAGCACCCGCGTCGGCCCGGCGGGCGTGTGGACCCCGAGGTTCGTCCGGTGACGGTCCACTTCGTCGGCGCCGGACCCGGTGCGGCCGACCTGCTCACCGTGCGCGCCACGCGTCTGCTCGGCGCGGCGGACGTCGTGCTCTTCCCCGGCACCTACCTCGACCCCGACGTGCTGTCGCACGTCAGTCCGGCAGCCGAGCTGGTCGACACCCAGGACCTCGACCTGGACCGGATCACCGACCGGGTCGTCACCGCCCACCGTGCGGGCCAGGACGTCGTCCGGCTCGCCTCGGGCGACCTCTCGGTCTACTCCGCGCTGTCCGAGCAGACCCGCCGGCTCGACGAGGCGGGCGTCCCGTGGGACGTGACGCCCGGCGTCCCGGCGTACGCCGCTGCTGCCGCGCTGGTCGGGCGCGAGCTGACCGTCCCGCTCGTCGCGCAGTCGGTGGTGCTGACGCGCACGCAGGCGCGCTCGACCGCGATGCCGGCGACCGAGCAGCTGGCCGCGTTCGCCGCGACCCGCGCGACCCTCGTGCTGCACCTCGCGATCACGCGCACCCGCTCGCTCATGGCGGAGCTGGAGCCGGACTACGGGCCCGACTGCCCGGTCGTCGTGGTGCACCGCGCGAGCCAGCCCGAGGAGCTGGTGCTCCGCGGGACCGTCGCCACCATCGCGGACGCGGTCGAGGAGGCGGGCCTGCGCCAGGCGGCGGTGGTCATGGTGGGGCGCGCGCTCGACCCGTGCGGTGCGGGGGAGTCGCACCTCTACGACCCCCGGCGCGACCGGGAGCATCGGCATGACTCCTGAGCAAGGGGTCTACGACGTCATCAACCGGCGTCGCGACACCCGGCGCGAGTTCACCGGCGCACCCGTCGACCCGGAGGCGCTGCGTCGGGTCCTCTCGGCGGCCCACTGCGCGCCGAGCGTGGGCATGAGCCAGCCGTGGGACTTCGTGATCGTCCGGTCGCCCGGGACGCTCGCGCGGTTCGCGGCCCACGTCGCGCAGGAGAGGGCGACGTTCGCCGGCACCCTCAGCGGCGAGCGCGCGGAGACCTTCAGCCGGATCAAGGTCGGGGGCGTCACCGAGTCGGGGCTCGGCATCGTGGTCGGCTACGACCCCGGTCGCGGCGGGCCGCAGGTCCTCGGCCGTCACGCGATCGCGGACGCCGGGCTCTACTCGGTCGTCTGCGCGATCCAGAACCTCTGGCTGGCCGCCACCGCCGAGGGGCTGGGCGTGGGGTGGGTGAGCTTCTACCGCGAGGAGTTCCTCCGCGACCTCGTCGGCATGCCCGCGCACGTGCGGCCCGTCGCGTGGCTCTGCCTCGGCGCCGTGGAGGGCGTGCCCGACGTCCCCGACCTGGAGCGCTTCGGGTGGCGGCACCGGTCGCCGCTCTCCACCGTGGTGCACGAGGGCGAGTACGGCGTGCCGTGCTCGCTCAGCGGTGGAGCGTCCACTGGGTGACGCCCCGCGCCGGCGTCCAGCCGGTGAAGCCCCCGATCGGCGCCGCGGTCTCGACGGACAGGCGGGTCAGCTCGCCGCCGTGCGCTCGGTAGGACTCCGCGAGCAGCTGCTCGGTCTCCAGGGTGACGCCGTGGACCACGAGCCGCCCACCCGGACGCAGGGCCGCCAGGCACGTGTCGAGGACGCCGGGTCTCGTCGCGCCGCCGCCGACGAAGACCGCGTCGGGGGCGGGCAGCCCGGCCAGCGCGTCGGGCGCGCGGCCGGACACGACGGAGAGTCCCGGGACGCCGAGGGCCGAGGCGTTGCGGGCGATCCGGGCCGCCCGGTCGGTGTCGGCCTCGACCGCCGTGGCCGAGCACGACGGGTGCGCGCGCATCCACTCGATGCCGACCGAGCCGGCACCTGCACCGACGTCCCAGAGGTGATCGCCGGGGGTGGGTGCGAGTCGCGCCAGGGCGCTCGCCCGGAGGTCGCGCTTGGTGAGCTGCCCGTCGTGCTCGAACGCCTCGTCGGGCAGCCCGGCCACCCAGCCGCCGCGATGCGGGCCGGAGCACGCAATGGCCACAATCGCCAAGCGGGGTTGGGGATCCGGGTGGTCCAGCAGCTCGCGGGCCGAGGCGAACGACAGGTGCTGCTCCTGCTCGCCGCCGAGGTCGCCGAGGACGGTGACCGCGCTGTCGGCGTACCCCGTCTCGAGGAGGAGTCGCGCCACCTCGGCCGGCGTGCGCTCGTCGGAGGCGAGCACCAGCACGCGACGTCCGGGCGCGAGCTCGCGGCGCACCAGGTCGACGTCGCGCCCGACGACGCTGACCACCGCACAGGACTCGGCCGGCCACCGCATCGCCGCGCGGGCCAGCGCCACCGAGGAGACCGCCGGGACCACCGCGACCCGGTCGGCGCCGAGCAGGTCGACCAGGGTCGTCGCGATGCCGGAGACCAGCGGGTCGCCGGACGCGAGGGCGACGACGTCCTCGTCCCCGAGGGAGTCGAGCAGCGCGGGCAGGCCCTCGCGCAGGGGCGACGGCCACGGCTCGCGGCGCTGGCCCGGGACCGGCGGGAGGAGGTCGAGGTGGCGGCGTCCGCCGAGGACGACCGCGGCGGACTCGACGAGGCCCCGGGCCGGCGGCGCCAGCCCCTCCCAGCCGTCGGCTCCTGTCCCCACCACGGTGATCACGGGGGGTGACGCTATCGTGAGCGGCGCAAGGCGAGAGGTGCCCCAACGGCCCACCCATCGGAAACGGTGGCGACGGTGGCTGGGGAGAATCTGGGAAGCCGGTGAGATTCCGGCACAGGCCCGCTGCGGTGAACCGAGCCTCCGACACGAGGACTCGGCAAGTCCGAAGACCGGCCTCCCGCCCGACCAGCACGACTGGCGAAACGAGCGGGAGCCTCCCATGCCACAGCACTATCCCTTCACCGCCGTCCTCGGCTGCGACGCCAGTGACGGCACCGCCCTCGACGACCTGGGCCTCGCGCTCGTCCTCACCGCGGTCAGTCCCGAGATCGGCGGCGTCCTCGTCCGCGGGCAGAAGGGCACCGCCAAGTCCACCGCCGTGCGGGCCCTGGCCGCGGTGCTCCCTCCGATCGACGTCTTCGCCGACGACCGCTTCTCGATCGATCCCGAGGACCCCGCCGCGACCTCGCCCGACGGGCCCTTCCACGACGCCGCGACCAGCAGCCGGCCGGTGCGGCTCGTGGAGCTGCCGGTCGGCGCCACCGAGGACCGCGTCGTCGGCTCGCTGCAGCTCGAGCGCGCGCTGTCGCAGGGCAAGGTGGAGTACGAGCCCGGCCTGCTCGCCCGCGCCCACCGCGGGATCCTCTACGTTGACGAGGTCAACCTGCTGCACGACCACCTGGTCGACCTGCTGCTCGACGCGGCCGCCACCGGACAGGTGAGCGTCGAGCGCGACGGCATCTCGGTGGAGCACGCGGCCCGGTTCGTCCTCATCGGCACGATGAACCCGGAGGAGGGCGAGCTGCGGCCGCAGCTGCTCGACCGGTTCGGGCTCACGGTCGAGGTCGCGGCCCCGCGCGACCCCACCCGACGGGTCGAGGTCGTCCGCCGGCGCCTCGCGTTCGACAGCGACCCCGCGGCCTTCGTCGCGCGTCACCACGCCTCCGAGCGGGCGCTCACCGGGAGGATCGGGGACGCCCGGGACCGCTTGCCGAAGGTGCGGCTGGCCGAGGCCGCGCTGCTCAAGGTCGCCGAGGTGTGCGCCGCCTTCGAGGTCGACGGGCTGCGCGCCGACATCGTCACCGCGCGCACGGCCGTTGCGCACGCGGCGTGGGAGGGGCGCGACGAGGTCACCCTCGCCGACATCCGTCGTGCCGCCCTGCTCGCACTGCCGCACCGGCGCCGCCGCAACCCGTTCGACGCGCCCGGCCTCGACGAGGAGCTGCTCGACCGGGTGCTGGGCGACGACGAGCTGCCGCCGGACCCGCCCGAGGGGCCGCCGCCGGGTGACGGTGGGTTGGAGCACGAGTCCGACTCCGAGCCCCAGTCCGAGTCCGCGCCCGACGGTGGCACGGGACCCGAGACCGAGACCGAGCCGCCCGCCGAGCCGGGTCGGCCCGACCAGACCGGGGCTGACGCACCCGAACCGGGTCCGGGCGGACCCGCGCAGGTGCAGGCGCCGGTCGCCGCCGGGCCGGCGTACCGTCCCCGGCTGCTGTCGGTTCCCGGCCTCGGCGACGGCGAGGCCGGCCGTCGCAGCCGTGCCCGCAGCACCACCGGCCGACGGGTCGGCGCGCGGCCGGGCGCCGACGGGACGCTCGACCTCGTCGAGACCCTCAAGGCCGCAGCGGGAGCCCAGGCGGACCGCGGGGTCCAGGGCCGCGTCGCCCTGCGAGGCACCGACCTGCGGGTCGCGGTGCGCGAGGGCAAGGAGTCCAACCTCGTGCTGTTCTGCGTCGACGCCTCCGGCTCGATGGCCGCGCGGCGCCGGATGGTGCAGGTCAAGACGGCCGTGCTGTCGCTGCTGCTCGACGCCTACCGCCGCCGCGACCGGGTCGGCCTGGTGACCTTCCGCGGGTCGGGCGCCGAGGTCGCGCTGCCGCCGACCCGCTCGGTCGACGTCGCGGCCGTCCGGCTCGAGGAGCTCCCCGCAGGCGGACGCACGCCGCTCGCCGAGGGGCTGCTGGAGTGCGCGCGCGTCATCGAGCGCGAGCGGCTGCGCGACCCGCACCGCCGCCCCCTGCTCGTCGTCGTCACCGACGGCCGCGCGACCGGCGGCGCCGACGCCGTCGCCCGCTCCCAACTGGCCGCACGCCACGTCGCCTCGCTCGGGGTCGCGACGGTCGTGGTCGACGGCGAGTCCGGGCCGTTGCGCCTCGGCCTGGCCGCGCGCCTGGCCGAGCTCCTCGGTGCCGAGCACCTGCCCGTCGCCGACGTCAGCGCCGCGGTGCTGACCGAGTCGGTGCGCCACCACACCCGCACGACGAACGGAGCAGCCTGATGCCCCAGGGCAAGCCCACCACGGTCCCCGACGACGGCCTGACCACCCGGCAGCGCCGCAACCGCCCGCTGCTCGTCGTGCACACCGGCGCCGGCAAGGGGAAGTCCACCGCCGCGTTCGGGCTCGCCCTGCGCGGCTGGAACCAAGGCTGGCGGATCGGGGTCTTCCAGTTCGTGAAGTCGGCCAAGTGGCGCATCGGCGAGCAGACCGTGCTCGAGCGCCTGGGCCGATTGCACGAGGAGACCGGCGAGGGCGGGCCCGTGCAGTGGCACAAGATGGGGTCCGGCTGGTCCTGGTCGCGCAAGCAGGGCGAGGCCGAGGACCACGAGCTCGCGGCGCGCGAGGGCTGGGCCGAGATCAAGCGCCGCCTGGCCGACGAGACGCACGACCTGCTCGTGCTCGACGAGTTCACCTACCCGATGAAGTGGGGCTGGGTCGACGTCGACGACGTGGTCGAGGCGCTCACCTCGCGCCCGGGTCACCAGCACGTGGTCATCACCGGGCGCGACGCCCACCCGACGCTGGTCGAGGCCGCCGACCTGGTGACCGAGATGGCCAAGGTCAAGCACCCGATGGACGTCGGCCAGAAGGGGCAGAAGGGCATCGAGTGGTAGCCCTGCCGCGCCTCGTGGTCGCGGCCCCCTCCACCGGGCAGGGCAAGACCACGGTCGCGACCGGCCTCATGGCCGCGCTGCGCGCCGCGGGCCACCTGGTCAGCGGGCACAAGGTGGGGCCGGACTACATCGACCCCGGCTACCACGCGCTGGCCACGGGTCGCCCCGGCCGCAACCTCGATCCGCACCTGGTCGGGGAGGACCGAGTCGTGCCGTTGCTGCTGCACGGTGCGGCGGGCGCCGACGTCGCGGTTGTCGAGGGCGTGATGGGCCTGCACGACGGCCGTGTCGGCACCGACGGGTTCGCCTCGACCGCGCACGTCGCCGCCCTCACCGCGAGCCCCGTGGTCCTGGTCCTCGACGTCGCGCGCAGCTCGCGCTCCCTCGGCGCGGTGGCCGCCGGCATGGCGGCGTACGACGGGCGCGTGCGGGTCGGCGGTGTGGTCCTCAACCGTACCGGCTCGGACCGCAACACCGCCGAGGTCGTCGCCTCGCTCGAGCGGACCGGGCTGCCCGTCCTCGGCTCGCTGCCGCGCGACGAGAGCCTGGCCACCCCCTCGCGCCACCTCGGCCTCGTGACCGCGGCCGAGCGTGACGGGTCCGAGCGGCTGGTGGAGCGCCTCGGCGAGCAGGTCGCGCGGCACCTCGACCTCGACGGGCTCCTCGCCCTCGCGCGCACGGCCGAGGACCTGCCCAGCGAGCCGTGGGACCCGGCGCGCGAGGTGACCGCGAGGACCGGGTCGCGGCCCCGGGTGGCGGTGGCCGGCGGGCGCGCCTTCACCTTCCGCTACGCCGAGACCGACGAGCTCCTGCGGGCCGCGGGCTGCGAGGTCGTCACGTTCGACCCGCTCACCGATCCGACGCTCCCCGCCGGCACGCAGGCGGTCTACCTCGGCGGTGGCTTCCCCGAGGTGCACGCCGCCGAGCTGTCCGCCAACCACAGCCTGCTGCGCGACCTCCGATTGGCCGTGGAGTCCGGCGTCCCGACCGTCGCCGAGTGCGCGGGCCTGCTCTACCTCGCCCGGACGCTCGACGGCTCCCCGATGGCCGGTGCCGTCGACGCGGAGGCGGCGATGAGCGAGCGGCTCACGCTGCGCTACCCGGTCGCGACCGCGCCTGCCGACTCGCTGCTGGCCCGGGCGGGGGAGCAGGTCACCGGGCACGAGTTCCACCGCACCCGCACGAGCCCGGTCGCTGAGGGCGACGGTGCCTGGGTGGTCGACGGGGCCGCGACCGGCTTCGCGACACCGACCACGCACGCGTCGTACCTCCACGTCCACTGGGCCGGTCACCCCCGGCTCGCCCAGCGGTTCGCCGACGCCGCGCACGCCGCGACGCCGCACGTGCCGCACGCCGTCCCGGAGCCGGTCGCCGAGCCTGTCTCGGGGGACCACGGACCAGTGGACCCGTTGCGTCACCACGGCGACCGCGAGGTCGGCCCCGGCCTGCTCGACCTCGCCGTCAACGTGTACGCCGGGGCGCGCCCGGCCTGGCTGGACCGTGCGCTGCACGCGGCGATCGACGACGCCGCGAGCTACCCGGACGCGAGGCCGGCCGCGGAGGCGCTGGCCCACCACGTGGGCCGTCCGACGGGCGACGTGCTGCCGACCGCCGGCGCCGCCGAGGCGTTCACTCTCGTCGCCCGGCTGCGGGCGTGGCAGCGGCCCGTCGTCGTGCACCCGCAGTTCACCGAGCCCCAGGCGGCCCTGGAGGCAACGGGCCACCGGGTCACCGAGGTCCTCTGCCGTGCCGAGGACGGCTTCGCCCTGCGGCCGGGGTCCGTCCCCGCCGACGCGGACCTCGTCGTGGTCGGCAACCCGACCAACCCCACCGGCGTGCTGCATCCCCGCGAGACGATCGCCGCGCTGCGCCGGCCGGGTCGGCTGGTGGTGGTCGACGAGGCGTTCATGGACGGCGTGCCGGACGAGCCCGAGTCCCTCGTGGGCGAGGCGTCCGAGGACGTGCTCGTGGTCCGCAGCCTCACCAAGCAGTGGTCGGTCCCGGGCATCCGGGCCGGCTTCGTGGTCGGCGGCCCTGCGCTGGTGGAGGAGCTGGTCCGCCTGCAGACCCCGTGGTCCGTGTCGGGTCCGGCCGTCGCCGCGATCGTCGCCTGCTGCTCCGGGGAGGCGCGTGCGGAGTCGGCCGCGCGGGCGTATCGGCTCGACGCCTGGCGTGCTCACCTCGAGGCCGGGCTGCGCGACCGGGGGCTCGAGCACGTCGCCTCCGCCGCCCCGTTCGTGCTCGTCCGCCTCGGCCGCGGCGCACGGGAAGCCCTGCGGGAGCACGGCGTCGCGGTGCGCCGCGGTGACACGTTCCCCGGGCTCGACCCGTCATGGGTCCGCGTGGCGGTGCGGCCGCCCGCGACCACCGACCGCTTCCTCGCCGTCCTCGACGAGCTGCTCGTCACCACCTGACAGGAGTCCCCGATGCCCTACGTCTCCGCCCCCTCGGACGTCGTCGCCCGCCACGCCGCCCGCCGGCTGGCGGCCCTGGCCACGCCACCGGGCGCCCTCGGTCGCCTCGGCGAGCTCGGCGCCTGGATCGCCTCCTGCCAGGGCCAGGTGCCGCCGGTCCCGGTCGAGCGCGTCAGCCTGGTGATCTTCGCCGGCGACCACGGCGTCGCCGAGCACGGCGTCTCAGCCTTCCCCAGCGCCGTCACGGGTGCGATGGTCCGCACCTTCGTGCTGGGCCGTGCCTCGGTCAACGCGCTCGCCGCCCAGCACGACGTGCGGGTCCGCGTGCTCGACCTCGGTGTGGACGACGACTTCGAGGACCTGGACCCCGCGGTCCGGGCCGCGCTCACCCAGCACAAGGTGCGCCGGTCGAGCGGCGCGATCCACCTCGAGGACGCGCTGACCGAGGAGCAGGCGCGCGGCGCGATGGCGGCCGGGGCGACGGTGGCCCGCGAGGAGGTCCGGGCCGGCGCCCAGCTGCTGCTCAGCGGCGACATGGGCATCGGCAACACCACCCCCGCCGCGGCGATGGTCGCCGCCGGCCTCGGCGTGCCCGCGACTGAGGTGGTCGGACGGGGGACCGGTGTCGACGACGAGACCCTGGCGCACAAGGTCGCCGTGGTCGAGGCCGCGCTCGCCAGGGCCGGCGACCGGGCCGCCGACCCGCTGCAGACGCTGTGCGCCCTGGGCAGCGCCGACCTGGCCGCTACCACCGGCTACCTCCTCGCCGCCGCCCAGGACGGCGTGCCCGTGCTGCTCGACGGCCTCATGAGCGTGGCGTGCGCACTCACCGCCGACCGCTTCGAGCCCGGTGCTGCCGCGTGGTTCGCGGCGGGCCACCGCTCCACCGAGCCGGCGCAGAGCCTCGCCCTGGCCAAGCTCGGGCTCGAGCCGCTGCTCGACCTCGGCATGCGGCTCGGCGAGGGCTCGGGCGCGGTCGCTGCGGTGCCTCTCCTGCGCAGCGCCACCGCGTTGCTGCGCGACGTCGCGCTGCTCCACGAGCTCGGCACGTGATGCTGCTGGACTCCTGGCGGCTGTCGGTCGGGACGCTCACCTCGGTGCCCGTGCGTCCGCCGGTCGAGGTCGACCGGCGACGCGCAGGTACGGCGATGCTGCTCGCGCCGCTCGCGGTGCTGCCCCTCGGCGTCGCCGTGGCTGCGGTCGTCCTGGTGGGCACCTGGCTCGGCCTCCCGGCGTACGTCGTCGCGCTGCTGGCCGTGGCGGCCGTCGTCCTGGGCAACCGGGCGCTCCACGTCGACGGGCTGGCGGACACCGTGGACGGGCTGGCCGCCTCCTTCGACCGCGAGCGGTCGCTCGAGGTGATGCGGACGGGGACGTCGGGGCCTGCCGGCGTCGCGGCCGTGGTGCTCGTCCTCGGCCTGCAGGCCGCAGGGCTGATGGGTCTCCTGGCCCAGGACGCGACGGTCGCCACCGCGGCGCTCGCCGGTGCCGCCGTGTGCGCCTCCCGGGTCGCCCTGCTGGTCTGCTGCTCCCGCGGCGTGCCCACGGCGCGTCCTGGTGGGCTCGGAGCCGTCGTGGCCGGCACGGTCGGCCGGTCGTGGCTCGTCGGCGGATCGGTCGTGGCGGCGGCGGTCCTCGCCCTCCTCGGCGTCGCCGCGGGCCTGCCGTGGTGGCGGGGTGCCCTGGCGGTGGCCCTCGCGCTGGTCGCGGTGGTCGTGCTGGTCGCCCGCGCGGTCCGCCGGCTCGGCGGCGTGACCGGGGACGTGTTCGGCGCGGCCGTCGAGATCTCCCTCGCGACTGTCCTGGTCGCGCTGTCATGACACCGCGGGCGGCCGGGCTCGCGCTCGGCTTCGCAGCGGACCGCCTGCTGGGCGACCCGCGCCGGCTCCACCCCGTCGCGGGCTTCGGCACCCTCGCCGCCGGCCTCGAGAGACGTCTGCACGCGGACTCCCGGGCCCGCGGTGGCGTGCACACGGTCCTGCTGGTCGGCGGCGCGGTCGGCCTCGGCATCGCGGTCGAGCGCGCGTGCGCGACACCGGCGACGCGGACGGTGGCGACGGCGGCGGCCACCTGGGTGGTGCTCGGCGGCCGCTCGCTGGAGCGTGAGGCTCTCGCCGTGCAGGCGCACCTGGACGCCGGCGACCTCCCGGCCGCCCGGCAGCGGGTCACGCACCTGGTGGGCCGGGACCCGAGCACGCTCACCTCCGACGAAGTGGCCCGTGCGGCCGTGGAGTCGGTCGCGGAGAACACCTCCGACGCCGTCGTGGCGCCGCTGGTCTGGGGAGCGGTGGCCGGGGTGCCCGGTCTGCTCGGCCACCGCGCGGCCAACACCCTGGACGCGATGGTGGGCCACCGCACCCCCCGCTACGAACGGTTCGGCTGGTCCGCGGCCCGTCTCGACGACCTGCTCAACCTCCCGGGCTCGAGGCTCGCCGGCGTCCTCGTGGTGCCCGCGTCCCCGGGGACGGCCCGCGACGCGCTGGCTGCCTGGCGGAGCGACGCTCGGCACCACCCGAGCCCCAACGCAGGCGTCGTCGAGGCGGCGTTCGCCGGCGCGCTCGGCCTGAGGCTCGGCGGTGCCAACACCTACGGCGACCGGGTCGAACACCGTGCGGTCCTCGGGGGTGGGCGTGCGCCGCAAGCCGCAGACATCGGCCGCAGCACACGGTTGGCGGCGCGGGTCGGGGTCCTGAGCACCGCTGTCGCGACCGCGATCGCCCTGCGTCCGGGCCGTCGTACGACGGCCGGCGTGGACGGGTGCAGGAGCCGGTCCGGGGTGCGCTAGTCTCCGAGCACGGACACGAGGAAGCCGGTGGGAATCCGGCACAGTCGCGCTACTGTGACACCGCCTCCGGGCGGTGGAGTCAGACCCGAGTGTCCGTTCATCCCATCACGACAGGGACGCACGAATCCCTGAGGAGGACACATGTCGCAGGTCTCTGCGGCGCCGGTCGCCGGCGCCCCCGTTCCCACCGTCCCGGTCGCGCAGCTCGCACCGTGGGCCCTGTTCCTCGGCCTGCTGGCCACCCTGGTGCTGTTCTTCGTGAGCACCGACCAGGGCGCGGTCTCGGTCTTCTCCGGCACCGCCCTGCACGAGTTCGTGCACGACGGCCGGCACCTGCTCGGCTTCCCCTGCCACTGAGCAGCGGGGGGCCTGCATGACTGCACGCGCCCTGCTCGTCCGAGGACTCCTCGCCGGCCTCCTGGCCGGCCTGGCCACGTTCGTCGTCGCCTACGCGGCCGGTGAGCCGCACGTCGAGGCGGCCATCGCGCTGGAGGACGGCGGCGACGCCGCCCACACGCACGAGCACGCCACCACGGACGACCACACCCACACCCACGACGGGGACGCCGTCGTCTCCCGCGCCGACCAGCGGACCTGGGGCCTGCTCACCGGCACCCTGGCGGTGGGCGTCTCCCTCGGCGGGATCGTCGCGCTGGTCGCGGCCGGCATCGTCGGACGCATCGGCACCCTGCTGCCCGCCCAGTCGACCGCCCTGGTCGCCGTGGTGGGCTTCGTGTCGGTGGCCCTGGTGCCGTTCCTGAAGTACCCCGCCAACCCGCCCGGGGTCGGCAGCGGTGACACGATCGGCCAGCGGACGGCGCTCTACTTCGGGTTCCTGCTGCTCTCGGTCGTGTCCGCGGTCGCCGCGACGTACGCCGGGGTGCGGCTGCGCGGGCGCCTCGGGTCCTACGTCGCCGCCGTGGTCGCGGTGGTCGCCTACCTGGCGGTCGTCGTGGTGGCCGGGCAGCTGTTCGCGACCGTGGACGAGGTGGGCGACTTCCCGGGCGACCTGCTGTGGTCGTTCCGCACCGCCTCGCTGCTCACCCTGGCCACGACGTGGGGCGTCCTCGGGGTCGCCCTCGCCGGGATGGTCGGACGCCTGCACGCGCAGCAGAGCGCGGTGCTGCGGCGCCGCGAGCTGGCTGCGGCCCTCTGACGCGGCGCTCCTACGCGGCCGTGGGACGCGACCCCGGGACGAGGCCGTGGGCTGCCGGTCAGCGGGGGAGCCGACGGCCCTCGACCGGGCGCCCGTCGACGAGGTGGTCGGTCACGATGAGGCGCGCCGACGAGGCGTCGACGCCGCCGTACCAGACGTCGTCGGGCTGCACGGTGACCACGGGCGCCTGGTTGCAGGGGAGCTGGCAGCCGGTGTGGGTGACCAGCACGTCGTGGTCGCCGAGCCCGGCCTCCACCAGGCCCAGGACGAGCGCGCGCACGACGTCGTCGGAGCCCCGGGCGGTGCACCGGGGGCCCCGGCACACCAGCACCTGGTGGCGGTGGCCGTCGACGTGCTCCCAGGCGTCGCTGGTCAGGCCGGGTTCGTCGCCGCGGACGGGCCGCACGTCGACCAGGGCGGCCTCCACCTGGTCGAGCGAGGTGACCAGGCGCGTCGCGACGACGACCGACGGGCGTTGCCCCGCACGCTCGCGCCACCAGTGCGCCGCGATCCGCCGCAGCCACGAGTGACCGGGCGCCAGCAGGCCGAGGCTCACCGCGACCAGCGTGACCTCCTCGGCGCCGAGGTCGGCCAGACGCGTCAGCTCGCGCGACAGGCTGGGGTCGCCCATCTGCAGGAAGGCCACCGTCGCGTCCAGCCGGTCCGCCGCGGCCAGGAGCTCCGCCCGTCGGTCCACGTCGGAGACGGACATGCCGACCAGCACGAGCGCGCTCACAGCCGCAGCACCCGCCCCGCGACGACGAGGTGCACCTCGTCGCACGCCGCCGCCAGCCGCTGGTTGACCAGGCCGAGGAGGTCGCGGAACAACCGCCCCGACCGGTGCTCAGGCACGACGCCGAGGCCGACCTCGTTGGTCACCAGGACGACGTCGTCGGTGCGTCCGGCCAGGGCAGCGGTCGCCTCCCCAGCCAGGTGCTCGACGAGCGCGGTCACCTCCGCGGAGGGCGCCTCCCACAGGGCGTGCTGGTCGACCACCGCGGTCAGCCAGGTCCCGAGGCAGTCGACGAGGACCGGCCCCGGCGTTGCCAGCGCAGCCGCGAGGTCGTGGGTCTCCAGCGTGGTCCAGCTGCTCGGGCGTCGGGCCCGGTGGGCCGCGACGCGCGCCTGCCAGTCGGCGTCGTCGACCAGCGGGCCGGGCGCCACGTACGTCGCAGCGACGCCGTCCAGCAACGACTCCGCGTGCCGCGACTTGCCCGACCGGACCCCGCCGGTCACCAGGACCCTCACACCCGCTCCCGCACCCACGCGACGGCCTCGGCCACGTCGCTCACGCAGCGGGTCCCCTCGGGCCCGGCCGGCCGGCGTACGACGACCACGGGGACACCGAGCTCGGCGGCAGCCTCGAGCTTGGGCCGGGTGTAGGTCCCGCCGGAGTCCTTGGTCACGAGCACGCCGCTGCCGTGGCGACGCATCAGCTCCAGCTCGCCGGACAGCGTGTAGGGGCCGCGGCTGGTCACGACCTCCCACGTCGGCGGCACCTCCAGGTCGGGCACGTCGACCACGCGCGCGAGCACGGCGTGGCGGCCGAGCGCCGGCACGAAGCGACCGAGCTCTTGGCGACCCACCGTGACGAACGGACGCTCGCCCAGTCTCGCTGCCGTCGTCGCCGCCTGCTCGTGGTCGTCGACGAGGTGCCAGTCGGGCTGTGGGTCCCAGCCGGGTCGCTCGAGCCTCAGCAGCGGCACGCCGTCGAGCGCGCACGCCCGGGCGACGTTGGCCGTCATGCCGAGCGCGAACGGGTGCGTCGCGTCGACCACGGCGTCGTACTCCCGCAGCGCGGAGCGCAGGCCGTCCACGCCGCCGAAGCCGCCGATCCGCACGCGGCCGACGGGCAGCCGGGGCTGGGCGACGCGGCCGGCGAGCGAGCTCGTGACGTTGACCCCGGACCCGACCAGCGC
Source organism: Nocardioides marmoribigeumensis (assembly GCF_031458325.1). NCBI lineage: Bacteria > Bacillati > Actinomycetota > Actinomycetes > Propionibacteriales > Nocardioidaceae > Nocardioides > Nocardioides marmoribigeumensis. The sequence goes on from NZ_JAVDYG010000001.1 coordinate 2,837,086, forward strand.
GGCGGCGAGCTCGCGCGCCTCGCCGGTCCCGCCCAGGAGCAGCAGCCTCACGCGGCACCTCCGGGCGGGAGCACGGGAAGGCCGGCGGGTGCGCCGTCGCGGGCCAGGCCCAGCAGCGCGTCGACGTCGAGGTGCTCCTCGACCAGGTCGCCCAGCCGGTCGAGGCGGGCCTCGCGGGCGGCGGGGAAGCTGACCTCCGACGGTGTCCGGCCGAGCAGCTCGTGCAGCAGGGCGCCCCGCAGCGCGTCACCCTCCAGGGCCCCGTGCCACATCGTGCCCACGACGGAACCCGAGCGGGCACCGCCGAGCAGCTCCTCGTCCGTGCCGGGGGTGATCCGGCCGTGGTGGATCTCGTAGCCCGACGCCTCGACCCCGAGGGCGGTGCCTGTCGGCAGCCGGAGCACCTTGTCCGGCTCGAAGTCCGTGCGCACGTCGAGCAGCCCGAGCCCCTCGACCTCGGTTCCGGGGGGCCCCTCGACGCCGTGCGGGTCTGCGATCGTGCGGCCGAGCATCTGGAAGCCGCCGCAGATCCCCAGCACGGGCCGGCCGCGGCGGGCGTGGTCGAGGACCGCCACGTCGAGGCCGCGCGCACGCAGCCAGCGCAGGTCGCTGATCGTGGACCGCGTGCCGGGCAGTACGACCAGGTCGGCGCCGGTGAGGTCGCGGGGATCGGAGGCGAAGACGACGTCGAGGTCGGGCTCGAGCCCGAGCGCGTCGAGGTCGGTGAAGTTGCTGATCCGCGGCAGCCGCACGACGGCGACGCGGAGGGCCGCGTCGCCGCGGGAGCGCCGACCCTCGAGGTCGAGGGCGTCCTCGGAGTCCAGCCACAGCGACGGGTCCCACGGCAGCACGCCGAGCAGGGGGCGTCCGGTGAGGCGCTGCAGCGAGTCGAGGCCGGGGGAGAGCAGCACGCGGTCGCCCCGGAACTTGTTGACCACGAAGCCGGCCACGAGCCGCTGGTCCTCGGGCCCGAGCAGCGCGACGGTGCCGAACATCGCGGCGAAGACGCCCCCACGGTCGATGTCGCCGACGACGACCGTCGGCAGGGAGGCGTGGCGGGCCAGGCCCATGTTGACGAAGTCGCCCGCGCGCAGGTTGATCTCCGCGGGGCTGCCCGCACCCTCGGCGACCACCACGTCGACGCGCAGGGCGAGGTCGTCGTACGCCGCGTGGGCGGCCTGCGCGAGGTGGCGCCGCCCGGTCTCCCAGTCCGTGGAGGAGACCTCGCCGGCGGGGTGGCCGAGGAGCACCACGTGGCTGCGCCGGTCGCTGCCGGGCTTGAGCAGCACGGGGTTCATGGCCGGCTCGGGCGTGACCCGCGCGGCGAGGGCCTGCACCCACTGGGCGCGGCCGATCTCTGCGGTCGTGCCGTCGGCGGCCTCGCAGACCATGGAGTTGTTGGACATGTTCTGCGCCTTGAACGGCGCGACCCTCACGCCGCGGCGGGCGAACGCCCGGCACAGGCCGGTGGTGACGACCGACTTGCCGGCGTCGGAGGTGGTGCCGGCGACCAGGAGCCCGCTCACGCGACCGTTTCGGGGGCGCGGAGGAGGAAGACGTCCATGACCCAGCCGGCTGCCGCCCGGGCGCGGGCGCGGGCCTCGACGAGCCGGGGCAGCACGTCGAGGACCACGCCGGTCGCCAGCTCCTCCGACGCGGTGCCGAGGTTGGCGCCCCACCACACCGACCAGTCGGCGAGCCGGGGTGCCCCCAGCGCGCGGTCGAGGTCACCGGTCAGCATCACGCAGAGGTTGGTCTGTCCCGCAGCCACGTCGTCGTGCAGCCGGCGGGCCGTGGTCACGTGCACGGGACGGCCGACCGGGTGGAGCACCGTGCGGTGCCGGGCGGCGAGCAGCTGCGGGGCGCTGATGCCGGGCAGCACGTCGTACTCCACCCCGAGCTGCTCGACGACGCGGATCGTCGAGTCGAAGAGCGACGGGTCGCCCCACACGAGGAAGGCCGCCGTGCCGCCGCGGGACCGCAGCACATCGGCGTATGCCGCCACGCGGGCGCCGTGCCAGTTGCGCACCGCGGCGGGGTAGTCGGCGGGATCGGCGCGGTCGCGCTCGGGGTCGCGGACCGTGACCACCTCGACTCCGTGGGCGTCCGCGATCTCGCGGCGCACCGCGAGCAGGCCGTCCTCGTCGGACTTCTCGGCGGCGAGGACGTAGTCGACCGTGGCGAGCGCGGCGGAGACCTCGGGGGTGACGTGCTGCGGTCCCATGCCGATGCCCAGGACGCGCACCCTCATCCGCGGTCCTCGAGCTCGCCCTCGACGTCCAGGTAGACCGCCTGCATCGCGGCCAGGGTGTCCGGGTCGGGCTCGGCCCATAGGCCGCGCTCGGCTGCCTCGTGCAGCCGCTCGACGATGCCGCGCAGCGCCCAGGGGTTGGAGCGGCGCAGGAACTCCTGGTTGGTCTCGTCGAGGACGTACTCGTGGGCGAGCGTGGCGTACATCCAGTCGTGGACGACCCCGGCCGTGGCGTCGAAGCCGAACAGGTAGTCGACGGTCGCTGCCAGCTCGAAGGCGCCCTTGTAGCCGTGGCGCTGCATCGCGCCGATCCAGCGCGGGTTGACCACCCGTGCCCGGAACACGCGGTTGGTCTCCTCCTGCAGGGTCCGTGTGCGGACAGCGTCCGGCGTCGTGGAGTCGCCGACGTAGGCCTTGGGGTCCTGCCCGCTCAGCGCGCGGACCGTGGCGACCATGCCGCCGTGGTACTGGAAGTAGTCGTCGCTGTCGGCGATGTCGTGCTCACGGGTGTCGACGTTCTTGGCCGCCACCTTGATCCGCCGGTAGTTGGCGCGCATGTCGTCGGCCGCCGGCGCGCCGTCGAGGTCGCGGCCGTAGGCGAAGCCGCCCCAGGTCGTGTAGACCTCGGCCAGGTCCTGGTCGCTTCGCCACGTGCCCGACTCGACGACCTGGAGGATGCCGGCCCCGTAGGAGCCGGGCTTGGAGCCGAAGATGCGCGTGGTGGCACGCCGGTCGTCGCCGTGCTCGGCGAGGTCGGCCTGCGCGTGCGCCCGGACGTAGTTGACCTCCTCCGGCTCGTCGAGCGCGGCCACGAGACGGACGGCGTCGTCGAGCATCCCGACCACGTGCGGGAAGGCGTCGCGGAAGAAGCCCGAGATCCGCACGGTCACGTCGATGCGTGGGCGACCGAGCTCCTCCAGCGGCACGACCTGCAGCTCGCTGACCCGGCGGGACGCCTCGTCCCAGACCGGGCGCACGCCGAGCAGCGCGAGCACCTCCGCGACGTCGTCGCCGCTGGTGCGCATCGCGCTCGTGCCCCACACCGACAGGCCCACCGAGCGCGGGTGCGTGCCGGTCTCCTCGACGTACTTCGCGACGAGGGACTCGGCCATCGCCTGGCCGGTCTGCCAGGCCAGGCGGGACGGGACCGCGCGCGGGTCGACGGTGTAGAAGTTGCGGCCGGTCGGCAGCACGTTGACCAGGCCGCGCAGCGGCGAGCCCGAGGGCCCGGCCGCGACGAAGCCACCGTCGAGGGCGTGCAGCACGGCGTCGAGCTCGTCTGTGGTGCGGGCCAGTCGCGGCACCACCTGCGTGGCCGCGAACTCCAGCACCCGCTGCACCTCGGGGTCGTCGTGCAGGGTCGCCGCGGTCGCGACGTCCCAGCCGGCGTCGTCCATCGCTTGGACCAGGGCGCGTGCCTGGGCCTCGATGGCGTCGACCGCGGTCGTCGCCTCGGCGCCCTCCTTGAGGCCCAGCGCGGCACGCAGCCCCGGCACGGCCTGCGCCTGGCCGCCGAAGACCTGCGCCGCGCGCAGGATCGCCAGCACCAGGCTGACCCGCGCCTCGCCGGCCGGCGCCTCGCCGAGCACGTGCAGGCCGTCGCGGATCTGGGCGTCCTTGATCTCGCACAGCCAGCCGTCGACGTGCAGCAGGAAGTCGTCGAAGTCCTCGGCGTCGGGCTGCTCGTCCAGGCCGAGGTCGCGGTGCATCTCCGCGGCGTGCATGAGCTGCCAGATCTCGCCGCGGACCGCCGGCAGCTTGGCCGGGTCCATGGAGGCGATGTTGGCGTGCTCGTCGAGGAGCTGCTCGAGGCGCGCGATGTCGCCGTACGTCTCCGCGCGCGCCATCGGTGGCACGAGGTGGTCGACGATCGTCGCGTGCGCACGCCGCTTGGCCTGCGCGCCCTCGCCCGGGTCGTTGACCAGGAAGGGGTAGACCAGCGGCAGGTCGCCGAGCGCCGCGTCGGTGCCGCACCCGGCCGACAGCGCCGCGTTCTTGCCGGGCAGCCACTCCAGCGAGCCGTGCTTGCCGAGGTGCACGACGGCGTCCGCGCGGAACCCCTGGTCGAGCCAGCGGTAAGCGGCGAGGTAGTGGTGCGTGGGGGCGAGGTCCGGGTCGTGGTAGATCGCGACCGGGTTCTCGCCGAACCCGCGCGGCGGCTGGATGAGGAGGACCACGTTGCCCGCGCGCAGCGTCGCCAGCACCAGCTCGCCGTCATCGTTGACGAACAGCGACCCGGGCGCGGGTCCCCACGCCTCGACCATCGCTTCGCGCAGGTCCTGCGCCAGGTGACGCGTCCACGCGTCGTACTGCTGCGGCGTGATGCGCACGTGCGCGTCGGTCAGCTGGGCCTGGGTCAGCCACTCCTCGTCCTGGCCACCGGCGGCGATCAGCTCGTGGATCAGCGCGTCGCCGGCCTCGGTGTCGGTGCCGTCCCGGTCGAGGATCTCGACGACCGGGTTGCCGGTGCCGAGGTCGAAGCCCTCCTCGCGGAGCCGGCGCAGCATCCGCACCGCCGACACCGGGGTGTCGAGGCCGACGGCGTTGCCGATCCGCGCGTGCTTGGTGGGGTACGCCGAGAGGACCAGCCCCAGCCTCTTCTCGCGGTTGGGCACGTGGCGCAGCCGGGCGTGCCGGACCGCGATGCCGGCGACGCGGGCGCACCGCTCCGGGTCCGCGACGTAGTGGGGGAGCCCCTCGTCGTCGACCTCCTTGAACGAGAACGGGACGGTGATGATGCGGCCGTCGAACTCGGGGATCGCGATCTGCGTGGCGGAGTCGATCGGGCTCACGCCGTCGTCCGAGGCCTCCCACTCCGCGCGGCTCGAGGTGAGGCAGAGCCCTTGCAGGACAGGGATGTCGAGCGCCGACATCCTCGCCACGTCCCACGACTCGTCGTCGCCGCCCGCACTCGCGGAGGAGGGCACGGTGCCGCCGGCAGCGAGCACGGTCACCACCAGCGCGTCGAGGGTGCCCAGCGCGTCGTACAGCTCGTCGGGAGCCGACCGCAGGGAGCCTGCGAAGACCGAGACGCCGACGGCCTGACCCGTCGCATCGACCGCGTCGGCGAGGGCGTGCGCGAACGCGGTGTTGCCGCTCGCCTCGTGCGCCCGGTAGTAGAGGATCCCGACCCGGGGCAGGTCGCCCGGGACCTCGGGACGGGCCGCGAAGCCCCAGGCCGGCAGCACCTGCGGGGCGTCGAACCCCTCGCCGGTGAGGAGCACCGTGTCGGAGAGGAACGCGTGCAGCTGGCGCAGGTTGGCCGGTCCGCCCTCGGCGAGGTAGCGGTGCGCCTCCGCTGCGACGCCGATCGGCACCGACGAGAGCTCCATCAGCTCGGCGTTGGGCGTCTGCTCACCACCGAGCACGACCACCGGCGTGCCCGAGGCGGCGGTCGCGGCGAAGCCGGAGCAGAGGTCCTGGGGGGAGCCGAGCAGCCGGGCGACCACGAGGTCGCAGCCGGCGATGGTCTCCGTCATCGACTGGTGGCCTGGCCGCGCCGGGTTGGCCAGGACGTAGTCGGCGCCGGACGCCCGCGCGCTCAGCAGGTCGGTGTCGGACGTGGACAGCAGCGCGATCCGCATGGCGGCGGGTCCTCCTCCGGGGTTCTCGCCCCGTCGATCGGTCGGAAGGCCCGCGGCCAGTATCTGGCTGCACCTCGTCGGGACGAGGCGTCACAGTGGCGGAACCGCCCCGGAATCTCACCGGGTTCCTGCGCCACGGGCGTCTGCGCAGACTACGGGAGGATGCGGCACGTGACGCACCCGGTCTACCTCGTCCGCCACGGCCAGTCGGAGTGGAACGTCCTGCGCCTCACCCAGGGGCAGACCGCGCACCCTCGTCTGACGGACCTGGGGCGCGACCAGGCCCAGCGCGCGGCTCGCACGATCGAGAAGGATCTGACGGGGCCGTCGCCGAGGATCCTGAGCAGCGACCTCGTGCGTGCGCGGGAGACCGCTGAGGTGCTGGCGAGACGGCTCGGCGTGCTCGATGGGCAGGTCGTCCTCGACGAGCGCCTGCGGGAGCAGCACCTCGGCTCGCTCGAGGGCAGAGGGTACGACGAGACGTGGGCCGTCGCTGCCGAGCACGACTGGTCCGATCCGACTCTCCCGGTCGCCGGCGGCGAGTCGCTGCAGGACGTCCACGACCGGATGGCATCCATGCTGGCCGGGCTCGACCGAAATCAGGTCACCGTGCTGGTGTCCCATGGCGACGCGATCCGTGCTGTGCTCGCCCACCTGGGCGGGCTGGAACCGCACCAGGCCCCGTGGGTCGAGGTGCCGAACGGTGCTGTCGCGCGGATCGACGGCCGAGCGATCTCCTGGATCGATCCCTGATGTCCGGTGCCGGCGAGACAAGTCCGCCAGACCGTGTCGGTGTCAGGCCCTCGTGCTGTCATGACGCCATGACGAACGGGTGGCAGATGCCCTGGCAGGTGCCTAGCGCCGCGGGAGCTCGACGAGGCTCAACAGGGGGAGCGCAGGTTTGCGCTCTCCCCCCGCTACAAATCGCAGGGCCCGTACGGAAACCGTGCGGGCCCTTCTGCATGTCGCAATCAGGTCCTCAAGGAACTGGGACGTGCAGACGTCCTCCCGACCGGGAAGTTGAGAGGCGACCTGTTGCGCACAGGTCTTCCGCAACGCCGAGCATTCGTCCCCGCTGGCGCTCGGGCGGCGTACTTGCGCCGGGACTTGGGCGCGACCACGGCGCTCAGCGCGAATGCCATCTGGGCTCCGGTGTAGGCCTGGAGGGCCATCGTCTTCTCGAAGTACAAGTGCGTGAGCGCCCAGGCGTGGGCGAGCAGCTGGTTGTAGGCGACCAGGTCGGGGTCCGAGGTGCGGAGCAGCCCTGACTCGACACCGTCGCGCACGGCGTTGCGCAGGGGCTGGCTGGTCTCGACCTCGAGGCGCTTGATGCGCTCCCGTCCGGCTTCGCCGAGCGACGTCGACTCGCGCGGCACCTGCACCGCGAAGGCCGCTCCGCGAGCAACCCGCAGTCAGGAGCCGGAGGACAGCCGAAGGCCCCGGCCGAGCTGACTCGACCGGGGCCTGCAGCGGGTCGACCCCTCGCGAGGTCGCCCGACGGATCAGCGCTCCGCGGGCACCTTCGGGATCGCGTCGTCGTACGGCGCGGTGCTGCGGTCGTGGAGCGGGTGCACCGCCATGTAGACCACACCGAGGCCGAGGACCACCACGGCGGACAGGGCGACGATCCAGTTGTCGTACCACGGGGCGTCCGGGGTCCGCGGCCACGCCATGTTGACCATGGCGATGACGCCGTAGACCAGGGCGCCGATGTTGACCGGCAGCCCCCACGCTCCGAGGGTGTACTTCCCGGACGGCACCCAGCCCTTGAGGCGTGCCCGCAGCGCGGCCAGCACGACCATCTGGAAGCCGATGTAGATGCCCAGGGCAGCGAAGCTGATGATCTTGGTGATCGCGTCGGTGGAGAACTTCGAGCCGAGCACGATGACGGCCGGGACGAGCGCCGAGACCAGCAGGGCGTACGGCGGCACGTGGCGCGTCTGCGAGAACTTCTTGAGCAGCGAGCTGCCCATGATCATGTCGTCGCGTCCGTAGGAGTAGGCGAGCCGGCTCGCGGCGGCCTGCAGGCTCATCGCGCAGGAGAGGAACGAGATCAGCACGACACCGAGCACGATCTTCGACCCGACGCTGCCGAACGCGTCGTCGAGCAGCGTGCCGACGGGGTCGGTGTCGGCCCCCGAGATCACCGCGGGGATGTCGGCCACGGACAGCACCAGCGCCAGGCACACGAAGGTCGCGGCCGCCCCACCGATGTAGATCGTGCGGCGCATCGCCTTGGGGATGAGGCGACCCGGGTCGGACACCTCCTCGGCCACGTCTCCGCAGGCCTCGAAGCCGTAGTACTGGTAGACGCCGATGAGGGCGGCTGCTGCGAACGCCCACAGGTAGCTGCCGTCCCCGCCGGCTCCGAAGGAGTCGAAGAGCACCCCGAGGCCGTGCTCGCGGTGGGCGATGAGGAGCCATCCGCCGACGACGAGCGCACCGATGATCTCAGCGGTGAACCCGATGATCGCGGCCATCGCGAGCACCTTGGTGCCCAGGAAGTTGATCAGGGTCGCCAGCGCGATCAGCACCAGCGCGGCGATGATCGTGTTGTTGACCGACGGCTCGATGCCGAGCGCGGACGCGAGGTAGGGCCCGGCGCCGTAGACGACGGACGCGATCGTGACGAGCAGCGCGACGAAGTAGACCCACCCGGTCATCCAGGCGTAGCGCCGGCCCCAGAGCCGTCGGGCCCACGGGTAGACGCCGCCGGCGACGGGGAACTGGGCGACGACCTCGCTGAACACGAGCGCGACGAGGAACTGGCCGAAGCCGACGATGAGGAAGCTCCAGATCATCGGCGGACCCCCGGTGGCGAGGGCGAACGCGAACAGCGTGTACACCCCGACGACGGGCGACAGGTAGGTGAACCCCAGCGAGAAGTTCGCCCACGGGCTCATGTCCCGCTTGAACTCCGACTTGTAGCCCAGGGCGTGGAGGTGGGCGACGTCCTCGTGGTCGTGGAACTCGTAGTAGCCGTCTGTCGCGCTGACGTCGCGCGATGCTGAGTCCGTGCTCATCGATCTCCCTCGGGATAGGTGCCGGATCGTCCCGGCAGGAGGGCGCCCTGGGCGCCGCGGGGTCGTGGTGTGACCCGAGTTACACCGCGAAAAACTACAATCCTAGGTGTTTAGGCGTCAATACCCTGCGGGGATTACCGTCAAGTGCTCTAGCCTGCTCGCGGACCGACTGGGCCCGAGACCACACAGGGAGGGCGTGCGATGACGTTGCCGGCGACCCTCGTGCCGCCTGTGACCGCGGGCAGCCGCGCCGACGAGGTCGTCCAGCGCCTCTCCGAGGCGATCAGCCTGGGGTTGCTCAACGACGGGGAGAGGCTGCCGGCGGAGCCCGATCTCGCCGCTCAGTTCGGGGTGGCGCCGATGACCGTGCGCGAGGCGCTGGCCGCGCTCCGGGAGCTGGGTCTGGTCGAGACCCGTCGAGGGCGCAGTGGCGGGTCCTTCGTCAAGCGGCTCTCCTCCCCGCCCGTGGAGCCCCAGCTGCAACGGCTCACGGCCATGACCCTGTCCGACCTGCGCGACCTCGCCGACGAGCACCGGGCGGTCGCGGGGCAGGCCGCGTGGCTGGCCGCGCAGCGCGCCTCGGCGGTGAACGTGCGCCGGCTCTTCGGCCTCACCGAGCAGCTCGGCGCGGCCGCGACCCGGGGCGACCAGATCCGGGCCGACTGCCGGTTCCACATCGAGGTCACGGTGGCCGCCCACTCCTCGCGGCTGACCCGCCGGGAGGTCAGCCTCCAGGCAGAGGTCTCGGGGCTGCTGTGGCTGCCGGTCGACCCTGGCGTGGATGTGGCGGCCATGGTCGCCGAGCACCACGGCATCGCCGCCGCGGTGGTCTCGGAGGACGCCGAGGGAGCGCGACGTCTCGCCGAGGCCCACGTGGACGGCCACCTGAGCCGCCTCACCGCGCTCCACCTGCAGCTGACCTCGGACGGAGTCGTGTCGTGAGCGTGGATCAGGAGCCGGGAGCGGGTCTGGCGCAGGACGTCGCCGCGCTCGTCGAGCCGATCTACGCGAGCCTGGAGGAGGTCGCGGGCCGCGTCGAGCAGGTCGGGTCTGCCGGTGGCGGGCTCTCCGAGGCCGCGCTGCAGCCCACGGCTGACCTGCTGGTGTCCCTGGTCGCCGCGGAACCGATGGTCGTCGGGATGGGCTTCGTGGCCGACGCGGGGGTCGTCAGCGGTCACGAGCGGTTCATGTCGTGGTGGCAGCAGGCGCCGGGGGAGCGGGTCGCGCGACTGCGGCTGAACTTCGACCCGAGCAGTGTCGACGTCTACGACTACCTGCAGATGGAGTGGTTCCAGCAGGCCCGCGCCGGGCGACGACGTGTGGTCTACGGCCCCTACGTCGACTACTCCGGCTCGGAGCTCTACGTCCTGACGATGACGGTCCCGGTCCACGTCGACCAGCGGTTCCTCGGCGTCGTCGGCGCCGACCTGTCCGTCAACGAGGTCGAGCGACGGCTGGTGTCGGTGCTCAGGCGGGTCTCCCGCGAGGCGGTGCTGGTCAGTGCCGAGCGACGGGTCCTCGCCGCCAACAGCCCGCGGTGGGTCGTGGGCAACCGGTTCACGGAGCTGCCCGCGGTGGGCGAGGAGTTCTGCCGCGTGGACGAGGTGCCCAACGGCACCGGGTGGCGGGTCGCGGTCGCGCGGTCCGGAGGCGACGCGACGTAGGTCTGGTCCAGGGGGTTGACAGAAAGACTCTATTTCTAGAGTCTTTCTTCTCACACCACTTGTCGCGCCGCCCCTGGAGGCTGTCCATGTCGGCACTCGTCCCCGACACCGTCCCGTCGCTCGCCGTCGACGACCCGTCGTTCTCGATCACCTCCGAGCAGGTCCACGCCGCCCGGGAGCAGAGCTGGTACGCCACGACGCCGTACGGCATCGCGGTGCTCCGCTACGACGAGATGAGCCGGCTGCTCAAGCACCCCAAGCTGCGGCAGGGCAGCGTCGCCTGGCCGGCGCACAACGGCGTGACGGAGGGCCCGTTCGCCCGGTGGTGGGCGAGCTGGATCCTCAACAAGGAGGGCAGCGAGCACCACCGGCTGCGCCGGCTGATGAACCCCGCGTTCTCTCCCAAGCTCATCGGCGGCCTGGTCCCGCGGTTCCAGGCGCTGGGCACGGAGCTCGTCGACGGCTTCGCGAAGGCAGACGAGTGCGAGTTCGTGTCGGAGTTCGCCGAGCCCTACGCCGCCCGGGTGATCGCGATCATGCTCGGCATCCCCGAGGAGGAGTGGCCGATCATCGCCCGCGAGTCCGCCACCATCGGGCTGGCCCTGGGCGTGACCTTCCGCGAGGAGCTGCCCCGCATCGAGGCCGCGCTCGCCAACCTCTACGCCTACTGCGACGAGCTCATCGCGGACCGCCGAGCCCACCCGCGCGAGGACTTCGTGACCGCGCTGGTCAACGCCTCCCGGCCCGAGGACGGCCGGCTCGACGACACCGAGCTGCGCGACGCGATGGTCCTGCTGGTCTTCGGCGGGTTCGACACCACCCGCAACCAGCTCGGCCTGGCCATGCAGACCTTCAGCCAGCACCCGGACCAGTGGCGACTCCTCGCCGAGCGTCCCGACCTCGGCGGCAAGGCCGTCGAGGAGGTCATGCGGGTCAACCCCACGGTCCGCTGGGTCACCCGAGAGGTGCTCGAGGACTTCACCTTCCAGGACCTGGAGCTCACCGCGGGCACCACGGTCCACCTCTACAGCGAGTCCGCGGGAACCGACCCGCGGGTGTTCGACGACCGCTTCGACATCACCGCCGACCGCCGGCCGCACTTCGGGTTCGGCGGAGGAGCGCACCACTGCCTCGGACACTTCGTGGCCCGCTCCGACATGAGCGAGGCGCTGCCGCTGCTCGCCCGGCGGATGCCGGACCTCCGGCTCCTGCCGGGCGCCACCTGGATGCCGGACTCCGGCAACACCGGTCCCGTGCGGCTGTCCCTCGGCTTCACCCCCGCGTCCTGACCCGTCCGGTCACCACCCTCACACCGCCCCCAGGAGCTCTTCATGAAGGTCATCGTCGACCTGGCCCTGTGCCAGGACCACGGCCAGTGCGCGATCGCCGCGCCCGAGGTCTTCCAGATCAACGACGAGGGTCACCTCGAGTACGACGCCACGCCCGACGAGGCGATGCGGGAGTACGTCGAGGAAGCCGCCGACGTCTGCCCGGTGCAGGCGATCCTGGTCGAGGGCTGATGTCGACCGCCGAGCGGGTCGTCGTCGTCGGCGCGTCCCTCGCCGGGCTGCGCGCCGCCGAGCAGCTGCGCGCGGCCGGTCACCAGGGCCCGATCACGGTCGTGGGGGCCGAGCCCCACCCGCCGTACAACCGCCCTCCGCTGTCCAAGGAGGTGCTCGCGGCGCCCCCCGGCGGCGCGCCGGCCGACCTGCTGGAGCGCGTGCTGTTCCGCCGCCGCGCGAGCACCGCGGACGTCGAGTTCCGCCTCGGCGACCCGGTCGCCGCGGCCGCCCTCGGCGCCGGGACGCTCGTCACCGAGGCCGGCCACACCATGGCCTACGACGGGCTGGTCGTGGCGACCGGACTGCGCCCGCGCCGGCTCGCCGTGCCCGGCCCGGAGACGGGCCGTCACGTGCTGCGCACCGTCGACGACTGCCACGGCCTGCGGGCGGCCCTGCCCCCCGCCGGTCCGGCGGACGTCGTCGTGGTCGGTGCCGGGTTCATCGGCTGCGAGGTCGCCGCGACCCTGCGGACGCTCGGGCACCGCGTGACCGTGGTGGAGCCGGTCGGTGGTCCGATGGCCCGCGTCATCGGCGACGTCCTCAGCGCGGCCGTTCAGCGGCACCTCGAGGCCTCAGGCATCCGGTTCGTCCTCGGAGCGGGCGTCACGGCGTACGTCGGCGACGACCGGGTGGGGGGCGTGCTCCTCGACACCGGCGAGACCCTGGCCGCCGACGTGGTCGTCGAGGCGGTCGGCTCGGTGTGCAGCACCGAGTGGCTCGACGGCAACGGCCTGGACCTGAGTGACGGCGTGCTCACCGACAACCAGCTGCGGGTCGCGGACGCCGGGCGCGTGGTGGCCGTCGGCGACCTCGCCCGCTTCCCGAACCCCCTGTTCGACGACGTGCCCCGGCGCGTCGAGCACTGGTCCGTCCCCACCGACACCGCGAAGCGCGCGGCACGGACCCTCGCCGCGCTGCTCGACGGCGAGGCCCCCGACCCGACCCCCTTCGCCCCGGTCCCGTCCTTCTGGAGCGACCAGCTCGACCTGCGGCTGCAGAGCTTCGGCTCGCCGGCGCTGGCCGACGAGGTCCGCGTCGAGGAGGGCGACCCCGGCCACCTGACGGGAGGCGTGCTTGCCACCTACCACCGCGCAGGACACCACGTCGGCACGCTCGCCGTGAACCTCAGCCCCGCCCGCCAGCGGGACCTGCGCAACGCCTTCGCCGGCCTCGTCCCCATCGCCTGAACCGTCCCACGTCCGACACGGAGATCCCATGACCACCAGCGCACTCGACCAGCACCGCCAGGAGAACGCCGGCAGCCCGCACCTCGCTGCCGCGCTCGCCGCAATCAAGGAGCACGGCGTCGAGCACATCTACTACCAGTCGGTCACGATCACCGGCCGCGTCGTCGGCAAGGTCATGCCGGCCCGGCACCTCGAGCGGACGGCGGTCAAGGGCGTGCAGCAGCACCGCACGGCGGTCGCCAACCTGCAGACGACGCGCGAGGGGGTGCTCCTCGGCGGAGGCGTGAACGCCGCCGAGTACACCGCCGTCCCCGACCTCGACACCTTCGCGGTGCTGCCCTGGGACACCTCGTTCGCGCGGGTCTTCTGCCGCCTCTACGAGCCCGACCACCTCGCCGAGGGTGCCGGGGCGCCGTACGCCTGCGACTCGCGTGGCGTGCTCAAGCGGGTGCACCGCGAGTTCACCGAGCGCACCGGGCTGGAGATGCGCACGGGCTGCGAGCCGGAGATGACCTGGAAGGGCGAGGGGCTCGAGGGCCGCTTCCGTCCTGACTCCAGCCCGGCCTACCACATCGAGCACCTCGAGCGGAACCGACCGATCGTGAAGAAGGTCGTCGCCTACGCGCAGGCGCTCGGCCTCGACATGATCGAGGGCGACTACGAGGACGAGTTCCAGGTCGAGCTCAACTTCATGTACGACCACGCCGACCTCACCGCCGACCGGCTGATCACCTACCGCCAGCTCTGCAAGCAGGTCGCGCGCGAGCTCGGCATCGAGGCGAGCTTCATGCCCAAGCCCGCCACCGGGATGATGGGCAACGGCTGCCACCACAACTTCAGCTTCTGGCGCGACGGCGTGAACGTCCTGGAGGATCCCGGGGTCACCCAGCTCCACCTCTCCGAGGTCGGACGGCACGCCCTCGGCGGCCTGCTCACCCACACCGCCGGTGCGATGCTGATCAACGGCTCGACGGTCAACTCCTACAAGCGCTACTGGGACGCCGGCCAGTTCGCCCCCTCGAAGATCAACTGGGGTCTGGACAACAAGACCTGCACGGTCCGGCTCTCCGCCAACGGTCGGCTGGAGTACAAGCTGCCCGACGCCGCGGTCAACCCCTACCTCTCGCACGCGGTGATGATCGCGGCCTGCGAGGACGGCCTCAAGAACGCCATCGACCCGGGCGAGCCGACGCAGGGCTCGTCGTACGACGCCGTGCAGGACGCGCGCTTCCCCGAGCTGCCGATGACCCTCGGCGAGGCGATCACGGCCTTCCGCCGCGACGACGTCGTCAGGGCCGCCCTCGGCGAGGAGCTGTCCACGCTGCTGGTCGACTACCACGCCGACGAGTGGGCGAGGTTCTGCGGGCACGTCACCGACTGGGAGCGCAACACCTACTGGGACGACGCCCCGTGAGCGGCCCGGTGGGTGGCGGTCAACTGCGCCTGGCCTGCCTCGACGCCGAGGCGCCGCCGCTGTTCTCGCTCTGGTCCGAGCAGCGGGGCCGCACCGGCTTCGAGCCCGCGGTCGCCGAGCTCCTCGGCGCCGAGCTCGGCCGGCCCGTCGAGTGGGTGCGGGTGCCCTGGGTCGACATGATCCCCGCGGTGCAGCAGCACCGCGCCGACGCCGTGCTCTGCGGGCAGGGCATCATCCCCGCCCGGCAGGCGCAGGTCGACTTCACCCGCCCCTACGCGGTGTTCCACGAGGGCGTGCTCGTCCGCCGGGGCTCCGGGATCGCCTCGGCAGCGGACCTCGCGGGACGCCGCGTGGCCGCCATCGACGGCAGCACCAACATGGCGCTGGCCGAGTCGTTCGAGGGCGCGCTGCCGGTGGGCTTCGGCTCCGACGGCTCCGACGACGTGTACGCCGACATGCTGGCCGCGCTGGAGGACGGGCGCGTCGACGCCGTGGTCGACGACGACGTGGTGTTCGTGCCCCTGGGCGAGCACGACCCGCGCTTCGAGCTGGCCTTCACTGCGCGCACCGGCAACCGGTGGGGGATCGGCGTGGCCAAGGACCGGCCGGAGGTGCTGGCGCAGCTCGACGACGCGCTGTCCCGGGTGATCGCCGACGGCCGGCACCGCAAGGTCTGGGAGGAGTGGCTCCCCACCCTCGACTACCCCTTCGCGGAGGCCTGAGTGCGCCCCCTGGTGGCAGTCGTCGGTCGCCGTGCCGACTCGGTCCCGATCCTGAGGTTCAGCGCGACGCTGGCGGCCGAGGCCATCTGCGAGGCGGTGTACGCCGGCGGGGGCGAGCCCGTCGTCGTGCACGGCCCGGCCGCGGACCCGACCGAGGGGCTGCAGGAGCGGCTCGCGCGGTTCGACGGGGTGCTGATTCCCGGCGGGGCCGACCTGGGCCCGGGCCGCTACGGCCAGCAGCCGCACCCGGGGACGGTGGCGGTCGTGGACTTCCAGGACGAGCTCGACCTCGCCGCGGCGCGCGCGGCGGTCGCCGCCGACCTGCCCACGCTGGCGATCTGCCGCGGCATGCAGGTGCTCAACGTCGCCCTCGGCGGCACCCTGCTCCAGCACGTGGAGGAGACGACGGTGCGGCACCGCGACGCGCAGCACGACGTGGCGGTGGTGCGCGGGTCGCGGCTGCACGCGATCGTCGGCGGCGACCGGGTGCCGGTGTCGTCCTACCACCACCAGGCGATCGACGTGCTCGCGCCGGACCTCGTCGTGACCGCCACCGCCGACGACGGCCTCGTCGAGGCGGTCGAGCACCGCACGGCCGACGTGCTCGCCGTGCAGTGGCACCCGGAGGACCTCCACGCCATCTCGGTCTCCGACGCGGCGCTGTTCGCGGACCTCGTCGAACGGGCACAGAAGCGGAGCCAGAACCGGTGAGCGCCGTCGTCCGGCTCGAGGAGGTGACCCCGGCCCGGCCCATGCCCAGTCAGCCCACGGCCCACGTGGCCGTTCTGGTGTCGCTCAACTTCCCCGACATGGACGAGGCGGTGGCCGAGCTCGTTCGCCGGTTCACCCGGGTGGCGCTCGAGACGCTGGTCGAGCTCGGCGCGTCCTACGAGCTGTTGGACACCTCGACCCCGCTCGCCGACCCGACGGCCGCGGCCCGCTGCGACGGGCTGCTGCTGCTCGGCGGGGGAGACGTCGCCGGGAGCTGCTACGGCTCCTCGCTGGTCGACGTGCCCCACTCCTACGGGGTCGACGAGCGCGCCGACCGCGACGCGTTCGCGGCGATCGAGGCGGCCGAGCGTGCCGACCGGCCCGTGCTCGGCATCTGTCGGGGCGCCCAGCTGGTCAACGTCCACCGGGGCGGGACGATCATCCCCGACCTCCAGGACTTCGCCTTGCACCGCGGCGGCGATGGCGAGCCGCTGTTCCTCGACGAGAAGATCCGCCTCGTCCCCGACACCCGACTGCACGCGATCTTCGGCACCGACGGCGTCGTCGGCCGGTCGGGGCACCACCAGGCCGTCGAGGAGCTCGGGTCGGGGCTGCGGCTCGCGGCCGTCGCCGAGGACGGCGTCGTCGAGGGGTTCGACGACCCGGCCCGCTGGGTCGTCGGTGTGCAATGGCACCCAGAGGACGACGACGGCCCGACCTCCGACCGGCTCACCCTCTTCGGCAGCTTCGTCGCGGCCTGCGCCGAACGACGCCGAGCCACGACCCCGACGAACCCGACGACCCCGACGACCCCCTGACCGACACCAGGAACGGACCACGATGAACCAGAGCGACCCGACCCAGACCGGCTCGACCCAGTACGTCGTGCGCGACCCGCGCACCGGGCAGGCCGTCAAGAGCTACCCCACCGCGACCGCGGCCGACATCGCCTCGGCACTCGACCGCGCCTCCACGGCATACGCCGACTGGGGCCGGCGGACGTCGGTGGCCGAGCGCGCGAAGCTGATCGGACGGGTCGCCGACCTGCACGAGGAGCGCCAGGAGGAGCTCGCCGACCTCATCGTCCTCGAGATGGGCAAGCCGCGCGACGAGGCGCTCGGGGAGGTCGGCTTCTGCGCGGCGATCTACCGCTACTACGCCGACAACGCCGAGTCCTTCCTGGCCGACGAGCCGATCGACCTGCTCGACGGCACCGGCTCCGCGCTGGTCCGGCGCAGCCCCGTCGGGGTCCTGCTCGGGATCATGCCGTGGAACTTCCCCTGCTACCAGGTGGCCCGGTTCGCCGGTCCCAACCTGGTCGCCGGCAACACCGTCGTACTCAAGCACGCGCCGCAGTGCCCGTCGTCGGCCAAGGCCATCGAGCGGATCTTCGTCGACGCGGGGCTGCCGCAGGGCGCCTACGTCAACATCTACGCGACCAACGAGCAGGTCGCCGAGATCATCGCCGACCCCCGGGTCCAGGGGGTCTCCCTCACCGGCTCGGAGCGGGCCGGGGCCGCCGTCGCCGAGATCGCCGGCCGCAACCTCAAGAAGGTCGTGCTCGAGCTCGGCGGGTCGGACCCGTTCATCGTCCTGGGCGCCGGCGACCTCGACGCGACGGTCCAGGCCGCCATCGACGCGCGGGTCTACAACACCGGGCAGGCCTGCAACGCCGGCAAGCGGATCATCGTGCTCGACGAGCTCTACGACGACTTCGTCGCGGCGCTGCAGACCGCGCTCGCCGCTGCGGCCGTGGACTCGCCGCTCTCCTCGCTGGCGGCCGCGGACAACTTGGCGTCGCAGGTCGACCGCGCGGTCGCCCAGGGCGCCGAGCTGCGTACGACGGGGGAGCGCGACGGCGCCTTCTTCCCCGCCGGGGTGCTCCTCGGGGTCGACCCCAACAACGACGTGTTCCACGAGGAGCTCTTCGGTCCCGTCGCGATGGTCTTCAAGGTCGGGTCGGAGGAGGAGGCCGTGCGGGTGGCCAACGACACGCCCTTCGGGCTGGGGTCCTACGTGTTCACCGACGACCCCGAGCAGGCGCAGCGCGTGGCGGACCAGCTCGACGTCGGGATGGTCTTCATCAACGGCGTCAACGCCGACGGCGTCGAGCTCCCCTTCGGTGGCGTGAAGCGCTCCGGCTTCGGACGCGAGCTCGGGCGTTACGGCATCGAGGAGTTCGTCAACAAGAAGCTCATCCGCACGATCGCCTGAGGAGCACCCATGACCGTCACGTCCCACGACCCGCGGACGGCCGCGCCGGTGAGCGTCGCGGACGAGACCGGCACCGCCGAGCTCGCCGCGGTGCTCCGCGCGGCCGAGGAGGCCGCGTCGGTGCTCGCCACCACCGGCCCCGCGGAGCGCCGCCGGTGGCTGCACGCCGCCGCGATCGCCCTGGAGGAGCACCGCGACGAGCTCGCGGCGCTCGCCGACGCGGAGACCGCCCTGGACCTGCCCCGGCTCACCGGGGAGGTCGGGCGCGCCGCCGACCAGCTGCGCTTCTACGGCGACGTCGCGGCGGAGGGGTCCTACCTGGACGTCACGGTCGACGAGGCCACGGAGACGACCCCGCGCCTGGTGCGGGTGAACCGTCCGCTCGGGCCTGTCGCCGTCTTCGGGGCGAGCAACTTCCCGTTCGCCTTCAGCGTCCTCGGCAACGACACCGGCGCCGCGATCGCCGCCGGCTGCCCCGTCGTCGCGAAGGCGCACGAGGCCCACGTCGGGCTCAGCGTGCGCCAGGTCGAGATCGCCCGGCAGGCCATGACGAGCGCGGGCGCGCCGGACGGCGTGCTGCAGCTGGTGGTGGGCCGCGACGCGGGCGCCGCCCTGGTGAGGGCCCCGCAGGTCACCGCCGTGGCCTTCACGGGCTCGCAGGCGGGCGGGATGGCGCTGTGGCGCCTGGCCAACGAGCGCGAGGTCGTCATCCCGGTCTATGCCGAGATGGGCACCGTCAACCCGGTGGTGGTGACCCGCGCCGGGGCCGCGGACGCCGCCGCCGTCGCCGAGGTCGCGTCCGGGTTCGTGGGTTCGTTCACCCTCGGCCACGGCCAGTTCTGCACCAAGCCCGGCCTGCTGCTCGCGCCTGCCGGAGCGGGCGCGGCCGATGCCGTCGCCGCCGCGCTGCGGGACGCGGACCCTGCACCGGTGATGCTCAGCCGGGCCATCGCGACCTCGGTGGGCACCGGCATCACGGCCATGCTGGACGCGGGCGCGGAGCTGGTGGAGCGCGTACCCGCCCCGGACGCGGCCAACGGCGCCCCGGCGGCGGTGCTGCGTGCCCCGGTCAGCTCGCTGAAGCCGGGGAGCCGGCTGCTCGAGGAGTGCTTCGGGCCGGTCGTGCTCGTCTGCGAGTACGCCGCTGACGACGAGCTCGCCGACACGCTGCGGACCCTGCAGGGATCGCTGGCGGCCGGCCTCGTCACGGGCGGCGCGGACGACCCCCAGGCCCGGGAGCTCGTCCGGGTGCTCAGCGGCAAGGCGGGCCGTGTCGTCGTCGACGGCTGGCCCACCGGTGTCGCCTTCACCTGGGCGCAGCAGCACGGCGGCCCGTGGCCCGCCACGACGGTGCCGGCGGCGACCTCCGTCGGAGCCCACGGGCTGGCCCGCTTCCTCCGGCCGGTCGCGTTCCAGTCGGTGACCGACCACTGGCTGCCGACCGAGGCGCGCGAGGACAACCCGTGGTCGCTGCCGCGTCGCGTGAACGGCCGGCTGCCCGAGGCACCGCAGGGGCAACGATGAGCCTCCCGCTGGACGGCGTCCTGGTCGCCGACTTCAGCCGCGTGCTGGCCGGCCCGCTCGCCGCCGCCACGCTGGCCGACCTCGGTGCCGAGGTGATCAAGGTCGAGCGCCCGGGAGCCGGCGACGACACCCGCCACTGGGGGCCGCCGTGGACGGAGACCTCGAGCGCCTACTTCGAGTCGGCCAACCGCTCCAAGCAGTCCGTCGAGCTCGACCTCGACGACCCCGACGACCTGCGGCTCGCCCGGGAGCTCGCCGCTCGGTGCGACGTCCTGATCGAGAACTTCCGCACCGGCACCCTCGCCCGGCGGGGCCTGGGGTACGACGACGTGGCGGCGTCCAACCCGGGCGTGGTCTACGCGTCGGTCACCGGCTTCGGCAGCCGGGAGGGCGCCGACCTCCCGGGCTACGACTTCCTGGTGCAGGCCGTGGGCGGGCTGATGAGCATCACCGGCCCCGCCGAGGAGCCGACCAAGGTCGGGGTGGCGCTGGTGGACGTGCTGACCTCCAAGGACGCGGTCGTCGGGATCCTCGCGGCGCTGCGGGCACGCGACCGGCTGGGCCGCGGCCAGCACGTGGAGGTCAACCTGCTCTCCAGCCTGCTCGGCTCGCTGGTCAACCAGGCCTCGGCCTACCTCGCGACCGGCCGGCCACCGGGACGGATGGGCAACGAGCACCCCTCGATCGCGCCCTACGAGACCCTGCGTGCCAAGGACGGCGAGCTCGCCGTCTGCTGTGGCAACGACGGGCAGTTCCGCCGGCTCGCCGCTGCGCTGGAGCTGCCGGGGCTCGCGGAGGACCCCCGGTTCCGCACCAACGCGGACCGGGTGACCAACCGCCGCGCGATGGTGGCCCTGCTGGAGCAGCGGCTCGGGTGCGACACCGTCGACGCCTGGACCGGCCGGCTGACGTCGGCCGGCGTCCCGGCGGGCAAGGTCGGCTCCATCACCGACGCCCTGGACCTGGCCGAGCGCCTCGGGCTCGAGCCCACCGTGAGCGTGGGGGACCGGCACACCCTCCAGGTGCGCAGCCCCCTCACGTTCTCGGAGACCCCCATCGCCCACTACGCCCCACCGCCCCTGCTGGGCGAACACAACCACGAGGTCCGCCGCCGGCTGACAGAGGAGCCCACCTGATGAGCAAGACCACCGCCCTGCCTCCGTTCGAGCCGCTCGACCCCGCCGGCATCGACGACCTGCTGAGCGCCGACGAGCGCGCGGTCCGGGCGTCGGTGCGCCAGCTCTGCGACGCGCGCATCGAGCCCTACGTCGCCGACTGGTTCGAGCGCGGTCAGATCGACGACGTCCGCGGCCTCGCCAAGGAGCTCGGCGCTCTCGGGCTGCTCGGCATGCACCTGGAGGGATACGGGTGTGCCGGCATGTCGGCGACGGAGTACGGCCTCGCGTGCCTCGAGCTCGAGGCGACGGACTCCGGCATCCGGTCCCTGGTCTCCGTGCAGGGGTCGTTGGCGATGTTCGCGATCTGGCGCTTCGGGTCGGAGGAGCACAAGCAGGAGTGGCTCCCGCGGATGGCGAGCGGCGAGGCGATCGGGTGCTTCGGCCTGACCGAGCCCGACGCCGGGTCGGACCCCGGCAGCATGCGGACGCGGGCCCGTCGCGACGGCTCGGACTGGGTGCTCGACGGCCGGAAGATGTGGATCACCAATGGCACGGTCGCCGACGTCGCCGTGGTGTGGGCGCAGACCGAGGAGGGCGTCCGCGGGTTCGTCGTCCCCGCCGGCACCCCGGGGTTCACGGCTCCCGAGATCAAGCACAAGCTGTCGCTGCGGGCCTCGGTCACCAGCGAGCTGGTGCTCGACGGCGTGCGCCTGCCGGAGTCGGCGATGCTGCCCGAGGTGCGCGGGCTCAGGGGCCCCCTGAGCTGCCTCAACGAGGCGCGCTACGGCATCGTCTGGGGCGCGATGGGTGCGGCGCGGTCGTCGTTGGGCGCGGCGCTGTCCTACGCCAACGAGCGCACCCAGTTCGGCAGGCCGATCTCCGGCTTCCAGCTCACCCAGCAGAAGCTCGTTGACATGAACCTCGAGTACACCAAGGGCGTCCTGCTCGCGCTGCACCTCGGCCGCCGCAAGGACGCGGGCACGCTCCGCCCGGAGCAGGTCAGCCTCGGCAAGCTCAACAACGTGCGAGAGGCCCTGGAGATCTGTCGCACCGCGCGCACGGTGCTCGGCGCCAACGGGATCTCGCTGGAGTACCCCGTGATCCGGCACATGAACAACCTCGAGTCGGTGCTGACCTACGAGGGCACCGTCGAGATGCACACCCTCGTGGTGGGCCAGGCGATGACCGGACAGGCTGCGTTCCGTTGAGCGCCATCGAGAGGGTCGGTGTCGTCGGTGCCGGCCAGATGGGTGCCGGCATCGCCGAGGTCTGCGCCCGTGCCGGCGTCGACGTGCTCGTCTGCGAGGCGGACGACGAGCGGGTCGAGGCGGCGCGCAACCGGATCGAGGCGTCCCTCGCACGCGCCGTGCGCAAGGGCAAGCTGACCCACGAGGTGCGCGACCGCGCCGCGGCCCGGCTGTCCTACACCAGCGACCTCGCCGCCCTCGCCGGGCGGGACCTCGTCGTCGAGGCCGTCGTCGAGGACCCGCGGGCCAAGATGCAGGTGCTCGCCGAGCTCGACCGGGCGGTGGACGCGCACGCCGTCCTCGCCTCCAACACCTCGTCGATCCCGATCATCGACCTCGGGATGGCGTCGGGCCGGCCGGACCGGGTCATCGGCCTGCACTTCTTCAACCCCGTGCCGATCATGTCGCTGGTCGAGGTGATCACCTCGCTCAAGACGTCTCCGGAGACCGCCGAGCGCGCCACGGACTTCGTCGCCTCGACCCTCGGCAAGCAGGTCATCACCTCGCAGGACCGGGCCGGCTTCGTAGTCAACGCCCTCCTCGTGCCCTACCTGCTCTCCGCCATACGCATGCTGGAGTCCGGGCTCGCCTCCGCCGACGACATCGACGCCGGCATGCGCCTGGGCTGCGCGCATCCGATGGGCCCGCTGGAGCTGGCCGACCTCATCGGGCTCGACACCACCGCCGCGATCGCGGAGTCGCTGTACGACGAGCTCAAGGAGCCACACCTCGCCCCGCCGGCGCTGCTGCTGCGGATGGTGAAAGCCCAGCAGCTCGGCCGCAAGACGGGCCGCGGCTTCTTCGCCTACGCGGCCTGAGCCCGCGGACCCCAGACACCACCCACGAAAGGACGACCACACATGTCGAACACCCGTCCCGGAGGCCCCGGGCTACCGCAGGTCCGCCGCCTCGCCACCGCGGTGCCGGGTCCCGCCTCGGACGCCTGGGCGGCTCGCAAGGACGCCGCGGTGCCGAGGGGCGTCGGCACGACCCTGCCCGCCTACGTCAGCGCCGCGGGCGGTGGCGTGCTCACCGACGTCGACGGCAACTCGCTCATCGACTTCGGCTCCGGCATCGCGGTCACCACGGTGGGCAACAGCGCCCCGCGGGTCGTCGAGGCCGTCCGGGAGCAGCTCGAGCTGTTCACCCACACCTGCTTCATGGTCACGCCGTACGACGGCTACGTGCAGGTGGCGGAGGCGCTCAACGCACTGACCCCGGGTGAGCACGACAAGCGGACCGCCTTGTTCAACACCGGCGCCGAGGCCGTGGAGAACGCGGTGAAGATCGCTCGTGCCCACACCCGTCGCCAGGCGGTCGTGGCCTTCGAGCACGGCTACCACGGCCGCACCAACCTGACGATGGCCCTGACCGCCAAGTCCATGCCCTACAAGAGCGGCTTCGGCCCGTTCGCGCCCGAGGTCTACCGAGCCCCGCTCTCCTACCCCTTCCGCGACGGCGGGCTCGACGGTGCGACGGCCGCCGCGCACGCGATCGACGTCATCGAGAAGCAGGTCGGCGCCGAGAACCTCGCGGCGCTCGTCATCGAGCCGATCCAAGGGGAGGGCGGCTTCATCGTCCCGGCCCCCGGCTTCCTCCCCGCGCTCGCCGAGTGGTCACGCGCCCACGGCGTGGTCTTCGTCGCCGACGAGGTGCAGAGCGGCTTCGCGCGCACGGGCCGCATGTTCGCGTGCGAGCACGAGGGCGTCGTGCCCGACCTCATCGTCACCGCCAAGGGCATCGCCGGCGGACTCCCGCTCGCCGCGGTCACCGGCCGGGCCGAGATCATGGATGCCCCGCACGTGGGCGGCCTGGGCGGCACGTACGGCGGCAACCCGCTGGCCTGCGCGGCCGCGCTCGCCGTCATCGAGACGATCGAGGAGGAGCGGCTCCTCGACCGCGCCCTCGAGATCGGCAAGACGATGACCGAGCGGCTCACCTCGCTCAAGGAGCGCGACGGACGCGTGGGCGAGGTCCGAGGTCGCGGCGCGATGATCGCCGTCGAGCTCGTCCGCGAAGGCTCCCTCGAGCCGGACGCGCAGCTGGCCAAGAACGTGGCCGCGGCCGCCCATGCCCAAGGTCTCGTCGTCCTGACCTGCGGCACCTACGGCAACGTGTTGCGGTTTCTACCGCCGCTCAGCATCCCGGACGCGCTGCTGCACGAGGGGCTCGACATCCTTGACGCGGTCTTCGCCAAGCTCCGGTGACCACGACGGCGGATCGTTGCGCCCACTGGGAGTGCTGATCGAGTTCCAGCCCGGGGCAGTCCTGCTGACCATCCGTCGCTCGAAGACCGACCAGCACGCCGAGGGTCGGGTCGTCGCCGTCGTCCACGGCCAGCACGCGGCCACCGACCCGATCGCCGCCCTCGACGCTTGGCTCCGCCACCGAGGTACCGAGCCCGGGCGAATGTTCACCAGCCTGCGCAGCGGGTCGGTCACCAGAGAACCGATCTCCGGGGAGGCCATCTCGATCGTGTTGCGCAAACGCGCTCGCGGCGCCGGGCACGCCACCAGCGCCGCCGTCGCCGGCGTCGCCCTGGACCGGATCGCCGCCCAGACCCGCCACAAACGGCTCTCCACCCTCATCGAGCGCTACATCCGCCCAGCCCAGGCCATGGAGCACACCTCCAGCCGCGACCTCGGACTATGAGACGGGGGGGGGGGGGGGGGGGGGGGGGGGGGGGGGGGTCCAAGCCGGGGCAGCCGCCGCGTCCTAGTACAGCTGATATGTAGCGGCTTCCTGTCAAGAGGCAGGGTGAGGCGCCCGTCCCCGAACGTGGGGGCGGGCGCCTCTGGCTTCGTCGCTGCTGTCGGTGGTGAGCGTGTCGACCCGACGGATCTACCTGGAACCATCCGGCGACGGCTATCTGATCAGCGGCGACGAGATCCGCTGACCCCGCTCAGGTCCGCAGGGTCGCCGAGTCGGACGTCGTCTCCAGGTCCTCGCTGCGGGCCTGATGGTCTCGACAGGAGCGGGTTACTGTGGGAGAACGGCCGCGGATTCCAGGCATGCAGTCTGTGACGCGCAAATCGTGAGGCGGCGGTCCTGATGGACACGCTCGACAAGGCACGACTGGCGCTGAAGGCGTCAGCAGCTCGACCAGGGTTCGACGGGGCGTGGTGGCCGCACAGCCGCACGCTGAGCGAGGAGCTCGTCCACCTGTTCGCGGCCTGGCCGGTCGAGGCTGGCTACCTGTCCCGGGTCTACGTCGCCCCGCGCGACTGGGACGACGCCCCGAGCAGCGTGGCGATCCCTGGCCGACGAGGCCGGGTGAAGATAGGTCTGCTCCCTCCAGACACCACGCACCAGCTGGTGGTCATCACGATCGACGGACAGCGACGGGCGCTGGCGGTCATCCCGTCGAGCGCGCCGTCCCAGACCGTTGCGACGTACCTGGAGAGCTTCGACGACCATCTCGCCGTTGCGTCGGAAGGTGCCGCTCCGACGATCGGCAGCTGACGCTCAGCCGGTGTGGCGGGGCCCCGTGGCGGATGGACAGAGCCCCGACCTCACCCTGCTGCCCGACCCGGTGGAGCTCGTCGACGCCGCCGGGCAGCTGGTGGTCGACGGGTTCGCGGTCTTCGCCTGCACCAACGCCGACCCGATCACCGCGAGACGGCTGGCCGACCTCGGTTGCGCGGCGGTGATGCCCCTCGGTTCTCCGATCGGCAGCGGGCTGGGCATCCGCAACCCCGCACAACATCGCGCTGATCCGCGAGCAGCTCGAGGTGCCCGTCATCCTCGACGCCGGCACCGGCACCGCCTCGGACGCCGCGCTCGCGATGGAGCTGGGGTGCGACGCGGTCCTGCTCGCGTCCGCGGGCACCCGCGCCCAGGACCCCGAGCAGATCGCCGTGGCGATGCGGCACGCCGTCGAGGCCGGGCGGCTGGCTGCTCGCCCTCACCGACCGCACCCAGACGCAGGGAGCGCCCCTGGAGGACGTCCTCGTCCGGCTCGCCGAGGCGGGCGTCCGCGCAGTGGTGCTCCGCGAGAAGGACCTTCCCCCGGACGAACGGCGCCGGCTGCTCGAGCGGGCACAGCGCCGGCTCGCGGCGTACGACGTGCGGCTGCTGGTCGGCACCTCGCTCGACCACGACACCACCGACCAGGACGTGGCCTCGCCGTGGGTCCACCTCCCCGCAGGCGCGCCGTTCCCGACCCCGCGACCCGAGGTCGTGGGCCGGTCCTGCCACGGCGCCCGCGAGGTCCGGCGTGCCGCGGAGGAAGCCTGCGACTACGTGACGATCTCGCCGGGCTTCCCCAGCGCGTCCAAGCCCGGCTACGGGCCGTGCCTGGGCACGCCCTCGGCGGCGTCCTGCCGCAGCACGTCGAGGCCTGCCTGGCCGCAGGTGCCGCCGGCGTCGCGGTCATGGGCCCCCTCATGCGTGACCCCGCGCTCGCCGCCGACCACCTCGTCGCCCTGCCCCAGGAAACCCGACGACCCCGATCGTCGCCCTCACCATCGCCGGGTCGGACCCCTCCGCCGGTGCCGGTAGGCGAGGCCGCGACGACCCCGCCGACCTGGCCGCCGCCGGACGCCTGCCCCACCTGGTCGTCGACCCGGTGATGGTCTCCTCCACCGGCGCCCGCGGCTCGAGCGCCGCGCCGAGGGCGACTACCGAGACCGGCTCCTTCCGCACGCCACGGTCCTCACCCCGAACCTCCACGAGGCCGAGGTGCTGCTCGAGCACCCCATCGGCACCCTCGCCGAGCAGCACGAAGCGGCCCGGGCGCGCGCCTCGAGGCGACCAACAACCACGGCACCGGCTGCACCTTCGCCTGCGCGGTCGCCGCGGGCCTCGCCCGCGGCCTCGACCTGGAGCAGGCCCTGCGACAGGCCAAGGCGTACGTCGCACGGGCGATGACCACCTCCGCGCGATGGGACCTCGGCTCCGGGCACGGACCGCTCGACCACTTCGGCTGGGGCGAGCGCACCGGTTGACAACCACGGCCCCACCCCGATTGACTGGTGAGTCAGTCATAGGAGGCGGGGGTCGCATGCCACGGGTGAGTGTCGAGGCCGAGCGGAAGCACGAGATCCTGAGCGCCGCGTGCGAGGTGGTCTCCGAGGTCGGCTTCAAGTCGCTGCGGGTCTCCGACGTGGCGAAGCGCGCCGGGATCAGCACCGGCTCGGTGCACTACTACTTCGACACCAAGCGCGACCTCATGCACGCGGCCTTCGAGTGGAACTTCGAGCGGTCGATCGAGCGGCGGCGCGAGCTGCTGGAGAGTCCCGAGCCGCCGGCGCGACGACTCCGCGCGTTCATCGACTCCTACCTGCCGGCGGACCCGACCACGGTCGCCGCCTGGCACGTGTGGGCGGAGCTGTGGGTCGAGGCTCTGCATGATCCTGACCTGCAGGAACTGAACGAACGGGTCTATGGCGAGTGGCGGCGCACGGTCGCGGCCATCATCCGCGACGGCCAGGACCAGGGCCACTTCGGAGCGGGTGACCCGGTGCACCTGGCCAACGGTCTGGTCGGCATGATCGACGGGCTGAGCCTGCAGGTGCTCATGCGGTCGAAGTCGATGACCGTGGCACGGATGCGCGAGGTCTGCGAGCTGTTCGTGGAGCTGGTCACCCACCCGCGGTGAGACGCGCGGACGTCGCCAGCGCACGTCGACGAGGGGCCGGTGGAGTGACTCCACCGGCCCCTCGTCGCGTCCCTGCAAGTTTTCCGCGCGGGGCTCTTGACACTCACCGTGACGGGGCTCACGCTAGGGGCATTCATAACTGACGCACCAATCAACTTTGAAAGGTCGGGTGCCAGATGACGCGGGTTCTCACTGCCGGAGTCGCCCTCACGAGCATGCTCGCCCTCGCCGCGTGCGGTGCCGCGAGCACGGGCGCCACCAGCGACGGCGGCGGCGGCGAGATGACCGTGGTCATGTGGGGTGGCGAGGACCAGAAGACCAACGTCAAGGCGGCCATCGCCCCGTGGGCCGAGCAGAACGACGTCACCGTCAAGCAGGACTCCCCGAGCGACTACGCGAAGATCCGCGCCCAGGTCGAGTCGGGCAAGGTCAGCTGGGACGTCGTGGAGGTGGAGCCCAACTTCGCCTACACCGCGTGCAAGAAGGGGTGGGCCGAGAAGCTCGACCTCGACAAGATCGACACCGACCGGCTCAAGCCGGAGATGGTCACCGACTGCGCCATCCCGGTCCTGGAGTACGCCTTCACCATCGGCTACAACACCGAGTCCTTCCCCGACGACCACCCCACCACGTGGGCAGAGTTCTTCGACACCAAGAAGTTCCCTGGCAAGCGCGGCTTCTGGAAGTACGCCACGGGTGCCATGTTCGAGGCCGCGCTGCTCGCCGACGGCGTCGCCCCCGACGAGCTCTACCCCCTCGACATCGACCGGGCCTTCAAGAAGCTCGACACCATCAAGGACTCGATCGTCTTCTACGAGACCGGTGAGCAGCAGCAGCAGCTCGTCGCCAGCGGCGAGGCACCGCTGGTGCAGGCGTGGAACGGCCGCATCTACTCCGCGGCGAAGGAGGGCCAGCCGGTCGCCAACGAGTGGGGAGAGCACCTGCTGTCCTACGACCAGCTGATCATCCCCAAGGGCTCGAGGAACGCCGACACCGTGCAGAAGTGGGCCGCCTGGTTCGTCGAGCACCCGGAGGCACAGGCCGGCTACAGCAACGCCACGGCGTACAGCCCGGTGACCAAGGAGGCGCTGGAGCTGATCGACGACGACGTGCTGCCGTTCCTGCCCAGCGCGCCCGAGAACGTCGGCAAGCAGGCCGCGATCATCGACTACTCCTACTGGGCCAAGCACTACGACGAGGTCTCCGAGCGGCTCAACGAGTGGGCCGCACAGTGAGCGTGACCGCCACCTCCCTCCGGCGGCAGGGCCAGACGCCGCCGGAGCCGGAGGTCCAGCACCCCGGACCTGGCCGGGTGGCGCGCGTGCGTGCCGCCGTCCTCCCCGATCGGTGGGGGTGGCTGATGGCGCCGCTGCTGGTCTTCCTGCTGCTGGTGTTCGTGGCGCCCCTCGCCACGATCCTGGCCCGCAGCTTCACCGACCCCGGCGTCGGTCTGCAGAACTACCGGGCGTTCTTCGACTCCTCGGTCTATGCAGACGTCCTGCTCAACACCTTCCGCATCTCCGGGCTCGTCACGCTGATCACCCTGCTGCTCGGCTTCCCCTACGCCTACCTGATGACGCTGGCGACGCCCTTCTGGCGCGGCGCGATGCTCGTCGCGGTGCTGATCCCCTTCTGGACCAGCCTGCTGGTCCGCACCTTCGCGTGGGTGCTGATGCTCAACAACACCGGCGTGGTCAACGAGTTCCTGCTCTCGATCGGGGTCATCGACGAGCCGCTGACGTTGATCCGCAACCAGACCGGGGTGGTCATCGGCATGGTGCAGGTGATGCTCCCGTACGCCGTGCTTCCCCTCTACGCGACCATGCGGGGGGTCGACCGGCGCCTGGTCCAGGCGGCCGAGGGACTCGGTGCGCGACCGATCTTCGCGTTCTGGCGGGTCTACGCACCCCTGACCGCGCCGGGCGTGGTCGCGGCCGCGCTCCTGGTGTTCATCTCCTCGATCGGCTTCTACGTCACGCCGGCCCTGCTCGGCGGCCCCAAGGACGTGATGATCGGCGAGCTCATCGTCCAGCAGCTCTCCGCCGTCCTGCGCTGGGGCTTCGCCTCCGCGCTCGCCGTGATCCTCCTGGTGGTCACCGCCCTGCTCCTGCTGCTCGTCTCCCGCGTCGTCAACATCGGCAAGTTCCTCGGAGGTGACCGATGACCACCAGCAGGCTCCTGGGCCGCTCCGGACTCGTCGTCCTGGCCGTCCTCACCGCCGTCTACCTCGTCGCGCCCGTGTTCGTGGTGGTGCCGACGTCCTTCAACGACAGCTCGTTCCTCGAGTTCCCGCCCAAGCAGCTCTCGCTGCGGTGGTACGAGTCGTTCTTCACCGATCCGGCGTGGGTCAACAGCGCGCTGAACTCGCTCCAGATCGGCCTGTGGGTGACGGTGCTGGCCGCCGTGCTCGGCACGGCCGCCGCTCTCGCCGTCGTCCGGGGGCGCTACCCGCTCCGCGCCGCCGTCAGCGCGCTCCTCGTGGCCCCGATCCTGGTGCCCTACGTGATCCTCGGGCTCGCGGTCTACGCGGTCTTCCTCCAGCTCGGACTGACCCAGACCATCCTCGGCTTCGTGCTGGTGCACACCGCGCTGGCCGTCCCGTTCGTCGTCATCAACGTCAGCTCGGCACTGGTGAGCTTCGACGATCGCCTGGAGATGGCCGCGATGAGCCTGGGAGCCAACCGGTTCTCGACGTTCGTGCGGGTGACCCTGCCCAACATCCTCCCCAGTGTCGCCGCGGGTGCGCTCTTCGCCTTCATCACCTCGTTCGACGAGGTCGTCACGAGCATCTTCCTGGCGGGTCCCGACGTCAGCACGTTGCCGGTGCAGATGTGGAGCGGGGTGCGGGTCCAGATCGACCCGACCGTCGCCGCCGTCAGCACGATGCTCCTGCTGATCACCCTCGCCCTGTTCGCCACCGCCGGCCTGGTGCGGGCGCTCGGGACCCGGCGCGCGCAGAAGGCGCTCGCCGCGGACGCCTGAGCCGCCCCGCCCCCGACTCTTCCGCCACCACACGAAACGGACCCGACCATGGCCTCAGCCACCGCCACCGCCTCAGCCGCCTCCGCCGCCTCAGCCACAGCGGCGGCCTCGCCCACGCCGCTCGCCGGCACCGGGGTGTCCATCGAGATCGACCAGGTCGTCAAGCGCTACCGCACGATGACCGCGGTCGACCACGTGTCCCTCGTCGTCGAGCCGGGCGAGTTCCTCACCCTGCTCGGCTCGAGCGGGTCGGGGAAGTCCACGCTGCTCAACATCATCGCGGGCTTCATCTCCGCCGACTCCGGGCGCGTCGGCGTCGGCGGTCGTGACCTGACCAGGGTCCCGCCGCACAAGCGCGACCTCGGCATGGTCTTCCAGCACTACGCCCTGTTCCCGCACATGGACGTGTGGGACAACGTCGCCTTCCCGCTGCGGCGCCGCAGGATCTCCAAGGCCGACGTGGCCACGCGGGTCCAGGCGGCTCTCGACGTCGTCGAGCTCGGCGGCCTGGCCAAGCGTCGTCCCTCCCAGCTCTCGGGCGGCCAGCAGCAGCGCGTGGCCCTGGCTCGGGCCCTGGTGTTCCAGCCGCAGGCACTGCTCATGGACGAGCCGCTGGGCGCGCTCGACAAGCGGCTCCGTGAGCAGCTGCAGGTCGAGATCAAGCGCCTGCACCGCGAGCTCGGCACGACCTTCGTCTTCGTGACCCACGACCAGGAGGAGGCGCTGGCCATGTCGGACCGCATCGCGGTGCTGCGTGACGGTCGCCTCGTCCAGGTCGGCACGCCCGTGGAGCTCTACGAGCGCCCGTCCAGCCGCTACGTCGCCGAGTTCCTCGGCGAGTCCAACATCTTCACCGGCTCCTGCGCCGGGGGCAGGTTCGTCGACGAGGCGACCGGCGCCGTCTTCGCGGTCGCCGACCACCACGTGGGCGACGCGCTGGTCGTCCGTCCCGAGCACGTCGCGTTGGCGCCGGTGGGCGGGCCGGTCCCCGCGAGCCACAACGCCGTCACCGGACGCACCCGGGAGGTGACCTACCTCGGTGCCGGGCTCCGCATCGACCTCGACCTTCCCGACGGTCGCCGCCTCATCGCCCGCACCGGCACCCGCGACACCCACGTGCCGCAGGTGGGCGACAACGTCGTCGCCCACTGGAAGCCCGACCACGCGCTCGCGGTCACCGACGACGTCGCACCGGCCGGCGCCAGCGCCGGCACCTCCGCCTGACCACCCTCACCCCAGACCCAGAAGGACTCTCACCATGACGCACCAGATCCGCGACGGCATCGAGCTCTCCGAGGAGCAGCGCGAGTTCGTCGCCCTTGCTCGCGACTTCGCGCTCAACGAGATCCGCCCGCGAGCCCGGGAGGTGGACGAGGCCGACGTCGAGAGCCCGCTGGAGCTGTGGCACAAGGCGGCCGGGATCGGGCTGGGTGCCTACATGCTCCCCGCGGAGTACGGCGGCGGGGGCGTCACCGACCTGGTCACGCAGTGCCTGGTGCAGCAGGAGCTCTGCTACGGCGACGTCGGGATCGGCAACTTCCTCACCTCCAGCGCCTTCTTCGCCGGCCCGCTGGAGGCGATGGGCACCGAGGATCAGAAGAAGAGCTGGCTCACGCCGCTGACCTCGGCGACCCCGCCGATCACCGCCCTCGCCGTGACCGAGCCGGGCGTCGGCTCGGACTCCGCCGCGCTGCAGACCCGCGCCACCCGCGACGGGGAGGACTACGTGCTCAACGGCCAGAAGACGTGGATCTCCAACGCGCCGTACGCCCAGTGGATCATCGTCTTCGCGACCGTCGACGCGAGCCTGCGCGCCAAGGGCGTGACCGCCTTCCTCGTCGAGCGCGACATGGCCGGCGTCACGATCGGACAGCCGATGCGCAAGATGGGCCAGCGCGGCATCGTCAACGCCGAGGTCTTCCTGGACAACGTCCGGGTGCCGGCCAGCCACCGCATCGGCGAGGAGGGCAAGGCGTTCTACGGGCTGATGCGCACCTTCGACGCCTCGCGCATCCTCATCGGGGCCGGCGCCACCGGGCTGTCCCGCGCGGCGCTCGACGCGACCGTGGCCTACGCGCAGCAGCGCACCCAGTTCGGCAAGCCGATCATCGAGCACCAGGCCGTGGCGTTCAGGATCGCCGACATGGCGGCCCGCACCGACGTCTCGCACCTGGTGACCATGCGCGCGGCGCGCCTCTACGACCAGCGTGAGTTCGTGGCACGGGAGTCCGCGGTCGCCAAGCTCGTCGCCTCCGAGAACACCACCTGGGTCACCAACGCCGCGCTCCAGACGCACGGCGGCTGGGGCTACAGCCGCGAGTACCTCGTGGAGAAGTGGGTCCGTGACGCCAAGCTCGAGGAGCTCGAGGAAGGCACCAGCGACATCCAGCGCCTGATCATCTCCCGCGCCGTGGGCTCGTCGCGATGAGCGACCTGTCGGTCTTCAGCGACCCGCGATCGGTCGCCGTCGTCGGTGCCTCCGCCGACCCGGCGAAGTGGGGCTACTGGCTGGCCCGCGGCGCCCTGCGCGGCCGCGAACGGCGTGAGGTGCACCTGGTCAACGCCCACGGCTCGGTCATCGAGGGGGTCTCCTCGGTCAGGTCCCTCGACGACCTCGACACCGCGCCGGAGCTGGTGGTCCTGTGCGCGCCGGCGCGGTCCGTGCCCGCTGTGGTGGACCAGGCCCTCGCGGCCGGGGTCAAGGGGTTCCTCGGGATCACCGCGGGTCTCGACCACGCCGACGACCCCGGTCTGGAACGCCGTCTCGCCGAGCGGATCCGC
Organism: Nocardioides marmoribigeumensis; assembly: GCF_031458325.1. Taxonomy (NCBI): domain Bacteria; kingdom Bacillati; phylum Actinomycetota; class Actinomycetes; order Propionibacteriales; family Nocardioidaceae; genus Nocardioides; species Nocardioides marmoribigeumensis. The sequence continues at coordinate 2,870,669 of NZ_JAVDYG010000001.1, forward strand.
GCCGCCGGTGCACGCCTGGTCGGGCCCAACTGCCTGGGCCTCTACGACGCCTCCACCCAGCTCTCCCTGGCCTGGGGCACCTTCACCCCGGGCAGCCTGGCGATCGTCTCCCAGTCCGGTCAGCTCGGGCTGGAGCTGGCCGGACTGGCGGCGCACGCCGGCCTGGGGGTCGCTCGGTTCGTCTCCGTCGGCAACCAGGTCGACGTGACCGCGGCGGAGCTCCTGGACGACTTGGTCGACCACGCCGAGACGCGCGCGGTGGTGCTCTACCTCGAGAGCTTCCAGGACGGTCGCGCCCTGGTGGGCACGCTGGCGCGGCTGCGCGCGGCCGGCAAGCCGGTCGTCGTCCTGACGGTCGGCGCCAGCGAGGCCAGCCGGGCCGCTGCTCGCTCCCACACCGGCGCCCTGACTGCTGCCACCGACGTCGTCGCGGCCGCCTGCCGCGCCGCCGGTGCGGTGCTGGCCGAGACCCCGGCGCAGGCGATCGACCTGGCTCACCTGCTGGTCGGCGGCCCGCTGCCGGCCGGCCGCCGGGTCGCGGTGGTCAGCGACAGCGGCGGCCAGGGCGCCCTCGCCGCGGACGTGCTGGTCCGGCACGGCCTGGTGGTGCCCCGTCTCGGTGACGAGACGCGCGCGCGGCTGGCTGCCCTGCTCCCCACGGCCGCGGCCGTGGCCAACCCGGTCGACCTGGCCGGCGCCGGCGAGCAGGACCTCTCCACCTACCACCGCGTCGTCGACGCGATCGCCGGCAGCGGCGAGGTCGACACCGTGGTGATGTCCGGCTACTTCGGCTGCTACGGCGCGGACACCCCTGAGCTGGAGGACCGCGAGCTCGAGGTCGTCGAGGACCTCGCCGGGGTGACCCGCAGGCACGACCGACCGGTGGTCGTGCACAGCATGAGCCACGACTCCGCGGCCGTCCGCTCGATGCGGGCCCAGGCCGTGCCGACGCTCCACACCATCGACGCGGTGGCCCGCTCGCTCGACCTGGCTGCGCAGCTGGCGGCCGAGCCGGTCGCCCCCTTGCCGTCCGTGGCGCCCGCGACCTCGGCCGCCGTGGCCGGTCTCGCCGCCGGCTACCTGGACGGCCGCACCCTGCTGGCGTCGTACGGCGTCGCCTACCCGGACGCGGCAGGCGTCCGCAGCGAGGAGGGCGTCCGCGAGGCAGCAGGGCGCCTGAGGGGTCCCTTCGTGCTGAAGGCCGGCTGGATCGAGCACAAGACCGAGGTCGGCGGTGTCGCGGTCGGCCTGCCTGACGCCGACGCCGCGGTCGCGGCGTACGCCGACATGCGTGCCCGGCTCGGTGAGGGCGAGTACGTCCTGGAGGAGATGGATCGCCAGGACTCCGTCGTCGAGCTGATCGTCGGCGCCCGGCGCGACCCGTCCTTCGGCCCCGTCGTGCTGGTCGGCCTGGGCGGGGTCCAGGCCGAGCTCCACCGTGACGTCCAGGTGGCGCTGGCCCCCGTGGACGAGGCGCGGGCCTCGGAGATGGTTCGGTCGCTGCGGTCCTTCCCGCTGCTCGACGGGTGGCGCGGACGTCCGGCCGTGGACGTCAGGTCCGCGGCTCGCACGGTCGTGGCGCTCTCGCGCGTGCTGGCCGAGCGTCCCGACGCGGTCGAGGCGGAGGTCAACCCGCTGCGGGTCGGACCCGCCGGCGCCACCGCCGTCGACGCCCTGGTCGTCCTGGCCGAGCACGCCGATCCCCTTCCCACCCACCCCGGCACGGCATCCGTGCCCGAGCCCGCCGAGCTGACAGGAGCCGTCCGATGATCGACCGGACCACCGAGTTCCACGACAAGGTCGCCCTGGTGACCGGAGGAGGCTCCGGCATCGGCCGGGGCATCGCCGAACGCTACGCGGCCGGCGGTGGCGACGTCGTCGTCCTCGGCCGCCGGCAGGAGCCGCTGGAGGAGACCGCCCGGATCGTGGAGAAGTACGGCGTCCGCGCCGGCGTCGTCTCCTGCGACGTCCGCGACGCGGCCGCTGTGACCGAGGCGGTCGACGGCGTGGTGCGCGACTTCGGCCGCCTCGACGCCCTCGTCAACAACGCTGCCGGCAATTTCGTCGTGCCCGCGGAGGACCTCTCGCCCAACGGGTGGAAGGCCGTCATCGACATCGTCCTCAACGGCAGCTTCTACGCGACCCGTGCCGCCGCCCAGCACATGCTCGCCGCAGGGAGCGGCTCGATCCTCAACGTGATCGCCAGCTATGCCTGGCACGGCCACCCCGGCACCGTGCACAGCGCCGCGGCCAAGGGCGGGGTCCTCGCCATGACCCGCACCCTGGCCTCCGAGTGGGGCGGGCGCGGCGTGCGGATCAACTGCATCTCGCCCGGACCCACCGAGACCGAGGGCGCCGGCGCGGCGCTGTGGCCGACCGAGGAGGACCGCCGTCGGGTGCTGGGCAGCGTCCCGGCGCAACGGTTCACCTCGCCGGCCGAGGTGGCCGAGTCCGCGGCGTTCCTCCTCGACGACCGGCGTGCCGGCTACGTCACCGGCGACGTGCTGAGCGTCGACGGCGGCCAGTGGCTCGGCAAGGCCGTCTACGCCGACTCCTCGGGAGGGCGCTGAACCATGACGAGCACCCAGATGACCGGGGGACAGGCGCTGGTCGCCGCCCTCGTCGACCACGGCGTGGACGTGGTGTTCGGCATCCCGGGCACCCACAACCTCGAGATCTACAAGCACCTGTCCGAGCAGGGCGTGCGGCACGTCAGCACCCGGCACGAGCAGGGCGCCGGCTATGCCGCCGACGGCTACGCGCGCACCACCGGCCGGGTGGGGGTCGCGGTCGTCACCAGCGGTCCCGCGCTGCTCAACACCGCGACGGCGGTGGCCCAGGCCTGGTCGGACTCGGTGCCGGTGCTGGTGGTCTCGCCGGGCCTGCCGCTGCGGCACCCGGCCAGCGGCAACGGGCTGCTCCACGAGACGCGTGACCAGGGCGCGGCCCTGCGCGCGGTCGCCCAGGCCAGCCTGCGAGCCACCAGCGTCGCGGAGATCCCGACGGTCGTCGCCCAGGCGTTCGCCCTGATGACGTCCGGGCGGCCCCGCCCGGTCCACCTCGAGGTCCCGCTCGACGTCCTCGCCGAGACCGGCGAGGTCACCCCGGTGGCGCCGTTGCCGCGCGCCGTCGCGCTCCCCGGCGAGGCGGCCCTGACCTCGGCTGTCGCCCGGCTCGAGGCAGCTCGGCGTCCGCTGCTCGTCGTCGGCGGAGGTGCCCGCGCCGCCGCCGCGGAGGTGCAGGCGCTGGCCGAGCGGCTCCGCGCGCCGGTGGTCACCACGACCAACGGCAAGGGGGTGCTGGCCGAGGACCACGAGCTGAGCCTCGGCGCCGGTGTGCACCTGCCCGCCGTCCGGGCGCTGGTCGAGGAGTCCGACCTGGTCCTCGCGATCGGCACCGAGCTGGCACCGGCCGACCTGTGGTTCGGCCCGCTCCCGGTGGACGGCAAGCTGGTCCGGGTCGACGTCGACCCGGTGGGCATGGTGACCAACGCGTCCCCGGACGTGGCGCTGCTCGGCGACTGCGCAGCGACGCTGGGAGAGCTGGCCAAGCGGGTCGGCCACCGGTCCACGGACGCGGTCGACGTGCCGCTCTGGCGCGACCGCAAGCGCACGGACTCCCGTCGGGAGGGTGCGGAGTGGACCACGCTGGTCGACGCGATGGGCCGGGTCCTGCCCCGCGACGTCGTGCTGTCCACCGACAACGCGATGGCCTGCTACTACGGCGCGATGGCCAACGTGGCCACGCACACCCCCGCGTCGTTCCTGTTCCCGACCGGCTACGGCACGCTCGGGTACGGCCTGCCGGCCGCGATCGGCGCCAAGGTCGGCGACCCCGACCGCCCCGTGGTCGCGATGCTCGGTGACGGCGGAGTGATGTTCACCGTGCAGGAGCTGGCGACCGCAGCCGTGCTGGCCCTTCCTCTGCCCGTCGTGGTCGTCGACAACGGCGGCTACGGCGAGATCCGCAACGAGATGGCCGACCGGGACGACCCGGTCCACGCCGTCGACTTCCCGGCTCCCGACTTCGCCGCTCTCGGCCGTGCCCTGGGCTGCCACGGCGTCACCGTCGACGACCCCGCCGCGGTGGGCAGCGCCCTCGAGGAGGCGCTCGCCGCCGACCGTCCCACCGTCATCCACGTCCGCATGCCTGAAGGAGTCACCGCATGAGCTCCCTGCTCGAGATCACCTGGACCGACCCGGTCACCGGCCGCCACGGGTACGTCGTCATCGACACCCTCGTCCGCGGCCTCGCCAGCGGCGGACTGCGGCTGCGGCAGGGGTGCACGCTGGAGGAGGTCCGCGGGCTCGCCCAGGGCATGACGCGCAAGGAAGCGCTGGTCTACGACCCGAGCGACCGCTACGTCCCGCTCGGCGGGGGCAAGGGCGGCATCGACATCGACCCGGCCGACCCCCAGGCCACCGAGGTGCTGACCCGGTTCCTGGCGGCGGTGCGCCCCGTCGTACGCGAGCAGTGGAACACCGGCGAGGACTTCGGCCTGCGGCAGGAGACCATCGACAAGGTCGCCGCAGACCTGGGCCTTGCCTCCACCGTCGAGGCCGTCTTCGCCCAGCTCGAGGACGCACAGGACGCCCGCCGGCGCCTGGCCGAGGCGTTCGCCGTCACCGTCGGTGGCGTGTCCCTGGGTGACCTGGTCGGCGGGTACGGCGTGGCTCGGGCCGCGCTCGAGATGGCCCAGCGGGAGGGCATCACCGACCCGACGGCGGTCGTCCAGGGCTTCGGCTCCATCGGCGGCGCCGCGGCCCGCTACCTCGCGCGGGCCGGCGTGCGGGTGGTCGCCGTCGCCGACCGGGACGGCCTGATCCGTGACGACGACGGCCTCGACGTCGAGGCGCTCCTGGCCGCCCGGGACGGTCTGGGCGTCGTCGACCGGTCTGCCGTGCCGGGCGCCGTGCTGGGCGACCGCGAGGCCTGGCTCGAGGTGCCGTGCGACCTGCTGGTGCCGGCCGCCATGTCCTACGTCATCGACGTCGACGACGTGGCTCGCATCGACGCCCGTGTGGTGGTCGAGGGCGCCAACATGCCGACGCTCCCCGCCGCGGAGGCGGCCCTGCGCGAGCGCGGGATCCCCGTCGTGCCCGACTTCCTGGCCAACGTGATGACCAACGCCTGGTGGTGGTGGATCGTGTTCGGGGACATCGACCCGACCGAGGCGTCCTCGTTCGCCAAGATCGACGCGGTGATGCACCGTCTGGTCCACACCGTGGCCGACGCGGCGCAGGCCTCGGACCGCTCCCTGCGCGAGTGCGCGCTGGAGGTGGCAGCACAGAACTCCCGCGCGGTGACCGAGCGCGTCGGGATCACGGGATGACCGCGACCGCGACAGCGACGACGACGGCGCGCACCGAGCTGCTCGTCGACGGTACGTGGCGCCGGCCGGCGTCCGGTGGCGTCACCGAGGTGGAGAACCCCGCCACCGGCGAGGTCGTGGGGACCTCCGCCGAAGGGACCGCCCCGGACGTGGACCTGGCCGTGGAGGCAGCACGCCGGGCGTTCGCGGGATGGTCCACCACCGCCCTCGAGGCGCGCCTGGAGGTGCTCGGCCGCTGGGCCGCCCTGCTCGACCAGCGCCGGGAGCTGCTCGTCGAGACCGTCGTGGCCGAGGTCGGGGCCCCGGTGGCCCTCGCCCGCGAGGCCCACGTCGGCATGGCGCTCGAGGTGCTCGGGGCCTACCTCGCCGAGGCCGCCGCGGTGCCGTGGGAGCAGCGCATCGGCAGCTCGCTGGTCCTGAGGGAGGCGGTCGGGGTCGCGGCCTGCATCACGCCGTGGAACTGGCCGCTCTACCAGGTGCTCGCCAAGATCGGCGGCGCCCTGGTGGCGGGCAGCACCGTCGTCCTCAAGCCCGCCGAGCTCACCCCGCTGTCGGCCTACCTGCTCGCCGACGCGGCCCTGGACGCCGGGCTGCCGGCCGGCGTCCTCAACCTCGTCCCCGGCAGCGGCCGGGTGGTGGGGGAGGCCATGGTCACCCACCCCGACGTCGACGTGGTGTCCTTCACCGGCTCCACCGGCGTGGGCGTGCGCATCTCCCAGCTCGCGGCTCCGGACGTCAAGCGGGTCTGCCTGGAGCTGGGTGGCAAGTCGGCGAGCGTCGTGCTCCCCGGCGCCGACCTCGACGTCGCGGTGCCGGCGAGCGTCCAGGGCGCCATGCTCAACTCCGGGCAGACGTGCAGCGCCTGGTCCCGGCTCCTGGTGCCCGACGAGCTGCTGCCCGCCGTGCTCGAGCGGGCCGCCGCGGAGGCCGAGCAGCTGGTGCCCGGCGACCCTGCCGCGCCCGGCACGTCCTTGGGGCCGGTGGTCTCGGCAGCACAGCGCGCCACCGTCACCGGGTTCGTCGAGCGAGCGCGAGCCGCAGGCGCGCGCGTGCTGACCGGCGGGGAGCGCAACCCGTGCGACCGAGGGCACTTCGTCGCCCCCACGGTGGTCACGGACGTCGCGCAGGACGCCGAGATCGTCCAGCAGGAGGTCTTCGGCCCGGTGCTCACCATCCAGGGCTACGCCGACGTGGACCAGGCGGTCGCGCTCGCGAACGACTCCGCCTACGGCCTGCACGGAGCGGTGTGGGCCGAGGACCGCGAGCGTGCGCTCGGGGTCGCCCGGCGGCTGCGCACCGGTCAGGTCGACGTCAACGGGGCCGCCTTCAACCCGGCCGCCCCGTTCGGTGGCTACGGTCGGTCCGGCAACGGCCGTGAGCTCGGCAGGTACGGCATCGAGGAGTTCCTCGAGACCAAGTCGGTCCAGCTGTGACCCTCACGGCGGTCCGTGCGGACCGTCGTACGGCACGGGTCGCGGCGGGTGCCCTGGTGGTCGTGACCGCGGTGTGGGGATCGACGTTCGGGCTGTCGAAGGACCTGCTCGAGCGGCTCCCCGTCACCGACTACCTCGGGCCCCGCTTCCTGCTGGCCGCGGCGGTCGTGGTGCTGGTCCGGCCGCAGCTCGTGCGCTCGCTGACCCCCGAGACGCTCGTCAGCGGGGCGGGGCTCGGTGTGCTGTACGCCGTCGGGCAGCTGCTGCAGTTCCAGGGGCTGCTGCACACCGCGCCCACGGTCTCGGCGTTCGTGGTGTCGCTCTACGTCGTGTTCACCCCGCTGCTCGCGGCCGTGCTGCTGCGCGTCCGACCCGGTCGGACCACGATGGTCGCGACGGGGCTCGCCGTCGCCGGAGTGGCCACGATGTCGTTGCGGGGCTGGTCGTTCGGGACGGGCGAGGTGCTCACCGTGGTCTCGGCCGCGCTCTACGCCGCCCACATCCTCGCCATGGCGGCCAGGGCGCGTCCCGGGCAGGCGTTCCCGCTCACGTTCGTCCAGCTGGTCACCATCGGCGCGCTGCTGACGGTGGCGGCCGCGGGCGACGGCGTGCAGCTCCCGGCAGGTGCGGACGTCCCGGCCTTCCTCTACCTCGCCGTCGTCGCAGCCGGCGGTGCCCTGCTGGTGCAGACGTGGGCGCAGGCACGGCTCTCCTCGTCCCACGCGGCTGTCCTCATGGTGCTGGAGCCCGTCTGGGCCGCAGTCTTCGGCGTGGTCCTCTGGGCCGAGTCCGTCGACGCGCGCACCCTCCTGGGCGGTGCGCTGATCCTCGCCGCGATGGTCCTCGTCGTCGCCCGCCCCGGCGCCGACCGGCTCGACGAGGCCCTCGTCGAGCCGTCCCCGGCACATCCCTGACCCGGCCTGACCTGACCTGACCTGACCCGGCCTGACCTGACCTGACCCGACCTGGCCCGACCTGGCCCGACCGTCCGAGGAGGACTCATGGAGCACTACGACGTGGTGGTCGTCGGTGGCGGCATCGCCGGCGTCTCGATCGCCCACGAGCTCGCCGCCGACCGCTCGGTGTGCGTCCTGGAGGCGGAGGACGAGCTCGCCCGCCACACCACGGGGCGCTCGGCCGCCACCTGGGTCGCGGGGTACGGCCCCGCGGGCGTCCAGGAGCTCACCCTGCTCAGCCGCGCGTTCTTCGACGACCCGCCCCTCGACGTCGACGGCGCGTTGGCCACACCCCTTCCGTGCCTGTACGTCGGGACCGCCGAGACGCCGGACGCGGAGGCCTCGGCCGCCGAGGTGGTGGCTGCCACGGGTGCCTCCGCCCTGACGCCGGAGGAGGCCGAGCGCCTGCTCCCCGTCCTGCGGCCCGGGGTGGTCACGACTGCCGTGCTCGACCCCACCTGCGCCGAGCTCGACGTGCACGGTCTGCACCAGGGCTTCGTGCGGGGCCTGCGGGCCCGCGGCGGGGTGGTACGACGCCGGGCTCGCGTGCTGTCGGCGCGCCGGCGGGTCGGGAGGTGGTCGGTCGGCACCACGGACGGCGACCTGTCAGCCGACGTCGTGGTGAACGCCGCCGGCGCCTGGGCCGACCAGGTCGGCCGTGTGTTCGGCAGTGAGGGCCACGCCCTGGAGGCACGCCGACGCAGCGTCTTCGTCTCGCCGACCCGCGAGCCCCTCCGGGACCTGCCGTTCACCTGCGACCTCGCCGGGGGCTGGTACGCCAAGCCCGAGGGCGATGCCGTGCTGTGCTCGCCGGAGGACGCCGAGCCGCACCCGCCAGGAGACCCGCGCCCGGACGAGCTGGAGGTGGCTCGGGCCCTGGAGGCGATCAACGAGGTGACCACGCTGGGGCTGCGCAGCGTCCGCACGAGCTGGGCCGGGCTGCGGGTCTTCGCGCCCCACGGGGAGCCCGTGGCGGCCTGGGACGAGGAGGTGCCGCAGCTGTTCTGGCTGGCCGGGCTCGGCGGTTACGGCATCCAGGTCGCCCCGGCCCTGGCTGCCAGGTCGGCCGAGCTGGTGCTGGCCGCTTCCAGGTGAGCGCCTGTGCTCGTGGTGCTCAGGGCGCGCGGTAGAGCCGGGCGACCAGCGCGGCGGCGATGACGGCGAACCCGGTGAGGAGCTCGTTGGCCGCCATGCGCTCGAGGTCGTGCTGGGCCCACACGCCGAAGGCGAGGAGGCCCAGCCCTGCGGCCACGGCGACGACGGTGGCCGGCGTGTTGGAGGGGTGCTTCACCAGGACGAGCCCGGCCAGGATCACCAGGACCGAGACCATCTCGTCCCGCAGGGCGGTGTCCCACCCGGTCCCCGTGAAGGGGCTGGCCAGGACAGGGTTCGCGAGCCAGAGCCAGAACCCGAGCAGCAGCACCAGCGCCGAGCAGATGGACGCCAGGCGGAGCGGACCTCCGGTGCTCGCGCTGAGCTCCGAGTCGGTGCGTGCGGCGAGATCTGCGGCGTGGCGGGCGGCCTGCTCCCCGTAGGGATGTCGGGAATCGGTCATCGCTACCTCCTGGCGGTCGAGTGACGCTGGCGTGTGCAGGACCCCAACATACATGCGCATGCGCAATGATTGCGCGGCGCGCGGATGGTGTGGGCTCGCGTGGTCGCGCCGTCAGGACGCGTCGGTCCGGCTCACGCCATCCAGCTCAGGAGGTGCTGGTCGACCAGCTCGTCCGCGCCGGCGTCGACGTCGTCGGCCGCCGCGGCGAAGGCCGTGAGGGACCGGCGCAGCTCGGCCTGCTGCCTCTCGGAGAGTCGCGAGGCGATCCGCTCCAGCTCCGTGCACCGGTGCTGCATCACCGAGTCGATGAGCGCCTGTCCCGCCTGCGAGGGTCGGAGGACGACGTTCCTCCGGTCGTCCTCGGACTGCTGTCGGGTCAGCAGGCCTGCGCGCACCAGGCGGTCGCACGCGCGGCTCGCGTTGGAGGCGTTGGTCCCGAGACCTTCGGCGACGGCGTTGACGTTGGCGCTCCCGAGGCCCGAGACGAGCACCAGCACCCGGAGCTGGACGACGCTGAGCCGAGGGGTCACGGAGTTGAGGGACCGGACGACGACCGCGGTGATCACGGTGCTGGCACGCATCAAGGCCGCGAGGGCCGCTTCGTCCGATGCCATGGGCTCAACGTAGCCGAGGCGCGACGTCGGGGGCACCCACCTCGGGCCCGACTGCCGGAGCAGGTGTTTAGCGACCGCGCGGTCCGGGGTAACCCATGCTCAAGCGCATCGATTGCGCGACGACACATAATCCTGAGACAGAGGAGGTCGGGTGATCCCACCGGAGACCCTGCGGCAGTACGCGCTGCTGGCCGATGGTGAGCGGGGCGCGCTGATCGGGCCGCGCGGCGAGATCGCCTTCCTGTGCGCTCCGCGCTGGCACGACGACGCCGTCTTCTCCGGGCTCCTCGGCGGGCCGGGCTGCTACGCCGTCACCCCGCGGGACCAGCACTTCGTGTGGGGAGGCCACTACGAGCAGGGATCCCTGGTGTGGCACAGCCGCTGGGTGACCACCCGCTCCGTCATCGAGTGCCGCGAGGCACTGGCCCTGCCCACCTCGCGGGACGGCCTCACGCTGCTCCGCCGGGTCGAGCCGGAGCTCGGGCCCGCACACGTCCGGGCGACGCTCGACGTGCGCGCCGGGTTCGGCAGCCAGGAGATGACGGTGCGCCACGTCGGGGACGGCGTGTGGGAGGGACGATCCGGAGCCCTGTCCTTCCGCTGGTCCGGGGCCGCGGGCGCACGGCTGGAGGACGGCGTGCTGGTCCTGGACCTGGAGGTGCCCGAGCACCAGCAGCACGACCTCGTGCTCGAGATCCACCGCGGGTCCGTGAGCGGTCCGCTCCCGGACCCGGCGGACGCCTGGCGCGCGACCGAGGAGGCCTGGCGCCGCTCCCTGCCCGACCTCAGTGCCTCCGTGGCGCCGCAGGAGTCCGCCCACAGCCTCGCCGTGCTGCACGGGCTGACCAGCATGGACGGCGGCATGGTCGCGGCCGCCACCACCTCGCTGCCCGAGCGGGCCGACCGCCACCGCAACTACGACTACCGCTTCGCCTGGATTCGCGACCAGGCGTACGCCGGCCAGGCGGCCGCCGCGGTCGGCGCCGACGAGCTGCTGGGTCGAGCGGTCGGCTTCGTGACCGAGCGGGTGCTCGCGGACGGCCACCGCCTGCGGCCGGCGTACACCGTCGACGGCGGGCCCGTGCCCGGTGAGCGCGACCTGGACCTGCCGGGCTACCCCGGTGCGCCGGTGCGCGTGGGCAACCACGTCAACAACCAGTTCCAGCTCGACTCCCTCGGCGAGGCGCTGCTCATGCTCAGCGCGGCCGACGCGCGGCACGGCCTCGACCCCGCTGCGCTGCGAGCGGTGGAGACGCTCGTCGGGGCGATCCGTCGCCGGTGGACCGAGCCCGACGCCGGCATCTGGGAGCTCGAGCCGCGCCGGTGGGCGCACTCCCGGCTGATGTGCGTGGCCGGGTTGCGGGCCGCGGCGTCCCGGCGGGGTGGGGCAGGCGGTTGCGAGTGGGAGTCCCTCGCCGACAAGATCCTCGACTCGGTCGACGACGACTGCCTGCACCCGAGCGGACGCTGGCAGCGCGCTCCCGATGACCCCCGCGTCGACGCCTCACTGGTGCTCGCCGGCGTGCGCGGTGCCGTCCCCCCTGACGACCCGCGCCAGCGCCGCACGGTGGAGGCGGTCGTCGACGAGCTCGCCGACGACGGCTACGTCTACCGCTTCCGCCAGGACCCCGACCGTCCCATGCACGAGGAGGAAGGGGCGTTCGTCCTCAGCGGGTTCCAGCTGTCGCTGGCACTGCTGGCTTGCGGCTGCTCCGCCGACCGCACAGCGGCGTTGCGGTGGTACGAGCGCAACCGAGGTGCGCTCGGGCCCCCTGGGTTGTTCGCCGAGGAGTTCGACGTCGTGCAGCGCCAGCTGCGCGGCAACCTGCCTCAGGCGTTCGTGCACGCCCTGGTCCTCGAGGCCGGGCACCGACTGGCCGAGCGAGGGCTCGGCGACCGTGGATTCAACGAGGAGGACAGATGAGCAAGCACCCTGCACCACCCCGCACCATCGTCGTCACGGGCGCCTCTGGAGGCATCGGGCGGGCGACCGCCCGGATGCTCGGCGCCCGCGGTGACCGCGTGGGGCTCCTGGCCCGAGGCACGCTGGGCCTGGAGGGCGCCGCGCGCGAGGTCCAACGAGCGGGCGGTCGGGCGCTCCCGGTCTCGGTGGACATGGCCGACCACGACGCGGTCGAGAAGGCAGCCGACGAGGTCGAGGCGACCCTGGGTCCGATCGACGCGTGGATCAACGTCGCCTTCACCTCGGTCTTCGCCCGCTTCGAGGACATCGAGCCCGAGGAGTACCGCCGGGTCACCGAGGTCACCTACCTCGGCTACGTCAACGGCACCCGGGCCGCGCTGCGACGCATGCGCCCACGCGACCGCGGCGTCATCGTGCAGGTCGGTTCCGCCCTCGGGCAGCGCGGCATCCCGCTGCAGTCGGCGTACTGCGGTGCCAAGCACGCCCTCGAAGGCTTCCACGAGTCGCTGCGCACGGAGCTGATGCACGACCGCAGCGGCATCGACGTGACCATCGTGGAGATGCCGGCGGTCAACACGCCGCAGTTCGACTGGGTGACGTCGCGGCTGCCGAACCACGCCCAGCCCGTGCCTCCCATCTACCAGCCGGAGGTCGCCGCCCGCGGCGTGCTCAAGGCCCTCGACCACCCGCAGCGCCGGGCCCGCTGGGTGGGCCTCAGCACCGCCGGCACGATCATGGCCAACCGCGTGGCCGGAGGGTTGCTGGACCGCTACCTCGCCCGCACCGGCGTCGCGTCCCAGCAGACCGACGAGCCCCGCGACCCCGAGCAGCCGGAGAACCTCTGGCACCCCGCGGACGGCCCGGACGGCCGGGACTTCGGTGCCCACGGCGCCTTCGACGACCGCGCCCACGCGCACGGGTTCATCGGATGAGCGCCACGAGCACCCGCCCCGTCGACCTCGCCCGGCTCGCCGCCGGGGCCGTCGCGGTCGCGCGACCCCAGTGGCTGATCAGGGCGACCGGGTCCGCCGACGGGACCTGGCCGCGACGGGTCACCCGCATCCTCGGCGCCCGCTACGCCGTGCAGTCCGCCGGCGGGATGCTGGTGCACGAGCGCTGGGTCCCCGAGGCCGACGGGACGATCGACCTGATCCATGCCGTCTCGATGCTCGGGTTCGCCCGCGGGTTCCCCCGTCACCGGCGACTGGCGCTCTCCAGCGGGGTCGTCGCCCTCGGCTTCGCCGTCGTCGACCTGACGGAGCGGACCAGGGGCCCGCGATGAGCCACCTGCTGCTCGACGCCACGCTGGCCACCGCCGAGCGCCAGCTCTCCGAGCGCGTGGACGGGGAGGTGAGCTTCGACGCCGGCACCCGCGCGGCGTACAGCACCGACTCCTCGAACTTCCGCCAGGTGCCGATCGCCGTGGTCTGCCCGCGCACCGTCGAGGACGCCGTCGAGGCGGTGGCGGTCTGCCGCCGTCTCGGCCTGCCCGTGGTCTCGCGCGGTGGGGGCACCAGCCTCGCCGGCCAGTGCTGCAACGAGGCGGTCGTCCTGGACTTCTCGCGGCACTGCCACCGCCTGGTCTCGGTCGACGCGGAGGCTCGCACCTGCGTCGTCGAGCCGGGCATCGTCCTCGACGACCTCAACCGCCAGCTGGCCCCCACCGGGCTGCGCTTCGGTCCCGAGCCCGCCACGCACCCCAACTGCACGATCGGCGGGATGATCGGCAACAACTCCTGCGGAGCGACGGCCCAGCGCACCGGCAAGGTCGTCGACAACATCCGCTCGCTCGACGTCCTCCTGCGCGACGGCACCCGGTTCACCGCACGCGCCCTGGACGACGAGGCGTACGCCGCCCTGGTCGACGGGCGGACCGACCGCGTGGCCGAGGTGCACCGCGAGCTGCGCCGGATCCGAGACGAGCACGGCGACCTGATCCGCGAGCGCTACCCCGACATCCCGCGCCGCGTCTCGGGCTACAACCTCGACTCCCTCCTGCCCGAGCACGGCTTCGACGTCGCCGGGTTCCTCGTCGGCAGCGAGGCGACGCTGGTGACGGTGCTCCGCGCCGAGCTCGAGCTCGTGCCGGTGGTCCGGGCCCGCACCCTGGTGGTGCTGGGCTATCCCGACATCGCACGGGCGGCCGACGCCGTCCCGTCGATCGTCGAGCACGACCCGATCGCGCTCGAGGGGGTGGACCACAAGCTGGTCCACGACGAGCAGCTCAAGGGCATGAACCCGGACGCGCTCGAGGAGCTCCCCGACGGCACCGGCTTCCTCATGGTCCAGTTCGGGGGAGAGGACACCGAGGAGGCCGACGCCCGGGCGCACGCGATGCTCGAGGCCATCGGCCACACCGAGCACGAGCCGACGGTCGCGTTCTACGACGACCCGGAGCGCGAGCAGGAGCTCTGGGCGGTGCGCGAGGCCGGCCTCGGGGCGACGGCCCACGTCGCCGGGCAGCCCGACACCTTCGAGGGCTGGGAGGACTCCGCCGTCCCGGTCGACCGGCTGGGCGACTACCTGCGTGACCTGCAGGCGCTCTACGACGAGTTCGGCTACAGCAGTGACACCGGACCCGCGCTCTACGGCCACTTCGGGCAGGGCTGCGTCCACACCCGCATCCCCTTCGGTCTCTACTCCACCGAGGGCGTGGCCACCTACCGGCGCTTCATGGAGCGCGCGGCCGACCTCTGCGTGTCGTACGGCGGCTCGCTGTCCGGGGAGCACGGCGACGGGCAGAGCCGCGGCGAGCTGCTGGTGAAGATGTTCGGCAGCGAGGTGGTCGGCCTGTTCGAGCGGGTCAAGACGCTGTTCGACCCCGACGACATGCAGAACCCCGGCAAGGTCGTCCGCCCGGCGCCGCTGGACCACCACCTGCGGCTGGGCGGCACCTGGTCGCCGCGTCGTGACGTGGCGGGCCTGCCGCTGCACTTCGACTTCCCCCACGACGGCCACTCGTTCGCGCAGGCCGCCAACCGCTGCGTCGGGGTGGGCAAGTGCCGCCAGCTCGCGCACGACGGCGGTGACGTGATGTGCCCGTCGTACCAGGTGACCGGCGAGGAGCGCTTCTCCACCCGCGGTCGCGCCCGCCTGCTGTTCGAGATGCTGGACGGCCACCGGGACAGCCCGATCACCGACGGGTGGCGCTCGGACGAGGTGAAGGACGCGCTCGACCTCTGCCTGGCCTGCAAGGGCTGCAAGTCCGACTGTCCCGCCTCGGTCGACATGGCGACCTACAAGGCCGAGTTCCTGGCCCAGCACTACCGCCACCGGCTCCGCCCGCGGGCGGACTACGTCACCGGCTACCTCCCGGCCGGTGTCCGTGTGGTCGACCGGCTGCGGCTGGCGCCACTGGTGAACCGGCTGGCCGGGGTCCGGCCCCTGCGCAGGGCGGGATCCCGGCTGGCCGGTCTCGAGGACCGCGACCCCCCGGCGCTCGCCACGCGCAGCCTCCAGACCTGGTGGCGTGACCGGCCCTCGACCGCGCGCCCGGAACCGGCGCGGGGGTCGGTGCTGCTGTTCCCGGACACCTTCACCAACTACTTCCACCCGGAGGTCGGCCAGGCCGCCGTGCGGGTGCTCGAGGACGCCGGCTGGGACGTCACGATCCCCTCCGAGCCGCTGTGCTGCGGCCTGACCTGGATCTCGACCGGCCAGCTCGACGTCGCCAAGCGGCGGCTGCGGCGCACGATCGACGCGCTCGCGCCGCACGTGCGTGCCGGAGGCCTGGTGCTCGGTCTGGAGCCCAGCTGCACCACGGTCTTCCGGTCCGACGCCCCCGACCTCTTCTCCGGCGACCCCGACGTGGACCGGCTCCGCGACCACACGGTCACGTTCGCCGAGCTCCTCACCGAGCACAGCGACGGCTACGAGCCGCCGCGCCTCGACGGGACCTCGGCGGTCGCGCAGGTGCACTGCCACCAGCACGCGGTCCTCGGCTGGGACGCCGACCGCACGCTGCTCGAGCACAGCGGAGCCGACGTGGAGCGGCTCGAGTCGGGCTGCTGCGGGCTCGCCGGCAACTTCGGCTTCACCGCCGGCCACGGCGAGGTCAGCGAGGCCTGCGCCGAGCGGGTCCTGCTCCCGCGGCTGCGGGCTGCGGACCCCGGCACGGTGGTGCTCGCCGACGGCTTCTCGTGCCGCACCCAGATCAGCCAGCTCGACAGCGGCGGAGCGGAGGGGCAGCACCTCGCCCAGGTGCTCGCCGGCGCCCTCGACCGCCGTACCCAGGACCACACCGGGGACCACACCGGGGACCACACCGGAAGGAGCACGACATGACCACCGTCGCCGACCAGCTGCTCGCCCGTCTGAGGGAGTGGGGCGTCGACCACGTCTTCGGCTATCCCGGGGATGGCATCAACGGCCTCCTCGGCGCGTTCTCCCGCGCCGACGACCAGCCGCGGTTCGTCCAGTCCCGGCACGAGGAGATGTCCGCCTTCGAGGCGGTCGGGTTCGCCAAGCTGAGCGGCCGGCCCGGGATCTGCATGGCCACGAGCGGCCCGGGTGCCGTCCACCTGCTCAACGGGCTGTACGACGCCAAGCTGGACCACGTGCCCGTCGTCGCGATCGTGGGGCAGACCGCGAGGTCGGCCATGGGCGGCAGCTACCAGCAGGAGGTCGACCTGCTCAGCCTGTTCAAGGACGTCGCGAGCGACTACGTGCAGATGGTCACCGTCCCCGAGCAGCTGCCCAACGTGCTCGACCGGGCCATCCGCACGGCCATGAGCCGGCGTGCCCCGACGGCGGTGATCATCCCCAGCGACGTGCAGGAGCTCGACTACAGCGCGCCGACGCACGAGTTCAAGATGGTGCCCTCGAGCCTCGGCGTCACGTGGCCGGACGTGGTGCCGGACGACGCGGGCGTCCGGCGCGCAGCGGAGGTGCTCAACGCCGGCAGCAAGGTCGCGATCCTCGTCGGCCAGGGGGCGCGCGGGGCGGCCGCCGAGGTCACCGAGGTGGCCGACCTGCTGGGAGCCGGGGTCGCCAAGGCCCTGCTGGGCAAGGACGTCCTGAGCGACGAGCTGCCGTGGGTCACCGGCTCCATCGGGCTGCTGGGCACGCGCCCGAGCTATGAGCTGATGCGGGACTGCGACACCGTGCTGACCATCGGCTCGAGCTTCCCCTACACCCAGTTCATGCCCGGGTTCGACCGGGCCAGGGGGGTGCAGATCGACCTCGACGGCGCGATGATCGGCATGCGCTACCCCTACGAGGTCAACCTGGTCGGTGACGCCGCCACCACGCTGCGCGCCCTCGTCCCGCTCCTCGAGCGCAAGGAGGACCGCTCCTGGCAGGACAAGGTCCGCTCCGACATCGAGGACTGGTGGCAGACCATGGACGCCGAGGCGCACGTCTCCGCAGGGTCGGAGGGGCTGGTCAACCCGATGCGCATGTTCAGCGAGTTCTCGCTCCAGGCGCCCGAGGACGCGATGGTGCTCGCCGACAGCGGCTCCGCGGCCAACTGGTACGCCCGGCAGGTCCGGATGCGCGGCTCCATGCGCGGGACGCTCTCGGGCAACCTCGCCACGATGGGCCCGGCCGTCCCCTACGCGATCGGCGCGAAGTTCGCCCACCCCGACCGGCCCGCGATCGCGTTCGAGGGGGACGGCGCGATGCAGATGAACGGTCTGGCCGAGCTGCTCACGATCTCGCGCTACTGGCAGGACTGGGCGGACCCGCGCCTGGTCGTCTGCGTGCTGCACAACAACGACCTCAACCAGGTCACGTGGGAGCTGCGCGCCATGGGGGGCACCCCGAGGTTCGTCGAGTCCCAGGCGCTGCCGGACGTCTCCTACGCCGAGGTGGCGACCTCCATGGGTCTCGGCGCCCTGACGGTGACCGATCCCGAGGAGCTCGCGGGTGCCTGGAAGACCGCGCTGACCGCCGACCGGCCCTACGTCCTCGACGTCCACTGCGACCCCGACGTCCCCCCGATCCCGCCGCACGCCACCCTCGACCAGATGACCTCCTCGGCCAAGGCGCTGATCAAGGGCGACCCCAACCGCTGGGGCGTCGTGAAGGAGGGGATCAAGACCAAGGCGCAGGAGCTGCTGCCCCACCGCGACGACGGGGACGGGTCGTGACCTCGGCCCCGGCGGTCGCCTCGCTGCGTGCCTCGGCCTACACGGTGCCGACCGACCGACCCGAGGCCGACGGCACCCTCGCCTGGGACTCGACCACCATCGTCGTGGTCGAGGCCGAGGCGGGGAGCGTCACCGGGCTCGGCTGGACCTATGCGCCGGCCGTGGGGGCGCAGGTCGTGACCGACCTGCTCGCCCCGGCGGTGACCGGGCGGCCGGCGCTCGATCCGGAGGACTCCTGGAGCGCCATGGTGCGTGCGGTCCGCAACGCCGGTCGCCCCGGACTGGTCGGCTGCGCGATCTCGGCGACCGACATCGCCCTGTGGGACCTGGCAGCTCGTCTGCGCGGGGTGCCGCTCGTCGAGCTGTGGGACCAGCCCGCCCGGCCGGTCGAGGTCTACGGCAGCGGCGGCTTCACGACGTACGACGACGCGACGCTCGAGGCGCAGCTGCGCGGCTGGCTCGACCTCGGGTGCAGGCGGGTGAAGATCAAGATCGGCGAGTCGTGGGGCACGTGCACCGAGCGCGACCTCGAGCGGGCAGCCCGTGCGGCGGTCGTCACTGCCGGCGAGGCCGAGCTGATGGTGGACGCCAACGGTGCCTACGACGTCGAGCAGGCGTGCACGGTGGGCAGGCGGCTCGACGCGCTGGGCGTGACGTGGTTGGAGGAGCCGGTCAGCTCCGACGACCACGAGGGTCTCACCGCGGTGCGCGAGCACCTCCGTGCCGACGTCGCGGCGGGGGAGTACGGCTGGGACCTGGCCGGGCTGGTCCACCTCGCACCCCACGTGGACTGCCTCCAGGTCGACGTGACCCGCTGCGGCGGCTACACCGAGTGGCGCCGCGTGGCTGCCGACCCGCGCCTGGCGGGAGTCGACCTCTCCGGCCACTGCGCGCCGTACGCCTCGCTCCCGGTGGCCGCCACCACCCCTCAGCTGCGTCACGTGGAGTACTTCCACGACCACGTCCGGATCGAGCGGAGGTTCTTCGACGGCTGTGTCGGGATCCGCGACGGACGCCTGGTCGTGCCGGACGGACCCGGCCACGGACTGTCCTTCCGGAGAGGCGAGGCCGAGCAGCACCGCGTCGCCTGACGAGGCTGCGAGACTGCGAGGTGCCAGGCATGCCGACGAAGGGATCCACCGGTGTCACTCGACGGGCTCGACAGGTTCGACCGCTATCCGCTGCTGTTCGGGCCCAGCCCGGTCCACCGCCTCGACCGGCTGACCCAGCACCTCGGCGGCGCGGACCTCTGGGCCAAGCGCGAGGACTGCAGCTCCGGGCTCGCGTACGGCGGCAACAAGACCCGCAAGCTCGAGTACATCGTCCCCGACGCGCTCGCGAGCGGCGCGGACACCCTCGTCTCCATCGGCGGCTACCAGTCCAACCACACCCGCCAGGTCGCCGCGGTCGCCGCCAAGCTCGGTCTCAAGGCGCGTCTGGTCCAGGAGCGCTGGGTCGACTGGCCGGACGCGGTCAACGACAAGGTCGGCAACATCCTGCTCTCGCGGATCATGGGTGCCGACGTCCGGCTCGACCCGCGTGGCTTCGACATCGGCATCCGCTCGTCGTACGAGGAGGCGATCGAGGACGTGCGCGCGTCCGGCGGCACGCCGTACGGCATCCCGGCCGGGGCGTCGGAGCATCCCCTCGGTGGACTGGGTTTCGCCAACTGGGCAAGGGAGGTCGAGCAGCAGGAGGCCGAGCTGGGCGTCTTCTTCGACACGATCGTGGTGTGCACGGTGACCGGCTCGACGCACGCCGGCATGATCGCCGGGTTCGCGGGCCTCGACCGTCCGCGCCGGGTGATCGGCATCGATGCCTCGGCCACGCTGGAGAAGACGCGCGCCCAGGTCGAGCGGATCGCCCGCCGCACCGCCGACCTCATCGGCATCGGCCGCGACCTCCGCGACGACGAGATCACCGTGCTCGAGGGCTGGGCAGGGGACCTGTACGGCATTCCGGTCCAGTCGACCGTCGACGCGATCCGGCTCAGTGGCGAGCTCGAGGGCATGATCATCGACCCGGTCTACGAGGGGAAGTCCATGGCCGGGCTGGTCGACCTCGTCCGGAGCGGTGAGATCCCGTCGTCCTCGACGGTGCTCTACGCCCACCTCGGCGGCCAGCCCGCGTTGAACGCCTACTCCGGCGTCTTCTCCTAGCCGAGCGTGGTCAGCGGCTCCGGTCAGCGGCTCCGGCCGGCAGCGAGGCGGACGAGCACGTCGGCGACCGGCGGGAGCTGCACTCCGTCGCGCCACACGACGGAGAGCGGGCGCCGCAGGTCGAGGTCCTGCAGACCGACCGCGACGAGCCGGCCGGAGCCGAGCTCGTCCACCACGGCGAGGGCGGACAGCACCGCGGGTCCGATGCCGACGAGGGCGGAGCTCTTCAACGCCGCGTTCGACGCCAGCACCTGCGCCGGGGTGAGCTCGAGCCCCCGGGTCCGCAACGCCTCGTCGAGGGTCTCGCGCGTGCCCGAACCGGGCTCGCGCACGAGCAGCGGCTCCCGGGCGAGGTCCGCAGCGGTGACGGGCCGGGTGCGCCCCGCCCACGGGTGGGGGTCGGCGACCACGACGACGAGGTGGTCCCACGCCAGCCGCCGCCGGCGGACGCTGCGCCGGATGGTCGGTGACTCGACGAACCCGAGGTCCGCGCGGCCGTGCTCGACGGCGTCGGCGACGTCGGTGGAGTTGGTGACCGACATGGCCACCACGGCGTCGGGCTCCACGTCCCGCAGCCTGCTCAGCCAGGTCGGCGCGAGGTGCTCGGCGATCGTCATGCTGGCCGCGACGCGCAGCGTGCTGGAGCGGTGCTCCCGCAGCACGGCCACCGACTCCTCGAACCGGCGCGCGGCACCGAGCACCTCCTCGGCCCAGTCGACCACCACCCGTCCGGACGGCGTCAGCGTCGTCCCGCGCGGCCCTCGCTGGAGCAGCGTGAGCCGCAGGCCTCGCTCCAGCCGCGCCATCCTGCGGCTGAGGCTCGGTTGGCTCAGCCCGACCTCCTCCGCGACCCGGCCGAGACTGCCGAGCTGTGCGACCCGCACCAGGAGGGCGAGGTCGCCGAGGTCGGAACCGGACGTGCTCATGCACGCAGCGTATGACTTCATGCGGAAGCGACGTCTACCGTCGTCAATCGCGCCGGCAGAGCCTGGGTGTGTGCTCCTCTCCGTCGTCGTCGCCGACTCCACCACGCAGACCCCGGGGCCCGTGCGTCGCCACGGGCCGGGGGTCGCCGTCGCCGTCGCCGGCGTCCTGGCCTCCGTCCTCGCCCACCGGCTCCTGAGCCCGGTGGGGACCCTGACGTGGGCGGTCCTGCTCGGCGCCGCGGCAGCCAACGTCGGGGTGCTGCCCGAGGCGGCGCGTCCAGGGCTCGCGCTGGCCACCCGGAGGCTGCTGCGGCTCGGTGTCGTGCTGCTCGGTTGCTCGCTGTCCGTGGTGGCGATCGTCCGGCTGGGTGGACCCATGGTCGTGCTGGTCGTGGTCACCTTGGTCAGCACGCTCGTGGTGCTGGCTCGGGACGCGCCTCGGCCTGGGGGCCGCCACCAGCCTGCTGATCGCGACCGGGTTCGCGATCTGCGGCGCCTCTGCCGTGGCCGCGATGGGGGACACCGCCGAGGCGGAGGAGGACGACGTCGCGGTCGCGATCGCGATGGTGACGATCTGCGGCACCGTGGCGATGGTGGTGCTCCCGCTCCTCCAGCAGCCGCTGGGGCTGAGCGACGCGCAGTACGGCGCCTGGGTCGGCGCGAGCGTGCACGAGGTCGGCCAGGTGGTGGCCGCTGCCGGACCCGCGGGCGGGGCCGCGGTGGGGATCGCCGTCGTGGTCAAGCTGACGCGGGTGCTGCTCCTGGCGCCGGTGGTGGCCGGGGTCGGGATCCTGCGCCGCAGGCGGCCGGCGTCCTCGGGCGCGACCGGGACCCGGCCACCGCTCGTCCCCCTCTTCGTGGTCGGCTTCCTGGCCTGCGTGGCCCTGCGCAGCGCGGGGGTGCTGTCGCCTGCGGCGCTGGAGGTGGTGGGCACGGCACAGACCCTGGTCCTCGGTGCGGCCCTCTTCGCCATGGGCACCGGGGTGCACCTGCCCTCGCTGGTGCGCAGCAGTGGCCGCGCGCTGGTGCTGGCCGCCGCGTCCACGCTCGTCGTGGCCGGCGTCTCCCTGGCAGGAGTCCACCTGCTGGTGTGAGCGGGCCGTCGCTGCCCATGGACCGACCGCGGCAGCGGACGCCCTCAGCCGTGGCTGCGGGGAGTGAACCGGAGCGGGTACGAGATCGCGCCGGTGTTCCCGGACACGGGCAGCCACTCGCCGCCCGCGAGCGCTTCCGCGTCGGGCATCGCCGCGGCGAGCATCGGCAGCGCGACGGCCATGTCGACGCGGGCCACGAAGTGCCCGAGGCAGTGGTGGACCCCCTTGCCGAAGCCGAGGTGGGGCGGGCGCTCGCGTGCGCGGGTGATGTCGAGGTCGGGGTCGGTCACGGCTGCGGGGTCGGTGCCGGCCGCGTGGGAGAGCACCTGCAGGATCGAGCCGGCCGGAAAGGGCACGCCGCGGAACTCGACGTCCTCGACCGCCTCGCGGGTCACCCACGTCACCGTCGGGTTGACCCGCATGACCTCCTCCACCGCCGGCTCGCCGAGCTCGGGCCGCTCTCCGAGGAGCCGCCACTGGTCGGGGTGACGGAGCAGGGTCTGCACGGCCAGGCCGATCTGGTTGCGCGTGGTCTCCATGCCGGCGAAGGCGAGGAAGACCAGCGCGACGACGAGCTCGTCGCGGGTGAGCCTGGCGTCCCGGGCGTGCGCCTCGACGAGTGTGGTCACCAGGTCGTCCCGCGGGTGGAGGATCCGGTCGTCGATGGCGGCCTCGACGTAGGAGGTGAGTCCTTCGAGGGCTGCCTCGATGAGGGGGAGGTCCTCGGCCACCTTGATCCCGAAGGACCGGCCGAGGTCGTCGGCCCAGTGCGCGACCTGCTCCCACTCCTCCTCGGGCAGGCCGAGCAGCAGGCACAGGATGCGCGAGGAGTAGGGCTCGGCGAACTCCTTGATCAGCTCGACCTCGCCTCGACCGGCGAAGCCAGCGATGAGGTCCTCGGCGATCGCGACGAACTGCGGCTGCATGCGCAGGATGCTCTGGCGCTTGAAGGCGGGCAGCAGCAACCGTCGGAGCCGGTGGTGGTCGTCGCCCTCGATGCTCAGCAGCACCCGCTGCCACCACTCCAGGAACGGTCCTTCGGTCACGCCGTTCTGCTCGGGCCAGCGTGCATTGCCCTGGCGGAACCGCCGATCGGTCAGCAGCTCGTTGGCGGCGTCGTACCGCAGGACGGCGAAGCCGTAGGACGTGGTGGCCAGCCAGCCCGCCTCGCGCGCGGCCCGGACCTCGGCCGAGGTGGTGTCGAAGCGCGGGTCGGCCAGGTCCAGGTGGGCCAGGTGGTCCTGCCCGGTGGCGGCGGCGGAGGGCATCGGCGGTTCCTCTCGG
Organism: Nocardioides marmoribigeumensis; assembly: GCF_031458325.1. Lineage (NCBI taxonomy): Bacteria > Bacillati > Actinomycetota > Actinomycetes > Propionibacteriales > Nocardioidaceae > Nocardioides > Nocardioides marmoribigeumensis. The sequence goes on from NZ_JAVDYG010000001.1 coordinate 2,894,035, forward strand.
GGGTGGGACCAGCTGCGGCGGGCGCTCGACAGTCAGGATCTACTTCTGGAACAGTGCTGACGCTAGGTCGTCGTCCCGTCAGGAGTCAATCGATGTTCGGTCATGACACGGAGATGGCGCTGCGCGGCGCGGTCGCCCTGGTCAACACGATGCCGTCGGAGGTCGACCCGACCGCGGGGGAGGGCCTGCCCGACCTCGCGGCCCTGCGCTCCTTCCTCGTGGAGTGGTCGTGGAGCGGCCTGGTGCCGACCCGGAACGCCACCCTGGACGAGGTGCGCGACCTCCGCCCGCGCCTGCGGGCCTGGTGGACCTCCCCGGAGACCGCGGTCGTGGACGACCTCAACGCCCTCTTCGCGGAGTACGACGCCACCCCGCGCGTCGTGCGCCACGGGCCCTACGGGTGGCACCTGCACGCCGCCGCGGAGGACGCGCCACTGGCCCACCGCATGGCCGTCGAGGCCGCGGTGGCGGTCGTGGACCTGCTCCGCGCCGAGGACCTGGGTCGCCTCAAGACCTGCCACGCGCGGGGGTGCGACCGGGTGCTGGTGGACCTCAGCCGCAACCGCTCACGGGCCTTCTGCGAAGGCGCGTGCGCCGACCGGACCCATGCGGCGGCCTACCGCGCACGTCGCTCCGCGCGCGATCCCGGCACGGCGCTCCGCTGACCGCGCTCGGGGTCAGCGCGCCTTCCGGAGGCCGGCCCCCACGGCCTGGAGGTGCCGCAGCCCCGCGGCGTACGACGCGAGCGGGGGGACCTCGGTGTAGGTGACGCCTCGCGAGCGGCAGAACTCCCGGACGACCGGCTGGGCCAGCCGCAGGTGGGGGCGCGGCATGCTCGGGAACAGGTGGTGCTCGATCTGGTAGTTCAGCCCACCCAGCGCCGTGTCGAGGACCCGGCTCCCACGGAGGTTGCGTGAGGTCATCACCTGGCGCAGCAGCGGGTCGGCCGCCTGCTCGCCGTCCAGGACCGGCATCCCCTTGTGGCCGGGCGCGAAGGACACCCCCAGGTACAGGCCCTGCAGCGCCTTGTGGATCGAGACGAAGGCCAGGGCCTGCGGCCACGTCAGCGTGGCCAGCAGCAGGCCGACGTACCCCACGGCGTGCAGCGCCAGCAGGATGGCCTCGGCGCCTCGCCACGGCACCCCGCGCCGGAGCACGTGGCGCACGCCCGAGACGTGCAGGTTGACCGCCTCGACCAGGAGCATCGGGAAGAACAGCGCTGCCTGGTGACGGGTCACCCAGGCCGCGAACCCACGGCGCTCTCCCGCCTGCCGGGCGTCGAAGACGAGCGCCCCGGCGCGCACGTCGGGGTCGGTCTCGAGGTCGTTGGGGTGGGCGTGGTGGGCGTTGTGCTTGGCGACCCACCAGTCGTAGCTGAGTCCCGTCATGAGGTTCCCGCTGAGCAGCCCGAGGATCCTGCTCCGGCGGGGGTCGCGGGTGACCTGGCGGTGCCCCACGTCGTGACCGAGGAAGCCGAACTGGGTCGAGACGACGGCGAGGGCGGGGGCCAGGGCCAGCAACGCCCACGAGTCGCGCCACCGCACCATCGCGGCCACGGCGAGGGCGGTGGCGACGAGCAGCAGCGCGGCGACCTTCACGTAGAACCACGGTCGCGGGGCGAGCAGCCCGCGCTCGCGGATCTCGCGGGCGAGGTCGCCGTAGCCGGTGCCGTGCTGCGGGGAGGATGTGAGGGACATGGCCGACCTCGACTCGTGCGGAACGGTGCCGCCGAGGTCCGGGGTGGCCTGAGTGCCAGGCTACCCGGCGTCGACCCAGGCGAGGCCTGTCGTCGTGGGCTAGCCACGGGTCGGTGTTCCCAGCGCAATGGCGCGGCCGGCTGGGCTTTTCGGCCTTCCAGGAGGACGGTGGGGGCAGGAGGTCCCGGAACACGCTTCGGGGACCTGGCCTCATCACCTGTTGCCGCCTGCGACCGATCCGGGTCGCGGGCGGCGCAGCGAGAGGAGTGAGGTGATCCGTCCATGGACCGGGGCCCCGATCCGCATCCCGACCACGACGCCGCGCAGCTGACCGCGGCCGACCCGCTCACGGTGCACAACGCCGCCGTCGACGAGGGTGCGGCCCGCGGCGGAGGATGTGCGCAGGTCCACCTGCCCACCGGAGCCACCTGCATCCTGCCCCGCGGCCACGAAGGGTCGTGCGCGTTCAGCGAGGGGGGCTGAGTCCGGCAGAGTGTCAGCATGGACAGGGTGTCGAACTCACCCGGCGGCTCACCGCCGGAGCTTCTCCAAGCCCGCTCGACCGAGGCCGGCGCAGCCGTGCTGCGCCGGCTCTCGACCCTCGACCGGTTCCTCCCGGTCTGGATCATCGCCGCGATGGTGCTCGGCCTGGTGCTCGGCCGGGCCGTGCCGGGCCTGGACGACGCGCTGGCCTCGGTCGAGATCGGGTCGGTCTCCCTGCCGATCGCCGTCGGCCTGCTGGTGATGATGTACCCCGTGCTCGCCAAGGTGCGCTACGACGAGCTCGGACATGTCACCGGGGACAAGCGCCTGCTGGTGACCTCGGTCCTGCTCAACTGGGTGCTCGGGCCGGCACTGATGTTCACCCTGGCCTGGCTGCTGCTGCCCGACCTCCCGGACTACCGCACCGGCCTGATCATCGTCGGGCTGGCCCGCTGCATCGCGATGGTGCTGATCTGGAACGACCTGGCCTGCGGCGACCGTGAGGCCGCGGCCATCCTGGTCGCCCTCAACGCGGTGTTCCAGATCCTGGCCTTCGCGGTGCTCGGCTGGTTCTACCTCCAGGTGCTGCCCGGGTGGCTGGGCCTGGAGCAGAACGCGCTCGACGTCTCCATGTGGGGCATCGCGCGGTCCGTCCTGGTCTTCCTCGGCATCCCGCTCCTGGCGGGCTACCTGACCCGGACCTTCGGCGAACGGGCCAGGGGACGCGAGTGGTACGAGTCGACGCTGCTGCCCCGCATCGGGCCCGCCGCGTTGTACGGCCTGCTGTTCACCATCGTCATCCTCTTCGCCCTGCAGGGCGACACCATCACCAACCGGCCCCTCGACGTGGCCCGGATCGCCGTGCCCCTGCTCGTCTACTTCGCGCTGATGTGGGGCGGGTCCATGGTGCTGACCCGGGCGCTCGGCCTGGACTACCAGCGCGCCACCGCGGTCTCCTTCACCGCGGCCGGCAACAACTTCGAGCTCGCCATCGCGGTCGCGATCGGCGTCTTCGGCGTCGCGTCCGGCCAGGCGCTCGCCGGGGTCGTGGGACCGCTGATCGAGGTGCCCGCCCTGGTCGGGCTGGTCTACGTCAGCCTGTGGGCCCGCCGCTTCTTCCCGGCGGCGCCCGTCGCCGACCGAGCTGCTGCCTGAGCTCGAACCGGGCCTACCGTCCAGCCGGGCGGAGGCGCTCCCCGGTGCGCCCGCGCTTTTCTCTCCCTCCTCTGCTGCGGGCACCTCACGAAATGCACGATCTCGAACCCGCAGGTCAGCGAGCGTGTCGCGCCGAAGGTAAAGAATCCGGGGCGGGTCGGCTAAACACCGTGACTGCATTCCGCAGGATTCCGTGTGACTGGAGTGATGCAACGATTTGATTTCTTCTGCATTTCCCGGCGTGTTTCAACAATGTGATTCCCCCCACCCCCTACGGTCCTCGAACACCTCACCGCGGAGACGCCGCGGTGTTCCTGGGAGGCCCAGTCACATGAACAACACCCTCACGCTCCTCTGCGTCGCCGGGGTCTCCGGCCTGGCGATGCTCACTCCTGCCGCGGCGTACGCCGCCACCGACGACGGCGCCCAGGCGGACGCCAACGCCCTCACCGCGACGATCCTCGGCCAGTCCGGCGACACCGGCCAGGTCAAGGCCTCCAACGACGGCACGGGCGAGAAGAAGACCAACGACACCGTCAACCCGCCGGTCGACGTGCTCAGCGGCCAGCCCTACGCCGGGATCGGGGTCCTCGCCCAGGACGCCACCGCCGCGAACAACGGCCGCAGCGCCGCCTGCTCGGGGGTGGCCGGTGACGGCGGCGTCGCCAACGTCATCGAGATCGGCGACACCAACTGCCTCACCCCCGGCGACAACATCAACCTGCAGCTGGCCAACCTCGAGCTGGACACGCTGCTGGACGCCGAGGTGGTGCGCGGCACCGGCACCTCGCTCGACACCCTGCTCGACGCCCTCGGCGCGCTGCCGGGCGGCGCCGACGCGGTCCAGCAGGTGACCGACGGCCTGCAGGCGGCGGTCGACCAGGTCCAGGCCAACCTCGGCAACGCCGGCCTGGTGCTCGACGTCGGGGCGGTCGAGGCCTCCTGCCGGTTCGACGGGCAGTCCTCAGGCCGCACGGTGCTCGCCAACGGCGACGTGCGCCTGGTCATCCCGCAGGTCGGCGACGTGCCGCTGACCCAGGGCTTCGACCCCGAGCCGGCGCCCAACACCCACGTGATCGCCCAGTCCGACCAGATCGTGGCGCTGATCCTGGACGACCTGCGCGCGGCGCTCAACGACCAGCTCGACCAGATCACCGACCCGGTGTTCGCCAACCTGATCGACCCCGTGCAGGACCAGGTCGTCACCCAGGTCGTCACCCAGCTGCAGCCCGCCCTGCAGGCGGTGCAGGACAACCTGCTCGACATCACGCTCAACAAGCAGACCCGCACGGGCCGCTCCATCGACGTCACCGGGCTCTCGGTCGAGGTGCTCCCCGGCGCGCAGCAGTTCGGCGCCCCGGTCGTGGTCGACCTGAACATCGCCAACGTCGGCTGCGGGCCGGCCGCCCGAGCCGTGGTGGCACCGACCCCGACCCCCAACGGCCCGCAGGGTGGTGACCGGCCCGACGTGCCGACCGCGGTCGACGCCGGCACCGAGGGTGGCGGGCACGGCGGGCTCATCGGGCTGGTCGCCGCGGGCCTGGCGGCCCTCGGTCTCGGCACCGCGCGCGCCCGACGCGTCGCTCGTCGTTGAGCCGAGCACGGACCAGCGGACCGCACGAGACCGACCGGACCGAGCGCATGTCGACCCCCCCGGGCAGCACGCGCACCCTGGCCGGTGACCTGGCAACACTCCGTGCAGAAGCCGCCACCCGGCCAGGGGCCTCCCTGGCCGTGGTGGCGGCTCTGCTGTGCAGCCTGGTCTCGTTCGGCACCGCGGCGTTCACCGACCTCGACGAGGACACCCCCCTCACCGCAGCCGGTCACGACGTCGCGTTCCCCGAGCTCCCGGGCGAGAACCACCACGCCCGGCACGGCAGGCACCACACCAGGCCGGCCGCGCAGTCCCCGATGCTCAAGGTCGCGCGGCTGCACGTCGACGCCCCGATCGTGCCGATCGCCCTCCAGGACGACGGCGTCCTGGCACCTCCCGCCGACGTCGACCACGTCGGGTGGTGGGACGCCAGCGCCGGGGCCGGCGCCAAGCACGGCCAGACCGTCCTGACCGGCCACACCGTGCACGAGGGCGGCGGCGTGATGAACGACCTGGCCAGGCTGACCGAGGGTGACCTGGTCAGCATCACCGACCAGGGTGGCGAGGTCGACTACAAGGTCACGCGCGTGGTGACCTGGTCCAAGAGGAGGCTGGCCCGTCGCGCGGTCGAGGTCTTCGGCCAGGACCGCCACCACGGCCGGCTGGTCATGGTCACGTGCGCGGACTGGGACGGAAAGACCTTCGACAGCAACGTGATCGCCTTCGCCCAGCCGACCGGCCCCCTGGCCCGGCCGGCGTCGCCCGAGCAGGAGGCCCGGGCCACCTGAGCGCGCCCGGCCCGGTCGCGCTCCGCCTTCTCCTGACGGTGCCCGTGGGCGCAGGGTGGGAGGGACGGGTCGGCGACCCGACCCGCCCCCCACCCCACCGAACGGAGCGCACCATGGGTCCCGATCGCGTCGGCTACTTCGTCGGCAGCCTGCCCCTCTACAGTCCCGACTCCGACTGGGCCTCGCGCCCGTGGGGCCAGAACTCCTTCGACCACCTCCCCGCGGCGGTCATCGGGGCCTCGGTCGGCCAGATCGGGACCGCCGTGGCGCAGCAGAGCCTGCGCGGGGTGCTCAGCTTCTGCAACGCACGACAGATGACGGCCCCCGAGGCCTACGTGCACTTCCGGCCCGAGTACTTCGGGCCGGACGGCGAGGTCCTCGACGAGTCGACGGCGGGCTTCCTGAGCGGCTTCATGCAGGAGTTCCGCGTCCACACCGAGCGGGTCCTGACGGTCATCCCGCGGTCCTAGGGGAGACACCCCTCCGGCGCCGGCACGCAGCGGCCCCCGGACGTGTCCGGGAGCCGCTGCGGGAGTGTCGCTGCGAGTGCTCAGAAGGCAGGGGCCCGAACGGAGACGTCGAAGGCGCCGCTGCCGAGGAGACGGGTCGCGATGTCCTGCTGGCCCGCGAGGTTGGCGTGCCACGAGCCGTTGAAGTTGCCCTGGCGGCCCCTGGACTCGGTGGGGCTCACGACCCACGGGTTGGTCGCGCAGAGGCCGTGGCGTCGGAAGTCACCCATGATCCCGCCGACATAGTGCCAACCGTGCTCGCCGGCGGCCCGCTGGATGTGGGCGTTGAGAGGCACGACCACGTTGCGGTAGCCCCACTTGCGGCTGGAGGCCGCGGGCGCCATCGCGTCACGCGGGCACCACCAGGAGTAGCCGGGACCTGCGATGGGGTCGGTCGTGGCGGTCCGGTCGTCGTGGGTGGCGTCCCAGTACTCGGTGAGGTAGATGCGACTGTCCGGAAGGTCCGGGAGCTGGGTGTGAAGGCGGTTGGAGAGCTGGCGGAACGCGGGCTCGACCAAGCCGAGCCTGGCCTGGACGTCGTACCCGAGCTCGCGCTCGCAGACGACAAGGCCGAGGCCGATCTTGTTCATCCAGTAGCACTGGATGACCAGGTCCGCCCACCCGGTGTCATTGGCTCCCGCGGTGACCAGCACGGCGTCGGGCTGGCGTCCGCTGGCACTCATCAACGCGCGGAGCTGGTCGACCTGGGGCGGCAGCACAGGGCCGTAGGCGGGCTGCTGCCCGCCGTAGGGACGGAGCACCCCGCCGTGACCGTTGGGCGCGGTGACGATGGCCGCCCCCGAGCAGGCGAGGTTCCACAGAGTGAGCGTCGCGTGGGGCCCCAGCTGGCTCCGCCGTCGGTTGGCGGCCAGCTGCGCGGCCGCATTGCTCGAGCGGTCGCACTGGTTGTCGTCGAAGGCTGCCGGCCTGGCATGGGTCGGGTTGCCCTCGCCGGAGGCGGCCGAGTCCCCGAGCTGCACCACCAGGGAGTCGCGGAAAGGCAGGTCGTGGCTCGCGGTCGCCACGGAGCCGTCGTTGGCCACGACGCGCAGGTCGGCGGTCCAGTGCCCGTTGAGGGGACGGCCTCCGACGGTGGTCCGGCAGGACGTGGAGCTGTAGGAGGTGGTGCGACCCGAGGCGACGTCGTGGATCGCCCACTGGTAGGCCGCAGTCCCGCTCGGGCCGCCGTTCGAGGCGCATGCGTCGAGCACCAGGCTTCCGGTCGAGGCCGGAGAGGGGGTGGAGACCGTGCCGCCGAGGGAGGGAACGCGCCAGCCGAAGCGCGCGACCGGTTGCACCGGCGGCGGAGGTGTCGGGTCGGCCGGGTCGACCGGGTCGATGTCCGGCCCGCAGTCCGTGTCGTCGCGGGGGCACAGTGCCTGGGCGGGGGAGGCAGCGAAGGTGGTGAGAGTGAAGGCACCGGCGGCCAGGCCGAGCGTCAACGCGAGACCGGAGGCCACCGCTGTGCGGCGGGCTGCGGACCGGCGGGGGAGGGGGATCATGGTGGGCTCCTCTCGTTGTGCGTAGTACGTACTACGCAATCTGTGATGCGACGAGTGTGAGGTGCCCGCTTCGGTGCTGTCAAGGAATTCGTAGTACGAACTACGTACTTTTCACTACGCACTCACTACGATGGTGTCCATGGCGAAGTCACGCACCTCCCACGACAAGGCGTCGAGCCAGACTCGGGCCGAGCTCCTCGAGGCCGGGCTCACCCTCTTGATGGAGCAGCCGGCCTCCGCGGCCTTCGGCCACCTGACAGCGGCCAAGGTGGCGAACCAGGCCGGTCGCACGACGGGAGCGTTCTTTCATCAGTGGCCGACCCTCGAGGCCTACCTGCAGGACTTCATCGGGTTCGTGCTGAGGCCCTCGATGTCGAAGAACCTCAACGACACCGTCGAGCGGCTCCTCGTCGAGCTCGGTGCGGGGAAGCCGTTCGCCGAGGCCCTCACGGCAGCCGGCGGCCCGGTCCCAGAGGAAACCGCACGCGACCCGCAGACGGTGACGGAGCTGCTCATGTGGAACCGCGCCCTCCACGACGACGAGTTCCGTGAGGCGGTCGCGACGCACTACGAAGGCCTCGACGGCGAGGCGCGACTCACCTACGAGGGCCTCATGGAGCTGCTCGGGCGAGAGGTCCGGCCACCCTTCACCACCGAGACCATCGGCTCCGCCGTCACCGCCGTGGCGCAAGGCCTCGCGCTGCGCGCCTCGATGACGCCCGGACACTACCCGCCGCAGATGTTCGGCTGGATGGTGCTGGCACTCATCCCGTTGTTCACGCGCGAGCCGGGCGACGGCAGGGAGGCGCAGGCCTACGTCGACGGGCTCGGCGTGGACGTGGTCCCCGACGCTGACGGCGAGGACCTCTCGGCCTGAGCCGGCTGGACGCCCGCCGCCGACGGGCTGCTCAGCCGCCCTGCTCCTCGCGCATCGCGTCCGCCGCCTCGTCGATGATGCGGCGCATCGCCCGCTCCGCGCCGGGTGCGTCGCCCCGTCGTACGGCGCTGCCGACCTCGTCGTGCAACGCGATGGCGACCGGGTTGGGGCGCGCCGGCATGAGGTCGTGGTGGGTACGACCGGCCAGCACCTCGTCGACCGTGCTCGCCAGGGCGGCGATCATCTCGTTGCCGCTGGCCTCCAGCAGCGTGCGGTGGAAGACCTGGTCCGCGACGAGGTAGGCCTCGAGGTCGCCGCTGCGGCCGTGGACCTCCATGTCGGCCACCGCCGCGGCGAGGGCGCGGCCCTGTGCGGGGGTGGCGCGCTCGGCCGCGAGGGCGGCAGCGACCGGCTCGAAGCCGCGGCGCAGCTCGGAGAGGGACAGCAGCTGGGCGGTGCGGTCCTCGCCCTCGAGGCGCCAGCGGATCACCCGGGGGTCGAAGACGTTCCAGGCCGACCGGGGCTGGACGGTCACGCCCACGCGTCGCCGCGAGGTGACCAGGCCCATCGACTGCAGGACGCGGACGGCCTCGCGGGCGACGGGCATCGAGACGGCGTGCGCGCGGGCGATGCCGTCGAGCGTGAGGACCGCCCCCGTGGCCAGCGCGCCGGAGGCGATGCGCGTGCCGAGCGCGTCGAGCACGTCTCCGTGCAGGGCTCCGTGCGGGCGTCGGTCCACGCAAAGATCGTAGTTAATCGCCAGTAGGTCTTGCAAAGATCATATCTTTTGCCGCACCCTGTGGGAGCCGTCACATCGCCGTCCCGAGGAGTTCCCATGACCAGCCAGCCGCCTCTCGTCGTCGTGATGGGCGTCTCCGGGTCGGGCAAGTCGACCGTCGGGGCCGCGCTCGCGCAGCGCCTGCGGGTGCCGTTCGCCGACGCCGACGACTTCCACCCCCCGGCCAACATCGCCAAGATGTCGGCCGGCGAGGCCCTCGACGACGACGACCGCGGCCCCTGGCTCGACGCCATCGGGGCCTGGCTCCACGAGCACCGCGAGCAGGGCGGGGTGATCAGCTGCTCGGCCCTCAAACGGTCCTACCGCGACCGGCTGCGTGAGCACGCCCCCGACCTCGAGCTGCTCCACCTGCACGGCGACCGCGACGTGATCGCCCGTCGCCAGGCCAGCCGGCCCGGCCACTTCATGCCCGCCTCGCTGCTCGACTCGCAGTTCCGCACCCTCGAGCCGCTCGCACCCGACGAGCGCGGGCTCGTCGTCGACGTCGACCAGGGCGTCGACGCGATCGTCGACCACTACGCCACCCGCACGACCAGCACCACCACTCCGGAGGAGACCGCATGACCGTCCCGTTCGTCCCGCTCGCCGACCCGGCACCGCTCGTGGAGCCGGTCGCCTCCGGCACGCAGCTCGTCGTCGCGGCCCTCGTCGCGATCGGCCTGATCGTCGCGCTCATCACCGCGGCCAAGCTGCACCCGTTCCTCGCGCTGATCTTCGGTGGACTCGCGGTCGGCATCCTGGCCGGCCAGAACGTCAACGACGTCATCGCCAGCTTCTCCACCGGCTTCGGTGCGACGGCCGCGGGCGTCGGCGCGCTCATCGCCCTGGGCGCGATGTTCGCCAAGCTGCTGGCCGACTCCGGCGGCGCCGACCAGATCGTCGACACCATCGTCGGGCGCTCCTCGCGCCGTGCCCTGCCCTGGGCGATGGCCGGGGTGGGGGCGCTGATCGGCCTGCCGATGTTCTTCGAGATCGGCCTCGTGCTGCTCATGCCCGTGATCTACCTCGTCGCCCGCCGCGCCCAGCTCTCCGTCATCGCGATCGGGATCCCCACCCTCGCGGGCCTCTCCGCGATGCACGGCCTGGTCCCGCCGCACCCCGGTCCGCTGGTGGCGATCTCCTCGCTGGGGGCGGACCTCGGCACCACCCTCATGCTCGGTGTGCTCGTGGCGGTGCCGACGGTCGTCGTGTCCGGTCCGCTGTTCGGCCGCCTCGCCGGGCGCTGGGTCGACGTGCCCGCCCCCGAGCTGTTCGAGGCCCGGGAGGAGCGCGCCGAGACCACCCGCCCGGCGTTCGCCAGCACCGTCGCGACCGTCCTGCTGCCCGTCGTGCTGATGATGGCCAAGGCGATCGTCGACATCGTGGTCGACGACCCGGAGCGCCGCGTGCAGCAGGTCTTCGACGTGATCGGCAACCCGTTCGTCGCGCTGCTGGCCGCGGTCGTCGTCGCGATGTTCACCCTCGGGCACGCCTCCGGCATGGACCGCGCCGCGGTCACGACGTCGGTCGAGAGCTCGCTGCCCGCGATCGCCGGGATCCTGCTGATCGTCGCCGCCGGCGGTGGGTTCAAGCAGGTGCTCGTCGACACCGGCATCGGCACGTTGCTGGCCGACTGGGCCAAGGGCGCCGACGTCTCGGTGCTGCTGCTGGCCTGGGTGCTCGCCGTGCTGATCCGCCTCGCGACCGGTTCGGCCACCGTCGCCACGATCACCGCCTCGGCGCTGATGCTCGGCCTGGTCGAGGGCCTGTCGACGGGGGAGACCTCGCTGGTGGTGCTGGCGATCGGGTCCGGCTCGGTGTTCTTCAGCCACGTCAACGACGCCGGCTTCTGGCTGGTCAAGGAGTACTTCGGGCTCTCCGTCGGCCAGACGATCAAGTCGTGGTCGCTGATGGAGACCGTGCTGTCGGTCAGCGGCCTGGTGTTCGTGCTGCTGCTCGGCGTGGTGATCTAGCTGGAAGAGCCGAGGACGACAGGGGCGGGTCAGAGGAGCGACGGCGTGCGCCGCAGCAGCAGGGCGGCCGCGACCGTGACGCCGAGCAGGCCCGTGGTGAGCGCGACCACCCCGGCCCACGCGTGGGTCGACCAGGCATAGCCGGCCAGGCTGCCGAAGACCGACGAGCCGAGGTAGTAGGCCACGAGGTAGAGCGAGGCGGCCTGGCCGGCCGACACCCCACCGGCGTGCGCCCGCACGGGCACCCAGCCGCTGGCGATGCCGTGCACGGCGAAGAACCCCGCCGTCAGCAGGCCGATGCCGGCGACCACCAGGGGGAGCGGCCGGGCGAGGGTGAGACCGCGAAGGCCTGGCTCAGCTCGGGCAGGATCGCCTGGGTGCTGGAGAGCAGCGCGAACGTCGCGAGGCCGGCGGCGACGAGGGCGCCGACCACCCGGCGGTAGCCGGGCGTCCCCGGCCGGTGCCCGGGGAGCCCCACGGGGCCGCGGTCGCCGTCGGTCACGCTCAGGAGCCGGGGGTGCCCGTGGGCAGGAGCCGCGAGGGGTCGGCCTCGCCGCGGGGGGCCGTGCCCGGGTGGAGGTAGAGGCCGGCCGACGCGGCCGCGCGGCGGAAGGCGTCGCGCGCCTCCGCGACCAGGCCGAGGTCGTCCATGCAGGCGCCCAGCTCGTACCACAGCTCGGCGACGCTGCGGTCGGCCCCGCTCGAGGTCAGCAGGGCCACGGCTCGCAGGAACTCGGCCTGCGCCAGGTCGGGCCGGTCCTGGCGGGCGGCCGCCTGGCCGAGCACGGACCGGGCGTCGGCCTCGACGAGCGGACCGCTCCCCGCGACCAGGTCGACCGCCTCGTTGCCCAGGCGCTCGGCCGCCACGAGGTCGCCCTTCATCAGGTGGATCCGCGCCAGCCCCGCGGCGTTGCGCCCCAGGTCGACCGGGCTCGCGCTGGTCGCACGGAGCTCCTCGGCGCCACTGGTCAGTGTCGCGAACGCCTCGTCGAGCTGGGGCGGGTCGCTGCGCAGCTGGAGCACTCCGAGCATGCAGCGCAGCCGCGCCAGGTTGCGGGCGTCCCGCCCCTCCGAGAGCAGCGCGAGGGCCCGCTTGGCCAGCGGGAGCGCCTCGGCGACGTGGCCCTGGTGGGCCTCGACCATGCTCGCGTTCCAGTACGCCGCGGCGCGGGCCTTGGCGGACCCCAGGGCCTCGGCCGAGGCGATGGCCTCGCGGCAGAGCCGGGCGGCCACCGCGACCGCACCGGTCTCGAAGTACGCCGCGGCGACGGTCACGACGAGCTGGACCGCGTCGTCGGTGCCCATGAGGCCGGAGTCGCGGAGCGTCTGGAGGACGTCCTCGCCGACCTCGATCGAGCGGGCGAGGTCACCGGTCTCGCGCAGGCAGCGGCACAGCGCGACGGCGGCGTTGGCGCTGCTGACGGTGCCGGAGACCGCGAGGGGCTCGAGCTCGGCCACGGCCTCCCGCAACCGGCCCTGGGCCTCCAGGGCGCGGGCGTGGAGGAACGCCGCGCGGGCGCCCAGGGGGTGCCCGACCGGGAGCGCCTCGATGGCGGAGCGCGCGTGTCGCTCGGCCGCCCGGGCGTCGGCGTTCTCCAGCGCGAGCTCGGCGAAGTCGATCTCGAGCCGGGTCTCGTCGCCCACGTCGCCGTAGGGGGACCACAGCAGGTCGTCGACCGAGAGTGAGAGCCGCTGCGCGAACGACTCGAGCAGGGCCGGCGACGGGCGCCGCTTGCCGGCCTCGATCCGGGAGACGTGCGCGACCGAGACGTCCTTGCCCCCGATCTCCGCCTGGCGCAACCCACTGCGCACCCGGGCCGCCTTGATCCGCTCGCCCAGCGCGACCGGGTCGACGGCGCGCAGCGCGGCTTCCTGGGCGGGGTTCATGGGGGTGAGTCTGCTGGGCCGCGGCCCGGTTCTTCAATCGATGGACCGAAGCATGGGCATTTCGGCCGTTCCGATTGACAACTCTTGGTCAATTGCAGTTGTCTCTGGTGGGAAGTCGCAGCCGTCCCCTGCTCGGGGCGGAACGGCTGGTGTCGCGCGTGCGAGAGGGGACGTACCGCTCGAACGGCGTGGCCTCCGGTGCAGGGGTGGGCCGGAGGCCCGGCCGTCGGCCTCCGCACCAGCCCCGCGCCACCGGACCGCCCGGCATAGCCGCGGCGCGTGCGGTGTTGCACGGACATGACCGACCGGCGCCCCCTCGAGCCCCTCGAGCCACTCGACACGGTCGTCGTCGGGGCGGGCCAGGCGGGCCTGTCGACCTCCTACCACCTGCAGCGGCTGGGCCTGGCGCACGTCGTGCTGGACGCCGAGGAGTCCGCCGGCGGCGCCTGGCAGCACCGCTGGGACTCCCTGACGATGGACGACGTGCACGGCGTCGCCGACCTCCCCGACGGCCCGGCTCCCGGGCGGGGGCGCCACCGGGCCAACGACGTCATCCCGGCCTGGTTCGCCGACTACGAGCGCGCACACGACCTGCCCGTGCTGCGCCCGGTCCGCGTCGACCGGGTCGAGAGCAGCGGCGACCTGCTCGTGGTCCGCGCCGGCGACCGCAGCTGGACCACGCGCACCGTGGTCAACGCGACCGGCACGTGGAGCCGCCCGTTCGTGCCGTCCTACCCCGGGCGATCGTCGTTCCGCGGCGAGCAGCTTCACACCGCGGACTACCCGGGTGCCGAGCACTTCCGGGGCAGGCGGGTCCTCGTCGTCGGCGGTGGGGCCAGCGCCATCCAGCTCCTCGGTGAGCTGCGGCCCGTGACCGACACGGTCTGGGCCACCCGTCGCGAGCCCGTCTGGCGCGACGCCTCGGACCCCTTCGACGGTCGTGCGGCGATCGCCCTGGTCGAGGAGCGCGTACGCCGCGGGCTGCCGCCGGCCTCGGTGGTCTCGGTCACCGGTCTCGCCCTGCGGCCGCAGGAGCAGGAGGCGGCCCGGCTGGGCGCCTACGACCGGCGGCCGATGTTCGAGCGCATCGAGCCCGACGGGGTCCGCTGGGCCGACGGCACCGTCGAGCCGGTCGACGTCATCGTGTGGGCGACCGGCTTCCGCCCGGCGGTCGGGCACCTCGGCCCCCTCGGCCTGCGCACCCCTGCCGGCGGCATCCGCCTGGTCATGTCCACCCGTGACGTGCAGAGCGCGACCACGGCAGCCGCGGACCCGCGGGTGCAGCTGGTCGGCTACGGCCCGTCGGCGAGCACGATCGGCGGCAACCGCGCGGGGCGCGCGGCCGCGACCGCGGTGGCCCGGCACGTCCGGGAGGCCCGGCAGGCACGGCAGGACGCAGAGGTCGCCTGAGCTCGACGGGGGCCGACGGGTCAGGCGGGTCAGGCGGCGAGCAGCTCGCGCAGCACGACGGGCAGCCGCGCCGGCTTGGTCTTGTCGAGGCAGGCCGCGACGCCGAGGTCCTGGGCCTGGGCCCGGGTCGCGTCGTCGAGGTGCGCGGAGAACATCACGATCTTCTGCTGCGGGTTGCGCTCGAGCATGCGCGCGGCGGCCTCGAGGCCGGTCATCATCGGCATGCGGTTGTCCAGGACGACCACGTCGGGCAGCGGCGGGGGGTCGAGGGCGAGGTACTGCTGCACGGCCTCCGCGCCGTCGACCGCCTCGGCGACGACGTCGAAGCCGCCGATCTCGAGGAAGGCGCGCACCATCTCGCGCACGTCGGGCTCGTCGTCGACGACCAGGACAGTGGCGGGATGTGTGGGCTGCATAACCCGAACCCTAGTCCGCCTCATGCGTCCCACCTATGCCGACTGCCGCAGTCAGGACGTCCGTCCTGCCAAGAGGTACCGGTCGGCACCCGCCCCGGCTGATTTGTCCCGTTGACCCCTGCGAGGCTGAGGCGTGCTCGCCGTGGTCCTCGATGACGTCCGGTCCCGACCCGAGGTGCGGGAGGTGGACGCCCCCGTCGCGCCGTACGACGGCGTGGTGGTCGAGGTCGGGGCCACCGGCATGTGCCGCAGCGACTGGCACGCCTGGGCCGGTCACGACGAGCTCGTCTTCCCGCACGTGCCGGGCCACGAGCTGGCCGGCGTGGTGGTGCAGGTGGGCGCCCAGGTGGGGCGGTGGCGCGTCGGGGACCGGGTGACGGTGCCGTTCGTGTGCGGCTGTGGCCGCTGCGAGTGGTGCCGGGCCGGCGAGGCGCAGGTCTGTCCCGACCAGCAGCAGCCGGGCTTCACGCACTGGGGCTCCTTCGCCGAGCAGGTCGCCCTGCACGCCGCCGACACCAACCTCGTGGCCGTGCCCGAGGGCGTCGACCTCGCCACGGCCGCGAGCCTGGGCTGCCGCTTCGCGACGGCCTACCGCGCCCTGCGGCACCGGGCCCGGGTCGCGACCGGCGAGTGGGTCACGGTGGTCGGGGCCGGAGGGGTGGGGCTGAGCGCGGTCATGGTCGCCCGGGCCCTGGGGGCACGCGTCGTGGCGGTCGACCGCAACCCGGCCGCCCTGGAGCTCGCTTCCGAGCTGGGTGCGCACACGGTCCTCGTGACCACCGGCGGGACCGACGTGCCCGCAGCGGTGGCCGACCTGACCGGAGGAGGGAGCCACGTGGCCGTCGACGCCGTGGGCAGCGAGCAGACCTGCGCGGACGCCCTCCGGAGCCTGCGTCGCCGGGGCCGGCACGTGCAGGTGGGGCTGCTCCCCGCGGCGGCCGGGCACCCCCGCCTGCCGATGGACCGCGTCGTCGCGTGGGAGCTCGACGTCCTCGGCAGCCACGGCATGGCGGCCGCCGACTACCCCGAGATGCTCGCGCTCATCGCCGACGGGTCGTTGCAGCCGCAGCGCCTCGTCCGGCGCACGATCGGCCTTGCGGGGGCCGCCGAGCTCCTGCCCCGGCTCGACTCGGCCGAGCTCGCGGGCATGACGATGGTCGACCCGCGGGCCTGACCCCGGTGCCGCCCCGGAGGCCGGGCCGCCCGGGTCAGTACTCGCCCTTCACCACGAAGTAGGAGCCTCGGATCGTGCCGGCCAGCTTGGACTTCTGCCGCGCCCACTTGAAGGCCGACAGCTCCTCCGGCGGGTCCATGCCCTCGGCCAGCTTGAACCCGACGGCCCGCTTGCCGCCGTCCTGCTTGGTGTAGAGCACGTTGACCGCCAGCCCGGACTCGTGGAACACGTGCGTCCACCGGATGCCGTCGACGTCGAGCTCGGCGGCCTCGAGGGCCGGCGAGGCGATCACGATGCCGCGCTCCTCCTCGAGCACGCGGGCGACGTGGTCGGCGAGCTCCTTGCCCCGTCCGGAGGTCGCCGGCTCGGTGGCGAACGTGGCGTCGTACTTGTTCTTGAAGTAGCGCGCCTCGTTGGCGCGCAGGCCGGCGAGGGCCTCGGCGACGGGCGAGGACTCCAGGCCCTCGGTGGAGACGTCGGTGAAGTCGACGACGTGGGTCATGGGTCTCTCCTCTGGTCCGGTGGCGCCGGTGTGGCGCTTGTCATCACGTACGACGACCGGGAGCGCCCGAGTGTGACAGTAGGCTCCGGCGCATGCTGGGGACGCGTGCTGACGGGCCGGTGACCGTGCTGGAGCTGCGGCGCGAGGAGCGGCGCAACGCGCTCGACCTCGCGCTGTGCCGCGAGCTCGCGGCGGCCTCACGCCAGGCCGTGGACGACGGCGCGCGCGTCATCGTGGTGACCGGCGCCGGCACGGCGTTCTGCTCCGGTGCCGACCTGGGCGGCGTCTACGGCCAGGAGTTCCTCGACGCGCTCTACGGCATGCTCCACGGCCTGACCCGGCTGCCGGTGCCGCTGGTGGCCGCGGTCAACGGGCCCGCGATCGGCGCGGGGACCCAGCTCGCGCTGGCCTGCGACCTGCGCGTCGCCGACCGCACCGCGAAGTTCGGTGTGCCCACCGCCCGCAACGGCATGGCCGTCGACGCGTGGACGATGCGCACGCTGGCCGCCGTCGCCGGAGGGGGCATCGCCCGCCGGCTCATGCTGGCTGCCGAGACGGTCGACCGCGACCAGGCCCTGGCCTGCGGGCTGGCCGACCGGGCAGGCGACCTCGACGCGGCGATGGCGTGGGCGCACGAGATCGCCACGCTCGCGCCGCTGACGCTGGCGCACAACAAGCTCGTCCTCAACGGGGGCGAGCAGGCCGCGATCGACGAGAGCTTCGCGCGGTGCTGGGCCAGCGACGACGTCCGTGAGGCCGCCGCCGCCCGCGCCGAGAAGCGCGCCCCGGTCTTCCGGGGGCGCTGAGCCGCTGCCGGGACCCCCCCGGCGTCCCGTGACGCCCCGACGACGCCCCGTGACGCCCCGGGCGGCCCGTGACGCCCCGGGCGGACGTACGGTCACAGGAGGACGAGACGCGGGAGGACGCACATGGTCGGACAGGCCGGACAGGCCGGACAGGTCGGACAGGTCGGCATCATCGGCGGAGGGCTGATGGGCTCGGGCATCACGGAGGTCTGTGCCCGCGCAGGCCTGGACACCGTGGTCGTCGAGGTCGACGACACGGCGTCGGCGGCCGCCGAGCGCCGCGTCCGCGACAGCCTCGGTCGCGCGGCGAAGCGCGGCAAGCTCACCGAGGAGCAGGTCGCCGAGACACTCGGGCGGGTCACCTTCACCACCGATCTCGGCGCGCTCGCCGACCGCGACCTGGTGGTCGAGGCCGCCAGCGAGGACGAGGAGGTCAAGCTCGAGCTGTTCCGCACGGTCGGCGCGCTCCTCGAGAAGGCCGACGCGCTGCTCACCTCCAACACCAGCTCGATCCCGATCGTCAAGCTCGGTGCGGTCTCCGGCCGTCCCGACCGGGTCATGGGCGTGCACTTCTTCAATCCCGCCCCCGTCATGCAGCTGGTCGAGCTGATCCCCTCGCTGACCACCTCGACCGAGACGCTGCAGCGGATGCAGGGCTTCGTCGCCGACCAGCTCGGCAAGCAGCCGATCGAGGCGACCGACCGCGCCGGGTTCGTGGTCAACAGCCTGCTCGTGCCCTACCTGCTGTCGGCGATCCGGATGTACGAGGCGGGCTACGCCAGCGCCGCCGACATCGACAAGGGCATGGTGCTCGGCTGCGGCCACCCGATGGGCCCGCTGGCGCTGTCGGACCTGATCGGCCTCGACACGGTCCGCGCGATCGGCATCTCGATGTACCAGGAGTTCAAGGAGCCGCTCTACTCCCCGCCGCCGCTGCTCGACCGGATGGTCGACGCCGGCCTGCTCGGCAAGAAGAGCGGCCAGGGCTTCTACCGCCACGACGGCTGAACGGGAAGGAGCCCACGCATGGGCAAGTGGCTGCTCCTGGCCGCCGCGATCGGGAGCGAGGTCGCCGGCACGCTGAGCCTCAAGGCGGCGCTCACCCAGCGCGGCTGGTACGCCGTGGTGGTGGTCGGCTACGTCGCGTCGTTCTTCCTGCTGAACGCCACCTTGGCGCAGGGGATGCCGCTGGCCATCGCCTACGCCATCTGGGCGGGTTTCGGGGTCGCGATCACCGCCGTGCTGTCGTCGGTGCTGTTCGACGAGCGGGTCTCGGCGGTCATGTGGGCCGGGATGGCCCTCATCGTCCTCGGCGTGGTGGTCGTCGAGCTGGGTGCGGGGCACGACCCGACCTGAGGCGGGACGGCTCGTCAGGCCGCCGCCACCGAGCCCTCCGTGGCGGACTGGTGTCGTGTCCTCCCTTGTCGAGCCGACCCTTCGAGTGTTCTCCCGCACCTGCCGAGCGTCAACGCGGGACCGGACCACCTACGCTCGCGACATGGAGCTCTACGACGTGATGCGCACGACCGCCGCGGTCCGCGAGTTCACCGACGACCCGCTGCCCGACGAGGTGCTGCACACGATCCTCGACAACGCGCGGTTCGCGCCGAGCGGGGGCAACCGCCAGGGGGTGCAGGTCGTCGTGGTCCGTGACCCGGAGACCCGCGAGCGGCTGGTCGAGATCACCGGGCCGGGTGCCCGTCGCTACGCCGCCCAGGGCGCGGCGGGGGAGACGCCCTGGAGCGCGGCCGTCCCGAGCAGGGTGAGCGAGGAGGAGGTCGCGCGGACCGACGTGCCGGCCTACGTCACCGAGCCGCTGCGCCGGGCCGCCGTCGTCCTCGTCGTCTGCGTCGACCTGCGCTCGGTCGCCGCGCTGGACAAGGAGCTCGACCGGGTCGGGATCGTCGGCGGCGCCTCGGTCTACCCCCTGGTGTGGAACCTCCTGCTCGCCGCCCGCCACGAGGGGTTCGGCGGCACGATCACGACGATGGCGATCGCCGAGGAGCCCGCGCTCAAGGAGCTGCTGGGCATCCCCGAGCCGTTCGCGGTCGCGGCCGTCGTCCCCCTGGGCAAGCCGGTCAAGCAGCTGACCAGGCTGCGCCGGGTCGAGGTCGAGGACCTCACTCACGTCGAACACTGGGACGGCGAGGGCCTGCGGACCTAGCCTGCGGTGAGGGGTGAGGACCATGAGCCAGAGCGACCTGCCTGCGATCGAGCGTGAGCGCGAGCGCATCCGCGAGACCTACCTGCGACCCGAGGGCGACCGGCCCCCGTCGAGCGCGCGCGGGCTGCACCACGTCGCGGTGGTGGCGCGCGACGTGGAGGAGACCGTGCGCTTCTACCAGGACGTGCTCGAGTTCCCGCTGACCGACATCTTCGAGAACCGCGACTACCCGGGCTCCAACCACTTCTTCTTCGACATCGGGCACGACAACCTGCTGGCGTTCTTCGACTTCCCCGGCCTCGACGTCGGGGAGTACGCCGAGGTGCTCGGCGGCCTGCACCACATCGCGATCTCCGTCGAGCCGGAGCAGTGGACCAGGCTCAAGGGGAGGCTCGAGCAGGCCGGCGTGGAGTACGCCGAGCTGAGCGGCACCTCGATCTACTTCCGTGACCCCAACGGCGCTCGCCTGGAGCTGATCGCCGACCCGCTCGGGGAGATGTACGGCACCAAGGTGCTCTGAGCGGCTTTGGGCCGGAGCGGGACCTGGAGCAGGTGTGTCTAGCCCCTCCGGACCATCTTGCCGGTCGTCCCGCGTCCCTCCCTTGCCGCTCCGGACAACCCAGGAGTAGGGCGGGAGGTGTTCAGCCCACGCGTCGCTCCCACCGGCGCGTGGAGGCGAGAGGGGACCTCCCATGACCATCTCCGTACGCCCGCCCTCAGGACCCCGCCGCCGTGCCGTGCTGGCAGCCGCCGTCACCCTGGCGACGACCGCGGCCCTCGTCGGCATCGCACCAGCCGCCGCCGACGCGTCGTCCGTGGCGACGAGCAGCGCCGCGACCGCGTCGCAGGGCAAGGGGCCGAAGGCGCCGCGCCTGCTCTACACGAAGGGCGCCAAGGGGCAGCGGCACGCCCCGCAGAGCGGGCCGCACTTCGACACCACGACCGACATGACCTACCACAACGGCGTGGTCATGCGGGACGTCACGAACTACCTCATCTTCTGGAACCCGACGACGCAGCCCACGGGCTACTCCGGCGCGATGTTCGACTCGAACTACCGCAGCATCATCGAGCGCTACTTCCACGACATCGGCGGGACGCCGTACTTCGACATCCTCACGCAGTACGGCGACAACAGCGGCCTGCCGGTGCCCAGCACGACGCACTACGGCGGCACGTGGACCGACACCACGACCTTCCCGCACGCCGGCACCAACACCGACCCGCTGGTCGACGGCGACATCCGCGCCTCGATCGACCGCGCCATCGCGGCCAACCCGACGTGGCAGGCGCCGAGCAACTCCACGATGTACTTCGTCTACACCGGCAAGAACGTCATCGAGTGCGACGGCAGCGGCGCGACCCGCAACTGCTTCACGGCCACCGACTACGCCGGGGGCGCCAGCGTCCGGGGCAAGTTCTGCGCCTACCACTGGAGCAACGGCAACAAGATCTACGGCTACATCCCCTACGCCTCGACCGGCAGCTGCTACGGCGACGAGACCACGTGGCCCAACGGCTCGGGCGTCGACATCTCGCTGGACGTGACCTCCCACGAGCAGTTCGAGGCCTACACCGACCCCTTCGGCGACGGGTGGTTCGACGACGTCGACAACGGCGCCGGCGAGAACGGCGACAAGTGCAACTTCAACTACGGCCCCTACGAGGACGACGGCACCAACATCGTCCTCAGCGGCCACGCCTACCAGCTGCAGCGGGAGTGGAGCAACGGCTCGCCCCACGGGTGCGTCAAGCGCTACGGGGCACGGCCCAGCACCTCGATCACCGGTGACCTGAGCTTCGGCCAGGTGCCCCGCGGTTCCTCCGCGACCAAGGAGATCGCGGTGACCAACACCGGACCGGGCGACCTCGACCTCCTCGACGTCAAGCTGGCGTCCGGGTCGAGCAGCGCGTTCTCGCTGACCCCGGCCGCCCCCAACCACGCGACCCTGCACACCGGCGACGCCGCGTTGTACGACGTGAGGTTCTCGCCGCCGGCGAACGCGACCCTGGCCGCGCCGTACACCGCGACGCTCGCGATCGACTCCGACGACACCGTCCCCAACGACACCGGGTCACCGACCAACGCCCAGCTGACGGCCACGACGAACGTGTCGGCCTCGGGCAGCGCCGGGCTCCCGGAGCTGACCGTCACGGGCTCGCTGAACTTCGGGACCGTGCCGCGCGGGACCAGTGCGTCGCGCAACGTCGTCATCCAGAACACCGGGTCCGCGGACCTGCACGTCAGCGGCGTCACGATGAGCGGCGACAGCGCCTACAGCATCAGCCCGGCCGACGCGAGCGGGGCGACCCTGGCGCCGACCGACAGCCTCACGGTCGAGGTGACCTTCGCGCCGCCGAGCAGCGCCACCAGCCCGGGGCCCCGCACCGGGACGCTGTCGATCACGACCGACGCCCCCTCGGGTGGCTCCGCGACCGTCCCGGCGACGGGCACGGTGGGCATCCCCAAGGTCGCCCTCTCGCCGGCGTCGCTCGGCTTCGGGGTCGTCTGCCCCGGCGCGACGTCGGACCGCCAGCTGACGGTCACCAACACCGGGACCGCGCCGCTGACGATCTCCTCGATCACCATCGATGGCGGGAGCACGCCGGGACTCTCGGTCGTCGCGCCGCCGGGGCTGCCCCAGACGCTGCCCGTCGGAGCTCACCTGGAGTTCACGGTGCGGTTCCAGCCGAGCGGCCCGACGGGCGGACCGGTCACGGGCACCGTGGTGGTCACGACCGACGACCCGGACAACCCGCAGGTGTCCGTGCCGATCACCGGTGAGGTCGGCCAGCCGGCGCTCACGCTGAGCACGACCGCGCTGGACTTCGGTGGGGTGGCCACGGACAACCGGACCAGCCCCAGCACGAGGACCAGGTCCCTGACGCTGTCCAACACGGGCAGCTGCGGGATGACCGTCTCCGCGCTGACCGTGGCGGGTGCCGCCGGCACCGACTACACCGTGGTCGGCGGGCCGAGCCTGCCGCTGACGCTGGCGGCCGGGAGCTCGGTGACGATCGACGTCCGGTTCAACCCGACCGCAGCGGGGCCGCGCAACGGCACCCTCACGGTGGCGTCGAGCGACCCGGCGACCCCCTCGGTCGTGGTCGCCCTCACCGGCACCGGTCTGGTGCCCGCGATCCTGACCTCACCGGCGTCGCTGACCTTCGGGCCGACGGTGATCCAGAGCCAGGCCCCGGGCTACCCGGGGGTGACGCAGACCGACACGGTCACCAACACCGGGCAGTCGGAGCTGATCGTCGACGCCCTGGGCACGACGGGCGCGCCGTTCGGCGCACCAGGTCCGGCGAGCCCGCCGTCGAGGTTCGCGACGAGCGACCACTTCGGTGAGCCGGTGACGTTCGCCCCGACCACCACCGGCAAGTTCGTGGGCTCGTTGGCGGTCGCGGACAACGACCCCGAGGGAGGCGCGAGTGCCACGGTGCCGCTGTGCGGCGAGGGAGTTCGCCGGGGCATCCGGGTCCTGGCGGTCAACGCCGCCGGCACGCCGTTCGCGACGATCAAGGCGCTCAAGCTGCAGTCCAAGGGCACGGCGCAGAACGTCAACGTCAACCTCAGCAACCTGGCGCTGACCGGCGTGACGTCGTCGTGCGTCGCCGGGCAGCAGCGGCACTACGAGAACCAGGCCCTGCCGGCGACGGACACCCTCAACCAGCGGGCGTCGTACTACACGCTCTCGGTCACCGCGGGTGGGAAGTCGACGACGATCACCTTCACCCTCGGGGTCAGCGAGTTCAAGACCCTCACGGTGACGATCAAGTAGGGACGTGCAGGACGGGGCCGGACGTGCGCGTCAGGCTGCTCGCGGGGGCGGCGCTCTCCGCCCTCGCAGCCCTGGCCGCGTGCGGGTCGGACGCGTCCCGGCCGGTGGCGACGCCGACCGGGGCGACCGGGGCGACGGGGTCCTCGGTCTCCGCGACCACGCACGTGGTGCGACTGTCGGAGGCGACGGCCGGGCGCACCGTCCGGGTGCGGCGCGGCGACCGGGTCACGCTCACGCTGCACAACACCTACTGGCGCATCGCCCCGGCCGCGGACGGCGCGCTCGAGCAGGTCGAGCAGCAGGTGGACCGTCCCGCCCCGCCGGGCACCTGTCGACCGGGGGTGGGGTGCGGCACGGTGCGCACCCGCTACGTCGCGGTGTCCCCGGGCGCCGTGCGGCTCACGGCGTCGCGGACCTCGTGCGGGGAGGCGATGGCCTGCCCGCCCGGTCAGGGCCGCTACGCCGTGACGGTGGAGGTCGGCTGAGGCTCCCGTGGCGCTGTGCGACCGTCAGCGGCGGGACGGGTCGCAGCCGAACCCTCCACGCAGCACGCCGACTGCGACGTCACCGGCACCGGAGCACCAACCCTCGCGCCTGCACGACCGTGACGCGCCCTGCAGCCGGTCAGGCGGCCGTGACGACGCCTCCGCCGGAGGCCGCCGGCTCCAGGGCCGTCGCGAGGATCTCGCGCACGTCGCCGACGAGGTGCACGGTCAGCGCCTCGAGCACCTCCGCCGGGACGTCGTCCAGGTCGGGCCCGTTGCGTGCCGGCAGGAACACCTCGGTCAGTCCCGCCCGCTGGGCGGCCAGGAGCTTCTGCTTCACCCCGCCGATCGGCAGCACCCGGCCGGTCAGCGAGACCTCGCCGGTCATGCCGACCTCGCCCCGGACGGTCCGCCCGGTGGCGAGCGAGACCAGCGCGGTGGTCATCGTGACGCCGGCCGACGGCCCGTCCTTGGGGACCGCGCCCGCGGGCACGTGCAGGTGGATCGGGCCGGACAGGCGTGCGAGCGCGTCCGCGTCGAGACCGAGCTCTCCCGCGTGCGAGCGGACGTAGGTGAGCGCGATGTGCGCGGACTCCTTCATCACGTCGCCGAGCTGACCGGTGAGGTCGAGCCGAGGTGAGTCGCCGGGCTGCGCCGAGGCCTCGATCCAGAGCACGTCGCCGCCCAGGCCCGTCACCGCGAGCCCCGTCGCGACGCCGGGCACCGACGTGCGCTCGTGCGCCTCGGGGGTGAACCGCGCGCGACCGACCAGGGCCTGGAGCGCCGGCCGGTCAACGACCACGGGGGTCTCGGCCCCGGAGGCCAGACGCGTGGCCACCTTGCGGAACGCCTTGGCGACGAGCCGCTCCAGCTGGCGCACCCCGGCCTCGCGGGTGTGGTTCGCGGCCAGCTCGCGGAGGGCCTCGTCGGTGATCGTCACCTCGTCCTCGCCGAGGGCCGCGCGCTCCCGCTGGCGCGGCACGAGGAAGTCGCGGGCGATCGCGACCTTGTCCTCCTCGGTGTAGCCGTCGATGCCCACCAGCTCCATGCGGTCGAGCAGGGCCGGCGGGATCGTCTCCAGCACGTTGGCGGTGGCGATGAAGAGCACGTCGCTCAGGTCGAGGTCGAGCTCGAGGTAGTGGTCGCGGAACGTGTGGTTCTGCGCGGGGTCGAGCACCTCGAGCAGCGCCGCCGCCGGGTCGCCGCGGTAGTCCGAGCCGACCTTGTCGACCTCGTCGAGCAGCACGACCGGGTTCATCGAGCCGGCCTCCTTGATCGCGCGGACGACGCGACCGGGCAGCGCGCCGACGTACGTCCGCCGGTGGCCGCGGATCTCGGCCTCGTCGCGCACGCCGCCGAGCGCGACACGGACGAACGTGCGTCCGAGTGAGCGGGCGACGGACTCGCCGAGCGAGGTCTTGCCGACGCCGGGCGGGCCCGCGAGCAGGACCACCGCGCCGGACCCGCGTCCGCCGACGACCTCGAGGCCGCGCTCGCCGCGCCGGGCACGCACGGCCAGGTGCTCGATGATGCGGTCCTTGACGTCGTCGAGCCCGTAGTGGTCGGCGTCGAGGACCGCACGGGCGCTCGCGATGTCGGTCGTGTCGACGGTGCGGACGTGCCAGGGCAGGTCGAGGACGGTGTCCAGCCAGGTGCGGATGTAGGACGACTCCGGGCTCTGGTCGCTGGCGCGCTCGAGCCGGTCGACCTCGCGCAGCAGCGCGGTGCGCACGTCGTCCGGCACGTCGGCGGTCTCGACCCGGGTGCGGTAGTCGTCGGTCCCGTCGGGCTCGCCCTCGCCGAGCTCCTTGCGGATCGCAGCGAGCTGCTGGCGCAGCAGGAACTCGCGCTGGCCCTTCTCGACGCTGTCGCGCACGTCCTCGCTGATCTTCTCGTTGACCTCCAGCTCGGCGAGGTAGGTCTGGGTCCAGTCGACCAGCAGCTCCAGACGCCGTTGCACAGAAGGCGTCTCGAGCAGCTCGCGCTTGCGGTCCACCGAGAGGTACGGCGCGTAGCCGGCCGTGTCGGCGATCACCGACGGGTCGGTCAGGGCGACCACCTGGTCGACGATCTGCCACGCCTCGCGCTTCTGCAGCACGGCGACGACGAGCTTCTTGTAGTCGGCGGCCAGCTCGTGGGCCCGCTCGGTCAGGTCCTCGTCGTCGACCGGTGTCGCCTCGACCCACAGCGCGGCGCCGGGGCCGGTGACGCCCGACCCGATGCGGGCGCGGCCGGCGGCACGCAGCACCGCGGCGGGGGAGCCACCTCGGAACCGGCCGACCTTCTCGACCGTGACCACGACGCCGTACGACGCGTAGCGGTCCTCGAGCCGGGGCGCGACGAGCAGCCGGTCGCCGCCCTCGTCGCCGGCGGCGCGCGCCGCGTCGATCGCGGCCTGCGCGGCCTCGTCGAGCTCGATGGGGACGACCATGCCGGGCAGCAGCACGCCGTCGGAGAGGAAGAGCACCGGGAGGCGCTGGGAGGTCTGGGTCATGCCTTCACCTCGTTCTGATGAGTTGAAGGCTCAACCACGTCGGACCCCCGAGGTGTTCCGGCGTTCGCCGAGGGCGAAACCGGGCGCCTCCCGCCGGGCGTGCTCCTCGACTGTTCTGGATTTATTGCTCAGTAGGTATTGCCATATTCCTCCGGAGGAAATACTTTTCTCGTGACGGGCACCACAGCCCGGCCCCGAGCAGTGAGGGAGGGACCTTGAGCGAGACGACGACCGTCGACCGGCCCATCGAGCAGATGCCGCTGGTGCGCATCGAGAACCTGTCCAAGACCTTCCCCGGCCAGCGAGCGCTGGACCAGGTCGACCTGGACATCCGGGTCGGCGAGGTGCACGCGCTCCTCGGCCAGAACGGCTCGGGCAAGTCGACCCTGATCAAGGTCCTCACCGGTTTCCACGCCCCCGACGACGGCGTCCGGGTCAGCGTCGACGGGGCCGAGGGCGCCTTCACCCGCACCGGACCCTCGCCGCTCGACGGCGAGGTGCTCAACGTCCGCGCCGTGCACCAGCACCTCGGCCTGGTGCCGCAGCTCAGCGTCGTCGACAACGTCGCGCTGTGCACCGGCTACCTCCGCGCGCCCGGCGGCCGCATCGACTGGGCCGCGCAGGCGAGCCTCACCCGCGAGCTGCTCGCAAGGGTCGGCCTGGAAGGCCTCGACATCCACGCGGGCGTCGACGTGATCTCCCCGCTCGAGCGCACCCAGGTCGCCATCGCACGGGCCCTGCACGGCTGGAGCGAGGGCGCCCACGGGCTGCTCATCCTCGACGAGCCGACCGCCGCGCTGCCGGCCGAGCAGGCCGAGGACCTCTTCACCCTCGTCCGCCGGCTCCGCGACACCGGGGTGGCCATCGTCTACGTCTCCCACCGGCTCGACGACCTGGTCTCCATCGCCGACCACGTGACCGTCCTGCGCGACGGCCGCTCGGTCGCCACCACCTCGATGGAGGGGCTGACCCACGACGACCTGGTCGGGCTCATGCTCGGCAAGGAGGCGGCGGCCAAGGCCCACGCCGTCGTGCGCTCGCACGCCGTCGAGGACGGGCGTCCCCCGGCCGTCGTCGACGGCAAGCACGGCCGCACCCTGCGCGTGTCGGGCCTCGTCGGCGCGGAGCTGCGGGGCCTCGACTTCACCGTCGCTCCCGGCGAGGTGGTCGGCGTGACCGGCATCGTCGGCGCCGGGCAGGACGAGCTGCCCTACCTGCTGGTCGGCGCCCGCAAGGCCGCGGCCGGCACCGTCGAGATCGACGGGACGACGTACGACGTGACGCGGCTCGACCCGCGCCGCTGCGCCGGTCTCGGTGTGGCCCTGGTGCCGGCCGACCGGGCCAACGAGGCCGTCCTGCCGCAGACCGACATCACCGACAACATCACGCTCCCTCGCCTCCGGCTGTTCTCCAAGGGGGGCTGGCTGCGCCGCTCCTCCGAGCGTGCGGAGGCGGTGCGCTGGATCGAGCGGCTGTTCATCCAGCCGCAGGACCCGGGCAAGCTCGTCACCGAGCTCAGCGGCGGCAACGCTCAGAAGGTCGTGCTGGCCCGGTGGCTCGGGGTGGCCCGCAACGCGCTGCTGCTCGCCGAGCCCACGGCCGGGGTCGACATCGGCGCCAAGAGCCTGATCTACAGCCATCTCCGGGCCGCGGCCGCGGAGGGACTGCCCATCGTCGTGTGCTCCACCGACGCCATGGACCTCGAGCAGCTCTGCACCCGGGTCCTCGTGCTCTCGGACGGTCGGCTCAAGGCCGAGCTCACCGGGGCCGACATCAACGAAGACACCATCAACCACGCTGTTCTGTCCGCGACGGAGGCATCCGCATGACCACCCTGACCATCGACCGCAGGGCCGAGTGGAAGCGTCGTCTGAGCTTCTCGAACCTCAGCGTCGTCTACATCCTCGTGGCGCTGGTGGTCTTCTTCGGAGTCTGGAAGACCGACCTCTTCCTCACCTACGACACCTTCAGCGGGATGCTCAACCAGAACGCCATCCAGGCGCTGATGGCCCTCTCGCTCATCATGGCGCTGTCCAGCGGGGTCTTCGACCTCTCGATCGGCTACGTCATGAGCCTGACCTCGATGCTCACCGCCTACCTGGTCAGCCCGCAGTACGGCAACCTCCTCCCGAGCTCGGCGATCGCGATCGCGCTCGCGGTGGCGCTCCTGGCCGGCGTGGTCAACGCGATCGTCGTGGTGATCTTCAAGATCGACTCGTTCATCGGCACCCTCGCGACCGGCTCGATCTTCTACTCCGCGGCGGTCTACGTCACCGACAACGTGCCGATCTCGGTGGGCACCTCGACGATCCGCAGCCTCGGCAGCTGGAACGTCGCGAGCCTGGGTGCCCCGGTCTTCGTGGTGGCCGTGGTGATGGTCGTGCTGTGGTATCTCATGGGCCACACGCCCACCGGCCGCGCCGTCTACGCCACCGGGCTGGGCCCGGAGGCCGCCCGTCTGGCCGGCATCCGCACCAAGCGCATCCAGTTCACCTCGCTGCTGGTCTCGGCCCTCGTCGCCGGGGTCGCCGGGGTCCTGGCGACGGCGAAGTTCAGCCAGGGCTCGGCGGGCGTCGGCGCGCCGTACCTCATCCAGGCGTTCGCCGCGGTCTTCCTCGGCGCCACGCTGTTCCGCGGCAGCCTCTTCAACGCCGTCGGCACCGTCATCGCGGTCATCATGCTCGGCACGATCACGGTCGGCCTGGCACTGGCCGGCGTGGTCCAGCAGTGGGTGCCCTACGCCTTCCAGGGCCTCATCCTCATCTCCGCCCTCGGCCTCGGCGGACTGCGCCGCCGGCCCAAGGCGCCGACCGCCGCGGAGGTGGAGCCCGCTCCGTCCGCGGAGGTGCCCGCCCAGCCCGACGGCGTGCCCACGCACGTCTGACCCAGCCCGACACCGCACGTCCCCCGATCGCCCAGAGCCTCTGTGCGACACCTGTTCCGCGCACGGCGGAGCTCACCAAGGAGAGAACATGAAGATGTCCACCAGGTCCGGCGGTCTCGCCGCGGCCCTCGCCGGCTTCGCGCTCGTGCTGAGCGCCTGCTCGGCCCAGGCGCCCGCCGACTCGAAGGGCAGCGGCGACTCGTCGTCCACGTCGTCCTCCGGCGGCGACGCGCTGCCCAACACCACGGGACAGAAGACCCTGGACGCGATCGAGGCCAACACCGGCGTCGACGGGGCCAAGAAGCTGCTGGCGATGTGGACCGCGACCCCCACCACGATCGGCATCACCGAGCCGGTCAAGGGCAAGATCCCGAGCGGCAAGAAGATCGCCTTCATGAACTGCGGCGTCGAGGTCTGCATCGCCCTCGGCAAGGCCGTCAAGGAGGCCGCCACGGTGCTCGGCTGGACCGTCGAGGACGTCAACGTGGGCGCGAGCCCCGACGAGATCAGCGGCGCCTGGAACCGCGTCGCCGCCGGCGACTACGACGGCGTGATCGCCTCGGGACTGCCGAGCGTGCTGTTCGCCGACGCGGTCGACAAGCTGAAGAAGAAGGGCGTGCCGATCGCCGAGTGCTGCGTGGCCGACGACAACCCCGGCATCACCGCCATCGTGGGCGACTCCACGGTCCCGCCGACCGGCAAGCAGTACGCCGCCTGGGTCGCCGCCGACTCCGACGGCAAAGCCAACACCCTGTGGGTCGGCTCCGCGGACTTCCCGATCATCGCGACGCTGAAGTCCAACTTCGACGAGGGCATGAAGAGCTGGTGCCCCGACTGCAAGGTCGCCGACATCGACATCCCGGCCGCCGAGATCGGGACCACGATGCCGACCAAGATCGCCGCCTACGTCCGCTCGCACCCCGACGTGAACTACATCGCCCTGGGCTACGACGGCTTCGCCACCGGCCTGCCGCAGGCGCTCCAGGACGCCGGCGTGGCCGACAAGGTGAAGTTCATCGGTGACGACGCGCTGCCCATGAACAAGCAGATGGTGATGGACGGCCAGCAGGGCGCGAGCATCGCGTTCCCGATCTACGAGGAGATGTACGCCGCGGTCGACGCCCTCGCCCGGACCTTCGTCGGCGAGTCGGTGGAGCCCTCCCTGTCGATGATGCCCCTGCAGATCTACACCAAGGACAACATCAACGACCCGTCGAAGTTCGAGCCGCTGGTGCCCGACTACAAGGAGCAGTTCATGAAGCTGTGGGGCAAGTGAGCCCTCACCGCTCGAGCTGACCCGAACCCGGGTCCGGCCGGCCGTCTGCACGCCGGCCGGACCCGCCACCACCGAAGGGGAACCATGTCGCGTCCCGAGGTCGACACCGACGTCGACGAGTTCCGAGCCCGGAGTCGAGCCTGGCTCGAGTCCACCGGGCTCGACCGCAGGGATGGGCGCTGCGACGGGCGGCACGACGTGGTCTCCGTGTTCCACGACCTCCCGCACGACGAGGAGCTCGCCCTGCTGGAGCGGCTCTGCGCCTGGCAGCGCACCAAGCACGACGCGGGGTTCGCCGCGATCACCTGGCCGGCGCCGTACGGTCCCGGGCTCTCCCCGGCGCACGAGGAGGCCTTCGTCTCCGAGGAGCTGGCCTGGGCGACCCCCGGGGCGCACGAGCTGCTCACGGTGACGCTCAACCTGGTCGCGCCCACGCTGCGCGAGCTCGCCTCGCACGACCTGTGCGCGGAGCTGGTCGGCCCGTTCCTGCGCGGGGACCAGCTGGCCTGCCAGCTCTTCTCCGAGCCGGGCGCGGGCTCCGACCTGGCCAATGTTTCGACCCGTGCGGTGCGCGACGGAGACGACTGGATCGTCACCGGGCAGAAGGTGTGGTCCTCGGGCGCGCAGTTCGCCGGGTGGGGCGAGCTGATCGCACGCACGGACCCGGCGGCCCCCAAGCACAGCGGGCTGACGGCCTTCATGGTCCCGCTCGACAGCCCGGGTATCGACGTCCGGCCCCTGCGCCAGATGAGCGGGGGCCAGAGCTTCAACGAGGTCTTCCTCGACTCGGTGCGCATCCCGGACCGCTATCGCATCGGCGAGGTGGGACAGGGCTGGAAGGTCGCGCTCACCACGCTCGGGTTCGAGCGCGGTGACAGCGCCAACCAGGCCCTGGTCGGCGGCGACTGGCGGCGGGCGTTCGCGGTCGCGCAGCGCACCGGCGCCGACCGGGACCCCCTCGTGCGGCAGCTCATGGCCGAGACGTACGTCGCGTGGCGGCTGGGCGCCGTCGCCTCGGCCCGCGACGAGAAGGACGAGGCCGAGGGACGCGCGTCCGGCGCGATCGGCTCCGTGCGCAAGCTGCAGTGGCTGCACCGGATGCAGAGCGTGTCCGACCTGACCCGCGAGGCGCTCGGTGCCGACCTCGCCGTCGACTCCGGGGCGCCCGACGCCTTCGAGTGGACCCAGCAGCTGCTGGGCGTGCCGGGCTACCGCATCGCCGGGGGCTCGGACCAGATCCAGAAGAACATCATCGGGGAGCGCCTCCTCGGCCTCCCCGCCGAACCCCGGACAGACCGGGACAAGCCGTGGCGGGAGACCCGACGATGAGTGCTCATGCAGGTGTGCTGGACGGCAAGGTGGCGCTGGTCACCGGAGGCAGCCGCGGGCTCGGACGCGAGATGGTGCTGGCCTTCGCCGACGCCGGCGCCGACGTCGTGATCGCCAGCCGCAAGGTCGAGAGCTGCGAGGCCCTGGCCGAGGAGGTCTCGGAGCGGACCGGGCGCAAGGCGCTTGCCGTCGGCGCGCATGTCGGCGACTGGTCCTCCATCGAGCACCTCGTCGACCGGGCCTACGAGGTCTTCGGCCGCGTCGACGTGCTGGTCAACAACGCCGGCATCGCGCCGACGTACCCCAGCCTGCTCGAGGTGGGGGAGGACCTGTGGGACAAGACCTTCGCGGTCAACGTCAGGGGGCCGTTCCGCCTCGTCGCCCTCGTCGGTCCGCGCATGCGCGAGACCGGTGGTGGGTCGATCATCAACGTCAGCAGCATCGCCTCGGTGCGCCCCGTGCCGGAGTTCCTGCCGTACGCCGCGTCCAAGGCCGCGCTCAACACGCTCACCCAGGGCTTCGCCTCGGCGTACGGCCCGACGGTGCGGGTGAACTGCCTCATGGCCGGACCGTTCCTCACCGACATCAGCTCGGCCTGGGACATGGAGGCCTTCGAGCGCGACGCCCAGCACATCCCGCTCCGGCGTGCGGGGAGGCCGGAGGAGGTCGTGGGAACGGCGCTCTACCTGGCCTCGGACGCCTCGAGCTACACCACGGGCGTCGTCCTGCCCGTCGACGGCGGACGGTCAGCCTCTGCCTGGTGATAAAAGATCATGATAAATACTTGATCTAATTCATACCGAGGAATAGAGTTCGGATGACACGGACCACCGAAGGAGACGCGATGGAACAGCAGCTGGACCCCCGCTCGCCGGCACGCCGGAGCGGCCTGCTGTCCGGGATCCGCGTCGCCGACTTCTGCTGGATGGGCGTCGGCTCCGTGGCCACCCGCATGCTGGCCGACTTCGGTGCCGAGGTGATCAAGATCGAGGACCGCACGCGGCTCGACATGCCGCGCCGGCTGCCGATCTACAAGGGCGACCTGCGGTCCTACGGCGAGGAGGACCCGAACCCGGACCCGAACAAGGGCGGCCTGTTCAACAACTACTGCCGCAACAAGCTCGGCGTCACGATCAACATGCGCACCCCCGAGGGCAAGGAGCTGTGCGAGCGGCTCATCGCCAGCAGCTCGGTGGTCACCGAGAACTTCGCCCCCGGCGTGATGGAGCGCTGGGGCCTGACCTACGACACGGTCAAGGAGATCCGGCCGGACGTGATCATGGCCCGGATGAGCGGCTACGGCCACGACGGCCCGCACAGCGGCCACAAGTCCTACGGCCCGGTGATCCAGGCGGTCTGCGGCCTGTCGTTCAACAGCGGCCTCGCCGGCCGCGAGCCCTCCGGCTGGGGCCTGTCCTACATGGACAACCAGGCGGCGTACTACAACTCCGCGGCCCTGCTGCTCGCGATCTACCACCGGATGCTCACCGGCGAGGGCGGCGAGATCGACGTCTCCGCGGTCGAGGTCGGGATCAACCTGCTCGGTCCCGACCTGCTCGACACCCTGGTCAACCAGCGGCCCAGCCGCCGGGCCGACTTCCCGCGCGGCAACCGCCTCGAGTTCGAGGGCGCCGCCCCGCACGGGGTCTACCCCGCCTCGGGTGCCGACGAGTGGGTTGCGGTCGCCGTCTTCGACGACCGTGCCTGGGAGTCCCTGGTCGAGGTGCTCGGCAGCCCCGACTGGGCGACCGATCCGAACCTCGCCACCGTGGCGGGCCGCGTCGCCCGGCAGGACGACCTCGACGCCCACCTGTCGCAGTGGACCAAGAATTTCGACAAGCACGACCTCATGCACCGGCTCCAGGCTGCGGGGGTCCCCGCCGGCGCCGTCCAGAACTCCCGCGACCTCGCCGAGGTCGACGCCCAGATCGCCCACCGCGGCACCTTCTTCGAGCTCGACCACCCCGTCATCGGGCCCGCGCTCTTCGAGGGCAATCCGATGAGCTTCTCCCGCACCGAGCAGCACAACTGGCGCTCCGCGCCGCTGCTGGGCGAGGACAACGACTACGTCTTCGGCGAGCTGCTCGGTCTCTCGGCCGACGAGCGCGCCGACCTCACCGACCGAGGAGCGATCTGATGTCCGCCGCGCGTGCCCTCGCGGGCTCCCTGCCCTTCGCCGGCCTGCGGGTCGTCGAGCTCTGCGACACCCCGGCGGGGGAGCAGCTGGGCAAGCTGGTCGCCGACCTCGGTGGCGAGGTGGTCAAGGTCGAGCCGCCGGGCGGCGTCGCCAGCCGCCGGCACGGTCCGTTCCGCACCGGACCGGATGGCGTCCCCACCGAGGAGAGCCTCGCCTTCGTCGCCTACAACTCGAGCAAGCGCAGCGTCGTGCTCGACGACGGCGAGGCGGGCCGTGCCCTGCGCGACCGGCTGGTCGCCGGCGCCGACGTCCTGCTCACCACGGGCTCGCCGCGCGAGCTGGCCGCCGCGGGGCTCGACCTCGACGCGCTGGTCGAGCAGCACGAGCGCCTCGTCGTCGTCTCCACCTCGCCGTTCGGGCTCACCGGTCCCTGGAAGGACTACCTCACCAGCGACCTCGTCGGTCTGGCCGCAGGAGGCCCGCTCGCCTCCTGCGGCTACGACGACCACAGCATCCCGCCGATCCTGCCCGGGGGCGGGCAGGCCTTCCAGACGGCGGCCAGCTTCGGCTACTGCGGCCTGCTCCTGGCCCTCATCGAGCGCGAGCAGTCCGGCCGCGGCCAGCTCGTGGACGTGTCGATGCACGAGGCCAACGCCGTCAGCGGTGAGCTCGCCAACCCCTACTGGTTCTATCCCAAGGCGATCGTGCAGCGGCAGACCTGCCGGCACGCCCAACCGGTGCCGACCCAGCCCGCGCTCTTCCAGTGCGCAGACGACGTGTGGGTCTACTTCGCGCTGATCCTGGCCGAGCAGCGGTCGTGGAAGGCGCTCGTCGCGTGGATGGACGAGGTCGGCCTCGCCGACGACCTGGGCGACCCGGCGTACGACGACCTGGCCCATCGCCAGGCGAACTTCCCGCACGTGCAGGAGATGCTCGACGTGTTCTTCATGCTCCAGACGTCCGAGGACGCCTACAGCGAGGGGCAGCGGCGCGGTCTGCCGATCGGCCCGCTGCGGGCCTTCGAGGACCTGCCGCACGACGAGCACCTGGTCGCACGGAGCTTCTTCGTCGACGTCGCGGACGACGACGGCACGGTCACGACGCTGCCCGGGCTGCCCTACCGCTTCAGCGCCTTCGCCGCGGAGCCCGGGCCTGCCCCGCGCCTGGGTGCCGACCAGGGCCTGGTGACGGCATGACGTGGCGGCCCGGCTCCTGTGCCGTCGTCGGCATCGGCGCCACCGACTTCTCCAAGGACAGCGGGCGCTCGCCGCTCACCCTCGCCGCGCAGGCGGCGCACGCCGCGCTCGCCGACGCGGGGCTGACCGCGGCCGACGTCGACGGCATCGTCCGCTGCGACATGGACACGATCTACCCCGCTGCCCTGGCCGAGGCACTCGGCGTGCCGGACCTGGGCTACTGGGGTGACGCCGGGCCCGGCGGCTCGGGCCCCGCTGCCATGGTCGGGCAGGCGGTCGCCGCGATCGAGGCCGGCCTGGCCACGACCGTCGTGGTCTTCCGCGCCCTCAACGGCCGCAGCGGCCTGCGCTACGGCAAGGGCGCCGCGACCGACGTGCGCGCCGGCGGCGAGGCGTCCTACGAGGACCTCTACCTGCCCTACGGCATGCAGACCGCCGGACAGTTCTTCGCCCTGCTGGCGCAGGACCACATGAACCGCTACGGCAAGACCCAGGAGGGTCTCGCCGAGATCGCGCTGGCCTGCCGCGAGCACGCCAACGCCAACCCGGCCGCACAGTTCCACGACCGCACGATGACCGAGGAGTCCTACTACGCCTCCCGCATGCTGTCGACGCCGCTGCGGCTCTTCGACTACTGCCTCGAGAGCGACGGCGCCGCCGCAGTCGTGGTCACCTCGGCGGAGCGGGCCGCGGACCTGCGCCAGAAGCCGGCGTACGTCGCGTCCGTCGCGCAGGCGGCCGGTCCCGAGCCCCAGCCGGGGTTGATGTTCCCGATGCTGACCCGCACCGAGATGCTGACCACCCCCGCGGTGGACTGCGCCCGCCGGCTCTTCGGCCGCGCCGGGCTGACGGCCGCCGACGTGGACGTCGCCCAGATCTACGACTGCTTCACGATCACGGTGCTCCTCCAGCTCGAGGACTACGGCTTCTGCGGCCGCGGGGAGGGTGGGGAGTTCGCGGCCGCAGGACACCTCAGGCTGTCCGGCGACCTGCCGATCAACACCAGCGGCGGCCACATGTCGGAGGCCTACATCCACGGCATGAACCACGTGGTCGAGGGAGTCCGCCAGGTCCGCGGGACCTCGACGGCCCAGGTCCCCGGGGCCCAGGTCTCGCTCGTGACCAGCGCCCCGCCGCCCGGCGCCAGCGCCCTGCTGCTCACCGCGGAGGCGTCATGACCGAGCGTGTCCTGCCCGTCCTCGACGACCCGGAGACCGCGGGCTTCTGGGCCGCCGCCGCCGAGCACCGCCTCGTGGTCCGCGCGTGCGCGGCCTGCGGCAAGGAGCATCACCTGCCGCGCGCGTTCTGCGCCGACTGCGGCACGGTGAGCGACCACTGGGTCGACGTGCCCCCGCGCGGCCGGCTGGTCTCGTGGACCACGGTGCAGCACCAGGTGCACCCGGGCTACCCGACGCCCTACACCGTGCTGCTGGTCGAGCTCGAGGACCGTCCCGGCATGCGCATGGTCGGGCAGCTGCCCGGTCAGCCGGTCACGCCGCTCACGGCCGGTCAGCCGGTCGAGGCGTGGTTCGAGCACGTCGACGACACCGTGCTGCCGCAGTGGCGACCGACCGAGGGGGAGTGGTCGTCATGAGCGCCACCCGTCTGATCGACCCGACCCTGTTCAGCGAGGACGGCAGCGCGCTGGTCGGCAGCGTCTGCGCGGACTGCGGCACCACCGCCTTCCCCGCCCAGCGCAGCTGCTCGCGCTGCAGCGGTGACGACGTCTCGGAGACGGTGCTGCCCCGCGAGGGCACGCTCTGGGCCTACACCGTCCAGGCCTTCGAGCCCAAGCGGCCGTTCCGCCACGACGGTGAGTTCGCGCCCTTCGGCCTCGCCTACGTCGACCTGGGCCCGGTCCTCGTCGAGTCCCGGCTGACCGTGGCCGACGTCGCGGCGCTCAGCCCCGGGCTGCCGGTCCAGCTGGTCACCGAACCGCTGTTCACCGACGACGACGGCACCGTCGTGCACGGCTTCGCCTTCGCACCGCTGGAGGACGCACGATGAGCGACGACGTGGTGATCATCGGTCTGGGCATGCACCGCTTCGGCCGCACCGACGGGACGAGCGGTCGCCAGATGGGCGTGCACGCGACGCGGGCCGCCCTTGCGGACGCCGGCATCACCTGGCCCGACGTGCAGTTCGCCTTCGGCGGCAGCTATGCCTCCGGCGACGCCGACACCCTGGTCTCCGACCTCGGCCTGACCGGACTGCCGTTCGTCAACGTGCGCAACGGCTGCGGCACCGGCGGCTCCGCCCTGATCAGCGCACGCAACGCGATCGCCTCTGGGGTCCACGACCTCGGCCTCGTCGTCGGGTTCGACAAGCACCCGCGCGGCGCCTTCACCGAGGACCCCGCCAACCTCGGCCTCGGCCGGTGGTACGGCGAGAGCGGCCTCATGGTGACCACGCAGTTCTTCGCGATGAAGATCCAGCGCTACATGGCCGAGCACGGCATCACCGACCGCACGCTGGCGAAGGTGGCGGCCAAGGCGTTCCGCAACGCGGAGCACAACGAGCACGCCTGGCGCCGGACCCCGATGACCGAGGAGCAGATCCTCGCCGCGCCGATGGTCAACCCGCCGCTGACGCAGTACATGTTCTGCTCGCCCGGCGAGGGCGCGGTGGCGCTGGTCCTGGCCAGTGCCGAGAGGGCGCGCTCGCTCGGCGTCACCGGCGTACGCCTCGACGCGGTGGAGCTGCGCACCCGCCGCTTCGGGTCGTTCGAGGTCTACAGCCCGTGGCTGTCGCCCGAGCGCGCGGACGGACCGACCAGCCAGGCGGCCCGCGCTGCCTTCGAGTCGGCGGGCATCGGGCCCGACGACGTCGACGTCGCGCAGGTCCAGGACACCGAGTCGGGCGCGGAGATCATGCACCTCGCCGAGACCGGGCTGTGCAAGGACGGCGAGCAGGAGCGGCTCTACGCCACCGGCGCGCTCGAGATCGGCGGCGTGCTGCCGGTCAACACCGACGGCGGCGTGATCGCCAACGGCGAGCCCATCGGCGCCACCGGTCTGCGTCAGGTCCACGAGGTGGTCCTGCAGCTGCGCGGCGGCGCCGGTGTCCGGCAGGTCCCCGACTCGCCCAAGGTCGGTTTCACCCACGTGTACGGCGCACCGGGCCTGAGTGCCTGCGCCGTGCTGAGCGTCTGAGAGAGAAGAGAGCACCATGAGCTGGGGATTCGAGACCGACCCGGAGTACGCCGCACAGCTGGACTGGGTGAGCGAGTTCGTCACCGCCGAGGTCGAGCCGCTGGACCAGGTGATCGACCACGCCTGGAACACCCGCGACCCTCAGCGCAACAAGCTGATCCGGCCGCTCCAGCAGCGGGTCCGCGAGCAGAAGCTGTGGGCCTGCCACCTCGGCCCCGAGCTCGGCGGCCCGGGCTACGGCCAGCTCAAGCTCGCGCTGCTCAACGAGCGCATCGGCCACACGCACTCGGGTCCGGTGGTCTTCGGCAACCAGGCGCCGGACAGCGGCAACGCCGAGATCCTGGCCCACTTCGGCACCGACGACCTCAAGAAGCGCTACCTCGAGCCGCTGCTGGAGAACGAGATCGCCTCGAGCTACTCGATGACCGAGCCGACCGGCGGCTCCGACCCGACCGACTTCCGCACGCGCGCCGTCCTCGAGGGCGACGAGTGGGTGCTCAACGGGGAGAAGTGGTTCTCCTCGCACGCCAACTTCGCGGAGTTCCTCATCGTGATGGCGGTCACCGACCCCGACGCGCCGCCGCACCAGCGGCTGTCGATGTTCGTCGTGCCGACCGACACCCCCGGCGTCGAGATCGTGCGCCCGGTGGGCGTCTTCGGCCACGACGAGGAGGAGGGCACCCACCCCTACCTGCGCTACACCGACGTCCGCATCCCCGCCGACCACATGCTCGGGGGGCGCGGCGAGGGCTTCCAGGTCGCGCAGACCCGTCTCGGCGGAGGCCGCATCCACCACGCGATGCGCACGGTCGGTCTGGTCCGCAAGTCGCTCGACATGATGCTCGAGCGCGCGGTCTCGCGGACCTCCGGCGGCCGCCCGCTCGGCGAGCGCCAGCTGGTCGCCGAGATGATCGCCGACTCCCACATCCAGCTCGAGCAGTTCCGGCTGCTGGTGCTGCAGACCGCGTGGCGCATCGACCGCTACCAGGACTACCGCAAGGTGATCGTGGACATCGCCTCGGTCAAGGCGGCGATGCCCAAGGTGCTCCTCGACGTGGCCGGCCGCGCGATCCAGATCCACGGCTCGCTGGGCATCTCCGAGGAGATGCCGTTCGGCAAGTGGGCACTGGAGAGCTACCACATGGGCCTCGCCGACGGCGCCACCGAGCTGCACAAGCTGCAGATCGCCAAGCGGCTGATGCGCGGCGTCCAGCCCACGACGGGGCTGTTCCCCAGCACGCACCTCCCGACGATGCGCGCCGCCGCCGAGCTGAAGTACGGCGACCTGCTGCTCGCCGACGACCCGGTGGACGCATGAGCGGCGAGGTGCGCGAGGAGCTCGCGCCCGTCCGGCCGGGGGAGGACCTCGACTGGGTGGCCCTCGAGGCCCACCTGCGGTCCCACCTGCCCGAGGACCTCGCCCACGTCGCGGAGGCCGAGGGGTTCGAGGTGCTGCAGTTCCCCAACGGCTCGGCCAACCTCACCTACCGCGTCGTGCTCGGCGACACGCCCCTGGTCGTACGACGGCCGCCGTTCGGGCAGATCGCGGTCGGCGCCCACGACATGGGCCGTGAGTACCGCGTGCTGTCGCGTCTGCACGCGAAGTACCCCCGCGCACCCCGCGGACTGCTGTTCTGCGAGGACACCGAGGTCGTGGGCGCACCCTTCCTGGTCTCGGAGTACCGCTCCGGGCTGGTCGTGTGGGACTCCGTCCCCGACGCGCTGCGCACCGTCGACGAGCCCGGCCGCGCGATCGGCCTCGCCGTCGCCGAGGCGCTGGCCGACCTGCACGAGGTCGACCCCGACGACGTCGGCCTGGCCGACCTCGGCCGCCCCGAGGGCTACCTCGGACGGCAGGTGGCCGGGTGGACCAAGCGCTGGGCGGCCGTGGCCTCGCAGCCCGAGGGCCCGGTCTGGGAGGTCGGCGAGAAGCTGGCCGCCACCCTTCCCGAGACCCGCGTCACCGGCTTCGTGCACAACGACTTCAAGATCGACAACTGCCAGTTCGCGCCCGGCGACCCCGGCACGGTGGTCTCGGTCTTCGACTGGGACATGACCACCCTGGGCGACCCGCTGGCCGACCTCGGCACCCTGCTGAACTACTGGCCCGGCGAGCCCGGCCAGGCCAACGCCGTGCCCGGGCTGGACGGCTTGGGACTGCCGACGCGGGACGAGGTCGTCGAGCGC
This sequence comes from Nocardioides marmoribigeumensis, assembly GCF_031458325.1. Classification (NCBI taxonomy): domain Bacteria; kingdom Bacillati; phylum Actinomycetota; class Actinomycetes; order Propionibacteriales; family Nocardioidaceae; genus Nocardioides; species Nocardioides marmoribigeumensis. The sequence continues at coordinate 2,934,675 of NZ_JAVDYG010000001.1, forward strand.
TACCTCGCCCGCCGCGGGCTCGACGTCGACCCCGCCGTCATGGACTGGTACGAGGCTTTCGGCTGCTGGAAGACCGCGGTCATCCTGCAGCAGCTCTACGCCCGCTTCGTCCGCGGCGAGACCACCGACCAGCGCATGGGCGAGCGCGGCGCCCAGGTCGACCCGCTCGGCCTCCGCGCGCTCGGCCTGCTCCACGCGAGCTGACGCACCACACCGACGAGCCACTCACGAACCGAAAGGCAACACCCATGGACCTCAAGGCCGGCCAACGCCTGCACAGCACCGTCTGCGACACCAGTGTCGTCGTCGTCAAGGGAGCGACCGGGGTGGACCTCACCTGCGGTGGGGCTCCGCTCTCCGACTCCGCCGGAGGCGTCGCCGGCGCCCCCGCGTCCGGTCACGACGAGGGCTCCCTGCTCGGCAAGCGCTACGAGGACGCCACCACGGGGATCGAGGTGCTGTGCGTGAAGCCCGGCGCCGGCAGCATCGCCGTCGACGGCCGTCTGCTCACGCTCAAGGCCGCCAAGGCCCTGCCGTCCAGCGACTGACCGGCCGGACGAGGGAGGCACCGTCATGATCCTCACCGACACCGAGGACCTCGAGGCCCTGCGCAAGGTCACCCGGGACTTCGAGTCCACGGTCTCGGCGCACGACGTCATCGAGCGGGAGGCGCGGGTCGACCGCGCCCTGTGGGAGCGCGCGTGCCGGGAGCTCGGCGTGGCCGCGGTCGGCGTCCCCGAGGCGTACGGCGGCCTCGGGCTCGGTCCCGCGGGCATCGCCGTCGTGCTCGAGGAGGGGGGACGCGTCCTGGTCCCGCTGCCCCTGCTCGGGTCGATGGTGCACGCGCAGGAGCTGCTCGTCGCCAGCGGTGACCACGCCCTGCTCGAGGAGGTCGTGCCCGGGCTGCTCTCCGGGCAGGTCGTCGCGGCGGTGGCGGACCGGGAGGGCCTGACGCCCGCGTCGGCGGTGCGGTCCGGTGAGGGCTGGCTCCTCTCGGGCACCAAGGCAGCGGTGCTCGACGGCATGAGCGCCGACCTGCTCCTCGTCGTCGCGGCGACGGACGCGGGGCCCTCGCTGTTCCTCGTCGACGCCGCGGACGTGTCCCGCGAGGCGGCCGAGTCCCTCGACCTGACCCGTGACTTCGCCCGCGTGTCGCTCGACGCGGCACCGGGACGGCTGGTGGGCGACTGGGCGTCGCTGTCGACCGCGGTCGCACCGACGCTGACGCTCGCCGTCGCCGCCGAGGCGGTCGGCTCGGCCGAGGCGTGCCTGGAGGCCTCGGTCTCCTACGCCAAGACCCGCGTGCAGTTCGGGCGCGAGATCGGCAGCTTCCAGGCCGTGAAGCACCTCCTCGCCGAGGTCGCCGTCCGCATCGACGACGCCCGCAGCGCGCTCGACCACGCGATGTGGGCCGCGACCCACCACCCGGAGGAGGCTGCGCTCACCGCCTCGATGGCCGCTGTGACCGCGACGACGGCGCAGCTCCGCGCCACGGCCGACAACATCCAGGTGCACGGCGGCATCGGCTTCACCTGGGAGCACACGGCGCACCTCCACTTCCGTCGCGCGCGCAGCAACGCGGCGCTCTTCGGCGACGTCCGCCACCACCACGAGAACGTGCTGAGCGCACTCGGCCTGTGAAGGCCTTCCAGATCGTCGCGCCCCGGGAGACGTCGCTGCGCGACGTCCCGGTGCCGTCGCCCGGACCCTCCGACGTGCTCGTCGAGGTCGCGGCCGCCGGGGTGTGCCACTCCGACCTCCACCTCGCGCACGCGCGCGCCCTGCCCTACGAGCTGCCGCTGACGCTCGGTCACGAGCTCGCCGGACGCGTCGTCGCGGTCGGCGACGCGGTGACCGACAGGACCGTGGGGGAGCAGGTGGTCGTCTACCTCTGCTGGGGCTGCGGCGAGTGCCGGGCCTGCCTCGGCGGCGCCGAGAACTACTGCCTGGCCCACCACGACGACTCGGTCCCGGGTCCGGGCATGGGGCGCCACGGCGGCATGGCGGACTACGCCGTCGTCCCGGCGCGCCACGCCGTGCCCCTGGGCGACCTCGACCCCGTGGCGGCCGCTCCCCTCGCGGACGCCGCGCTCACGCCGTACCACGCCGTCGACCGGGCCCGCCCTCACCTGGGGGAGGGCTCGACCGCGCTCGTGATCGGCGTCGGCGGGCTGGGCAACCTCGCGGTGCAGATCCTCGCCGCGACCACGGGGGCGCGCGTCCTCGCGGTCGACACCGACCGCTCGCGGCTCGAGCTCGCCGCGACGCACGGCGCGCACGAGGCGCTGGTGAGCTCCGAGGACACCGCTGCCGACGTGGCCGAGCTGACCGCCGGGCTCGGCGTCGACGTCGTCCTCGACTTCGTCGGCGCGCAGGCCACCCTCGACCTCGCCGCTGCTGCGGTCACCACGGGCGGGCGGATCAGCATCTCGGGCCTCGCCGCCGGCCGACTGCCGCTGCTCGCCGGTCCACCGCCGTACGGCCTGCCCTGGGGTGTGTCGGTGGTCAAGCCCTACGCGGGCTCGAGGGCCGACCTGGAGGCCGTCCTCGACCTCGCGCACGCCGGCGCGATCCAGGTGCCGGTCGAGGTGCACGCCCTCCCCGATGCCGCCGCGGTGCTGGAGCGGCTCGAGGCCGGTCTCGTGCAGGGGCGCGCCGTCCTCGTCCCCGACCGGCCCTGACCCCCGAAGCCCATCGTCCGGGACCAGCCCGGCACGTCACACGAAGGAGACCCACATGAACCGCTTCGTCGACAAGGTCGTCCTCATCACCGGGGCCGGCTCCGGTCTCGGCCGTGCCGCGGCCGCCCGGGTCGCGAGCGAGGGCGCGAAGGTGTCGCTCGTCGACCGCGACGCAGCCTCGCTGGCCGACACGCGGGAGCTGATCGAGAAGGAGAACCCCGGTGTCGAGACCCTTGTCGTCACTGCCGACGTCGCCGACGAGGCGCAGGTCGAGCACTATGTCGCCGCGACCCTCGAGGCCTTCGGGAAGATCGACGGGTTCTTCAACAACGCGGGCGTCGAGGGCCGGCAGAACCTGACCGAGGACTACGCGTCGGCGGAGTTCGAGAAGGTCATCGGCATCAACCTCACCGGCGCCTTCTACGGGCTCCAGCACGTGCTCCGAGTGATGCGGCTCCAGGGCCACGGCGCGATCGTCAACACGGCGTCGGTGGGTGGCATTCGCGGGATCGGCAACCAGTCGGGCTACTCCGCGAGCAAGCACGGTCTCGTCGGCCTGACCCGCAACTCCGGTGTGGAGTACGGCCAGTACGGGATCCAGGTCAACGCGATCGCGCCCGGCGCGATCATGACGCCGATGGTCGAGGGCTCACTCCGCCAGATCGATCCCGACAACTGGGAGGAGATCGGGCAGCAGTTCGTCCAGCCGAACCCCATGAGGCGCTTCGGCGAGGCCGAGGAGGTCGCGGCGCTGGTCGCGTTCCTGCTCTCCGGCGAGGCCGGTTTCATCAACGCCGCGGTCGTCCCGATCGACGGCGGGCAGTCCTACAAGTACTAGGAGAGCAGCATGACGAATGACACGATGCGCGCGGACACCGTGACTCGACAGGCCCTGGCGGCGTACGTCGCCAAGGCCCAGGTCGGGGAGGTCCTGCAGGCCTACGCCTTCGGCTGCGACGAGAAGGACCGGGAGGCGCTGCTCGGCGTCTTCACCGAGGACGCTCGGGCGACGTACGACGGCCAGACCTGGCTCGAGGCTGGGACGACCATCGTCGACTGGCTGCTCGAGGCGCTCGGGGGGCTCTCCTACAGCCAGCACATGATCACGACCCCGCGGACCACCATCGACGGGGGCACGGCCCACGCCGTGGGCTACCTCAACGCCCACCAGCTCGCGGGCACGGACCCGGCGACCCTGATCCGGATGAACGCCCGTTACGACTGCGACCTGCGCCCGGTCGACGGCAGGTGGCGCATCAGCAGCCTCACCCTGACGGTCGGGTGGTTCGACAGCGGAGCGCCCGCGAGCTGAGCCCGGTCAGAGCGCGTGGAGGATGTCCTCCACGCGGTCCTTGGCGTCGCCGAAGAGCATGGCCGAGTTCTCGCGGAAGAAGAGCGGGTTCTGCACGCCGGCGTAGCCGGATGCCATGGAGCGCTTGAAGACGATGACGTTGTCGGCGTTCCAGACGGTCAGCACCGGCATGCCCGCGATCGGGGAGGTGGGGTCGTCCATGGCGGCGGGGTTGACGGTGTCGTTGGCGCCGATCACGAGGACGACGGCGGTGTCGTCGAAGTCGTCGTTGATCTCGTCCATCTCCAGGACGATGTCGTAGGGGACCTTGGCCTCGGCGAGCAGCACGTTCATGTGCCCGGGCAGGCGCCCGGCGACGGGGTGGATGCCGAACCGGACGTCGACTCCGCGGTCGCGCAGCTTGCGGGTGAGCTCGGCGACGCCGTGCTGGGCCTGGGCGACAGCCATGCCGTAGCCCGGGGTGATGATCACCGAGTCCGCGGCGCCGAGGAGCTCGGCGACCTCCTGTGCGGTGACCTCGCGGTGCTCGCCGTAGTCGGTGTCGGAGGCGGGTCCCGCCTCGATGCCGAAGCCGCCGGCGATGACGGAGATGAAGGACCGGTTCATCGCCTTGCACATGATGTAGGACAGGTAGGCACCCGAGGAGCCGACGAGGGCGCCGGTGATGATCAGCAGGTCGTTCTCGAGCAGGAAGCCGGACGCGGCCGCGGCCCAGCCGGAGTAGGAGTTCAGCATCGAGACGACCACCGGCATGTCACCGCCGCCGATGGAGGCGACCAGGTGCCAGCCCAGCGCCAGGGCGAGGATCGTGACCACGACCAGCAGCCACAGCTGCGGGTGGATCACGAACCACACGGTGAGCGCCGCGAAGGCGCCGAGCGCGCCCAGGTTGAGCAGGTTCTTGCCCGGCAGCACCAGCGGGCTGGACTTGATCCGCGCCGACAGCTTGAGGTTGGCCACGATCGAGCCGGTGAAGGTCACCGCGCCGATGAAGACGCCGATGAAGACCTCGGCGGAGTGGATGCCGAGCAGGTCCTGCAGCGCCAGCACCTGCGCCTCGTCGCCGCCGGGGTGACGCTCGACGTGGAGGTAGCCGTTCCAGCCCACCAGGACGGCGGCCAGGCCCACGAACGAGTGCAGCAGCGCGATCAGCTCGGGCATGCCGGTCATCTCCACGACCCGCGCGCGCCACAGACCGATGGAGGCGCCGATCGCGGTGGCCACCAGCAGCAGCACCAGGCCCAGGACCTCGACGTCACGCTCGATCGCGAGCGCGACGGTCGCCACCAGCGCCACGGCCATGCCGGCGATGCCGAAGTAGTTGCCCACCTTGGCGGTCTCGTGCTTCGACAGCCCGGCCAGCGCCAGGATGAACAGCAGCGCGGCGACGATGTACGCCGCGGACGCGGCCGTCTCGACGGAGAACACAGTCAGCTCCACTCTTTCCGGTCAGGACCTGGAGAACATGGCGAGCATGCGGCGGGTCACCGCGAAGCCGCCGAAGACGTTGATGGAGGCCAGGAGAATGGCCACGAACGACAGCACGGTGATGACGTTGTCGTCCTGCCCGATCTGCAGCAGTGCCCCGACCACGATGATCCCGGAGATCGCGTTGGTCACCGACATCAGCGGCGTGTGGAGGGCGTGGTGCACGTGCCCGATGACGTAGTAGCCGATCACGATCGCCAGGGCGAAGACGGTGAGGTGCACCTGCAGGGCGGCCGGGCTGCTCGCGATCAGGGCGAACAGCACCGCGGCTGCGGTGAACACGGTCGCCATGCGGCCTGCTGGAGTCAGCTTCGTCCTCGCCTTCGACTCCTGCGCGGGAGCGGTCGGGGCCGTGGTGGCGGGCGCGGCGGAGACCTGCACCGGTGGTGGGGGCCAGGTGCTCTCGGTGACCCCGTCGTGGTGCCGCACGACGGTGATGCCGCGCTGGACGACGTCGTCGAGGTCCAGGACCAGCCGGCCGTCCTTCACCCCGTCGACGCCGGGCGTCATCAGCGTGAGCAGGTTGACCAGGTTGGTGCCGTAGAGCTGGGAGGCCTGCGTGGGCAGGCGACCGGCGAGGTCGGTGTAGCCGATGATCGTGACGCCGTTGTCGGTCACGACGGCCTGGTCCTTGACCGTGCCCTCGACGTTGCCGCCGTTCTGGGCGGCCATGTCGACGATGACGCTGCCGGGCTTCATGGAGGCGACCATCTCGGCGGTGATGATCCGCGGCGCCGGGCGGCCCGGGATGAGCGCGGTGGTGATGACGATGTCGACGTCGGCGGCCTGGTCGGCGTAGAGCTCGGCCTCACGCGCCTTGTAGTCCTCGCCCATCTCCTTGGCGTAGCCGGTCGCGGAGACCTCGACCTCGGGCGACTCGATGGAGAGGTACTCCCCGCCCAGCGACCTCACCTGGTCGGCCACCTCCGGTCGGGGGTCGGTCGCGCGGACGATCGCACCGAGCGACCCGGCGGCGCCGATCGCGGCGAGCCCGGCGACACCAGCGCCCACGACGAGGACCTTGGCCGGCGGCACCTTGCCCGCGGCGGTGACCTGGCCGGTGAAGAAGCGGCCGAAGGCGTGGGCGGCCTCGATGACGGCGCGGTAGCCCGCGATGTTGGCCATCGAGGACAGCACGTCGAGCGACTGCGCCCGCGAGATGCGGGGGACGGCGTCCATGGCGAGTGCCGTGATGGGTCGCCGGGCGAGGTCCTCGACCAGGTCGGGGTTCAGCGCAGGGGAGAGGATCGCGACCACCGTCGCGCCCGGCTTCACCGCGTCGAGCTGTGCGGACGTCGGTGCGTTGACCCCGAGGACGATGTCGGCCTCCGACGTCGACCCGATGCTCGCGCCGGCCTCGGCGTACGCCTCGTCGGTGAAGCTCGCGGCCGCGCCGGCACCGGGCTCGACCACGACGTCGTACCCGAGCTTGAGCAGCCGGGCGACCGTCGTGGGCGTGGCCGCGACACGCGTCTCGCCTGGGCGTGCCTCCAGGAGGACTCCGATGAGCATGGGCGCTCCGTTCGTGAGGGTGGGCAGGCTGCTCAGCGGGCGGTCCAGCCGCCATCGACGACGAGCGTCTGGCCCGTCATGTAGGACGAGGCGTCCGATCCTAGGAAGAGCAGTGCGCCGTCGAGCTCGGCCACCTGTCCGGGACGTCGGAGCATAGTGCTGCGATCGACCCAGCGGGCGCTCGTCTCGTCGGCGAAGAGCGCGTCGTTCATCTCCGTGCGGAACCACCCGGGGACCAGCGCGTTGACCCGGACGCCGTGGCGGCCCCACTGACCGGCGAGCTCGCGGGTCATCGCGACGACCGCACCCTTGGACGCGGCATAGCCGACGCCGCCGACGGGGGCGGCCGAGACCAGCGCCAGGATCGAGGCCACGTTGACGATCGAGCCGGAACCCGCTGCGCACATCGCCTCGCCGGCGTGCTTGGCGAGGAGGAACGGCCCGCGCAGGTTGATCGCGAGGACGCGCTCGAGGTCGTCCTCGGTCTCGTCCTCGACGCGCGCCGGTCCCGACGCGCCGGCGTTGTTGACCAGCACGTCCACGCGCCCGGTCTCGGCGAGCACGCGAGCGACGAGGGCCTTGCAGTCGGCGGGGTCGGCGACGTCGCACGCGACCGGTCGGATCGCGCCCGAGGTCCGCGGGGAGGCGGCGAGGGCCTCGAGGCGGTCGAGGCGGCGCGCGGCGGCGTAGACCGTCGCGCCCGCGTCGGCGAGCACCTCGGCGAAGCGGCTGCCGAGCCCCGACGAGGCCCCGGTCACGACGGCCGTGCGGCCGGTCAGGTCGGTCAGGTCGGTCAGGGCATTCATCAGGGGATCATGAGGACGCGACCGAACGCGACGCCCGTCTCGACGTAGCGGTGCGCCTCGGCGGCATCGGACAGCGCGAAGCTGCGGTCGAGCACGGCCTTCAGCTCGCCGGTGCCGACCCGAGCGATGAGGTCGGCGATCAGGTCGTAGGTGCGCTGGGGCTGGCGCGACTGCTCCATGGCGAAGAAGACCGCCGTGAGGGCGCCGTTCTTCTCCATCAGCGGCCACACCTTGGGCGGGTCGACGTCGCGGCCGGCGTTGCCGATCCAGCTGATCCGGCCGCGGTAGGCGAGCGCGGCGATGCTGCCCTCGAGCGTGCGGCCACCGATCGGGTCGACGACCAGGTCGGCGCCCCTGCCGTCGGTCAGGCGGAGCACCTCGGCGACCACGTCGACCTGGGTGTAGTCGACGACGTGGTCGGCCCCGAGGGCGAGCAGCCGCTCCTCCCGACCGTCGGCGGCGACCGAGGTGGTGAGCACGGTCGCGCCGGCGGCCTTCGCGAGCTGGATGGCGGCCAGGCCGACCCCGCCGCTGCCGGCCTGGACCAGCACGGTCTCGCCCGGGGAGAGGTGACCGAACTCGAACAGGCAGTCGCTGGCCGTGCCGAACTCCACGGGCAGCGCGGCGGCGTCCTCGAACGACACCGTGTCGGGCAGGGCCCAGACCTTGCGCGCGGTGACGCTGGCGAGCTCGGCGTGCGAGCCCTTCATCATCATCGCCACGACGCGCTGGCCCGGACTCACCGAGGTCACGCCCTCGCCGACCTCGCGCACCACGCCGCTGGCCTGGTAGCCCACGACGTGGGGGCGGTCGAGCCCCTGGCCCTCGCGGCGGTTGATCAGGTCACCGCCCTGGATGCCGATGGCGCGGACCTCCAGGAGCACGCCGCCAGGGCGTACGGCGGGGTCCGCGATCTCGTCGTAGCGCAGGACCTCGGGTCCACCGGTCGTGTTGAACATGGCTGCCTTCATGGGGAGGACGCTACCCCAGGATCGGCCTATTTACCATGAGGAATTATTGGGAAGCCGGTCGAGGACTAGGCTGCCGCCGTGGTGGGAGACAAGGACGACTGGGCCACGCTGGCGCCGTTCCTGCGTGCCCAGCGGCAGATGGCCCGGCTCTCGCTGCGTGCCCTGTCCCAGATGACCGGCGTGTCCGACAGCTACCTGAGCCAGGTCGAGCGGGGCCTCCACCAGCCCTCGCCCGAGGTGCTCAAGGCGATGGCCGGCGCCCTGGGCGTCTCCGCCACGACCCTCTACGAGCGCATGGGCTGGATCGAGGCCGACGAGCCGGAGGCCCGCGAAGGGGTCGAGCTGGCGATCGAGCGCGACCCTCGCCTGACCGAGGCCAAGAAGGCCGCGCTGCTCACGATGTACCGGGTCCTGGTCGCTGACGACTAGGCCCGTCGAGTCTCGCTTGACTCACCAAGCTCTGCTTGGTCTACTTCGGACTCCCCGAGCGAAGGACCTGAGATGCCGACCGTGACCCGCGACGACGGAGCCGAGATCTGGTGGGAGGCGACGGGCCCCGAGGGGGCCCCGGCGGTGGTGCTCGTCATGGGGCTGGGCTACCCGGCGGCCATGTGGTGGCGCCAGGTGCCGGCCCTCGCCGACCGCTGCCGTGTCATCGTGCTGGACAACCGTGGGGCTGGCCGGACCGGCGACGTCGTCGGGGCGCCGTACTCCGTGCCGATGATGGCGGCCGACGTCCTCGCCGTGCTCGACGCCGCAGGGGAGCGCCGAGCGCACGTCGTGGGGATCTCCATGGGCGGGATGATCGCCCAGGAGGTCGCTCTCGCCCACCCCGAGAGGGTCGCCTCGGTCGTGCTGCTGGCCACCCACCCGGGTGCGGCCCACGCGACGTTCCGCCCGGAGGCGACCGCCCTGCTGTCGTCCCGCGCGAGCTGGACGCCGCAGGAGGCTGCCGAGGCGTCGATCCCCTTCAACTACGCCGCCACCACCCCGCGTGAGGCGATGGAGGACGACTGGGCCGTGCGCCTGCCCCTCGCGACGACGCCCGCGGGCTACCTCGCCCAGCTCGCGGGGACGACGCCCTGGACGTCCCTGGACCGGTTGTCCGGTCTGCAGCCGCCGGCGCTGGTGGTGCACGGTGCCGACGACGCGCTCATCCCGGTGGAGAACGGGCGGCTGGTGGCGCGCTCGATCCCTGGCTCCGAGCTCGTCGTGCTGGCGGACGCCAACCACGTCCTGACGACGGACCAGACGGCCGCGGTCAACGCGCTGATCCTCGACTGGGTTGCCCGGCACAGCGCCTAATCATCCTGAGCATTAAAATAATTCATCCGAAGGATTGACGAACCCGGCCCTCGTCGGATTCCATAGGCCCTGTGGCCGTCCTCACAGTCGTGAGACGACGGATCCAGGACTTGGAGGACAGGGACGGATGAAGCTCGAGGGCAAGGTGGCCGTGGTCACGGGAGGCACCCGTGGGATCGGCCGGGGCGTGACCGAGGCGTTCCTCGCCGAGGGTGCGACGGTCGTGATGGCCGGCCGGTCGGAGGAGAAGGGCAAGCAGGCCCTCGAGGAGCTCGACGCCGGCGACCGTGCCGCGTTCCGCAGCTGCGACGTCCGTTCGCGCGAGGGTGTCAAGGCCCTCATCGACTCCACGGTCGAGGAGTTCGGCCGCATCGACATCCTGGTCAACAACGCCGGCGGCAGTGACGGCTTCGCGCCGATCCACGAGCTGGCCGACGAAGCCTGGGACAAGGCGATGGACCTCAACGTCAACTCGGCCTTCTGGGCCACCCGGGCCGCCGTGGCGCACATGCTCCCGCAGTCCTTCGGCCGCATCATCAACATGTCGTCGGTCGAGAGCAAGCTCGGCAACAAGGCCTCGGTGAGCCACTACATCACCAGCAAGCACGCCCTCAACGGCCTCACGAAGGCCACGGCGTTCGAGTACGGCACCAACGGGATCACGTGCAACGCGCTGTGCCCCGGGGCGATCGAGACCGACCTCATGACCGAGGTCGGCCCCGGCTACGCGGCCGAGAACGGGATGACCTACGAGGAGTACAAGAACGTCTACGCCGCCGAGTCGGCGATCAAGCGGCTGAACACGGTCGAGGAGGTCGGCGCGATGGCCGTCCTGCTCGCCAGTGACGTCGGCGGCGGGATCACCGGCGCCCTCATCAACATCGACGGCGGCACCGCGCCGTACTGACGGACCTGACGGACCTGACGGCCCCTGACGACTCTCGACCACCACCTGCACCGCAGCGGAAGGACCCTCCATGACAGCCACCGACCAGCTCGCCGACTACGGCCTGAGCCAGGGCGCCCTCGACCTCCTCGACGGCGGCGTCGTCGGGCACGTGATCGACGGCGAGATCGGCCAGTCCGCCTCCGGCGAGACGATCCCCGTCTTCGACCCGTCCAGCGGCAAGCAGATCGCCGTGGCCGCCGACGGTGGCCAGGCCGAGGTGGACCGGGCCGTCGCCGCGGCCCGCCAGTCCTTCGACGACGGCCGGTGGCGCAACTTGACGGCCCAGCAGCGCGAGCAGAAGCTGCGCCGCCTGGCCGACCTGATCGACCAGAACCGCAGGACGCTCGGCGACCTCGACAGCCTCGACGCGGGCATCCTCCACGCCTATGCCGGCTTCATCGTCGACTTCGCGGTCGGTGGCGTGAACTACTACGCCGGCTGGCCGACCAAGCTGCGCGGCTCGGTGCCCGACGTGGCCAACGGCCTCAACGTCGTGGTCAGCCGCGAGCCCATCGGCGTCGTGGGCATCATCGTCCCCTGGAACGGCCCGAGCGCCGTCATCGCCTTCGTCGCCGCCGCGCTCGCCGCGGGCAACTCGGTGGTCCTCAAGCCCGCACCGCAGACACCGCTGTCGGCGCACGTGCTCGGCCGCCTGTGTCTCGAGGCCGGGATCCCCGACGGCGTCGTCAACGTGCTCCAGGGCGCCGGCGCCGCGGGTGCCGGACTGGTCACGCACCCCGACGTCGACAAGATCTCGTTCACCGGCTCGGTGCGCACCGGCAAGGCGATCGCCGCCTCCGCCGCGGCCCAGCTCAAGAAGGTCAGCCTCGAGCTCGGCGGCAAGAGCCCGTTCATCGTCTTCCAGGACGCCGACCTCGAGGCCGCCGCTGCCGGCGCGATGAGCGCAGTCTGGAGCAACTCCGGCCAGGTCTGCACCGCCGGCACGCGGACGTTGGTGCACCGCAGCATCTACGACTCGTTCGTGGAGGCCGTGGTCAGCCGGTCCAAGGAGATCCGCGTCGGGTCTGCGTTCGACGACAAGACGGAGATGGGCCCGCTGATCTCCGCCGACCAGCTCGCGGTGGTCGAGGAGTACGTCGGCATCGGGGTCGCGGAGGGGGCGTCCCTGGTGCTGGGCGGGTCGCGCGGCCTGGGGGAGGGCTACTTCCACGAGCCGACCGTCTTCACCGAGGTCCGCCCGGACATGCGCATCGCCCAGGAGGAGATCTTCGGCCCGGTCATGTCGCTGTTCCCGTTCGAGACCGAGGCCGAGGCCTACGCGCTCGCCAACGACGTCGAGTTCGGCCTCGCCGCCGGCGTCTGGACCAAGGACCTCGACCGGGCCCACCGGGCCACGCGGGCTCTCCACACCGGCACGGTGTGGGTCAACAGCTTCCAGCTCGCCGACGCCGGCGTGCCCTACGGCGGCGTCAAGCAGTCCGGCTACGGACGGGTGCTGGGCGGCGAGGGCCTCGACGACTTCCTCGTCACCAAGTCCGTCTGGACCGCCTACGACCCGGTCGTCTGAGCAGAGCACGAACCAGGAGGGACACACCCATGGACGAGGCAACCCTGCAGCGGCTGGTCGACCGGCTCGCCATCCAGGACACGATGACGACGTACGCCGCGTCGATCGACGAGGGCGACTACGCCACGCTGCGCACGGTCTTCGCCGACGACGCGACCGCCGTCTACGACAAGGACAGCGACCTGCTCCGAGGTGCCGACGAGATCCTGGCGTGGCTGAAGGACGCGACAGCCGACCTGGACTGGCAGCACCACATGATCTCGGTCTACGGCGTCGAGATCGACGGCGACGAGGCGACGGCGCTGATCTACCTGCTGTCGCACCAGACCGTCGTGGGCGCGCCCCACCAGACCCGCATGATGACCAGCAAGTACCGCAACCGGCTCCGGCGCGTCGGGGACCGCTGGCGGATCTCGGACCTCCGGCTCCAGGTCGGCTGGTACGAGCAGCGTGACTTCCCCCAACCAGTGACCGACCAAGCGTCGGTGGACCCGAGCACGACCACGAACGAGGAGATCCCAGCATGACCACCACACCTGACGGCGAGGTCACGACGACCTCCGAGGAGACCGCCCGGGGCTGCCCGGTCATCGACTTCGACTTCACCGTGGAGCGTCCCGCCCTGGAGTACTTCACCTTCCTCGACGGACTGCGCGAGGAGGCCCCGATCGCCTGGAACACCTACGGCGGTGGCTTCTGGATGCTCAACCGCAACGCGCTGGTCGGCGAGGCCTTCCAGACTCCCGAGGTCTTCAGCAGCTCGGCGACGGTCCCCACCCTCCCGAACCCCGACTACCACTTCATCCCGACCATGGAGAACGGCGCGGAGCACCGGAAGTACCGCGCGGTGCTCAACCCGCAGTTCTCGCCCAAGGTGGTCGCGACGCTCGAGCCGTCCATCCGTCGTGACTGCATCGACCTGATCGAGTCCCTGGTCGAGAAGGGCTCGGTCGACCTCGTGGCGGACTTCGCGATGGTCTTCCCGACCAAGGTCTTCCTGCAGATCGTGGACCTGCCCGCCGAGGACACCGACACCTTCGTCACGTGGGTCGAGGACGTGTTCGCCGGCCTGGGCAACGCGGCGAAGGCCGAGGGCATGGCTGCGGCCATGGAGGGGATCCGGGTCTACTTCACCACCTTCATGGAGGAGTGGCGGGCCAACCCGGGCGACCCGGAGACGAGCTTCTTCGGGCGCCTGCTGAACTCCAACATCGGCGACCGTCCGATCCGGGACGACGAGTTCCTCAACATGTCGCTGGTGCTGCTGCTGGCCGGCCTGGACACGGTGAAGAGCCAGATGGGCTACATGTTCTACCACCTGGCGACGCACCCGGAGGACCGCCAGCGGATCATCGACGAGCCGGAGATCGCCGCCAACGCCGTCGAGGAGTTCCTGCGGGCGAACGCGATCGTGATGGACGGTCGCAAGCTCGCCCAGGACGTCGACTTCCACGGCTGCCCGATGAAGAAGGACGACATGGTCATGCTCACGCTGGCCGCGGCGTCACGCGACACCACGGAGTTCGACCACGCCGACCAGATCGACTTCGACCGCAAGGCGGTCACCCACTTCTCGTTCGGCAGTGGACCCCACCGCTGCCTCGGGTCCCACCTGGCCCGGCTGGAGCTCAGGGTCGTGCTGGAGGAGTGGCACAAGCGCATCCCGCACTACCGGCTCGACCCGGCCGTGGCGCGGGAGGACATCGTCGAGAGCGGACCGCAGCTCGGGCTGAGCTCGCTGCCGCTGGTGTGGGAGGTCTGAGATGACGGATACGACGGACACGACGACCGACACGACCGAGCCGGACGGCCCCTTCCGCGTCGTCATCGACCGCGACAAGTGTGTCGGCCACGGTCGCTGCTACAGCCTGGCGCCGGAGGTGTACGTCGACGACGAGGAGGGCTTCAGCGAGCTCGCCGACGGCGACACGCCGGCGACCCCGGAGCTCAGGGACAAGGCTCGCCTCGGCGCGGTCACCTGCCCCGAGGGAGCCATCAGCCTGGTCCCGCTCTGACCGAGCGCGCCCGCGGCCTCCCGATGGGGAGGCCGCGGCGACGTGTCGGCAATCGTATTCATCATGATAAAAGAGGGAAGTGGACGAGATGGAACTCTCGATGCTGCTGGAGATGGCGGCCGAAGGCTGCCCCGACCGGGTCGCCGTCGGCCGGCGCGCCGACGGCCTGACCTACGCCCAGCTGCTCGCCCGCGCACGCAGCCTGGGCGCGCGGCTCGCGGGGCAGGACCTCCAGCACGTCGGGATGGTCGACACCAACTCCGAGGCCGTCCCCCTGCTCGTCTACGCCGCGTCCTACGCCGGCCTGCCGTTCGTGCCGCTCAACTACCGGCTGGCCGACGCCCAGCTCCAGGCCGCCGTACGCCGCATCGCGCCGGCCGTGGTCGTGGCCTCGCCCGAGCAGGCGGCTCGCTTCCCCGGCATCGAGGGCATCACCGTGGTGTCGCCGGACGACCTGGCCAGGGTGGACGCCCACGACGCGGAGGAGCCTCCGAGCGGCGGGGACATCGCGATCCTGCTGTTCACCAGCGGCACCAGCGGTGAGCCCAAGGGGGCCGTGCTGCGACCGAGCCACCTGGTCTCCTACGTGCTGTCGACCGTCGAGTTCCTCGGTGCGGAGGAGGACGAGGCCATCCTGGTCAGCGTCCCGCCCTACCACATCGCCGGCATCTCGACCGTCCTCACGTCGGTCTACAACGGGCGCCGCATGGTGCAGCTGCCGGCCTTCAGCCCCGAGGGCTGGGTCGAGCTGGCCCGGGCCGAGCGGATCACCCACGCGATGGTCGTGCCCACGATGCTGGGCCGCATCCTCGACGTCGTCGAGGCGGACGGCGAGGGACTGCCCGCGCTGCGGCACCTGTCGTACGGCGGCGGGCGGATGCCCGGCACCGTGGTGGAGCGGGCGCTGCGCCTGCTCCCCGACGTCGACCTGGTCAATGCCTACGGGCTGACCGAGACCAGCTCGACGATCAGCGTCCTCGGGCCCGAGGACCACCGCGAGGCGGCGGCCAGCACCGATCCCGACGTGCGGAGGCGCCTGGGCTCGGTGGGCCGCCCCCTCCCGTCGGTCGAGATCGAGATCCGCGACCACGACGGCACGGTCGTCGGCCCCGGCGAGCAGGGCGAGATCTTCGTCCGAGGCGAGCAGGTGTCGGGGGAGTACCTGTCCCACAAGGCGATCGACGACGAGGGCTGGTTCCCGACGAGGGACCGCGGCCTGCTCGACGCGGCCGGCTTCCTCTACGTCGACGGCCGCGCGGACGACGTGATCGTGCGGGGCGCGGAGAACCTCTCCCCGGGCGAGATCGAGGACGTCCTGGTCCAGCACGAGGCCGTCGCCGAGGTGGCCGTCGTCGGGCTGCCCGACACCGAGTGGGGCGAGCGCGTCGTCGCAGCCGTCGTCCTGCACGCGGGCAAGGACGCGTCCGAGAAGGAGCTGCAGGACTGGGTGCGCGCCCGGCTGCGCTCCTCCAAGACGCCGTCGGAGGTGCACTTCGTCGAGGTGCTGCCCCACAACGAGACCGGCAAGCTGCTCAGACGGGTGCTTCGCGAGCAGCTGGCGTGAACATGGCTGCGGACCCGCCGCCGCCGCGCCGCATCGCGCCGCGCCGCGGCCTGCCGGTGGTCCATGGACGAGTCGAGGGGGATGACGAGGTGGGCTCCGAGGTGCCGCCACGGCGCATGCCCAAGCTGTCCGAGGCGATCGCGGGCGAGCTGGTGCGT
Source organism: Nocardioides marmoribigeumensis (assembly GCF_031458325.1). NCBI lineage: Bacteria > Bacillati > Actinomycetota > Actinomycetes > Propionibacteriales > Nocardioidaceae > Nocardioides > Nocardioides marmoribigeumensis. The sequence continues at coordinate 2,950,964 of NZ_JAVDYG010000001.1, forward strand.
GACATCGTCGCCAGCGGCATGCGGATCGGCGACCACCTGGCGCCGGAGGCCACGATGCTCGTGGACTACGGCGTGGGCCGGGAGTCCCTGCGGGAAGCCCTGCGGCTGCTGGAGTCCCAGGGCCTCATCACGATCAAGCGCGGACCGGGCGGGGGCCCGGTCGTCGCCGGGGTCGACCCGCTCTACCTGGCCCGCACCACCTCGCTGTTCTTCCACGTGGGTGGCGCGACGTACGACGAGGTGCTCGAGGCCTGGCAGGTGCTGGAGCCCGCGCTGGCCGCGCAGATCGCCCGACGGCCCGGCCGCGCCGACGTCGCCCGTGCGCTGGGCCCCTACCTCTACCCCCAGGACGACACCGGCCAGGTGCAGGAGGCCAAGGACACCGGCTTCCACACGGCGGTGGCCGAGCTCAGCGGCAGCCGCGTGATGATCCTGCTCCTGCAGTCACTGGGCCACATGCTGGTCGACCACGTGGCCGAGGCGTTGAGCCGGGTCGAGGACTGGGAGGGCGTCGAGCGGGAGCACGCCGAGATCGCCGAGGCGATCCTCAACGGGCGGCCGGCGAAGGCGCAGCACCTGATGGACCTGCACATCGCCGGCGTCCGCGCCAGCTGTGCGACGCGCTGGCCGGAGCGGATGCTCGACCCGGTGGTGTGGCAGTGAGCCTCAACATCGCCACCGTGCTGCGCGAGGCCGCGGCCGCCCAGCCCGACCGGACCTGCCTGGTGCTCGGCCCGCGGACGGTCAGCTACGCCGAGGTGGACACCGAGTCGGCCCGCCTGGCCGCCGGCGTGCTCTCCCTGGGGCTCGAGCGGGGCGACGCCGTCGCCGTCCAGCTGGCCAACTCGGCCGACTTCGTCTTCGCCTACTTCGGGCTGATGCGGGCGGGCCTGGTGATGGTGCCGATGAACCCGCTGCTGCGCGAGCGGGAGGTCGCCCACCTGCTGGCCGACTCCGGTGCCAGGGCCCTGCTCACCGGCAGCCCCCACCTCGACGAGGTCGCCGCGGCGGCCGGGGACCTCCCGGTCTTCGTCGCCGGCAGCGGACCGGTGCCGGAGGGGTGCCGCTCGCTCACGGAGCTGTACGCCGACGAGCCGTTCCGCGACGTCGTGCCGACGAGCTCGGAGGACACCGCGGTGCTGCTCTACACCAGCGGCACGACCGGACGGCCCAAGGGAGCGGAGCTGACCCACCTCCAGCTGGTGTTCAACTCGATCAACTCCGGCGCGCTCTTCGGCTTCGGCCCCGACGACGTCTCCCTGGCCGTGGTGCCGTTCTTCCACGTCTACGGGCTGAGCCTGATCGGCGTCGCGGTCCGCTACGTCAGCACGATCACCGTGATGGAACGCTTCGACGCGGCCGCGGCGGTCGAGGCGATGGAGCGCGACGGCGTCAGCATCATGTTCGGCGTCCCGACGATGTACCACGCGCTCCTCCAGCAGGACACGAGCGGTCGCGACCTCTCGCGCTTCCGGCTCGCCGTCTCCGGCGGGGCGGCGATCCCCGGCGAGATCCTGCGCGAGGTCGAGGAGCGCTACGGCGTGCTGCTGCTCGAGGGCTACGGCCTGTCGGAGTCCTGCGCGACCGCGACGTTCAACCGCTCCTTCGAGGACCGTCGGTTCCTCTCGATCGGCAAGCCCATCTGGGGGGTCGAGGTCGTCGTCGTCGACGGTGACGGCCGCCGGCTGCCCCGCGGGGCGGAGCACGTGGGTGAGCTCGTCGTGCGCGGCCACAACGTGATGAAGGGCTACCGCAACAACCCGGAGGCGACCGCCGAGGCGCTGCGCGACGGCTGGCTGCACACCGGGGACCTCGGCTACGAGGACGAGGACGGCTACCTCTTCGTCGTCGACCGGCTCAAGGACCTGGTCATCCGCGGCGGCTACAACGTCTACCCCCGCGAGATCGAGGAGGTGCTCTACGCGCACCCGGCGATCAGCGAGGCCGCCGTCATCGGTCGGCCCGACGACCGGCTCGGCGAGGAGGTCGTCGCCGTGGTCGTCCTGCGTCCGGGGGCGGAGGCCACCGAAGCGGACGTGATCGCGTTCTGCAAGGCCCGGCTCGCGGCGTACAAGTACCCCCGCGAGGTCCGGCTCGTCCCCGACCTGCCCAAGGGATCCACGGGCAAGATCCTCAAGAAGGAGCTGCGTTGACCGCCTCGCTGACCGCTTCCCTGACCGACGGCACCACCACGCTCGACCGCGACCAGGCCGAGGCCCGCCTCTACGGCGCGGTGGTCGCCCTGCGCGAGCTGACCGACGGCACGTCGGGGCGGGTCGCGGTGATGGCGCACAACTCCGTCGAGACCGTCCTCACCCACGCCGCGGTGATCCTGGCCGGGCTCTCCGCGGTGCCGGTGAGCTTCCACCTCACCGCCGGCGAGGTCGCCTACCTGCTCGAGACCTCCGGGGCGGCGCTCCTGGTCGCCGACGCCCAGACCGCAGCGGTGGCGGCCGAGGCCGCCGCCCGCGCCGGGGGAGTGCGCGTGGTGGACACCTCGCTGCTGGCCGTCGAGGCCCAGGCGCCCGAGGACCTGAGGTCCCTGCGGCCGCGTCCGCCGATGCTCTTCACCTCGGGCACCACCGGTCGCCCCAAGCCGGTCGAGCAGCCGCCCACGATGTTCCCGCGCGTGGACAGCGTGGCCGAGCTGCTCACCGTCTTCGCGGAGAACCCGCTGGCGCAGCACCGGCCGCACCTCGTGGTCGGCCCGCTCTACCACACGGGTCCGCTCACGGCCGTGCGTCTGCTGCTCGCGGGGACGCCCCTGGTGGTGATGCCGCGCTTCGACGCCGAGGGCGTGCTGCGCGCCATCCAGGAGCACCGGATCCAAGGATCGGTGATGGTGCCGACCCACTTCTCCCGACTGCTGGCGCTGCCCGAGGACCTGCGCGCGTCGTACGACGTCAGCTCGCTGCGCGAGGTCGTGCACACCGGCTCGGCCTGCCCTGTCGACGTCAAGCGGAAGATGATCGAGTGGTGGGGGCCTGTGCTCGTCGAGGCCTACGGCGGCACCGAGGTCGGGACCACCACCAGCCTCGACAGCACGGAGTGGCTGGCCCATCCCGGATCGGTCGGACGGGCGGTGCCGCCGTTCGAGGTGCTGGTGCTCGACGAGGACGGTCGCGAGGTGCCCACCGGCGAACCCGGCCAGCTCTGCTTCCGCGACGCGACCGGCCGAGGGCTGGTCTACGCCGTCGACGGGCTCACCGGCACGACCTACGGCCCGGGTGTGTTCACGCTCGGCGAGGTCGGCCGTGTCGACGAGGACGGCTTCGTCTGGATCACCGACCGCACGGCCGACCTGGTCGTCTCGGGCGGGGTGAACATCTATCCCGCCGAGGTCGAGCGCGTGCTGCTCGCCCACCCCGACGTCGAGGACGTCGCGGTGTTCGGGGTCCCGGTCGAGGACCTGGGCGAGGAGCTGCGGGCACTCGTGGTCGTGACGGGCGACGTCACCCCCGAGGACCTGATGGCGCTGTGCCGCTCGGAGCTGGCGGGCTTCAAGTGCCCGCGCCGGCTGGACCTGGTGGACGGGCTGCCCCGCACGACGATGGGCAAGCTGGACAAGCGCGTCCTGCGGGAGCGCTACGGCGCCGGGGTGTCGACGAGCGACCGCTCCTAGGCCCGCTCTCGTGGACCGGCCGCCGTCAGGTTCGTTCGAGCTCGGCGGACGCCGACGTCGATCCGGCCAGGAAGCATGTCCCGATCCGCCGAACAGCTGGTTCTCGCCACGAGCAGCCGCAAGGCGAACTAACACGCCGTGATCGGGGGGCGGCGCCATGGGGTCGTTCGCCGGCACCCCATGACTGCATCCGAACCCAGAAGCACCAGCGACACCACAGGTCCGTCCTAGCGCCGGGGCAGGTGAGGGCTCAGGCGCCGAGGAAGAACGCCCGCCAGACAGGGGCAGGGTGGAACCTGGGGAGGTCCCGGGCCGGCAGGGCCAGCCGGTCGGCGACGACGTACATGGCCTGCGGGTTGTGGCCCAGCCCGTTGTGGCTGGAGAAGACCCCTACGTTCTCGGCGAGGTCGGACTCCTCCTCGGTGCACGACCACCACGGCACGACGCCGTCGGTGCGCGAGTAGATCGAGGTGGTCGGCACGCCCAGGGGGCGCGAGGTCGGGCCGCCGGGGGACAGGTCGTCGGCGGCGTCGTGGAGCGGGGCGTAGAGGTCGTACACCCACGCGGCGTGGCTGTTGTGGTGGTCCAGGAGCCGGTAGGGGCTGCCGAGCGTGATCACGCGGCGCACCAGATGGGGATGGCGCACGGCGACGTGGCGGGCATAGATGCCGCCGAGTGACCACCCGACGAGCTGGACCGGCTGCTGGTGCTCGTCGGCGAGGCGTTGGACCAGGTCGTCGATCCCGTCGAGGATCTTGCGCGACGGACCGATGTTGCGACCGAGCCCCCAGGCCACCGGCCGATGACCCACGCGCCCGAGGAACTTCCTCAGGACCATCGTGGAGCCATCGGTGCCGGTGAAGCCCGGGAGCACGACGACGGGTCCGCCGTCGCCCTTGGGCGCGAGGGCGAGCAGCCCCGCGCTCCCCACCAGCGCGGCGTACTCCCCCCAGGCCCGTGGAAGCTCCGCGGCCTGCAGCAGCAGGCTCGGGCGCGACTCCTGGCCGGTCTTCGATGCGTGCATGACGTTCTCCTCAGTGGTGATGCCGTGGTCCGTCACGCGGCGTCGAAGGGTGGGTGCTGCTCCGGGGGTCCGGGTCAGCTCTTGGTCGAGGACTTGGCCTTGGACGACCCCTGCGGGCCGGACTGGCTGGCCTCGGTGGCCTCGCCGGCCAGCTTGAGGGCGAAGTCCTTCTGCGCGCCGAGCAGCTTCTCGGCGAACGCGAAGTGGGCCGAGACGACCTCGAGCGCGGTCGGGACGCCCTCGGGGCGGGGGAGCGTCGGCAGCTTGCCGGCGGTCTCGGAGGCCTTGCCGGCCAACTTCTGGGTCAGGTCGTTGAGGGGCTTGACCGCCTCGAGCAGCTGGTCGGCGGCCTTCTCGGTGAGCTCGGTGTAGGTCGTCATGGGGTTCTCCTCGGGTGTGTGGGTCGATCGGATGCACGAAGTACACCAAGCAATGCGTTATAAGTCAAGCATTAGACCACGGGCACACCGTCACGCGTGAAGTGTCTCCTATTCATCCCCACGAATCCAAGATTTATGGCCTATTCCTCTGGATAAATAACGCGAGATGCGGCACAGTGATGCGCATCAGACGAAGGAGGAGGACTCGTGGGTGCACCGTGGTGGCTCCAGGCGTTCAACGCCGTCGAGGGAGCCGTCGGCCCCCGCGTGGAGGAGTTCGTGCACGGGCCGACGTTCTCCACCTCGCTCGTGGTCGTGCAGAAGGTCAAGCGCGGGATGAAGGGCCAGGTCGAGCGCCGCACCAGCCAGGTCTGGCACCTGGTCAACCTGCCGGCCGGCACCGACGTACGCCGGCTCCGCGGGCAGATCGGCGATCTGGACCACGAGGTCCGGGCGCTGCGCAGCGCTCTGGAGCGCGAGAAGCGCGCGCGGGCGCGCAAGGAACGGAGCCGGGACGATGGCTGAGACCGCCTCCGGCGCCACCACGAGCGTGCTGCGCACGCCCGCGGAGCTCGTCGACCGGATCCGACGCGACGTCGCGCGCAACGCGCTGCGGGCGCGCAACGGCATCCGCGTGGTCACCGGCGCCGGGCGCCCCGAGACGGGGCTGACCCCCAAGGACACCGTCTGGGAGCAGGGCAGCGCGACCATGTGGCGCTACCGCAGCGACCGGGTCACGCAGGGGCCGCCGCTGCTCATCGTGTTCAGCCTGGTGTCGCAGAGCTACATCCTGGACCTCGTGCCGGGCAACAGCTTCGTCGAGCACCTGCGGGACGACGGGTTCGACGTCTTCCTCGTCGACTGGGGGACCGCGGGCGAGCGCGAGTCGCGCAACGGCCTGGAGGACTACGCCGAGCGCCTCATCCCCGAGGTCCTCGACCGGGTCTGCGACCTGACCGGGAGCCCCGACGTCGCGCTGGTCGGCTACTGCTTCGGTGGCCTGCTCACCCTCATGGCCGCCGCTGCCGACCCGGAGCTGCCGCTGGCCAGCCTCACCACGATCGCCACCCCGGTGGACTTCACCGACGCCGGCGTCCTGACCGATGCGCTCGGGAGCGGCGACCTGTCGGTCGACGAGGCGCTGGACGAGGAGGGCAACGTGCCGCCCCACGTCCTGCTGCAGTACTTCCGGCTGATGAAGCCGACCGCCGAGCTCGCGCAGTACGCCAACATCCTCGACCGGCTCCTGGACGACGACAAGGTGGCCGCGCACCAGCTGATGACGGGCTGGGCCACGGACCACGTGCCCTTCCCGGGCCGGACCGCTCGACAGGTGGTCGACCTGCTCGTGGGCGACAACTCCCTGCTCGAGGACACCTTCCGGCTCGACGGTCGGCCGGTGTCGCTGCGCGACATCCGCGTGCCCTACCTCAACGTCGTCGCCGCTCGCGACCACATCGTGCCTCCGGCCTCGGCGCGCCCCGCGCTCGACCTGGTCGGGTCGGAGGACAAGCAGGAGCTCCTGCTCGACGCCGGCCACATCGGCCTGGCCGTCGGCCGCAAGGCCCACCAGGTCACCATCCCGCAGATCTCCGAGTTCCTGCGTGCGCGCAGCCGACCGGTGGAGGAGACCCGATGAGCACCATCACGACCCTGGAGCCGACCCACGCGTCCGCGCTGCGCCGCTTCTTCGACGAGCTCCCCGACGAGGACGTCACCTCGGTCAAGGAGGACGTGCGCGACCCCCACGGTGTGGAGATCGCGGTCGCCGACGAGCACAACACCCGCTGGGTCGCCCTGGTCGACGACGAGGTCGCGGCCTACGCCTCCCTCTACCCGGGCGTCGGCCTGTCCTCCCACGTGGGCGAGGTGCGCCTGGTCGTCGGCAGCCGACACCGCCGCCGCGGCCTCGGTCGTGCCATGGCCCGCACGGTGCTCATGACCGCCCTGCGCGACGGGCTGTCCAAGCTGACCGTCGAGGTGCCCGCCGACGAGGAGTCCACCGCCGAGATCTTCCGCCGGCTCGGCTTCGAGGGCGAGGCGCTGCTGCGCGACCACGTGCAGCACCCGGACGGACGGCTGACCGACCTGCTCGTCCTCGCCCACTTCGCCGACGAGCAGTCGTCGGTGCTGACCGGACTGGGGGTCGGCGATGACGACTGACCAGCTCGCCCCCACGACCTCTCTCCCGACCACTCTCATCCCCGCGACCACGACCACGACCGACGCCGATCGGCAGAACCCAGGAGGAACGGCGATGCCGACCATCACCTACATCGACCCTGACGGGGTCAAGCACGAGATCGACGCCCACGTCGGTGCCACCGTCATGGACACCGCGGTCAAGAACGGCGTGCCCGGCGTCGTCGCCGAGTGCGGCGGCTTCCTGTCCTGCGCCTCGTGCCACGTGCACGTGGACGACGCGTGGATCGACAAGGTCGGCCGGGCCGAGGACAGCGACGACGAGGTCGAGTGCGAGCTCCTCGACGGCGCCATGGCCGAGCGCACGCCGGGCAGCCGCCTGTCGTGCCAGATCACCGTCACCGACGAGCTCGACGGCCTCCTGGTCCGCGTCGCGCCGGAGCAGTTCTGATGAGCGCGATCGTCATCGTCGGCGCCGCGCAGGCCGGCCTGCAGATCGCCGTCTCGCTGCGGGAGAAGGGCTACGCCGGCAAGGTCCAGCTCGTCGGCGCCGAGCCGCACCCGCCGTACGCCCGCCCGCCGCTGTCCAAGGCCTACCTCTCCGGCGCGGCGACCCTCGAGTCCCTGGCCCTGCGCAACGAGGCGTTCTACACCGACCACGCGATCGAGCTGATCTGCGGCGACCGGGTGACCGACGTCGAGCTCGACGAGGGCATCGTCAGGCTGGCCAGCGGCCGCGAGCTGCCGTTCGACCAGCTCGCGCTGACCACGGGCGCCCGCGTCGCCCGGCTCCCCGTGCCGGGCGCTGAGCTCGACGGTGTGCTCTACCTCCGTGACCTCGCCGACGCCGACCGCCTTGCGGAGCGCCTGCCGGACGCGACGAACGTCGTGGTCGTCGGAGGCGGCTTCATCGGCCTCGAGGCCGCTGCCGTCTGCCGCAACAAGGGCAAGGAGGTGACCGTCGTCGAGATGGGCTCACGCCTCGTGATGCGCGCGGTCGCGCCGGTGGTCTCGGAGTTCTACCGCGCGGCCCACGAGCGCCGGGGCACGACGATCAAGCTCGGCCAGACCGTGACCGCGGTCGAGGGCCAGGACGGTGCGGTGACCGGCGTGCGGCTGGACGACGGCACGCTGCTCCCCGCGGACCTGGTCCTCGTCGGCATCGGCGTGCACGCGCGCGGCGAGCTCGCCGAGCACATGGGCCTGGAGATCCAGAACGGAGCCGTCGTCGTCGACCGGCACGCGCGCACCAGCCACCCGCGGGTCGTCGCGGCCGGCGACGTCACACTGCTGCCGCACCCGTTGACCCAGGACGTGATGGTGCGGCTGGAGTCGGTGCAGAACGCCGTCGACCAGGCCAAGGTGGCAGCCGCCACGCTGATGGGCGAGGAGAAGGAGTACTCCTCCGTGCCGTGGTTCTGGACCGACCAGGACACGATCAAGCTGCAGATCGCCGGGCTCTCGACCGGGTACGACGACGTGGTGGTGCGCGGCGAGCCGGACGAGGAGAAGTTCTCGGTCCTGTACTACCGCCACGGCCGGCTGATCGCGATCGACAGCGTCAACCGGACCCCGGAGTACCTCGCCGTGCGCCAAGGCCTAGCCAAGGGGCTCACCGTCCCGCAGGACCGGGCCGCCGACGTCGGCGTGCCGCTCAAGTCGCTCCTTGTCGAGGCGTGAGGCGGCGGCGGTGGGCGGGCACGCGTCACCGCCAGGCGATCGGCGTCTCCATGTGGTCGGGGTGCTGGGTGCGGTAGTGCTCCACGATCGCCGCGATGTGGTCGTGCATGAGGTCGCGCGCCTTGCGCGCCCGGCCGTCGATGACGGCCACCGCGATCGCGTGGTGGTCGCTGTCGAGGTGCGGGATCTCCAGCGGGTCCATGTCCTCCACGACGTGGTCGACCACGATGTGCGTGACCGACTGCACCAGCAGGGTGGTCACCCGGTTGCCGGCGAGCGCGGCGAGCACGGAGTGGAAGGTGTTGAGCTCCTCGAAGTGCTCGTGCTCGTCGGCGGGCTGGTGGTCGTCGAGGAACGGCGCCAGCGCGGCCGTCTTGCGTCGGCGGTCGGCGATGCGGGCCACCTTGGCCGCGATGAGGGGCTCGAGGTCGAGCCAGGTGTCGAAGACCTCGCTGTAGGTCGCGCCACTGAGGGTGTAGTACATGCTCGCCGTCCGGGCGAGGTAGCTGGCGTTGACCGGGGCGACGTAGGGCCCGCCGCCGGGCCCGCGGCGGATCGAGATGAGGCCCTGCACCTCGAGCAGCCGGAGACCCTCGCGCAGGGACTCGCGGCTGACGGAGTACTGCGTGAGCATGTCGGACTCGGCCGGCAGCCGGTCGCCCACCTTGAGGTCGGCCGAGATGATGTCGCGCACGACCGAGGCCGCCACCAGCTCCGAC